>NZ_OY761461.1:3727551-4970069 GCF_963664555.1 Labilibaculum sp. | reverse complement strand
GAAACTGGCTTTTCCAATTCGAGCCTGTTCATGCGGTTTTTGTGCATGAGAATTGTGGTTTAAAAGTAGAACTGATAAAAGGAGAATTAATTTCGGTAAAGAAAAAAGTCTAAACATGTTAGAAAGATAATGAAAATGGTTTTTGTATCTGTAAGCGATTTTAGGCACAAAAAAATCCGGTCAAACGACCGGATTTCAGTTTTTAATGAGCATATATTAACTGTCTGCCTGATTCATATAATAGGCTTCGTGAGCCACTTTATTAACTACATGATTCACAAAATACATGTCGTACATCGAACTGAATATCTCAGCCATTTTATCAAGAGTATCTTGTCCTAAAAGCTCCGAAAGAACAACTACAGATTCATCAGCAAAAGTAATTTTCAAATCACGGCCTTTTCTACAGAATACAACATTGGCCTCGGTTGATTCGCCACTGTTGTTGATTACTTCAACAACAGCACCTTCCTCTAAAACACCATCGCGGTATACCAGGTACGAATCGCTGGTTGAATTCTTAACAATCTCGATAAGCCCGATTGACAGTTTGTATTCGTAACTGCTGTTTTCACCATCCCCTTTTGTGAATTGCATTTCTTCTTTAAAAAGAACATCTTCACCATTTTTAAGATTGTAGGCATATTGAATAGTGTCACCCATTTTGAACTTAACACCAACAGAATAATCATCGGTAAATGAAAACTTCGATTCGTAATTGAAATTCTGATTTGCAGCAATGTCCCAATTCACGAATAGTTCTCCTGCAGGTTCATCTTCAACAGTAATAGATGAATTTACCAGGTTATTAAATTGGAACCCTTCATCCATAGAGAAATAGTAGTTGTACTCGGTTGTTGTAATCACAAAATCGTTCACCAAACTGTCATCACCCTCTTCTTCCATATATAATTTCCAGGGATTACCAGCCTTCTCTTTGGGTAACTTGATAATAAACTCTTCACTGTCTCCTGTTTTTTCAAACTTAGAGCTGTAGCCCATTTTTGTTTCAGTTGTTGCTGCAGGTATAGATGCACTGTATTCGTAAATACCTTTTATATCATCAAGAGTGATATTTGCAGAAAATTTTGTGTCGTCACTTCCTTGTTTTGTTGTACCAGCAACAGTGGTTGGATCATTCATGGTAACAATTTCAAATCCTTTCGAGCTGGTAATTTCATCAACTGCAGTAGTTAAGCTAACAGTCTTTTCTTTTAAGGATTGCTCTAAAGAAAGACCCTTTTCCGGATTATTATCTGAATTGTCTGAACAGCTAAAAAGAACTGCAGAGAAAAATAATAATGCACCAACGGCAATAATGTTTCGTTTCATATCTAAAAATTTAAATTATAAGTTTCAAAATCAATATAAAACCAACTTAGATTGATTAAAAAAATCATTTTAAAATTAACTTCAGTTACTTACGCAAATAGGATACCAATTGATTTGATTTAGACCTGCAATTTTTATTGCAGTAAGCTTAATGTTCTGTAAACGAAAAGATAAGGAAATTTATTGGGCGACGTTTGAACCAATCGGATAATTTTTATCAAATAGGATTTGTGTAGAATATTGGACACTTGTGTGGATTTGTTCTACATAGTGAAGGATCTATTTTTATATTTTTAGTTGATTTTCACCTTTTTTTTATATGAGTGAAACGTGAATTGCATGCTGTTTATATTGGCATAATAAGTTTTGCTGCAGTAAGTTTAATAACCCAAGCCTAAAATTTAATGCCGAGGGCAAAAAAGTCATCGAAAACTACAATTGGGATGGTTATGAAGAGTATATTTTAAAAGGGCCGCAAGAACTTTGCGTTGATTGGGAGAATGCAGAATCATCTGATCCTAAGTGGGAGGTGCAACTCTTCTAACCGGCAATTGTGGCTGGGCAAATTATAGTCACAGAAAAATAAACCACCCAAAAAACTGAGGCGGTTTATTTTTTTTGAGATCAATTATGTGCCTGCATCTTTTCCTTTTTGCGCTTTACTGCAGCCAAATGATCTGCTACTGATTTGTTATTGTCCTCTATAATTGTAGTCAGCAATCCGGCAAATTCTTTGTACTGGCTTGGTTTTGCCTTTGCCATTGATTGAAGATAAACAGAAAGTTCATTGTTGATTAATTCTCTCAGATCTTTGGCCAGAGCTGTTGCCGATTTTGTTTTTTTCCGATCAACCGTATTTTCAATAAATTCCAGGTTAGACAATTCAAAATCGGACTGCGAGCTTTGCAGGTTCACAAGTAATTTGTCTAAATCGGGTATCGAAGCTCTTTCTTCGGCTAATTCAGGAGCCGTTAAATCGACTAACATAGCGTTAATGTTCGCACTTTCGTTGATATAGGTGTACTCAGTAATCTCGATTCCAAACCGATCCAATATCTTTTTTATCCGCAAAGCTTTTTTTTGATTTTCACCTGGCCTTCGGTTGCATCTGGCCATTACTTCATAAAACACGGCACGTACATCTGCGTCGCGTATTGCATCTTTCTCCTTCCTGTCATTGTGCACACCTCCCCGGTTAATCGAGTCAATCAACTCATTGGTTATAAGCAAAAGTTTTTTTAAAATATCCGTGTAATAGTGATCCTCTTTTATTGAATATTTTTGAAATAAAGAGATAAGCTTGTTACCAATTTCGGCACAATGTTTTGTAGAGGAGTTAGAATTTATTTTCATAAGTGGGGAAACGATTAATTTTTGACAACTAAAAAACTAAATTACATAAAATTATCAAAACAGATGAAATATATTTATTTATGATGATAAATTACGATTCGGTATGTGCTCGTTATTCAAGATAATGCGGGATGCCGGCTTTTTTTTAACTACTTTGTGTTGATACTATTTGCAGGTTTATCCGAATTGCGCACTCTGATATTGGAATTTGGCAGCCGGTAATCAATATTAAGCATTCGGATACCCGATTTAGTAAGCGATCTGTAAAATTCCACTTTCTGTTTGTAGAAATAGCAATTTGCACCAAAGAATTCATCATTCTGGCATCAGAATGGCCAATTTGTTTCATCCGATAAGCTTTTCTGATACCCAAATATTCAATTTTATTCTTCGATTCTGTAATTCATAAATCAGAATGGCCAATTTTATTGAGAACCCGTCTTTTCTGAATTTAGGATGTACCAAAATGAGGGAGTGCTCGTATTGTTAAGGAACTATTTATCCGTTAAAAATGCCGTTGCTTACCTATTTTAACCAGCTTTTGTAGTTTAAAGAGATTTGGATTTAATTGTTTACTCGAATCTACGGAGATAATACTTTTTTTCATTGGAAGAGTAATAACCTAAAACGAAGTAATCGTTTACCTTGAATATAGTTTGAGTTGATTGAGGCGTTTTAATTGTGCCGACGAATTCTTTTATTTTGTCAAAAGGATTTGGGCTTGAATTGCCGGTTACATGTTCCAAATTTTGTTTGTCAAAAAGGCATTTGAAATAAACCGAACGACTATTTGCATAGGATGAGTAAGAATTCATAGTATAATTTGGAACAGCATAATATGCTCCGCCGGATACTAAAGGAACCGCAACAGCTCCAACGAGTCCCATGGCGATCAAACTTCCCGTTGAAGGAGATTCCTTAATCCCGCCCAATAACACTTCCAGATTGTTACCGGTTTCGTATACACTAATGCCTAAATATCCCGTAAGCAGCTTTCTCAAAACCTGTTTTGTTTTGTCTAATTCCCTTTCGGAAGTGCTAAATCCATTTCCGTCAATTTTTTGAAGTAAAGCAGAGTTTCTGAAATAGATTTCCTCTTCGCTTTTTACGCTGTATGTTTTAAGTAAGCTGTCCGTTTTAAGGCTGTGAACCGTAAAACACAATCCGGTTTTATTTACTATTAGTTGATAAAGCTTATTACCATGGATGTAAGAATTCGATAAAGTTGCCAGCTTATTTGTTTTTTCAAGTTCTCCCTGCTTAAAGTTTTTTGATGTATAGGTGTAATTGTTAAGGTCAATGGTAATTAGGGTCGTTTTGTCCTTCTCTCCGTCAAAGCTCAATACTATTTTATCATCGTAGCAGTAGAGTTTGTTTTCTTCGGATGTAATATCCAGTGAATTTGGATTGCTGCATTCAATTCTTTTAATGTTGGTAGTGGTTGTTGCACTGGGAGTATCGTAAAGATCATCGGCAATTCGATCGGGTTTTGAATTTGCCGAAAGAATTTTTGTAAAATCATGCTCAATACAAACAGCAGGTTCGCATCCCTCAAACACACGTAATTTGTAAATGGAAGAGTAATAGATACGACTCAAAATATAGAGTTTGTTTTTGTAAGAAACAGATTCAAGATATTCTTCGCGATTGAGCTTGAGAGGGATTTTGTATTCCTTACTTGTATTGTTATTTAAATCAATGGTTTTAACCAGAAACTCTGTTTTCCTGTTGTTGGTAAAAAACAGATTGCACTCATTTTGGGTAACTGTATTTCCGATTAAAATTTTAAACTTTCCGTTTGGTCTTGGGCACTTACAGGAATTTAAAGGTTCATAATTTTTGCTGTAAGTCAGAGCATTTATTGTATCGTTGTCAATTAAGAATAAGGCTATTTTACCCGACAAATCATCTAAAACAGGATATACATCTCTTCTGTCGGAAAGGTAGGAGCGCAGGCAAATGTCCTGTTCCATTAAAATATCCTGGGAGTAGGTGTTGATAGTTAATGACAATAGAAGGAAGAGAATGGCGTATGTTTTCATTGGACTGTTTTCTTGTTGGCTAAGCAATAGTTTTATCTATTATTTCAACTTAAAATTAATTGGAGCGATCATGTATACTTTTACTGGCTTTCCATTTTTTATGGCTGGTTTCCAGCCTTTGCATTTTTGTACAGCTTTGGCCGCAGCTTGGTTTAAATTTGGCTCAACACCTCTGAAAATATGGATGTCGGAAGGATCTCCCTGTTCCGAGACAGCAAAAAGGATCAGAACACAACCGCCAATTCCCTTTTTAGAGCAGGTTTTCGGATACTCTACAAATTCTGCCAGGTCGGTTGGTAAGTCAGATGGATGATCTTTATATTGAGCTAAAGTATCTGCATTAGCATAAGAGTTGCTTGGCCAAAAATGTTTTTCTCCATCAGTAATATATGATTTAGTTAAAACTCCCAGTTGATAAGAATCGATGCCAGTAAGAATTCCATCGGTATAAGTCATCCATTGTCCGTGCTTTAGTAAGGGGAATAAGTTGGTTGCAATTCCTTTCCGCCAGAGTTTTCTTTTGTAGTTATAATCTTCAACTTGATATCCTCCGGGTATTTTTGTAAAGTTTCGCCTAAACGATTTATTTTCGTATTTCACGATATAGGAGTTCTTATCTTTTACTTTAATGGTACGATTAACGACTAGTTTCCAGTCTCCATTTAGTAAGATTAACTCGCTCATAGTTGAGCTTTTCTCATTTTTTTTCTTAACGATTACCTGAAAGTCGGCTTCTTCAATAGTTGGTACCGGCTGATGTTTTTTAAAGTAAACAGTAGTGTCTTGTTGTGCAAGTGCGCACTGAGCTCCGATAAACAGTATAAGAATGGTAAGGATGTTCTTCATGAATTTGTATTTCCTATTAATAATAGGGTACGAATATAATATTTATTTACATATTTCAGATTATTTAAGGAAAGCAGTCCTATTTAAACGAAGGTTGATATCAGTTAAATAGGATTTGGTAAAAAATGAAAGTGTCTGTGTGCGAATATCAAATTGGATGTCCATATTTTTTGTATCTTCGTACTAAGCATTGCCACATTATTTGTTAAATATTTACTCAGATGCCTTATAGAAGACTGCCAAATACTGATTCAGCACGTGTACGTGCTTTAAAATCTGCCCTTGATATTAGTTACCGAATAAATCGTTTTGAACTGGCTTTTTCTTTTCTGCTTTTGCAGAAAATAGAGACGTTTTTACCTCATTACGAATTGGCAATTAGAAATCAGCGTCAGGCACTTAGTCAGCAATCCATCAGAAGTAAAGAATACAACGAGAAGCTGCGTAAAGCGCGATTGTATGTTTCTCACTTTATTCAGGTATTAAATTTCACAATTATCAGAGGTGAAATGAAACCTGAGATCCGGGAATTTTACGGATTAAAAACCAGTTCGAAAGCAGCTCCGTGCTTATTACAGGATGCAAAAGTAATTGAGTGGGGAGAGAAATTGATAAAAGGAGAACAAGAGCGAATGAGAATGGGAGGGAATCCAATTTACAGTCCTTCCATAGCGTTGGTAAGAGTAAATTGTGAGAACTTTAACCAGGCATTCAACAATCAAAAAACATTACAAAGTAATACACAGCGATTTTCGGAAAAGGTGGCAGCATATCGCGATGAGGCAGATAGTTTGATTCTTTCTCTTTGGAACGAAATAGAGGCTAAATTTGCCGATTTACCGGATGAAAAGAAAAGAGAGAAATCGTCGGAATATGGAGTTGTTTATGTTTGGCGTAAGGGTGAAAAGGAAAAATTAGAGCAAGTAAAACAGGCTGAGGAAGACTCACTCACTTTGCCTTTCCCGCAATCCGTAAAGGCTGAATAGCAGCACTGAAAGCATTGCAATTGAAATCATTCCGCTGATCCAGATACTTGCATCATTACCTCCAAATTTTTCAATGTCTTCGGGTAGTTTGCCCTTGTTGATGAAATAAGACATGCAAACGGCCATTCCGTTATTGATCAAATGCGCCAAAATAGGAACCCATAAACTTCTCGTCCATACCAGTAGATAGCCAAACAGAATTCCCATTGCCATTCTTGGTATCAAACCAAAGAATTGCATGTGCAGAGCTGCGAAAAGAAAAGCTGTTATAATGATTCCCCAATGCACGTTTTTAGTCATGTTCGAGAAGATTCGCTGAATAACTCCCCGAAACAAAAGTTCTTCTCCCAAGGCCGGAATAACCGCAATTAAAATCAAATTCATAAATAGATCAAAAGGCGTTTCCATCAGCAAAAATTTCTTGGTGATGATTTCGGCCTGGTCTTCACTATGTCTCATCCATTCTTCCACTCCCGAAAGAAATTCAGGCAGCTGCAAATGTGAGTTGATATCGGCAAGGAGATTAATCGCCGGCAAGGCAACAACAATTGTTAGTGTTGCAAGCAGGTATTTTGAAAACGAAGATTTTTTGTCTAAAAATAGATAGGTCAATACCTTGTTATGCACAAACCAGGCAATAATAAAGGGGGGAATAATGAACATACCTGTAGAGTAGATCGACTGATAAAATTTAAGAACAGAAATGTTCACAGAAGCACCATTTATATCCAGGCTTGTCGCGTCGGTGAAGATATTGACATCAAAAATAAGATAGGCCAGTATACTGCCGGCAAACATGCACAACATAAAAGAACCAACTACTACAAGTAGACTCATCATTAATTGCGAAAGCGGGGAGTAATGGCTCAATGATCCTTTTAGCATAGAGTTTCTGTTTTTAGTTTGATGAACAAAAGTAGCAAATAGTATCAAGATTTACAGACAGACAAAGCGCATTTAAGAAATTCATTTTGTTGCTTGCCGGACTATTTGGCTTTTCGACTTTCGACCTTTTACGACTATTAAGACTTTCTATTATCTTTGCAGTCTGATAAAAAAGAAAAGAACGTGAAGATAGGAAATCTGGATTTAGGAGATCGGCCGGTATTGTTGGCACCAATGGAGGATGTTACCAACCCGCCTTTTAGGGTTTTGTGCAAGCGTTATGGTGCGGATTTGATGTATACCGAATTTATTTCGGCGGATGCATTGATTCGTTCGGTAAACCGTACCATGAAAAAATTGACCATTTTGGATGAGGAACGCCCGGTTGCCATTCAAATTTATGGTAAAGATGTTGATTCAATGGCTGAGGCTGCTAAAATTGTTGAAGCTGCCAATCCGGAATTTTTAGATTTGAATTTTGGTTGCCCAGTTCGTAAAGTGGCCACTAAAGGAGCTGGTTCGGGCATGATGAGAAATGTACCGCAGATGCTGAAAATTACCGAAGCAGTTGTTAAGGCGGTAAATATACCGGTAACGGTAAAAACCCGCTTGGGTTGGGATGAGGATTCAAAAATAATTGTTGAGTTGGCAGAACAGCTGCAGGATGTGGGTATTCAAGGTTTAACCATTCATGGCAGAACCCGGTGTCAAATGTACAAAGGGGAAGCAGACTGGACTTTGATTGGAGATGTGAAAAATAATCAGCGCATGCACATTCCAATTATTGGAAACGGCGATATTACAAATCCTGTAAAAGCAAAGGAAGCTTTCGATAAGTATGGAGTTGATGCAATCATGATTGGTCGTGCTTCGGTAGGTAAGCCATGGATTTTTAGAGATATAAAGCACTATTTTAATACAGGTGAATTGTTGCTTCCTGCAACAGTATCGCAACAGGTGGAAATGCTAAAAGAGCAAATTGATGCTGCCATTGAGTGGATTGACGAAAAGCGCGGTATTTTGCACATGAGAAGACATATGGCTGGCATGTTTAAAGGTTTGGTGAATTTTAAGCAAACCCGGATTGATATGCTTAGAGCCAATCATTATGCCGATTTAATGCCGATATTGGATCGGATTTCGATGGAATGGGGCAATCTCCAAATAGATGATGAATAAAAAAAGACGCTTCAGCGTCTTTTTTGTTATTTGATTATTTTGGGAAGTTCTTTTACGAAATAGTCAGGATTGAAAATTTCATAACTTTCAGTTCGCCTGCTCCAGTACATCTCCACTTTTTCGAGATAGGCATTCTGTAATTTCCTGATCTGATCTTCATTCAATTCAAGTTCCGCCGTGAAGGTGGTGAATTTGTACTTAGGATATTCTTTCGGTTCAAAATCTTCAGCATACTGTAGTTCAATACTCTCTCCGTTCGAAAGGCTAAACAGCATTTTCGATTTTTTGGTGATGAATCCAAAAAAACGAAACCCTTCAGCATCCATAATTTTCCAATTGGTTTTTAGTATTACTTTTCCCTCTTTAGAGACGATCTGAAAATCAGCTTTAACCTGATTATCAGTCTTTGAGAATTTATTTAATTTTTCGCTAATGCCTTTAATAACTGTTTGAGATTCTAATTTAGTATCAATGATTGCAATTGGTTTGGCAATTTCTTCTGCTGATTTGATTTGTGCAGCAGGTTTTTCAACCTTCTTAATTTCCTCGTATTTCCAGGTGCCATTATCAAACAAAAGAACAACTTTTCCTTCGGGGGTTCTTAATTTTAGCTGCGCATTGATCTGGCTGATCGTACCTAATAGCAGAATGGACAGAATCAAAATATTTTTCATGCGGTTGTTTTATTTTGTGATTTGCGGGATTGCTTTAATGAAATAAGAAGGATTCACAACCTGATATTCTTCGGATCTGCGGCTCCAGTTCATTGTCGCTTTCATTACAATCTTGTTTTGAAGTAATTTAAGCTGATCTTCGGTTAAATCCAGTTGAGCAGAATAAGTGGAAAACCCGTATTGACTAAATTCTTTAGGTTCAAATTCTTCAGTATAAATCAGGTCAATTTTTTCTCCGCCAAGTAATTCCAGGCTTAGTTTGCTGTCTTTTTTAATATAGCCAAAGTACGAATACGCTTCGCCAGTCATAATTTTCCAATCAGTTTGAAGAGTAGATTTTCCATCCTTAGAGCGAAGAGTAAAATCGCATCGGACAATGTTTTTATCCTTAAAATATTTTAAAAGTTTTGCACTTGGTCCTTCAATAAAAGTGATTTTCTCAACAGCAGCGTCTTTTAGTACAAGAGGTTCATTTGACATTGTTGTTTCCTCAATTGCTGTTTGCACAGTATTACCGGTTTGCTGAGCCTGACTTTCCCCTGAAACACTTACATCAGCATACTTCCATGTGCCGTTTTCATAAAGAATCACAACTTTTCCTTTCGAAGTAAGTGCGGTTTCCTGTGCGTTACCAAGTAAGGAAAAACCAAATGCAAAAAAGCAAATAACAATAATCTTTCTCATTTCAATTTTATTAAAAAGTTTTTCTTGAACCGGACAATTTGTCCACTTCAGAAATTTAAACGGGATATTAGGTAGTTTGGTATTTTAACAATCCAAATTAATTGAATTGCAGGAAACGTTTGGTGATGTATCGTACCGGATAACGCGATGCGGCATATCCAATTGAAACAACAGTTGTAAAGATGATAAAAATATCGGTAAAATGAATATCAACGGGATAGGAATCCATAATAAAAGCTCCATTTCCTGATAGAGTAATCAAGCCAAATTTTATCTGTAAAAAGCAGATGGCAAGTCCCAATCCTACACCAATAGCTGCACCTAACAGAGAGATAAGCCAACCTTCAAGCAGAAATATTTTTTGAATTGTTTTTTCTTCAGCCCCCATGCTTCGCAGGGTGGCAATGTCTTGTTTTTTATCTAAAATAAGCATGGTTAACGAACCAATTACATTAAAGGATGCAATGACAAGAATAAAAGCTAAAATAAAGAAAATAGCCATTTTCTCCGATTGCATCATTTTAAATAAAACATCGTGAAGTTCAAATCGGTTTTTCACCACAAAATCCTCACCCAGGAGCTGTTGTATTTTGTCTTTTACGTCTGCAATTTCAGATTGATTGAGAATGGATAGCTCGATGGCACTCACTTCATGATTGTAGGCAAATAATTTTCTGGCAAAATCCAGAGGAACCAACACATATTGAGAGTCAAAATCTTGTTGAATGGTAAAATATCCCGAAGGATACAGATATTCAGTTGCAAAGGCATCCGTTGGGTTCAGCCCCAATTTTGCATTGCGTTTGGGTACATAAAATTTAATGTAATCGGTAAAGGTGAGCCCCACACCAAGATCCCATGCAACGCCGTAGCCAAGAACTGCAAACTGATGATTCCCACTGTTTAGCAGAAATTTACCCTCAACCATCATGGTGTCGATGCCGGTCATTAAGGTAAACTCTTCATCTACGCCTTTTATGATTGCGGGGCGTTGTTTGTTTCCGTATTTAAGCAAGGCATTTTCTTCCAGCACTTCAGAGTAGAAAACCACATTTTCCATTTTCCTGATTTGCTCAAAAGTAGAATCAGGAACAAAGGTTTTGCCTGTACTTGGAAGAATTTTTAAATCAGGATCGAAGCTGCCAAAAAGGTCACGGATCAATCCATCAAAACCATTGAACACCGAAAGAACAATTACCAGAGCCATAGTTCCAATTGCAACACCAATAACCGATATCATCGAAATGACATTGATTACATTCTGTTTCTTTTTCGAAAACAGATATCGTTTTGCAATATGGAAGGGAAGGTTCAAGTAATTTACATTGACTTAAGAGATGGACTGCTTTTTTGTGAGCTGCATTATGAAAGCAAGTTGTTGATATTTTCGATATAATCTAACGAATCATCAACAAAAAATGCCAATTCAGGAACTATTCTAAGTTGTTTTCCAACCTTATTTCCAAGAATTCTACGAATATTTTTCGTGTTCATTTTAATTAATTTAAGAGTCTCTTCTGTTTCACTCGAAGGGAAAATGCTAAGATATACTTTTGCAAGTCCTAGATCAGGACTGATACGAACAGTAGTAACCGAAATCATTTTGCCGCCAAAAAGATTTCTTGATTCCATCTGAAATATCTCACTTAAATCCTTTAGCAGCAATCTTGAAACTTTGCTTTGTCTTGTAGTTTCCATAAATAATCTTCTATTTTTTTTACAAAGATAGAATAAAAGTCTGGAAGAGAGGGAAAGTAGTAAAAGTCTTGAAAAGTAAAATGTGGATGGAATTAAATTCGTGCGCTTTCCTCTATTATTAATTCATTATTCTTAATTTATAATTGAATAGCTACCTTTGCGCCTTATGGCAGATTTGTTTGAATATGGATATTGGGGATTGTTTGTAGCAAGCTTTTTAGCGGCTACTATATTGCCGTTTAGTTCCGAAGCAATTTTGAGCCTTTTTGTTTATTCTGGTTACGATATATCTGTAACCATTGCTGTTGCTGGTCTTGGGAATTGGCTGGGAGGAATGCTAACCTACTATTTGGGTTATTTGGGCAAGTGGCAGTGGATCGAAAAATTTCTTCGGATCAAGCAGGATAAGGCTGAAAAAACAAAATTATTCCTGCAAAACAAAGGAAGCATTCTTGCCTTTTTTGCCTTTTTACCTATTGTAGGCGATATAATTCCTTTGGGGTTGGGATTGCTGAGAAGTAATCCTATTTGGGTAGCTCTGTTTATGGCCATAGGGAAATTGTGCCGGTATATTGTTTGGGCATGGTTTACGCTGCAAATAATCAATGCGTAAGGAATACAAATTGGAACAAATCTTCTTCATATTAGCAGATTAACACTATTTCAGGCCTTCAATATTTTTTTTGTTCGATTCGTTTCATAATTTTGCGGGATAATTTTTTAAAGTATAAACGGCTCAATACTTGGGCTATTAATAAATCAGATCATGAATACAGTAGTTAGTGGAATTCGATCTACAGGAAATTTACACCTGGGGAACTATTTCGGAGCGATAAAGAATTTTGTTCAAATGCAGAACGATAACAATTGCTTTTTCTTTATAGCTGACTGGCATTCCTTGACTACACATCCGACTCCTGCTGATCTTCACTCAAATGTTAGAAGCGTATTGGCTGAATATTTAGCTTGTGGGATCGATCCTGAAAAAGCAACTATTTACGTGCAGAGTGATGTTCCTGAAATTCCTGAGTTGTATTTGTTGATGAACATGAATGCTTATCTGGGAGAATTGGAACGCACGACTTCTTTTAAAGATAAAGCGCGCAAAAGTCCCGAAAATGTGAATGCCGGTTTGTTAACCTATCCGGTTTTAATGGCGGCTGATATTTTAATTCATAAAGCACAAAGAGTACCGGTGGGGAAAGATCAGGAGCAGAATTTGGAAATGGCCCGAAAATTTGCAAAAAGATTTAATAACACATACGGCGAAGATACCTTCCCAATTCCTCAACCTTATTCATTCACCGGAGAATTTGTGAAAATTCCGGGATTGGATGGATCAGGGAAAATGGGTAAATCAGAAGGAAATGCAATCGGCTTGGTCGAAGATCCGAAAGATATTCGTAAAAAAGTGATGAAAGCTGTTTCGGATAGTGGTCCAACAACTATAAATCAGGAAAAACCGGAGGCAATTCAAAATTTATTTACTCTAATGGAAGTGGTTTCGACCAAAGATACTTACGATTTCTTCAACGATAAATACAACAACTGTGAGGTTCGTTACGGTGATCTTAAAAAGCAGTTGGCCGAAGATATCATTCATTTTACAGCGCCAATCAGAGAGCGTTTTCTTGATATCTCTCAAGATGATGCTTACCTAAGGAAAGTAACTCAGCAAGGAGCAGAAAAAGCCCGCGAAAGCGCAGCTAAAACCCTTGAAGAGGTTCGTAGATTAATAGGTTTTCGTAAATTTTAAAAAGTACGATTGTACAGATACAAGAAAATGCCGTTCCGCAAGGAGTGGCATTTCTTTTTTGGAGTGTTTCATATTGGGGCGGACTTTTCGTTTTTACTTCTTAATTTATGAATTGCTTCGCAAAAAAAAATAGGTTGAGGGGCAAGCACTTTTCCCGAATTCTATGGTTAAAACAAGAATTTCAGGTTAAAGTTTAAATTAATTTTATGCTGCAATGTGAATATTCTGCAAGTAATTATCTTTCCCGGATTACTGTTTAACGTAAAGGTAACTTGTGATGCGTTCGCACATACCTAAAATTTTATATTGTTTGTTCGCCTTTTAAAAACGGACATACTTTGAAATTGGATTTTGAGGGATAAAACTGAAGAGTTTGAATTATAAACAGGAGGTAAGTTTCGCAATTAAAATATCGTCGGAAATTTATCGTTTTAATTAATGAGAATGAACAAAAAATGAAAGGGATTGATTAGAATTTTATCTTGATTTGCTGATTCAAGATAATAAATCTTAATTTTGCTTCATTAAACAGTAGGTATAATTTTTGGGTTAACAGATACAATCAAGTGCTTATAGCCTAAAAATGGATGTAATTACAATCAAATATTAGATTTTAAAAATGAATATATTGATATTTCCAATCAGGTTCTTATACAAACTATATTTCTTTCTTTATTTCGTAATAACATTATTGCTTTTTTATCCGGTATTTAAGTATTTGTTATCCGAAAAAGAACGTTTCCCAAAGGCTTTTAAGGTGATAAAAGTGTATGCAAAGGTATGGCTTTACGGATCAGGAATATTTCTTCGGGTGAAGGGAAGAGAGAATATAATTACCGGTCAGCCATTTCTAATTTGCTCCAATCACAGCTCTTTTATCGATCCGGCAACATTGTATATTATTTTCGATCAGCACTTTGTGTTTACAGGTAAAAAAGAGATTGAAAAATGGCCTTTGTTTCACATTTTTTATACCTCAGGGATGAATATCTTGGTAGACAGACACAATCGTTTGGGAGCGCTAAAAAGTTTTAAGAAAATGATGGATGTAATTGCAGAGGGCTATCCATTGGTAATTTTGCCTGAAGGAACCATTCCTCAAAATGCTCCTAATTTGGGAGAATTTAAACCTGGGGCTGTTTCCATCGCCATACAAACGGGGATTCCGATATTGCCAATTACTCAAACTACCAATTGGAAAAGATTGCAGCGGGGAACTATGTTTAAAGGCAATGCGAGTCCTGGTATTGCCGAGGTAATTATTCATCCGTTAATTCCAACTACAGGATTAACCAAACAGGATGCGGAAGCATTATCGGAAAAGCTGCGGAATGTAATTAATAAGCCTTTGCAGGAGAAATATGGTGTTTCATAAAATCATAATTATATAATATGACAAAATGCCAACTTGTAAGAGTTGGCATTTTTATTTTGTCATGTTTTTTAGTGACATATTGACTGTGTAAACCAAAAATCCAGATGGCACGGTTATTGTCCGGATCATCTGGTTATATTGTTTTATAAATTAAATTTATCAATTGTTAGAATAAACCTATTAAATAGAAATAGCATTCGAGGCTAACAACCTTTACTATGACAAACTGCACTGTTTGTGTCGACAAATGTATATATTAATTTGATTAAAGTGAATGTTTATTAACATTTATTAACAATCGGCATTCTATTCAGAGTTTCCCGCTTTGAACATTAGGGGATAATTAATTAATGTTTTTATCCATACAAAAAATATAATATGGAAGAAAGTGATAAGATACCTTACCTATCATTGAATATGTTAGGGGAGTATAGTGAGGCTACAAAAGCTAGAAAAAGATCGATTATTAGAAATCAGAAAAAACCCAAGAAATTTATTTTTGCAAGATATGCTAGTGCTAAGAGTGCAATAAAAAGTTTTTTTGCTCAAGATGAATTTGAACCACTATGTGTTAAAGCTAAAATAAATGAATTGGCTAAGAAAGTTTGTTCTACTGATTTTCAAGTGAATGACCGAAATTGTCAAATTCAAGCATTGGAATCATTTCTTACGACAAATCTTGATTCTTCTTTGCAAAAATTTACTTTTGAGAGATTTCGATCAAAACAAAAGTCAATTTTCATTCATGGATTGACAATTGGTATTTCACCTGATTTAGTAATACGTGGTGAGATTAATGGACAGAAGATTGTAGGAGCTATAAAGCTTCATTTTTCTAAAAGTGGTGTGTTTAAGGGATCTGCTGGTCGTGTAGCGGCTACGGGTTTATATCGTTTTATGAATGATATTGTTGCTACAGAAAGTGAAGTAGTAATTCCTTCATTGTGCATCGTTCTTGATGTTTTTGAACAGAAAACTTATCAAGCACCTGAAAATATAGATTTTTATATGAAAAAATTTATAAATGCATGTGATGAAATAATGGATATCTGGGATGACGTAGCTTAATTAAAAATCTCAATAAATAATGGGGGTTGTTGATATCACTCAACAACCTCATTTGGGCTTTAAACGTTCGTTAACTATTAAATAATATGGTATTTAACCTTTAATAGGAATGGTAAAAAAGAACTGGGAGCCTACACCTTTTTCCGATTCCATCCATATCTCACCTCCGAGTAATTCTACATAGGCTTTGGTTATTGATAAGCCAAGACCAGAACCTTCAATTGCTTTGGTGTTTTCCAGATCTACTCGAGTGAATCGTTCAAAGATGCTTTTTTGTACATTTTGTGGTATTCCAATTCCGGTATCTTTTACAAAGAATTCCAGTAAATCGTTCTTTTTTGTGCAGCCAAATGTAATTGAGCCGGAATTAGTATATTTTAGGGCATTATTAATTAAGTTGGTAAGAATAGAGGTCAACATTGCGCAATCTGTAAAGATGAGAGATTCTTCGGCTGGCAACATGGACCTAACGCTTAGTTTAATTTCTCTCTTGTTTGCATCGGGTAAGAAAAAAAGAAGTTGATTTTGGAGCAACTCGCTTACATTTACTTGCGAAATGCATTTAACGATTTGATTGGTTTCAATTTTCGAAATTTCAATAATGGCATTGATTGTTGCGAGCATTCGTTCCCCGCTCTGCGATATTATTTTAATGTATTTTTCGCGTTTTTCGCCACTTAATTTTGGTGTGCTTAACAAATCTGCAAACCCAAGGATGCCATTCATTGGAGTCCGGATCTCATGACTCATATTGGCTAAAAAAGCTGTTTTCAACTTCTCACTTTCTTCTGCTTTTTCTTTAGCAGCAATCAGTTCCTTTTCAGTGTTTTTTTGTGCAGTTAAATCGATAAAATTTGCAAGGAAGTCATCACCCAATACAATTCCGGATATTAAAATTTGCTTAACATTTCCATTTTTACAGGTTATATTGTACATATCCGGTGTAATGTCAGTTTTATATTTTATTCCATATTCAACGGCTTTTTCCCAGTTGTTCAATACCCATTTCCGATATTCAGGATCAGGATATGCCAATTGCCACCAATTATCCATGTGAGGAATATCCTCCAGAGTATAGCCGAATGTATAAAGAAAACGATCGTTCAGATATTTAATTTTTCCGCTTGTGATGCTCACAAGGCTAAGCGGTATTGGAACCCGCTGAACAAAAGTTTTAAATTGGCTTTCTTTCTTTATTAATGCCTTTTGTGCTTCTTTTTGATCGGTTATATCGCGGTGAACCAAAACAATTTGAGTGACTGTCTCAAATTCATTTTTTATTGGATAAACGCGGGTTCTCAGCCATCGGCTTTGGCTTTTATAAATAGAACCGGCTTCAATTTCTGATGTAAACTGATAATCAGGAATATCTAGTGTTTCTCCGGCATAAGCACGCTTGATATAGTTTAACATGCCCGATGAGCGAACCTGAGGACTTTTAAGAATATTAAATTTGAATAAAGTTATTTCTTTGGGTATTTGCCAAAGTTCTTCGTACGCTTTGTTAACAGAAATCTGTAATCCATTTAAATCATATATTTCCACAGTAAATGGAGATTGTTTCATTAACAGTCTGTATCTTTCTTCACTGTCTTTTAGTTCATCCTCCGCCTTTTTTCTTGAAGTAATGTCTTGAAATACACAATATGTTTTTTCAAATGTCCCATCAGGGTGGCAACCTGTGCAACCCTGCAGCGAGATGTATTTGTAGTGCCCTTTTTGATGTCTGATTTTAAAATGAACATCATTCACATAACCACAAGCCTTAAATTTCGGAAAATTTGTTTCAAAAACATGTTTCCAATCAGGATGAAGGAAATCACCGTAGTTCTTGCCAATTACATCTTTCTTTTTGTAGCCTAAAAACTTCAACCAGGTATTATTAACATCAACTATATTGCCATCGCTGTTTAAAGAGTGATAGGAAAGAGGCGCATTTTCGAAAAGGGTTTTGTATTTTTTCTCACTTTGCTTTAAGTGGTGATAATAATGCAAGCGATTGATTGTATCCCCTAATCTTCTGCTGATTTCAATAAATAATTTTTTATCAAGTTGAGTCCATTCCCGTATTTTCGAACACTTATGAACTCCAAATAAATAGTTTGTCTTATTCATGTTTGTTACTGGAACAATCATTTCAGATTTGATATTAAGTTCCTTAATATATGGCTCGTTCTCATCTGATTCCAAATAGCTTGAGGTGAAAACATCATTGGCAGGATATTCTCTTTTTTCAAAAAGTTCCTGCTGATAATTATTTGCCAATTTACTTGTGTCACTTATTGGAATACATTGCACCTGGGGTTTAACAATCTCAATAGGCGGCAATTGAAACTCTTTTTTCTCATTGATAGAAGCAATAAAAAAAGCCCGGTCTGCTTTAAACACTTCCTGTACCACATTAAGTACATCGGAAATCATTTTTTCAATGTCTTTTGAAATAAGGGTAATCTGGTGTATTTTCTCGAGTGTATCAATGTAGGTGAAAAGATTTTGTTTCACCTCAACCTGTTCAGATATGTTGCGTGAAATACCAAGTATAAGTTTGTTACCGTTTTCATCTAATAAAGAGATACTAACTTCAACAGGAAATGTTGAACCATCTTTTCGTTTGTGATAGGTAGTTTGTTTGTAATTTTTTTCACGATTCAGAATTGAGAAAAATTCGAGAAGTTTTTCTTTGGTTTTGTACTCAGTATCAACGTCAAATAAAGATAGAGCAAGAAGCTCTTCTCTTGTGTATCCCAAATTAGCACAAGCCTGTTTGTTCACCTCAACCAATTTCCCATCAAGATTGAACAAATACATTGCGTCTCCTGAATTAAGGACTAAGGATCGGTATAAATTGGCGTGCTTTTGGTTGGGGATGGTCATTGCACAATCATTTTGGTTGAATGCTTACTAAGATACAAAAAATAACAAGCTATGTCGCTTTATTTCAGGTTATTTAATTGGATTGAATGCAATTGAATTCTTTGTTTGCAGAGCTGATCATACATAAAAGAATCCTATTAAGTAAAGCAATATTGGGGATTAATATTTCAAGGCTGATTCAATTCCGTCAATTACCCGAAAAGCACCTTCTGCCAGAGCTTCCATTTCGTTTTCGCCCGGATAAACAAAGAAATCAGTAAGGTCTGAAACATATTCTTTTAAATCAGAAATAAAGCGCTCCGAATAGGCTATTCCACCAGTTATGATAATTCCATTCGCCTTGCATTTTAGGGCAGCATGGTAAGCGCCAATCTCTTTCGCAATTTGATATACAAATGCATCGTAAATAAGTTGTGCTTTTTCATTCCCCGAATCTATTAATTTAAAAACATCACGTAAATCATCAACACCTAAGTAAGCTTTTAGTCCGCTGTTTTTACTCAGCAGTGTTTCAACCTCTTTCCGGGGCATCGAATAACATAAATCCATTACACCACGAGTGGGCAAGGCTCCGGCCCGGTTAGGCGAGAAAGGTCCCATTCCCATCAAAGCATCGTTTACATCTACAATTTTACCCCCATCAACTGCTGCAATGGAAATTCCGCCCCCCAAATGAGCAATAACATACTTAGCCTTTTCGAAAGGGATATTTTGTTGTTTGGCAATTTTCCGGGCAGTCATTTTCATGTTTAAAGGATGCCCTCTTCTGTTTCGTTCAATGCCCGGCACACCTGATATACGTGCTTTTTCCCAAATGTTGCCCGCAGAGACAGGATCAACGGTAAAACTCTCATCCAGATGAAAATGTTTAGCCAGTTTATCGGCAAGCATACTTCCCAGATTCGAGGCATGATCTCCAAAACTACCTGTTCTTGCGTCTTCAAGGAAGCTGTTGCTGATTGTGTAAGTTCCCCCTTCAAGGGGTTTTACAATGCCGCCACGACCGACGATCCCAACCACAATCACATCTTTTTTGGATAACATTTGATCCAATCCGGTTTCTACCATCTGATAACGGTATTCAAACTGATCGGTAACCTTATGAAACTGATCCAATTCCTTTTGCGAATGGCGGATAATATGTTCAGAAACAAGCCCTGATCTGTTGTATAATGCGATTTTAGTAGATGTTGATCCCGGGTTGATTACGATGACAATTTCCTTTGGATTCATAGAGTAGGAGAGTTGAGTTTAAGATGTGATTCTGAAAGTACGAAAAGAAACTCAATCATGAAATCATGTAAAGTATTTTTCGGGACTTAAATTGTGGTCAATAAGTTTTTTTTGCATTAAATTCGTTTTTTTACCTTCATCCAATCCTCAGTAGTCAAAAAACTTTCGTCCATATTCTGTATCATATTTTTGAATTTTTTCATTGGGACTGCATAACTCAATGTGTTTTCGGGAACATAAGGTCGGGCCGAAACATCAAACATCCCTAAAATAGCCTTCGGATTCTCCTTTTTGCTTTCCAGATAAGGGTAGGAAATAATTGAACCGCAGCCCGAAGAAAAAGGGGCAATGTTGCTAAAAGGATCTGTTTGGTCGAAGTTTGCCAAAGTAAACAAGCCCGAAAGAATATCGGGAGTGGCAAAGAAAATGACAACATCGGGTTCATCCTTTTCATTGAGCAGATCCCAGCGTTTAAAAGTGATGTATTTTGCAGGAGCAGTAAATACAGGAAACTGATCGATGGCTTTTTGTGCTATTTCAGGAGTCTTCAAATATTTTTCTTTGCCGGTGGAAAGAAACATATTTAATCCGGCAGGACGACCGGCAAAACCGGAATAGCATCTTCCGCCCATGCATCCAATTGAATCAGCAGAAAAACTGGCTGCAGTTCCTTTTCGGATTTTGTGCAGAAGGGCAATGATACAGTTCCACGATTTGGTAACGATTTCCTGATCCTGAACCTTTTCATTGCTGTACCAAAAGCAGATGGGCAATTCGGTTTCGCTTCCGAAATATTTCGCCCATTTTGCGGTAAATTCTTCTTGAAGTTCTTTTTTCATTGCTTTAGCAGATTGGTTCTTATGCAAATATCAGACTTGTTTGATGGACTGGCAACTGAAATGAATAGATTTTTAAGGATAAATACTTCATTATCCGAAACACGATAAAAATCGATCAACTCGCATAATTACAAAGCTTTCATGCATTTGTAAAGGGCTTCGGGAGCGTTATCTTATAAAAAAAGATATATTTGTATGGTATTAATCCGAAAGATGGTTTAGTTATGGACAGAGAATTATTAATTGAAAAATATAATGTGCCGGTTCCCCGGTACACAAGTTACCCAACAGTTCCTTTTTGGGGAGATCAGCGCCCGGAAGCGGGAGATTGGCTAAAGGTGGTAAAAAGAACTTTTGATGAATCGAATGCTTCGAAAGGAATTAGCATTTACGTTCATTTGCCTTACTGCGAAAAACTTTGTACGTACTGTGCCTGCACAAAAGTGATTACGCGCAATCACGGGGTAGAAGATCAGTATATTGATGCTTTGCTTCAGGAATGGCAGATTTATCTGGATACTTTTCAGGAGCAGGCAATTATCCGGGAGCTTCATTTGGGAGGAGGAACGCCCACTTTTTTCAATCCTGAAAACCTGAAAAAGTTAATCAATGGCTTGAAAAAGAATGCAAAACTGCATCCCAAGCATGAATTTAGCTTCGAGGGACATCCGAATAATACCACCCGTGAGCATCTGCAGGCTTTGTACGACGTAGGATTTCGAAGAGTGAGTTTTGGAGTTCAGGATTTTGATCCGGAAGTACAAAGGGTAATTAACCGCCTGCAAAGTTTCGAAACCGTTAAGGAAGTAACCCTGGCGGCACGCGCGATTGGTTACCATTCGGTAAACTTCGATTTAATATACGGACTGCCTAAGCAGAAATTGAGTTCGGTGAGCGATACTTTCGAGAAGGTAGCAGAGCTGAAGCCCGACCGGATTGCTTACTATTCATACGCTCATGTACCATGGAAAACCAAAGGACAGCGCATTTTTACCGATGCCGATATTCCTGATAGTGCAGGGAAACGTGCTTTGTACGATTTAGGAAATGAGAAGCTGGCAGAATTGGGATACAGCGATGTTGGAATGGATCATTTCTCGCTGCCTCACGATGAATTATACATTGCCCGCGAAGCCAGGCGGCTGCACCGTAATTTTATGGGATACAACACTTCGCACACCGAATTGCTGATTGGTTTGGGCGCATCTTCTATTTCGGATGCAAAATATGCCTACGCACAAAATGTAAAGCTGATTAAGGCTTACGAAGAGGCTTCGATGAACGGTGAGCTTGATTTGGAAAAAGGCTACTTCCTAAGCGATGAGGATGTGATTGTGAAACGTGCGATATTGGATATTACCTGTCGGCGTGAATTGCTTTTTACCGATGATTTGAAAGCTTATCTGCCGAAAACGATCAAAGAGGAACTTCAGGTGTTAGCCGATGAAGGAATTATTACTGCAGATGATGAAAAATTGATCGTTACCGATTTGGGGATGATCTTTCTGAGAAATATAGCCAGGCTTTTCGATAACAAACTTCGATACGCAAAAAGCGGAGAAGACAACATGTTTTCGAAGGCTATTTAAGGCAGGAATAAAATCAAAAAACCCGGTAATCAGGAATGAGTGCCGGATTTTTTATGCCTTATGTTTTGTGTGATGAATTGCAGTGTCCGAAGAAAATAGTGTTCTTTTATATCTTAAATTTTCATGAAAAAATAAATAGTTCGAACAGCCATAAAATTACCGTACAGTTACATGAATGCATTTTGTTTGACCTTCTAAAAGAACGTAACATTTACCTTCATCCTGCATTTTAATTAATTCGCGCAGTAATAAATTTCGGAGGCGGTAGGTATAAACAGGCTTGCTGTTACCTCTCTCAAAAAAACGTGTCTGCGATATATCAAAGGTTCGGGCATAATAATGCGAGGAACTATTTGGCGTAGCGTTTACATTGCTTTTGCGCAGCGATTTTTGGTCTGCCAAAGTTCGTAATATTGATGTAACTGAAAACCGGTACTTTCGCATTCCCAACTCTTCGAGTTGGCCGCAAAACCTTTCGCCAAGCAGCTCTAAAAATTCTACAGCCGGTTCCTGCAGGTAAGGTAGTGAATTTGTTAAATGGGGTATTTCATAGTATTGGTTATCGCTTATTTCTTCGAGCTGATAATGATCGCCGAAATCATCCGGGTTTTCCTTAAATTCAGCTTTTGAAACCAAAGGGTTTTTTAAGCCTTTGGTTCGGGCTGTTTCAAGATGATAATTATTATTATAGCGGCGCAGTGCTCTGCTTTCATCTTTTGTTAGCACCGGAACAGAGACCTGGGCTTCGGTTTTGCCTTTAGGGCTTAAGCTTTTACAAATAAATAGTATAGGTATAATTCCTGCAGCCAGCATGGCAAGCAGCAGTGCTTTACGAACATTGGGTTTTAATTTTCTTTTCGTCATCTCTGGATTTTACGCACACAAAGCTAAAAAAACAAATTTGAAACATTTACAGACTGTCCTTTTATTATGCTGAGAGAATTGCATCAGTCGATTGTTCTTTTAAATTTAATTCCTTTTTAAGCTTTCATCTTATTTTTTGAAATATTAGTTGGTTGTGCAACAGTCACTTTTGTTAGTATTAGTACGTTTTAATTCAGTCCTAATCGTCCATTAAAATAGTACATGAATAATGAAAGAATAAGCCCTATTATAATGGTTTTAATATTAGAAAATACGCTTTCTTTTATTCCGTCACTCTGATAAGCAGACCTGATACCTTTTGAATTAGTTATAATAAGAAAAACGATAGCTAATGAAATTGGTAACCAAGTGGATCTGAAACTAAAATATTTTGTCAAAGTTGGTATTAGTTCATACGTCAATATTAAAGATGGCAGTAGGAGCATAAAAACAAAGCCTATTGGTCTTTTTATAAATAATCCAATTAATCCTAAGAGTATTATTAATGGTTCTATAAATAAATTGAGTCTCAAAATAAGTATTGGATTATCCATCAATTCATTTACAGAATACATAGAATAGATCAAGTCAATTTGTGATAGAGTTACGACAACCAGCTTTATAGAAAAGAAAACAAGCAATGTAAGTCTTAATGTAGTTTCAGCTATTTTATTCCTTGTCATCTAATTAGTATTAAACGTTTGATATAAGATTAGCAGGGGATTTTCGGGTGATTCCTTATTCCCTTTAACTTGATCCCGATTCCCCGGGACCGTATACGAGACCCGTACGTACAGTGGTGTGAAAGCCTCTCCCTGCTAGTGATTACTAGCGGGGCGGGCTATTCGATTAGCTTGCGTTATTCCTTTCCAGTCAGACAATATTATTAATAGTCCTATTACAAATCCACTTAAAAGTCCGCCAATATGGGCTGCATTATCAATTCCTCCTAAGAATCCAAAAAGCAAACTCACACCACCATATAGTCCCAATATTATATAATAAAGTCCACTAAATCCTCTGTCAGCCTTAGTTACTAATAAAGCAATCATTACACCCATCATTCCAAAAATTGCGCCACTTGCACCAACACTTATTGTATTCTCATGCCAATAAATGCTAATCAAGCTTGCACCGATACCTGAAACCAGATATGCTATTAATGTTCTCCATCTTCCAAGAATCGGTTCAATCAAAGCACAAGTTGCCCCGATTCCAAATAGATTCATCAGAATATGCATTAATCCACCTTGTAAAAACATTGCTGTAAAAAGTCTCCAATATTCGCCATTTAAAACTTCAAGCCTTCTATTAGCTCCAAGGTCGAGTAATTCTAGTGGAGTTGGAGAAATTATATTTAATCCAGAGAATACCATTAAGATAAAAAAAGTCAAATTTAAATCTACAAGAATTGCAGTAGTAAAATGCTCACCACGTGGAATTAAAAACTTGACGATATCCTTTAGTTCATCATCTTTTAATGGCTTTTTATTTAGATATCTTTTCAACTCAGACTTATTCACAGTCGGAATTAAAGACATTATAAGAAAAACGAATGCACCAATTCCAAATGAACCAAAAATCCATGTTAGTTTGTTACCATATCTATTTTCAAATTTTTCCTTAACAGGTTCCAATATTACTACTTCTGATTTATCTATATCTGGCTGTCTGTTTTTAATTGCTGAAATATATCCGTCTTTATCATCTGAATTTCCCAGCACTTTCAAGTATTCATAATCAATGTAATCATATGCCTCAAAATCCTTTATGCTTTCATTATAGAACTCTTTCCACCTTTTATCTTTTTCAGAATCATTAGCATGATTACTCATTCCGTCCGTAAACTTTATTCCATACCAAAACTGATGATTAGTTTCATCTAAATTAAAGGTCTTATCGACGATTGGTACAATAAAAAAATTTGTGAAGTTTAATCTATCATTGTGTCTACCACTTGTTCTTGATGTGCGATGAAGACATGCATATTGCTTTATAACTTTTATATCTGAGATTTTATAGCAATCCGTTTTCTTTGCTTCTGATATTTCATTGATATTTTCAATTTGATGAAGTTCACTTGCAGATGCTTTTAAATATTCTTGGGCAATTATTGTTGGGATAACAATTGAAATAACTGCTATGAACTGATATAAAAAATATCCATTTTCATTTTTCCCATTAACATTCAAAATCCGAACATTTTTTCTAAACCAGATTATCATTGGGGCAAATGCAAAAACAATTGGAATCCAGTAATCAAGAGCCATTTGCTTTAAATTGAGAATTTCAAGTTTAAAGTCTAATAACCATCTCAATGTCGAATAAATTGAAATCGTTCCAATTGCAATCAACAAGTATGGAATATAAATATGTCTCAGTTTAATTTTTATATCGTTCATCGTATTTGCAGGATGTTTTTTCAAATTCTGACTAACGGATGGCGGTATGGTTAGTAAGGGATTGCGGGCTTTTTACCTATCAAGTTACAGTAAAATTTGAAGCGGGTTACTACACCCCAAAACCACTGAAACCCTTATTAACTATACCGCGTGTGTGTGCCCTGCATGAGCATGACCACACCCACCGAAAGGTCGTTGAAAATGTTAAATATACAAATTTAGCATAAACAATGATTCTTGGAGGGTGTATTTTTTTTCCAGAGGGTGCAAGTCCCTTATGCACTGTGGTGACTCTCAGAAGCATTAGTAAGTCGCAAGGTGGTTTACCGCGAGGTATGCACTGAAGGAAGCGAGACTACAAAATCCGGTGCTGACGAACCGCTGTATACGAGACCCGTACGTACAGTGGTGTGAAAGCCTCTCCCTACTAGTGATTACTAGCGGGGCGGGCTATTCGATTAGCAAAAGTATTTCTTTCAAGTTTCAATTCTCTATTTATTGAGTACGGAATATACATAATACTTTCTCTTACAAGCAATAATAATCTTAATGTTTTAGCTTCAAAATCATCCCTACTTATCTCATAGCTAAAATCACTATCAGTTTTAGGAGCATCAATTAGAAAACTCTTATGTTCAATGTAATTCCTAATCTTGTCCAATTCCTTCGCATCTGGCTCAATAGCTCCCAAAAGCTTATCGTCCTCAAGATATAATTCTTTACTTATCCAAAATAAGCCTCTAAGAATAAAATTGTTATTATTTGCTAGACTTTCTTTAATACCTTTTTCTTTATGCTCTTTTATGTACCATAATTTTCTGAAAGAAACTCGATGATTAGCAACTTGCAAATCAAAAATATTATTTATCAAATAAGCCACTTTATCAAAAATAGAATATGCAATTCTGAATGCAAGTTTTAAATTTTCATTTTTCTCAACATCTGTTATACATTGTAAAAACTTGCTCTTATAAAACAACTCTCGTGCATATCTAAATTCAATTTTAATTTGTTCAAATAGAGGAAAAGCTTCATTGAAATCAATTGGTATTGAGATATTATCATCCCTCGCAAAATCATAATTACTTATATCCAAATAAGGATTTAGTAATAAGCGATTATTAATGCACCAAAATATCAATTTCTGATGGTATTCATTTTCAAACTCAGCAGGTTCTTCTATTTCTATCGCATTATTTATAATATCAGAATAGGTAGTTTCAAGCCTGTCAATTTTAGCAAGATAGTCAGGAAGAGCGTGAGGCTCAACAATTAAATCTTTGGATTTTTTTAAATATTTATACCCAATTTGAATATACAATCTTTGACTTTGCTCAAACATCATTGTATTTAATCCATGATAAACTAATGAATTACCCTTATTCGCCATTGCCATGCCAAATCTTGGTTCAATTTCTATAACTTTATTCCAGTATTTCATGGATTCAATATACCTTCCTACAAAGTCAAATATATTTGCAAGATTTGTTAGGATTTGGCAATATCTTTCTATTGGGAGTTTGTCCTTTATAAATAGGCGTTCTGCAAGTCTTAAGTTTATTATTTCTTTGTCAATATTTTCATTATCCCACTCCCAAGATTTTTCTGTATTTTCTCGCTCATAGTGGCGAATACAACTATAAATTACACCTAAAAAATAGTGACAAACACACTTTTCAATTTGTTCCTCAAAGCAATCTAAATTTGTTTCTAAATAGTCTTTTGCAAGATTTATATGATTTAGGCTTTTGTGGTCGTCAGAATTATCAATAAACCCACCAATTGCATCAAGTTTATTCATGTCAAAATTCGACATGCTCGCAATTTCTTCATATAGTTTATCAAGTCGCTGGGTCATCTTAATATTTTTGCTAACGGACAGTGTAGCATTAGTGGCGGACAGCGGGCAAATCTCCTTTCAAACCGAAGATGGTTGATGCGGGGAACGAACCTTGCGGAATGTGCTTCACCCGCCATTAATGCTACACAATGTGTGTGCCCTGCATGAGCATGACCACACCCACCGAAAGGTCGTTGAAAATGTTAAATATACAAATTTAGCATAAACAAAGATTCTTGGAGGGTGTATTTTTTTTCCAGAGGGTGCAAGTCCCTTATGCACTGTGGTGACTCTCAGAAGCATTAGTAAGTCGCAAGGTGGTTTACCGTGAGGTATGCACTGAAGGAAGCGAGACTACAAAATCCGGTACTGACGAACAGGAACCTGATATGAGGCTATAAGTTTGGATAAGGCAACACATCATGTCGACGTCCCAGCTCTTTAAATAAAGAGAATAAATGAAGTAGTAGATCAGGCAGGCATTGGAGGAAGGTACCGACCGCAGGAAGATCATGAACACTATATTAAAATTATTACGTGAATAAAATGTTCTTACCAGGGGAGGTCTTGTCAACCACGAGTTGGTTATGGCAAGAATTGGAGCGAAGCGGAAATCGCGAATTCGCATGGAATTATTTTATGAGCAACTCAGCAGAGGCCATAGTAGCTGTAAGACCATGAGCCACAAATAGAGATTGTGGAGGACTCACAGAGCAGTGAAGGGCTGAACGTTAAGTTGTTTCAAATGTTGCAAAGAAGCTGTTGTTAACAACTCTAGCTTTGTATTAAGCGGAACAGGGAAAAGAAAAAGTAAACTAAAATGATTGAACAAATACTTACACGTAAGAATATGGTGCGGGCGATGCATCAAGTCCAGAAGAACCAAGGTTCAGCAGGAGTTGATCGTATGCCCGTGACTAAACTCTCAGATCTGATGTCAATTGATAAAGCGGAACTGACACAGAGTGTTCGTTCGGGTAACTATTTGCCTCAAGCCATTTTAGGAGTTGTACCGAACGAAGTGAGATCATGAACACCTTTTAAAATATAGTTTGGTGAATAAATTCCAAAAGGAAACGGGAAGATGCGCTTATTGGGTATCCCGACTGTAACCGACCGTTTGCTTCAGCAAGCGGTACTTCAAATTATCACGGCAAAGTTTGAATTTGAATTTTCGGACTTTAGCTTTGGGTTCAGACCGAACCGAAGTCTGCATCAGGCAGTACTAAAAGCTCAGGGATATATCAACGATGGCTATCAGCATATTGTAGATATTGACTTGAAGACCTTCTTCGATGAAGTCGATCATTGCCATTTACTGCAACAGCTATATCGCAAGGTAAAATGCAAAGCAACAATGCGTTTAATCCGCAAATGGCTGCGTGCCCCGATCTTAATCGAAGGCAAGTTGGTCAAACGCAGAAAAGGCGTACCGCAGGGGAGTCCATTGAGTCCGTTGCTGTCCAATATCATGTTGCATGAACTGGATCGGGAACTGGAAAAACAGGGATTGAAATTCATCCGCTATGCCGACGATTTTAGTATTTATACCAAATCGAAAGCTACCGCCCGAAGAGTTGGGAACAAGGTTTACAAGTTTTTACGAAATAAACTCAAGTTGACAATTAATCGGGAAAAGAGTGGCATTCGGCGACCTGTTCATTTTACCGTTTTGGGTTTTGGCTTTGTGCCTACCTACAGGAAAGGTGAGCGGGGCAAGTACCAACTGATAGTATCAGAAAAGAGTTGGAAGAAACTGAAAGAAAAGCTCAAACTAATCACTCGAAAAACGACACCGATGAGCTTTGAGGAACGCATCCAAAAACTGAATGAGGTTCAGCGGGGTTGGGTAAATAACTTCCGTATGGCAAGTATTTTAGTCAAACTTCAAGATCTCGACGGTTGGCTGCGCAACAGGCTCAGATATTGCATTTGGCACCATTGGAAGAAACCCGAAAAGAAAAGGCGAAGCCTTATCCGTTTGGGCGTTCAGCAAGGACAAGCCTATGCATGGTCTCGTTCACGTATGGGTGGTTGGGCGATTGCTCAGAGTCCTATTTTGGTAACTACTATTACTCTTGAAAGATTGCGGAAACGTGGTTATGAATCTATGCTCGACATTTACAAACAAATCACGCCTGTTCGACGTGATTCCTTATTCCCCTTAACTTAACGAACCGCCGTATACGAGACCCGTACGTACGGTGGTGTGAGAGGTGCATCCCGACTATTTTAGTCGGGACCATCTACTCAATTGTGCCTCGTAATTATCCTTGCAGATAAGTCTCAATATACTTCAATATTTTTTGTGGATTTTGAATAATATCAATTCTATCAATCCTCATGGCTTCATAAACTGCATAATGTCCACCAGTATTAATAATCGCTAAAAATGTCTTATTTGAGAATGGGCAAAATTCAATTGGAAAATTCTTGTAATCTCCAAAGTTTAAGAATAATCTATTAAAACTTTCATATTCGCGATTTGAAATCTGAAAGCTTTTATACAGCTCGATACTTGCTGTCAACTTACTTTCTCTCTCTTTATTATTATCCATGAAGCTCTGAAAATCGCTTTTATTGTCAAAGCTTTTGTTTAGACCTAAATGAAATTTAATAGGGTTTAATCTGTATTCAAATAGCTTCTCATCAACTTTTATCTGTTTATTCCTATTAATTAATTCAAAGTCAACCAATACCCTCTTACTATATTCGTAGAATTCAGTTACCTTTTTATTAAATAATTCACACATAGAATCATTCCATAAACTAGGGGATTTTCGGTCAATTGGGTTTGGATATTGAAAGTATAATGTTTGTATTTCATTCCATTTTTCACGCAAATCATTCTTGACGTTTTCGGGCCAATATAAATCATGATAATACATGGTTCCATCATTCCGTTTATTTTCTTCTTTCCAAAAAGGAGTTGATGAACCATCGATTTGAAAGTATAGTTTTTTCATATTTAATTCATTTCGAATTGAAGTTTCTAACGCACAAACTATAGAACTGATTTTTTTATAGTTAATGTCATTTATCCATTTATACCTTGTTACGCCATATTTTTTTAGGCTTTTGAAGTCATGTTTATTGTAATCTAGAAAGTAATTTATAAGCTGTTTATATTCATTAACTTTTAACTCCGATTCGTAGCCATATTTAATTAAAAAATCTAGAAAAAGATTAGGGTTTGTATAATAGTCATCAAGGAATATGGATAGTAAGTCATTTTCAGCAATATCTCTAAGTTGTTTTCTTTGCTTTAATCTCACTATCCGAATTATTGAATTTATCCCTCTAATTACTGTCGATATCATCTTTTTGTTTTATGAGGCACAACTCCCAAATAAAGCCATGGGCTTTATTTCGTTTATATTTTAATGAAAAGTGTATTTACCGACCCATATCGGGCAGTAATGTACACATATTATGATGATAACACGAACTGTTATCTGTAAAAACTTTACTAAGGTAGTAAAGCGAAACGATGATTCAAGCTGTCAAACCTGCCAACTTTTAGGGATGTGAGTAATTGCACAAAAAAAGCTTTTCTATTTTGGAAAAGGGCCAAGGGAGAGCCATTTTTTCTATTTGCGTTGTGCTGTTTTAGCATCTTGCTATTATAAAATCAACTACTAATCGATGTTATTTATTTTATGTGGCTAAAGCCTATCTATTCACTTCATGTTATCAGTTGCTTAAAAGCAACTGCAATAGATGTTTTGCATTAGTTTCATTTCACTTTCTCAATCATTTATATTTTCTATTGCCTAAAAAATAAGAGCAATAAACAGTCTGGTTTTCTATTTACATCAGTAAATGCTTTGTGTTTTTTATCTATTGCAGTTCGGCTTTAGCCAACTGGAATTAAAATATTCTTAGTGTTTGGCTTTAGCATCATCTTACTTCTTCAATCTCTTGCTTGCAAGGGTATCATTAAAAAACAAAGGGCTTCACATAGTGTGAAACCCTTAGCCTTAGCTTTAAACCAATTCGCTGTCTGCCACGTTTGTTTTTTTGCGGCGTTTTACCAACTCATTGTTTTTATCGATTAATTTGGCCATGGTTTTGGCGGTAGTTTCGTTGGCATCCGGGTTTACCTTTGTCATGGTATTCATATAGCTTACCAAGTTGGTATTAATTTCTCCGATGCTTTCTCTTTTCAACTGACTGGCCGAAGCCAAATCCTTCTTCACGCTTTTAGCATGCCGCTGTGGTTTTACTCGAAACCTGCTGTGCTTTTGGTCAAAACCTGCTGTGGTATTACTCGAAACCACACGTGCTTTTGGATGAAACCACACGTGGTTTGCATCGAAACCTGCTGTGGTTTTCTGAAAATATCAGATTTTGTTAAATCCAGTGTCTTTTACTGCTTTTATGGGATGTTTCTGATAGTTTCTCTGTTTGTTGGATTGTTATTCCAATGTTGGCTTTTTTTTATCTGAAAAAAGTTCCTGTAGCTGTGTCGGGAGCATTTCGCCGGTCACTTGCTTTTTTAATTACTTCTGCTTTCTCCTGATTGGTGTAAAGCGACCAGTTACCGATTTCTTCTGTTGTTCTTCTGCATCCAAAGCATACGCCGTTGCTGTCTTGCCGGCAAATGCTGATGCATGGCGATTGTATATCTTCCATATTCGTTAAATCAATTTATTGTTATTTAATAACTATTACTTGTTTAATAAACTTCCATACCAAAGATTAGAAGTTTTTAGCTAATAGCCCTTGGCTAAAAGCTATTTAAAATAGCAGGAAATATAAAATTTGGAATGCGATTCATCCAAAAAGAAAGTAAAATCGCACATACTATTTAAATTGAATACAAATAAAGACAAAAGAATCTGAAATTACAAGGGGATTTTGCAGGCTTATTTCCAATAAGCAAGGGCAAAAAATTATCAAATGAAAAATCCCGGACTGCGAAGTCCGGGATTTTCTCTAACCCTAATTACTAACCTAAATCTAATCTATGAAAAAAAAACTTATCTGTTTTGTACATTACAAATGTAGTGCATAGGAATGCTAAAAGGATTGAATTAAAGTTAATGAAACTTAAAAGTCAATAGGTTTATTTTGAATTTGCATTTTTCAAATAGGCCTGAACATATCGTATTTCGGAGTAGGAGTAGTTGGCACCAAGTTCTTGTTTGCACTCGTTTAAACTTTCGAGGCCTTCTTTTTCGAGCTGTTTTTTAATTTTTTTGATCTTCTTTTTCTCTACAAATTTATCGAGAGGCAACATTCCCAAGCCAACGTAATGCGCCAGATGTTTATCTATTGTTGCAACGGTAAGATCTCTGAAAGCCGAAATTTCGCGCACTGTGCGACCATCTTTATACAATTCCAGACTTATCTCTTTCGTATCTTGTTTGTTACCGGGTTTTATTATTTTTTTTGGTTCGGCCGATGTGAAATTCAACAGACCCAGATTTTGCCCCTGGCGATATTCCGTAACCATTTTGATTACATCTGCGCCGTAGTGTTCAATTTTTTTCTTTCCAAAGCCTTTCACAGCTTTTAATTGATCGGTTGTGTAGGGCAGATTGTTGGCAATATCAACCAGGCTTTGCTGCGAAGCAATGTAAAATACCGGAGCGTTTATTATATCGGCCAGATTCTTCCTCCATTTTTTTAGTGTCCGGAATAAATTGGGATGCTTTACATTCTCATCAACCACCTCCTTAGGACTCTTTAAACGGAAGTTTTGTTTCTCGAAATGAGCTTTGGCCCGAACAGTTTGGTAATTGGCAGTATCGAATTTTTTCAGACACGATTTTAAACTAACAAGCTTAACGCTTAGCTTTTCATTCAATTGTTTTAAATGCCCTTCGATTACTTTTTTTACACTTTGGTTGTCGGTATCGAAACTAAAATCTTTCAGAATGGATTGCAGGTGTTTCTCGAGTTTCTCTACAAAATAGGCCGAAGCTTTGCCAATTCTTTCCTGCGCTTCTTTGTTTTCATGCAGGTTCTGAGTATCGGCACAATATCGTTTTACCGATGGAATAAATTTTTCGCCAACCACCAAAACTTCTGATCCCAGAAATGGAAAGGCGGCATTCATTTTATCGGCCAGATTGCCCTGAATACTGTTTCTGTTATCCTGTAAGTGCTTGTTGCAGTAATTGCAGATTCGATAAATCTCATGAAAAGAAAACAGTTCTTCGAGAAGTTGAAACTGATACCTGCGAATGGAATTTTCCAGATTTTCTTCCCCCGGAGGATTGGCTTCAATATTTTGTGTGAATTTGGATACGGCGTTGTCGCAGATGATCCCGGATTTACTTAGCGTTGATTTAAGAACCAATCCTTCCAGCGACTTGCAGCGGCTTAAGGCTACGTAAACCTGTCCGTGGGCAAAGGCTGCGTTGGCATCAATCACTGCTCTTTCGAATGTCAATCCCTGGCTTTTATGAATGGTAATTGCCCAGGCCAGCTTTAATGGGAACTGCGAAAAACCACCCGAAATTGTTTCTTCAATTTCTTTGCTTTCCGGGTTGATGCTGTAATTGATGTTGTGCCAGTCTTCGGGATACACATCAATTTCGAAATTATCGGTTTCACATTTCACATGAATTACATCATCGCCAAAACCGGTAACCCTTCCTATTTTGCCGTTAAAATAGAGTTTCTCAGGCGAGCTGTCGTTTTTTACAAACATCACCTGTGCACCTGTTTTCAATTGCAGCTGCTCTTCGGTGGGAAAGGAGTATTCGGGAAATATTCCTGTAATGTTTGCTTTAAATTGCTGTGATTTTCCCTTTAGTTGCTTTAGTTTTTCTTCATTTATTTTTTGTGCCCTGGCATTGTGTGTTGTTAAAGTGATGTAACCATCCTTATCGGTTGGTTTAAAATCGGGCAGATATCTTTTTTCCAATTCGGTATAGGATGCCTGAGAGAGTTGGTTGTTCCTGATTTCATTCAGAATCTTGATAAATCTTTCATCTTTTTGGCGGTAAACATGTGTAAGTTCGATACTAATGTGCTGCGATTGCAGAAATGCACGGCTGCTAAAAAAGAAAGGGGTTTCGTAATGATTTCGAAGCAAACTCCATTCTTCGTTTTTTACGACAGGAGGCAGTTGCTGTAAATCTCCGATCATCAGCACCTGAACACCACCAAAAGGCAGGTTTCTGTTTTTAAATTTGCGCAGCACTTCATCAATTCCATCCAGCAAATCGGCACGAACCATACTAATTTCATCAATAATCAGCAGGTCGAGAGATTTTATGATATCGATTTTTTCTTTTCGGTACTTCCGGATGGGAGAATTGGATTCGGTTTTGGGGTTTTTATCCTCGTTTAGTATTTGTCCGGGCAATATGGGGCCAAAAGGCAGCTGAAAAAAGGAATGAATGGTTACTCCGCCGGCATTAATGGCTGCCACACCAGTTGGTGCAACAACAACCATTCGTTTGGGCAATTCCTCTTTTAACTGACGCAAAAAGGTAGTTTTTCCGGTACCGGCCTTTCCTGTTAAAAAAATTGTTGTGTTTGTGAATCGTACAAACTTGTGTGCCAGATCCAGTTGCGAATTACTTTCCATTTTGTAAGCATCAGTTTTTAGAGAAACTAAAAATACGAAATGTTAATGGGATACGAATGGAAATTTATGTAAGATTAATTGGAGTAAGGATATGTAATTGGCTGTTTAGCCCAAAAGCTAATATCCCGAAAGCAAAGTTTTTTTATTTACAGGAAGAGGAGCCTGTTCTTTTTCGTGCCGGGAATTCAAAAAGCAGGGCAGACTAATGTGCAGATAACAAGTGCAGTTCAGGAAATTGTAATGCCGGTGTGTTACTTCCAGGTATTCAGTGATTGGATATTGGGAACCATCCTGATGAAGGTAATGTTCCTTGAAAAAATATTCCAAATCGATGTGAAGCACTTTTTCTGAAAGATTGGCTTCAATAAATTTAATATCCTTTACCAACCAGGGAGCTTTAAGTTTTAGAGCTTCAGAAAAGATCTTGAATTCATTCATTGTATCAGGATTTTAAAGAACAAATCCGGATTGTAAAAAATCCGGATCTGTATTTAAATAATTATTTTTTTCCCATTCGCCTAAAAGGCAAAAGAACTAAAAAGCATAGTTAAAATGCAATAAAAAACGGGTACTGCTTTCTATCTCTGAGTTGGTAACGGTTCCATCAATCTGAGTGGTTCCGTAAGCCGCCGCAGTATAAATGATTTCGCCGCCAATTTTCATTTTACCAGCTAAAAACTCAATTCTTGGAGCTACCTGATACAGGTAATCGATATTGGATCCAAGGCTGTACAAACCAACAAAACTGCCATTGTCTTTGGCCAGATCGTCATCGGCACCCAGGTTTTTGCTGTAACCGGCGTTCAAACCATATCTAACATTTCCAGCTGTTGTGAAGACATCAGAAACCAGATTCCAGGTTTTGATATTGGTGTATTCGTAATCGCCGTTGGTTTTAACATTCTTAACCCCATATCCACCAAGCATAAAGAAATCACACATGTTTTGGCCATAAATGTTTTGAATGTTCCATTTGAATTTTTTACCGGTAATACCCAACCACAAATTTGTATAGCTGCTTCCGATTTTCTCATCGGTTTTAAGGCCAAGAGAATTTACTGTTAGGGGCATTAAGGTTTTGTAACCAACAGTAATCCCCGTTGAAATAACCTTTGAAAGTTGAGTCTCGAATCGGGCATTGAATTCAGGAATGGCCGATTGTTGTGCGTATTTCACACTATTGCCTTCAGGCCCTTTACTTTTAAAATCCATTTGAGAAAGCAAAGCCAGACTCAACTTACTGTTTTTAAGTTTTCGGGTATATCGTAATTGTGGCGCACGGTTTAAAACTCCAACAGGAATGCCTGCACCCCAATGCAATACTCTTGGGAATGCTGATTCAATAAAAATCGGGTGCCAGTATTTACCAGCTAACAACTGATCTTTTTCCCAATCTAATTTGATAAAGGCATGACGCAAACGCAGCAAACCTGTTTGATCGTTAGTCGTTCCCACAAAGTCTCCTTCTACCACAGCAGTACCTTTTGCTCCGAAAGCTTCGAATCCGGTAAGGGTAACATTCAATCTCGACTGAATGGATGTCATCATAAATTCGGAGCGGTCGTTTAGATCATTGCCTTCTGTGTCTAAAGATTTTGCAGCAGGAAATAAAAGAATTGCTCCTTCGCGCGCATTCACCGTTTTTCTGGTATCGAAATAGCTTTCGGCGGCCACAAACCCGTGTATGCTAACAACTGGTTTTTCTTGTGCTTTCGCTGCAATCCCCGATAAAACAAGGACTGAGAGGAATAATGTTTTTATTGTTTTCATTTTAGTTTTGATTTGGAAGTTGGTGATTACTGCTCTTGTAGTGTAAGTTTTGGAGAAGCTTTTTTATAAGCCGTATAAAGGAAAACCGCCAAGCTTGATAATGCAGTTACAATGCCAAGAGGATAAGCGATTTCCTGCGATAAACTAAATCCTTCAGGAGCAATTAAGATATAGGTCACCACAACTGCAGTCATAAAGGTTGCCGGCAAAGAAATAAACCAGTGACTTCTTGCCTTGGTAACCATATACATTGCCGCAGTCCAAAGAACAACTGTTGCTAAAGTTTGGTTGGCCCAACCGAAGTATCTCCAGATGATTGCAAAATTTACTTGTGTCAGTAAAAATCCAACAACAAAAAGAGGAATGGTAACAATTAAACGTTTTGCGATTGATTTTTGTGAGAAATTCAAAGAATCGGCGATTGTTAGGCGAGCGCTTCTAAATGCTGTATCACCAGAGGTTATTGGTGCAGCTACAACTCCAAAAATGGCAAGAAATCCACCAACTTTTCCCAGCAGACTATTGCAGATTTCGTTTACTACCCATGCCGCATTGTGTCCTGGTTGTGCCATTGTTTCTCCCAGTTCTCTAACGCCACCAAAAAAGGTCATAGCGGCAGCAGCCCAAATCATAGCAACAACACCTTCGGCAATCATAGTACCGTAAAATATCTTTCTTCCTTGTTTTTCATTAGTCATACAACGAGCCATTAACGGAGACTGTGTTGCATGGAAACCCGAAATTGCTCCACATGCAATGGTGATGAACAGTAAGGGGTAGATTGGATATTTATCGGGACTTGAATGTAAATTACCAATATTGGCAGGAATTAGTTCAGGAATGTGGAATCCTCCAAAAATAAGAGCCCCAGCGATTCCAACGGCCATAATTAGTAAGCAAAGGCCAAAAAATGGATATACTTTTCCAATTAGTTTGTCGATGGGTACCAGTGTTGCGATTAGATAATACAAGAAAATAGCACCAATTAAAATGGAAATATTGAAGCCTGTTAATCCATTTAAAATACTTGCAGGGCCTTTAATAAATACCACTCCAACCAGCACCAATAGAATTACAGAGAACACTCTCATGAAATTTTTGAAGGCTGGTCCTAAGTATTTTCCTACTACTTCGGGAATACTTGCACCACCATGACGGACGGACAGCATTCCTGAGAAGTAATCGTGAACTGCTCCGGCAAAAATGCATCCAAATACGATCCAAATGAATGCAACAGGTCCCCAAAGAGCACCTGCAATAGCTCCAAAGATAGGACCTAATCCTGCAATATTTAAAAACTGGATTAGAAAAATTTTCTTCCAACCCATTGGTACAAAGTCAACACCATCTTCCTGCGCAATGGCAGGGGTTGTTTTTTCCGGGTCGGCACCAAATTTGTTTTCAACAAATTTTCCGTACACAACGTAACCCAAAATCAAAGCCACAATACATATAAAAAAGGTTATCATAGTAAATTGTTTTGAATGAATAATGATTTATCGATTAGATAATTTATTGATACAAAACAAGTGGAATCGTTTGCATTGCAAAAGGGTAGTTTTGCGCAAATCAATGAAAAATACGCTCACATGCCTGTGAGTATTATTACGTATATTTGGCTTGTATGCTGCTTGTGGCTAAGGAATTAGCCCCTTATTTGGAACAGGTACAATTAAAGCGTGATAAGTGCCTCTTTTTCAGATTATATTTCGATAATGTTGTGTTTAACTGCAAACATTACCATTGCAATTGAGTTGGTGCAATTTGTTTTGCTTAGCAGGTTTGCCCGATGACGTTCGACGGTTCGGATACTTATAAACAGCGTGTCGGCAATTTTATTATTGTTAAAGCCTTTACAGATTAATTGCAGTACTTCAAGTTCACGATCAGTGAAATTGACAATTTCTGAGGGTTTTTTTTGTTCTTTGCGTTTGTTTAGAATTCCAACAAGCAGTTCCTGCGAAAAGTAAGATCCGCCTAAAGCGACAGTTTGCAGAGCTGCAGACAGTTCATCAACATCTGAATTTTTTAATAGAAAACCTTTCACCCCGGCTTCCACCATTTTGTCGTAATACTGTTCTTCCCCATGCATAGAAAGTACAATTATTTTGAGCTTTGGATGAAATTTCATGGCTTCAATTGCAGCCTCAATACCATTCATTTTTGGCATGTTAATGTCCATTAAAACAATATCGGGAGTACTAATTTCCAATAAATTCAAAAACTCCTTACCATCTTCGGCTTCAGCAATAACATTAATGCCTTCCATATCTTCCAGAAGAAAACGCAGGCCTTTCCTAAATATTTTGTGATCATCAACAATGATAATTTTTTGTTCTTCCATATCCGAAGTTTTAAAGGTTTACGGTAACAACTGCCATCATACCACCGGTTTCAGGCGTACTTTGGATATTGTGTGTTCCATTTAAGGAGCGAATTCGGCTCAGAATATTGTACAAGCCCATTCCTGATGTTTCGATACTAATCTCTTGTGGATTGAAACCTTTCCCATCGTCAATATAAATAAGATTTAGGGAATTATTCTCTTTTGAAAGTGTAATTTGAATGTTACTGGCCCCGGCATGTTTAATGGTATTGTTGATTAGTTCTGTAACAACTCTGTATATCACCACTTCCACCTGCTGGTTTAATCTGCCTTCCAAATTTTTCGAATCCAATGTAATGTTGATTGATTTGGATAAGTTTATTTGGTTGATAAACGAGTGAATGGCATTTACCAGTCCAAAATCGTTTAAAACATGTGGGCTTAAATTGTTTGATATTTCTTTGATATTGACCAGGGTTTCGCTTACTATTTCCCGCGAAGCCGTAATCATTTTCTCATTTCGATCGCTTAATTTTGATTTTGCAAGGGCGGAAAGATACAAGTTAATACTGGACAGCAATGGACCAATAGAATCGTGAAGATCGGTAGCAAACCTCTTTCTCTCGTTTTCTTCTGTTTCAATAACGGCGTTTAATACTTTGCGTTCTGTTTCTTGTCTAACGCTGATATCACTAATTACTGCCAAGATTAATCTGCTGTCTGACAAATCAATTAAGCTGAAGTGAATCTCAACCGGGAAAGTTGTTTTATCTTTTCTTTGCTGAACCGATTCCAGTTTTAAAGATGGGTTTTTAGGATTTAGCTTTTGCCAGTAGGAATGCAACTGATCCAATTCGAATTTGTGATCCAAAAGAGTCACATTGGAACTAATAATTTCATCGCGTGTATACCCCAGCATGGTAGTTGCCGCCAGGTTAACATCCATAATTTGTCCATCGAAATTAAGGATGATTATTTCATCGGCGGCTTGTTCTATTAAAGATCTCCATCTCTTTTCCGAAGCTTTAATCTTTTTTTCGGCTTCTTTTCTTTGTGTGATATCAATTAAAGTTCCAACCAGATTAATGGCTTGCTTTTGCGATTCGAAATTCATAATTTTTGCTTTCGCCTTCAGCCACATCCAGGTTTTGTTCTTTGCCTGAATCCGAAATTCCACAACAAAAAGATCACTTTGGCCACTTTCCAGTTTTTTCCTTTCCGAAAGAAATACTTTTAAGTCATCCGGGTGAATTAGTCTTTCGACAAATTCGGGCGTGTTTTGAATCAAATCAGAATTATAGCCTAGTTTTTCCCATATATTCTTGCTGATGTAGGTCGTTTTCATGGTGAAATTGTGTTCCCAAACACCATCAGAATTGGCATCAAGCATTCTCAACAGCCTGTTCCTGCTGCTTTTCAACTCTTTATTTTTGGCTAGTAACCGACTTTCGTTTCGTTGCCGTTTAATTTTTGCATAGGTAATAATAAGCAGTAATAGAATGATAAATGTAATTAGAATGATGAGGCTAAATTTGTGTTTCGATAAAAATGAGGGAGGCTGATTAATGATTAAACTGCTTTTTGGAAGCTGTTTTGCCTCAATCCCGAACCGTTTCATTTGATTGAAATCGAATTGAAAACTATTGTATCCTTCAGTTACAATTGGAATCGAATTTACATCAACACCATCGATAATTTTAACAGCCAGTTCAGCGGCTAATTTCCCTTGTTTAAAACCACTTGTCAGCATACCGCCAACAATTCCTTCATTAAAATAAAATTCCCATGAGCTATAAATGGGCAGCTGGGTGGCTTCGCGGATTATTTCTATGTTTTCCTGATAAGAAATATAGTTTCCCTCCTTGTCCCGGCTAAAATTAATAAGAAGAATAATATTGGAGTCATCAAGATTTTTCACCTTCTCTACCAAATCTTTAATGGAAAGATTCTCCAGAAATACTAGTTTGACATCTGTTTTTAATTCGGGCCAAAATGAGATGATGTGATTTCGGTTGATCACAGCCGATGTGGTGATATTATCGTTGATTACAACTAAATTTTTGGCTTTTGGATGCAGTTTAAGAGCCTGCTCAATAGTTTGCTTAAAATCGATGTATTCGGTAACTCCTGTAATATTAGCCATTCCTTCAATCAAACTGTTGTCAAATTGATCGATCGAACAGAAAATGATGGGAATGTCCTTAAAGAATTCTTTTTGATAGTCGCGGGTAAAGTAAAGAGCGTTATTGTCTGAAGCAATAACTGCAGAGTAGGGGATTTCCTGATGTTTTAGGCGGTATAACTTTACAAACTCATCAAGGTATTCTTCATCATACCTTCGTTTGGTATCCATGTACTCAAACTGAATTTCGATATTTTCGTGTTGATTCAGAACAGATAGAATTCCTTTTGTGATGTTGTCTGTCCAATTCAACCCTTGATGGTAGGAATGGAGAATCAGTACTTTTTGTCTTCGGGCTGAAACATCCAACGAGAGAGCCAGTAAGATAGCCAGAACTAAGAAAATGCACTTGTATATTTTGAGGTGTAATTTCATTCTAATTGGTTATTCTGCAATAAAGTATTTGTCTTCAATTAAGTACAAAATGCAAATTAATAAGTAGAATAACAAGACAGTCTGTACCTTACTCAATTTCAATAATTCTGTTTTTTACTGCATACATTACCAAGGAAGTTGAATTTTTACATGCCGTTTTGCTTAGTAAATTAGACCGGTGGCGGTCAACCGTTCTTTGGCTGATGAATAATTCCTCTGCAATTTCGGCATTGCTGTAGCCATCACATATCAGTTTTAAAACTTCCAATTCCCGTTGTGATAATTTTACAGTTTCGGTTCTTAATTTGTGCAGTCTTTTTTGATCCAGAATATCAACCAAAAGTTCCTGAGAGAAGTAACTTTTTCCGGCCATTACTGCTTCCAGTGCTGAGATCAGTTCATCTGCATCCGAATTTTTAAGCAGAAAACCTTTAACCCCGGCATCTAACATTTGATCGTAGTATTCCTCTTCTCCGTGCATAGACAGAACAATTATTTTCATGTCAGGAAATTTCTCGAGAGCTTTTCGTGTGGCTTCAATTCCATTCATTTCGGGCATGTTAATGTCCATTAAGGCAATATCAATTTGAATATTATCAGCCATTTCGAGAAATTCTTTTCCGTTCGAGGCTTCCCCTACAATGTTAATATTAGGAACATTATTTAATAGAAACCGCAATCCACTTCTAAACATTTTGTGGTCATCCACAATCATTACCCTGTACTCACTCATGCTCTTTAATTTTACAGATTAATTTCTATTACTGCCATCATGCCGCCACGTTTTGGGTGGCTTTTTATTTTGTGCGAACCGTTTAACGACTTAATCCTGCTAAATACATTATACAATCCCATTCCCGTTGATGTTCCGGCATTAATCTCCTTGGCATCAAAACCAATTCCGTCGTCAATATAGATAAGAGAAACTAAATTTTCTTCTCTTGACAAGTTTATTTCAATATTTGTTGCCTTAGCGTGTTTAATTGTATTGTTAATTAATTCGCTTACTACCCTAAAAATAACGACTTCAACCTGATGATTGATTCGCTCTTTCATATTTTCAGCATAAAAACTAATGCTGATGGCCTGCGATAAATTGATTTTGTTGGTGAAAGAACGAATGGCTTTTTCCAATCCGAAATCGTTCAAAATATGCGGGCTCAGGTTGTTCGAAATTTCTTTGATGCTTACCAAAGCTTCATTTACTGCTTCAACAGAAGCTTTTATAATGTTCTTTTTCTCAACTTCCGATTCAAATTTATCTATGGATGAGAGATATAAGTTAATACTGGAAAGCAGCGGACCAATAGAATCATGCAAATCGGTAGCGAACCGTTTTCGTTCACTTTCTTCTGTGTTGATTACTGCATTTAGAATTTTTCGTTCGGTTTTCTGGCGTTCACTAATATCATTTACCAGAGACAAAATGAGCTTGCTGTCCTGCAATTCTATCAGGCTAAGGTGAATTTCAACAGGAAAACTTGATCCGTCTTTTCTTTTTTGCACCGACTCAAAAGAAAGAGAAGGGTAGGAAGCATTTAATTTTCTCCAATAAGTATGAAGTTCCGAACTGCTGTGTCTGGAATCTATTTCGCTGTAATTCAGGGTCAGAATTTCATCCGTAGAATAACCCAGCCAATTGCATGCCGCCGAATTGGCATCCAGAATATTGCCGTCAGTATTGTAAATTAATATTCCATCGGATGCCTGTTCAATTAAGGAACGCCATCTTTTTTCCGAGACTCTCAACTTTCGTTCTTCGCTTTTTATTGTTTCTTCGGCTTCTTTTCGTTGGGTGATATTAATAAGTGTACCAACAATGTTTAAAGGTTTTCCATTTTGGTCATAATCAAGAATTTGTCCTTTTGCTTTGAACCACATCCAGTGTTTTGTGCTTGTAAAAATTCTGAATTCGACAATAAACAACGCGCTATAGCCCAATTTGTTTTGCCGGTGTTTTTGTTTAATGATGATTAAATCCTCCGGATGAATAATTTTACAGAGAAGATCTTTTGTGTTTGAAATCGTTACAGATTTATAGCCTAATTTATCCCATATGATCTTGCTTATGTAGGTTTGATCGTTTGCGAAATTATGTTCCCAAACACCATCTGAATTTGCATCCAGCATTCGAAGAAGTCTGTCCCGGCTGCTTTTAAGTTCAAGATTTGCTTCTTCTAAATTTTCAGTACGTACTTTAACAAGTTCCAAAAGATTGTGCCGGTGATCTTCCAGCTCCTTATTTTGTTTGATAATTTGTTCGGTTTGTAATTCCAGTTTTTCGTTGGCAAACACAACTTCTTTTGTTCTGTCGGCTACCCTTCGGTCCAATTCTTCATTTTCCTGAATCAGTTTTTTCTCATTTTGCTCCCTTTTCAATTTCGAGTACCTTAAGATAATTGCAATGATTAAACCGAATATAATTATTACAAATAGTGATGTTTGGTATTGGGGAACAATAGGAGGCGGTTGGTTGCTGATGAAACTACCTTTGGGAAGTTGTTTAGGGAGAATTCCAAAACGTTTCATTTGTTCGAAATCGAATTTGAAATTGTTGTATCCGGAGTGAATAACCGGAATTTTATTGATCTCTTTCCCATGCAATACCTTAAGAGCAATTTTAGCAGCTAATTCTCCTTCTTTATATCCACTTGTGAGCATCCCTCCAACAATACCCTCGTTAAAATAGAATTCCCAACTACTATAGATTGGTAATTTTGTTGCCTTTCGTATAATTTCAATATTTTCCTGATAGGAGATAAAATTTCCTTCTTTATCGCGGCTAAAATTCAGAAGGTAAATAATGCTGTTGGGATCAAGGTTTCTCACCTGATCAACCAGTTCATCAATGAGTAAATTCTCCAAAAAAATAAGTTCAACATCGGTATGTAAGTCAGGCCAAAAAGATTTGATATTATTTCTGTTCAAGATTGCTGATTGGGTCTGATTGTCGTTAATCACAACCAATTTTGTTGCTTTAGGATGCAAACGCAAGGCTGCTTCAATCGTTTTTCGGGAGTCAATTTCTTCGGTAACACCAGAAACTTGTTCAATTCCTTTCACTAACTGATCGGAGAATTGATTAATAGAACAAAAAATTATTGGTGTGTTTTTAAAGAAATTGGTATAGTAATCCCTTACAAAATCCAATGCATTGTTGTCAGAAACAATGATGGCATCAAATTTATTTTTTAGGTGTTTGAGACCATAAAGATTCGCGAATTCTTTCAGATATTCGGGATTTGAATTCCGCTTTGTGTCCATGTATTCAAACATCAGCTCAACATTGTCTTCACGACCCAAAACAGACTGTATTCCTGCACTTACATTATCGGTCCAATTCAATCCCTGATGGTAGGAATGCAGAATAAGTACTCTTTGTTTTCTTGCAGAAGCTTGAAATGCAAAAAGGAAAATGAAGAAAATCAGAAGGAGAGTCTTCCAATAAATGTTACTTATATTACTCATATTCTGTTTATACTTCTCCATCGTAAAATGGTTATATCAGGTCGATTCCAAAGGATGGGTAAGATACAAAGGCTAAAGATGATATGCTATGTTGTAAAATACCCAATTTGGGCACCTTTATGGTTTCGGATTTTCAGATTTATTGCCTGAAATATATCTATTTAATGTTCTGTGTTAGAACAGCTTCTCCGTTTAGGATTTTTTTTGCAAGACTTTGTATGGTACGTTCTTTTACGAGAACAGTATAATTTTTTCGCAATTCTGAGAAATCATCATGCAAAGGGCATTTGTTTTCATAGTCGCAGCTTTTAAAACCAAAGCTACAGCTGATAAAAGATTTTTCTCCATCAATTGCTGTAATAATTTTATAGAGTTGAAGGTCTTCATTCTCCTTATCAAAGAAAAACCCGCCATTTCTTCCTTTCAAACTTTTTATTAGATCGAAGCGGGTTAGTACCTGCAATATTTTTGCAGTGAAGTGTTCAGGCGATTCTATATTTTCGGCTATTTCCTTAAATCCCGGACGTTTTTCTTTCCAGTTTTGCAATTGGATATAAACCAGTGCACGAATCGCATATTCGGCAGTCTTTGAGAGCATAAATATTCTGAATTATTAGTACTTGTTGTATTTCGACTTGAACCATACTTAATAATTGAAGTCAAAATCCAGAAAAAGACAAAGGGGTCTTTTAGTCGCTAAATTAGATTAATATTTTAACAATTACAAAAGGGAGGAAATAAGGGGAATGGGATTACAGAAGGTGTTTTGAGAGGGAACAAAAGAGGCAAAATCAATTTTGATTCTGCCTCTTTTTTCTATTTTTTAGCTGTAAATAGCTTCAGCACTAATTTCCTGGTTCTGATTTGTTTACAGGCCCAATACTTTAGCACCTTGCTTAAACACAACATCTTTTGGAATACCGGCATTGTTTACACGATCTAAATCTTTCTGAAGATCTTCACGAATAAAGCCTCTTTCAGCAATCATTTGCTGTGCAGCTTCATAGTTTCCATCGCCCTGAACAATTAGAATTTGTTTTCCCAATTCATTCATAGCGGCTTTCATTTTCCCAAAATCAACTTTGTAAGTTCCTGTTTCTGCATTTCTTGTAAAGGCACCTTGTTCTTCGAAGAAATAGAAACGGATCATATTTGCTTTTCCGTGAGCACTGGCAGCACCAAAACGTACCGATCGGAAAATGCCAGCCATAAAAGTAACGTAATTATCCATCAGCTTGTCAGCATCCAGTTCGCCCCACTCAGCCATTTGTGTAATCATATACAAACCAAGAATATCTGCTTTTCCTTCTTCAATAGAAGTATAAGTATCTTTTAATGCCTTACGTACGCTTTCCTGATCTTTTAAAGTGTATTTAATACCCAAACCGTGAGCCACTTCGTGAAACATCACATTTTCGAAGAAAGCATCAAAGGTTACGTTTTTACGTTGACTTTCGTCCATTAATAAATCTGAAATAGGAACTAGAATCTTATCGAATTTAGCTTTCATTGCATTTTTCAACTGCAATTTTCTTGATCCTTTTTGAGCGTGAACACGAGGATCGTTTGGCAGGTTAATAGCAATGTTCTTGCTGCCCGCATTGCAATCGCCCGCATAGTAGATTACGTCATAAACATTCATATCCGCATTAGCATTCGCTTTTTCTGCTTTGTACTCGGCAGGAACAGGAAGTCCCTCCTGCAGGCGAGGTAGTAAAGAAGCGAATTTTGACAATTTTTCGCTCCAGACTTTGTCTTTCACCAAAATCTGACCAGAGTGCGAAGCTTTGTATCCGTAAAGGGCATCTTCGTATGTTTCGATAGGACCAACAACAAAATCGATTGTGTTGGTTTTCATATCCATCCAAGCCAAATCAGAAGCCAGGTAATCATCTGTTAAAAGAGCTGTTGAACGCAGCTCAAGATATTTTTTCAGACCAGCATCTTCAGCTAATTCTGAGGCTTTTAGTAACAAATCAGCAGCTTTTTCAATTTGTTCCTGATACGCAATATGATAGGGAACCACTTTAAGGTCACCATTTTCGTCGCGCTCAATTTTTGTGTACCAATCAGTTTTCAATTCATCTTCGATGGCATCAAATTCTTCTGGAGTCATGTCGCCTGGATAAAAGTTTGCACCTTTAGGTTTTGCTCCAAATCCATCAATGAAAGGAAGGTTATTGTTTAGACGATCCCAAGGGCCGTAATTTATTTTTGAATAAGCAATGGCAGCAGGATCGGTAAGCGTTCCTAAAAATTCTGCTTTGTCTCCAATTGCGTCTTTCCAGAATAACTCTTCCATAATATCAGCAGCGTCCATTAAAATTGGAAGCATTTGTTTTTCGTTTTCGGTCAGTTTACTGATGTCTGTTGTTAGTTCAAATTCAGCGTACTGATCTACTAATTTTTGTATTGGAGAAACCTCAGCTTGTTTGGTTGGTTTTTCATTACAAGCCACAAAGCCTAAACTCAAGGCCAGCAACAATGTAATTGAAGCAATTTTTTTCATTTGAGTATGTAATTTAAGTTAGAAAATGTTGTTTGGTTTTGATTTGTTCAACAATAAAATTGAAGAATTATTTTTTACATTGCAAGATCTTCTGTCAGTAATCAAAAATACGGCAAAGAATTGTTTTATCAAGATTTACCTTGCATTAATTAACTTAAACAAGCTAACAATTATAAAAATGAAGAATAAATATTTAATTGCTGCCATTCTTGTATTTGGTCTGTTGCAGACATCATTGGCAAAAAAGAAGGAAGAGGAAAAGAAAAGTTATCAGTTTACCATCGAAAAACAGTTGAAGACAAGTCCGGTGAAAAATCAGTACCGTTCCGGAACTTGCTGGTCTTTTGCAAGCATTTCATTTTTGGAATCGGAAATTATTCGATTGGGAAAAGAGGAAGTGGATTTTTCGGAGATGTTTATTGTGAACCGTAACTATCATTTACGTGCCAAGGATTATGTCCGTTTTCACGGGATGAAAAGTTTCTCTGCCGGAGCAGAAGGCTGGGATGCTTTGAACGTTGTAAAGGATTTTGGTTTGATTCCGCAGGAAGCTTATTCAGGAAATACCTTTGATGAAACAATGCCGGTGCACGGCGAAATGGATGAGGTTTTGAAAGCCTATGTTGATGCTGTGGTGAAAAACAAGAACAAAAAAATTACTCCGGTTTGGATGAGAGGATTTGATGGGATTCTGGATGTTTACTTAGGTGAGATACCAGAGACTTTTACGTACAATACTAAAGAATACACACCAAAGTCTTTCGCAAAGGAACAAGGCCTTAATATGGACGATTACGTAACAATTACTTCCTATACACATCATCCGTTTTACGAAAGCTTTATTTTCGAAGGACCGGATAACTGGTCGTTGGGAGAGGTGTACAATTTACCAATGGATGAAATGATGCAGGTTGTTGATAATGCCATTGAGAATGGATACAGTCTTGCCTGGGGAAGCGATGTTAGTGAAGATGGATTTGCATATCGTAAAGGTGTGGCTGTAGTTCCCGAAACCGAAGAAAAAAGCATGGATAATGCGGAAATTTCGAAATGGGAGAAAATGAGCAAGGATCAGAAAGCGGCATACGGAACAGAATATCCTGTGAAAGAAAAAGAAATAACACAAGAAATGCGTCAAATTGCGTTTGATAATTACGAATCGACCGAAGATCATTTGATGCACATGGTAGGTATTGCGAAAGATCAGAATGGCAGCAAGTATTACCTGATTAAAAACTCTTGGGGAACCGACAACAATCCTTACGATGGATATTTTTATGCATCGAAGGCATTTGTACAGTACAAAACCGTTGGTTTGCTATTGCATAAAGATGCGATTCCTGCCGAGATTGCCAAGAAACTGGGATTGAAATAAAATCCAAATACTAAATGAAGTGGGCTTGGATGAAAATTCAAGCCCTTTTTTATGCAAAACACCTCCTCCCACATGGGAAGGAGGTGAAAAAAAAGCAATGGAAACGAATTTCCATTACAAATATCTTCTGAGCTTATCCAATTTTCGCTTTATCAGTAACAACATAGTATCTCGGATCATCAATATCTCTCAAAATAACGGTTCTAAAGTGATCATCGGCACGTTGCAGTAAAGTAATACAGTCATCACTTAAGTGTTTCAATTTAATGGTTTTTCCGGCATTTTCATACTTCTGAACCAAATTACTGATTGCTTCAATTCCCGAATGGTCGGTTACACGTGATTCGATAAAATCAATTTCTACCGATTCAGGATCATTTTCGACATCAAATTTGTTATTGAAAGTGGTAATGGAACCAAAAAATAAAGGACCCCAAATTTCATATATTTTAGTACCATCTTCCCGAAATGATCTTCTTGCACGGATTCTACGGGCATTTTCCCAGGAAAAAGCAAGAGCACTTACGATAACACCAACCAGTACTGCAATGGCAAGATCGAAGATAACAGTTAGGCCGGATACAAGAATCAATACAAAGGCATCGGCTTTTGGTATTTTAAGTAATACATTAAAGGTTGACCAGGCAAATGTTCCGATAACCACCATAAACATTACTCCCACAAGTGCAGCGATTGGCACCATTTCGATATAAGGAGAGGCAAAAAGAATAAATATCAATAAGGTAGATGCAGCAATAATACCCGATAGTCTTCCTCGTCCGCCCGATTTTACATTAATCAGCGATTGACCAATCATGGCACATCCGCCCATACCACCAAAAAATCCGGTAACGATATTGGCTGCCCCCTGAGCCATACATTCGCGGTTTCCGTTTCCACGGCTATTGGTAATTTCGTCCAGTAAATTCAAAGTCATTAGCGACTCAATAAGACCAATGGCAGCTAAAATTACCGCATAAGGAAGAATAAAGGCAACGGTAGTCCAGTTGAAAGGAACCATTACAAACAATTGACTCTGGAAAGAAGGCAAACCACCTTTAAGACCAGTACCGCCGCCATCTCTAATAAATGATCCAACAGTGCTGACATCAAGATTCCCAAATATTACAATGGCCGATACAGTTAAAATTGCAACAAGAGCTGCAGGTATTTTACTTGTAATCTTAGGAAGAAGATACATGATACTCATGGTGAGAATAACCAAACCAACCATCGTATATAGAACTTTATCTGCTGCCCAAAAAGTTTCACGGTTTATATGTAGGGTGTAGTCTGAGAAAGAAATAGCATTCCAATTAATTACCTGTGGAAACATCCCTAGCTGCGACATGAAAATAACAATGGCCAAACCATTTACAAACCCCATCATAACAGGGTGGGGAATGAGTCTGATGAATTTACCAAACTTGAAAACACCGGCTAAAAATTGAAGAACACCTGCCAGAATTATTGTTGCGAACAAATAGTTCAAACCCATATCCTGAACAGGATTAGCCATTGCCATTCCCAGATCATTTCCTTCTTTTACAAGGCTGACTAAAACAACTGCCATGGCTCCGGTAGCTCCGGATATCATTCCCGGGCGACCACCAAAAACAGAAGTAATTAAACCAACCATAAAGGCAGCGTAAAGCCCAACTAACGGATCAACACCAGCCACAAAGGCAAAAGCAACCGCTTCTGGTACCAACGCAAGAGCTACGGTTAATCCGGATAATATATCATCTTTTGAATTTGCTGCTTTCTTTCTGAAAAAATCTACCATATGTTATCATCAAAATTTTGAATAAGTCGGCAAAACTAGGTTTTTAATATTTAGGAATGCTGGTACTGGGGTATAGAATTCACTTTTATTTGAGCGAAAACGATTTATGTGCTGCCTAAGATGTTTCGGGAAGCTTGATTTCGTTCTCATTTACAATTTTGCACCATTAAATTTGAAATATAAATAGACTTCTTTCCGGAGAATATTTTTTTTCATTCTCTTAAATTCCTTAAATTGAAATCAGTAATAAAAGAGGGAATGATTCTGATTGAAACTCTTATTTGCCCGGACCAGTTTTAGGGGAATGTGAAAAAGATTGATATCGATTATTAATCAGTGTGTGATGAAAAGAGTAATTAAGGACTTTAAAAGCATTGGCGTTGAGTTAATTCAACATTTGATAAAAACCTTTCCCGATGGAATTTATGAAGATGATTTGATAAGCATTACCAAACCAAATGGTGATAAAATAAATGTTGTGGAGCTGCATACTGAAGATACCATCTATTTAATTAAAATGAATCAGGAACTTCAGACCCGAATTGATTCTTTTACAGGAGATTTTGAAGGACTTGATCCCTATTCTGATGGGTATAGAGATAATCCTTAGTCTTCAGTTTTGGTTAAAATTGCAATTGACGATTTGATGATTCCCAATTTGTCGTATCCACATTCCCGATACAATTCCTGTTGAGTTCCTTGTTCTATCCACTTATCGGGTACACCCAAGCGTTTTACCCTGGCCCGGTAATGGTTATCATTTACAAACTCGATGACTGCAGAACCTAATCCGCCAATAATACACCCATCTTCAAGAGTGATAACCTGATCGTGTTTTCCAAGAACCTCATGCAGTAATTCGGTATCAATAGGTTTCAGATATCTCATGTCGTAATGAGCAATCGAGTAGCCGTCTTTTTCCAGTTCTTCAATGGCATCCACAGCTTCCACGCCAATAGCTCCAATCGATAGAATTGCAAGATCTTTTCCGTCTTTTAGTTTTTGGCCTTTGCCAACAGGAAGAATCTCAAAAGGTTTTTGCCAATCAAGAATACGACCCTTACCTCGAGGGTAACGAATAGAAAAAGGACCCATATTTTCTTGTTGGGCAGTAAACATCAAATTTCTCAACTCAATCGCATCAAGAGGAGACGCAATAGTCATATTTGGAATGCACCGGAAGAAGGCCAGGTCGTAAACGCCATGATGAGTTGCACCATCGGCACCAACAACACCGCCACGATCCAGGCAAAATACAACATTTACATTTTGCAGGGCTACATCATGAATTACCTGATCGTAAGCTCTTTGCATAAATGATGAGTAGATAGCACAAAAAGGTAATTTTCCTTTTGCCGCCAGTCCCCCAGAGAAAGTAACTGCATGCTGCTCTGCAATTCCCACATCAAATGCCCGATCAGGCATTTTTTCCATCATGATATTTAATGAACTGCCGGTTGGCATTGCAGGAGTGATTCCAACAATTTTATCATTCATTTCGGCTAGTTCAACTAAGGTATTGCCAAAAACTTCTTGAAATTTTGGTGCTTGCGGACTCTTGGATTCAGTTTGTAAAATTTCACCTGTTACTTTGTCAAACATTCCTGGTGCATGCCAGTAGGTCTGGTCTTGTTCTGCCAGTTTAAAACCCTTTCCTTTTTGCGTAATAACATGCAGAAGCTTTGGTCCGGAAATTTTTTGCAAATCACTTAAAACTTTCACCATATGATTTACATCATGTCCATCAACAGGTCCAAAATACCTGAAGTTAAAAGCTTCAAAAATGTTACTCTGTTTTAGCAGAATGGTTTTGATTCCATGTTCTACTTTCTGAAATATTTTTTGAGTATTTGGATTTAACCGGTTTAATTTCCCTAAAAACCGCCAAACATCATTCTTTACTTTATTATAGGTTTGAGAAGTGGTGATATCAAGCAAATAGTTATTTAAACCACCAACATTTGGGTCAATTGCCATATTGTTATCATTCAGAATCACCAATAAGTCAGCATTGTTATTCGCAGCATTGTTCAATCCTTCAAAGGCCAAACCGGCAGTCATCGACCCATCACCAATTACGGCAACTGTTTTTCGATCGGTCTCTCCATTTAAATGCGCGGCAGTGGCCATTCCCAATGCTGCAGAAATCGACGTCGAGGAGTGTCCAACAGTAAACGCATCGTATTCACTTTCGTTTCTGTTAGGGAAACCACTTATCCCTTTGTATTTTCTGTTGGTATGAAAAACATCTTTTCTTCCTGTAAGAATTTTATGTCCGTATGCCTGATGACCAACATCCCAAATCAGGTTGTCGTAGGGAGTATTTAGCACATAGTGAAGGGCAACGGTAAGTTCCACCACACCCAAACTGGCACCAAAATGCCCTGGATTACACGAAACTTCTTCAATAATTTCTTGGCGCAATTCTTCACAAACCTGAATAAGGTCGTCTTCTGATACCTTTTTCAGATCGGATGGAATATTGATTTTATCTAAAATTTTTTTTTCAGACTTGGCCATGTACGAAATCCCCCTTTTTATCGTTTAACAGAATAAGAATTTGTTTATCAATCACTTTTTTAAATTGATCTTAGATAAACAGATCATTCCGGAAGAAAAATTATGCACGAAGATAGTAATAAAAACGAAAGTATTCTTTCATTTAGTGATGACGATACCGTGTCAGATTCTTATATTTGTTTGTGCTTTTTTTGTAACGGATTGCATCTGTCTTTAGGTAATGTTCTGTTTTGTAGAATTTTTTTTAGTAAATAACGGATGTCAGATATAGAGTCTTAGGTGCTCCCGAAAAAAGAGAATCTGAATACTTTATAATTAGATTAGATAATAAGAATGATTAATAAGTGGTATTAGTTCGTAGTAAAGGAAATAAATAATAATAAACATGTTCAAAAAAACGAGCCCGCTGGTATTTATTTTAGTATCAGTTTTTCTATGTTTTTCTTGTGTTCCTACAAGACAATTTCAAGAACTTCAATTTAAACAACAAAATTGTCAGGATGAATTGGAGATGGAAAAGGAAAAAAATCTTAAGCTAAGTGAGTCAAACAACGAATTGAGTGGAAAGCTTGAGGTTTTAGATGAAAAATATAAAAACATTGTTGCCGATACGCTGCAAATATCGCGACGCCTTCAATCTGCACGGGAACGATTGAGCAGAATAGAAAAGAGCAATCAGGATTTGCTTAATCAATTGGCAGGAATGCAGGCAGGCAACGAAAAGGAAACTAAAGCTTTATTAGGTCAGATTAAAAAAGCTCAGAATGAATTAAGGCTGCGTGAAGATGAAGTTCTTTCTTTGGAAAAAGAAATGGATGCCCGCAAACGAACTCTGGATGCCTTACAGGCTGAATTGAATCGGAGAGATAAGCGTTTGCAGGAATTGGAATCGGCTTTAAATAGAAAAGATGAGGCCGTTAAGGCATTAAAGCAAAAGGTGATGAATGCCCTTACCGGATTTGAAGGCAATGGTTTGTCGATCACCACTAAAAATGGAAAGGTTTATGTTTCCATGGATGAAAAGCTCCTTTTTAAGTCGGGAAGTTATCAGGTGGATCAAAGAGGAGTGGATGCATTAGGACATTTAGCGGGTGTATTGGCCCAAAACAAAGATATTAATGTAATGATTGAAGGTCATACCGATAATGTTCCTTACAAGGGTATCGGTGAGCTAAAAGACAATTGGGATTTAAGTGTGAAAAGAGCAACATCGATTGTTAGGATACTGATTTTAAATGCTGGAATTGATGCAGAAAGACTTACCGTTGCGGGTAGAAGTAAATACGTGCCGATTGGTACTAATGCAACCGCCGAAGGTCGTAGTAAAAATCGTAGAACTGAGATCATTCTCACCCCAAAATTGGATGAGTTGTTTAAGATTCTAGAAAGTAACTAAATAATGTTTTAATGATCTCATATCTTAATTTTGATATCTCAAATCCTTAAAATATGAAGCTTAATAAGTCGATCATCGGAATGGTGCATGTTCAGGCATTGCCTGGAACGCCGAAGAATAAATATTCCTTGGCAAAGATTTGTGAAATTGCTGTGTTAGAGGCTAAGCAATACGAGGAGGCCGGCTTGGATGCCATCATGATTGAGAACATGCACGACGTTCCGTATTTAAAAGGATCTGTTGGACCGGAAATAACCGCCTCTATGGCAGTTGTTGCAAAATCGTTACGTGATGCTGTAAAATTGCCTTTGGGAATTCAGATTCTGGCAGGAGCCAATAAAGAAGCTCTGGCCGTAGCAAAAGCTGCAAATTTTCAATTTATCCGTGCCGAGGGTTTTGTATTTGGGCATGTTGCCGACGAGGGTTATATCGATTCTTGTGCCGGGGAGTTGATGCGGTATCGAAAAGCAATTGGAGCAGAAAATGTTCTTGTGTTTACCGATATTAAAAAGAAGCACAGCTCGCATGCCATTACTGCCGATGTGGATATTGATGAAACAGCGGAGACTGCCGAATTTTTTCTAAGTGATGGTGTAATTGTTACAGGCTCTTCAACAGGCAGAGCTGTTTATTTGCACGAGTTAAAAAGCTTAAAGGATAAAATTCACATTCCTGTATTAATTGGATCTGGTATTACTGCAGAGAATCTTTCGGAGTATTGGGATTATGCTTCTGCTTTTATTGTTGGTTCGCATTTTAAGAAAGATGGATATTGGGAGAATGACATTTCTGATGAGCGGTTGAAAATATTTATGCAAACAGTTAAGAAATTAAGAAACCAATAATTGTTAAAAAAAAGCTGCCTTTATGGGCAGCTTTTTTATTAATTATATTGTCATGATATCTTTCTCTTTTTCAACCAGCAAGTCATCAATTTTTTTGCTGAACTTGTCGGTAAGCTTTTGAACAAAAGCTTCTGCATCTTTTTCGATGTCTTCAGATAAACCTTCTTTCACCAGTTTTTTTAATTCAACATTGGTATCTCTTCTGGCATTTCGGATGCTTACTTTTGCATGTTCGCATTCTGATTTAGCTTGTTTAACCAAGTCGTTTCTGCGTTCTTCGGTCAAAGGAGGTATATGAATACGGATTAATTCTCCATTATTATCCGGGTTAAAACCCAGATTTGAATTCATAATCGCTTTTTCAATTTGTACAATCATTGGTTTTTCCCAAGGTTGGATTGCAATAGTTCTTGGATCGGGCACGCTTAGATTGGCAACCTGAGCCAATGGAGTCATGTTTCCGTAGTAATCCACCATCACACCATTCAACATGCTTGGATTTGCTCTTCCGGCACGAATTTTTACTAATTCTTTTTCAAGATGGTCAACAGCAGCTTCCATCTTTTCCTGCGTATCATCCAGATACATTTGAACTTCTTCAGTCATCGGAGAAAGATTTTTATATGTTTTTATTGATCAATGTATAGTGTTTACAAAAATAGCAAAAATCTATAATCAAATAAAGATAGTTCTTTTTTACTAAAACTAAAATGCATCAGTAGCAAAGAGCTAATGGCAGTTAATTGTGAACTAATGTCCCAATATTTTCACCTTCAATTACTTGCTTTAAATTTCCTTTTGTATCCATATCAAAAACAATTATTGGTAAATTGTTTTCTTTACACATTGTTGTTGCCGTTAAATCCATAATTCTTAAATCTTTGTTGTAGATTTCATCGAAAGTAATGGTTTCAAATTTTACAGCGGCACTGTCTTTTTCAGGATCAGCAGTATATATGCCGTCAACACGGGTTCCTTTAAGCATTACATTCGCTTCTATTTCAATTCCACGAAGAGAAGAACCAGTATCTGTTGTAAAATACGGATTTCCTGTTCCGGCAGAGAAGATCGTAACACAACCTTCAGAAAGGTAGTCTACCGCTTTTTGTTTCGAATAGAATTCACCAATTGGCTCCATTCGAATGGCTGTTAAAACCCGTGATTTACATTGGATGGCTTCCAAAGCTGAGTTAAGGGCCAGACTATTAATTACTGTAGCCAGCATTCCCATTGAATCGCCTTTAACACGGTCGAAACCTTTAGCGGCACCGCTTAATCCACGAAAAATATTACCGCCGCCAATTACGATTCCAACTTGAACGCCAAGATCTGTTATTTCTTTAATTTGTTCGGCATAGTCACTCAATCGTTGTGAATCAATTCCATATTGTTGATCACCCATTAATGATTCGCCACTTAATTTCAGTAGTACACGTTTGTATTTAACCATTCTTTCAGATTTTTATACCCAAAGTTGAGAAAATTCTACGATAAGATAAAAAAAAAGAGTTCCGGAAAGGAACTCTTTTTATATGTAATAATAATTGTATTAAGCATTTAATGTGAAACGCATCATTTTCGTCACAGTTAAATCTTTGTCAGATTCAGCAAGATACTGCTTAACAGTTTGCTTGTTGTTTTTAACAAAGTCCTGATTCAATAATGTTGATTCTTTAAAGAATTTAACCAATCGGCCTTCTGCAATTTTATCAAGCATAGCCTCAGGTTTTCCTTCTAAACGAGCTTTTTCTTTTGCGATTTCAAGTTCTTTTGCAACTACATCAGCATCAACATCATCCTTATCTATACTTATTGGAGCCATAGCTGCAGCTTGCATAGCAACGTCTCTAGCCATTTGCTCATCCATTGATTTGTTAAAACCAATCATAGTAGATAATTTGTTTCCTGCGTGAATATAGGCAACAGAATATTCTGCTTCCATTTTATTATAGAAACTTAAATCGATTTTCTCACCGATAACACCGGTTTGCTCAGTAACGTGTTCTTCAACTTTTCTTCCTTCAAGCTCTAAAGCTTTCAAAGCTTCAAGATCTGCAGGCATGTTTGCCAAAGCTAAATCAAGAATTTTAGTTGCAAATTCTACGAAACTCTCATTCTTAGCAACGAAGTCGGTTTCACAGTTTAGAGTGATCATTACACCACTTTTCTTATCTTCAGAAACTTTCGCTAATACAACACCTTCAGTTGCTTCTCTGTCGGCACGTTTGTTAGCAATCGCCATTCCTTTTTTACGAATAATGCTTACCGCTGCGTCAAAATCCCCTTCAGCTTCAGTAAGAGCATTTTTACAATCCATCATTCCTGCGCCAGTTGCTTTACGCAATTTGGCTACGTCTGCTGCTTTAATAGACATGATATATCTAATTTTTTGTTAGTTAATTATTCCTTATCATTCTTTTCTTCTTCAGTAGCTGGAGCTTCTGGAGTTGTTTCTGCAACTGGTGCTTCTGGAGCAACTTCTACAGCTGGAGCAACTTCGGCAACTGGTGCTTCATTTGCAGGAGCATCTGCTTTCTTAGCTTTTTTAGGCTTAGAAGCTTTCTTTTCAGTTGATTCAGTATCTTTTTCTACTTTTCTTTCCGATAAACCTTCTTTAATAGAAGCGGTTACAATGTCAAGAATGATAGAAACAGAGCTGGAAGCGTCATCATTACAAGGAACTACAAAATCAATACCTTCTGGGCTTGAGTTTGTATCAACCATTGCAAAAACAGGAATACCCAAACGGTTTGCTTCTTTAACAGCGATATATTCTTTCATTACATCAACTACAAATAGAGCTGCCGGTAATCTGGTCAGATCAACAATACTACCTAAGTTTTTTTCCAACTTAGCTCTTTGACGAGATACTTGTAGTCTTTCTCTTTTAGATAGGTGGTTAAGAGTTCCGTCACCTTCCATTTTGTCAATGGTAGACATTTTCTTAACAGCCTTTCTGATAGTAGGGAAGTTAGTTAACATACCACCTGGCCAACGCTCAGTTACATATGGCATATTTACTGCTGCTACTTTTTCAGAAACGATTGATTTTGCTTGCTTTTTAGTAGCAACAAAAAGAATTTTTCTTCCTGATTTAGCGATTTGTTTCAATGCTGCGGCGGCATCATCCAGCTTTACAGCTGTTTTGTGCAAGTCGATAATGTGAATTCCATTGCGCTCCATGAAAATATAAGGAGCCATTTTTGGATTCCATTTTCTAGTCAAGTGACCAAAGTGGCAACCTGCTTCTAATAATTCTTCAAATGTAGTATTTGACATTTTTGTTTTTTTTAATCGTTTACATTCATTTTATGGCAATTGCTAAGTAGTTCGAAAATCGAAGTCTTACCAATTTAGATACTAAACTTGCCACAAAAATTTTAACGCTTGCTAAATTGAAATTTCTTACGTGCTTTAGGTTGACCTGGTTTTTTACGTTCAACCTCACGAGGATCGCGAGTCATGAAACCTGCAGTTCTTAGTGCTGATTTTGATTCTGCATCAATTTTAACAAGTGCTCTGGAGATCGCCAAACGAAGAGCTTCTGCTTGACCTGTAACTCCACCGCCATCAAGATTTACTTTGATGTCATACTTATCGGCTACCTCTAAAAGGTTTAAAGGTTGCTGAACGATGTACTGTAGAGTTCCGGTAGTAAAGTACTCTTTAAGCTCTTTTTTGTTGATGGTAATCTGACCTTTACCTTCGCTAACGTATACACGGGCAACAGCTGCTTTTCTACGTCCAATAGCATTAATAACTTCCATACCTACTTATTTAATTGTGTTTAAATCTAATTTCTTTGGCTGCTGAGCTTCGTGTTTGTGCTCAGGACCTACAACTACATATAGGTTTGAGTAAAGAGTTCTTCCTAAACGATTTTTTGGAAGCATACCTTTAACAGCCTTCTCAATTAATCTTTCTGGGTGTTTCGCCATAAGATCAGCTGGAGTATGAATTCTTTGTCCACCTGGGTGTCCGGTGTAAGAAAAATACTTTCTGTCTGTCATTTTGTTTCCAGTCATACGTATTTTCTCAGCATTGATAATAATCACGTTGTCTCCACAATCAACATGAGGAGTGTAATTTGGCTTATATTTACCTCTAATCAGCTTTGCTACTTTAGAGCTAAGTCTACCTAACACCTGGTCTGCTGCATCAATAACAATCCACTCTTTAGTGGCGGTTGCTTTGTTTGCAGAAACTGTTTTGTAACTTAATGTATCCACGTTAAAAACTTTTAATAAATAATACTTTTAATACAATTATTCCAATTTGGCTTGCAAAAGTACAAGAATCCTATAAATACACCAATTTTTTTAACGATTTATTGATGAAGAACTTAACCTGATGTGGATAATCGGGTAATGTGGAGGAGTTAAGTCTGTCAAAAAATCAAATTGATATATTTCCCAATATTGAATCCTTTACTTGCTAAGGGTAGTAGAATCAAGTTGTTGGGGTGGGGAGTCTTCATAAGAAAGCCCATCGTCACAATTTCACTGCAAAAGTATGAAATAAATTTATTTTTGAAGTCTCTTTTTAGTATTTTTTTAGAAAGAAATGCAATTGGAAGATTTGATATGCAGGAACTAAGGGGTGATTGTATTTGATAATTATAAATATTGAAAGGAATGAGTGTTCGATTAAAAAGAGATTTTTTTCTGAAGGATATAAATATAGTAGCCTGTCAGCTGATAGGAAAAATCATTGTTAGAAAATTTGATACAAGGAAAGAAGAGCGGTTTAGAATAACAGAAATTGAAATTTATGTGGGAGAGGAAGATCTGGCATCTCATGCATCAAAAGGGCGTACTAAAAGAACAGAGGTAATGTATTCTTGCGGTGGGTGCGTTTATGTTTATCTAATTTACGGGATGTATTGGATGCTGAATATTGTAACCGGGAAAAAGGATCAAGCTCAGGCAATATTAATTCGTGGTGTTGAAGGAATTGATGGTCCGGGTAAAATCGGACAGCAATTGAAGTTGGATAAGAGTTTTTATGGAGAGAATCTGGAGAGCTCGAATCGAATTTGGGTGGAAGATGATGGTACGTCGTACAATTATACCGTTCATCCCAGAATTAATGTGGAATATGCGGGTGATATATGGAAAAACAAGTTGTATCGTTATAAAATTGAGAAAGCAAAGCTTTAATTCCAGCTCACTTTTTTCAGAAAGAAATCTCCATTGATTCTGAGATAGATTGCTGTGGCGTAATTCGTATTTGAATTTATTGGATTGTGATAAAGATCTATTTTAGCTCCCAAATTGATGCCTTTACTTATCTTCCGCTCATAGAAATACTTAAATGTAACAAATTGTCTTCTGTTTTGATATAAACCGGGTTGGCTGTAGGAAATCGACTGAAATAATTGCGAACCTCTGGAGGCTATGAAATGATATGCATTCCAATATCCTAGTCTAAATTGAGAGTGTTTTGTGTTAATGCCAATCTGTGGGTAAAAGGCATGTCCTTTATTATAGAAAAATTCACGAACAGAGGAGTTGTCGCTAACGTAATATGCCAAAGCTTGAATGTTCCATGAAGTAATTTTTGAGTCCTCAATTTTTCGCGAAAAATTAAGTCCTGAAGAAAAGTTACCAATAGTTTGAACGGATTCGTCAGATGAATCGATTTCACCACCTCTGTGTGTGAAAAGAATTTGAATAGGAATGGACAATCTGTTTTGGGAGGATGTGTTATTCAATTGGTAGCTGCTTGAAATCCCGAAAGTGAATTTTTCTTGAAAAGGATCTCCTTCTAGTATAAATTGCTCCCAATTAATCCAAGTATCAAGCTTTAGTCGTTTTGAATGATATAAGAATTGAATTCCACTTTCTGCTTTATCTGTAAAGAACTTTTCTGGCTCGAACATGGGCTCCGAAAGCATATGGTTGTTGTTTTGGTTTAAGCCTCCTAAAATTAAATTGACTTTACTTGAGACTTGATAGTTTACAGAGAATATTGCTTGTGTTTCATTAAAGTTTGTTCGTCCTGAATATTGCTGAAACCGCACTCCAGCTTCAATTCGAATTTTAGAAGATGGATAATAAACCAATTTTGGTGTTGCTGAGTAGCCGATCCAGGTTGTCCCATTTGCGAAAGTACCTGAGTACTCATTGTTTTTCACAAAATTAAGATTTTCAAATCGTAAAAATAATTTATTACTGTCTGCTTTTTGAAATTCTTTGTAATGTAAAAAAGGCGTATTAAAATCTTGGGCCAATAATGAATATTGACTTGTCAACAGCCATAATAATATGATGAATACCTGTGTAAAGAGTCTAGCCATATTTTAATTTTACGGGAGCCAATGTACAATTATCTGAAGAAATATTTTAAAAGAAAGGGGTAAATAATTATTTTTTATTTAGAAAAAGGGTTTCTCTGATTGAAGAGAAACCCTAATTTAATGAATGCTTTGGTTGTTTTTCGGTGAAAAGACTAAATACCTTTAGAACCAAATTTGGGATAAATATTGCATTCAAATCAGACTATATTGTTATGTGCTGTTTTATGCTGTTTCGTATGAAGAATCAGGCAAAACCAATGCCAGTATAAAGTATGCCAAAAGCATTAGTGGATTAAATAAAGTTAGTATCAGCCATGCCGTTCTTATAATTATTGGGTCGAGTTCCGGATTTATGTATTGAGAAATGCCTCCGCAAACACCAGCTATTTTTTTCTCTTTTGATCTTATTAAGCGTTTCATCTGTCTATAATTTTAAATTTTTGGCATATGTAACTTACCAGGTGATGATTTCCCTGAGTGTGGGAATTTTACACACGGACGTTTCATATTTTCTAAGTTTTTAATGTTGTTATTCCTGATCTTCGTCTTCATCGTCAAAAGTGAAGTGGGACAAAGTTTTTAATTCGTCAACACGAAAATCACCAAAAAAGGAAACTAATGAAGTTCTGTTTTCATTATGGTGTAAGACATGGAATTCACTGAATTTTTTTCCGTTCCCTTTTGCGAAGAAATGAACATCATCAGAATTTTTATCATCTCTGTCAGTTAATACTTCCTTATAAGAATCTCCTTTTGATAATTGTGAAGAGACAATCTTTTTGAATTTGGTTTCGTCTCCGTTTACATGTTTAAACGTTAGGAATTTGATGTTTTCACATTCTCCGGTGATATTTTTCTCCAATTCGTCTTCATCAACATCAAAGTCGAGGTTTTTTAGGAAGCTACCGGCAAAACTAAAACTGCTAAAACCATCTAAATTTGAATATTTAGCATGTATTTGCTCACCTTTGGTTTGAGCTTGCATCAGGATTGGAAATACTATTGCGGCAATTATTACTACTAATTTCTTCATGATATTTTATTTTTTAGTTTACCACGTTTACACCGGCAAAGCGTGTGTTGAAAAAGGAGCCGGTGTAAAGCATGGATTTATTTAATATTTTAATTTGCTTAGGCCTTCTTTTTTCATGATCCACATCTTGTCAAGCATGTCGTAATCCCATGTATTATCTACATTATCAATGTCGTGAATGATTCTTCGCATCGATTTGTCCAGATAAATCACTTTTCCTTCGGGTACCTTAATTGTGATGTGCAGTTTTTGATTTCTCCATTTACTATCAGTCGGTAAGGTGAAGTATTGATTGAAAACAATTAGTGAATCGGTTTGTGTCCATTTGTATTCAATGTTTTCAGCATTTTCGCTTGCCTGTTCATTGGATCTTCCACGTGATTTCTTTTTTAATTTAATTTCAAACTTGCCACTGTTGCTTTTCTCTATGTCAAGAGTTGGTTCTCCAACTATAATTTCTTTATCATCTTTAACGATTATTTTTATATTATCAAGGCCGATGTGTCCATCGTGCCAGTCAAAATTGATATTGTCAGTTGATTTTAAATAAAGAGTGTCTGTTTGCGTAGGCTGTATTTCAATATTTTCGGAATAACGGGTGCTGCTTTGCATGTATCCTTTTATTTGAGAAAAACTTAGGCTTACCAATAGAATAATTCCCAGTAACCAAAATGCAAGAGCTGAAAATCCTATTATTTTATTGTTGGTTTTAAAATTGAACAGAAGTTTTAATCCTGCAAAAATCAGAAGGAGTAAAGGGATCCCAATCACCACGATCACACCAATTGTGAATAAGGTGATGCTGCTTCCGTCAAGAAACATGTGTGGAAGCACTGTGCCAGGAAAATGGAAATCAGAAAATGGACCAAAAAAGCTATTTACAAAAATCATTGAGCCAATAAAGCTGATAAGGGTAACAAATCCTGCAAATACGAATCCAATGCCGAGCAAAATAATAATCACTTTAAGGATGAGTCGGAGTGCTGTTCCTGCAAAATCCAGAACTCTGTCAAAACCATCCCGAACTTGCGGTCCGTTCTTGTCCCTCATCTTTTCAAAACTTTCTTTTACCTCTTTGTATTCGTCTTTAATTGTTTCCTCTATATTTGAGATATTTACCTTTTTTCCCTTCATTTCTAATTTTTGAGTTGTGGTAACTGCTTTGGGAACAGCAATCCATAAAATCACATAAAGGAGAAATGAAAATCCATAACCAAGGAAAAAGAAAAGGGCGAAAAGAAGACGGATTACAACTACATCAATTCCAAAGTAAGCGGCCAAACCACTGGCTACACCCCCCAGAACTCTGTGGTCAGGATCTCGGAATAATCTGCGTTTTTTCTTTTCGGAAGTTTGTTTTGTATCAGTTTCCTGATTCGACTCGTTTTCGATATTGTCTTCGTCGATAGCAAATATCTCTTCAGGTTTCCCCATTATCGATATGGTTTCTTCAATCATATCAACATTTACCACCTGATCTTTTGTGTTCAGTTTTTCTTGGAAAATTTCTGAAATTCTAGCTTCAATATCAGATATGATTTCGCGGCCTTCTTCGCTCGACCCATAGTGGGTATTGATGGTTCGTAAGTAAGCCTGTAGTTTTTCAAAAGCATCTTCATCAATATGGAAAATGCTTCCGCTTATGTTAATTGTCAATGTCTTTTTCATTTGTATATCGGTTTAGGGTCTTACTTTTTAATTGTATTTACGGCATCAACTAAATCTTGCCAGGATTGATCCAATTCTTTAAGGAATCCACTTCCCAGTTCGGCAATTGTATAGTATTTCCGAGGTGGACCTTGAGTTGATTCCTCCCAACGATAGCTTAGTAATCCGTCGTTTTTTAATCGGGTTAGAAGTGGATATAAGGTTCCTTCCACAACAATCATTTTTGCCTCTTTTAGCTCCTTGATTATATCTGAAGCGTAAGCATCATTTCTTGATAAAATGGATAGAATACAATATTCCAGCACTCCTTTTCGCATTTGGGCTTTAGTGTTTTCGATCTTCATGGTTGGAATAAATTAAATTCTTGATTTTGTATTTCCCGGATTGTTCCAGATGCTTTTGTGTATTTTCTTCTTAATTATTTTAGTTTCCTCTTTCGTTAGAACAGTGTCTTTTTCGATTAAAATCTGCTCTTTCGTTTGTGATGAAATATTTACAACATCAATGCTGTCATTATTGCCGGCTAAAATATCTTTACATACTTGTATGTTTTCTTCAAAAAAGAAAAGGCTTGAGTTGAAATAGCTTTTTTCTATAGTGACTTCTGGTTCCATATTTGGGATTTTTGATTTCCCATTCAAAATTACATCAGATACAATTTTTACAATTGGAGCGAGTATTTTTGATTGGTTCGCAGCGGTCTGAACAAACTGAGCATTGGATTCGGTTGTCCACGAAAATAGAACAAGTAGAATCAGGCATAGTTTCCATAGTTTATTGTTTTTTTTGTTCATGGTGTTTGAATTAATATTATATACTACTGTTGCAAGCACGCAAGCTTGTTATACAAATATACATACAAAAAAAGGTAATATGCAAAGCATAGTACTAAAAATATTTCAATTAAATACTTAAATACCTGTAGGTCAACAATGTAAATTTAATTTAAAATTATCTTATATTTGAAGATTATAAAAAAATCAATATTAAGCAGGGGTGTTATTAAAAAAATGACAAGAATAAAGCATTTTAGAGATAGGTGTATAGGTTGTGCTTATTGTGTGGGAGTAGCACCTGAATTTTGGGAGATGTGTACTGAAGATGGCAGATGTGACCTGATTGGTTCGATATGGAAGAGAGATTGTTACGAATTAGAAATTTTTAATGATGAGGTTCAGAAAAATAGGAAAGCAGCCGATATTTGTCCAGGCAAATGTATTCGGGTGGAAACCAATTAATGGAATTAGCAGGGGAAAATGGTATTTATAATGTGAAAAGAGCGGTTTTCTTACTGGAAAACCGCTCTTTTTAAAATATTGCTCTTTTAAATTTCAGGTGAAATTCAAAGTTTATTTGCCTGATCTTTTACGATCGGTTTCTTTAAGAAGTATTTTTCTTAAGCGGATCGAGTTGGGAGTAACCTCAACATACTCGTCGCCTTGGATGTACTCCAATGCTTCTTCAAGTGAATGAGTGATCGGAGGTGATAATCTCACCTTATCATCAGTACCAGAAGTACGCATGTTGGTTAGTTTCTTCGTTTTAGTTACGTTAATAACCAAGTCACCGGCACGATTGTTCTCTCCAATTACCTGGCCTTCATAAATTTCTACCGTTGGGGCAACGAAAAATGTACCTCGGTCTTGTAGTTTATTTAAAGCATAAGCAAAAGTTAATCCGGTTTCCATAGCAATCAACGATCCGTTAATACGTCCTGGAATATTCCCTTTGTGTGGCTGGTATTCCAGAAAACGATGAGAGATTACCGCTTCGCCGGCAGTAGCCGTCAACAGTTGATTTCTTAAACCAATAATACCTCTTGATGGGATATGGAATTCAAGGTGAATACGATCAGCCTTACGTTCCATAGTCAGCATTTCTCCTTTACGCTGAGTTACGATTTCAATTGCTTTTCCTGAAACATCTTCCGGAAGATCAATAAACAAAAATTCAACTGGCTCACATTTTTCGCCACCAATTTCTTTAATGATAACCTGTGGTTGACCAACTTGAATCTCGTATCCTTCACGACGCATTGTTTCGATCAGTACAGACAAGTGAAGAACACCACGTCCGTATACAATATATGAGTCAGCAGAATCAGTTTTTTCAACTCTAAGAGCTAAATTCTTTTCCAACTCTTTGTTTAGTCGGTCAATTAAGTGACGGGAAGTAACGAATTTACCATCTTTTCCATAAAACGGAGAATTATTGATGGTAAATAGCATACTCATTGTAGGCTCATCAATGGCAATTGGTTTTAGAGGTTCTGGGTTTTCGATGCTGCAAATAGAATCTCCAATATCAAAACCCTCAATACCTACTAAAGCGCATATTTCTCCTGAGGCAACAGATTGAACTCTTTCTTTACCCAGGCCAGTAAAGATGTGTAGTTCTTTAATTCGTTGTTTTTTGATGCTTCCATCAGGTTTAACTAAACTAACATCCATTCCTTCACGAATCTCTCCCCGGTGAACACGTCCTACGGCAATACGTCCAACGTAAGCCGAGTAGTCAAGGGATGTGATAAGCATTTGTGGCGTACCGTTAATGGTTTTTGGCTCAGGGATGAACTCGATTACCGCATCTAAAATTGCTGTAATATCGGTTGTTGGTTTTTGCCAGTCCTTCGACATCCAGCCTTGTTTGGCAGAACCATAGATAGTTGGGAAATCCAATTGCTCTTCAGTAGCCTCCAAATTAAACATCAATTCGAAAACCTGCTCCTGAACTTCTTCCGGTCTGCAGTTTGGTTTGTCAACTTTATTAACAACTACAACAGGTTTAAGACCTAGAGCTAAAGCTTTCTGCAGTACAAAACGGGTTTGAGGCATGGTTCCTTCAAAAGCGTCTACAAGTAGTAATACTCCGTCAGCCATATTTAAAACACGCTCAACTTCTCCACCAAAATCCGAGTGACCGGGAGTGTCTATGATATTAATCTTTACACCATTGTATTCAAGAGAAACGTTCTTCGACAAGATGGTGATCCCTCTCTCTCTTTCCAGGTCGTTATTATCAAGGATTAAATCACCTGGGTTCTCATTTTTTCTAAAAATGTTGCTATGCATTATCATTTTGTCAACCAAAGTGGTTTTGCCGTGGTCAACGTGGGCGATAATCGCAATGTTTCTCAATTTCCTCATCTTGTATTTTATTAATTTGAGAAAAAATATCCGCTGAAAGCTAATGAAATGGGATACTGTGTTCTCTTTCTTTTTATTGTATTCGTCGAATTGAACATTCATCTATTCATGACACTCTTTGAAATTGTTGTGAGTGAATCGATTGCGGTGCTCAAAATGCGGCTGCAAAAGTACACTTTATTTTTGAAAATTTTCTTCTCAGGCACATTTAATTTGATTTTAGTTGTTAGTTTATTTCTTTCCTTTTTTTTAATGTTAAATTAACAGTCCGATGCATATGAAATTGTTTCTTTGTGTCGTCAATGATATTTTAGTAATTATCTAATTTAGAATAGAAATAAGTAGCAAGCGAAGTATCGCTGCAGAAACTTTACAATCCTTGTATATTCTAAACTTTAAATAATAACTTTTTTATTAAGATGTTGAAACAAGTTTTAAACTAAGGTTTTGGTTGATTTTGTAATTATGGATTTCGAAAGAAAAATATTACCTTCCGTATCCATTTTTTGACAGACCTATTTGGTTAAAACTCTTGTTCTTTTTTTGTGTGATTGATTGAAAAACTGTCCCTGTTTCAGTATTGAAATGAACTTTTTCGATGAAACGCTAAAAAATGAAGATGAACGGTTGAAATTAGTCAGTCGATTTTTTGTTAAATAGTTAAAAAGCAACCATTTTTGTGATCCTTTTCTCCAGGAAATGTGAGATGATTTTGTGGCGACATTGCCACACAATTACTAACCTAACAAATTGTTTTATGAAAAATGCTATGAGAAGTATTTTGACAATGGCAGCAATCATGATGCTGTCCATTGCAGCTATTGCTCAAACCACCGTAAAAGGTGTAGTCGTGGATGGTAGTACCAACGAAAGTTTGCCGGGTGCTTCTATTGTTGTTGCCGGAACAACTTCCGGTACCGTTTCGGGTTTTGATGGTTCTTTTACTCTTGAATTGCCAAAAGGAGCTTCAAAACTTGTTGTAAGTTTTGTAGGATTTCTTGATAAAGAAATTGCATTAAAGGGTGCTCAGGATCTAGGAACTATTAAGTTAGAATCTGACGCTGTTGGTTTGAAAGAAGTTAGTGTTATGGCTTCTATTGTAACAGATCGTCAAACACCAATTTCGGTATCTACTATTTCTTCGGATATAATAGAGAATAAATTGGGATCTCAGGAATTTCCTGAAATTTTAAAGTCTACACCATCTGTATATACTTCGAAAGAAGGAGGTGGATTTGGTGATGCTTCAGTATATATTCGTGGTTTTGACTCGAATAATGTGGGAGTATTAATTAATGGTATCCCTGTTAATGATATGGAATCAGGTAAAGTTTACTGGTCAAATTGGGCTGGATTATCAGATGTTACCCGTACTATGCAGGTTCAGCGTGGTTTGGGAGCGTCTAAATTAGGTCTTTCTTCTGTTGGAGGTACTATTAATATTCTTACTAAATCTACAGATGCTAAAAAAGGTGGAGTTGTTAGAAGCAGCATAGGAAATGATGGTATGAGAAAACAATTGATTTCTTTATCAACAGGATTGTTAGATAATGGATGGGCAGTTTCTATTTTAGGTTCTCATTCTTATGGTAATGGATATGTTAAAGGAACAGATTATGATGCCTGGTCCTATTTTGCTAATATTTCTAAAGTGATTAATGAAAAACATACTCTGTCTTTCATGATTACCGGTGCACCACAATGGCACAATCAGCGTGGAAACAAGCACACAATTCAGCAATATCGCGATCATAAAGATGAATTTAAATACAATTCAGATTATGGAATGCGTGAAGGAAAAATATATGGTGGTGCTTATGGTTACAACTATTACCACAAACCTCAGGCACAATTGAACCATTATTGGACTATGGATGATAAAACATCATTAACCACTTCATTTTATGCATCAGTAGGTTCTGGTGGCGGACGTCGTGTTTATGGAAATCAAGCTAAATTATTAGGTGTAAATTATAGTACAGGAGAAGACTATGACGTTACTATGAGAACACCTGATGGTTTATTGGATTTCGAAGGTGTTGCCGCGATTAATGCCGCATCAACAGCTGAAGGTTCTCAAGCGGTTATTGCTAATTCAGTAAATAATCATTCCTGGTACGGTTTGCTGTCTACATTAACACATGAATACAAGCAGTTTACTTTTACTGCAGGTTTAGATGCCCGTTACTACAAGGGAGAGCATTACAATGAAATTCATGATTTACTTGGTGGATCATTCTTCCTTAACTCTAAAAACATAAACCGTGATGCAAATACATGGTTAAAGGCTGATGATAAGATCAATTATTATAACGATGGTGAAGCATTGTACACAGGACTTTTCGGACAAACAGAATATGTAACTGATGATTATTCAGCATTTATATCTGCAGCGGTTTCACGAAAAGCATACAGACGTACAGATTATTTCTTATATAAGCCAGGAAATCAGAAGTCAGATTGGGAGGATTTCCTGCCATGGAATGTGAAAGCTGGTTTTAATTATAAAATCAATTCTATTCACAATGTATTTGTAAATGGTGGATATGTTCAAAGAACACCATACATGTCAAATGTATTCTTGAACAATACCAATGAAGTGAACGGGGATGTGAAGTATGAAAAAATCATTACTACAGAAATAGGTTATGGTTACACTTCACCTAATTTTACTGCAAATGTTACATTGTATCGTACCAATTGGAAAGACAGAGGTCTTGTTAAAAATTTAAGTGGTACAATTGTTAATATTTCAGGATTGAATCAACTTCACCAAGGTATCGAGGTAGAGGGAGAGTATAAGCCATCTAAGAAATTAACTGTTCGCGGAATGATATCTGTTGGCGATTGGGTTTACCAAGATGACGTAAATGCAGCTGTTTTTAATGATAATCAAGAGAAAATAGGTGAATTTACAGCATACTTAAAAGATGTGCATGTTGGCAACTCAGCTCAATTATCAGGTTCTGCTTCTATTGATTATGAAGTTCTTCCTAAATTAAATTTAAGTGTTGATTATACCTACTATGGTAATCATTATGCTGATTTTGATGCTACCAAGAGAACTGACCTTGCAACTAGTGGTGATTCATGGGAAATGCCAGAAGCAGGGCTTGTTGATGTAGGATTCCGTTACAAGTTCCAGATCGCAGGTTTAAATGCAAGTCTAAATACAAATGTTTACAATTTGTTTGATACTGAGTATGTTTCTAAAGCTACCGATGGTTTAACACATACAACTAACGAAGCTTTAGTGTATTACGGATTTGGAAGAACTTGGTCAACAGGTCTTAAAATTAAGTTTTAATCAGACTTTTGTATAATAAAAAAAATAGAAAGATGAAAAAATTATTATATATGGCTTCTTTCCTTGCTTTGGTATTCACGTCTTGTGACCCAATGGAAGATGCTTACAAAGAAGTAGACGAAGCTAATGCTGATGCTGTAGCTGATGCGAAATTTTTCTCAGATAAAGTATTGCTTGAAACAGGATATACTTTGACTGATGCTGACTATGCATTATCCAGCAACTCTAGTGTTAGCGGTCACATGAATTTTTCGAGTTCGGCAACTGCTGCAGATAATTTACCTGAAGTATTAACAAATATGAAGGTCTATGGTGAGGCCGGTTCTGAATATACCATAAATTATAATTTTTACAGAGGTAGTTTGTCTTATGTTGGAGAATACCTTGATTACCTTGAGGTATTGGCAGCTATAGATTCTTATACTCTAACTACAGCAGATTATGATAGTATGGGAACTGCAACTGGGGAGCCTGGTAAATACAATAATTTTGATGCTACAGTAAAAGCTTCTGATTATTTACCTAACTTTTTATTGGCTAAATATCCTGATGCTGCTGATGGTTATGAGCTAGCTGTAACTTACAAATATTACAATGGTTCATCAACTTCTATGGTTACTGAATTTTGGGCTTTTGATGGTTCTGTTTGGACTAAATCTGATAAAGTTGCTCCGGCTATTCCAGGTGATGTAATGATTTATGAACTGACTACCGAAGATTACGATGCAATGGGAACAGGTTCTAATCAACCTGGCAAATACAATAACTTTTCAAGTTCAATTGTGCCTGCTGATTATTTACCAAATTTCCTTAGTTTCAAATTTCCTTTTGCTTTAGAAGGAAATAAAATTACACCAGTTTACAAATATTATGCCGGTGGTGGTGTGACTGAAACGAAAGCTGTAGAATATACTTTAACCGATGGTGTGTGGGTTGCTTATCAAAGTACTGTTGAAGCATCTTCATTGGTTGCTTTTAAAGACAAAACATGGTTGTTTGTTCCTCCAATCAAATTTGTGGAGTCGGATAAAACGCCAACTGTGACTTTCACATTGGTTTATGAAGATTATGCTTTTGTTGGTAACAGTCAGTATGGTAACTTCGATGAAGAAGAAGCGGTTGTTCTTGAAAAAATAGCTAAGATTATTAAAAATAATTTTGAAGTTGCTGTAGGTCAGGTTTATTCTGTTACTTATAAATATTATAGTGGTAGTGTAAATGAAAAAACAGTGATACTTGAAGCTGTTGAGGATATTTAGTAGAAAAGAATATTGTAGAAAGCCCGAATCCTTATGGATTCGGGCTTTTTTTGTTTTAACAGTTTTGATTTGCAGATATATTTGAGGATTAACTTTGATATCCGTGTTGTAAATTGATTGTTTTGGCTGTGTTTCAGCTTTATATAGATGGTTTTATGATGGAAGCCCTACTGTTCAGTTATCATTAAAAATTGTTAAAATCTTTCTTAGCTTAGGGATTATCAGTCTTTTTCTTAATGCAAAATGGCTTTTTATGTTGTGACGTGTCGATTAGAAAAAGAGATAATATATGAAGTAAAAAAAATGGCTGCATCCGAAAAGGAAACAGCCATTTATATTTGTTTACATGAAGTTTTAGCGCTTCATTAATTTCTTAGTTGTTCTTTGCCCATCTGATGAAATAAAGGTCACAAAATACATTCCTTTTGGCAATTTACTAATCGAGATTCGTGTATCAGGTGATTTTATTTCCATGATATTTCGCCCGGTTAAGTTCGAGATATACATCGATTCCACATCCTTCATGTTAGTCAGTCGAATTTCGTTCACAGCAGGGTTAGGGTAAAAAGATGGAATTCCATCAGTATATACGTCATCAATTCCGGTAGGATTTTCTGTAGTAAAAGACCAGTCTGTAGGGGTGCTAATGCCAGCAAAAGCTATATCCTGAGCACTTACAAATGCATTATTATCAATGTTAATGTAGTATTCGGTTCCTGTTTCCAGATCATCTGATAAATCAATACTAACTTGTGTGCCGTTATAGGTTACCAAAGCGTCGGAAGCTGCAATTGCTGTTTCACTTCCATTGGTAAGGATGCGAATTGAACCATTTCCAGCTTGTACCTCTTTATCAAATGTAATTTTTAAATTGGTGCTTATTGGAATATTTTCACTCTTATCAGCCGGTGTGAATTCGGTAATTACAGGAGGGGTGTAGGTTGCTGTGAAATTCCATATCGTTTTGTCTGAAATCCCATCAAAAGCATTCGAGGAAGCATCGGTTACTACGCCGTTATCAATAACGACATAGTATCTAACTCCTTCTTCGTATTTGGCTTCGGAGTTTATTAATAGCTGATTGCCTGAATAAGTTAATCTGGCACTTGGAATTGTTAGTGTTTCAAAAGTTGTTTCGTCATTGTATCTTTTGATGGTAACACTGCCTGTTCCTTCTTTTATATCTTCGTTGAATTTGATAATAAGATTTGCGGTTAAAGAAACACCAATAGAATTATTGACAGGAGATAATTCAGTGATAGCAGGACTCTCGGTATCGGGTGGCCAGATTTCGTCAGCCCATTCGGGATAATCAATAAAAGGATTTCTGTTGCCCTGAATCGTATAAACCTTTTCGTTTCTTGCTTTTTCGGCTTCGTCAACCGGATCCTGTGTATTCCAGACTAATAAGGTGGATAGTTTACCAAAGAAAGGAGCTGAGTAATTAACCATACTGTAGGTCATGTCGTTGGTCATTTCCAAATCAGGATCACCATTTTCGCCTTCGTAACAAACTGCCATGTACAATATCATTCTGGCAATATCGCCTTTTACAGCATCGCGTGGTTCCCATGAGTCTCCATCAAACTTGCATTCTGCAGCTTCGGAATGAACCGTTCCGCCATTGTCAAAAAACTTATTGCTTCGATCAGTATTTACACTTCGGTCGCAGGCCCTAAGGTGGTGAATGTCGGTTCCAGCCCCACGCTCCGTTCCAAAATCGCCATGCGATTTAGCCCAGATGTGTTCTCTGTTCCATGAATCAGGATCATTACTTACTCCATCATCTTGTCTTGTTTTCACTTCACTTCTTCCAGTATAAATTAGAAGAATATTGTCTGTATTAGTTGGATCTTCATCCGTTATTTTAAGAGCTTCCCAAACATTGTATTGGTCACCGGCATCCTTAGTTGTGTAAGGCAGTTCAATATGATTTCTAATAATCGAATGCAATGCAGTCTTCAATTCATCACCTGTTTTTCCGGCAGCATTTTGGTAGTATTCTTCAATAGAGGTCTGAGCTGTTGCCGAAAGTGCAAATGCAACAAAAACAGAGAGGAAAAATAAAATTTTTACGTGTAGAGTTCTTATCATATAATATGCCTTAACATGTTATTAATTTGGTTGAGTAGCATAAAATGGTTGAGTGGTTTTTACTGTACGAATAAATCAGCAAAAAGTGACTCTATTTGTTGATTTACTTCGCCTGCAAATTATAAAATATAATGCAGAAGACCTTAATTAATCTCAATAGTTTTGATGAAAAAGACAAAAAAATCCCACCGGAGTGGGATTGCGTATTTTAGAATCTCTTTTAATAGAGTTCTTACTTGTAGTTTATTGCGCTTTTTTGTTCAGTAGTAATCTATCGTAAAAATAGAGAGCAGTAACTGAGAAAAATCCGATGGCTAGTATCACATACCAAATATTAGAAGGGTTATAGGTATTCCAAAGATACTGAGTGAGCTGGTTTTGATCCATTCCCATAAGTTCACCGGCTTTGTTGAAATAATCAGTTGCACTAAAATCCTTGGATATTTCAGGAATTTGCAGTCCTCTTGCAGTAACTTCGCGAATCATTAAAGTTACTTTGTCGGACATGCTTCCATAAATATTTCCAGAGATAACACCACCTATTGTACTACCTGCAAATACGGGTAAAAATGAGCATCCCATATAAAGTCCAACTTTATCCTTAGGAGCTATTCGCCCAATGTATTCGGTAATTTTTGGAGAACTGGCCATTTCCCCAACCGAGAAGATGAAGATTGCAAGAATTACAAAAAGAACGTTTTGTGTTAGCAGGGTGAGTCCCATTCCAATTGTACAGATAAGAATTCCGCCCATCATTGCCTGCAGAGGTTTCCATCTCATTACAATTGTAGAGATGATTATTTGGAAGATAATAATAAACATGGCATCGAAATTCGTGATGAATTCTGCGTCCATTTGACCGTTAGTTCCATAAGTTTCGGTTACCGCAGGCATAAAGCTTTCGAAAAAGTGATAGACGCTTGAAGTGTCTACCCATTGGGCAATAAATACTGGCAACGTGAAGAATAATTGATAGTACATACTCCAAAATGCAGCAACCAAAAGAAGGAAAATTACAAACTTAACATCGCTGAGGGCTTTGCCAATATTGCTGAATACAGTAGCGATTGCGGCTCCAATGGATTCATTTTTAACTTCACGCTCCGGCTCCTTGTAAAATAATATCAGAATAAAATTGATTAAAATGATACCGGCAGATATGTAAAAAACGGTTGTGTATCCACTGTCTTTGTAAGCAAGAGTAACTAATGGTCCAATAAATGCACCAATATTAACCATCATATAAAAAATTCCAAAGCCAATCGATGAGGTTTCTTCGTTGGTAGTTTTTGCAACCGTCGCTGAAATAATAGGTTTAAAAAGTGCGGCACCTAATGCTAAATAAAGGTACATGGCAAATACTCCGGCAAATGTGTCAAAAAGAGGAAGTGCTATAAATGCAGTGCTGTAAATAACAAATGAAATAGCTAAAACCAGCTTGTATCCGTATTTGTCGGCTATTGCACCTGTAATTACAGGAAGGAAATACAGAATTCCTGTTCCCACTCCCATAATCGTTCCTTTTTCTGCCTGAGATAAACCTAGTGCGCCGATGTCAGTTGATCCGGTAAGGTAATTTGCAAAAAGCATGAAAAAACCATACCAGGCCCATCTTTCGAATAGTTCTATGGTGTTTGCAACCCAGAAGGTTTTTGGAAATTTTTTAAAGATACTTGTTGAGCTCATGATGCTGATTTTGGGGTGTAGTTAGTTTAAAATTTTATAACAATTCCGTTTCCATCGAAAATGACAGATTGGTTTTTTCTTTTGTGAAAATAGAGGCCTGCAAAATAGCCAATTCCTCCTCCCAAAACAACATCGGAAAACCAATGCCTGTTTCGGGACATTCTGGCAAAGCTCACAGATGCTGGAATCACGTAGATCCACTTGCTGTATTCTTCGGCAAAAGGAGTGAATACTGCCCAGGATACAAAAGCGTGTCCGGAAGGGAATGATTTTGTTTCGTTGCTGGTTCCTCCAAAAGCATTAAAATGCATATTTCCTCTGTTTAAGGATGGTCTGGAGCGACCGGCTATTATTTTTGTGCCTTCGGTTAAGATTGCGGCAGTGATTAAAGCTTTTCCTGAGTTGAGCGCAGTAGTTGAAAGCCTTTCATCCTTAATTGCTGTGCCAATAAGCCAGGTCGCAAATGTGGCAGGAGCAATGTATTTCTTCTCACCAAATTCATTAAAGATATTGGTGTAGGAATCTAAAAAGGAATTTTGATTTAATTTTAAGCGCTTGTTCGCCCATTCGTCGAGTAGAAATGAGGTGCCTAATAGTCCGCCAAACACCAACAGATTTTCTTTATTAAAAACCTTTTTGCCTAATCCAGGATTTAGCCGGGTTTTATGAAATGTAATTGTTGTATCAATTTTTACCTGAGTATATCCATGAGTTGGGATACTAGAAAGTATGATCAAACAAAGAAATAGCGATAACGAATAGTGTTTCAAGGTCTGGAATTTTTCAATTCCAACAAAAATAGAAGAAAATTTTGGATCGGGGGTACTTAAAAATGAAAAAAGCCACCTACAATGGATGGCTTTTTGCTCCCTCTCTGGGACTTGAACCTATCCCGACTCGTCGGGACTGATTAACAGTCAGGTGTTGATGATGATGATGATATTGTTAGAAGATCACAAAACAGTTGTTGGCCTACCTCTGGATCCAGTAATTGTTCAAGATATTTTCGGCTTTTCATTTTCTTGATTTTTTGTTCAATTTTTAAAGCAAGAGTTTTGTTGTTGCCAACTTTAAATGCTTTTTTAAGAATCCATGGTCTGTGTTTAGAGGTATAACTTGTTCGTATAGGGTTGTTATGCATGAAAATCCGCTTGGAAACATCTTCGGTACATCCTAGATAGTATTTGTCTGATGAAGGAGAGTATAAAATATATATGAAATACATATAACTAAATTAGGGAAATTTTTGGATCAAGTCGAAAAGTTGTGGGAAAGAAAAGTTAAGGATACGAAAAAAGCCACCCAAATGGATGGCTTTTTGCTCCCTCTCTAGGACTTGAACCTAGGACCCTCTGATTAACAGTCAGATGCTCTAACCAACTGAGCTAAGAAGGAATACTCTGCTAAACTTATTTTAAAAGCATTTAGCCTGCTTTTTTTTTGCTCCCTCTCTAGGACTTGAACCTAGGACCCTCTGATTAACAGTCAGATGCTCTAACCAACTGAGCTAAGAAGGAATACTTTGCTAAAATTGTTTTGAAAGCATTTAGCCTGCTTTTTTTTGCTCCCTCTCTAGGACTTGAACCTAGGACCCTCTGATTAACAGTCAGATGCTCTAACCAACTGAGCTAAGAAGGAGTATAACTCCAAAACTTTCTTCTGAGTTGTACGAATGACGTACATTCTAGAGGAAAATTGCGATGCAAAACTAATAGGATTTGTTCAATAATACAACATCTTCTGGAATATTTTTTCAAAAAAATGATTTTTTTCATCTGAATTCAATTTGTTGTTATCTAGACGCAATGGCTATATGATTGTTTTTCAATGATTGAGTTTTGTGAGATGAGTTGGTTTGGAAAGAAAATTATTTGATCAAAAACTGAATTTGACAATAAGGAGTAATAAAAAAACAGTTTTTGAAAAAGCCAGAAGCGAAATTTTATTGTAATTTTGGCTTCAAATTGTGAATATTCTCAAACAATAAATACATATAAACAACAAACACTCATGTACGGAAAATTCAAAGATTATTTGGCAGAGGAAATTCAGTCTATAAAAGATGCAGGCCTTTATAAAAACGAAAGAGTTATAACAACTCCGCAGGGTGCAGAAATTAAAGTAAGTACTGGCAACACAGTATTGAATTTTTGCGCCAACAACTATTTAGGTTTGTCTTCTAATCCTCGTGTTATGGAAGGTGCTTCAAAAGCATTGAAGTCACATGGATATGGAATGTCATCAGTTCGTTTTATTTGTGGTACAACTGATATTCACAAAGAATTGGAAGAAAAGATTGCTACTTTTTTTGGAACCGAAGATACCATATTGTATGCAGCGGCTTTTGATGCAAATGGCGGCGTTTTTGAACCATTATTCGATAAAGATGATGCAATTATCTCTGATGAGCTGAATCATGCTTCTATTATCGACGGGGTTCGCTTGTGTAAAGCTGCCAGATATCGTTACAAACACGCCGATATGGATGATTTGGAAGCTCAATTAAAAATTTCTCAGGCGCAGCGTTTTCGTATAATTGTTACCGATGGAGTTTTTTCTATGGATGGTGACATCGCCAGATTAAATGAAATTTGTGATTTGGCAGATAAGTACAATGCATTAGTAATGGTTGATGATAGTCATGCTTCCGGTTTTATTGGAGATACAGGAAGAGGAACTCACGAATACCATAATTGTATGGATCGTGTTGATATTATTACAAGTACATTAGGAAAAGCATTGGGTGGAGCTTTAGGAGGATTTACAACGGGTAAAGCGGAAATAATCGATATGCTGCGTCAAAGATCCCGTCCATATTTATTCTCGAATTCGCTTTCTCCTGTAATTGTAGGAGCTTCTTTAGCAGTGTTCGAAATGTTAACAGAATCTACAGAATTACGCGATAAGGTAATTTCAAATTCCAAATATTTCAGAGAAAGATTATTGGCCGCCGGTTTTGATGTGAAACCTTCCGACTCGGCTATTAATGCTTTGATGTTGTACGATGCAGTACTATCACAACAATTTGCGGCTAAATTATTGGAAGAAGGTATTTACGTGATCGGATTTTATTATCCTGTTGTGGCAAAAGGACAGGCAAGAATAAGAATTCAACTTTCTGCGGCTCACACAAAAGAGCATTTGGATAAAGCTTTGGCAGCTTTCATAAAAATTGGAAAAGAATTAAAAGTAATTGAGTAAATTCAATTTAAGATATAGGAAATGGGAGCCAATTCGGTTCCCATTTTTTTGTATTTTAGTGGCTGATAAATTTTAAAAATAGAATCGATGAGGTTTAAATCTACTATATTTTTCCTGTTGGCAATTGGTATTTGTTCCGCTGGGAAAGCTCAATACTACAAAGAAAAGGAATTGTTAGTCGGGGCTTCAGTAGGCTATCAGTATCCTTTGGGTGATTTTGGAGATCAAGCAAAAGGAGGACCAGCATTTAGGGTAACCGGTCAGATGATGCTGAATAAAAAAATAGGCGTGGGTGCCGAGATTGCTTACAGTATATTAGGACAGGATAATTTTTGGAATGGTAATCATTTTGGAAATTACGATGTGAATTACAATATTGCATCGGCCCAGTTTAAAGGGTCTTATTTTTTTGATAGTTGGGATCGGGATTTTCGACCGTACACATCGCTTGCTTTTGGTTATTTCCATTATCAAAACAGCATTAGCTTTGTTTCGACATCGGTTGGGAGCTTAAATCAGAAGAGAACAATTAAAGAAAATAAAGTTGGCTTAACACCAATTATTGGCTTTTTGTATCATCTTTCCGAGGATTGGAGTTTTGATGTAAATTTGAGATACACTTATATTCCGGATTTCCCGGAAACTGTAACTGCAAAAGATGAAAATGGAGATCCGTATCAATATTTTCTTGGATTTGATAAGGTTTCTCTTCCCGAATTATCTATCGGATTGTTTTACCATTTTTAAAACAATCCGTGAATTTGAGCCTCTACCTTATCCATAATGCTGTTTAAATCTTCCGGATTATCCAGGAAATCAATATTGTCAGCATCAACAATTAATAGCTTGCCGCGATTGTAATTCTGAATCCATGTTTCGTATCTGGCATTCAGGTTTTTTAAGTAATCCAGACGGATGGTTTCTTCGTAATTGCGGCCTCTTTTCTGAATTTGATTGACCAATGTAGGAACAGACGATCGCAAATAGATTAGCAAATCAGGAGCTTGAACCATAGATCCCATTAATTCGAACAGGTTGTTGTAATTTTTAAAATCGCGTTGCGACATCAAACCCATATCAAATAAATTCGGAGCAAAAATCATGGCATCTTCATAAATGGTACGATCCTGAATTACATTTTTTCCCGCCTTACGGATTTCCATAATTTGGTTGAACCGACTTTTTAGAAAGTAAATTTGAAGATTGAACGACCATCGTTTCATGTCATCGTAAAAATCATTTAAATAGGGGTTCTCGTCAACGTCCTCGTAATGAGCCTCCCATCCATATTGTTTTGCAAGCAGTTCGGTAAGGGTAGTTTTACCAGAGCCAATGTTTCCAGCTATTGCGATATGCATAATTTGAAAGAATTATCAGTTTTGAATTATAAATTCGGAATTGGATTTACAAGCCAGACAGTCTTAACCTGTAATCATCAATTCACAGCTTCTTTTTAAAAGAGTCCGTTTAGCTGAGCATCAATTTTGTTGATTACCTCACTTAAGTCTTTAGGGTTTTTCAGGAAATTAATGTTGTCCACATCAATAATCAGCAGTTTACCATTTGCATAGCCCGATATCCATGCTTCATAGCGTTCATTTAAACGTTTCAGATAGTCTAAGCGAATGGTTTCCTCGTAATCGCGGCCACGTTCCTGAATATGACTTACCAGCGTTGGAATACTTGCGCGTAAGTAAATAAGCAGGTCTGGCGGTTGAATTAATGAACTCATGATGTTAAAAAGAGACAGATAGTTGTCAAAATCTCTTCTGGGCATTAAACTCATCGATTCCAGATTAGGAGCAAAAATATAGGCATCCTCGTAGATGGTTCTGTCCTGAATGATGTCTTTGCCGGATTTGCGTAAGGACAAAACCTGGTTGAAACGACTATTTAAAAAATGAATCTGAAGAGCGAATGACCATCGTTTCATATCTTCGTAAAAATCATTTAAATATGGATTTTCATCAACATCTTCGAAATGAGCTTCCCATCCGTAGTGTTTAGCTAATAATCCGGCTAGTGTAGTTTTACCAGCTCCAATATTTCCGGCAACAGCAATGTGCATATTTATGTTTACTTTGTGTGAAAAAGGCAACTAAAATTAAGAATATTTTTCAGGAATTCAATTGGAAAAAACACCAACAAATTGCAGGTTATTTTTAATCAGAGTGTTAGTACTTTAATTGATATTGACTTTTTATTGGAGACATACAAATTGTTGCTTTGGATGGTAAGCTGAGCATCTTTTGAATCTTTTAAATTGAAAATTAATTTGTCTTCTTTAGCCATTGGCTGAAAGGAATAAATGCCTGATTCCGTTGTGTATAGAAGTGTGTTTTTGGATATTTGGAAATTTTTGATTCCCGGCAGTGAAATTTTTCTCTTGAATTGGCCGTTTCGATCTAAATTCAGAATTCCCATTTCCGGATAAAGGAAGTACAAATCGTTGTTGTATTCCAGCATTTTATCAGGAATACAATTCTGATAAAAAGTGTTCATTAAGATGCTTTGATTTATTATTTTACCATTCTCTGAAATATGAATTGCCTGATTGTCATCTGAATTATAAATCCAAAAGCCACCATTTGCAGAGGAGCAAACCAATTCGGTTTCGTTATCCGAAAATGCAAATAAATCAATTTCGCTGCCAATTTCTGCAAGATTACGGTCCAGAAATAATATTTGATTAAAATCATCGTAGAAAACCAGTATTCGAAGTGGGTTCGATACATCAATATGGCGGATAGAACCCAGCATGGAATTAGAAAAAACGGCCAATTTCTCTCCCTTTGAATTGAATTCAATTAGTTCACACTTATTCACAGCAAATATATTGCCGAGGTAATCCACGGAAATAAAATCATGGATCTGATTGATCTGAACATTATTTTGTGCAGGAAACACAAGAATGAGCCAAAGAAGGAATTGCAGCATAAACGATTAGTTGTTTTTTTGTAGTAGTTCCTCAATTAAATCACGGTTATTTGAAAGCCGGGGCACTTTATTTTGTCCCCCCAATTTCCCTTTTTCTTTTAGCCACTGATAAAACAAACCCGGTTTAGCAATGGTGATGTGTGGTTTCTCAAGGGTGATGTTTTTGTATCTTTTCGCCTCATAATCAGAGTTTACACTCATTAGTGCATTGTCTAATATAAAGTTGAATTCATCAATATTTTCAGGCATTTTTTCGAACTCAATCAACCATTGGTGAGCTCCTTTTTGATCCGATGCCATAAACACAGGAGCGGCTGTATATTCTTTAATGATCGAATTGGTTTTGGCACAGGCCGTTTGAATTGCCTTTTCAGCATTGTCAATAATTAATTCTTCGCCAAAGGCATTAATGAATAGTTTGGTTCTGCCCGAAATCTTAAATTTAAAAGGGTCTTTTGATGTAAACCGAATGGTATCACCAATTTGATAACGCCACAATCCTCCATTGGTTGTAATAACGATTGCATAGTTTGTGTGAAGTTTTACCTCTTCTAAACTGATGGCTTCGGGCTGATCGTCAGCAAAATATTCAATCGGAATAAATTCATAATAAATACCGTAATCCAACATCAAAAGCATGGAATCATCCAACGGATTATCCTGAATTCCGAAAAAACCTTCGGAGGCATTATAAGTCTCCAGATAGTTCATGTTTTTAGATGGTAACAACTTTTTAAATTGCTCCCGGTATGGAGTGAAGCTAACACCACCATGAACAAAAAGCTCAAGATTAGGCCATATTTCGTGAATATTACTTTTGCCTGAAGCGTTTAAAATATATTTTAACAGAACCAGGAACCAGGATGGAACACCAGACAAACTGGTTACATTTTCATTCAATGTTGCTTCTGTCATCCTATTCAGTTTTTCTTCCCATTCATCCATTAATACAATAGATGTATCGGGTGTTCTAATAAAATCAGCCCAAAAAGGGAGGTTTTGAATTATAATAGCTGATAAATCACCATAGTAGGAATCATTTTTGATGTTGTTAATCTGGTGACTTCCCCCAAGTGTTAATCCTTTCCCTTTAAAAATTCCAGTTTCGGGGAAAAGGGAAGTATAGATGGCTAAAATGTCTTTCCCTCCCCGAAAGTGACAGTCTTCGAGAGCTTCTTTACTTACTGGAATAAATTTACTTTTTGAATTGGTTGTGCCTGATGATTTGGCAAACCATTTTATTTCGGAAGGCCAAAAAATATTTTGCTCACCATTCCTAAGTCTGTTAATGTAAGGTTCAATATCTTCATAGGTTTGAACCGGCAATCTATCTTTAAATTCAGAAAGTGTGCGAATACTTTTAAAGTCATACTTTTTTCCCCATTCAGTATTCGAAGCTTGTTCGATTAATTGCGTAAGGGTTTCTTTCTGAGTTTCAATCGGATGATTTTTAAAAAAATCGATCTGAGAGAGTCTTTTCGTATTCAGCCAACTAACAAGAGAGTTTATTAAAGCCATATTTGAATAGTTTACTGATTTAAATATAAAGAAATTTTAATTGAGGTCTTGTTTCTTAATCTAAATATTATGCTCAGGTTATGTTGGTTTTTACTTATATTTGGTGATCATTGTCAAATTAGAAACGCATTACAAATGAATATTATTGATATATTGATAGGTATTCCATTGCTTTGGGTAATGGTTAAAGGTTTTAAGAATGGTTTCATCTTTGAGATTGCTACCTTGATTGCTTTAGTATTAGGGATCTATGGTGCCATTCATTTCTCCGATTTTACGGCGCAATTCATAAGGGATCGTTTTAATTACGACTCCGAATATATGGGATACATTTCATTTGGAATCACATTTATTGTCATTGTAATTATTGTTCATATCATTGGCAAGCTTCTCAATTCACTTGTTGAAGCTGTTGCTTTAGGGATGTTTAACCGAATTTTGGGAATGGTATTTGGTTTAATGAAGGGGATTATTATAATCGGTATTATTGTCTATTTTGTTGATTATTTAGATCGGAAATTTGAATTTATTTCAGATGAAAAAAAGGATGAAAGCTACTTATATAGTCCAATGACAACTGTTTCGGAAAAGATGTTTGAATTGTTTAATTCAGATTTTAGTGATACGAAAGAAAAGATTAAGGAAAAAGTGAAAAAAGAACTCCCTCTTGAAGTCTAATGAAAGAAATAATTAAGAAGTACATTCAAAAACTTCCCAAAAGGAAAGTTTTTCATTTTGAGGGGTTTTGTGCCAATTGTGAACATCCGGTTAATGGAAGTTTTTGTTCCAATTGTGGTCAGTCGGTAAAAGATTTTCACAGACCTTTTTTTAGTGTCTTGTCCGAATCGCTTGGTGATGCTCTATCGCTTGATAATAAATTTCTTCATACGATAGTCCCGCTATTTGTTCGTCCGGGTTATCTTACCAAAGAATTTATGAAAGGAAAAAGAGCCAGATATACGCCACCTTTTCGACTGTATCTATTTCTTACTTTTTTTGCATTTTTACTGCTTTCCCACAACCACATGCCCGAAACCCAGGCAGAAAAAAACTTTACTTTTACAACAGGGGAAGGAAAAGATGTTGATGTGTTATCCTATTTCGAGGATATGGTTGATGAAAATAAAAACCAGATAGATAGCTTGGAGTCAGATTCTTTGACCAATTCAGAACTAAAAAAAGGATTGTTTAACTTAAATATTAGTCAGGATACTGCACAAACGGCGCAATCAATTACTTTTGGCGGAAAGGGAGGGAAGAATAACAAGTTCGGAAATTCTGATATAAAACGTGTGATTGACATGTGGAAGTTAAATCCGACCTTGATGATGGATAATGTCTATAAAAAATTATCACAAACCTTGCTGATTATACTTCCGGTATTTGCTTTGTTTTTGGCACTGTTTTACATCCGCAGGAAGCATTATTTGTTAGAACATTTATTAATATCACTTAATTTTCATTCTTTTATTTTTGTGATTGTGATTGTTAGTGAGCTGTTGATAATGACCAAATTAGAATTTGTTCATCAGTTTGCTTTTTATTTGTATTTATTGATTCCCGTACAGCTTTTTCTGGCCTTGAAATTTTATTATCGGCAATCATGGATAAAAACAATTGTGAAATTCTTTATGCTTTCTTTTATCTATAATATTTTACTAATATCGGGGATTTTATACAGTTTGATTTCGCTGGTTGTTGAATAGAAAAAATTACAGCATAATAAAATGGTAAAATTCTTATCTTTGCCATTCAAATAGAAAAATTGATAATTAGATTCCTATCAGGAAATTAAATACAGAACAAATGAATTTTATTGAGGAACTCCAGTGGCGGGGCATGATTCACGATATGATGCCTGGAATAGAAGAACAACTTGCAAAAGAACTAACATCAGCTTATGTAGGAATTGATCCTACGGCAGATTCACTGCACATCGGACACCTTGTTGGTGTAATGATGTTAAAACATTTTCAGGTATCAGGGCACAAGCCAATTGTATTGGTAGGTGGAGCAACCGGCATGATCGGAGATCCTTCAGGGAAATCTCAGGAAAGAAATCTACTGGATGAAAAAACTCTTCGTCACAATCAGGAATGTTTGCGTGCGCAGCTTTCCAAGTTCATGGATTTTGATTCAGATGCCGCAAATGCTGCCGAAATGGTGAACAATTACGATTGGATGAAGGACTTTACCTTTCTTGATTTTATTCGTGATATTGGCAAACACCTTACTGTGAACTATATGATGAGTAAGGATTCTGTAAAGAAAAGATTAAGTGCTGATTCTAAATCAGGAATGTCTTTTACCGAATTTACTTACCAATTAGTGCAGGGAACCGACTTTTTGGAACTTTACCGAACTAAGAACTGCAAATTGCAAATGGGTGGTTCCGATCAGTGGGGAAACATTACTACCGGAACAGAATTAATTCGCCGAAAAGAAAGTGGTACTGCTTTTGCGATAACTTGTCCGCTGATTACTAAAGCAGATGGTGGAAAGTTCGGAAAAACAGAATCAGGAAATATTTGGTTAGATCCTAAACGTACTTCGCCTTATAAATTCTACCAGTTTTGGTTGAACACCTCTGATGAAGATGCCGCGAAATACCTTAAAATATTCACACTTCTTCCGAAAGAAGAAATTTTTGCTCTGATAGAAGAACATCAGGAAGCTCCTCATATGAGAAAATTGCAGCAGAGGTTGGCTAAAGAGGTAACTATCATGATTCACTCCGAAGAAGATTACAATACAGCAGTTGAAGCATCTCAAATTTTATTTGGAAAAGCCACAGCTGATGTTTTGAAAAAATTGGATGAAGAGACATTCTTATCAGTTTTTGAAGGAGTACCTCAATTTTCTGTTAGTAAGTCTGAATTTGACAATGGTATCGATATTTTGGAATTATTAGCTGTAAAAACCGATGTATTTCCATCGAAAGGAGAATTAAGAAGACTTTTTAAAGGCAATGCAATCAGTATTAATAAGGAAAAAGTTGATAATCCGGAGATGCTGATTACAAATGAGCATTTAATTGCAGATAAATATTTTTTGGTTCAAAAGGGGAAAAAGAATTATTTCCTTGTAGTTGCTTGTTAGTTTGCTAGCTATCAACTATTTTTATTAGATGAAACTAAATCACAAACTAAAATCAGATTATATGAAATTCTTAAAGTATGCCCTTATCGTTCTTTTCTCAATAGGTATGATGAGCTGCGGCGGTAGCGGTGGTGGCGATGACAAAGAAGATACAGTTGCTCCTACAGTTACAATTGCTAGTCCAACAACAAGTACAATAGTTACAGCTGGTGCAAATTTAAGTGTCAATTTTACTGCCACGGATAATGTTGCATTAGCATCTTATACTGTAACGGTATCGTATACTGGAGTTAAGTCTGTAAAAACTGTTGAAGAGTTTAGTTTTAATAGTCTTTCGGATACTGATGCCGCTGGAAATGCAGTACCTGCTATTTCCGGAGTGTCAAAAGTAATTAGCTTTAATATTGCAACTCCTGATAATGCTATGCCCGGAGCTTATAAGTTTTCTGTAACAGTTAAAGATACTGCTGGAAAATCAGTTTCAAAAGATATCGCTTTCGAAATACAATAAGGAAATCTTATTTAAATTAAAAAGGATCGGCTAATGCCGATCCTTTTTACATTTGTGTTGTTTTGAACTCAATGCCGAACAATGAGATATCGTCTATTACGGCTTTATTCTTTTTTCCAATATCAATGTGATGTATCAGATCTGTAAAGGTATTTGAAATATTTTTTTGTGTTGCGAACATTTTGGTTAAGAACTGAACGCCTACTTCCATTTGATCATCTCTTTCCAGTTCTATTAATCCATCAGTATAGCAAAGTAGCTTTGAGTGCTCATTGATTGTAATTTCTCCAATTGATATGGCTGGGATTTCATCGAGCATACCCAAACCAATGCATCCTTTTTTTAGTAAGGTAGTTTCTCCATTTTCAAAATTGTAAAGAAGTGGAGGGTGATGGCTTGCATTCACATATTTTAGCTTTCTGGTAGTGTAATTGTAAATTCCAATAAAGAAAGTCAGAAATTTCTCACTGCTTGAATTGTCGCACACTTTTTGGTTCAATTGAATCATGAGTTCATCCAGTGGTGTTTCGGGCCGGAAAAGCGCCCGCAATGTGGCTTGAAAATTAGACATGATTAGGGCTGCCGGGATTCCTTTTCCTGAAACATCGCCAATGCAAAATCCCAATTCCTGATCGTTAAAGTTGATAAAATCATAATAATCGCCGCCAATTTCAAAGTGTGGCTGATAATATCCGCAGGTAGAAATATATTGATTTTGCGGTAAAGAGCTTTGATTGGGAATTAGAAGGCTTTGGATTTTTGAAGCCAATTCCATTTCCTTCTTAAAAGCTTCCTGAATCAATAATTGTTTGTACAGGCGTTTGTTCTCCATTGCCACAATAATAATATTGGAAATGGTTTGTATGAAGCTAAGGTGTTTGATTGCCGGGCTCATTCCTTCCATTTCTTCATCAATATCACCAATTAGGATGTATGCAAGAACCGAATTTTTGTGGATAACCGGAATAATAAAATCAAAAGACCAGAATACTTCGGGTAAATCACGCGATATATAGGTGATTTCAGAAATACTGCTTAAGTGTTTTCCAATTTTGATCTTATCAATGCATTCTTTTGAAATGCCGGATATCAATAATTTTTCCCAGTGGGAACTAAATTTATAAACCGCAATTTTCCCAATCTTGAGATCTTCAAATAAAATATGTTTATACTGTTGTAAAAGCTCGTCAATTGATAAGTTTTCATTAATCGCCTGAGTAATTTTAAGGATTAAGTTGAGCTTAAATTTGCTGTTAACAGATTGTTGCTTGATCACAATAGGGGGATTTATGTTTCATGCTAATTTAGGAAATATCAAATCATTAGCCAATCGAAAATTTGAAAAAAAAAAAGGATTCCATAAAGAATCCTTTTTTGATGATGAGTTTATAAAAACTATGCTTTTACTCGCTCTGAATAAGAGTGGTCGCGTGTGTCAATTTTAATTAAATCGCCTGTGTTGATAAATAAAGGTACCATTATGGTCGCACCGCTTTCAACAGTTGCAGCTTTCAAGGATGAGGTAGATGAACTATCTCCCCGCAAACCTGGTTCGGTATATGTAACCTCCATCACAACGTGAGCAGGAAGATCAACATACAATGGCGTTTCTGTGTCAGCATGGAAAACGGCTTCCACCATTTCACCTTCTTTTAAAAGGTCAGCTGCGTTAAACAATTCTTCAGGTAAAACAATTTGCTCGTATGTTTCTGTATGCATCAAATTATATCCCATATCATCTTTGTAAAGGAATTGATGAGGGCGTCTTTCAATACGGGCTATGTCAATTTTAACACCAGAGTTAAACGTATTGTCAATAACCTTACCTGTTTTAACATTTTTAAGTTTTGTTCTAACAAAGGCAGGACCTTTACCTGGTTTTACGTGTTGGAATTGAACAATGGTATATAAATCTCCTTTATAGTGGATACACATTCCATTTTTAAAATCTGTAGTAGATGCCATGATATAATATTAAATTTTAATAATCATTTCTAAGAAAAGAAAAGTTTCGTTTTCTTTTGAGTTTTGCAAAAATAGGGTAAACAATTAATATTCTGAAATATTATGAGGCTTTGTTTGAAATAGATACCTCGGAAATGGCAAAAAATTAGTCGTTATCCAAGAGTGAGTCATAGGAGAAATCCGAAAAATTCATCAAATCGCAACGCAATGAACCAATAAAAAGATCGAATTGTACGCGGACCGGAATTCGATTTGTATCGGCAGATATCCAGATAGTCATATCATCTTCATCTTTAAATGCTCTGCCTGTTGCTACAATTGGGATGAACTTATAACAGTTTACATCTCCAATTTTGCTGTTAATTGTTTCATATCCCATGAATCTGAATTGAAGAAGAAACAATTCATCAGAGAAGTGAGTTTGAATCTTGACTACTTCTCCAATTTTTAGGTTTGAATTGAAATAATTGGCTCTTGCAAAGTAAAAAGCCGACAATATATCATGTATTCCTTCGGGTACTTTATGAATTCCGGAACGTGAGGAATTTACCTCATTCTTTTCCCGATCAAAAACTATTTCAGTATACCTTTTGTAATTTCCTTCGCGAATATCCCGGATTGCTCTTTCTGGCAATAGGGTTGCAGGATTAATAAAACTCTCGTAAGTATCTTTCACTTTATACAGCGAATTGAATAATCCGACAGTTTTCCCAGTTAGAGTTGCATGATACAAATCTTTGCCATCTATGTTTTCACTTCTGATTTTCAGGTTTGCTTTTCCTCCCCGAATAATTCCATAATGTATAACATATCTTAGATTTTCTCCTTTTTTGGTATCCTTAATAGGAAAATCGGCCAATAAAAGTGTGTGGCTTAGAAAAATTAGAAGGATGCTCAGAGATAATTTATGCATATGAATTATTGTTGATTCTTAATTAAAGATATTCTTTTTAGAAGTAGTAGCAACAAAATCTTTCAGATAAAAGGGCTCAAAATAGGCTACATCTTCAAATTCTTGATTTTGGAATTTTATTTCAGCCAGTTCTATCATTCCTACTGCTGATGGTGTTACGTTGTCAAGAAAGATGCCATTTTTACTTTTGATTACTTCTTTGCACTTGGAAGAACCATCACCAAAGAAAATAATTTCTCTTTCCGAAAGGACTTTTGAGTAGGAGCTTTCATCGATAATATCAGCAGAAATATCTCCAACCAATTCATTTTTACAATTGAAAAAGGCAGTGTAAACTTCCATTCTTCTTGCATCGATCATTGGACAGTAATAGGCTTCCTGTGGATTGGTTAATTGATTGATAACATCCTTATTTTCCAACAATGGCTTTGTCATTGCCTGCAAAGTGTTTATTGAGATTAGCGGCAGGTTGGCTCCATAACAAATTCCTTTGGCTGTTGATACACCAATACGTAAGCCGGTATATGATCCTGGTCCCATGCTAATAACAACACCGTCTAAATTGCTTGTAGTTAAATTATTTTCCTTTAAAATGTTTTGAATAAAAACCGTTAAGTGAGTTGCGTGTTTCATTCCTTCTTTCGTCTCTTTAAGAGCCAGTAAAACTCCATCTTTTCCCAATGCAACAGAACAAACCGCTGTAGATGTCTCTATATGTAATAGTAATGCCATTTGATAAAATTTAAAATCAATGCAAAATAAAGGATAAAATACTAATTGTGAACGATAACAGTTCAAATATATGACCAGTGTACTATCCAAATTCATTAAAATAGGAAAATAATGTGCTTTTTAAGCGTAGTTCTATTACTAAGACAAATAATTAGAAGGAAACACTTACCGGCTAAAAAAAACTCCCAACCGAAATGGGCTGAGAGTTTTTTTGAATTTGAAACTTGATTATAAACTTATTTCGATACCATTATAGAAGTCAAGAATTTTGGTGCGGAATATGTATTCGTATTTCGCTTGCAGTAAATCTGATTTAGATTTAAAAAGATTGTTTTTTTCTTGATTGTAATCTACAGAATTAACTAAACCGAGGTTGAATTTTTCTTCAGTATAACGGAAGGCTTCTTCGGTTGATGAAACTGCTGTTTCACTGGAGAAAAACTTTTTCATAGCCGCCTTGGCATTGGCATGAGCCTGTTGAATATCTTTTCGAAGAGCATTTTTAGAGTTTTCCATATTCAATTTGGAACGGTCGATATTTACTTTTGCGTTGCTAATGTTTCGATTAACACTACCTCCGTTAAAAATTGGGATACTTAAGTTGAAACCAAAACTCTTTGATTCAAATAATCTTAACTGATCGTTCAATTTCATTTCTTTTCTGATAATTATAGGACTTCCATCTGCAGCAATGCCATATTCTGGTTGATTTCTGCGATAACCGGAATTCCATGATCCCGACATAGATAAAGTTGGAGTACGCTGACCTTTGGCAATAATTAAACCTTTTTCAGAACTTTCCAAACGGTATTGCGCTGCTTTCATTTCCGGACGAAATGTTAATGCATTGATAAAAACTGATTCCGGATCAGCCATAGATTTGGTTGCATTTAAAACAGGGAGTTCAGGTGTTTGGATATCAAAACCTTTTGAGTCTTCCAGGTCCAATAGCTGAGCCAGATCAAGCAAAGCGATATCAAGAGCATTTTGTGCGTTAACAACAGCAAGATCTTCGCGTGCAGCCTGTGCTTTTTGTTCCATTAAAGTTCCTTTTGGCAGAGTTCCTGCTTCTACCAAAACTTCTGTTCTTTTAATCTGAAGCTCAGTAACTTTTAATTGTTCGTGTGCAACCTGAAGAAGTTCTTTTTTAAATAAAATATCCAAATAGTAAGATGTGATATTTAGTGCTAAATCTTCTTTTGCTTTTTCAACATCCTGCAAATTAGCTTTAAGATCCAATTCGTTTTGTTTAACTGAATTCCATTTTTGAAAACCACTGAATAGAGTAACTCTGGATGAAAGACCAAGAGAACCTGTTTGACTGTTTTCGTTTACGTACGTATTTTCAGCACTTAGAGAACGTCCATAGTTGAAGTTGTATCCGGTATTACCATTTAAATTTGGTAAAAGATCCAATTTAGATTGCCTGGTATTGTTTGCCTGAACGTCAGCATCCAGTTTTTGTAACTTAAGGTTGATGTTGTGTTCCTTTGCATGTGTTATGCATTTTTCCAGATTCCATAATTCCTGAGCATAAATACCAGAAAAGGAAAAGGCAAAAACAAGGACGAGTAATAATATTTTTTTCATGTGTGTATGTATTTTTTTTGATCCGATAAAACTAGTTCTTCCGTCATTAATTTATTAATGATAAATTAAAGATGCTTATTTAATTTTCCTACCGCAATGAAAACTCTTTCTAGTCTTTCTTCTCTTTTATTTCTTCAATTTTTTTCTTCTTTTCTCCTTTAAGCTTATCATCTTTTGTAAGGCCTTCTAAAACTTCAATATTGATACCATCCGAAAGACCAGTTTTAATAAACCTTTTTTCGAATTTTTGCTCAGAAGTTTCTATCTCTACAAACGTTGAATCATTTTTAAACTCTAAAAGACTTTCGTTTACAGCCAATACTTTTTCTCTTTTATCAAGAACAATTTCAGCATTAGCACTGTATCCCGAGCGAATAAAGAAATCTTTTTTAAGTTTAACAGAAGCTTTTATTTCGAATTGAATGGCACCATTCTCTTCCACACCTTTTGGAGAGATATATTCCAGATGAGCGTCAAATTTCACATCCTCAATTGCTCCAATGGTTAACTCAAGGTTCATTCCCTGAACAATTTTTCCAACTTCAGTTTCATCAACCTTACCTTGAAAAATCATTTCGCCCATGTCGGCAACAATGGCAACCGTGGTTCCATCATTAAAAGTATTGCTCTGAATTACTGAATTTCCTTCTTTTACCGGAATATCCAGTATCATTCCTTCAATTGTTGAACGAATAATGGTATTCGTAGCTTTTGCAGAACTTTTGGTTACACCTTCTTTAATCAACTGCAAATTATCTTTTGCTGATTGTAACTCTTCTTCAGAATTTCGGAAAGACAATTGAGTTTTCTGGAAATCAGATTCTGAAATTACTTTTTTGTCATACAAAGCTTTGTCCCGCTGATAGTTAATTTCTTTATCCTCGTAATTGATTTGTGCTATTTTTACTCTCGATTCAGCACTATTCAAATTAATCATATCAGGAATGATCTTTATTTTAGCAATAGGATCGCCTTTTTTAAGCATATCACCAGCCTCAACATATAAAGTTTCAATAATTCCGGAAACTCCCTGAGGTTTAATTGCGATTTCTTTTCTTGGAACAACAGATCCTGTTGCAACCGTCTTTTTAATAATATCTGTTATTTCAGGTGATTTTGTGTTGTAAACCACAGGTTTATCTTGCGATTTTTGATACAGGAATACAATTGTTCCTACAAAAAGGAAGATAAAAAATACAACCAATACAATTCTAAAAACTTTTTTCATGACTAGTATTATTTTCGGATTATGAACTATTTTTTTTATTCGTATCTCAATGCATCTACGGGTTTAATTCTGATGGCTCTTTGTGCTGGAAGCAGTCCAGCTAAAACACCAAATAAAACCAAAACACCGAGTGCTATAAATGCAACATTTATATCAACATAAGGGTTTAAAATTTGAGGGTTCGGATCACCTTCGGTCATTTTACCGATTCCTTCGACAATTAAAACACCTAAAACCAGTCCCCAGAATCCCGCAAAGGTGGTTAAGAAAACGGCTTCATTTATGATTTGACCAACAACTTCACGAGGACGGGCACCGATGGCACGTTTAATGCCTAATTCTTTGGTTCTTTCTTTTACAACCACGTGCATAATATTACTAACTCCAATAATACCGGTTAGAAGAACTCCAAAGCCTATCACCCAAAATAAGAATCCAATGCTGTTAAAAAGACCAAAAATCTTGTTGAACATTTTCGCGATATTAAAATTACCAATGGCTTGCCTGTCATCAGGATGAATGGAATGCCTTCTGGCCAGAATTTCAAATATCTTATTTTCCAAATCGGCAACTGATTCTCCAACCTTAGCTGTTGCTAAAAATACATGGAATTTGTCCCCTTGGTTATACAATTGCTGCAGGGTGGTAAATGGCATTTGAAGAACGTCATCGCGCATTCCCATATTTCGGCTTAATGGTTTAATTGTGCCAATTATTCTAAAATAGATTCCATTTACTTTAAGGTACTGACCAATTGGATCTTCATCTTTTTCGAACATTAGTTCCTGAACTCTTGGTCCAATGGTAATTACTTTTCGAAATTCTTTCAGATCATTCTGATTGATAAAACGACCGGCAATAACTTCAACCGGATTTACATTGTTCATTTCCGGTGAAGTCCCCTTGATTCTGAAATTTCCTTTTTTGTCTTCCCGAAATGTATTGTTGGTGGCATTTCCACTCCATCCATTTATATCAGGAGCAATGTCTTGCAGCTCAGGGATCGATCTTTTAAGTACCTCTAAATCATCATTGGTAAATTGATACGATCTGTTTCGTGGCAGACCTTTGTAGGCTTTTGTGGTTTTTTCTACCCAAAAAACCGTTGAGTTTGTTGCGAAATTACCCAATGAGGATTGTATATTATTTTGAAAACCTCTTCCAATACCCAGTAAGGTTACCAGAATTAAGATTCCAAACATCACTCCGAGACCGGTAAGTATGGTTCGTAGTTTATTCTTTTTAAGTGCTGCAGTAATTTCCTGCCATTTATCCAAATCGAACATTAGCTGATCGTTTATTAGTCTGGTTTATTATTCGTCTCTTAAAGCTTCAATGGGTCTGATTGAGGCGGCTTTTCTTGCCGGGAAAAAACCCGCAAGAGCACCGGTTACAACCAAAACGATGGTTGCACCTATAGCTATTCCTAAATCAACCTGTGGATTTAAAAAGTAAATTGCTGCAGGTGGGTATATTTTGTTGATAAGATCAAATTTGGTGATTACTTCGAGTAAGCCTACCCCGGCAATTAGTCCGACATATCCCGAGGATGCTGTTATAAATATTGCCTCCATTAGTATCAGTCCAACTACAGAGCTTGGTGAAGCACCGATTGCTTTTCTAATTCCTATTTCTTTAGTTCTCTCCTTAACAACAATCATCATAATGTTGAAAACCCCAATTACACCTAATATAATAGTGAAAATTCCAATAATCCAGACAAACATCTCAATAGCCTTAAAAAGTCCTGTAAATGTTTGCGAGTTTTCAATGTTGTTCTGTATCCATAAAGCATTTTTATCTTCAGGGCTAAATCCGTGTCGTTTAGCCATTTGGTAAGTAATAAATTGCTCAACTTTCTTGCTTTCATCTACAGAAATATCATCCAGGGTAAAGGAGATTCTTTGAAGGTGATCGTTGTTGTTAAAAATATTTTGAGCAACAGTAATCGGGATGTAAATTTCTCTGGAATTATCATCGAAACTTGGCTGATTAAAAACACCAACGACCTTAAATTTGATGTTGTTGATATTAATTAATTTATTGATTGCCGTTTCTTTAGGGAAAAGCACTTCTTTAACAACATCTTGAATGGCAACAACTTTTCGGTTTTCTTTAATGTCCTTTTCATTTAAAAATCGCCCTTCAAGGATCTCGAAATTTTTAATCTCTTTATAAGTTTCATGTACAGGAGATACATTAAAATTTCCGAAATTATTTTTATAAGATATTATTTCAGCTCCCGGAATGTATGACATTGCAGAAATGACATCCAGCTTGTCGATAGATTTTTTAAATCCAAGATAGTCTTCATTAACCATCTGAATTCGCTTTCCTTCGGGAGTTCCTTTGAATGCTTTGGTTGTTCTGCCACCATATATCTGCATGCTGTTGGTTGCATCTTGTGCAAAGACAGAAGTCATTCCATTTCTAAGACCTCGTCCTGCACCCAAAAGAAAAATCAACATGAAAATTCCTGTTGCCACCGAAAAACCGGTTAGAACGGTTCTGGTTTTATTTTTACTAATGGTACTAAATATTTCTTGCCATTTATCTCTGTCGAACATAGCTTTATTCTAGGCTTTTAGGTTTAGATAGTGTGGTTAATCTTGAGGAATTCTAATAGTTTCCATACTATTGATCTTATTGTTCTCAATAATAGATTCTATTCGGCCGTCTTTAAGGTTAATAATCCGATCCGTCATATGGGCTATATCATTTTCGTGCGTAACGATAATAACTGTGATACCGGATTGATTAATTTCTTTTAAAAGATCCATAACTTCTATTGATGTAGCAGAATCTAATGCACCGGTAGGTTCATCTGCTAAAATAATTTTTGGTTTGGTGATCATCGACCGGGCTATTGCAACTCTTTGTTTTTGACCACCAGAAAGCTCATTTGGCATGTGCTCAGCCCAATCTTTCAGTCCCATTTTATCCAGATACTCCAAGGCTATTTTATTTCTCTTTTTTCTTGCAACCTTTTGGTAATACAATGGAAGGGCAACATTTTCCATGGCATTTTTAAAAGAAATCAGATTAAAAGACTGGAAGACAAAACCGAGTAGATTATTTCGAAGCTTAGCGGCTTTTGTTTCGCTCATGGCTTTTATTTCCTGCTGATTAAGAGTGTAAACTCCTTCATCATGATTATCCAAAAGACCAAGTATATTAAGAAGTGTAGATTTACCTGATCCTGAGGATCCCATTATGGAAACTAATTCGCCTTCTTTTATGTGCAAATCAATTCCCTTTAAAACGTGAAGTTTGTTAGTACCGGTAATATACGATTTGTGAATGTTTTGTAGTCGAATCATAATAGCTGTTGGTATTAAAAATAAATCTGTATACAATATTAATGTTATTACATTTTATTGCAAACAAAATTAGACAAACATGTTTACCTATCGACAAACCAGCAATTATAACTGATATTGTCTTGTTTCAATCAATAAGATAACCAAAGAAAATATTCACCCCAAATTATTGTTGGTTTATCAATTGATGTGCCATAGGGTTAATTGTGTTGATAGTTAGTGTTTTGTGTGTATTTTGGTTTGTGAAGTTTCGTATAAGTGTGTCCACTTATATTACATTGAGTGTACGATAATGTACAATAATTTAGGCATTATGTGAGTAATTTTGTGTACGTTATCTTAATAAATGTGAATAAATACTAAGGGATAAGAGCAAAGCCAAATATTAGTGTAATTTTAGGTTCTATAAATGAAAAAAAATGAAGTGGAATAGCTTACTATCAGCAAAACGGTTTGGTCAGGAAGACCAATTTTCTTCTGTTCAGCAGAAAGATGTCAGATCTCAATTTCAGCGCGATTATGATCGATTGATATTTTCATCCCCTTTTCGTCGCTTACAGAATAAAACACAGGTATTTCCGTTACCTGGAAGTATTTTTGTACACAACCGTTTAACTCACAGCCTTGAGGTTTCCAGCGTAGGACGATCACTGGGGAATGCACTTGCCGACAAGCTTATTCAGCTTGATTTGGTTGATGAATCTCATTTAATTAAAGAAATTGGGAGTATTGTTGCCGGAGCGTGTTTGGCTCATGATTTGGGCAATCCACCATTTGGGCACTCGGGAGAGAAGGCATTATCTCATTTCTTTTCGGATGGGAAAGGGAAAAAATTGCATGATAGATTTACTCAGAATGAGTGGCATGATTTGATCAACTTTGAAGGAAATGCAAATGCTTTACGATTGTTAACCCATGCATTTCACGGAAGACGAAAGGGTGGTTTTGCATTAACTTATTCGAGTATTGCATCTATTGTTAAATATCCCTGGGAAAGTAATAAGATTGAGGTAGTAAAGAAAAAAAAATATGGTTTTTTTCAAGCTGAAAAGGCAGATTACCTTGTGATTGCCCAAGAGCTGGGGATTCCTGAATTGTCATCAGGAATATTTGCCCGTTTCCCATTGGTTTACTTGGTTGAGGCTGCTGATGATATTTGCTATCAAATTATGGATATTGAAGATGCTCATAAGCTGAAGATACTAAGCACCGAAGAAACAAAGGATTTGTTGTTGAGTTTTTATCATCCGGACAAGGACAAAACTATTCTGAACCGAATTGATGAAACTTGTAAGGAGGTTACCGATATTAATGAGCAAATTGCATACATACGGGCAGGAGTTATTGGGAAATTAATTTCGGAATGTGTAGGTGTGTTTGTTGATCATTATGAATTAATAATGGAAGGTAAATTTCAATCAAGTCTAATTAAAGAGATCAATGAAATTTCGTTGTTTGCCTATAAAAAATGCACTCAGGTTGCTGTTTCACGAATCTATCGTCATCGTTCGGTTGTGGAAATAGAGTTGGCCGGTTACAAAATTTTAGGAACTTTGCTCGATGAGTTTGTTACTGCCGTTTTGGAACCCGAAAATTTTTATTCCAGGAACTTGTTGTCATTAATTCCTGAGCAGTATAATTTGAACGGCGAATCAGACTACGGGAAAATTATGTCTGTTCTTGATTTTATTTCAGGAATGACTGATGTTTTTGCTTTGGATTTGTACAGAACCATTAAAGGAATAGAACTGCCGGGGATTAATTAATTTGATTGCGAAATTGGAATTTTAAAGTTGACTTTAAATGTATCAAATGAGAAAAATATATTCTTTACTTGTGTTGCTGATTCTTGTAGTACCTGCTGTATACGCACAAAACGATTGGGTAAGATCAGGATCGGAAAAATCAAAGATTAGTTTTGAATTGCCCGAAAATCCGATTATTCAGGATAAGGAGCTGAATGGAATAAAAATAGAGGTTTTTAGTTATAAAGATGCGGCAACGGTTTTTGGTGTTGTAGCTTCCGATTTTTCAGAGGTAGGTTTGGATTTTACCTATTCTGATCCTACGGAATATTATCAGGAAATGAAAGAGGGGAGTTTGGTAACCGGAAATGCGATTTTAATTTCGGAAAACTCAGTAGCGTATCAAAAAATGTTAGGGAAAGAAATTGTTTATACCCAATTGGTTGGTGAACATGAGTATACTTACTACAAACGATTTTTCTTTCGGGGGAAGTTCATTTATCAGATTGCTATTGGCGGGCCTTCAAGAATGAAGCAGTTTTTAGTTGATAAAAAGAATCTCTTTTTTGATACCCTGGAGTTTAAAGATTAGTAAAACAAACCCGATTGTAATTTTACACTACGTAAGTGTGAACTGAAAATACGTTATTAGAAACTCATATTACGTAATTATTAAATTGCCCTGAATCGTCTTGATTTTGTCCTTTAATCCTCTTAATTTTATGTTGTCAGAAAAATGATAATACTTGGATTATGAAGATTTTAAGAATGATTAAAGAGTTGTTTTCTTTCTCAAGAGATGAGGATTTTGTTGTGGTTGATTTAACTACAAAAATGATTCAGTCGATGAATACTAAAGACTGGGGCAGATTGCAGAATAAGAAGAATTATATGGTGATAAAATAGCCGTATAATCCTATTCTCATTTATGATAATTAAAATCTTCGGCTTGTTATTTATTCTGCAAGATTTTAAAAGGGAATTTCTTGCCCTTCACTTGTAAATAATTCCGGTTTTAACCGTTTTTTTTTATTCGTAATCGTTTTGTTTCGGAAGCAGTCCCGGTTTTAAGACAAAACTATTGGGATTGACTTTTAGAAATAATTGTGTCAGATTGCCAAACTCACTTCGCTCCTTCGCAATGACATTTTATGAGGAATGAAAAAAACTACAATCCCCTCATCCACTCCGGTCTCAACTGCGCGTTGGCCGGATCGTTCAAAACACCATTGATACGATTCAGCATTTCTTGTTTGTCGCGGGGGAAGTTTCCGCGCAGAATCAAATAATTGGAAGCATGATCGCTTCGAAAAATAGACTTGCTTAATTCCAGGTTCCCGATAAAGACTTTCATTTCGGCAATTAGCTCAACAGTATTGAGAGGAATAAATTCACCATCGAATTTTTTCATGAAGTGTTCTTCTCCGTAAGGGTAACTAAGAACAAGGGTAGATAGAAATTCAGGCTGAATTTTGTTCACGACTTTGGCCGAGTTAAGGGCATGTTGCCGAGAATACTTTTTACCACCCAAACCATTTAGTATCATCACCGAAAGTTTAATGCCTGCTTTTCGGGCACGCTGCAGAGCATGACTCGTGCTTTCAAAATTTTCACCTTTATCAATTGCCTTCAAAAGCTCATCATCTCCCGATTCGATGCCTACGTAAAGTAGTTTCAGCCCTTTTTCAGCCAAAATCTGCAGCTCGTGATCGGTTTTGGCTTCGATATCTTTAGGTATGGCATAGGCCGACACCCGATTTAAGCGGGGAAACGTATTTGCAAGCTTGTCCAATAACCTGCTCATTTTATCGAATGAGAGAACCATGGCATTACCATCGGCCAAAAAAACTTTGCGGACATCATTGGCGTGATCCGATAAGGAATCAATTTCGGCGAACACTTCTTCTTCCTGGCGAAGTTTGAATTGTTTGCTGCTGTACATTTCGCAAAAGGCACATTTGTTCCAGGCACATCCTAAGCTAACCTGTAAAATTAGCGAGTAAGCCTCACTTGGTGGCCGAAATAATGGTTCGTGATAATTGATCATGTGGCAAAAGTAGAAAAAGAAGTTTCAAGTATCAAGTTCCAAGTGTCGAGGAAGAAGTAACAAGGTTTAAGGATAAAGTAAAAGGGATCAAGTAGAAATATCAAGCAAGACTTAAAATTTTAGAATGAAATTCTCCCTTTTTACTGGAGATGATAGACCGACGAGTGTTTTAATTATTAATTTTTAACTCTTAATTCAGCATTTAAAATTCTATCTTGCATTAAAATCGCAGCAAAATGGAAGGGAAGTCTGTAAGCATAAAAGTGTCGGGTAGGGTACAGAATGTTGGATTTCGGTATCATGCCAAGGAGGCAGCAAAGCGTTTTGGAGTTAGGGGCTTTGTGAGAAATCAGCCGGATGGTACGGTTTATGCGGAAGTTGTCGGAACAAATTTGGGCGTTGAATTGTTTTGTGAGTGGTGTAGAAAGGGACCTGATTGGGCTAAAGTGAAGGATGTTTTTATTTGCAGTTTACCGGATCAGGATTTTACGGATTTTGTCATAAAATAAAAAAAGCTTCTGATAAAATCAGAAGCTTGTGTTGACCCGTAAGGACTCGAACCTTAAATGCCTGGACCAAAACCAGGTGTGTTACCATTACACCACGGGTCAATTCCCGTTCAGTCATTTCTGACTAAGACGTTGCAAATATAATAGAAATATTTGTTAGCCAAAACCAAAAATTGCAAAAATATTGCAGGCTTTTATTCGTTGTTGTTGTTATATATTTGTAATTATTCTGATTGTCAATTTGAAAGGGTAGAAAAAATGGAGCAAAAAAAAATAGAATCTTTAACAGGAAAGTGGCTTTACGAGGAAGATTATGGCTATGGAAGGGCAAAAGGAGAGCTTTTATTGACTCAAAACGGGAAAAAATTGAGTGGTAAAATCATTTTTTCTGAAAATGCAGAAGATGAAGAGACTTTCATGATTCAAGAAAAATTGGAAGGAGAGATAAATTTGAACAGAATTCAACTAAAAGCAATCGACTATGATGTTATTCATTCCGATTTTGATATTCGTTACGAATTGGATTCCTGGGATGGCATGTTGATTAATGAGACGACAATTGAAGGAGATAGTTTAGATGACCAGGGAATTTCAGGAAGCTTTAAGTTTGAGAGGGTTGTTGAAAATAAACATAAGGGCTAAAATAAAAAAAAGCTTCGAAATATTTCGAAGCTTTTTTATTGTTGACCCGTAAGGACTCGAACCTTAAATGCCTGGACCAAAACCAGGTGTGTTACCATTACACCACGGGTCAATCATAATCGTCCTTTTTGCAAAGAACTCTGCAAATGTAATACTTTTTTTATTTGCTCAAACAAAAAGTGTAAAATTTTCAAACAGAATTCGGGGGAACTATTAAAATTGACTATTTTCGTTCAAAATATTATCCTGCATATCGAATATAATAAACAAAAATACACACAAGATGAGATCTAATTACAATGTGGTTAACAATGTATTAGGCTGGATGGCTTTTGTCATTGCTGCATTTACCTACTTGTTTACAATGGAGCCTACAGCCAGTTTGTGGGATTGTGGAGAATTTATTACCACCGCCTACGGATTAGAGGTTGGTCATCCGCCGGGAGCACCTTTGTTCATGATTATGGCGCGTTTTTTCTCTCTTTTTGCTCCCAGTCCTGCTCAGGCAGCCTTATTGGTAAATTCTATGTCGGCCTTGGCATCGGCTTTCACTATTCTGTTTTTGTTTTGGACAATTACACATCTTGCTAAAAAGTTGGTGGTAACCGATGGCGAAATCTCGAAAGGAAATTTAATTGCCGTAATGGGAACCGGAATGGTTGGAGCGCTTGCTTACACTTTTTCTGATACATTTTGGTTTTCGGCTGTTGAAGGAGAAGTATATGCTTTGTCATCATTGTTTACGGCGGTTGTTTTTTGGGCAATTCTGAAATGGGAAAATGTCGCCGATGAGAAGTATGCAAACCGATGGATTATTTTAATTGCATATTTAATGGGCTTGTCGATCGGGGTTCACCTGCTGAATCTTTTGGCTATTCCTGCTATTATATTTGTTTACTATTTTAAAAAATACACACCTACCCGGAATGGAATAATAGGAGCATTTTTACTTTCGGTTCTTATTTTGGGTGTTGTTATGTATGGGGTTATTCCCGGAGTGATCACAATCGCATCTTGGTTCGAGCTGCTTTTTGTAAATCAATTTGGTTTGCCTTACAACACTGGCGTGATGTTTTATGGGGCAACACTTATTGCACTTGTTGTTTGGTTGATTAACTTTTCCGTTAAACGTGGAATGGTGGTTTTGAATACGATCGTAACAGCTTTTGTGGTGATCATGATTGGCTATTCTTCTTTTGCCATGATCGTGATTCGCTCTTCGGCTAATCCGCCAATGGATGAAAATAATCCGGACAACGTATTTGCTTTGCTTTCCTATTTGAATCGGGAGCAATACGGAGACAGACCCCTTGTGTATGGAGAGTATTACAATGCGCCTGCAGTTGATCTGATTGAAACCAGTCCTGTTTACATTCAAAAAAAGGATAAAAATAATAAGGATAGGTATGTTGTTGCCTCGCACAAACAGGAATATAAATTCGATTCCCGTTTCAATACCTTGTTTCCAAGAATGTATAGCTCCCGGGCCAATCATGTTCATGAATATGAATACTGGGGAGATGTAAAAAAGAACAATCCAATTCAGGTTGGTGATGAGACTCTTTATAAGCCAAGTTTTGGTTCAAATCTTCAGTTTTTCTTGTCCTACCAGGTTAACCACATGTATTGGCGATATTTCATGTGGAATTTTGTCGGCCGTCAGAACGATATTCAGGGGCATGGCGATATTCTGAATGGAAACTGGATTTCGGGGATTCCTTTTATCGATGAAATGAAAATTGGAAATCAGGATAAGTTATATCCTGAAATGGCAAATAAAAAATCAAGAAATACTTACTTCTTTTTACCATTTATACTTGGTTTAATCGGTTTGTTCTGTCATTATAAATCGGGTAAAAAAGGCAAGCAGGACTTCTTTGTGGTGATGTTGCTTTTTGTTTTTACAGGCTTGGCTATTGTTGTTTACCTGAATCAGTCACCTTATCAGCCACGCGAACGTGATTATGCATATGCCGGTTCGTTTTACGCATTTGCCATTTGGATTGGACTCGGGGTAATGGGTTTGTATCAATGGTTGAGTAAAAAAGGACCATCTGTTGTTATCGCAGGAGCAGTTACTGCTATTTGCTTAATTGCCGTTCCTGGATTAATGGCTCAGCAAAATTTTGATGATCACGATCGTTCTGGTCGGTATGCGACATTGGCTTACGCAAAAAACTATCTAAATTCGTGTGCGCCTGATGCTATTTTATTTACCTATGGCGATAACGATACCTTTCCGCTTTGGTATGCGCAGGAGGTAGAAGGGATTCGAAGAGATATCCGCATTGTAAATTTGAGTTTACTTGCCGGCGATTGGTACATCAATCAGATGAGACGAAAAGCCTACGATTCAGATCTGATTCCTATGTCGCTTACTGCGGATAAAGTTGAACCAGGTATTCGCGATCAGGTTCCTGTTGTAGAGCGATTGAAAGGACAAGAGCTTTTGAGTGAAATGATAAAATTCGTAGGAAGCGATAATGATGCCGCAAAAGTAGAAACCCAATCGGGTAAAAAGCTTAATTATTTCCCTGGAAGAAACGTTTATATTCCTGTTGATTCGGCTAAGGTGCTTGCAAATGGTACTGTTCAGCCCGAAGATGCTCATTTAATTGTAGACAAGTTAGAGTGGAAGATCAAGAGAAGTTATTTGTATAAAAATGACATTATGGTTTATGATATCATTGCAAATAACAATTGGGAACGCCCTGTTTATTTTTCTGTAGGAATGGGGACTGAAAGCTTTCTTGGCTTAGAGAAATATTTTCAGTTGGAAGGTGCTGCTTATCGTTTGGTTCCAATTGAAACAAAACCGGAACGAAATGGTATTGGCCATGTGAATACAGAATTGTTGTATGATAATTACATGAATAAATTCACTTTTGGCGGGATAAAAGATCCGGATGTATACGTTGATCAATTTCATATTTTGACAGTGAATATCATGTCGTTCAGAGCAAATTACAGCCGATTGGCCAGTGCTTTAAATGACGAGGGAAAGAAAGAAAAAGCCATTGATATTTTGGATAGATGTATGGAAGAACTGCCAACCAATAAAATACCGGTTGATAATACACTGATTGGATTCATTCAGGAGTATTACAGAGCAAATGCAGTAGATAAAGCAAATGCTTTACTGTTGAAAGTGGCACAACAATCATACGATAAAATGAATTATTTCTTAAGTTTGGATCCTCAGCATGCCAATGCTTTTAGATCAGAACAGGAGCGTGAAGTGCGGGTTGTGCAGATGCTTTTAGGTTTAGCTGATATGGGTGAGCAAACTAAGTTGAGGGAAGATTTACAATTAAAATTCGAACTGCTTTTTAAGTCTGCTGCAGGGGAGTAAAAGATTTATAATAAACTTTAAATGGCTGTCTTCATGTAAAGACAGCCATTTTTTTATGTCGTTTTTTTGATTTCTTAAATCAAAGTAATTCTTCTTTCTACAAACTAATGCAAAGCGTTCATTTGTAAAAAAGAATATTGACGACTATGTTGATCTTGAAATATCGAAAGTCTGTTAAGATTTTTTCACATAATACAAATCAATTCTTTTTGTCAAAAGTGGTAACTTCGCTGTCTGTACCATAAAATCTAACCTTTATTTTGATAATATATGAGTAAGTACCAAAAAACAAATATTATTGTCGGATGGATATCATTTGCAATAGCTGCAGTTGTCTATTTTTTAACCCTTGAACCTACAGTTAGTTTTTGGGATTGCGGAGAATTTATAACTTCTGCTTATAAATTAGAAATTGGACACGCTCCGGGAGCTCCGTTTTTTCTGCTGTTGGCTCGTTTTTTCTCTATGTTTGCTTCGGGTACCGAGAATGTTGCTCTCATGATAAATTCCATGTCTGGTTTGGCAAGTGCTTTTACCATTCTGTTTTTATTCTGGACAATCACCCATTTGGCTAAAAAGTTGATTGTTGCAGGAGATAAAATATCAGAATCTCAGGTATGGACAATTATTGGCAGCGGATTTATTGGAGCTATGGCTTATGCTTTTACCGATACATTTTGGTTTTCAGCTGTTGAGGGAGAAGTTTATGCTACATCTTCACTGTTTACTGCAGTTGTTTTCTGGTGCGTTTTAAAATGGGAAAACGAAGAAGGCAAGGCTTATGCAAACAGGTGGTTAATTTTGATTGCTTATCTTATGGGTTTGTCGATTGGAGTTCATCTTCTGAATTTATTGGCAATTCCGGCCATTGTAATGGTTTACTATTTTAAGAAGTATGAACCAAGCAGAAATGGAGTCTTAAAAGCTTTGGGTGTTGCTTTGCTTCTTTTGGGTGGTGCAATGTATGTAATCATTCCAGGCGTTGTAAAACTTGCTTTTGTTTTTGATTTGTTCTTTGTAAATGTAATTGGTTTGCCTTTTAATTCAGGCGCATATGTATTTATTATTCTGCTGATTTCAGGTCTTGTATTCGGTATTCGATATACAATTTCTCATGGCAAAGTGGTCTTGAATACATTGCTTACTGCACTAACAGTTGTTCTAATTGGATATTCGTCCTATTCGCTTATCATGATTCGTTCGGCGGCAAATCCTGGTTTGGATCAGAATAATCCTGAGGATCTGTTTTCTTTACTTTATTATTTAAACAGAGAGCAGTATGGCGATAATCCTTTGGTGTATGGCGAATATTTTAATGCTCCGTATGATGAAAAGGAGAGTTATGTAGATGGCAAAGATGTTTACATTAAAAAAGACGGGAAATATGTAGTTTCTTACACGCCAAAGAAACCAAACTATAGCAGTTCTTATAAAACAGTGTTCCCTAGAATGTATACCAAGGGAATGACAGGTAGGAACCCCGAAGAATATGCCAAGTGGACAGGACTCAAGGCTGATCAGAAAACAAAACCGAGCTTTGTGCAGAATCTGGACTTCTTTTTTAGTTACCAGATTAATTACATGTACATCCGCTACTTTATGTGGAATTTTTCCGGTCGTCAATCTGACCGGCAATCCTATAGCGGAGTTATTGACGGCAACTGGATTTCAGGAATTCCATTCGTAGATAATTATCGTTTGGGAGATCAGAGTCTGAGGCCTGAGCACATGACTAAAAATAAGGGAAACAATACATACTACTTTTTACCGCTTTTGTTGGGCTTGGCAGGATTACTTTATCAGTACAAAAAAAGTACCAACGGGAAGAAAGACTTTTTTGTCGTTTTCTTGCTGTTTTTATTAACCGGATTAGCCATTGTTGTGTATCTGAATCAGCCTCCATTGCAGCCCCGCGAAAGGGATTATGCCTATGTGGGATCATTTTATGCCTTTGCTGTTTGGATCGGTTTAGGATTTCTTGCAGTACTGCAGGTTTCTAAAAAAGTGCTTCGAAAAGATAAGGTCGCTATTCCTGCAGCATTCACTCTTTGCTTTTTGGCAGTTCCTGCTTTGTTGGCGCAACAAAATTGGGACGATCATGATCGGTCGGATCGATATGTGGCAAGAGATTTGGCTTACGATTATCTGAATTCGTGTGCACCAAATGCGATACTATTCACAATGGGCGATAACGATACTTTTCCATTATGGTATTTGCAGGAGGTAGAAGGCGTAAGAACTGATGTTCGCGTTTGTAATTTGATGTATTTAACCGCCGATTGGTACATCGATCAGATGAAACAAAAGAACTATGATTCCGATCCTTTACCAATTTCTCTTACTAAAGAAAAATATCTGGCGGGTAAGCGCGATGTTGTTTATGTTCTTGATGATCCGCGTTTGAAGGCTTACGTTGAGAAGAATGGAGGATTGGATCTGAAAGACGCGATAGAATATGTTGCGAGTGAAAAGGAAAGTACCAAAAAAATATACGGATACGATGAGCGGATTGATCATTTTCCGGCAAATAAATTTCGCCTTGTAATTGATAAGGAGCAAGTCGTAAAGACCAATACTCTTTCCGAAAAAGATTCTGCAAAAATTGTGAATCAAATGGAATGGGAAGTGAAAACAAACTACGTGGATAAAGGTGGTTTAATTCTTTACGATATGCTGGTGCAAAACAATTGGAAACGACCTGTTTATTTTTCCATAACAGTGCCGTCGAGCGGATATTATGGCTTAGAAGACTATTTTCGTTTGGAAGGTTTTGCTTATCGATTGGTACCGATCAAATTTGAAAATGAGGAAATGCAGATAGGGGGTGTAAATACGGATGTAATGTATACCAATCTGATGAATAAGTTTAAATGGGGAAATATGAACCATCCGGATGTTTATATCGATGAAACAACTTCGCGTTTGTGCACCAACATGAGAAATAATTTTCTGCGGCTGTCAGAAAGTTTACTGGATGAGGGAAAAAGAGATTCTGCAGTTCAGGTACTGGATAAATGTGTTGAATTAGTGCCTAATGAGAAGGTACCCTTCGATTATTTAGCCATTCTTATGGCTCAGTCCTACTATCGTGCAGCGGAGGATGAAAAAGGCAATCAGATGATTCAAACCATATCAGATAGATTGGTACAGGAATTAGATTATTATATGACTCTAACTCCGGTTTCTACTTCGGAATTTCCTCGGTTAAAGAGCAGGGATCTGGCTTTATTGCAGGAATTGTACCGCATTACAAATCAGTACAATCAGAAGGAATTGAATCGGAAAATTGAATTGGAATTTAAAAGATTATTAGAAAGCTATAAAAAGGGATGATGAAGTTGAGATGGATGAGAGCGCCGGGGATATTTAAAATCTTATTTCCGGACTTTATTTGGCGATATAATTCGGGAGCAAAAAAAGTTTATCTGACATTTGATGACGGACCTGTTCCGGAATCTACTTTGTGGACATTGAATATGTTGAAGGAGAAGAATGTAAAAGCTACTTTTTTTTGCGTAGGCGAGAATGTGCATAAATGTCCTGAGCTATTTCAGAAAATTCTGTCTTCAGGTCACGCCGTTGGAAATCATACTTACAATCACTTAAAAGGTTGGTCTGTTGATACACAACTATATCTTGAGAATGTAATAATGGCTTCCGATTTAATTAATTCAAAATTATTTCGGCCTCCTTACGGCCAAATAAAAAGATCTCAGGCAAAACATTTACTCCCAGAGTATAAGATTGTTATGTGGGATGTTTTGAGTGGGGATTACCGGAAGGATATAACTCCTGAAGAGTGTTTGAAAGATGTTCTTAAAACGGTTCGTCCAGGCTCCATAATATCGTTCCACAATCATCAGAAATCGGAGGCGAATATGCGTTTTACAGTACCCCGGCTGATCGATGAATTAAAGCTTCAGGGTTACGAGTTTGATATTTGTCGGTGAGAAATCAAAAATTCCTTTCTTTTCCATCAGGTAAACTGCATTTGAATACGTAAATTTGCTCTCGATCAAACTATTAATACCATTTTATAAACAAAACCATTTGAGAATTCCCGTTTTACTTGTTTGTAGATAGCAAAGTGGGAGTGGTTGCTAATTAATACTATTAGATGAAAGTACTTCTTTTGGGTTCCGGAGGCCGTGAACATGCTTTTGCATGGAAATTTGTTCAAAGTGAAAAATTGGAAAAATTGTATGTTGCTCCGGGAAATGCCGGAACTGCTGCAATTGCAGAAAACATAGATATTAATCCTAACGATTTTACAAAAATAAAAGATTTTGTTCTTGAAAAAGGAATTAACATGGTCGTTGTTGGTCCGGAAGATCCTTTGGTAAATGGAATTCACGATTTCTTTCTTGCCGATGAGGCTATCAAGAGTGTTCCAGTTATTGGTCCGGAAAAATTAGGTGCTCAATTAGAAGGAAGCAAAGATTTTTCAAAGGAATTTATGTTCCGGCATAATATTCCTACCGCAAAATATAAAAGTATCACCTCTGAAAATTTAGAAGAAGGATTAACTTTTTTAGAAAGCTTAAAAGCTCCATATGTATTAAAAGCAGACGGTCTTGCAGCAGGAAAAGGTGTTTTAATTATTTCTGATTTAGAGGAGGCTAAACAATCTCTTAAAGAGATGATCGATGGAATGTTTGGCGACGCAAGCAGTACCGTAGTAATTGAAGAGTTTTTGGCAGGTATTGAGTTGTCGGTGTTTGTATTAACCGATGGTAAAAATTATAAAACACTTGCCGAAGCAAAGGATTACAAGCGAATTGGTGTAGGAGATACTGGTTTAAATACAGGTGGTATGGGAGCAATTTCACCGGTTCCTTTTGCAACTGCTGATTTCATGCAAAAAGTAGAAGATCGTGTAATTGTTCCAACAATTGAAGGTCTTCAGAAAGATAATATTCCTTATAAAGGGTTTATTTTTATTGGATTGATGAATATTGAAGGTGATCCTTATGTAATTGAATACAATGTTCGAATGGGTGATCCGGAAACAGAGGTAATTATTCCAAGAATCAAATCAGATTTACTGGAATTGATGGAAGCCGTTTCGAAGCAGGAATTGGATAAAGCTCCTTTTGAGATGGATGACAGAACAGTAACTACTGTAATGTTAGTTGCGGGAGGTTACCCGGAAGCGTATGAAAAAGGCAAAACTATTACTAAATTAGATGAGGTAGAAGGAAGCATTGTGTTTCATGCGGGAACAACTTTTTCGGGTAATGATGTAGTAACTAACGGGGGGCGTGTTATTTCGGTAAGCTCATACGGTGATACGATGCAGTCGGCCTTGGATAAATCCTTTAGAAATGCTGAACTGATTGATTTTGAAGGGAAATATTACAGAAAAGATATTGGTTTCGATTTAAAGTAATTGATTTATAAAAACTACTGCTCTTTTTTTTTATTTGAAAATTGAGTGGTAGTTGTTATTTTGCACTTCTGGTTCGCTAAAAGCTTAAATTCATGCTCTTAAAGACAATTAAAGGACGCCATTCTGTTTTATTGATACTAATTCCGGTTATTATCGTATTGCTCTGGATGGGAACCTTACTGCATTCGGTATCCTTAACAGCAGGACAGAACCAAATGCCATTGTACGAATTGTTGTTATTTCTTACAGGAGGTAATAATTTTGTTCTAAGTCTGATTGCTTGTCTTCTCCTAATATTGATGGCTTATGGAATGGTGCGTTTAAATGAGCAGTATATTTTTATCCGGCAACGAACAGATTTACCTGCATTCGTATTTGCTCTTATTGCCACGGGAACTATCTCATTAGGAGGCATGCATCCTTCGTTATTTGCTGCATTTTTATTGTTTCTTTCTGTGGAACGGGTATTTAAAATTTATCAGGGGACAGCAACTCTTTCCAACTCTTTCGATGCCGGATTTTTAGTAGGATTAGCAGGTCTGTTTTATTTATTTGCAGGAATATATATTTTCTGGTTTTGGATGGCACTTGCGGTTTTAGGATATTTGCGCAGTAAAGAAATTCTCGCGGGATTAATAGGCTTTATTGCCCCCGTTTTTTTTGTTGTGGCTTGGTACATTTGGAACGATAATCTGGCCGAACTCTTAAAAACAATTGGGAATCTCTTCTCCTCTAAAAATAATTCAGGAATTGTGTCGGTTTTCCAATATTCATATTGGGGAATACTTGGCTTTCTGGTTGTTCTCTCTTCTTTGTACATGTTGAATGTTTATGAGGAGAAAAAAATAAGTTCGCGTAAATATTTTATTATTTTGTTGAGTTTCTTTTTGGTTTCAGCTCTTGGTTTTGCATTTTTTAAAGGAGCAGGTGTTGAAATGTACTTTATTAGTATCATTCCGGTAACCTACATTACAAGCCACTATTTTGTATTCCAAAAACACTCTTGGATTGGTGAACTCTTGTTTTATATTCTGGTGGTATCAAGTATTCTAATCCACTTTATAGAATAAAAAAATGCCATTTCCTGAGAAATGGCACTTTGTCTGATAAGTTCAATCTTATTTTTCAACCATATTTGTCGTGTCGAAAGCAGTTGCTATATTAGCATCTTCCTCATTATCATTCACGGTGAAAATTATATCGTTAAAATCTTTATCTCCACCAGGCACTTGAGTATCTTCGAAACACAATACAATATCCTTACAGTTTTTTTCTTTAAACAATACATGTTGTTGTTTTGCGTCTTTGTTCCATTCAATATTGGTATAATGACGATAAACACCATCAACAGTAGCACCGTTTTTCCAACCTTGGGCGATTAGGCAAAATCCAATTACTGTGTTTTGTGCAAAAGGAGCATCACCTAACTGAACACGATCTCCGGTTTTGAGTCCCCCTCCAAATCCTTCTTTTGAAGCATTAGGGAAAAGCATGTGAAGTTCTAATTCGTCAGCACTTGCAGGAGGATATTCAGCATCGTAAGTGTAGTAGGCCAATGAATTTTTCCAACCAGCTCCTTCATCAACGAAAGTTAGATAAACAGGAGATTCTTTGGTTAATTTTAGAATCAAGTTGTTCTCATCAGAGAATAAGTCAGAATTCGCTGCGCGGTTATCCTTATTTTCATGGAACATGGCAATAATGTTGTCTACCAAAGTTTCACAAGGTTTTGTTGGAATGATATCATCCGGTACACCTTCGTCCATTTCAATAGTAATAATTTTTAGCCCTCCCGTTCCGGCAGCAACAAAAATGTAGTTGCCTCTCGATTCAACAAAGTTTACCGATGAACCAAAGTCCATATTTCCTAACAGAGTAACATTATTATCATTTTCAGGAATCATAGCGCCAACGTATACACCAGCGCCACCATTACCAATCAGCAATAGTTCTTCATTTAAGCATACCGAGTTGGTTACGTAATCCTCATCAAGACCACCTGCAGGAGTTTCAGGGCGATTGAAGCGCTCTTTTAAAGATCCGTCCAAATTACGAATATCTAATCCTGATACGTTCAATGCCGCAAGGATATAGTTGTCGGTAACATCAATTTCGGTTTTTGATTCATCAGTAATCGGACCTTGAACTTCAATTGCCTCTAATTCTGTAAAATCAGCTTTTTTGAAAGACTGTATTTTTTCATTGGTTGCATTAAGCACATAAATGTTTTCATCATTACTACTTAAAGATCTGGCATCATTAATATCAATTCCAGTTACTAAAGAGTAGTCGCTGCGTTTAAGAATGCTTAGTTTTCCATCAGATCCACTGGTTGCATAAATGTAATTTTCATCAATTTCAACATCTGTAGCAACATAAGAAGGAAGATCAACCAGTCCTGAAACAGACATGATTTTTTTAGAATTACTTAACTCTAAACTAATTAAAACAGCAGGAGATGCGAGAACATAACCAGCACTTTCAGGATCCACTGCACCTACCAGATAAATTACTCCATCATAATAATCAACAGCACTAACGTCAACATCAGGAAATAACGCCTGAGCCTTTAATACAGGATTGTCCTGATCTGAAATGTCGAATAATTCAACTCCACCGCTGTATTTGCTTCCTTTTGTATTGTAGGAAACAAATGCCATGTTGTCGATAATTTTGACGTGAGTCGCTTGAACAGCTTCACCTTTTACTTTAGGAGCTTCAACTTCAGCTTTTAGTTTGAAAGCATAATTTTTAGTCAAATCAATTTCAATTCCTGTAGTTCCTTCTTTTGTTGTTCCGGCAGGAAGATTGTTGATAATCACTAAATCATTCATTGTGGTAACCCTGCTTAAAAGATCCGCAGGATTGTTGTTAATTGAAATTCCTTCTTGAATTGCTTTCTTTTGATCGGTTTGCTGATTGTCATCATTATTGTCCGAGCAAGAAGAAACAATTAAGAAAAGTCCAATCATTGACAGTAGATATTTTCTCATAACTAATTTTTTGTTTTTACTGAATTGCAAATGTATTTTGCAGTTGCAAGTTACATTGTTTGTTTCAAATGATAAGTTTACTTATTGTTAATAGCTGCAAGGATTTGATGAAATGATTCTTTTAATTGGTGAATGATCATAAAAAGTTGTTCGGGATCATGTTCTATCTATTGATAATCATGATGCTATATGTGTATCATTAATCAGTTGACATTGTCTAAATTCCTTTGAATTGTTGGGTGTTTACTATTTTTTGCCTTTAAATAATAAAGGATGTAGAATGGTTTTCGGTTTATTGCTATCGATCCAAATTTAATATTTGCCAAACTTATCTCCAATGCAGAAACATGCTGAAATACTTGTGGAATCTATTTTTTAAAATGCTTTTTGATCCATTTTGGAAGAATAAAGACTCCAATTAGGAGATAGGGGTAGTATGAAATTAGCCGCCAAATTAAGGCCATGGTTGCAGCCACTCCAACTGATGGAAGAAATTCGCCTAAATATTTTGTGAATACCCATTCCGAAAATCCACTTCCGCCAGGAGTTGGACTGACAAGCATCATGATCCACATGACTAATTGCCTTGCGAATATCATGATATGTTCTGTAATGTTATACCCTTGGAGCATGAATGCAAGAAGAATTACATTGACCACCCAATATCTGGCAGTCCAGGAACAAAAGGTTGCCAGGAATGCTTTAAACCAAAACCAGAAGGGTTTTCTTCTCAGTTCTTTAGAACTTTCAATTATGTCGGTGCCTGCTTTATTTGCTCCTTGTTTCCACTTTCTAAGAACTGGAAGTTTGAATATCCAAAGCAACAGCCATTTTAATCCTCTTGGATTCCAGAATAAACCATAAGTTAAAACGATAAAATAACTTGTTTTTACCAGGTAGCCAACCAAAGCAAAATATAAAAGAGAATCCAGCCAGATAGAATGTTCCTGAATATCTATCATGAATAATTGGTTGATATCCAAAAACAAGATCAGGATTGGGAACATGAGAATAAAATACAGCTCGTCGAGAAAAGAAGTAGACATAACTACTGCTGAACTTTTTCCAACTTTTAAGCCTTCCTTGTTAAGATACAGAATTGCAACAGATGTTCCTCCTATTGCAGAAGGAGTTATTGCCGAAGTAAATTCCCACAGCATAATAATACGAAATGCCTTGCTCCATGAAAATGTATTATCTGTAAGTATCCGCAAACGAGCCATATAACCTAAATCGCGAATAATCATCATGATTAACGCAAAACAAAGCCAAAAAAGTGAATGCCAAGAAAATTCAATTAAGGACAGAGTTTTGCCATCAACCTCATTCATCAGCATGTACACAACAACGGCAAGGCCAATCAGAATTGGGTATACAATTCTACCTGGACGAACTCCGTTAAGTAGTTTTTTTTGACTGTCAGGTTGGTTTCTGTTCATTTTTAATACGTAAGGATGATAAACTTACGGAATTAAAGAGTTTTTTTTATCAAATATCAATGAAGATTTTGTTAAAATACTCTAAAATTGAGGTGAAGAAATTTTGAATGGGGATCATTTATATTTCATCATTAAGAATGAAAATTAAATAGTTTTTCCTTAAAATAATCAAAACTTTTTTCACTGATTAATTGTCTGAGGAAACAAATTAGTTTTGCATGTGTTGGTACAATATACCTGATTTTTGGATTTTTTGAAAGGCTGGCTTTCACGATTACCTCTGCAACTTTTTCTGCTTTCACTTGAATTTTCTTTGATTTTAGAAGAAGATTTTCCAGTTGTATAGTCATAGCCCGATAATTGGTATTCTTTGAGTTTTTGCTGGCTTTAGATAAGGCAATATTTGCCCAATCTGATTCAATAGCACCAGGATTAATTAAGATTACTTTTATTCCAAATGATTTTACTTCTTGCCGCAGGCAATCAGAAATTCCTTCCAATGCATATTTTGAGGCATGATACCATCCGCCCATTGGTAATGTCATTCTGCCAAGAATGGAACTAATATTAATGATTCTACCTTCACGATTTGCTCTCATTTTTGGCAGAATCATCTGAGTTAACTGTGCCAGACCAAAAAGATTAACCTCAAATTGTTCGCGGGCGTCTGCCAACGGAACATCTTCAATTGCACCATAAAGGCCAAATCCTGCATTATTCACTAAAATGTCAATGTGTTTGGATTCTTTATAGATGCGATTTACAACTTGCCTGCAATTTTCAGAATTAGTGACGTCAAGTTGAAGGATTTTTGCCCCTTTTTCTTCCAAATCGGTCATTGCAATAGTTGAAGGAGCTGTTGCATAAACCGAGTATCCCTTATCAATAAAAAGTAAGGCTGAAGCTTTACCTATTCCCGAAGAAGCTCCAGTGATTAAAACAATTTTTTCTTTCATGAAAATGAATCGTATGGCTGTTAATGTTTATAATGTATCATTATAAATATCAGAAGATACATAGAATCTGAGTTTATTTCAATGGGATAGGGGCGATACCTGCTAAGATCTTAACTTTATTTCTTTTATCAGCTTACCATACACATTTATAACGGTAGTTTTTTGCTATTTTTAGTACACAAACTTTTACAACCAAATCTATGCCCGCAACTACTTCTACTAAAAAATTTGGGACAGCACCAGTCTTTTTTACAGCAATCTCTACCATTTTAGGCGCAATTTTATTTCTCCGCTTTGGCTTTGCGGTCGGAAGTTTGGGGTTTTGGGGAGTAATTTTAATTATTCTTTTAGGGCATTTGGTTACGATACCAACGGCTATGGCTATTTCAGAGTTGGCTACAAATAAACGTGTTGAAGGTGGTGGAGAGTATTTTATTATTTCACGTTCGTTTGGTTTAAATATTGGTGCGACCATTGGCATTGCCTTGTTCTTTTCTCAGGCAATAAGTGTTGCTTTTTATGTAATTGCTTTCACTGAGGCTTTCGAACCATTATTTAATCTGGCTTTTAGCACCTACGGATATCTGCTTCCACGACAGATAGTTAGTGTTCCGGCAATGCTGTTTTTATCAATATTGATTCTAAAAAAAGGAGCCAACCTGGGAGTAAAGGCTTTGTACTTTGTAGTTGCTGTTTTAATGATTTCGCTCGTACTATTTTTCTTTGGTTCAACAGATCATGCATTGGTTTCAGACTTTAGTTTAATGAATGCGGAATTTAGAAATGCGGATCAGTTTTTTATTGTTTTTGCGATTATATTTCCTGCTTTTACTGGAATGACGGCAGGTGTTGGATTGTCGGGAGATCTGAAAAATCCGTCTAAATCAATTCCTGTTGGCACTACTTCGGCAACCTTGCTGGGAATGATTGTTTACTTTTTTGTAGTTTACAAGCTGGCCTTTTCGGTAAGTAGTGCCGATTTGATGGAAAATCAGCTAATAATGGCAAAAATTGCCATTGGAGGAAGCCTGGTGATTCCTTTAGGTCTTGCGGCTTCAACAATTTCATCAGCACTGGGCTCAGTAATGGTTGCTCCACGAACGCTTCAAGCACTATCGGCCGATCGTTCTTTCCCCTCTAAAAAGGTAAACAGATGGTTGGCAAAAGGTCGGAAATCAGATAATGAACCTATAAATGCATCATTAATTACATGCGTAATTGCAATGGTATTTGTTGTTTTGGGTGATGTGAATGCAGTTGCTCAAATTATTTCTATGTTTTTTATGGTAACCTATGGATCATTGTGTTTGATATCTTTTTTAAATCATTTTGGATCATCGCCAAGTTATCGCCCTTCTTTTAAATCAAAGTGGGTATTCTCTCTGATAGGATTTGTAACATCGGTTTGGGTGATGTTCAAGATTAGCTTTTTATATGCTTTTGCCGCCGTAGCGGTAATGTCACTAATTTATTTGTTCATTAACCGATATCATAGAAACAGGAATGGAATTGAGTCAATCTTTCTAAATGCTCTTTATCAGCTAAACAGAAACATGCAGGTATTTTTGCAGAAAACAGGAAAAGGAAAAGCCCGGGAATGGAGACCAAGTGCTATTTGTATCTCAAAAGAATCTTTTGAGAGAGATACTGCTTTTAAGCTTTTGAACTGGATCTCCTACAAATATGGATTTGGAACGTATTTGCATCGAATCGAGGGCTACTACTCAAAGGCTACCTACCTGCAGTCAAAGGTAGAATTGGAACGATTAATTAAAAGTTTTGATAAAATAGAGAATCACGTTTATGTTGATACAATCATATCTCCATCTTATACTTCCGCTATTGCACAAGCAATTCAGCTTCCGGGTGTTGCCGGAATGGAAAATAATATGGTGATATTCGAGTATGACAAGGGAAACCCTGATCGCTTGGATTTAATCATTGATAATTATTCATTGGCACGCGCAGGTAATTTTGATTTCTGTATTTTGGGAAGTTCGCCTCGAAAATTAGATTTCACAAGCAATATCCATGTTTGGATTAAATCTTCGGATACCGACAATGCGAATCTGATGATTCTGCTTAGTTTTATTATTGCGGGTCATTCCGATTGGAAAAAGGCGGACATTAAGATATTTAATATCTGTAAAAAAGATCAGGCCGATGAAACCAGAAAGCAATTGGATGATTTGGTTGTTTCGGGCCGACTGCCTATTACAACCTCTAATATTGAAATTATCCATGAACAGGAAAATGTATCGTCAAAAGAAGTTATTAATCAGCGTTCGGCCGATGCAGGCATAACAATAATCGGTTTTAGAGGTGAATCGCTTAAGCACGAGAAGGCTGAACTTTTTAAGGGCTACGATCAACTTGGGAATATTCTTTTTATCAACGCAAATAGTAGAAAGCTTATTGAGTAGGAAGAAAATAAATTACAAATTATATTGAAAAATATTCTTGCCGAGGGCAATAAATATTAAACCAATATGCTGGTTCTAAACATCTTTTTTATCCAGGATTTCTCCCTGAGCATTTAGTAGTAATGAGTATCGGATAAGGTTTTGGTTGCGAACAATAATTTCAAAATTTTGCGAGTCTGAGTAATTAATTTTAATTGCATTCATAACTTCGCCATATGGTTTTATTGCTTGGTAAATATTATCAGGGATAGACTCCAACTGAAGATTTATTTTTAGACATACATACTTTCCGCTTTCATGATAAACGGCAATATGTTCCAATTCATTTTTGTAGAAAATGGCTTCGTAAATTTGATCTGTTTTATGCCATTCGGTATTTAATGGTGAATCGAATTGACTGTTGAACGTGTCAATTATAGTCTGCGGGGTTAATGATTCCTGAGAATCGTTAAATATTTTTCGAAATAAGTTTTTGAAATCCATTATTGTTTGCTGTTAGTTCAATTGTCTCATTTTGGCGAAAATCGCCAAAGAATTTTTTAATCTTTGGGATATGATTTTTTATAAAGATAGATAACTCTTGTTCTTGCTCGTTTAAGTCTCATTTTTACTGCATCTTCGGTTATTCTCAGAGTTTGTCCAATTAGTTTTCCGGAAAGATTGTCCTGATATTTCATTAACAGCAAGGCTTTTTCTTCCGGATGAATCATCTCCAAAATTGCCAACAGATTTTCGTAATTAAAATCTTCCGGGTCTGTTTCAGATTCATCTATAATATCTGGTATTTCATTTCGTTTGTTCCAGTTCGGGTAATGTAGTTTCTTCTTTAGCCTCAGGTAGTCAATAGAGTAATTATAGGTAATGGAATACAGCCACGATGAAAAGGACGAATTCCCTCTAAAGCCAGACAGTTTCTCGTAGGCTTTAGACAAAATATCATTGGCAAAATCTTCAGCTTGTTGTTTGTCTTTGATGAAACTGTAGCATTTGTCCATTACTTTATTGAAGTAGCGAAGATACAGGAGTTCAAAAAGGCTTGTTTTATTCTCATGTATGATCATGTGAATAAGTTCTTCGTCGCTGGTGTTGTTGTGGTTTTCTCTCTGCATATCAGAGTGTTGGAAATTTGTTTTCGTTGGCTAATTTTTTTTTAATATTTTTTATTCTCCAGCGTTACTTCGTTAATATTCTTCGTCTAAATGGAAATTTCAATCGTGATTTAAATTACTTAAACGAAAATAGTCATTGAAATTGAAATAAAAACAAGAAAAATAAATTATACTAATTTAAAGATGAAAAAAAAGTTGTTGTTTGTATTGGCAGTAGGTACTACTGTATTATTTAGTAGCTGTGGAAAAGTGCCACAAGTAGAAATTGAAGGAGCAAATGCTGCAATCGAAGTTGCTAAAACTGTAGGAGCGAATGTTTACGTTGCAGAAGATTTTGCTGCACTTCAGGATTCTATGAGATCGGTAAATGAGAATGTTGAAGTTCAAAACGCAAAATTTTTTAAAAACTTCGATCAGGTTAAAGCTCAATTAGTTGTTGTGAATACAATGGCTGTTGAAGTAAAAGCTAAAGCTGAAGCTCGAAAAGAAGAAGTGAAATTGGAAGTTGAAAGTCTTCAGGCAGAAGTTGATTCAATTGTTATGCAAAACAAGGAATTAACAACTCAAGCACCAAAAGGAAAAGAAGGTGTTGCGGCATTGGAAGCAATCAAAGGTGATATTAGTTTAATTGAGGCTTCTTTAATTGATGTTGCAGGTCTTTTTGCTCAGGATCAACTTATTGCTGCCTTAGATAAGGTTAAAGCTGCAAAAGAAAAAGCATTGGCAATTAATACCGAATTAAACGATGTGATTGCTAAGTATGCTGGAAATAAAAGAAAATAGTGTCAGGCATAATCTGCAATCAAATATTATTTCCCTGAAGAGTCTTCTTCAGGGATTTTTTATAAACGCTTAGAGTATGGGTAAAAGGAAGAACAAGCCTTTTGTTCGGTTTGTTATTGCGATGGCTGGCTTATTGTTTGTTTTAGGCACAGCGCTTATTTGGTTGAAGCCGGAGTCTCCTCAAAATGAATTGAAACTGGCCAGAGAGGCACTTTATTCAGCTCAAAAAGCTGGTGCTGAGGAGTACGCAAAACCTTTTTATAAAGAGGCAAAACAGTTTTACGATTCAGCCATGAATTCATGGTCTGCACAGAATGAGCGATTATTTCTGCGAAGAGACTATGAGCAGGTATTGAGTTTTATTAATTTAACAATAGAAAAAGCGACCAAGGCAGAACAGAATTCGTTGCAGCGGATTAAAAATACAAATGTTATTGTCAGATGCGGGATTGATGACTTGGAGAAAAAAGTGAAACTTTACAATCGGATTTATAAGAAGATGCCTTTATCTATGGGCATAAGAAAATCTCACAATTTAGGTGTGATGAAACTTAGCGAGGCGAAAATCGCTAATGATAGTGGTCGGTACAATGAAGCCTTCGTAAGTTATAAAGAAGCCGCCGATTTGCTAAATTCTTCCAATAATAAAGCAGAACAGATTTTGAAAGCATGGTTTTCATATTATCCAAACTGGGAAAAAATGGGAGCCGATGCTATACGCTTATCTAGGGGAGGACATAAAATTATTGTGGTTGATAAGATAGCACATCAGTGCTTTGTTTATCAGAATGGAAAATCGATTAAAGCTTTTAATGCAGACTTGGGTGTGAATTGGATGGGAGATAAGCGACACAAGGGTGATAAAGCTACTCCCGAGGGAATTTACAGGGTTATGCAAAAGAAAGAAGGTTCATGTACAAAATTTCATAGGGCACTTTTAATAAATTATCCCAATGATGAAGATAAACAACGATTTGATTCAGAGAAGAAAAAGGGCACTCTGTCTTTTCGAATTCATATTGGGAATTTAATTGAAATACATGGTCTTGGGGGAAAGGGAATTGATTGGACAGATGGTTGTATTGCCTTAAATAATGAAGATATGGATGTTCTGTTTCGTCTTATAGATAATGGGATATCAGTAATTATTGTTGGGTCGTTAAAGCCTTTAAACGAGATTTACGAAATAAATTAATGAAGAATCATGATAAATGATGAAAGCAATTTTAAAGGAGAATTGAATACTTACTTTGGTAAAAAAAGGATGTTGATCAAGTTTATTTTTTGGCTGCTAATGCCGATTTTTCTTTGGTTTATTATTCTGTTTGTTTTAATTGGAGTGCCTTATTTGGAAAACAGATCTTTCATTTTTGAGAAGGCTCTAAGTGCAATTCAGGAGAGTGAGAATAATAGTAAGTTCAAGAAAGAATTGCAGTCAGGAATCGCCCAAGTACAAAAAAAGATGGATCGACTAACTCCCGGAGGAGCTTATTTAATTGTAAATACCTCTGATAATACTTTTTCTCTTTACCGGAATAAAGCTCTTGTTCGGGAAGGTTTGTGTTCTACCGGCAGTCATATTAAACTCGAGGCAGACGATAACAAAAACTGGATATTTCAAACTCCCAAGGGTGTATTTTCCATTCAAGGGAAAATCACATCACCCGTTTGGCGAAAACCCGATTGGGCCTTTGTTGAGGAGGGTTTACCAATTCCTGGCCCCAATTCTTCATCTCGCTTTGAGTATGGTGTTTTGGGAGACTATGCTCTCAGCCTAGGTAAGGGATATTTGATTCATGGTACACTCTATAAAAGATTTTTAGGACAGCCAGTTACTCATGGATGTATTCGAATGAACGATGATGATTTAAAGACTGTTTATCAATTTTTGCCAATTGGGGCAAAGGTTTTTATCTACTAATATGAGTATGCAAAAAAATTACAATTCAAGAAGTTTTCATTTATTCAGGAATTATATCACTTATAGTATTCTGGTTGTAATTATTGGAATCGCTTTGCAATATGGAGTTTTCTCAGTGATGGCTGTGAGGCAAAAAATGAAAATGTTTGACCAAGAAGTTGATGCAGCTTTGTTGTCGGTTAACGAACGGCACATGGATCCGGTACTTGTAGATTTATTTAAGGAAAAGGTATTTTTGGAAACTCGTTTCCAAATGTCGAAAGCCGATTCTATAAGTCTGTCCATAAATCTGAAAGACAGTATTCTTCAGTTGGAACTGAAAGGAGTTGTTATAAAATCAACTAAAATTACTGATTTTGAAGTTGATCAATTTCTTTATCAGTTAAAACCAGCAACTTACCAGCATTTGTTTGGCAGGCAATCACAGGTAAAGAGTTATTCGTCTACAATCAGCAAGGTTCCAATTGTTGTGAAAAAGGCACCTAAAGATACAACCGAAGCTCAAGCCTTAAGTGTAAAAATTGATTCGGTAAAAAGTGAAGTTGTACATTGGATGCTGAAGCTGGACAAGGAAATTATTCTAAAAATTGAAGGAAGTGATCCATATTTCCGATCACATTGGTGGATCGGACAAAAGTTTTGGCTCCGGGAAGATATGAACAGTTTTAAAAATTTTAAAGAGACCATTAGGTTTAAAGTTCCTGAATATTATCCTGAAATTCGCTTGGTAATTTCAGAATCGGATGCCAAAGCCATATATCGCGCATTGCCTGCAAAACCTTTAGTAGGCATCAGATTATAGCTAAGAAAGAATCGGTTGAAGCAGACCAGGTTTTATTTTTTGCAATTCATATAAAATGAAAAGTCCGGGAACCACCCCGGACTTCAATCTAACCCATTTTAATCTATGAAAACCTAATCCTCTCGGAAAGGATGGTACAAACTTATGAAAACTATCTGGATTGAAAATGCTAAAAGATGTTAATTAAGGTTAAACAATTTGTGGGGCAATTGTTAACTTCTGAAGAGTTGCACCGATAAAGCTATGTGTAAGGACAATCAATTTAATTTCTTATTAACTCTGCGAATCAAGTTGTGCAGGATGGAGGACATTCATTTTTGGAGACTTTATTTGAAATACATCTTGCAGGATATCACCTGATATTTGAATTGATCCCCATTCATGACTTCAAATGGTAGTGTTTTTTTTGCAAACAAAAAAGCGCCCGCGGTGGAAGCCCGCAAACGCCTTATCTTTAATGTGGAGAATACCGGAATCGAACCGGTGACCTTTTGACTGCCAGTCAAAAGGTTTTTTTGTATGATTATTCATGAACACTTATGGTTGTTGCATTTAGTAAGCTTTTTGATTAAGTTTGTTATGACTGGTATCTCAAAATATTCAGTTGTAGATATGTAATGTTAGTGTTTTTGTTAGTGTTTTAATGTATGTCTAAAAAAAGTTTACCTATAATTTGTCATCCAGAAATCAAAGAAGAAACGTTAAGGAGCGAGAAAGGTGTTTCCTTAGTTGCCTTCTTAGATACCGTTCGAAAACGTAAGGATGGAAGCTGCTCCATAAAGCTAAAGATAATTCATGAAAGATTCCCTGCATACTATTCTACAAAAGTTTCTGTAACTGAGGAAGAGTATTTAAAAATGTTTGGAAATCGATTAAGTGCTGAATTGAAAGAGAAAAGAGTAGTTGTATATCATTATTTAAGAAGAGCTTATTTAGTCATTAATGAAATGGAAGAGTTTTCATTTGTCGAATTTAAAGATCGTTTTACAAGGAAACGTACAAATACTAAGAATGTCTATCCTTACTATGAAAGATATATTGAGCTTCTAAAATCTGAAGAACGATTAGGAACTGCACAGAATTATACTTATTCCATGAAAAAACTGAAAGCGTTTCATGGCAAGAATTCAATTTCGTTTGAAACCATCACTCCAAGTTTTCTCAGGCAATATGAGAAATGGATCATTGATAACGGGCACAGTATTTCTACCGTTGGTATTTATTGTCGCCCTTTAAAAAAGATCTTCAACGATGCCATTGCTGATGGTGTGATTAGTAATGATAAAAGTCCTTTTGGTGATGTGAAAAGAGGAAAGTATACCGCTCCTTCGGCTAATAATACTAAAAAGGCATTGAGTCTGGAGGATTTAAAAAAGATAATCACTTATTCTCCTGAGTCTGGATCTCCTGAGCATTACTATCGTGATATGTGGGTTTTCTCCTATGTTGGTAATGGAATTAATATGAAAGATCTCTGTCTGTTAAAGTACAAGGATATAAGTGGGAGCCAGATTCGTTATTCCCGTGAAAAAACTAAAAATACGAATAGGTCTGCCAAACCAATTTCAATTGCACTTATCGATAAGAATTTAGAAATAATTGAACGTTGGGGTAAGAAGCCTAGAAATCCTGATGAATATATCTTTCCTGTATTAGAAGGAAAACCAAAAGAAGAAGAAATTAAAAGGAAGGTACAGCAGTTTACCAAGCAGGTTAATAAATACATCAAACGAATAGGGAAGAAGCTTGAAATTGATGGGACAATAACCACATACTATGCCCGCCATTCTTTTGTAACAGTACTCATAAGAGCTGGTGTCGATGTACATACAATTACTGAAAACGTAGGCCATTCTAGTTTAAAAGTGATTGATAAGTATATTGATAGTGTAAAGGATGAAGAGAGAGTTAAGAATGCAAATAAACTTTTAAAATTTGAATAATGGATATTTTTGCGCCCATATGTCTATCAGAACTAAAAGAAAAGTCTGAACTAATAGCTAAATTAGTTCCCCCAAAACAAAATAATGCAACTAATTCTGCATCTCATTTATTTGATTTGAGCAATCTTCATATAAATGAACTCTTTAGGGATAATGCTTCCAAGTTAATATGTCGAATAAAGCTAGTGGTAGATTATGTTCATCTTAATCCTATAAGAATAATAGATGAGAAAAAGGAAGATCGTATTGAGGATATCTTTTTAAGCTTTGGTGAGGAATATGAAGAATTAATAACTCGTGCTTTTAAAATGTCCGAAGATGGAAAAAATGAGGAAATGTTCGACTTGTGGAAGCATTATCAGTATGATATTGAAAGGGTTATAGGTAAAATACTCCCAGCTATCAGTTATTTGCAAGAAATTAAATCAATTCACTATCATTTAAGCGACAATAATAAAGCTGGAGATTTTGAACTTTATAATAAAAGAAACTTAAAGAGAGAAAAATTATCAGCTATGTGTATTGCTCTTCTTCATTATTACAATGATGAGCCTATTACTATATATAATATAGATGAAATCATGCTTAAGTATGGGTATCGGGCTAAGCAAACCTTATTAGATCTATATGAAGAGGTCAAGGTTGAAGATTTCAGAATAGAGTCAACAGTGCTCAAAAAAAGTTGTGATGCAATACTGTCTAAAATAAAGCCTGAAAAGAAAGAAAAGGTTTTGGATGAAATGGACAGGTCTCAGAGATTAAAGAAGTCAAACAAGAATAAAAAATAAGTACTTGTAAGTACTTTCTCCTCTAGAAATATTATTTTCTGTATTAACCGTTACTTATCATTGTATTGTGATTTTTAAACAATGCAAGATGAATAACAAAAGTATAATAACGAGAAACGATAAGATACAATTGGTGATTGCGGGAGTTCTTTCCAATTGTTCTGTGTGTTATAAAGGAATACTGAAAAAGGTTAATAATCCTCAGGTGTATTTATTGGTGAAATTGAAACAATTCGATTTTACCAATAAATGTATTTGGGGATTTTTTGTTTCAATTAAAAAGGAGGAATTAGTATGAGTCAATTTGTCGTAATGTCACCAGAAGATCTCAAAGAAACTATTGAGAGAGCAATGAGAAACGTTTTGTCTAATCAGCAGACGTCAAAGTCAGAAAAAAAGAACAAAGTGCTTGTACTGTCTGAGGCTGCTGAATATTGTCGAATGCCTGTCCCAACTTTTCGTGAATACCTTGGACGTAACGAAATACGAGGAGCTAAAGTTGGAAAAACATGGCGTTTTTTCACAGAAGACCTTGATCAATTTTTAAGGAAGTATCTAAGGAAAACAAATGCAGAGATTGAAAAAGAAATTGATGATGAATTGTCTAAGTAATTTATACGGTACGTCCTCAAAAACCACGAGAAGATCTTCGTATCCATCAAGTTAATATTAGATTAACTGAGAAAGAAAAATATAAAAAAAAGGTGGACCGCCATCCACCTATAAATTCTCATGTTTAGATAACTCACCTAAAACACATGTACAAAAATAATGAAAATGGTGCTGATAACCTAATAGATAGGATAAATCAGGAGCCTGAAATGCAATTAAAAGTAATTCAACATTTTTTTCCACAAGCAAGTGTCAAGAAGAATTTTAAAACCCATAAAGAAAATCATCCTTCAACATCATTAAGATGGTTTGAAGGAAAATATTGGGTGACAAATTTCACTTCTCCCGATAAATCTATGGATTGTTTCAATATTGCTCAGGATAAGTTAAAAGTAGAAATGTCGGAAGTTCTTAAATATTTGACTTGTAATTTATTCCCAGAGTATCAATTTAATAGCTCTAGTAACTCAATTGAAAGAAGTCCCTTTGAAAAGCAATTGTTTGCTATTAAAAATAATTTGAAACAGGAGGCTGCAAAGATTCTTGAAGGTCGAGGAATTGACACTAAAAGTTTGCCTAAAAACGCTTTTTATCAAAATAATAGTATAAATGGAAGCGCTGATGCAATTGTGTTTTTTGACAAAGACGAAAAGCTAATTAATAAGAGGTATTTAAATCCGTCAGGAGGACAAAGATATAACAATAAAGGGCGCTTGGATGGTGCCATATATGATGTTTGTTTTAATGCTGATTCTGAACAAGTTTTTATTGTTGAAGGAGCTATCAACTCTTTGTCTTTAGCAAAAGTTGAATCGAGCATTGCCATATTTAGCACCTCAAATAATATTACAGCGAATCGTCTCAGGAATTACATTACAAATAAGCATGTTGTTCTTGCTTTAGATAACGATAAAGCCGGTAATGAGGTAGCAGAAAAAATATATGATTCTATTATGGAATCAAATATCGAGATACAATCAATTAAGCGTTGTGTATTCCCTGTTAATAAAGATTGCAATGATTTATTACAAGAGAATCAATTGAACGATTTTTTGTCTGAGAAGAAGAATTATAAGCAACTATATCCTGAATTCATTCCTGATTCAATAGATGAAAAGAAAGATGTCGAGAAGTTTGACTTTTTCAAGAGAAATAGCTGTTATTATGTCGAGGATCAATATAAAGGCAAAATTCGAGAAAGACGGATTTCTAATTTTATAATGACCATTTTCTATTTTTTGCCTGATGGATCGGATGATGCAAAACGAATTTTCTTTCTTCAAAACAGATCAGGCAAATCTAAATTACTAACAATATCATCCAAAAATCTAAATGTCAAGAGCTTTAAATCAAGCATTGCATCGGTGGGTGGATTTTCATTTTTAGGCACACAAAATGAACTGGATATTATTCTAGAATCGTTGAGAGAAAGAGAAGAAACAGCCCAGAATATTGGAGTATTAGGTTATCAACCAGAATTTAACCTGTATGCTTTTAGTAATGGAATAATTAATAATGGAAGTTTTCAAAAAGTTGATCGATTTGGAGTAGTAAAAGCAGATGGAAAATATCTCTACATACCTGCTTTTAGTGTAATAAATAAATATTCCCCTTGGTTTGATAAAGAACGAAAATTTAAATTTTCGCCTGGTAAGATGAAATTTATGGAATGGTCAGATTTACTCTATAAAGCGTATCATGATAAAGCTGTTGTAGGAATGAGCTTTGTGATAGGAGGATTATTTAGAGATTATATTTTCAAAGATCTGGGCTTTTATCCGTTTCTATTTTTATTTGGAGATTATGGAGTTGGTAAAACTTCCTTTTCGGAAATATTCTTGAATCTGTTTGGGTCAGGAAATCGAGGAGTGTCATTGGAAGCTGGATCCACTTCTAAATCTGTAGCTAGAAACGCAGATCAACAAAGAAATTCTCTTTTGTATCTAAAAGAATTAGATAGTAAAATTGAATCCAAAATTGTTGGGTTTTTAAAGACTGCATATGATGGAGATGGATATTCTCGTGCTCAATCAACCAATGATAATAAAACTCACGATACTCAAGTTAATTCAGCCATCATGCTAGATGGTAATTATTTACCTACAATGTCCTCTGCATTATTTAGTAGAATGATAATTCTAAATTTTTCGAGTCATCTATTTTCTGATGAAGAAACAAAAGCCTTCCAGACTCTCAAAAAGGAGGCAAAAAACGGTTATGGTAATGTAATACTAGAAATATTAAGTCACCGATTTCATTTTGTAAAGGAGTTTAAGGAGCAGTTCAATAATGTTTATCATGAATTGAAATATGAAAATCCTTTAACCGCTACATATTCAGAACGAAATGTAAAGCACATTTCACTGTTATTGGCAATCTATAAAACAATGAGTTCTAAGTTGAATTTTCCCATGAATTATGAAAGTTTACATAGCTGTTTGTTGGAAAATGCAAGAGAACAGGATGAGTCAATGCAAACAGTTAGTGAAGTAAATCAGTTTTGGAATACAATTGAATTTCTAAAATCTGATTTGAAGCTAAATAAACAGCATTATAGAATCATTAAACATGACGATAAGAGTTTATTGGGCATTCGTTTTAGTCTAATTTATCCTTTGTATAAAAGATTTTGTTTGTCTCAAAACCAATCAGAATTGGACTTTAATACATTGCTTGCCTATTTAAAAGATCAGAAATCATTTGTTAAAACTTGGCAGAAAGGACGCATTGATTCTCATACTATTAAGGATTTTGGGAGTGCATATCTATTCGATTTTAATCAATTACCCCTAGAAAAAGAATTATGGCTAAAATAACAGTTATTATCAATCAAAAAGGTGGGGTTGGAAAGACAACAACAACCTGTTCGTTGGCGGCAGCATTAAGTTTAAAAGGAAAGAAAGTATTGCTGGTGGACCTTGATCCTCAGACTAATGCTTCTGAATCGCTGGGGGTAAGAAATTATGATAACAATATATATCAAGCTTTAAAAGGAGAGTCTGCGATCTCACCAATAAAGGTGATAAATAATTTATATATCGTCCCATCTAACATAGACTTAAATGCGTTAGAACACGAAATGAATAACGAGCCGGGGCGGGAATACCTGCTTAAAGAACTGTTAGAGCCTGTAAAGAATCAATATGACTTCATTTTAATTGACTGTTCCCCCTCTATCGGTTTAATTGCTTTAAATGCCCTTTCAGCTTGCGATACGTTTATAATACCCGTTCTTCCCCATCATCTGAGTATTCAGGGCTTAAGTGGTTTAGCAGATGTTGCTAAAAAAATCAAATCCAGAATTAATCCCAAACTAAAGCTCGAAGGCGTACTTATTACCCAGTTTAGCCATCGTAAGGTTTTACATCGTGATGTGCAGACTGCTTTGAAAAAACACTTTAATGGAAGGCTTTATGACACTACCATACGTGAGAATATTTCACTGGCAGAAATGTGCTCTGCGGGTATCGATATCTTTCGATATGCCCCTAATAGTAATGGCGCTGAAGATTATCTAAAACTGTGTGAGGAATTTTTAAGCAAACAATAGTGATTGTTAGCTACTTGATACCATAAGAACCATAATCACCATTAAAACCATAAGTAATGGCAAAGAATTTTAAATCTGGAATTGATGCATTGCTCCAGCCAAGTATCCAGGAAAAAAAAGCTGATAAAGAAAAAATAATATCAGTTAAGGCAACTTATTATTATAACTCCGAACAGTTAAACACAATTAAGAAAATTGCATTCTTCGATAGAAAACCCATTGGTAGGGTGATTTCAGAAGCGTTGGAAGTATATATTCAATCTTACGAGGATTTGAGCAAGGCACAAAAATTAAAGCGTTAGAACAGTTTAAATATAAAAAGAGAATTTACTGAGATGTAGATTCTTTTTTTGCCTTCAAATAAAGTCTATAAGGAAAATATGAATTTTCAATGTAAACCTGTAAACCTATATTTGTTTATTGTTGTTATGTATTGATATTTAGTTTTTTATGTATTTGTTTTTGGTTTACATTGGGTTTACACAGGTTTACATGGTTTTTTAATAGGAAGATTATTAGGAAGTTAAGGTTTACATTTTTTTTCTTTATCAGCTTTTTTCAGAGCAGAATAATAAAATACAACGATAATTGATTCTTGATCGTGATTTTATTTCCTGAATGTATTCAAATATGATGCTGTCCGTTTGCTGACCTTTTCCTGTACTAATGCTGTACTAATGCTGTCCTTATTCTGTATGGAGTGTTCCAGAATTTGTAAATACAGTTATTGGAAAATTTGTTAGGGTAATCATTATTGCGATATAGATCACTTGATCAGGGCAATAACCTACTATGAGTGCAAGCCAAGAGGGAAAGTGTCTTTCTGAATAAATTCTGATATGATGTTGCTGATTTGTTGTGTTGATGCTGTGTGTTTGTTGTGCATTTGTTGTCCTTATTCTGTATCGAGTGTTCCAGAATTTGTAAATACAGTTATTGGAAAATTTGTAAGAGCAATCATTATTGCGATATGGATCACTTGATCAGGGTAGTAGTCTACTATTGGTGTAAAGCAAGAGGGAAAGTATCTGATTTTATTTCTGAATAAATCCTGATATGATGTTGCGGATTTGTTGATGGTTTGTTGACTGTTTGTTGACTGTTTGTTGATGGTTTGTTGTGAGGATGTTGATGGTTTGTTGTGAGGATGTTGATGGTTTATTGACTGTTTGTTGATGGTTTGCTGCATACTTACTGCATTGTTGCTGCATTAATGAAAAAATAGCACGACTCATTTTACGGTTTTGGAGGTAGCAAGATGTGTTTTCCAAGGTGCAAAACTCCGTTTTGAACATTGGAATCATTCGCAAAGCTCATTAACTCTTGTTTTTTCTTACCAGAAAAAATGAATTACTGCTCGATTTCATCTTGCAGAATTTAAAAAGAAAATAAAAAAATGATTGGAAAAATAACTACAGGATCAGACTTTAAAGGTTTGCTTGAATATCTTTTTAAGGAAGATGCTCAAGTTCTGGATCAATCTATATTTGCTGAAACAATTAATGGAATGACAAAAGAGTTTATGTTGGTGTCAGATCAACACTCGAAAGTTGAAAAACCCGTTAAACATTTTGTTCTTTCATTTTCAAAAGATGATGAGAAAATACTTGATAATGAAAAGCTTGTTGAAATAACCAATGATTATTTAAAAGCAATGGGATTTGGTAATAATCAACATGTGGCAATTCGTCATAATGACACAGATAAATTGCACATTCACATTGCTGTTAATCGGATAGATCGTGATTTAAAATGCGTACCGGATTCATTTGAGAAAATGAAAAGCCGAACAATTTTAAAAGAACTTGAAAAACAATACAATCTAGAAGTAACAGCTGAAGCCGGTAAAGGAAAAGAACCATTGGAAAAAAGCATTTTCAATTTAAAATCCAATAGTCTGAAAACGGTTCAATACATTTCCAATAAAGAGTTTACGAAAGCAGGGAAGTCAAAACTTTCGAAGGATATTTATCGGGAGTTAAAATCGGGAAGGCACACCAATTTTGAAGAATTCCAGGATTCGCTGAAAGGAAAAGGAATAGACTTGAACTTTAAAAATAAGGGAAATGTTGTTGTTTTTACTTTTGATGGAGTGAATATCAACGGAGGAGAGCTTTATAAAAAATTAAGCAAACACCACATTGAACAGGAGTTTAGATTGCATATTTTGTCTGATTTAAGGACTTGCATTAAGACTGCATTAGGACAAAACAAATCCGGAAGAGAAGAGTTCTTTAAAACACTTGAGAATTTGGGCGTTCAGATACAAATGAATTCATCAAAAAAAGGCTATTCATTTTCCTATGCCGGACAATCATTTAAGGCAAGTGCTGTAAATAGAAATCTGACTCTATCCAAGATTGATAATACTTTGGAAAAACGCATTCAAGAAAATGCGAAAGATCATATAAAGAAGGTGATTTATCAATTCTCGAAAGCGAAAGGATCTGAAAATTTTTCTGACTTTTTAGATAAGAATGATATAGCATTTCACGAAAGAACAAAAGGAGAAGCTAAATTTCTATATAATGATATTGTTGTGCTTGAGAATGAATTAAAAGGAGTTGATTTGGCTAAATCAAGATCAATAAATTTTGTACACAATATGGTTTGTGAAGCAATAGATTGTTCTAATAATATCGATGATTTTCATGAATATCTTGAGTCGAAGTCAATTGTAGCAGAAATCGGTGAAAATAAATTTATTTACAAGTATGATGGCTTTGATTTTGATTTAGGAACAGAAAGCTTTATCAATTTTATTGAATCGAAATTTCCACTAGATATGTTATCAAATTTACCAGAGCAAAAATCAGATGCATCTATTCCTCTGCATATTGGTAATAGTCAGATAGGTGAGAAATCCGATGAAGAAGAGGAAGAAATTAAACGTAAAAATGCAAGTATAGGAATGGAGATTTGAATCTCTCATAATATGATGTTAAATTTAGATTGGTGAAAGAAATTGCAAGCTGAGTTTCAGCGTAAGTTTATTGAAGAGAGGTTAAAATAAAATCTAAAATAAAATGAGATTAAAAGAATTAATAGAAAAGTACAATTGGAAGGACGTAAAAGATGTTTTACTATCACAGTATCCTGATCAGCATAAGAGTTTAGAAGGATATGAACATGTGCTCAACAAACTTAAACATACGACTCCAAAAGAAAACAATTTCGAAATAGTACTTCAAACTATTAAGGAAGAAGGTGAAGAGTCTTATGTACACGTTAATGCAACGGATTTAAGTTCGGAATCAACAGATAAATTTTCCGGATCCTGGAGTTTGATGGGTACGCCTTGGAATGAGTGGTTGTTTATGCCAATAAGCAAAGAAAGCATGGGCAATTTCACCGAAATTGAAATACTCGCTCACTGTTTATGGGAGATGACATATTGTGGTTTCGAAGAAGAAAGTATTCAAGAGTTTAATGACAAATTAGATGATGAAATGGATAAGCTCGAAAGCTTGACAGAAGACGAGATAAAAGAGAAATACAGCACTTTTGATGAGATAAAGGAAAAGTATAATTATCCTAAGGATGATAACAATTCTGACAACAAATAGAATAAAACGATCCTGTCAATTCAATAAGTATTACTCTCCGCCAACACCAGATGCACCATCACTACCAGACTTGCCATCTATTATGGAAGTTATGGCATTGATTATTTATGCAAACCATTAAAACACAAACAAATGATCGAATTATCTAATGAAATGTATATCACCAAAGATGTTTACAGAGCCTTGGTTGATTATGGAAATATACTTGTAGTTGATCTGCTTCGAAAAGCAATTAACCTGGAAGAAAAGGAAGATGATGATGGTGAGAAATATTATACGATTCGGGAAGAGTTTGAAACATTAGCTTTTCAAGACGGACAATCTCAGAATCGTTATTTTGAAGAGTTAACTCAGTTGACAACTGACTATTTAAAAAATCTGAAAGATTCTGATAGAACAGCTCTATGCTTTCGTTTGCTTGAGGATGAAAAATATTACAATAAACTTATAGAATATGTTGAGGAAGAAGATTCTGATACTATGGCACAACTTGATCAGAAAATCGGAAGAGAAATGTCCAGACTTTTGTGTCAAGAAGACAAGAAAGAACTGATGGAGTGGTGCAAGGAATTTCTGATGGATCTGATTTCAACTTTCTCGACTGAATTTGATTTTTCTTTAATCGATGACAGCTTAAAAGATGATTTAGAATATAAGTTGAATGAATATAGGAATCCGGTATTTATAAATTTTCTGATAAAATAAATTATTTAAAATGGCTATTTTATTCTTGGTTGCAAGCTTCTTTTGTGATCTGGACAATAATAGTTTAATTCATTGGATTTCTCTTTTTATGTATGAAAATAGGAACCATTAATAGCCCTTTTATAGCAAAAAGGAAACTTGGCACATTTGACAGGCTAGTATTGTTTTTGAATTGATTAATATTGTTAATTAAATTAATACAAGCAATATGAAAATTAAAAATCTATTTTTGATAACTATTTTGGCCTTAAGTTGTGCTTCCTGCGCATCCTCTGTTTTCTATCAAGTGTACAATGTTGAGTCAATTAATAAAAGTGACGCAGACGATAAGGGCCTGCTTTTTGAAGATGAAAATTGTAGTATTCGTTATAATTTATGGGGTGAGTATGGTGATATGGGATACGAATTTTATAATAAAACGGATCAGAATATTTATCTTGATCTAAGCGAGAGTTTTTTTATTGTTAACGGTGTTGCGCATGATTATTTCCAGAATCGTATTTTCAGTAATTCGGCAAGTCAAGGCGTTTCGGTAAAAAATACTGCGACTACTGTAACTTCTGTTGCTAGTATTTTTCAAACGACTCCTGTAATTGTTGCATCTTCCGGCACATCAGGAGCAACATCAGGTTATTCTGTTTCCAGAAGAGAGGAGAAAATTATCTGTATTCCAGCCAAAACATCCAAATTCCTAGGAGAATTTAAAATAAATCATACGTTGCTTCGTGATTGTGATTTGCTTAAATATCCTAAGCGAAAAGAAGTGATGCCAAAATCATTTGACATCTCTGATAGTCCATTGGTTTTTTCGAATAGATTTCTTTATATGGTTGGCGATTCAAACGAGAAAGTGAAATTAGAAAACAAATTTTACGTTGAAGAAATAACCAATTATCCGGAAGATGAGATGTTTGAAATGAGATATGAAGAATATTGTGATGAAAGGAGTTTCTCTAAAGTACTATTTCATAAATTTGTTTCCCCTAAAACATTTTATATCAAGTACACCAAGGGAGTAGATACTTGGGAGCATTAAAGTTAATATACTACACTGTCTTACAAAGTGTGTAAATAGCCGTAGCGATTTCGTTACGGCTATTTTTTTAGACACTATTTCTTAGAACTCTTTGTTGCAGCACTTGTTGCTCTTGCGGCAAAACTACCTTTACTAACTGTTCCTCCTGAAGCTTTAGCTGTTGAAGATTGAATTCTAGCAGCTGCTGGTGTTGACATTTTTGTTTTTCCCATTTCCTTAAGTTTAAAAAATTGTTACAGATACTCTTAATTAATTACCATTCCTGCTTGATTCATAAACATCACTGTTAGGATTTAATTGATCAGCATGGTTGTCAAGGTCTGCTTGAGTGTAATCGTAATCTGAATCTAAAGACATAATTTTTAGTATTAATTGTTAGTACTTATTTTAATTATGACTCGAATATAGAAACAAATGATTGTCACACTTCATGAAAAGGAAAACTGGTATTATTTTCGGGAAAAGTGGTTGTGTAATTCATCAAAAACAGGTTTGAAACTTCTGGATACTTTAAATACTAAATCGTTATTTGTTGTAATTGTTTCATCTGATTTAGAAAATTCTTTGATAAAGTTAAGGTTTAGAAGAGTTGATCCGGAAATTTTAATAAACTCTTTATCTTGAATTTGATGATCCTGAATGAAACCTTTAATAGTTGAATTTAATCTAAAGCATACGTTTTTAAAAAGTAGAGCAATATTGTTTTTTGGAAGATCTTTCTGAATTACGCTTGTGTCAGAAGTTATTGCAATAATATCAGCTGAGCAGATTGGTTTCTCAACAGGTGCTTGTTGCGTATCGTAAACATTAAACAGCTTTAATACAAGTGATGTAGCATGGATTTCTGACAGAAGGTTTAATAATTCACTCTTGTTCACAGGCTTGTCTAAAAATCCTGAGGTAAGTTGATTGTTCTGGAATAAAATGTTTCCTCTTTTCTCGTATCCAGATATAAATACGATCTGAACTTCAGGATATTTTGCTTTGATTTTTTTGGCTATTACGTCACCACGAACTGTCATTTCAATATCAAGAAGATAAAGGTTAAAATCATCATAGCTACTGTTTTGTAAATCATCCAATAGTTTAGAGGAATTCGTTTCAATTTTAGTTCTGGAAACTAATGGACTTTGCTTACAATACTTTTCAATTGATTTAGCTATTGTTTCTTCATCATCAACGATTACAATATTGAACATCTATCTTACTTTTTTAAAAGTTTAACAATCAGCTTACATTCATACCTGCCATTTTTTTCTTCGGATGAGATCTCGAACATGTTCTGATAATATAGAGAAAGCCTCTCTTTAATGTTATTGATACCCATACCTCCTGGCGAAGACGAATCATGAATTGTTTTAGACTGATATATTGGATTGGAAACCTTATACAACATATAGTCATCATCAGCCATTTTTATATCAATTGATATTGTATTGTTATCAGCAGATAAATAGCTGTGTTTGAAAGCGTTTTCCAGTAATTCAGTTAGAATACAACAACAAATATTGTACTTTATATAGGGCTTAACATTGTCATTAAGAGTGTATTTTATTTCGCAATTATTCTCAGATCTGATTTTCACAAACCTCATAAATACCTTTAAATGCTTCAATTCTTCGAATAAATTGGAGCTAATATTATTGGTTGCATAGGTCAGGTGCTCGAGTAAAGGTTTTATTAAATCTATAGACTGAATTGTATTTTGATTGGCGGTAACAATATTATTTAGGCGTTCTTCCGCATTTTCTGACTCTTCCGCATCTTCTGCAAAACTTTTTATAATTCCCAGACAATTTTTTACGAAGTGCATGTTTCCTCTTTTTTGAAGAAGTTCTGCTTCTTGCCTATTGATTTTCTCTAATAGGTGATTACATGAGTTTTTAGTCTCATTTAAATTCTTTTGTTGTTGGATGTTCTTGTGTATTGAAATCCCCAAAGCTGTTCCTAATAGTGCCGTAGTACCCAGTAATATTTTTTCTTTTTTGTTCATGAAAAATTCAAATTATCTACTTTAGTTTTTCTACACCTGCCTATACTTCTTAAAATTCGCTGCTCCCTCGAATCTTTTTTGTGTATTTTATCCCTATTATTAGGAAGATGAACAATTAGTTATTAGCATAGACAACTATTAGCGCTATGATGATAAATAATACAATTAAAAAGGTCTTTGCGTTTGATAGTCCTTCATCATTATCATCAGTATTTCTTTCAGTATGATCCTGTGTGAGGACTGGAGCTTCAATATCTATGTGAGATTTATCCATAATCTTAGATGACTCTTTCTCCTTAAAATTCACATATTTATTCTCTAGGAATGTAAATAAGCCGTCAAGTGTTTTAGCCGATTCAGGAACAATATTTTCATCTACTAGAAATGCATATTCAGTTTTCCCATCTACTTTTAAGGCCAATACAGAATCATCAGCAAAGCCATGCTTAAACATTCTAGATTCTGTTTTAGTGTCTATAAGTAAGGTGTTGTGATCAACTAATTCCCAGATTCCTTTTTCCACCTTTCCATTTCAGGAGATCAAAAGTTGATTGTCTTTAGGCCGAAAAATAAAAACCGTTTTTTCAGTCAAACTCTCATCTATAACGGTCCAATGGTGATTGGTAAGAAGAGATGAACTATCCAATTTCTTACTGTAAGAAAGTAGCTTTGGAATTAGATTGGAAAAGTATGTTTTCATGTTTATTTCAATTACAAAATTCTATATCTCTTGATACTTCTTAAAATTTTCCGCCTGCTCAAAAATTTCCTTATACACTTCGTCACGATCGACAGGAGGGTAGTCGTTCTCAGCTAATAGGATGATTAAGCCAACCTTTAGTTCGGCTTTAATATCGTCTCGTTTGCTCCAGTCTGTGTATTTGGCTTTGTCGTCTACAACGTCTTTTACCTTTTTTGCTAATTCGATCAATTTGTCTTCAGGATAATTGAAGTCGTATTTATGAGCCAGAGCTTTTAAAATGTCGTAGAAGGCTTTTTCTTCGAAGTCAATACCCATTTCATTGAAAGATTCTTTTTCCTTTCTCAGAGCATGATAGAGGTCGATAATTTCGTCGGTGAAATCCTCTAAGACTTCACTTCGCAACACATCATCTTCGTTTCGTTCATTGTATTTACTTACCAAATCAGACATTTTTTTAGAAAAGTCTATTCCCTTAATTTTGTTAACCTTTTTAAAATCCTGAATGGCTTTGGCCAGTAATTGCTGTAACAACTTAATTTTTGTGTTCGGGAGTTTTATCTTTTCAATTTTGGCCAGATAATCATCCTCGAAAATATCAGTTTGGCTTTCATTCTTATCACCAAGTTTGAAAATCTCTTCAACACCATCACTTAATAGTGCTTCCTTAATCATTTCACGAACCTTGGCATTCATCTGTGCTGTGTCGGGAGCATTTCCTTTGGTTAGTTTAAAAACAATGGATCGCACGGCCATATAAAAGTGAATGTGGTCCCGTTCAATCTCGTCCAGCTTTTCACTACCAGAGCAAATATCGTAAGCCGCTTTTAGTCGCTTCACTAAATACATGAATCGTTTTTCAATTTCCTGAGTGATTTGCACATATTCAGCTGCCATATTCAGAGCATTCAATTGCTCTAAAGTCGATCCTTTAAAATATTTTGAGGTATCAAACTTGTAAAAGATTTTGGCAAGAAGATCCAAGTGATCTTTAACTACAACAACCGATTGTTCAATATCTTCGAAATTCTGACTGTCGGCTTTGTTGTAATGTGCCAATGCCAGGTTCATTTGCTTTTTAATGCCAATGTAATCGACAACCAAGCCCTTGTTTTTACCTTCGAATTTTCTGTTAACACGAGAAATGGTTTGAATCAGGTTGTGTCGCTGAATGGGTTTATCGATGTAAATGGTATCCAAAAAAGGAACATCGAAACCGGTTAGCCACATGTCCACAACAATGGCAATTTTAAAGTTCGATTTACCATTTTTGAATTGTCGGTCCAGTTCTTTTCGGTACTCCTTACTTCCCAATAATTCATATAATTCTTTCGGGTCATCCTTACCACGAGTCATGATCATTTTTACACGCTCCATGGGTTTGATTTCCTTCTTTTCATTATCGGTTAATTGGCTTCCCGTTTCGCAGGTTAATACTTCGGCCCATTCAGGACGTAGCGAAATAACATTTTTGTAAAATTCATAGGCAATTTGTCTGCTGCTGCACACAAACATGGCTTTCCCTTTAACGGTAGAACCTTCGGTTACGCGTTTTTCGTAATGTTTTACGAAATCTTCGGCCAATGCTTTCAATCGATCCGGATCACCAATAATAGTATTCATATTGGTTGCAGCCTTCTTGCTTTCTTCTATCTGATAATCGTTAGCTCCTTCTTCGGCACATTCGCTGTAGTATTCCTCAATTTGCTGAAGTGCTGAATTGTTTAGCAATACTTTGGCTGCGCGACCTTCGTAAACAATTCGTACGGTAATTTCATCTTTTACCGATTCGGTCATGGTGTAGGCATCAACCACTTCACCGAATACATCCAAGGTTGCATCAACCGGAGTTCCGGTAAATCCAACGTAAGTTGCATTTGGCAAGGAGTCATGTAAATATTTTGCAAACCCATAGGTTTTTGTAACGCCATTTTCGGTAATTCGTAGTTTCTGGTCCAGGTTGGTTTGGCTACGATGCGCTTCGTCCGATATACAAATTACATTGGTCCTATCGGTTAGCAATTGAGTGTCTTCTGTAAACTTATGGATGGTAGTTAAAAATACACCTCCAGAGTTTCGTCCTTGTAGTTCCTTTCGTAAATCAGCACGACTTTCTACACTAATCACTTTATTGTCTCCAATGTAATTTTTGGCACTGGTGAATTGGCCAGACAGCTGATCGTCCAAGTCGGTTCGGTCCGTAATCAGAACAATGGTAGGACTCGCAAAGTACTTGCTTTTCATCAGCAAGCGAGTCAGGAAAAGCATGGTGAAACTTTTTCCGCAGCCAGTGGCTCCAAAATAGGTCCCACCTTTTCCATCACCATTCGGACGTTGGTGAATCTTGATGTTTTCGTACAGTTTTCTGGCTGCGTAGTATTGAGGATATCGGCAAAGAATTTTTTCGTCCTTTTTAGAGGCATCCGGCAGGTAAACAAAGTTGTGAATAATATCGCACAAGCGTTCCTTTTGAAACATCCCTTTAATCATCGAGAACATCGAGCTAATTCCGTCTACCTCTGTTTCGTTCCCTTCTATTTTGCGCCAGGCATAGAAAAATTCATAAGGAGCAAAAAAGGAACCGGCCTTGTTGTTTACACCATCGCTGATCACACAAAAGGCATTGTATTTAAACAGTTCAGGAATATCTCTATGATAACGAGTTGTTAGTTGTATGTACGCATCGTGAATTGTAGCTTCGGGACGAATGGCCGATTTGAATTCAAAAACCACCATTGGCAATCCATTGATGTACAAAATACCATCGGGAATGCGTTTTTGGTAGCCTTCAATCTCAAGTTGATTAACAATTTTGTAAATGTTCCGGTCCGATTTACGTTTATATTTTGCCTGCTTATCGGCAGCCATGGGCTCCTGATTTGTTACCAGAACATTATTTGCTGAAATAACAAGTGTGGGATAATCAATTAGCTGAATGTACAAATCCTTTTTACTTCGGTCCTCTCGTTTAAAAACAAATCCATCGCTCACCATTTTCATGATGGCTTTATTGCTCTCGTATAAATCAGAAGAGGGGAGTTTTTCCAGATCGCGAATAATCAAATCTACCTCCGAAACACTTAGCTCTTCTGCCATGTACTTTTGCAGTAAATAAGCTTTCAGATCTTCTTTTATCAGCACTTCTTCAGGAGCTCTTTTAATAGCTGCTCCCAAAACATGCGGTATATTCTCCTGCTCCAGGAGCTCAATAAAAGCTTGTTCCAGTTTTTCTTCGGTAAATTTCATCTCAATATCTTCTATTTGTACATTGATTTTACAAACTTGGACCAACTACTTGGTCATGATCACCTAGTTACTTTCTGAGTTTGGATTTATGGTCCATTCAATTGCTTCTAATCTTTTACTTACTTCAATAATTCGTCCCAATATTTCAGTGTCAGGTGGTAAAATGCCAAATACCAAGGCTTTGAAACTGTCATTGTAATTTGATTTTATCTGATCCCAAATTTTTGTTGGATTTTTGAAAATGAGAGCTTCTTTTGGATGAAACTGAAGCCAATTATTATTGTTTTTAAAACTTGTAATATCATCATTAGCCACTTTCAACAATAATTCATCAAATTGATTTGAATAGAAAAAATCATTTAAATCTGTATTTGATAGTATTTTATGAATGTCATAAGTATGTCTTATTTTATTGCCTAAATCAGTTATTGGATTTTCGGTATGTGAGAAACGAGCCAAACTCATAATTTTTTCACATAATGTTCTTTTTACATCCAATACCAATACCTCAAATGGCAATAGATTATAGGTTTTAGCCATTTCAATTTGTCCGGTATTTGCCATCATCTCATAAATGTAAGAGCAGACCATTTTTTTTAGGTATGGCTCGTGATGTCCCAACCAGGTTGCTTCTACAACAATAATATCTCTTACATGACCATATCCTTTTGTAAATACCTTATCGAATTGATGGGCAGTTTTTCGAATCATGCCCACTTTGTGTGTAATACCGTCGGTGTCCACTTCAGGAATAGAAGTAGATACGATTGTTGTAATTTGCTTTAATTTCTTTTTAAACTGAGTTGGATTTTGCTCTTCCGTTTTTAGAAGTACCAAATCAATATCCTCCGAAAATCGTTCGATTAAGCCAAAACATTTCGATAGAGCCGTGCCGCCCTTAAATATGACCTCTTTGCCTATTTCATTTGAGTAAATTGTTTGCAATGCAAGGCTTACCCAGTAATCTTTCTCAACAAAGATTTCAGGTAATTTTCTTTGTTGAGCAGTAACTCTTATGGCTTCAGTAAAAAGTGGTTTGTTTTCGTGTAGCTTCATAAAATGTTCCAGTTTTCTTTCGAGGGAAGTGTGTCATATGAAACCGATAACTTGTACTTACTTATTGGATTCAAGCTTGTTAATAAGTTTTCAGTTTTGTCTTTTTCACCAATTGTATCTAGCATGGCGCCAAGTAGAGCTCTTGTTGATGGAGGATACTTTAGTGCTAAGCGAACAATTGTATCTGTTCGCTCAGAAGAAAGCTTTTGTAAATGTATTTTTATCCGTTTACAGTTTGTGTCTGTTGTCGAATCCGGTATTTTTTTAATAAAGCGGATGGCATCCAATAACTGTAATAAAGGAATGTTTTCCTTGGTAATGGTGTTTTTTTGCTTGATAAAAGCAATTTTGTACATCCCTCTTTGTATAGCAGGCTTTGGCTCGTTACGACCAATTTGTATGGTGTTACTTACTTGAGTTGTTAAGCCTAATTGATTGTATATGCCATAACCTGTAAGATAACCAATTAGTTTATCGTTTTTCTCTAATAGATCTTTTGCAATTTGGTATTGATCTGGAGCAAGAGTGCCAAATACACTTGTTTCAGGTTTATAGAACTTACCTTTTACCAGTTTTGTTATTTTGCCTGAAGCAGCCATTCTATTCAAGCTTTTTATGATTGCTTCTTTTTTATTCACCTCTGTGATAAAATCATTGTAGGTGAAAACATATCCCCTGGGGAACTTGTCGATCTTAATCCTTATGTATTCAGATATTTTCACGTTTTGTTTGTTTTATCCAAAGATAATAAAATGTCCAGTTTTTTAATTAATAAACTGGACATTTTTAATTTCATTCCAGTTCTACTGTTGTTGCTTTTTTAAGATGTCAGGTTTTTTGCGCAAGAAACCTGACTCTACCACAACTCTTCCTTCTCTAATCTACTATTGTCAACATCCCTAACAACCGACTGAATGGAATAATCCAGGTATTCTTCAAAGAGTTTCCAGTTTCTATTTTTAGGCCATAGTTCATCATCTTCGCACCAATCAAAAAGAATCTCTTCTAAAAAAGACTCAAAATTATCTTTCAAATATTGCAAAGATTCTTCCGTAGAATCCATCTCCGGAATCAAATAGACATTGGCATCGTCATGTTTACCTAAAGCATCTGATGATAATGGATCTTCTGGAAAAATACTATTTACCCAATCCAATAAAGCTTGCTTGGGTCTTATGATTAAGGCATTTCTGTTTACTGTTTCGAACATCTTTTAGGAGTGTTTTTACTAACTATCTGTTAAAAGAGATTATTTAAGAAAATGCTTGTTGTATTTTCGGATTACTTCTATTCTATCTTTGTTGGAGTATTTATTAATCCAATCTGAGTGTAATTCAGGATAATCAATTAGTAATTTTGCTAGCCTCTGTTTGGAATTCATAACGTTTAAAAAGATTATTTTATCATTTTTTACCACAACAGGAAGATAGCTTGTGGTATAATCAATAGTAGCACAGAAATTGTAATATGAAATTCTTCCTTTAATTATTTCCCTGTAAAAGTTTTGTTTATCACCAGATAGAGAAACAAATTTTAATTCACCTTCTGTTGGACTTGAAATTATAAATGCATCAATTTGATGTGGCTTATATTTTGTTTTAACATCATCTTTTAAAATTGAAACTTTCTTTGTGAAATAATTTTGTTCTAATCTCTTTTTGAATCCTGTTTTAACAAAAATTTCACACCGGATAGTATCTTTTCCTGATATGACAGATCCTTTGAGTGTTTTAGATTTGGCAAAAGCAACCTGACTCATTAATGCGATTAATGCTATTAAAATTACCTTTCTTTTCGTGTTCATTATATGTTTGTATTTGTGTTAAAAAATTGACAAATCATTATTTTTTTTAGTTCTCATTTCTCTGAAACACTTCCAGCTCCCATTCTGCAATTGTCTGGTTCTTGTTTTCAGCTTCCATCCTTATTTTGTTGATGATATTGAGATAAACATTTATATCCGCTATTGTTGTCCAACTAATTGTCTCACCTTCTAGACCTTTGCTTTGAATAATTCTATCAACCGGACAATGCGGAGGCATTGCAATTTCGCCCAAACACCAATAATACTTCAGAATCAGATTTAGTAGCTTTTGACTGACACCAATATTCAACTTTCCATTATTTAATATTTCATGCCATTTTTCTGAAAATGCTATAATACCTTCTAAATTTAGGATATGAGATATTTCACAAACCGGTGTTTTATATTGAGGGATTATATGCTCTGACACAAATTTTTTAAGTGCAATCCTAAATATTGTCCGTTTTTCAGTTTCCACATTGGGTTTGTAAATGTTCGCCCGTTGAAATGCACCTCCAAAAGTGAGGATCCAAAATTCGTTGTAGAGAAAGCTTTGTTTTTGAGTATTCATTGAATACAATTTTAAATATAGACTATTTATTATTTAGCAGAAGTTGATTCTGCTTCTAGTGGTTCGTCTTTAGGAAATTCAACTCCCAGATATATAGCTATGTCTTTAATGTTTTCATCTTCGGAAGTGATCGCCATTTCCTTTAATGCTTCTTTAAAATCAAATGCTTCATCTTCACCAGCTTTTAAAATAATCTCAGGTAACTTATCCTTATTTTTGAAAATGAGATCTCTACAATATTGGTCCTTAAGCAGGAGAGTTGGTAGTATTCTTCGAAGTGATTCTTGCTTTTTATCAAGGGTTGAGAAATTAAATAACCAATTGCCAAAAAAAGTAAATAGGGGAAGGCTCATTTCTGCAGTTGATATAAAAACATCTCGTACATCATTAAATACTGCAACGAGTTTCCGGCCAGAGCTATCAATACTACTAACGATTTTATCCCAATTCTCTTTGTTTGGGATAGGGATATTACCGATAGCAATCTCTTTCAATGTGAATTTAAAAGCATTTATTGCATTTGTATTCCATTTATAATTTAACATCAGTGCCATTTCTACTTCGTAAGAACTTGGGCTTTTAAAATAATCTTTCCAAAGCTCTTCTGAAATTGAGTTTAAGTACTCAGTAAGAATTGCTCTGATATGGTCAATTAATGTATTATTTACCTCTAATGTTTGATCTATTAAATCTATGGATACATTTTCTTTAATATTTTCAACATTAACTCGCGTATGTGGCCAGCCATCTAACTTAGTGATAAGTGATTTGTGTGAAATTTCGGCAGAATCACATATAAACTGGAAATTTTTAAGAAGGGTGAGAATGTTTGCTTTTTGATTACCGTTATTGTTTTCGGTTAATTTTTTAGCAACTGATTTGTATAATGAGTACGCACTAAACAATTTTAACCCTATTAAATAGTCACTATAATTAATGTAAAAATTTATTTTGTTGGTTAATTTAATTACGTCATCTGTATCATTTGAGGAAAGAAGTGTATTGAAAATACTGGTATACGATGAATTAAAATTGTTCTGTTTCGCAATTCTCATTGCTAAAAGATCATAGTAAAAATCATCGTTCTTGGTTAAGGTATTAAAGTGTGTGTATATAGTACTATCAGGGATATCTACATCAAACTTATCAGATACTTCTTTATATTGTTTTATTAAAATCTTAAAATGCTCCAAAGTTCCTGAATTCGATTGAATATATTCTTTTATTTTGCCTCGATATAAATCTAATTCATAATCACCATAAATATAACGGACATAATTTATAGCCTTCAGTTCATCTATTTTTTTAGAAGCTAAGGACTCATCAAGCATGTTAGCATCTGTGACAACTTTATACTTTTTATATGAATGCTTAGCAGTTTCTATGAATGAGATAAAATCTTCAGTATCGGTTTCCTTAGGTTCTAATTCTTTGAGAAGATCAATATCATATTGTTTATCTTTAATTTGATTAATGAGTTCATTAATGCTATTGTAATAGTCGGTGGCATTGAATTTTTTGTTTGAATCAGTCATTACAGATATAATACTTCTAATGTATCCTAATTTATCTTTGATTCTGTTAAAAAGTACTTTCTGAAAATCTTTAATTTTTTGTGTATTGTTCTGAACTTCTTTTGATCTACGATAAATAAGTTCCCATATATCATTTTCCATTCCTTTCGTTGCATATGCTTCTGAATTAATATTGTTTAGCATCAGTATAGCATTTTCAATATTTGTTATATCTGGAATTATTGCTAACAGGATATCTTCAAACTCTTTAGTTTGACTGATAAGTTGAATCGTGTCTATTTCAGAGTTGCTTAATGCATCATTAAGTTTTTTTGAATAAACAACTTGAAGTGCATTATCCACTGGTATTTGATAGGTTAATGCAGTAACACATTTTTGCATTTCTTCATCACCGTCATAAATAAAAGATAAACCTTTTAGATAGGTTGGGGTTATAATCTCCTTCAGTGGGGTTTCCAATATTTTTGTTTTTCCAAGTATAAATAATGCAATGTACTTGTGGGGTATCGTTTCCTTTGTAAGGATTTTAATGGATACAAATTCATTAATAAAAGCAATAATACCTCTGGGTGTTATTGTTTCTGTAAGTGCGTCGTATATTTGTAGTACTTGTTTTAATTCAGGATCAATTTCGCCAAATGCATCATTCCATTTTTCTTTAAAGTAGTTTTTCCAGTTTGATAAAATGGGAAGAGAAACACGATAAATGACAGAAAAGGTTTTATTTATGTAATCATCACCATAACAGTCTTGATCTCCATTTTCCTTAAATGCAGTTCTGATGTGGGCTCTATCAAATGGAACAATAATATTAATGTTTTTGTAGTCTGTTTCGGCAAAAAATACGTGAATAGAGGACCAAAGTTCTTGTACTTTTAGACGTGGTAATCGATCCATGTTGTCAAAAACTAATACTAATCTATCATTACCAAGATCCTCCTCAATTTCTTTCATCCAGTCACGGAATTTCTTGACAGATGGCTCTTCTTCAGAGATGGTTTCGTAGGTGGTTTTTTCTATTTTATCTTTTTGGTAAATTTCAAAGAGCTTTTGCAGGGCAAGCTTATAACGCTCCTTTCGAGTTGTCTTTTCTTTTGGTAGTTTGTATAGAGTTCTAAAAAAGACCACCATCAGGAATAGCAAAGGAATAGCCACTATTAAAGTTTTCAAGTACGGGCTTTCAATCTTCTCTGTTAAAATTTTTAAGATTGGAGTAAAAACGACAACCAATACAGAAATAATTATTCCGATACTTAGACTAGGCTTAGCTGTGGTGTTTGTTTCTTTATTTTTTGCAAGCAGATTTTTTAGTTTATCTTTCCATTTATCTGATTCAAACTTTGAGAGTTTGGTGGTCAAATCTTCAGTTAACTCTTCAAGGATAGCGCGTCTTTGTATATCTTCCTGATGCCCCCAAGCATCATAAGTGAAAAAGTGAAAATTTTGGGTGTTTTCAGAATTTTCCACCTTTAGAAGATTCTCTACAATTATGACCAAGTTGCTTTTCCCAGTTCCCCAACCTCCATCTATGCCAATCATTTTACAAGAATTAGCTTTTAATTGATCAGCTATGGATGTGGCAATTGTTTGTTGCGATTGACCTTCGAATTGGTCTTTACCAATTGGACTGTTATTAAGGAATGTAGGGTAGCTAATTTCTTTTTTCATGATTGCGCTTATTCTATGTTTTATGCGATTAAAAAAACACTAAATTTTCATCTATTTAACCAATCTTGTAATTTCACAATAGTACTACTACCATTCTTTGCTGGATTTCTCACATAATATCCTTCTGAAATGGATGTGCCATCAGTGAATTTAGCATTCCCATTTTGGTACTCTATATATGGGTAAATTTGAAGATATTCAGAACCAGAAAAACTCGAATAATCACCTGATACTGGTAAAATAGCAATATCATCTTTGTATCTTTCTGCATCTCCTAAACCAAGTTCCCAATTGCACCATTTTGAACTAATTGCCCCTTCTGATGCAAGCAGTATAAATTTACTGTTTTCTTTGATTTTCTCCTTTATTCTCAAGGCAGTAACTCCACTTGTGTATTTTGGCATTCCATCATCCATCCAATCGACGTATACATTTACACCTTCTTTTTTAAGAAATGAAACGGCACCATCTAGAAGTTCTAATTCATCATGTTTGTGAGAAAGAAATACAGTTGTTTTTGATGACTTAGATTCAGATTTAAATTCCCTAAGACTAGCTTCTATATTAACAGCGTAATATCTTGTACTGTTTCTAAAACCTTTAAGTTTAGATTCAGAAAATAAACTCATATCTATTTAATTGTTTTAGTTGGGTTAAAATCACCGATTTTATCTCTCAATTCTATAGCTTTGTCATTGTATTTTGAAATATTTTTTATGAAATCTACCCATTTAACTGATTGGATATATGAACAATCTCCAGAATAAACATCTGACCCGTTACATGGTCTTTTGTTAGGCTCTTTTACATTAAACATGTTATCTCTCAAAATTTGAAAAAGAAAATCGGTCTTTAAGGTTCGACAATTGCACTCTTCATCTCTTGTTATGTAGTATTCATAACTTCCTGTTTCATCAGGTAATACCACAGCAATAACACCATTTGTTTTACTACGTACGTTTTTACGACTTTGCTCTTTTAAGGAATAGGATATTTCCCATGGAATCCATTGCTCATTTTCTGATGAAAGTGCCTCTTTCATCCCTTTTGAAACTAAAACAACTGTCACGCTACTATCAAATATTTTATCGCCTAATTTAGACGCAATAGTTGAATCCGCTAGAGATTCCATGCTCTCATCATCATCTTCTCCTTTGTAAATTTCATCATCTTTCTCTAGTTCTTCAGACAATTTATCGACATAATGTCGTGCTGTAGTTGTAACTTTGACTTTAGTAAGCATTCCAAAGACCTCTCTATCTTCATATACATCTAGGTCTTCAACTTTGGAGTCTGCATATTTGTATGAAACAAAAACTTTTCTTCCCATGGTCTTAAATTTTATTTAGTAATAGTTCTTTGAATAACATCGTATAAGCATAATCGTTAAGTAGACGTTCATCTTTCAGGTGAGTCTGCAAAAAATCTTCATAAACAATTTTTGTTGCAGCTCCAGTACTAGCAATTGGTAATAGTAATGCATCAGGATGATAATCTTTAAATATTTTATATTCATCCTCAATACCTTCCATGCCACCAATAAAAACTGCTGCCGCAAAATCATTTTCGGAAAACATTATATTCCGCATTAGCTCTACGCTCTCTTCAGGTTTCCCTAGGTTTTCCGTGAAAACAATATTTTTAAATTTGTTATTATCTTCTGGGAAAAGGTGTTCAAAGAATTTTGATTGATACAATTTGACATGTTCTTGAATATCTAGATCTAACTTTCCCATCACATAGTTAATTAGAGGTGTTATTGACGGATGGCCTCCCCAAATTAATCGATGGTCTGGTATTACTGTTGTTACCAATGCAATAACAGCATCTCGAATAGCAATGATATCTGCTGTATTTATATATTTCTGATGTCTTTCTTGAATAGGAATACTTGCCGAAAGAAAGATGTTTTTTAATTCGCTTGTAGCCATGATTCGAACTCCTGTTTTTTTATTGTTTTAACTTCTAAATATTTATTTAACCAATCTAAATGATTTATCCACTTATCTCTAATTCGCATATCATCATAGAGTAGATGAATACTTTCAACTTCAAATTCATTAATTTCCTTTTGCAACTCTGCAGATTGGTTACAGTTAATAGATTGTGGAATCCCGACTAATGGAATAAATATCCTTCGTTTATTTTCTCCTAAGTCTTCTGTGATAAATCTATGAGGTTGAAGATTAAGGTTTTTTCCTTTTTTCTTTCCTAAGTTTGTAAATTCTGTTATCAGATTATCTTGTCTTGATCTTAAATTTCTAGCACGAACAGATTCAACTTGTTCTATCAATTTTTCAACAAAAGTTTCCTGTAGTTTAGAAGTGCTATTATCATTAAATATTTTTAACTTAAAATCATCTTCAGTCAAATGAAAAGGAAAGCTTACGTGTGCTGTACTATCCAATGTATGACCAGGCCATACCAATTGAATAACACCAATTTGTTTTGCAGAGGCTTCTGCCAACTCTTCTTTACACCAATGACTATTCAAGAAGCCTTTGGTATTTAATAGAACTATTACATCACAGTCAGTCATCCTATGCCACAATTCGTCTTGAAAAGGTTCACCTTGTTTAATAGAGTGAGTATCTAGGAAAACATCAAAATTGTTTTTTTCCAATTCCTCATATAGCTGAATTGCGACTGATGAAGATTCACTTCTTTTATAACTTACAAATACTTTTCGAGTACTTCTTAAAAGTTTAAAAGCCTCTAATGCCAAATTGACGACCTTAATATCTTTAGTTACATCGTATAGCAGGCCATTTTGGTTAAAAAGTACCGGTGGAATATGTTTGGAGAATGAATTTTCTTCATAATAAATAGGAAGAATCATTCTGCCATCATTCAATAAGATATCAATAAGACTTAGACTTACGAATTCACTTTTTTCATCTCCAAAATAAATTGTAAATGCTGGTTGGTAGGATTTATATTCTCCATCGAAGTTTTCTTCGGTAATAACAGAGAATGCATCTTTTAGAAGGCTAAGTTCTTTAGTTTTTTCAAAGAAAAGGTTTAAAAATCGATCAAACAGATCTGTTTTTGTACCTATTAGTATTAATTGATATTTATATCTCATGTTAGATTATTTCTACTGATTTTATTTAATTATCTTCTCAACATCAGGAACTCTCACTTCCCCCGATATCAGCCTAGGCAAAAGAGTATCTCTTAGCTTGGTTAATTGAATATTGTTCATTTCATTTTGCTGCATTTTTGAAAAGAAACTGCTGCATTGTTTTTCAAAAACATCCAGTAGGATTGCATTTGAAAATAGGATCTTATGTGCTAATATTTTACTTGGTGCGGTATGTTTTACTGTTGTACCTGAGGCCGAACCAAGAATTTCATGTCGATATCTTGGAACACATAAACTATAGTACAAAAATGATTTATTAAGTTTTGTATTTTTAAATTCTACCTTCCCTAGTCGTTGATTATGAAGAAAGACATCGTTTTTAATTTCAGGTACAAATGCAGGAAACCCAAGTGTATCTCCTTCTTTACTTAGATCTGTCATAGTTATAATCAGATCATCCTTTTTTAGTATATAATCTTCTGGGATTTCACCTTTGTAATATTTGTATTTATCACTTTTAAAACCTCCACCAACTTTGACATTTCCCGGAGTTAATAGAATATTATCTGTTGGTTCAGCAGAAAAGAATTCTCCTTTAAATGCATAACCGTGCTTAACATTTATAAATGTTGACAATGGTTCTACTCTCCACCCCTTAGGAATCCACTTCTCCAACTCCTCACTATACTCAAATTCATCGGGAAAAAGTCTCTGAATTTCTTCCGGCAAAGCTTTTCTATCCTTGCCTAAAGCCTTGCGTTGTTCTGCTTTTGCTTGCAGTTCATCGGGTATTGGATTCCCTGCAGCTAGGGCATTATCAATTACCGGGTCAAAATCAATAAACCAGCTTTTAAACAGAGCTTGTGCCATTTGCTCCAAAGTTTGGTTCATTTGCCAGTTGAGTTCTATTTTGTCATCCAATGAACCAAGAATGTGGGCGATCCGTTTTTGTTCCTTAATATCAATGGGTAAGGAAAATTCATAAGTTTTCATTGCAGACTTATCTCCACGTGGCATCTTTGTGCCTTTTGCGGTAGTAACAGTGAACTCAATGAATCTTTCATCTGCCAATAAATGATAAAGGAATGATTGATCTAATACATGTTCATCTTTTGTTCTAAATACAATTACATCATTTGAAGCTCCACCATCAAAAGAGGCTTTCCAAACTTTACGAAAATAGGTTCGAATATTTGAGAATAATATATCCCCTTTTTTAAATTGGAGATACTTGTCCTGCTCAGGTAAACCTGAAGCTTGTTTAATACCACCTTTGTAAGGAAGCATATTTTCGGTAGAGATGTAGTTTTCAATATTTATTAAGTCAGAATCAACTTTTGTTGTCTGCATTTTGATAACATCATCCAATATATAATCTTTCCTCTTACTCTCCATACCCTATAACCTCCATGTTTTTACGAATCATAGCATCCAATTTTTCTGATTCCATCATTTGTTGGTAAAGAGTTGTGGTTAGTTCTGTCATTTTGGTTTCGAAAGGTATACCATCGTCTTCAATTTCGGCGGCTCCTACATAACGACCAGGTGTTAGCACGTAATCGTGTTTGGCAATTTCTTCTTTGTTGGCAGCTTTGCAGTATCCGGCTTTGTCTTCGTATTTGCCATCTTTTTCTTCACCTCTCCAAGCATGGTAGGTTCGGGTAATTTCAGCTAAATCTTCAACTGTCAACTCTTTATGGGTACGGTCAATCATTGTCCCCATGTTTCGGGCATCAATAAAAAGGGTTTCGCCTTTCCGGTTTCGGTAGCCATGCTCTTTATCTTCTTTTTTGTTTTTAGTTAAGAACCAAAGGCAAACCGGTATTTGTGTGGTGTAAAACAACTGGCCAGGTAGGGAAATCATGCAATCTACCAAATCGTTTTCTACAAATTTCTTTCGAATTTCACCTTCACCACTGGTGTTCGAACTCATAGAGCCATTGGCCAAAACAAAACCTGCTGTTCCGTTTTCCGATAGTTTCGAAAGCATGTGCATAATCCATGCGTAGTTGGCGTTACCAGTTGGAGGAGTCTCGTATCCATTCCAACGAGGATCAGCCGTCAATTCGCTTGCTGCTCTCCAGTCGCTTTGGTTAAAAGGAGGGTTTGCCATAATAAAATCAGCCTTTAAATCGGGGTGCTGATCCTTAAAAAAGGTATCGGCAGGTACATCACCTAAGTTGCCGGAAATACCACGAATGGCCAAATTCATTTTTGCCAACTTGTAGGTGGTTGCAGTATATTCTTGTCCGTAAATAGAAATGTCCTTAGTGTTCCCGTTGTGGCTCTCTACAAATTTGATGGATTGCACAAACATCCCTCCCGAACCGCAACAAGGATCGTAGATTTTTCCTTTGTAAGGCTCCAACATTTCTGCCAACAGATTTACAATACATTTAGGCGTGTAGAATTCTCCTCCGCCTTTTCCTTCGGCGGCTGCAAATTTCCCCAAAAAATATTCATACACACGGCCAACTACATCTTCTTCTTTATCGGCTATGGTATCTATGTTGTTTATGGTATCCAAAAGGGTAGAAAGCTTACTGCCATCCAATCCCAAACGTGAGAAATAGTTGTCAGGCAAAGCACCTTTCAATGTGGCATTGTTCTTTTCAATAGTAGATAAGGCTGTGTCTATTATAATGGCAATATCATCTTGCTTGGCATGATTGATTACATACGACCAACGAGCTTGTTCCGGTAAAAAGAAGACATTTTTCATGGTGTAGAATTCTACCATTTCCAGAAACTTTTCCTGTCCGTCAGCAATCAATTCTTTTCTTCGCTCTTCAAACTTATCACTGGCAAACTTCAGGAATATCAAACTCAACACAACATGTTTGTATTCCGACGACTCTACCGTTCCCCTCAATTTATTGGCCGAATCCCATAGGGTTTCTTCCATACTCTTTCCATTTCCGTTCTTTTTGGCCATCTATAATATCTTATTGTTTATTTTAATTTGGACTTTGCAAGGTAAGTAAATTGAAACAAAAAAGGCTCTGCCAAACCTGCCAAGTTTGCTCCAACTGAAAAATAATACAACATGATTTTAGAATATAAATATGAATTGTTTTGTGTTTCAATGTTTTGAGTGATTTATGGCACTGTCATAAGTTGTTGTGAGTATGGCATTGCCATATGCACCATACGATATGGTGAGTAAAGCATTTTCGATGGAAATTATGATATTAAATTGCTTCTTGTTTACTTTAGGTTTCGCTAAAAAATAAGAAAGAAAAAGGGATTTTTAATAAAGTAAATTTCAAGTTCAAAGCCAAGACTAAATAATGGCCCAAGCACGACAGGAAAACTTTCAGGTGATGGAAGAGGGAATAATCCTCCAAAAACAAGTACTAAGTAACTTTCTGAATAAGAATCACCCCAATCAACTTTAATGTTGTTGGTTTTTTTTTAGCTGTAATTGTAAAAACGATTGCCGACTCGTTTGCAGATTCCTTAATTGTTATTTATAAAGCTTTCAATCAGTTGCTTATGATGTGTTTTAGCCGATCGCAGACTTTTTTATTCCAAAGAAAAAATAAAAATGAGTTTCCTGAAATTAAGATGAGAAAGCTGGTGCGTATGGGATAGCCAGTAAGTATGGCTGTGCTGGCAAATATGGTGTTGCTGGCACAGCTGGTATCGTAGAAACAATAAATATAAGAAGCTCCACCTTGTTGAATAAAGGTATTTAGATACCTTTACATATAGAAAATATTGCGTTACTGAAGTTTCTCTAAAGATAAAACGACCAATTTTAAAAAACCAGAGAGATGGACGAGTGAACGCACCAGGATATGGTGTGTTCCCTTGTTTCGTTGTGCTGGTTTGGGGTGCTTGGTCGTACCTATCTTTGGCATAATGGAATAGGGGACATGCCTCTTTTTATTTTGGGATGGAAGTGACTTCTAACCCAAAATTATATGAAATCAATATCCTTAACAATCCACGAGAAATTATCTCACCTTTCTCAAGAACAAATCAATGAACTTTGTTGCAGATACGAAGCTGGAGAAAGCAATAAGAGTTTAATAAAAGAGTTTGAAATAGACACCTACAATTCGGGTTTGCTAAAACTATTACCTCCAAAAATTACAAGTGTGAATTGTGTTTACTGCACTAAACCACTTTGGGTACATAGGTCGAAACCAAGTTCTTATTCCAGAGATCCCTTTTGTCCTGAGTGTGGGCACAAAAACTCATGGACTTGCAAATGTGATAATTGTAAAGAGGCAGAACGCTTAGAACAGGAAAAAAGGACTCAAAAAGTTTTTGGCTTACTAAAGAGTCGGTTTGGTCCACCAAAGGCTAAAAGATTTTTGGCTGATATTAATAATGAGGAGTTGATTTACCTTTCTGCTTTTGTTAGAGCAGCCGATACGGAGAGTTCTTTTTCGGATATCAGTTTCCATAATAGTTCTTTTAAGTTGTCACCGAATAAGTATTTCGATCAAGAAATTATAAATTTTTTAATTACTGCTTCTCTTATATCCATGGTTTCCATACCTGAATATTATAACGAAACGATTGAATCAGAATCGGACTTAGATAATATCGATTTGTTTATCTGCCATTATACTTTGAATGTCGCTGATGATAGGTTGGATGAGACAGAAATATGGAAAAGTCTATATTATCCTCAATGTGGAAAGATATCAGAAGAACAGCTAAGGGAGGTTTGGAAAAAAATAGCATCGCACGAATGTTTGGAATATGTGATTTGTATGGTAGAAGATATTGGCATAAATTATTGGTATACCGATAAGCATTTAGAACATATTAGAGAAATACTGAAAAATTTCTCGGTCAGCCAGTTTTATTGTATGTTTTTTAGTTGCCTAAAAACAGGGACCTACAATCAAACGAAAAATCATTGGAGCGGAAGAGAGACCTTGCATAAAAGTGTAGTCTCTACTCTTAAGCAATCGGAAAGTGCAATAAGTAATGGTTGGAATGTTAGAAAATATAGCAGAAACAGAAATACAACACGTTCTACAATAAGTGAAGTTTTCTTTAATCTCTTTTTGCAAATTGATCAAGCTGGATTTTATGAGTGTCCTGCTACTTTTCAATTTAAAAATGATAATAGAGAGATTCCTAAGACTGATAAACAAGAAGAGGACAAAGAATTTAGGAGTATAAAGAATATTGTTGAAGGATTTGATGATTTACCTCCATTTGAATAGATATTTGGGAGTGATTTTAATAAAAGAAAAAAGCTATGTACAGTCTAGATGAATTACTTGAAGGTATAAATGACTCTAATGTTCATGATGAGTTATCATGGGGAGATTCTGTTGGTATAGAAGTGTGTTAATATATTTTAGGAACTATTTTAAATATGAATATTCAACTAGCTATAAACGTATTAAATTTAGTTTATGTGGTCGTATTATTTTTAGTGTATGAGAGTTGGTGTCAACAATATCAGTTAATTACACCTCGTGAGAATGAGTATTTTCTGTGGTGATGAGCCCTTTTTCGAGTTATATAAATGATGTAAATCACCTTCTTATTTAGATATGTTTGGTGTATACGAATCCTTAATAGTTTCAGGTATCTTAAAGTTGTAACTAATTATAAAGGGAGGAGTATGAGAATTTTATACAAATAATTTGAAATAGTGTAAACCAAGGAGGATTGTAAATCAAACAGTTAGCAAGTGGTGTAAACCCTGTAAACCTTGAATGTAAACCGTAAGGTGTTGATATGCAAATTGTAGCGCATTAGGTTTACAGGTTTACACGGAAAATCGAAATACTTATATAGTGTAGAAATTATTTAAGGAATAACATCATCCAAAATCATCGGAAAGTTCACGGTATACTTGAAGCTTTCGTGAAAACCCGACAAAATTTACGATATACTTGAAACTTTTTTTAGATGGAATGAGCTATTTTCTCATGTATGCTAGATTTCCTGAGTACTATTTTTTAATAGATAGTCTATAAATTAAGACTTCAAATGTTAGTGTTTTTGTTAGTACTCAAAAAAAAAGCGCCAAGGGTGGAAGCCCCTAAACGCCTAATTTTCAAAGTGGAGAATACCGGAATCGAACCGGTGACCTTTTGACTGCCAGTCAAACGCTCTAGCCAACTGAGCTAATCCCCCATGATTTTATGATGAAGTGATATACTTCATACTCCCTATCGGAGTGCAAATATAGATGAAAATTATACATCTCAAAATATAAGTAGGATGATTTTTGTGAAATTAAAACATTTTTTAATTTTATACGTAAGGATAAAAGAGTGAAGAATCTATTTTAGTTCGAACAATTGTTTGTCAATAGACAATTGATTGGTGGCAATGTATAGTGTGTGTATTAGGTAGGATGAGTACGAACTCAATAGATTCTTCACTCTTCTTTGTGTAATTTATAATTTAGATTGTCTATAAAGAAAAAATCGACTAAGTTTATAGTTCATTTATACACAGAGGTTTTATCCTATTTTAAATAACTGCAAACTTCCTATCTGAAATGTGAATTTTCAATCCTTTACGAGCTGAGAATCAAATTAATTGCTTAGGAAAATCAGTTTGCTTTTAATTTTTATATCTTTATGCCTCGAATTAATTTTCTAATCGAAAAGGATTTTGATTATAAAATTGAATTACTTAGTTTTAAGCGCTGAAATTAAAAGAAAATTAAAAGAAGATTATGGAAGTTAAGAAGTCACCAAAAGCAGATCTTGAAAATAAGAGAGGTCTTTTTCTTGAGATTGGTCTGGCTCTTACTCTTGCCTTTGTACTTCTTGCATTTGAATGGAGTGTAGATTCTAGCGAAGCTACTGGCCTGCAAGATCAACAAGAAATGGAGGCAGAGGAAGAAATGATTCCTGTTACCAGACAAGAACCTGTTAAGCCACCACCACCACCACCACCAGCTCCCAAAGTTGCCGATGTTTTGAACATTGTTGACAATGAGGAGGAGATTGAGGATGAACTAGAGATTGAAGATTCTGACGCTGATATGGATACTGAAGTTGAAATTCAGGTTGTTGCGGAAGAAGAAGAAGAAGATGAAGCTCAGGTTTTTGTAATTGTAGAAGATATGCCTGAATTTCCAGGAGGAGCTTTAGAATTACAGAAATGGATTGCAAAATCGGTTAAATATCCTGTGATAGCACAGGAAAATGGTATTACTGGTCGTGTTTTTGTAACTTTTGTTGTGAACAAAGTTGGAGCGGTCGAGCAAATTCGTGTAGTACGTGGAGTAGATCCATCTTTGGATAAGGAAGCTGTACGCGTAATTGGTGAAATGCCTAAATGGAAGCCTGGTAAGCAGCGAGGAAAAGCTGTGAAAGTATCTTATACTGTACCTATTAACTTCCAATTACAATAAAACAAATCTATAATTTTTTTAGATACTAAAGGCTCTGATTTTTCAGAGCCTTTTTTTATGACTTAAGCACTGTTGCTTTCTCGAATATTGTTTATTTTTGCCCCATAATTTACGTACTTTGTTATTGGTATTTGTTTTGAGGTAGTCTTCTTACATCTATCTCTAAAAGGAAATATTATTAAATAAAGGCAATTAAGCCTTTGTTTTTTTGCAAATAGATTAAATGGAAGAGAACCTAATATTAGATAGAGAAGTAGAAAAAGCAATTTTGATTGGTGTTATTGATAAATCAAGAAATATGACTGAAAGCTTAGTTCAGGAGTATCTTGACGAACTGGATTTTCTTGCTTTAACTGCTGGAGCAGAAACGGTTAAGCGTTTCACTCAGAAGATGGACTATCCTCATCCAAAAACGTTTGTTGGGACAGGAAAGCTTGAGGAGATTTTTGATTATCTGGAAAGGAATAATGATATTAAATTGGTGATTTTCGATGATGAGCTTTCACCATCACAGCTTAGAAATATTGAGCGGGCGTTGCAGTGTAAGATTTTAGACCGAACTAATTTAATTTTGGACATATTTGCCAGCCGTGCTCAAACGGCTAACGCAAAAACCCAGGTTGAGTTGGCTCAATATCAATACCTTCTTCCTCGATTAACAAGAATGTGGACTCACCTTGAGCGTCAGCGTGGTGGCATTGGGATGCGTGGTCCGGGAGAAAGCCAGATTGAGACCGACAGAAGAATAATTCTTGATAAAATATCCAAGCTTAAAGAAGATTTGGTTAAGATTGATAAACAAAAAGCAACCCAGCGTAAAAACCGTGGAAAAATGGTTCGTGTTGCTCTGGTTGGATATACCAATGTAGGTAAATCAACTTTGATGAACATGATTAGCAAATCTGAAGTGTTTGCTGAGAATAAGCTTTTTGCAACATTAGATACCACTGTTCGCAAAGTGGTTATTCAAAATGTACCATTTCTATTAGCCGATACTGTAGGTTTCATTCGAAAATTGCCTCATAATCTGGTTGAATCATTTAAATCAACATTGGATGAGGTACGTGAGGCAGATATAATTTTACATGTGGTTGATATTTCTCACCCTAATTTTGAGGATCAAATTAAGGTGGTGAATGAAACTATGCTTGAAATTGATAAGCGTGAAAAGCCAACATTCTTAGTTTTCAATAAAATTGACGCTTTTAGTTACGTGAAAAAGGATGAAGACGATCTTTTACCAAAGACTAGAGAGAATTATAGCTTAGAGGAATTAAAACAGATGTGGATTGCTAAAGGAGATACCCCTTGCTTGTTTATTTCTGCAATGCATAAGCAAAATGTAGAGGAGTTTCGTGAGGTGGTTTACAATGCCGTAAAGGAAATACATTCAGCACGATTCCCGTATAATAACTTTTTATATCAGGATTATTCTAATTTAATGGATTAATTCGTAAGGGAAAATTAATTGCATCGGTAACATGCGAATTGTTTTTATGTAATTTAAATGTGTGCTGTTCGCAAATACAATAAAGGCCAATGAAATTGTTTTCATTGGCCTTATTTATAGTCTTATACAAGATTATTTTTTGTGAGATATTCTGCAATTTGAACTGCGTTTGTAGCGGCACCTTTGCGAAGGTTGTCCGAAACAATCCAAAGGTTTAAAGTATTCGGATTGGAGAAATCTCTACGAATTCTACCTACAAATACTTCATCTTTTCCATGAGCATATTTTGGCATTGGATACTCATTTGTATCTAAATTGTCCTGAACAATTACGCCTTCTGCTTCCGAAAGAATTTTTCTTACTTCGTCAAGATCAAAATCATTTGCAAATTCGATATTTACAGATTCTGAATGGCCTCCAACTACTGGTACTCGAACTGCTGTAGCAGTCACCCTAATGCTGTCATCTTTCAAAATCTTCTTGGTTTCATTGGCCAATTTCATCTCTTCTTTGGTGTATCCATTTTCGGTGAATACATCGCAATGAGGAAGACAATTTTTATCAATTTCGTATGGGTAGGCCATTTCTCCTTCGTTACCATTCCTCTCATTTTCCAGTTGTACAACTGCTTTTACTCCTGTACCTGTAATTGATTGATAGGTTGAGATCACCAAACGTTCCATTTTGTATCGCTTGTGCAAAGGAGCCAGAGCAACAACTAATTGTATGGTTGAGCAATTCGGATTAGCAATAATTTTGTCATCAGGGGTTAAATCGACAGCATTTATTTCCGGAACAACCAATTTTTTGTCTTTATCCATTCGCCAAGCCGATGAGTTATCGACAACAGTAGTGCCTGCTTTTGCGAATTCAGGAGCCCATTTTAAAGAGGTATCTCCTCCAGCTGAAAAGATTGCAATTTGTGGTTTTAATTCAATTGCATCTGTCATACTGATAACTTTGTATTTTTTTCCATTAAATACAACTTCCTTTCCTATAGATCTTTCACTGGCTACAGGATACAATTCACTAATCTGAAAATTTCTTTCTTCCAGAACCTCCAGTATTTTCTGACCAACCAAGCCTGTGGCGCCGACAACTGCAATTCTCATAACATAATTTGGTTTAAATTGTTGATTATAAAGTGGATTATAGTTAAATTAGCTTTTGACTCAAAAACCAAACCAAATTTAAAAGGATTTTTCCATGAAAAAAACTCTTACTATTAAATTGTTTTTATTGCTGTTTCTGCTGAACAGTAATTGTTTGTATGCCGATGATATTTTGAAAATTGATTTTGCCAGTGACATTGGCAAAGGTTATTGGGGGAGTCAATCTGATTTGATTGGTAGTTCGGACTGGACTTTGGATGCTTCCAACTGTACTTTAACCGATGATGAGGATTACGTAAAGGTTGTAGGAACGGGAGGAGGCAGATTAGAAGCTAGGGATATTGATGGTGAAGCCATTTGGAAAAATAAGGCGATTGATATTTCAAATTTCACAGACATTTCTATTTCGGTGTTATTGGCTGAGACGGGAAGTTCAACAAATTCAAGTAAGTATGCCAAAGCATATTATATTTTAGATGGTTCAGAGGAAATTCTGCTTGAATTGAATGGTGAGAACAGCGGTAATTGGGGTAGTGTAAATGCAACTCAAGCTGGTTTAACCGGGTTAAGTTTGGAAATCGTTGTGCGGATGAATAATCCTAATTCGGGTGATTTGGTTTATTTTGATGATCTGGTAGTAAGTGGAAATCCTGTTGTTCCCGAGACCGATAACCTGACTCAAATTAAAGCTTCTGACAATCCTGTTGAATCGATTCTTCTTAGTACAAATTGTAATGAAAAAGAAAAGGCATTGACCTGTTTTCGATTCGTAATTGACGAAACTACAGAAGCTGCGGATGGCCTTTCAACAAAAGTTTCACGAATGATCTTTTACAATGCGCATCCATATAATGGTATGAATTGGAAAGATTGCCTTGGTGGTATTTGCCTGTTTTCAAATAAAGAAGAGATAATTCCTCAAAGTGTTCTTATTGAAGTGGATTCTGTTGTCATTTATTTCGCAGAAAATCAAATTGATATTCCTGATGCAGAAAAAATGGAATTTGAATTGCGTTGTTTTTTAAATTCAGGTAATCCACTTAATGATGGTGAAACATTTCAATTGAATTGCAAAGATTCAGCGAAAAGTTTCGAAACTTTCGAATCCGGCTCTGGCTTTAATACAGCCAATGAAGAGCTTTCCTCTGCAATTCACAGTATTGAGGTCGAGGCCACACGAATGATCTTCTCTGAGTGTCCTGACACCCTTATTCGCAATAGAGATTTTTCCATTTTGGTAAATGCTGTAGATGATTTTAATAATAGGGATCTTGATGCAAATCATTTGGTTCTATTATCCTTGGAAGCGGGAACCGGAAATTTGGAATCACTAAATGGATTTCAAAATTCACTTGTAAAAGGTGAGGTGAGTTTTGAATCATTAAAATATCCTTATCCTGATTTCATAAAATTGGCCGTAAGTAATGATGTGCTGCTCAAGGCAATTTCTGAAAGTATAAGAGTTGAGAATACTTATGAATCATTGGCAAATGTGAATAATTCGTATTCTTCAGATTCTATTATCTCTTCCCTTCAGACTAGTGAAGCGGATGCGTTTGAAGTTTTTCGATTTTCGGTGACGGATTCGGGGAATGACAATTCTTCAACTATTCTCGAGCAGGTAAGATTGATTGGATCAGAGAAAAATCAGGTGAATTGGAAGAAATCAATTGAAAAGTTCGTTGTAAAAGTGGATGGGGAGGTACTGAATGTTGAATGCATTATAGATGATAAACAGCTGGATATTCATTTTTTAGAGTCTGAACTAAAGAAAGAAGTTTTAAGCGAAGAAACTGTTGAGTTTTCTGTTTTTTGCTTTTTAAAAGAAGGAAAAACTATTGATGAAGAATTATTTCAAATGAGAATTGATTCTTTACATACGGACTGGATTATTTCTGAGCTTGGAAGTGGATTGCAAGAGGAATTTACCGGCAGCTTGTTAGGCCCTGAGTTTATTTTTGATGTAAAGGCAAGTGAAATGTTATTTAAAAGTATTCCACAATCGGTAAATTATCAGGAGGAGTTTACTGTTCTAATTCAGCTTGTTGATCGTTTGGGAAATATTGACAAAACCCATGAGTTTGAAATAGAACTTTCTCTGGCTTCCGGAAATGGTGAGCTTACATCGGAAAGTCTGAAAATGAACAGTATTAATAGCGAATTTCGATGGGAAAATTTAAAATATAGTAAAGCTGAAAATTTCACTCTTCAGGCAGAATGTGACAACTTTCCTACAATCGTAAGTGATAATATATCTGGTGTAGATAAAACTTCCTTAATTGGCTCGTCTAGTCCTATTTCCGCAATAGCACTAAGTTCTTTGGCAATCACTCAAAATGAAGCGATACCTGTACTTAATTTTAAAATATCAGATTCTGCAACACACGACCAGTTACCAACAATAATTTCAAATTTGAAGTTTTACAACAGATCTCCTGGCCATTCTTTTTCCTGGTTAAAACACATTTCAGGGGCGGTTTTATTATCAAATGGAGAGATTATTGCTGCAGCATCAAATATTCGTGACGATCGGATAGAGTTTAATTCATCGAAAGGTGTATTGGAATTGTCAAACAATTCGGAGAAGAACCTGTCTTTGGCGATTTTTTTTCGCAAGGGACAGCTTCCGGATAATGCAAGTTTTCAGGTAGAAATACCAAAAGTACATGAATGGAAGTGTTTGGAGAGTGGCTCGAAGATACAGGAGACCTTACCGGATGACATTGTGTCTGAAATCCATTTTATTAATGTTGAGGCTAGTCAACTTTCTTTTTCTTCATACCCTTTCGGGATTAATAATTCTGATGAGAAATTTTCTTTGAAAATTGCAGCATGTGACTATTTTAGTAATGTCGATGAAGATGCAATTGGAGCTGTTCGTATCAGTTTGAGTAATGGGAATGGAGAATTAACTGTTTCAGATAGCAATTTGCAATTGAAAAATGGATTTGTGGATTTTGACTCCCTTCAATACAACGGAACAGAAAATTTTGGTTTGGCTCTTGAATCAAACTTCGGGGCTGATTCCATTAAAATACTTTTAGGACAAGATGAATTAGGTATTCTTGAAGATTTTGAATCAAAGAGTCTTGAAGATTGGATAAATACCAAGGATTGGAGTGCTTCTTCTTACCGACCAATTAATGGAAATTATTCTTTAAAACACAATCTGTCAGAAGAATTAGGCTCAAGTTATATTTCTACATCTTTAAAAGGGTTTGATCCAAATGCAAGCGCAATTAATTGGCGTTTTATTGTTCAGAATGGTGATTGGGATCCAACGTCTGGAAATAAATTTGTTTTTCACTTACTCATGGATGATTCTGATCCGAGTGCAGCAACAACTAAATATTCTGTTGGTGTAAATCAAACTGGTTCGAGTGATGTTTTAAGCTTGTGGAGTTTGGATAATAATCAGAATACAAAGGTTTTATTGGAATCAGACTTCAGTTGGAATGAAAATGAAGCCGTTGCAATTCAGATCACTTATTACCCAAATGGTTTATTGAGAATGGAATACAACCGATTGGGAAAAAAAGAGAATTGGATCGTTGTGGGAGAAATTCATTCTGAAATTGTGTCAGATGCAAAGGAATGGTTTTCGGGCTTAAATTTCACTTATGAAACAGCCTCCAGAGCAGGAAATCTTTGGTTTGATGATTTAGAAATAAAATCCATTAATACACCGCCATTTATTAAGTCTTACGAGATTGCAGCCTCGGATTCATTGCTTTTGGAATATTCGGAGAAGCTTGATTTTTCAAAATCTTCTGAAATTGAAAATTTTAAACTGACAAGAGTGGATGGTGAGTCTTGGGGAATGAAAGTTTTATCTGGAGTTGCAGATAATTACTTGCTTCTTGTTTTGGATGATGAATTAAAAACCGGGAATTATTTATTGGAACTGTCTAATATTTATGATTCTAAGGGAGCGGTTCAGGAAAAGGAGTCAATTAATTTTGGATATTTTGCTCCAGCAAAAAGCAATGATATTGTGATAAATGAAATTATGGCAGATGAAACTCCATCGGCTGGGCTGCCGGAATATGAGTTCATTGAACTGTACAACACCAGTGAATATCCTATATCCGTTGAGAATTGGATTTTAAAAGCAGGAGAGAAAGAGACCGTTTTAGCTTTGGATACAATCCCTGCCAAAGCTTATCTGGTTTTGTGTGCAAATTCTGCAGCAGAAGAATTTACTTCGTTTGGAGATGTGCTTGGGGTAAGTAGTTTTCCCCGATTAACCAATTCGGGAGGAACAATTGAAATACAATCCGCAGAGAAAATCGTTATTGATCAGGTTTCCTACTTGGATTCATGGTACAAGTCTGATGAAAAATCGGACGGAGGCTGGTCTTTGGAACGAATTGATCCTTTGAATGTTTGCAGTACCATTGGCAATTGGTCAGCATCCAGGAGTGAAACGGGAGGAACACCGGGAAAAGAAAATTCCATTCAGGGAGATCATATTGACAATTTGGCTCCAGCAGTTTCTCATTTAAGAGTATTGTCTAAAAATCACCTGTCTATAGAGTTAAGTGAAGAAATAGACACAATATTTTTACTTAGTTTGCAGAATTATTCGTTGGCAAATAATCCTGTGTCAACGGTTGCAGAGGAAACTTCAATGATTGTTAACCTTGAGTTTGTCAATTCTTTTGAAGATGGGCAAGAGCAGCAATTAAGTATTTCCGGTTTGCAGGATGAGTGCGCTAATGTTCTGGATACCGTTTTGAATTTTATTTGGCATGAGGTTCATTCCAATGATGTGGTCATTAATGAAATTATGGCAGATGAAACACTTTCTGTTGGATTGCCGGAATATGAGTTCATTGAACTGTACAACACCAGTGAATATCCTATATCCGTTGAGAATTGGATTTTAAAATCAGGCGAGAAAGAAACCGTTTTAGCTTTGGATACAATCCCTGCCAAAGCTTATTTGGTTTTGTGTGCAAATTCTGCAGCAGAAGAATTTACTTCGTTTGGAGATGTGCTTGGGGTAAGTAGTTTTCCCCGATTAACCAATTCGGGAGGAACAATTGAAATACAATCCGCAGAGAAAATTGTTATTGATCAGGTTTCCTACTTGGATTCATGGTACAAGTCTGATGAAAAATCCGACGGAGGTTGGTCTTTGGAACGAATTGATCCGGCAAATACGTCTTGGCAGGCAAATAACTGGAAGGCTTCAGAAAATGAATTGGGCGGGACTCCGGGTAAAGTGAATTCAATTTATTCAGTAAATCAGGATCTGATTGCTCCAAGTATTGAATCCTGCAGATGTATTTCAGCTAATTGTTTAAGGCTTGTTTTTAGTGAGCCAATTGAAAGTTCTGGTCTGTTTGACTTATCCAACTTTCAACTTTTGCCCGATTTGATTCATCCCAAAGAAGTATTTCAGACTGATTTGATTGGTAAAGAAATTCAATTGATTTTTAAAGAAGGTTTTGTTGAAAATAGTAAATGTCAATTCATTTTATCTGATAGAATTAAAGATTTAGCTGGCAATTCCATAATAGCCAAAGAATTTGAGTTTTGGGTACCGGGAATTGTTACAGAAGGTGATCTGGTGATAAATGAAGTTTTGTTCAATCCTTATCCTGATGGATCGGATTATGTGGAGATTGTAAATATATCCGAGAAGGTTCTTGATTTGTCAGGCTTAAAATTAGCCACCCGGACGGATAATTTTGAGTTATGTGATGAGGGCTTTATTTCGGATAAATTTTTACATCCAAATGAATACTTATTAGTGACTAAGGATACGTTAAATATTCAACAAAATTATTATTCATCCAATCCTGATGTTTTTTGTCAGGTCAAATCACTTCCAACTTTTTCAGATGATGCAGGAAGAGTTGTACTTATTTCAAATAATGAACTTATTGATGATTTTGCATACAATGAGGACATGCATTTCGAATTATTGGCCTCGGTTGAAGGCGTATCATTGGAACGGATAAATCCAAAAGGTGAAACGAATAGTAAATCGAATTGGCAATCGGCGGCTCAAAATATTGGATTTGGTACTCCGGGAATTCAAAATTCAGTTTACAATGATTTCATCAGTTCAAATTCTGAAATAAGTCTGTCTCCTAAAATATTTACTCCGGACAATGATGGTTTTGATGATCGTCTGCTGATTACTTTTAATCTGGAAATGGATGGTTACCTCGCTTCGGTAAGAATTTATAATTCAATGGGGATTGAAATTAGAAGATTAGCTGGAAATTTGAATCTGGCCAATAAGGATTCTTTGTTTTGGGATGGACTGAATTCACAAAATGAGAGGGCACCTGTAGGAATTTATCTGGTGTATATCGAATTGTTTAGTCCGGATGGAGTGAGTAAGATTTTTAAAGAGACCTGTGTTTTGGGTGGAAAATTCAATTAAAACAGCATTTGCTTGAGCGATAATAGAGTTTTCACAAAAAAAAGAAGTTAACTGTTGATTATTTATGTTTGTTTTCGTAACTTAATGATGCATAGGATGTTTGAATGGTTTAGAAATTAAATGTATCTCAAACTGCTTTTAGTGATAGCTGTTAATTAATGTAGTGGTTAATTTAATGGTAGAGTAAAGAGGAATCAATTTGATTCCTCTCTTATTTTATATTGAGTCGGTTTTGATGTTGTGAAGATTGCTTGAGCGTTTATTTTTTTGCACATAGTTCATAATCTGAACATCAAATTTTGACTTGTCGTCATTCAAAAATTTTATCCGTAAAGGAATATAGAACAGATGCTTTTTTATCGATTCATGATTGATATTCATATCGTAAAATCGAGTCGCGTCTTTTTCCGTAGTAACAATTATTTTATTTTCACCCTTTAGATTTTCAAATTTGGAACGGATCGTTTCAATATCTTTCATTTCAAATGAATAATGATCCGGAAATTGGATTTCTTCTACTTTATCGGTGAAATTTTCAAGGTATTCTCTTAAAGGTTTCGGGTTGGCAATGCCTGTTACCAAAAGAATAGAGAAATTTTCTTTGCCCCATTCTTCATTAATAATATTGATAGCATCATTTTTAAAAACAGGTTCTAAATTTCCGTAATCAAGACGTGTAAAATATAAGGACTGAAAGGGAAGAAGATCAAGTTCTTTAACAATTATTCTTCTATCGATAGGAGTCATATTATCCGGCGATTTACTTACAATGATAATGTTGGCCCGGTCTTTTTCGCTTGCACTTTCGCGCAACCGTCCATATGGCATAATATAATCCTGGGTAATTGGCCGGTTGTAGTCTATCAATAGAACCGACAAACCGGCTTTTATAGATCGGTGTTGAAAGGCATCATCAAGCAGTACTGCAGCCAAATCGTTGCCATGTTCCGATTGAAGCAGATTCTTTACGCCATTCACTCTTTTCTTATCAACTGCGACTAAAATATCAGGGAATTTTCTTTTGATCTGCATAGGTTCATCACCAATTTGATATGATGTAGACACCTCATTAGCAAGTATATATCCTTTTGATTTTCGTTTGTAACCGCGACTTAATGTGGCTATTTTATAGTCATCTTTTAGTAAGGTGATTAGGTATTCGATATGAGGGGTTTTTCCGGTTCCACCTACAGTAATATTGCCAACAGATATGATTGGAATTTTAAATTCAGTGCTGGGCAATATGTTAAAATCGAAAAGTAGATTACGCACAGAGACAATCAGCCCATATAGTAAACTAAAAGGGAAAAGCAGACTTTTCAGGAGGGGAGATAGTTTCTTCATTGGATAGTAGATTATATTGCCTAAAATTACAGAAATAATTCAAATGATAATAATTTTCTTACTCCAGCCAATGAAAATCATTTCTGCCAAATCTATAATAGATGTGGAAATCAACGATTGAATTAGCAATTTAATGCTCTGTTTTTACTGAAATGTATCAATTCCTGATAAAAAAAGATCCTCATGTTATTCATGAGGATCTTAATTATTTAAAGTAAATATTTCTTAGTGTAGATCGATTTCATAGGGGATACGAGCTTGAATTCCTCCAAACTGAATTAGGTCTTGAGTTTTTTCATAGGTGTTGTAAAAGCTTCCCAATTCGTTTTTAAGAATTTTGATTTTTGCTTTACCGGTTAATTCTTCTATAATTGCTTCAAAAGGATCTTTTAATTTTGGAAGAGAAACAATTCGGTAATCTTTAACTCCAGCTTTTTCTTTGGCTATTTGAATAGCTGTTTCCAATCCTCCCAAAACATCAACCAAACCATTTTTCTGTGCATCCATTGCATTCCAAACTCTGCCTTGAGCAACTTCATGAACCTGTTCAACAGTCATGTGTCGTCCTGCGGCAACTCTACTTAAGAATGTATCGTAACCGTTATTAATGATATTCTGAACAATTTCTTTCTCTGTCGGAGTAAATTTTCTGGATGAAATAGGAAGCATCAGCGGATAGCTACCACCAAAAGCAGCATGTTCATTGGTTCCGTACGAATCAGTTGTCAAGCCAAATTTCTCTCTTATTAACTCTTCTCCCGAAAAGAACAAACCATAAATTCCAATCGAACCGGTAATTGTATTTTTATCAGCAACGATTGTGTCTGCAGGACATGCAATGTAATATCCGCCAGAAGCAGCAACATTTCCCATTGAGGCAATTACAGGTTTTGCATCCGAAGCTAATTTAACTTCTCTCCATATAAAATCTGATACATTTGCATATCCTCCCGGAGAGTTAACTCTTAATACAATTGCTTTAATTGTAGAATCAAGACGAGCCTCCCGAATGGTTTTAGCCAATCCGGGTCCGATTGAACTTTCGTTTTGTTCTAAGCCTATTGCACCACTGGCATAAATAACAGCGATTTTATTTTTTGAAAATTTATAATTTGCATCTGGTGCGTTTGCATAATCTGAAGTACTAACTAATCTTAGTTTTTTACCTTCTTTAATATCGGATAGTTTTCTCAGTTTAGCCTCCATCTCATCTTCATAAATAACCCCGTCGATAAGGCCATATTTTTCCGCATCGGCCGCTTTCCGAATGGCTACTTCATCAATTAGTTGATTTAGTTTTTCAACGGTAATATTTCTCTCTTGTGATATTCCTTCCAGGAGTTGATTCCACATAGCTCCAACGTAAGCCATGGTTTGTTCACGGCTTTCATCACTCATATCATCACGGAAATATTGTTCGGTTGCCGATTTGTATTTCCCAACTCTAATTACTTGAGCTTCAACACCAATTTTTTCGAGAAATTTTCTGTAAAAGGTTCTTTCACCACCCATACCTAGCAGAAATAAACCAGCTTCAGGGTTTAGGAATACACTATCAGCAATAGAAGTTAGATAATATGCTTTTTGGGAATGACCAAAATTACTGTAGCTAACTATAAACTTTCCTGTTGTTTTAAATTCTTTCAGTTTCTCTCTAATTTCTTCGATAGATGCCATGCCTCCAAAATTGGCAGGTATATCAGTTACATTAAGGTAAATTCCTTTTATTTTCTCATCTGTTTTTGCTTTTTCAATATTCTCAAGAACGGTACTTAGTCCAATGTTGGCATCAGCACTTAGGGTGAATAAATTGAAGTTAGACATCGGATTATCTGAACCTCGATCTACTAATTGTTTATTTAATTTTATTTCGAGAATACTTTTGTCTTTGATGTCGACAGGTTTATCACTACTTGATGCAATTGCAGTAATGATCATTATTCCGAGGAATAGTAATATAAAACCTCCAAGAATAACTCCAAGAATTGAGGCGAAAGTAAATTTGAAAAAACTTTTCATATTATATATGTTTTGTGGATAATCAATCAATAACTAATAATTATGGTAAAATTAAATACAAACAAATATATTTAATTTAGTTGAGATGGGCTTGCTGCAATGCTTTATTTTCGATGTACATTTTGATATCGGGGTTTTCTTTGTTTCTTTTACCGATAAAAAGAGAATTACACATGGCAAGAGTATATTTTTTATTGGGTGGCAATCTAGATGATAGAGAAAGAATCCTTTCTGAAGCAATTTTGAAGATGAAATCGGAAATAGGGGAGTTGGTGAATTGTTCTTCTATTTACGAAACAGAACCATGGGGTTTTGATCACGATTTGAATTTTTTGAATCAGGTTGTAGTGTTTGACACCAGGCTTTTGGCAGAAAAAGTATTGGATGCAACTCAGCAAATTGAGAAAGATTTGGGACGGGTTCGTAAGAAAGATCAGTACAGTGAAAGAACAATCGATATTGACATTCTTTTTTACGAGGATCAGATTATTTCTACTGACCGTTTGGTTGTTCCGCATCCCAGGCTTCAGGAACGATTATTTGCTCTGGTTCCAATGGTTGATGTTGCACCCGAATTAATTCATCCGGTTGAAATGAAAAGCATAAGGGAATTGCTTGTTGAATGTCCTGATGAAATGGAAGTGAAAAAATTCAAGCACTAAAAAAAAGGGTTGTTTCTAAAAACAACCCTCTTCTGAAAAAATATTTTATTTACCCCAGTTTGGCTCCAAATGCAAGATCACCTGCATCGCCACATCCCGGAACAATATATGATTTCGAATTTAAACCCTTATCAACAGCACCCATCCAGATAGTGATATTTTCATTAGGTAGTTTGTTTTTTATAAACTCAACACCATCTTCACTACCAATAACTGCCACAATGTGAACGTGTTTAGGTGTTCCTTTTGTTAGCATTGCTTTGTAAGCCAATTCCATCGAAGAACCTGTAGCCAGCATTGGATCAGCTAGAATAACAACTTTACCATCTATCGATGGAGATGAGATGTATTCAAAATTGATTTTGAACTCTCCATCATCTGAATATTTTCTGTAGGCAGAAATAAAGGCATTTTCCGATCTGTCGAAGTAATTTAAAAGACCAGTGTGTAAAGGTAAACCTGCTCTAAGAATAGAAGCTACTACAACTTCGCAGGAAGGAAGGTTTGTAAGTGATTCTCCAAGAGGAGTTTGTATTGAACTTTCAGTGAAATCCAATTTTTTACTGATTTCGTAAGCAAAAATTTCACCTACTCTTTCCAGATTTCTTCTAAAGCGAAGAGGATCTTTTTGAATATTTATATCTCTGATTTCAGCTATGAATTGATTAAAAAGAGAGTTTTTTTCTCCTAAAGTATTGACCACCATGATTATTTATTTAAAATTTAGCTGAGCGCAAATATAGCCATATTTCAAAAATATTAAACAAGGAAATCCTTAAAAAATTGATAAGACTAATTCATTCTAAATTAGACCTTCATCTGCAAAGCTAAAGAATTGATTGTCTGCAATTATTAAGTGATCCAATACCGCAATACTCATTAGTTTACCTGCTTCACTGGCTTTTGAGGTTACATCTTTGTCTGCATGGGAAGGTAGAAGGTTGCCTGACGGATGATTGTGGCAAAGAATTAAGTTGGTTGCACCTAAAAGAAGGGCATCTTTAAATACTAATCTTACATCAAAAACGGTTCCGGTGATACCTCCTGATGAAACATTTTTAATTTCGACAATTTTATTTGCTTGATTAAGAAAAACGACCCAAAACTCCTCATGGCCTAAATCCTCAACATAGGGAGAGATGAGTTCAAAAGCATCCTGACTGCAGGTTATTTTTTGTTTTTGTTTGGAGGGAAAAGCTTTTTGTCTGCGCCCTAATTCTAATGCTGAAATGATACTAATAGCTTTCGCTTCCCCAATACCTGGGATTTTTACTAAATCATGAATGGTTTTTTTTGCAAGCAGATTAAGGTCATTGTTGCAATCAGAGAGAATAGATTTTGATAATTCGACTGCAGATTGCTTTCGATTACCACTTCCAATGATAATTGCCAGAAGCTCGGCAGAAGATAAACTTTTAACGCCTTTGTACATTAATTTTTCTCTGGGGCGATCTTCAACAGCCCAGTCTTTAATGCTTAACTTTTTGTACTCGTCCATTTCGGTATATGTTACAACTTAATTAAAGTTATGAAAATATACGAAATAATCAAATAAGAATTTATTGCACGACAAAAAAGGGTTCTCACTGAGAACCCTCTATTATAGAGTAGTAATTTCTTACTTACAGTTTGTTAACGTGTAAAGCTAATTTAGATTTTAAGTTAGCCGCTTTGTTTTTATGAATTACGTTGATTTTTGCAAGTTTATCTAACATTGCAGTAACCGTTGGCAATAATTCGTTAGCAGCTTCTTTATCAGTAGTAGCACGTAACTTTCTTACAGCATTTCTAGTAGTCTTAGCGTAAAATTTGTTGTGTACGCGTTTTGCTTCAGACTGTCTTATTCTTTTAATTGCAGATTGATGATTTGCCATCTCTTAAAGTTATCTAAATTTATTTATCTTGGTAGTCCGTAGGGGAATCGAACCCCTGTTACCAGGATGAAAACCTGGCGTCCTAACCCCTAGACGAACGGACCATTATCTTTAATAATGCGTAGCAAAGATAAGTTAAAAATAACTTGCTACAAACTTTTCGTAGTCCGTAGGGGAATCGAACCCCTGTTACCAGGATGAAAACCTGGCGTCCTAACCCCTAGACGAACGGACCATTTATTTTAAAGAGATGCAAAGGTAAATCAAAAATTTAATTTTGCAAATACATTTTTGTATTTTTTCTTTTTAAAAGCTGAAGAACTAAAAAGGAGTAATTGCGACCACTATTTTTTTCTTTAGCGATGCAAAGAAAGAGATAATTCTTTGAATTGGCAATACTTTTTTTGAAAAAAAATGAGACTTTTTTTATCGGAAATTTATAACTGCTTCTTTTCTAGAATAAAGAGTAATCAACGCCATTCAACAATTGTTCCTCTTGTACTATTTAAAAGGTCTTTCGGGATGATCTTTTGAATACTTCCAGCTAAAAGATCGAGTAATTTATTCTTTGAGTAATGACGGGAATAGACCAAACTAACTTCTCGCAGAGGATGTAGATTCGTGAATTTCTTAACTTGATTTAACTTGTCTTTGGGTAAATATTGAGTGGCTAATTCGGGAATCAAAGTAAAACCACCTTCCTTATCCACAATCTTCATTAAAGTTTCTAAAGAATTACTCTCAAACTCGAAAGGCAATTCCTGATGCTGCAAATCGTGCATTTCACACAGATTGATAACTTGATTTCGGAAACAGTGTCCATCACCAAGCATCCATATCTCCGGTGTTGCAATATCTTTTACCTCAATAATTGATTTTTTAAGAAGCTCATGATCTTTGTGTGCATAAATCATCATCTCTTCGTAAAATAGGGGCTTTTCCTTTATTTTATCTTCCTTGGCTGGAGTCACAAATATGCCAACATCTATTTTGTCCTTTTTTAAACTCTTTATTATATCTTCAGATACCATTTCTTCTACTTCTACTTTAATGGCAGGGTAGTTTCGAATATAGTCCCCAATAAACATGGGCAGGAGGAATGGAGCAAGGGTTGGTATGATACCTATTTTAAGACTTCCCACAATCGAATTTTTATGATCATTGATGATGTCATTGATTTTTTTTGTGTCTCCTAAGATTATCCGGGCTTGTTCTATTATAGATTTACCAACATCCGTTGGGATAATTGGCTGTTTGCTGCGATCAAATATATTAATATCCAGAAATTCTTCCAGTTTTTTAATTTGCATGCTAAGCGTAGGCTGTGTAATAAAGCACTTATCAGCAGCAGTTGCAAAATGACGATATGTATCAACTGCAACGATATATTCCAACTGGGTAATTGTAATCATGTTTATTGAATTTGGATTTAAGTTCAAATATAAAGATTATCTATCGGAATATAAGCATTATTGATTTGATAGATGATGAAAAGTGTGTTACATTTGGTTATAGTAATACAAAAGCAAAGGTTATTTGATCAAAAGTCATGAAGGACTAAAGTAGCATACTTTGCGAAGTAATAGGGTTCAAAAAAATAATAGTTTGATAGTTTTTGTTATTTAAGTTTTATTAGATGTTTGGGTTTTGCAGCCGGAAATTTATTTCCGGCTTCTTTTTTATATATGATTCTGCGCTTAAGTACTCTTGTGAGAATTTACTACCTGCTCCAAGATATATTTTTTATTCCATTTAAGGAGTCTTGATTTTATTCTCAATTATTTTTAGAAATCGAATCGCAAAAGCTTAGTTATGAACTGATAATGCCGATATGTTTTGTAGCACAAATGCTGAATAGCAGAAATTGGACTCAAAAAATATACTACTTTAGTCGGCGATTTAGGAATTATTAAAAAACATCATAAAATCGATTAAAAGATGCACAAAGAGATCAAAATAGTTTCTTTTGAGGAAGCAGCGAAGGTGATTAAATCTGGGGATAGAGTACATTTACATTCCGTGGCTTTAGCTCCGCAGAAGTTTATAAATGCAATGTGTGAAAGAGGTCGTAATGGAGAAATTTACGATGTGTCAATACAGCACCTTCATACAGAAGGTCCAGCTCCTTATGCAGATGCTGAATTTGAAGGTATCTTTAATTTGGAGTCATTGTTTGTTGGTGCCAACGTACGAAAGCAAACACAGGCAGGTTATGCCGATTATATCCCTGTATTTTTGAGCGAAACGCAACAGTTGATTCGTGAAGGAATTTTAAAAGTGAACGTAGCCGTTGTTCAGGTAAGTGTACCGGATAAACATGGATATGTATCATTGGGTACTTCTGTTGATGCTACAAAAGCAGCTGTTGAAACAGCAGATACTGTTGTTGCGGTAATCAATCCTAATGTACCTCGTGCATTTGGCGATGCCTTAATGCCTTTGAGTTATTTTGATGTGTTCTGTGAGGATAATACTCCATTAATCGAGCATCACAATGCACCTTTGTCAGATATCGATATTCAAATTGGTAAAAATGTAGCTGGTTTAATTCCTGATGGAGCTTGTCTTCAAATGGGTATAGGTGGTATTCCAAATGCGGTTTTGGCTCAGTTGGGCAACCATAAGAACCTTGGAGTTCACACCGAAATGTTTGCTGATGGTCTTCTGCCTTTGGTTTATAGCGGTGTTGTTAACGGAATGAATAAGAAATTGGATAAGGGTAAGATTGTTGCTGGTTTCTTGATGGGAACAAAAGAGCTTTATGATTTCGTTGATGATAATCCAGGAGTTTTAATGATGGATGTTGCTTATACCAATGGTGTTGGTATCATCAAGCAAAATCCTAAAGTATGTGCAATTAACTCTGCATTATCTATTGATATTACAGGTCAGGTTTGTGCCGATTCAATTGGAACAAGACATTATTCTGGTGTTGGTGGACAGATTGATTTTACACGTGGTGCTTCTGCTTCGGAAGGTGGTGTTCCAATTATTGCAATGCCTTCTGTTACTGGTAAAGGCGTTTCAAAAATCACTCCAACTCTTTTGCAGGGATCTGGTGTTGTAACAACTCGTAATAACATGAGATGGTTTGTTACTGAGCATGGTTCTGTTAATTTATTCGGAAAAACTTTACAGCAAAGAGCTAAAGCTATTATTTCGGTTGCACATCCTAATTTTAGAGAAGAATTAGATCAGGCAGCATTCGAAAGATTTGGTAGTCATTATCACTTTGTTGCTAAAAAATACTAATATAGTTCAGATTTTCTGATCAAAATAAACGAGGCTTCACATGAGGTCTCGTTTTGCATTTTGTTCGTTCTTAAAAAATAAATCAACATTTAATTAATTGAAGTTCGGTCGGTAAATTACAAATTAGGCCATAGGGATTTAAGAAATACAGGTTTGTATTGGTGGAGTTGTACTTCACTTATTGATCTTCTATTTTAGGAACTGAGCCCATCAATTTATCTGACTTAGGAATGGTGATGTAGAAACTACTTCCTTTTCCGTCTTCACTATCGGCCCATATTTTCCCCCCATTTTTCTCAATGTATTCTTTACAAAGCAATAAACCAATTCCAGCACCTTTTTCATGAGCGGTTCCTAATGCAAGGTAATTATTATCCAAACGGAATATTTTGTGGAGATTTGTTTTACTCATTCCCACTCCTTCATCAGAAATATCTAATTCTACCCAATACTTTTTTTCCCGGGCCGAAATGGTAATTTTTCCTTCACGATAGGAGAATTTTATTGCATTGGAGAGTAGATTTTTAAACACTTCGCAGATAGCTGCTGTGTCTGCATATGCCTTGGAAGAGCTGTCTAAATTAAAAATTATCTTAATATTTTTTTCAATAAGTTGTTCCGAAAGCTTTGTTAAACTGTGATCTAAAAGTTCTTTCACATTAAAAAGACGCGGTGAAAATTTTGTTTTGCCGGACTGCGAGGCAGACCATAACAAAATGTTTTCAACAAGATTGTAAGTCTGAAAAGACAAGTCTCTGATGTTTTTCGATAAATGCTTTTGTTCTTTAATTCTAGCCTGATCAAAACTATCAAGAAGTTTTGAGCTCATAAGCTTCATATCAATAAAAGGGGTTCGTAAATCGTTCGAAATAATGTTGAATATTTTATCCTTCGTAAGATTCAAATCCTTAAGTGTTACTTCAGTCTCTTTTAATCTGGAGTTAATTTCTTCCAGTTCATCATTCTTTTCTGTTAAAGCTTGCGTAGCTTCCTTTCTTATTTTGATGTTCCTGTTTGCGATATAACCTATTACTCCTGCAAGAATTATTAAAGCTACAAAAAGATAAATTACTATGCTTTGCTGACGATTGTATGCTTTCAAGGTCTTGATTTCATCTTTGTTTTTAGAAATCTGATAATTAGCCTCAAATTCAGATATTTTATCTTTATCAATCTGATCTATAATACTGTCGTATTGGGTACTCGAGTATTCACGGAAGTATTCCAATGCTTTCTTATAATCTCCTTGGTTCGAGAAATACTCGAACAAATTCTCTGATGCAATTTTTTGCAGGCTTCTGTCTTTGCACAGATTAGCATGATCAAATGCTGAAAGCAAATAGTCTTTGGCCTCCTCGCTTTGGTAATATTTCATTAATATTTCTCCAATGCTGTTCGAGGAATATGCTATTCCTTTGTTATTTCCTATTCTGCGGTGAAGACTAAGTGATATTTTATGATATTCCAGACTCTTGTCGAAATTATTATAGCTTTCGTATAGATTCCCAATTAACGAAAAGACATTTGCCTGTTCCTTTTGATCATTAATCTCATCGTAAATTTTTAAGGCTTCATTGTAGTTCTTTAAAGAAAAATCCAGTTCATTTAGATCCTTGTATACCGTTCCTATATTTTTGAGAGTAGCGGCAATAAATATTTTATTTCCTATTTCTTTTCTTATTTCAAGAGATCTGTTGTAGTAGGCCAAAGATTCATTGAAATTGCTTAATCTCCAATATATTCCTCCAATATCATTTAGCGAAAATGCAATAAGGGTTTTGTCGCCTATTTCTTCTCTAATTTCAAGAGCTTTGGTGTAATAATCGAGTGCTTTGTTTGGTTTATTAAGATTCTTATACACATTCCCGAGATTGTTGAGAGAGGATGAGATGTCCGATTTGTCGCCTAAATCAGATCTTATTTCCAGAGATTTAAGATAAAATTCTAAGGAGTTGGCGTAATCCTTTTTTAGCCAAAAAACACTTCCGATATTATTTAAAGTGTAAGCAACTTCTTTTTGAGTTCCATTTTTCTCTCTTATTTCAAGCGACCGGTTAAGATGAATCAGGGCTTCGTCGTATTTATAGAGTATTTTATATATTTCTCCAATGTTATTCAACGAACTGGCAGTTCCTTTCAGGTCATTAATCGTTTTTCGGATTTCCAGAGCCTGTTTGTGGCAATCGAGCGCCAGTCTAAAATTGTTAACCCGACGATATAAATTTCCCAGATCGTATAATGAAGCTGATTTTTCAGCAGGATCTGCGGAGTTGAGAATGACAACTTCTTTTGCGTAGTCGATACTTTTGTCAGGATCTATATCAATATATAAACGCGATAGTTCTTTAAGTAAACCAATTCTTTTACCACCTTCAGTACTTTTTAATAACTCTTCGGCCTTCTGAATTTGAACCTGAGTTTCGCCCAACACAGCAGTTGTTGGGAAAATCAGAAGAATTAAAAAAAAATATTTAAGCTTACAAAGCATAACAGTCCTGACTTTGGGGTTCATTATACCGTAAAAATAGTATTAATTTATCTTTCGGCAACATAAAGAGATTTGAAATAGTGCACTTTAGCTTATTTTGTATTTACTATAATTTTTTCGGCAAGTTGAGGGAGGTTTACACCTGTAAAGTTTCCCGAACTCATCAATAAAACATTTGTATTCTTAAAATCTATTGAAAGTAAATCTGAGATTAGTTGATCTGAATTAATATATACTTTAAGATTAGTTCCTCCAAACGCTTCTTCTACCTGTTTGCTGGTTATTGGTTCCAGTTTTTTGTGTTCAATTGTTTTCGGATCAAAATACACAAAAGCCTGATCAGCCATACTCATTGTATTTTTATAATGAGGTAGAAATTCTTTCTTCAGGCTGCTGAAAGTATGAAGTTCCATACAGGCAATCAATTTTCTATTCTGATATTGCTTTTTTACAGCTTCGGTTGTTGCCTTTAATTTAGAAGGAGAATGAGCAAAATCCTGAAACACACTGCAGTTATCGCTTTCAGCCAACTTTTGCAGGCGACGGGCGGCTCCGGAAAAATTTTGAATCGATTGGTAAAAATCAAGGTCTTTTATTCCAATACTTTTACAGATATGATAAGCACCCATAAGGTTTTGTAAATTATGCTCCCCAAATATTTCAAGAGCAAATTCATTATCATCTGTAGTTAAAATGGTTTGGTTATTTTCCAGTCTGAATGGATGTGTATTGTATGGAATGTAGTTTACATCATCTCTTCTTTTAGTGAGAATTTTTTGAATGTGCTCGTCCTCTTCAAAATAGATTAAACTCCCATTGGGCTGAATAAGATTTGTGAATGTCTCGAACTGCTCAACATAGTTTTCAAAAGTTGGAAAAACATTGATGTGATCCCAGGCTACACCGGTAATTAATGCGATATGTGGATGGTACAGATGAAATTTTGGTCTTCGGTCAATTGGAGAAGACAAATACTCATCACCTTCGAAGATTGCGATTTTAGCTTCTTTGGTCAACTTAACCATGGTTTCGAAGCCTTCAATTTGAGCACCTACCATATAATCAAAATCAATATCATTTTCTTTAAGAACATGCATAACCATTGATGTTGTAGTTGTTTTTCCATGGCTGCCACCAATTACAATTCTGGTTTTGTCTTTTGTTTGTTCGTAAATGTATTCAGGATAAGAGAAGATTTTTAAGCCTAATTCCTGAGCTTTTAAAAGTTCCGGATTATCAATACGGGCGTGCATTCCAAGAATAATAGCGTCGAGATCAGTATTTATTTTTTCAGGAAACCAGCCCCATTCTTTTGGCAGTATATTGTGTTTTTCCAAACGTGATTTTGAGGGGTTAAAAATTTCATCATCAGAACCTGAAACAGTAAAACCTTTTAAATGCAATGCTATTGCAAGATTGTGCATGGCGCTGCCGCCAATTGCTATAAAATGTACTCTCATTGGTATTCGTTTTAAAAAATTGTATTTTTGATCTGTATTGAATGAATAGGTCTGTAAAGCTGTATTTACAGTGCGATTCAGGATTAAAGATAACATATTTACTTAAAAATAATGGAAATATATAATATAGAAACAGGCAATTTTAAGTGCGATGGAGGTGCTATGTTCAGTGTGGTTCCAAAACTTCTTTGGAGTCGAAAATACCCAAGCGATGAAGATAATTTATGCAATTGTGCAATGAGAAGCATGCTTGTTGTTGACGGGGAGCGAAAAATACTGATCGATAATGGTACCGGAGATAAGCAAAGTGCTGAATTTTTTAAACATCATCATTTGAATGGAGAGGCTGATTTATTGTCTTCTCTTGCGAATATTGGTTTTCAGCCAACAGATATTACAGATGTGGTTTTTACTCATTTGCATTTCGATCATTGTGGTGGTGCTGTAAAGCATAATGAAAAGGGAGATGGTTTCGAACTGGTTTTTCCGAATGCCACACATTGGGTGAGTAAAACCCAATGGAACAATTTTAGCAGCCCAAATATTCGTGAAGCTGATGCCTATTTTCAGGAAAATATTGTTCCAATAAAGGAGGCTGGCAAATTGAGGTTTGTAGAGAAGGAGGGAGAATTATTTCCTAATTTTGAAGTTAGATTAGTGAATGGTCATACTCCAGGTTTGATGGTTTCTATTATTAAAAATGAAAACTTTACCATTGTGTTTGCCGGAGATTTTATTCCTACAACGGCTAATGTTCCTGTAAAATGGTTGGCCAGCTACGATTTAAATCCAATTGCATCATTGCACGAGAAAGAGGTTTTTCTAAAAGAAGCTGTGGAGAATAATTATATCTTATTTTTTCAGCACGATATAGTAACTGAGTGTTGCAGCTTAGTACAAACGCCCAGAGGTATAAAAGTTGATAAATGTTTTTCTCTTGCTGATATTAAATAACACTTAATTTGTTCTGGTAGCCATATTCTGCCAGAACATTCTCTATTGTTATTAGTCTCTGAACAGTCGTTTTTCTGGTGCCAAAATCTTTGTAAGATGAATTAAGAGAGTGCAGATAATACTCTAATACTCGAAGTTGAGTCGTAAGAGTTGAGGATTCAAATTTCTTTTCCAAATCAAGATGTTTTATTCCATGCTGATCCATTAGTTCCTGCACAAAATATCCTGCCCGGGTAATCCTTTTGAATAAATTGAGCTCATTGTAGACATGTAAAACCATCAGACTGGTCAGAAGTACGAGAAAAACTATTACAAGTAGTGCCGGCATATCGAAGGTGTTAGTTTAATAATATTTAACTTACCAGCAGTTTACGATGGTTTTCTGAAAAAGTTTTATTGTGAATAGTATTAATGGTCTGAAGGCCAGATAAAAGCCTGTTAATGACAGTGTGATATCCATTAAAATAGCAGGTTTCATCAACTGAAATTTATCGTTAATCAACGAAAATGATAAAATCCTAAAAATGAACTGAAAGGCAAAAAAAAGAAAAATATGTAAGCTGTAAGGGTTGAATGTCTTAGCCAGTGGAAGATCACCTCGCACAATTGCAGAGAAGCTTCGTGACAGACCGGTAGACGGACTTATTTCGTTTGTAATTTGGGTGTAAAAAGAAGGTATGGGATGATTGCATTCTTTAGGAGAAAACAGAGCAGAATAAATAAAAATGCAAAGAATAATTCCGGCTAAAGAGAGGTTAATTATTTTGTAATTCTGTTTAGCCGAATATTGAGAATTACTCATTATCAATTTTAATTTCGATGTTGATGCTGTCTGTTTTAATATGAATCGAATCAACACAAACCTCATCGAGTTGTTCTTCCAATTCTTGTAAGGCATCTTGTAAATCAGCATTGTGAACAGATTCATCAATCACTTCTTCGATTACATCTTCTACAAATCCTTCAATTTCATCTTCGTTGAGGTTGGCAATTCCGACAACAAAAATTAACCATAAAGATGCGACTAAAACACCAATAATTGAGACAATTAATGCTCCGATATTAATACCACGTGCACCATTTCCCCGATTGGCCTGGCTTAGTCCAACAGCACTTAAAATAATTGCGATTACTCCAGGAACAAGTGCAATAACTCCAACACAGGGAATAAATCCTATCATTAAAGTTATAATACCAAGTATCAATCCAATAATTCCTAATGTTTGTCCGGCATTTGTTCTCTCTTGTTCCATGATTGTGTTAGTTGGTCTAAAGGATAAAGGTACTAATTTTTTGAGATTATTAGTAAAAGATCTTTTTCCAAAGATTTTTTTGGACTTTCGATAATCCGACCTATTTCCTTGCCATTTCGGCAGATGATGGCCGTTGGAACATTGGTAACCTTATTGGCTTTTGCATCAAAATCCGGTGAAGATTTGCCGGAGTCTAAAGCATTCATATTTAATTGATCGAACGGAAAATTTATTTCTTCCAGTATTTTGATGAAACGAGGTACTTCTCTATGACTGTCGTGACACCATGAACCGATAATCAGGTGAATTGATATATCTGTTAGATTTTGTTCCCGAAGCTCATTTAGAATCGTTGTGTCCGGCAGATAAGAATCGTGCTCCGGAGTGTACCAAGGGGAACAAATATCCATGTTAAATGCATCTAAAGTCAGTTGTCCGAAAAGAATCTTCATCTTGATTCGGGAATCTTCTTTGGTTTGGTTTTGTGCAGAAATATTCAAAATTATTAATGAGAGAAAAAGAAGAATGGCTGGTCTTTTCATAAAGTTTGAAGTTTTAATTTAAGCTAAAATTTAGCACAAAAAAAAGACAGGAACATGATTCCTGTCTTTAAATATAATGATAATAAAAGAACTAGTCTTTGTATTGCTCAATTAGGATATCCAACATTTGGATAGCACATTTTGATACTTTGGTACCAGGACCAAATACACCAACAACACCAGCTTCGTATAAGAAATCGTAATCCTGAGCTGGAATAACACCACCTGCAGTAACCATGATATCTTCGCGGCCCAATTTTTTCAATTCCGCGATAACTGCAGGAACTAAAGTTTTGTGACCAGCAGCTAATGAAGAAACACCAACGATGTGTACATCATTTTCTACAGCTTGCTTAGCAGATTCCTCCGGAGTTTGGAACAAAGGTCCCATATCCACGTCAAATCCTATGTCAGCAAAACCAGTAGCAACAACTTTACCACCACGGTCATGACCATCTTGTCCCATTTTTGCGATCATGATACGAGGACGACGTCCTGTCATTTCTGCAAATTGATTTGCTTTTTCTTTCGCTATTGCGAAATCAGCATCTTGTCCTGATTCTGATGAATATACTCCTGACACGGTTCTAATTACAGCTTTATATCTACCACAAACTTTTTCACATGCATCTGAAATCTCACCTAAAGAAGCACGTAATTGTGCAGCTTTAACAGCAAGATCCAATAAGTTGCCTTCACCTCCGTTTGCACAAGCAGTGATGGCTTCAAGAGCAGCTTGAACAGCTTTATCGTCACGGTTAGCACGAAGCTTAGCCAAACGTTCAATCTGAGCAATACGTACAGCAGTGTTATCTACTTCCAAAATATCCAATGGATCTTCTTTCTCCAAACGATATTTGTTGGTACCTACAATAGTTTGAGTGTTCGCATCAATTTTAGCTTGAGTACGTGCAGCAGCTTCTTCGATACGAAGTTTTGGAATACCAGACTCGATCGCTTTCGCCATTCCACCTAATTTCTCAACTTCTTCGATGTGAGACCAAGCCTTATTTACTAACTCTTGAGTTAATGACTCAACGTAGTAAGAACCTGCCCAAGGATCAACAGCTTTACAGATGGTAGTTTCATCCTGAATAAAGATTTGAGTATTACGGGCAATACGTGCAGAGAAATCGGTTGGCAATGCAATCGCCTCATCCAAAGCATTGGTGTGAAGAGACTGAGTGTGACCCAATGCAGCAGCCATAGCCTCGATACAGGTACGTCCAACGTTGTTGAAAGGATCCTGCTCAGTTAATGACCAACCTGAAGTTTGCGAGTGAGTACGTAATGCCATTGACTTAGGATTCTTAGGATTGAATTGTTTTACAATCTTAGACCATAGCAAACGACCCGCACGCATTTTAGCAATCTCCATGAAGTGATTCATTCCGATAGCCCAGAAGAAAGACAAACGGGGAGCGAATGTATCAACATCCATACCTGCAGCAACACCTTTTTTCAAGTACTCCAAACCATCAGCAAGAGTATAAGCCAACTCGATATCTGCTGTAGCACCTGCTTCCTGCATGTGGTAACCCGAGATAGAAATGGAGTTGAACTTAGGCATGAAATTCGAAGTGAATTCGAAGATATCAGCAATAATTTTCATTGAGAAATCCGGTGGGTAAATGTATGTGTTACGCACCATGAATTCTTTTAGGATATCGTTTTGGATAGTACCGGAGAGTTCTTCCAGTTTAGCGCCTTGCTCCAAACCTGCAACGATGTAGAAAGCCAGTACTGGAAGTACTGCTCCGTTCATTGTCATAGATACTGACATCTGATCCAATGGAATTTGATCGAAAAGGATCTCCATATCCAAAATAGAGTCGATAGCAACCCCTGCTTTACCAACATCACCAATCACACGGGGATGATCTGAATCATATCCACGGTGAGTAGCTAAATCGAATGCTACAGAAAGACCTTTTTGACCAGCAGCAAGGTTACGACGGTAGAATGCATTTGATTCTTCAGCAGTAGAGAAACCTGCATACTGACGAACAGTCCAAGGACGTAAAGGATACATCGCTGAATAAGGTCCACGTAGGAATGGTGGCAAACCTGAAACATAGTTCAAGTGCTCCATGCCTTCTAAATCTTCCTTGTTAAAGGCTGTTTTAACAGGAATTTGTTCTGGTGTCATCCAAGATTTTTCAATGCCGTTTTCTTTTTCCCATTCCTGAGATGTTGTCGCAGCTCTTTGAGATGACTTGATATTTATATCTTTAAAATTTGGTTTCATTTCTTTTTAGATTTTAGATACAAGATTTTAAATATGAGATGATTTACATCTTGATTAAGAATCCTGAATCAATTTTTAGTAATCTAATATTTGATTTTTAATATTTTGTGAGATTTTACATCTCACATCTCATATCTCAAATCTATTTAATACCTAGCTCGGCTTGATATGCTTTCAACGTTTCAAGAACGTTAGATTTCACGTTGATAAAGTTCTCAATACCCTTGGCTTTTAATTCATCAGCACATGCCGGAGCACCTGCAACAACGGTAATTGCTTCCCCTTTAAGAGCTTCGTAAACTTCAGGAACGATAGTTGCATATTCATCATCAGAACTACAAACAACAACGATCTTGGCACCTTTTTCAGTTACGAATTTTACACCTTCTTCTACTGATTTAAAACCGTTATGATCTTCAACATCAAATCCGGCACAAGCGAAGAAGTTACAAGCAAACTGAGCACGGGCTTTACGCATGTTTAAGTTTCCGATAGGGAACATCATCACTTTAGGACGACCATTTGTTTTGCTGTAAATATCAGTTTTGTTACGAAGAGTTTCGAAAGCCTGAGCACCACGATATGGTTTAAGAGTTTCGCAAACAGCATTCGCTGCAGTTTTATCTGCAGGAGCAAGAACTGTCTCAGGAAGAGCTTCCAATACTTCTCCAAAATTTGGGAATTGGTTGGTTCCTAAGAAATTCTCCTGGCGTGTAGCAATTTGGAAATCACGTTTCTGTGCAGTTGCTTTGATCGTAGATTGAACGAATCCTGCTTTGAAGGCTTCAAGGTATCCACCTTTGTCTTCAACAGTCAGGAATAGTTTCCAAGCTTCATCAGCAATTGATTCAGTCAATGATTCAATATAGTATGAACCTGCAGCCGGATCAGCAATTTTAGCCAGATGCGATTCTTCTTTTAATAATAATTGTTGGTTACGGGCAATTCTTTCAGAGAAAACAGAAGATTCAGCAAATGCAGAATCGAAAGGTTTTACTGTGAATGAATCAAGTCCACCTAAAACAGCCGACATTGATTCAGTTTGAGTACGCAGCATGTTCACATAAGGATCATAAACAGTTTTGTTCCATTCTGAAGTTTCACCATGAACATTCATTTTGCAAACTTCTTCGTTTGAAGCACCAAATGCTTTAACGATGTTAGCCCATACCATACGTCCGGCTCTTAACTTGGCAATCTCCATAAAATATTTAGAGCTGGTTGCAAAGTTGAAACGGATTTTTGGAGCTACCTCGTCAACTGAAAGACCTGCATCAATCATTTTGCTTAGGTATTCAGCTCCAGCAGCTAAAGAGAAACCTAATTCTTCAACAATTGAAGATCCTGAGTTGTTGAAAAGGCTTCCACCTACTGCAACAACTTTATAGTTAGGAAGAGCTTTAGCAGCTTCGATAGCTTCTTTTAAATAATTAAAAGAACTTTCTTCTGACTGACAGAAGTTACCAACAGTACTGAATCCTGAAAGAGGATCGATAGAAATTCCTCCATTTAATTTATCAAGAGCGATCCCTTTTTCGGTTGCAATTGCCTGTAGGTTTTTGATTAATTCAACAGAGCCGTGAGATTTTTCGAAGTTGATTTCTACACAATCCAGGAAAATACCATTTAACAAAGTTGCTAATTCATCTTTGCTTAGGTCTTTCCAATTCAATACGAATCCAATTGAGTCGATACCTTTGTTCAGAACATCAAGAGCTTTTTCGTTAGCTGCTTTCACATCCTCTACAATGATATCCTGACGAACCAACCAATCATTATTGTCTTTTTTATTACCACGAACATAAGGAAAATCTCCAGGATAGGTATTCATGAAGGCTTTGTCTTCCATGTTCTCCAGTCTGTAGAAAGGCTGTACATTGAATCCTTCATTAGTTCTCCAAACCAACTTTCTATCAAAGTCAGCACCTTTAAGATCTTTAGTGATTTTGTCAATCCACTCTTGAGTAGATTGAGGAGCAAAGTCACTAAAAAGTTTATTATCTGCCATAACTGTAACTGTTTAAAAATTAGAGCCTAAAAATAAGGCCTTTTTATCATTTAAGGAAGGTTTTAAAAATGTTCTTAATCATACTTTTAAAACACCTTGGAATTAGGAATTATTAATTAAGATTCATGAATAAAATAGGATTTCCGGTCAATTAAAAATGGAATTGTCTGGAATTAAATAATGAGTTAAGATCTTATGACTTACCCATTAATAATTGCTGACTCATAGTTTATAATTTACAACAATAGGTGCATGATCAGATGCCTGCATCCATTGTTGAAGTGTGTTTCCGCTATTTTGAACAAGGTGGCCATTGGTAAATATATAATCGACCTTTCTATTCCAGTACCCGTTTTTATCTGTTGTGTGTGTAAAATGCTTAGAATTGTTCTCTTTGTATTCTTCCAAAGGAATTGCCGCTTTATAACTTTTGTAAAAAGGCATCATCCATTCTGTTTCGGAGCTGTAATTATCCGCATCAAAATCACCATCGGTGCATGCAGAATCATCGAATTTACTGGTTTGTCTGCTAAATGGAGGAAGAGAGTTAAAATCACCGCCTAAAATGAATGTTTGTCCTTTCTGATGAATTGAATCGACGTAATTCTTTAAAATATCCAGTTGATTTTTCTTGGTGTCATCATTGGCATAGGCCGATAGATGTGTTGTTAAAAGTTTAATTGCCTCACCCTTGTGTTCCAGATTTATTTCCAGAATATTCCGTTTGAGATAAAAATAACGAACAATGAAATTTTGCGATTGAATAAGAGGCAGAGGAGTTCGTTTCGCATCGGTAAATTTCCATTTGGATAAAATGGCATTGCCCGAATCCATTTTTCCGATGCCGTCGCTGGGGATGTGTTTGGCTTTCCATTGTGAGGCATAGGCCGCATAATTAAAGTCGGTATTGTTGACCAGATACTGAACCTGATCAACAAAAGCACTTCGTTTTGCATTCACATCGGCTTCCTGAATAAACAGGATATCGGGGTTTACTTCACGGATTTTTTCAGAAAGCACGCTCATGTTATCCAGCACTTCTGATTTTTCCATAATAACCCGGTCGCCATGGCAATCGAAAAAGAAATCAATTCTTCCACCGCCAAATTTGATGTTCCATGTCATTACTTTTAAGGTATCCGGAAAGGCGAATTCTTGTTTTTCCGGACTTTCGTATAAGGATACCTCTGTTCCAATTTTGGTTTGAAAAGGATCGCAGGCTACGCTTAGAAGAGACAGGAAGACCATGTATATTTTTCTAAATTTGTTCATGTACTTAATTAATTTCTGTGTGTGAAATTTTATAAAGGCAAATTAAGTTGGTCGATTTAGAGGTTGAAATGTGAAATGAATCAGGAAATGGATGAATTAAAAAATCTCATCCATTTTTTCAGCTGGCACAGCAAATATTCCTTTGTGGTCTTTAATAACAATGGGGCGTTGAATTAGGTTTGGATATTCAATTAATATTTTGATCCACTCATCGGTATTAAAATTTTTCCCTTTAAAATCGGTTTTGTATAATTTTTCGTGAGTGCGGATAATTTCCCAGGGTTGTTTCGTCATTCTCATCAATACATCAGCAAGTTCGGCTTCGGTAAACTCATCTTTTAGATACAAACGAATTTCAGGTTCCAGACCTTTGTCTTGTAAATATTTTAAACCTGCTCTACTTTTGGAGCAACGCGGATTGTGATAAATTTTCAACATTTTTATTTCTGTTTTACTGTTTAAAGTGATACAAATATACGGCTTTCGGGAATAGTATGGGAAATAGAATTTGTGTTTTCAGAATTACTGATGATTTAATGAAAAATTGATTGTTTTTTTGAATGAAATAGTGCCATCAATATCAGATTTGTATTTTGCAGCTTATTTATTTAATGAAAAGAATTGTCTTCATCACGACTATTCAATATTCTTTGCTAAGTTTGAATTATATAAATAGATACATATGTTTGAGATGGTGAAAAAGCTAATTAAAAATAGAAAATTTGAAATTATAGGAGGGCTGCTTGGTCTGCTGGGTGGATTCCTTTACTGGAAATATGTTGGTTGTGTTTCAGGTACTTGCCCCATTCAGTCCAATTGGTACACAATGGTGCCTTACGGTTTACTTTTTGGTGTGCTGATAGGAGGGATGTTTAAGCCCAAACAAACAAAAGAGTAGGGACCTTGCATGCAAGATCCCTACTCTTATTTTTTATCTTCCTCGCTGAATTCCATTAGGAATGCTTTGATGAATCCATCCAAACCACCATCTAAAACGGCTTGAACATTAGAGGTTTCGTGGCCTGTTCTTACATCCTTAACCAGTTTGTAAGGCTGCATTACATAGGAACGAATTTGTGAACCCCATTCAATTTTCTTTTTTGATCCTTCAATCTTGTCAGTTTCTTCCTGACGTTTTCTTAGTTCCAATTCGTATAGCTGCGATTTCAGCAATCGAAGTGCATTTTCGCGGTTTCCAAATTGGGAGCGGGTTTCGGTATTTTCAATGATGATTCCGGTTGGAGCATGTCGTAACCGAACACCTGTTTCCACTTTATTTACATTTTGTCCGCCGGCACCACCCGAACGGAAAGTATCCCAACTGATATCAGCAGGATTGATTTCAATTTCGATGGTATCGTCAATGGCAGGATAAACATAGACCGATGCAAAAGTAGTCATTCGTTTGTTGGCCGCATTAAATGGAGAAAGACGAACCAAGCGGTGCACGCCATTTTCGGATTTTAAAAATCCGTAAGCAAAATCACCTTCAAATTCGAGAGTTGCCGATTTAATTCCGGCTTCGTCACCTTCCTGATATTCCAATGAACTTACCTTATAGCCATGCGCTTCACCGTAACGCAAGTACATTCGGTAAAGCATTTCGCACCAATCACAACTTTCAGTTCCACCGGCACCAGAATTTATTTTTAGAATGGCTCCCAGTTTATCTTCCTCTTTTCGGAGCATATTTCTTAGCTCAAGAGCTTCAATTAAGCTTTGTGTTGCTGCAAATTGTTCGTCTACCTCCTCTGGCGATGCTTCTTCTTCCTTGGCGAAATCGAATAATATCTGAAGGTCGTCAATTGCTTCTTTTGCTTCATTGTAAGAATCAACCCAGGATTTAAGTCCTCTTACTTTTCGCATTTGAATTTCAGCCTCTTTTGGATTGTCCCAAAATCCGGGAGCCTGAGTTCTCAATTCTTCTTCCTGTATCTGAATTATTTTGGCATCAACGTCAAAGATACCTCCTTAACGCTTCCGTGCGTTCCACTAAACTTTTTAGCTGGTCTGATGTGATCATTTTTGTAAATTATTAATTGAAGTGTAAAGGTAATAAACAAAGAGAAAGGAACAATTTGAAAAGAAGGTGTAATGTTGTTTTCAGAAAAAATAAATAACACTTCGATGAATATTTTAAGATTCAGCTTTGCAAAAGGAAATCAGAATTATTTTGGCATCAACGTCAAAGATACCTCAGATTACTTTTTTTGCACTTCTGTGCTGTATTCCGGTTAGTCTAAATATGATCGCGGAAAAGAAATGGGTTTGAATATGAGCTTGTTTCGTTTGTATAGATATAGGTTTAGTATACAGGTAATAGGTGTTGATTTAAATTTGTTTGTTTATTGTGAAACAATTAAATTTCATATTGTCTTCGATATTCGGAGTAAGTAATTTTAAACCTAAAACTAAAATTATGAAAAAGAAAATTTTATTTCTAATTGCTGTTGCCGTTATGATTTTTGCAGGCCTTGAAGCAAGTGCACAGATGAAATTGGGCGGAAATTTGGTTATGGGCACTAAGCTTTCAATTGATGATGACGGAAGTGAAGCGGTGGCATTTGGAATTGGAGTTAAAGGCTTGTATGAAATAAACGAATTATTTTCAATTGCTCCCGGCTTCACCTATTTTTTCCCAAGTTCTCCTGATGGATTAGATTTGACTGAATATGTGTTGGATGCAGATGTACATTGCAATTTCGTAAAGGAAGAGACTTTAAAAGTATACGCCATAGGAGGTTTAAATTATTCTTATGTCGATGCGTCGATAGATTTTGGCGAGTTCGGAACTTTTTCAGGTTCCGATTCAAAAGTTGGTTTGAATTTAGGTATCGGAGCTAGAACGGGTGGTGATGTTCAGTTTTTTGGCGATTTTAAATACAACACAGCTTATGAGAATGTTAACCTGGCTGTTGGTGTACTTTTTAATATTTAGATTATAGTATTTTTTTGATTTTAAAATGGCCATTTCTTATGAAAGAAATGGCCATTTTTTCAGCTTATATTAGAATGTTGTTTTTTGCTTAGAATCCTCTTTGCTGAGCTTCCAGTTTTTGCATCTCGGCATTAAAAGTTTCTTTGAATTTCTCGTAATCGTAATCAACTTTTAACTTGTCATCCTGCGATAATTTTTGGTTGATTGCTTCCTCCAAATCTTTTGAGCTCATCTCCAGGGCAATGTATGTTTTGTATTTGTTTTCACCGGTTTTGGTTTGCTTTTCGCAAATTACTTTGATGTTGTTCAATTGTTGGTTGATCACCTCACGGGTTAAACCTTCAAAACGTTCTTCAACTTGCTCAACATTATTTAATTCTGTTGAGTTCACGTAGTTGTCAATTGTACCTTTTATTGTAGACTGAATTAGTGTCGCCAGTTCGGCACGGGCATTGGTGCCGGCTTTCTTTTTAGATACCATCTGATCTAAACTTTCGCCAATAGCAGAAGCTCTGAAATTATTTTTATCACTCTGAAAATCAGGGCCGGTACAATAAACTTCAATCAATTCTTCGCCTTGTGCTTTTGTAGTAACTACTTTTTCAGCCGATCCGCAAGAACTCATTCCTGCAACCAGTAAAATTCCTAATCCAAGGAATAAGCTTTTGTGTAATTTTCTTGTTTTCATGTGTGTATTATTTATCGTTATTTTTTGTTTTGGAATATGATGATTTTATAAATCAAGTTGATTCAGTTTAGGGACAATCGTGTTGTTTATTTCATCAACAGCTTGTTCGTAAGCCTCTTTCACTGCATAATCGTAACTGATGGGCTTCATGCCTTTCACTTCGTATATGGCATCATTGAAAATTTCCAGGCCTGTTTTAACATCGGTAAGCGAGAAAAAACAATCCAGATACACAATATATACTTTGTAGTTGCGGCCTTCTTTAATTTCACCTTTTGTTACATTGGTATTGATATCAAGAATAACTTTGGCCTGATCTTTATTATTTGTAAATGAGAAGAAATTTTCAGACAATTCTTTCTTTAAATTGTTCTCTAAAATTCCGCGTTTAGAGTCTTCTCCAAATATCTTTTCGCTAAAATTCAGGTACGCTTTTAGTCGTTCTACATTTAAAGTGATTTTACTTTTAGGTGCCGATTCTTCAGTGAAGAAAAGTTTGTTTAATTCGTAATTTTCGTTGCTTTCATCCAAAATTGATGAAAGATCGAGAGAAGCAGTAATTTCCTGCAGTTTTTGCCGCGAGCTTACTCTCGACAATTGAGAAGATGCATAACCAAATTGGTCTGTCGAAACATTTCCATTCAAAATACCTGCACCTTTTGTGAATTTAATTTCCAAGGGCAATTGAGAAATCATTTTTTCACCTTCATCGGCCAGCCAAACAGCTTTTACCAGAATTGGTTCTTTTTGCGAAGTTGATATTTCGAGCTGAATCGTCTTTTTGACCGGAGTAAGTTGTGTTCGGTTAAAAATGTTTTGGATGGAATTATAAATATCTGTTCCTAAATTGATAGTTCCATCCAATGTCATTACGCTAAGATCTTCATCCAAATGATTTTTTATTGCATCAAGTGATTTTGCGTAGTAATTTAATGCTTGAAAAAGGTCGAGTTGTTTTTCGTATTGTTTGCCTTCTTCGAAATAGCTTTGAGACAGTTTTTTTGCTTTGTTTAGTTTCACTCTTTTTAGCAGAGCATACTGATTTTTTGACAATTGATAGTAAACCCAATATTCTCCTTCTTTTTTATTGTCCCAGGAAGCAACCATTTCGTATCCTTCCAGATCCTGCACAAGAGAGGTTTTAATATCTGCTTCAAACTCTTCTTTAAAACTCGTGTTGTTTTCGAACTGATGCAGAACAGAATTGGATGAAATAGAGATGGAAATTTCGGAACATAAATCCTGTAGGGCTTGATTTTTAGCCAATTGAATATAGCTTGTTTCATTGGCGTCTTTCTTAACTACGGCTATGCCAATATAGTATTCTGATGAAACAGGACGCTCTTTTACCCATTGCGGAGGTCTGCGTTTGGCGGCTGTAGTATTTGACGAACAGCTCACTATAAATGTAAGGATAAAGGAAAAGTGCAGTAAGGTGCGTAATGATTTAATCATTTTTATGATTTTGGATTTTTGTTGTTTAAAGATAATAATTGTAAACAATAAGGATGCCAAAGTTAATTTAAAATTTAGTCCTTTTTCGAAATTAATTTATCAATTATCTGAAGAGAAAGCTGAGATTCAAAACCTCTTCCTTGTGCAAATCGGAATAATTTGGCTTTTAGTTGATAAGGGTCTTCCTCTCGAATGGTTTTTATCTTACTGTGTAGTATGTCGTGAAGATTTTGGGCGTATTCGTTTTCATCTAATTGGTCTATGGCATCAGATATAATGTATTCCGGAATTTGCTTTTGTTTCAGATGATGAGCAATTTTTATTCGTCCCCATCGGTTGAAACGGAATTTATCGCGAACGTAAAAATTGGTGTAACGTTCATCATTAAGGAATTTTTCGTCAATCAATGTTTGAATAATCTGATCCTGATCGGTCGATGAAATTTCCCATTCACAAAGCTTTTTACGAATATCAAAGCAGCATTTTTCTTGTCTGCTGCAAATAAACATGGTTTTTGATAAAGCAGATTCGGCGCTAACTTCTCGTTTCTTCTTTTTGTAATCCATCAATGCGGTTTTATAGCTGAGACCATTCTGTTTTTTCCGTTGATATCTAACCTTAGGCGTATGCTGCTGAATCCTTTTTGTTCCAAAAGCGCTATCATTTCATTTCCTAAACTTTCGTTGATTTCAAAATAAAGCCGCCCGCCTTTTTTCAAATGCAGGAGAGCCATTTCTGCGATGGTTCTGTAAAAAATTAAAGGATCGTGATCTGTCACAAATAATGCTGAATGAGGCTCATGATCCAGAACATTTTTCTCCATTTGGTTTTTTTCGGCTTCGGTTACGTAGGGAGGATTGCTTACAATAATATCAAAATTGTCCCAATCAAAATTCTTCCAGTTTAGGATGTCCCGATGAAAAAAATGAACATCAACCTGGTTGAGTTCGGCATTTTCTTTAGCCTTCTCAATTGCCTCTGCCGAAATATCAGCAGATGAAACGCGAGCATTTTTTAAATTTTTTGCCAGCGAAATGGGAATGCAGCCACTGCCGGTTCCAATATCTAAAATTTGTAAACCTTCTTGTCTGTTTTCATTGATGATAGCATGAACCAGCTCCTCAGTTTCTGGTCTGGGAATTAAGGTGTGTTTATTTACTTTAAAAGTAAGATCGTAAAATTCAGTTTCTCCTAGTACGTATTGAATGGGTATATTCTTTGTAAGCTCTTGTGTATAGTATTTAATTTGCTGAAAAAGTTCAGGGCTGATTTTCTCAGCTTTGTTAAGCTGAATTTGAGTTTTCGAATATTTCAAAACATATTCAAGCAGAAGGTAAGCTAAGCTTTCTGTTTCTCGGGCATGATATAACTCCTCGAGTTCTTTTTTTATGTAATTTATTGTAGATTGTATTGTGTTTGATGGAGTCATTTGACTTAGGAATATTGGTTCAAAATTGAATCTTTTAAATGTAGAGGAATTGAAAATTAGTAATTGATTACTTAAAATAGTAAATCATTGTCTTATTTTTCACATCTAATATCTCAAAGCTATTAAATTAACAAAGATACAAATCTTCTGAAGTAGTCGGATATATGCTGTTAACAATTAATTGGTCGGAATTCTGGATTCACATTTTTGAAGTGTTGGCTGTTCTATATGTCATCACCATTATCTCTACGGTAATTATTGTAATTCTTGAAAATCGCAGTCCATTAAAAACCATTTCCTGGATTTTGGTTTTGGTATCTGTGCCTGTTTTCGGTTTGATCTCCTATTTGGTTTTCGGACAGAGTTTCCGGAAACAAAAAATGTTCAGCATGAAAGAGTTGGGCGATATGAAGTGGCTGCAGGTAATGAGTCAGGATCAAAAGCTTCATTTGGATAAAAGCCGATGGTTGAAGGATGAGCGGATTCATGAAAAAAAGAACCTGATGACCTTGCTTTTAAACAATTCAAAGGCATTGCTTACTGGTTACAACCGGGTGAAAATTCTGAACGATGGGGAGGAGACATTTCCTTCTATTTTTAAGGCTCTTCGGAAAGCAAAGGATCACATTCATTTGGAATATTACATTATTGAAGATGGAGAGTTGGCGTCGGAATTGCTCGAAATATTGATGCAAAAAGCAAGAGAAGGTGTTGAGGTTCGTGTTATTTATGATGATGTTGGAAGCTGGAAGTTGAGCAAGGAATATGTAAAATCATTGCAAGATACTGGCGTGAAAATACACGCTTTTCTTCCTGTTCGTTTTCCTATTCTGACGAGTCGGGTTAATTACCGAAATCACCGGAAAATTATTGTGATTGATGGCAAAACAGCTTTTGTCGGAGGATTGAATTTTGCCGATCGTTATCTTCATGGCCTGCCCGAAATTGGCTCGTGGCGGGATACTCACCTTAAAATTGTTGGCGAAGCAGCTAGTAGTTTACAAATTGTATTCTTAATCGATTGGTATTTTGTTCGACAGGAAGTGTTACTCGACGAAAAATATCTTCCTTACAAGAAAGTGAAGCAAAAATGTTTGTTGCAGATTACTGCCTCTGGTGCCGATTCCGACTGGGCAAGTATCATGCAGGCGTATTTCTCGGCCATTACTTCGGCAAGGAGGAATGTGTATATTTCATCGCCGTATTTTATGCCTAACAGCAGTATTTTAATGGCACTTAAAACATCGGCGATGAGTGGGGTTGATGTGCGTGTTTTACTTCCCAAAAAATCAGATTCATTCATGACCTATTGGGGAACGCTTTCCTACATTGAAGAATTATTGGAAGCAGGTGTGCGAATCTATTTTTACAAAGGAGGATTTAATCATAGCAAGATAATGATGGTTGATGGGATAATGGCAACGGTAGGAACAGCAAATATGGATGTGCGGAGTTTTGAACAAAATTTTGAAGTGAATGCATTAATTTACGATGAGGACATCACTTTGGAACTTAGAACACGATTTTTAAGTGATTTGGAGAGTAGTGATGAATTGCATTTAAACCAGTGGCAGGACAGGTCTAAAGGGCAGAGAGTGAAAGAATCAATGGCACGGTTATTTACTCCGCTTCTGTAGTTTCTTCCTGATATTTTTTGAATAAAAACAGGATTTGTTGCATAACGTAGTATTCTGAGGAATTTGGGCTTACTTTAATTTCTGAGCCAGCGTATTCCATAAATTTCAGTAATTCGTCCCCTTCTAAGCCTGTTGCATCGGCCACTATATCCGCATTGTATTTCGAACTAATCTTTTTTGCCTTGCCTTCGTTTCTTATTATTTTGGACAATTCCTTTTTCGATTTTTCTGATTTACTCAATTTGCTGTACAAAAAATCTGTAGGCGCAAAAATCGCACCTAAAACTCCCATTTTTCCTTCATTTTTAGGACGATATTGTGCAGGAACAATATTTGGTTCTTTTGTATTGTAGGGAGCTAATTGTTTCATAATGCTTTTGTTGATAGGATCTTTCTCTTCCAATTTCGTTTTAACAAAATCTTCTTTAAACTCATCCCAGGTTCCCAATGCATAAATGTCTACTTCATCCAGTAAATAGGAAATGTCTTCTAATTTAATTTGAAAGAAGGGAGGCGAGTCAGGATTAAAAACGAAAGGAACTTCCCAATCGATAGCTTTGTAACCCAAAGCACTTATTCGAAGTGTATCGTATTGCTGGATTTGCAGATGAAAAATACCAAGGCTGTCGCAAATGATTCCTTTGCGTGTTCTTTTAATGCTGATGGTTGCCAATGGAATAGGAGTTAAACTCTCCGAATGGAGAATTTGCCCGGAAATACTGATAATGGTATCTATTTTAGAGCTTTCCGAAAATGAGTAGTAAGGTGAGCTAAAAATTAGAATTAATGAAATGTACAGTACCCTCTTTAATTTCATGAGAAGAGTTTAATTCATTGGTTACGGGCGTAGATGGTTCATTATCGTTCCTAAAGAATCTGTAAAGCTTAAATTGTTTTCAAACTGAGGCTTTTCCAGTAAAAAATCTTGGTAGAGTTGTTTTACTTTGTTTATGATATAATATTCGCTTGTTCGATATGAGAATGTTGATTTTGAATTAATGTACTTAACTAAAAGATCTAATCTTTCACCACTTTCTTTAGTAACATCAGCAACAAGTTCTTTATTAAATTTACTTGTCAGCATTTGTTCATGTAATTGAGCTAATGGCTCCATACGAGGATTTTTTTTAGTTTTTCTTCCATTAATTCTGATTCCAAATCCAAATCCACCCCCTCCACGGTTAAGAGTGTTTGCCTCAGCCTGAGCTAGGTTTAAATTACCAAAATCAAATGTTGTGGTAATATTTTCTTCTTCAGGGGCATCGGTCTTAATAAAGTTTTCTTTAAACTGGCTATAAGTTCCTAAAGAGTAAATGCTGACCTCTTCGAGTAAAATACTCCCTTTTTCCATGAAAATTTCCTGAAAAACTTCTTGTTCAACTTTTGGTGGTTCAATGCCAACTACTTGCTCTTGAAATCCCAAAGCAGATATTCTTAATTTTTGATCGGGATGAATCCGAAGACGAAAAAAACCAGCACTGTCACAAACAATTCCCCAATTAGTTCCTTGAAGATTTACATTGGCAAAAGAAATGCCTTCCATGTTTTCCGGGTTAATTACCTTTCCAGAGACAATAAAGGTGTCATCATTTGATTCTTTTTGGGAGAAAGCTCCGAACAGGAAGAATAAAGAGAGAAATATAGTGAGTAGACTTGTTTTCAAATTGTTTGATTTTTTGTTTCAATGTAAAGATAATTTTCCGGTCGGATGAATGTTTAAAATGATACATTTTTTAACAGACTTTAACCCAAATTAATACAGTAGCAAAGGTCTATATTCCAGTCCAGTTGACGAGTTGGCTGGTTTTTTTGAATGGATTTACCTGACCATAAAGAATATCATTTTCACGTTGATAACACATCATTGGATGAGTAGTTTCTATTTTGTTGGAAATTTCAATCTTATTCACAATCTGGTGAGCATTGTTGCCCCATAAGAACCAAATTATATCAGGATTTGCCGTGGCAATAAATTGCAGTAATTTTTGAGTAAACGGAGCCCAAAGTTTGGTGTGCGAATTTGGTTTGCCAATTTCGCAGGTAAAGGCCGTATTTAGCAACAGTACATTTTCGTGTTCCGACCAATATCTAAACAGTTGATTTGGGGGAAGTATCTTAAAATCACCATCCATCACTAATCGGTCTCCTTCGTTAAGCCGACTCAGAATTTCCGAATATTTTAGTTCTTTATTGGTTTCAGCTTTGTAAATGCAGCGCAGAATATTTTTTAACGACACATTACGAAATTTATCATGCCAGGAGTTTAGACCATTCACCTCAAATGCTCTTCCTGTTGCAACTCCTGCTTGAGGATAAGGATCCTGTCCTAAAATTACAACCGGTATTTTATTCAAATCCATTTCTAAGAAGCGCAATGTAAGATTTGGCTTTGGAGTTGATTTTTCAATGCTAATTGATTTTTCGATATCAGTAATTAAGTATATAATTTCATTAGAAAGAAAAGTATTCCAACTTTTGTGAATGGATATTTGAGAAAGGAAGTAAGAGTTACTCATGCTGGCTGCTATTTTTTGTAAGCTCAAAAATAGGAAATGAAATTAATATTTTAATAAAAATAAGTTATGAATTGTAGTCATAAGAATATTTGATGTTTGAGTTGTTCTGGTAAATTTTGGTCTTATTCATATTCAATTTAGGAGCAATCGATATTGCAATTGGTTTAGACTGTTTGACTATTTGATTTTTTAGACTCTTGCAGACCTTTCTACTTTTATTCTTTTTAACTAGTTTTGTTATCTAATTAACCAAAATAGATAAGATACAACTAATTATGTACCAGAATTTGAAAGAAAGCATAGAAGCTGCATGGGATAACCGGTCACTTTTAAGTACTCTTGAGATGCAAAAAAGCATTGAAGAAGTAATTGAACTTTTAGACAAAGGGATACTTCGCACAGCAGAACCTGTTGCAGACGGATGGCAAGTAAATGAGTGGGTGAAAAAAGCGGTAATACTTTATTTTCCTATTCGTAAAATGGAAACCATTGAAGTAGGTCCATTTGAATTCCATGATAAAATGGCATTGAAAACCAACTATGCTGAATTGGGAGTTAGGGTTGTACCTCACGCAGTGGCACGATACGGAGCTTTTATTGCCAGGGATGTGGTAATGATGCCATCATACGTGAATATTGGTGCATATGTGGGCGAAGGAACCATGGTCGACACATGGGCAACAGTAGGATCTTGTGCTCAGATTGGAAAACATGTTCACCTTAGTGGCGGTGTTGGTATTGGCGGTGTTTTAGAGCCGATTCAAGCCGCTCCGGTAATCATCGAAGACAATTGTTTTATAGGCTCCCGCTGCATTGTTGTTGAAGGAGTCCATTTAGAAAAAGAAGTTGTTTTGGGAGCTAATGTAGTGCTTACCGGATCAACAAGAATTATAGATGTAACAGGCGAAGAGCCAGTTGAGTACAGCGGATTCATCCCGGCTCGTTCGGTAGTGATTCCAGGAACAAGAACCAAGAAGTTTCCTGCAGGGGATTATCAGGTTCCTTGTGCTTTAATCATCGGAAAAAGAAAACCATCAACAGATTTAAAGACTTCGCTGAACGATGCATTGCGTGAATACAATGTAGCGGTATAGTTTAGGTAATAATTAAAGTAAAAATGAGTAATCAATGAAAATTGATTACTCATTTGTTTCTAATGATTTGAAAGAATACTAACAAATTAGAAATGCACAACGACATTAAAAAAGCTTTGGAAGTACTTCACGCTGGTGGAGTTATTCTATATCCTACAGATACTATCTGGGGAATAGGATGCGATGCAACAAATCCTGAAGCGGTGAAAAGAGTTTATGAAATTAAGAACAGGGAAGATTCCAAAGCCATGCTGGTTTTAATGGAGAATCCCAACCGCCTGAATTCATATGTTGATGAGGTTCCGGAAATTGCCTGGGATTTAATTGATACGAATGATCAGCCCATGACTCTGATTTATCCTGGTGCGAAAAATCTGGCTCCAAATTTAATCAATTCAGATGGTACCATTGGTATCCGAATTACCAATGAAGAGTTTACACAAAATTTGATTCAACGATTTAAGAAACCTATTGTTTCTACTTCAGCAAATCGAAGTGGAGAGGTTTCACCTGCAAATTTTCACGAGATTGGTGATGAAATAAAAGAAGCAGTCGATTATATCGTGGAATACCGGCAAGAGGATATGGAAAAATGCAAAGCTTCCAGTATCATTAAAATCGGATTGGGAGGAGAGATTCAAATAATTAGACCGTAGGGACCACGACTGTGTATCCCTACGGATCAGTTTTTACATTCCAATTGATTTTATGTGACCGGAACCTGCAGATTTTGAATCTACGTAATCCGGTTTTCCGCGGTAGTAAATGTCACCGCTGCCAGCTACTCTTGCCGTCAGTTTTTTTGTGGCATATACCTTACAATCTCCCGATCCTGATACATGCACATCAACATTTTCAGATTTCAAATAGCCTGCATCAACATCGCCCGAGCCACTAATGTGAATTTCGAGTTCCTGCAATCCATCACCTTTTAAATTAATGTCTCCCGATCCTGAAATATGACAATCAACAGTTTCTGCAGATAAATCTTCAATAAAAATATTGCCGCTGCCGCTGATTGCATATTTTGCATTCGTAGTTTCTATTGGGCTTTTAGTTATAATATTGCCCGATCCGGAAATGCTTAAATTCTTTATCTGCGACGAAGATATATACACTTCAACATTTTTGAATGAATTGTTCCAACCCCAGTTTTTATTTTTTTTGCGCTTAATTTTTAGAGTTCCATTTTCAACCTCAGTAATAATTTCTTCTAAATCATCAGCATCGCCTTTCATTTCTACTGAAGTAGAATTTTCCTGGGTGATAAATACCTTGGCGTGAATGGCAAGACTAACTGATTCAAATGATCCAACATTCCGGGTTTCTGTTTTTTGGGCAAAGGCCAAACTACCACTCAAAACAAGAGCAAAAACAGCCAGTAGGGAAGTAATACGTTTTGTGTTCATATAAATTAATTTTAGATAAAAAATCATGTTCTAATAAAAGACGAACAAGTCGGCGAAAAGTTGCACTAAGAAATATTTTAAAGCTTTAAATATTTGAGTAACTAAATTTAAAACATACAATTTTGCAGCGCATTAAGTATACTTAGGAACAGTAGTGCACCTTAAAAAAAATCATAAAATCTACATCTCATTGATTCTTTTCACAATTTGTATATACATTCGCATAAAAATTAGCAAAATGGAATTCAAGCACAAAAAGAAAATACAAATCCGCTTTGGCGATATCGATTTAATAGGACATGCGAATAACGGAGTTCAGTTAAGCTACCTCGATTTGGCCCGAATGGATTATTTTCAGCAAGTATATGGGGAAGTAATTGATTGGAATGAATCTGCATTAATCGTAGCTCATTTGGAGATAGATTATTTGTCATCCATCACCCTGAGTGATAAAATTGAAGTGCAAACAAAAATTTTCCGGATTGGCAATAAAAGTGTAGGAATGTACCAGAATATTGTCGATTTAAAAACAGGCGAGATTAAAACCAAAACATCACAGGTAATGGTAGCCTACAGTCAAAAATTGGGAGAAAGCATAAAAGTTCCGGAAATCTTAAAGATTAGAATTCTTGAGTTCGAAGGGGAGCTGCTGATTAAATAATATACTGATAACAGTTTTTTACTTTGTAATGCAGCAGAACAGGAAGTGATTTATTCACTAAGATACATATCGATAAGTCCATCGGGAGTTTCCATGGTGATGGTTTTATTTTCCTCACTTATTTCAATGAAGTTTTGTTCGGCAAAAGGAATCAATACTTCCTGATTATTAACCGAAATAACAAGAACAATGTTGCCGGAGTAATCCTGAATATCTTCAATTTCTCCCAATTCACCTTTTTCCTCATCAATATAAAGGAAGCCGATTAACAGATTCGGATCAAGATCATCCGCTTCTTCTATAAACTCAGGAACATTCTTCATGGGAATGTAAATATCACAGCCAATAAATCGCTGAGCTTTCGCTTCCGAATCCAGATCTTCCAAAACAATACGAACCGTAGAATGGTTTCGGGTAGTAATTCCGTTTTTAGGAATAAAAAAAGGAACCAGTCCTCCGTCGATATCGACAAAAACTGATTCCAATTTATTTTTTTCAAGAAGCTTGCTGTTTTTCTTGGCAACTAATTCGCCTTTAACTCCATGAGTTTTAGTAAATGTTCCGGCAAGATAGCAATCCTCTATTTTAAGCATGCATTCAATATTAAGCTTCAGTTTCTTCCGAACCTTCTTCTGTTGCAGCCTCTTCGCTAGTTGCTCCAGCTTCTTCAGCTTTGGCAGCAGCTTCAGCATCAGCAGCTCTCTTAGCGATAGCTTCTGCTCTGTTTGCGCTAATTTTAGCTTCAGCTTCTAAACGAGCTTTCGATGCATCATCAGCATTTTTCGAAAGACCTTCTTTCTTAGCGTTGATTTTTGCTTCTTTCTCTTTTTTCCAAGCTTCGAATTTTACTTCAGCAGCAGCTTCATCAAAAGCTCCTTTTTTCACACCGGCAAGCAAGTGTCTTTTCATCATTACACCTTCGTAAGATAAAATTGCTCTTGCAGTGTCAGTAGGCTGAGCACCATTTCCAAGCCAGTTAACAGCTTTGTCAAAATCCAAGTTAATTGTAGCAGGATTGGTGTTTGGATTGTAAGATCCAATACGCTCAATGTATTTACCATCACGTGGTGATCTGCTATCTGCTACCACAATGTGGTAGAATGCGTTTCTTTTACGACCGTGTCTAGCTAGTCTGATTTTTACTGGCATAACTTTATTTTAATAAATGAATAAGTTGCGGTATACATACCACGATTTATAAGCGCGACAAAGATACTATTTTATTTTTGATAAAAAACATCGCTTAAAAGATTATTTTATCGTCTAATAGTCATGTATATAAGAATGTTGCACACAAGCTCTTTACTACATTAAACAGATGTTGGTAATTTAGAAAGAATAGTACGTCTATATTTACTAATTTTGCTTGGAAGAATCCCTTTTTTTTTTAATTCATTATCTTCGCAAACCGCCACTCATTTAAAGGCATAACTATAATAATTCTGATACTGAGATGTTTTTAATATTTGATACAGAAACTACTGGCTTACCTAAAAAATGGAAAGCACCATTAAATGATTTTGACAACTGGCCACGTATGGTACAGCTGGCTTGGCAATGTCATGATATGGAGGGTAATTTTCTTTTTGCTAAAAATCATGTTATCACACCCAATGGCTTTGCCATTCCTGAAGATGTAGTGGCAGTTCATGGTATTTCAACTGAAATAGCTCAGGAAAAAGGGATTCCGCTCAAAGAGGCCCTGCTTCATTTTATGGAGGATGTGAGGAAGTCGAAGTATGTTATCGGACACAATGTTTCCTTTGATATAAATATAGTAGGCTGTGAACTCTTGCGTTGCGGGATGAAGGAACAGGAGTTAATTACAGCGACTGCTTTGGATACCATGACTGGCAGTAAGGAATATTGTGATTTGAAACGCAAAGGCCAGCTTAAAAATCCTACTCTTACCGAACTTCATATGAAGCTGTTTGGTGTTCCTTTTGCCGAAGCTCATAATGCGGCAGCTGATGTGGAAGCTACTTCCCGTTGTTTTCTGGAGTTGATTCGGGTGGATGGCTTAAGGACTGATTTTCAGGTATTGTCGAATGATCAGATTCAGGCATTTAAACGCAATAATCCGGACGCTATTGAGCTGGTAGGTATCGAATACGAATCTTTTAAGGTTAATACTGCTTTCGACGAAATTTCTATTGAAGATGAAGAGCGCAAGAGACAGGAGGCAGCAAAGAATATCATTCCACAGGCTTTTGTTCATTTGCATGTTCACTCTCAGTATTCCATACTCGACGGAGCTGCCAAAACAGCTGATATTGCAGCAAAAGCTAAGGAAGACGGTATGCCGGCTGTTGCAATTACCGATCATGGCAGTATGTTTGGTGTAAAAGAGTTTCACGTAGCCTGTGGCAGAGCAGGCATCAAACCAATTATTGGTGTTGAAGCCTATATGGCAAGACGGGGACATTTAATAAAAGAAAATAAAGGGGATGGGTCAGGTCATCACATTATTTTACTGGCTAAGAACTATAAAGGATATCAGAATCTTTTAAAGTTAACTTCTATTGCCCATATCGACGGTATGTACTACAAACCGCGTATCGACAAGGATTTACTTGAAGAATACAGCGAAGGACTAATTGTAAGTAGTGCTTGCCTGGGTGGTGAAGTCGCGCAGCACATCATGGGTGGTAATATTGATAAGGCAAGAGAAACTATCCTTTGGTTTAAGGATGTTTTTGATAAGGATTATTATCTTGAGATTATGCGTCACCCCAACAATGACCCACGCTTAAAGAGCGATGTTTGGGAAAATCAGGTGAGAGTGAATAAAGTGATTCGTAGATTGGGAGCAGAACTTGGTGTTAAAGTGATTGCCACGAATGATTCCCATTTTGTTAATCCCGAAGATGCCGAAGCACACGATGTATTGGTGTGTTTAAATACTGGGCGTGATTACGATGATAGTACACGCATGCGTTACACCAAGCAGGAATGGTTTAAAACAAGAGAAGAGATGAATGAGCTCTTTGCCGATGTACCGGATGCACTTGCTAATACCATGGAGATCGCTGAGAAAGTGGAAGCTTTTGAGCTAAACTCCAATCCCATAATGCCTTCATTTGACATCCCTGAAGAGTTCGGCACTCTGGAAGACTATAAAGAGAAATACGACGAAACAACACTTATTAAGGAATTTGAAGAGGAGCGTTACGAGAAGCTTGGAGGTTATGATAAGGTGTTGCCGATTAAGTTAGAGTCGGACTACCTCGAACATCTTGCATTCAAAGGTGCGAAAAAACGCTATGGCGATACTCTGGAGGATCATGTAATTGAGCGCCTGAATTTTGAGTTGAACACCATTAAAACAATGGGTTTCCCCGGATATTTCTTGATAACTCAGGATTTTATTAATTGGGCAAAAAACAATGGCGTAATTGTTGGTCCGGGACGTGGTTCGGCTGCCGGTGCTGTGGTAGCTTATAGTATTGGTATTACCGATGTTGATCCCATAAAATATGATTTGCTGTTCGAGCGTTTCCTAAATCCCGACCGTATCTCAATGCCCGATGTGGATATCGACTTTGATGATGACGGACGACAGGAAGTACTCGATTATGTAACAAATAAATACGGACATGATAAAGTAGCTCATATTTGTACTTTTGGAACTATGGCTACTAAAAGCTCTATTAAGGATGTAGCGCGGGTATTGGGTTTAGAATTAGCAGAAGCTATCCGTCTGACCAAGCTGGTACCGGAAGCACCCAAGATGAGCTTTAAAAAAGCATACGAAGAAGAGCCTGCCCTCCTGGAAGAAAAAGATTCTTCCAATCCGCTTATCGCCCAAACAATTAAATTTGCTGAATCTCTGGAAGGATCGGTAAGACAAACCGGAGTGCATGCCTGCGGTATTTTGATTGGGAAAAATCCCCTGGACGAGCACTTGCCGGTCATGCCTACCAAAGGAGAAGATCTATTGACAACCCAGTACGATGGTCGTTTTGTGGAAGATATTGGTCTGTTAAAGATGGACTTCCTTGGACTTAAAACATTATCCATCATTAAAGAAGTTCTGGCCAATGTAAAGCTGTCCAAAGGTATTGATGTTGATATCAACAATGTAGATCTTGAGAATGAAGAGACTTTCCAGATGTTTAGTCGTGGGGAAACAACTGCTATATTCCAGTTCGAGTCGCCTGGAATGAAGAAACACCTTCGGGCTTTAAAGCCGAACCGTTTTGAAGATTTGGTTGCGATGAATGCCTTGTATCGTCCGGGACCAATGGAATATATTCCTTCGTTTACCAGAAGGAAGAATGGGGAAGAGGAGATTGCTTACGATCACCCAATAATGGAGGATTACCTGAAAGATACCTATGGGATTACGGTTTATCAGGAGCAGGTGATGCTTCAATCCCGTGCTTTGGGTGGATTTACCCGAGGCATGTCGGATACCTTGCGTAAGGCGATGGGTAAGAAACAGATTGCCATGATGGATAAGCTTAAGGTAGAGTTTATCAATGGCTGTCATGACAATCCTAAGTTTATGGAGGGCGTTGGTGGTGATAACGTTAAGGCTGATAAATTAATTGAAAAGATTTGGTCAGATTGGGAGGCATTTGCAAAGTATGCTTTTAATAAATCTCACTCGGTTTGCTATGCTTATATTGCTTATCAAACAGGATTCCTAAAGGCGCATTATCCTGCTGAATTTATGGCGGCGGTGCTTAGCCGAAACTTATCTGATATCACGAAAGTGACTATTTTTATGGATGAGTGCAAGCGCATGGGAATGCCTGTGTTAGGACCAGATGTGAATGAATCCTATGCTCGTTTTACGGTGAACAAGGAGGGTGCTATTCGTTTTGGTATGGCTGGGGTTAAAGGCGTTGGTGAGCAGGCTGTTGATGATATTATCGAGGAAAGAAAAAATGGTCCGTTTAAAAATATTTTTGATTTTGTAGAGCGTGTCAACTTAAGGTCTGTTAACAAGAGAACTCTCGAGAATTTAGCTATGTCAGGCGGTTTCGATAGTTTTGGATTAAAGCGAAGTCAATACTTTCATCCCGATGAAACCGATGTTACCTTTATGGAATATTTGGTGAAGTATGGAAATAAGATGCAGGCAGAGAACAACAATATGCAGCAAACCTTATTCGGAGATGTTGATGATTATGTAGTAACACCGCCAAAAATTCCTGAATGTGCTGATTGGCATAAATTGGAACGATTAAATAAGGAAAAAGCGTTGATTGGGATTTATCTTTCTGCTCATCCTTTAGATGATTATCGTTTGGAGATAGAGACTTTTTGCAATGCAAGCTTATCTCAGTTAGGCTCCGGTATTGAGGCTTTTAAGGATAAGGAAATTAGTGTTGCAGGAATGGTGACCGCTGTGAGAAGAGGAACTACGAAAACCGGAAATCCTTTCGCAATCGTAACGATTGAAGATTTTTCGGATTCATATGAATTAGCATTCTTTTCAAAAGATTTTGTTGAATATGGCAATTATTTTATCGAAGGAATTTCGGTATTTATAAACGGAAGGGTTCAAACCCGATCTTGGCCAAGAGATTCAACCGAATTAGAGTTTAAGGTGAAGAGTATTAATTTACTTTCCGAGGTGATGGAAAAGCGGGTGAAAGAGATTACTATTGAAATTCCCGTAAGTAGTCTGTCGAATGAATTAATCACAGAAATGGCAAGTTGCATGGAAGAAAGTAAAGGGAATCTGCAAGTGAATTTTGTGATTACTGATGAGAGAAATGTGAGGATAAAAATGTTCTCAAGAACTTGTAGGGTAAACCTTTCCAATGAATTGATCGAATATTTTAAAAATAATTCTGATATTGAATTCAAAATTAATTAACTTGCACGGGTAAATATAAAATTCAAAACAATTAAAAATAGATTACCATGACAATTGCAGTAAACGATGCTAATTTCGAAGAAGTTGTGTTGAAATCAGATAAGCCTGTGTTGGTTGACTTCTGGGCAGAATGGTGTGGCCCTTGTAGAATGGTTGGCCCAATTGTAGACGAACTTTCTAATGATTACGACGGTAAAGTTGTAGTTACAAAAATGGATGTTGATAGTAGTCCTGCTACTTCTGCAAAATTTGGAATTCGTAATATCCCTACTATTCTTTTCTTTAAAGGGGGCGAAATTGTGGACAAACAAGTTGGTGCTGTTCCAAAATCAAGTCTTGCTGAAAAAATTGATGCCTTATTGTAAGCATTGATTGCAAAATATTTGGGCATAGAGAGATTCTTTCTATGCCTTTTTTTCTTTGTTCACATTCAAAATAGATTTTTTTGAAGCAACTCTCAGACCTGATACAATTCGAAGAGTTTGATAATCTGGAGCTTTTGGCCAAGCAGATTGTTGAAGGATTTTTAATTGGTTTACACCGAAGTCCATATCATGGATTTTCTGTGGAGTTTGCAGAACATCGACTTTACAATAAAGGGGAATCAACCAAACACATCGATTGGAAACTATACGCGCGAAGCGATAAACTGTTCGTAAAACAATTTGAGGAAGAGACGAATTTAAGGACTCATATTGTTGTAGATACCTCATCTTCAATGCTGTTCCCTTATCAGCAAAAACACCAAACCAAATTAGGATTTTCAGTATTGTGCGCAGCGGCTTTGGTTCACTTATTACGAAAACAAAGAGACGCAGTTGGTTTGTGTACCTTCTCCGATAAAATAGATATTCTTACTCCGGCAAAACTTTCGAATACTCATGCCCATTTGCTGTATGCTCATTTGGGCAAACTCTATAACAGGGAGGGAATCGAGAAAAACCGCGAAACCAAAATTTCGGATACATTGCACAAGCTTGCCGAAGGATTGCATAAGCGTTCACTCGTAATTGTTTTTTCTGATTTCATGGGTGATGAAACCCCAAAGGAAATTCTGGAATCTTTGCAGCATTTACGATTCAATAAGCATGAGGTTTTACTTTTTTCCATTCGGGATAAAGAATTCGAAAACGAGTTTAATTTTGCAAATCACCCCAGTCAGTTTATTGATTTGGAAACAGGAGAAAGCATAAAATTAAATCCTTCGGAAATTAGAAGTTTATACAGTAAAAAGCAGAAAGAGTTCTTTACAGAATTAGAGATTTTGTGCGGACAATTTGCGATTGATTATGTTGAAGCAGACATCCGCAAAGAATTTCATACCGTTCTTAAGGCTTATTTACTGAAAAGAAAGAAAATAATGTAAAGCTGCCATTTCTCATTACTAAATTGATCAAAGACTTACCTTCCATTTGTTTACTGTTTATTTGTTGATGAATAATTTTCATCTTCCATACCTTTGCAGTATTTTTATGAGACACTCAATAATTTCTAACACGTAGAGAACTCCCCAAATGAAAAATTGGATTTGCCTATTCGGATTGGTTTTGCTGTTTGCCTGCGAGCAAAAGAGAGGGAAATCGGTAAGTTCGAAGGAGATTTATGTGGAAAATGGAGTTGTTAAGCAGTATGATGATGCGAACAGATTAACTGCAGAAATTACTTTTCGAAATGGTGTGCGTCATGGCGTCTGTAAAATTTATTATTCTTCAGGTGAGTTGAGTGATGAAATTATGTATGTTGATGACCAGAAGAGCGGCATTGCCAAAAAATTCCATAAAAATGGCAAATTGTACAGCCTTACCCCTTATCACAAAGATAAAAAGGATGGTGTTCAGAAGAAATATTATTCCAATGGTAATATCTGGGCTGAGACTCCTTATATGAAAGGGCAACCTGGTATCGGCTTGAAAGAATACAGGCAAGATGGGCGTTTGCGGACTAATTTTCCAGGTATCGAAATTCAGAAATTTGTGAAGGATGATGTTGTGATTTTAACATTGTCGTTAAGTAATTATTCCAAGAATGTGATTTTCTACATTACCGATTTAATGGAAGATAAGTACATTCCATTTGCAGCCAAACCTATTTATGCAAAGGGAGGATTAGCGCGGTTCGAAATTCCTTACAATCGTGATGCAGGACTTGATACGACATTGAATATTGTTGCAAAATACCAAACGCAGGATTACAATATCAATGTTTCTCAGCGAAAATTCCAGGTAATTATTAAATAGAAAGTTTATTCTTTAACAAAGCAGAGTTTGGATAGAATAGGGAAATGATCGGAGTATTGTTTTTTGATTCTCTGATACTCACTGCAGATCGTATGTTCATCATGAAGAATATAATCAATTCTAAACGATGGAAAATCTCCAGCATAAGTCGTGCTGATTCCACAGCCTTTCTCTTTAAAACAGTCGCTAAATTTATCGCTCAAGGTTTTATAAGTAAAGGATTGAGGAGTGTCGTTAAAATCACCGCAAACAATTGTAGGATGAGGCGATTTATCGATATGTGCACGAATTATTTGCGCTTGTTTGGCTCTGCGGATAAATGCATAACGCAATCGGAAGGAAATGTCTTTAAGTTCATTTAATTCCTGCTCATCAGCCTTGAACTCTTTTTTGTTGATGAATTCGTAATTTTTGCCAACAAAACGGTTCGACTCCAAATGAAGATTATATACACGAAGTGTTTTTTTTCCAATTTGTAAATCAGCAAATACAGCACTGCATAAATTTCCATTTTCAAAATTAATCTCTCCTTGATGAATAATAGGATATCGGGAGAAGATGGCTACACCAGTTCCATGCTTGCTTCTGATTGAATTTTTTGCATTCAATTCTTTTTTTAGATTACTAATCGAGAGTAAACCTGACTTTGTCGTTCTGAATTCTTGAAAACAAATAATTCCTGCACCAAAATTTTTGGAGAGTTGAATAATATTTGAAGGTGTTTTTGGATCTTTTGTCCATTTGTAAATATCAAAGGAGCGCACATTGTAACTTAAAATGTTAATTGCATTCTCATCGTTTTTAGATTTACCAGAGAAGTTAAATTGGATGAAGTTGGAAAAAGATTGATAACCAATCAGAATGGCTAAAAGAGGAATTAAAAAACTCCATCGCTTTCTAATGATCCAATAAATAACAAACAAAATATTAATTGCCAGCAGATAAGGATAGGCTAATCCCCAAAAGGCAGGCGGCCAAAAATTATCAGGATTGATGTGGGCTGCCAAATAGGAAATCAAAAGTGAACCTGAAAATATCAGGCTAAAAATAACAAGTGATTTGTGCAGAAAGTTTTTCAAGCTGTTACTTCTGGTTACTGGATTTAAAAAGGATCTCTTTTTCTTCTTTGCTTAGGCTGTCGTATCCCGATTTTGCAATTTTCTCCAATATAGCATCTAAGCGTTCCTGATTTTGTTTTTTTACTTTGTTGTACTCTTTATCGTCCATCTTCTGGGTATTCTTATAACTTACTTTCATCTTTCTTTTCTTAAAAAGACCGAAAAATGAATCCATAAGTGAATTAAATCCAGAAGAAATATCTTTACCCTTACGAAGCTGACTAATGAATAGCCAGCCATAAAAAGCACCGCCTAAATGGGCAAGATGGCCACCTGCATTACCCATTGGAATGCTCAGTATATCTGTAGCAATAAAAAATAAGGCGATGTGCTTTATTTTAACCGGTCCAATAAACATGAGATGTACAACATGGTTTGGGGTATAAATTACCGTAGCAAAGACAACTGCCATAACCGAAGCAGAAGCACCTAGAGCATATGATCCAAACCGAACACTTTCGAAAACAGGAAAGAGATTATAGGCAAATATATATGTCGCAGCACCAGTCAAACCGCCAATCAAATAAATGCTCACTAATTTTTTCTGATCAAGATAACTTAGGAAAATTCTTCCAAACCAGAATAACCAAAGCATATTCATTAGTATGTGAAGAAATCCTTCATGTAAAAACATGTAGGTAAACACAGTCCATGGTCTGCTTAATAATGCATTGGTTTCGGCAGGTACCGATAACCAGTGCACAAGGAATGGAACTTGCGAAGTTTCAAGGTTAAAAAGAAAGGTAAGTACACCCACAATTTTAACAATCAGAAAAACACCAAAGTTGATGTAAATCAGTTTTGTTAAATTACTTCCTTCTTTGAATGAGTCTTTAATTCCGTCCCAAATATTTTGATGGGAATAAGACTGATATGGATTGTTGAAATTCATGCTCATGAAATATCAATCATTAAACTATTAATAAAATCGGTTTGAATTCTTCTGCCAGTATTTTATCAGGATAAATCCAAATAACATTCCTCCTAAGTGAGCAAAATGGGCAATATTATCACCACTTTGATGTTGAACCCCCATAAACAATTCCAACACACCGTAACCAATTACAAAATACTTTGCTTTAATTGGAATGGGAGGGAATAAAAGCATCAATTCAGTATTAGGGAATAGCATACCAAAAGCCAAAAGAATACCAAATACCGCTCCTGAAGCTCCGACTGTAGGAATATTAATGTTCTCAGTAATCATTTGGTTTACCATGGCAACAGCCTTTTGAATATCGTAGGAATTACCAGGGTTTTCAGCCCAAGAGTTCACAAAATCAGTAACCCAAGGTTTAACGGGCCCCATATGCTCACGAATAAACTGCAACATTAAATCAGGAGTTGGAGTATTTGCAAAAGCATTTGCAGCAGCTTTCATCGAGGAATAGTCAAGCCATCCCACAAAAGTGTGAAGCGCAGCAGCACCAAGTCCGGTAACTAAATAATACAATAAAAATCGTTTGGGCCCCCACACTTGTTCCAGCACACGGCCAAACATAAACAAGGCAAACATATTAAAAAACAAATGGCTGATTCCTCCATGCATAAACATGTGAGTAATGAACTGATGCGGTCTGAAATATTCTGATGCAGGAAAATGCAGCGCAAAATAGTTATCCATACTAAAGCCAAATCGGTCGCCGATTACCATGGTTCCGAGAAGCACTATAACATTTATAATTATCAGGTTTTTTACAACCGGGGGGAGATTTAGAAAAGGAGATCTATATTGACTCATTCGAAGTTATTTTAATATTTTCTTTTAGCTAACAATAGTTAGACCAATTTATAATTTGTGTGTGTGATTAACAAATCTAAGACAGATTGTCATTCTATTTAAACCTGCTTTCCAATTCCTGAGATTCAAGAACCGAAATAATTGCTTTCCCATCGGGGGTGAAATTAGGAGTTGTACAGGCAAAAAGTTGATCGATTATTGAACTCATTTCCTCATTCGATAAGGTTTTTCCATAATTTAAAGCCGATGCTTTAGCCAATGACTTTGCCAGATTTTCGCGAATCTTTAGTTTTACATCCATTTGGTTCGACTTGTAATTCGCTAACAGGTTTTCAACCAACTCTTTTGGTTCACAATTGTGGATATCAGCCGGAGTTCCATTAATAACAAAGGTTTTTTTTCCAAATTCTCTGATGTCAAACCCCAAGGCTCTCACATCTTCAATAATTACCTGTAAAAGAGTGTAATCCGAAGCGTTTAGTTCTATGGTTTGCGGGAATAAAGTTTGCTGAGCAATTCCCTGATGATTCTCCAGCGAATTGATGAATTTCTCGAATAAAATTCGCTCATGTGCCTTGCGCTGATCAATTATCATTAAGCCAGATCGAACAGGTGTTAATATGTATTTGTTCTTTAGCTGAAAAAAATTCTTCGCTTTCTGAATTTGCTCCTGCGGATGCAGTTTCTTTTGAATAAATTCTTCCGGAGGTTTTTGTGGCTGAAAATAATCCGGAATATTTTCCCGATCAATTTTAGCTTGGCTTAATTTCTCATCAGATTCTCTTTTAAAGGGTTCTTCGTATAAAGTTTCCCATTTTTCAGGAGGTGCTTTTTTGGTCGCTCCACTTTGCTGAGGAGGTGTTTTTGCCTTAAATTCCTGATAAAATTGGTTCGATTCAAACGATCTGCGCTCTTCGTCGAAAGGATTGTAAGTCTTCTCCCCATCAAAAGGGTTGTAGTTCAAATTCGCCTCAAAAGGATTGAATTCCGGATTCACCTTAATCATTGGAGCCTCGATATCGGCACTGCTGCCAGCTACAGGAATCTCTAAACTGTTGTCTTCATCAAAATCGATGGAAGGCACAATATTAAATTTTCCAAGAGCCTCCCGGATAGATGCTTGAATGATTTGATAGATCGCTCTTTCGTCCTCAAACTTAATTTCGGTTTTGGTCGGATGAATATTGATATCAATAATCTGTGGATCGACTTCAAAGAAGATAAAGTAAGGCGGTATGGTTTCGGGAGGCAATATTTTATCGTAAGCCTGCATGATTGCTTTGTGAAAATAAGGGTGTCGCATGTAGCGGTTGTTCACAAAAAAGAATTGTTCCCCTAAATTTCTCTTCGCATTTTTCGGTTTCCCGATAAAACCAGTCAATTTTACAATACTGGTGCTTGTATTTATGCTGATTAACCTTTGGTTCATGCTTTTGCCAAAAACATTGATAATTCGTTGGCGGATATGACTTGCAGGGAGGTTGTATATTTCAGAGTCGTTGTGAAGAAGTTGAAAAGCAATTTCGGGATGTGAAAGCACGATTCGATGAAATTCGGTAATGATATTGCGAAGTTCGGTAGAATTGGCTTTTAAGAATTTTCGGCGGGCAGGAACATTAAAAAAGAGGTTTTTTACAATGAAATTACTTCCATCGCTGCAAGCCGAAACTTCTTGAGATATTGCTTCCGAACCACTAATAACAATGTGAGTGCCTAATTCGTCTTCGGTTCGTTTGGTTTTTAATTCAACATTGGCAATAGCCGCAATGGAGGCAAGTGCTTCGCCACGAAAACCCATGGTTCGAATGGCAAACAGATCATTTGCCTTTCGAATTTTAGAAGTTGCATGTCGTTCAAAAGCAAGACGCGCATCGGTAACGGACATACCACATCCATTATCAATTACCTGGATTAATGTTCTTCCTGCATCTTTTAAGTTGATTTTTATAGAGTTACCTCCAGCATCAATGGCATTCTCCACAAGCTCTTTTACAACTGAAGCTGGTCTTTGAACTACCTCACCTGCAGCAATTTGATTGGCTACATTGTCAGGCAGAATTTGTATCAAATCCGACATATAAATTTCTACTTCTAAAGTTTAACTTTTTAGTAACGTGTTGGGTGAAATTTAAATTGTCTGATTTCAGAAATTCTGAAAAGAGACAAGAATAAATTTAGAAAAGGAGAAATTTAAATGATTCCATCCCATCCATAAATGTAAATGTATGCTGCCAGTGCAAGCAAGATAAAGATAATTAACAATCTGATATTCGATTTGTTTCTAGAGCCACTAGAATCGAAGCGACCATGACGTAGTTCACTTTTCATTCGTCCTTTTATGTTGGGGATGTATGGTTCATTTTCATCCTTCAAACCCAGTTCTCCTCGTATCCTTTTTTCTCTATCTTCTCTCGCTTCTTTTGCAGGATCCCAATATCTGGGTTGAATATTAAATCTTTTGTGCTGAGGTTTCTTAAAAAAACTTGTAAATCCCATGATAAAATGTTTTATACCAGTTAAAAGTGTAATGTTGTAGGTATAATTTGAATGCTTTTGCTGTTCAATTTAGAAAATCGCCCATCCAAAGCAAAAGATTCAATACAAGCAATACTTTTCGTCTAAAAAGACATACAAATATATCGATTTTTTCTGGATTAATTCTTCCTCTAATTGCACATCCATGAGTTAATATATCCTAAAAAAAACAGGATTTACTTGTGTGTCTTTATAAATTATTTTCTTCGGTATGAACGGGAGCTAGTTAAGTTTTTTACCACACAGATTGCAGTACAGAGCATCTTCGGAATGATTGTCGGCTAAACAATTTGGGCAAACTTGAGTAGATGCAGCTTTTGAAGTCTGTTTGCTTAATTCAGCAGTTACAATACCTGTTGGAACTGCGATAATGGCATAACCGATAATCATTACAAAGCTGGCAAAAAACTGCCCAAGAGATGTCGATGGGGAGATGTCACCATAACCAACAGTGGTGAGGGTAACAACGGCCCAATAAATTCCACGGGGAATGCTGGTGAATCCATTTTCGCCCCCTTCAATCAAATACATGATGGTTCCGATGATGATTACCATGGTTAGAACAGCAAAAAGAAAGACAGATATTTTTATTCTGCTTTGGCGAAGCGCGCGAACAATAATAGCTCCTTCTTTAATATATCTATTGAGTTTTAAAATTCGGAAAATCCGAAGCAGTCGTAAGGCTCTAATCACCATAAAGCCGTGAGTGCCAATAACAATCAAGCCTAAATATGATGGGAGTACTGAGAGTAAATCGATAATTCCGTAAAAGCTGAAGATATAGGCTTTGGGTTTTTGAACGATCCATATTCGCAGCATGTATTCCAAAGAGAAGATTGCTGTAATCAACCATTCCGAAAGTTTCAATACATCATGATAATCTCTTTCAATGGAAGGCACACTTTCCAAAACAACTAAAAGGATGCTTAGAATAATGATAACAAGCAGTGCAATATCGAATATCTTCCCCGGTTTGGTGTCAGCCTCGAATATTATTTCGTAAAGACGATCTTTTATGGTACTCATGTATGAAAGAGATTTGAGTTTTAGAACATAAACTTACTAAAAAAGTCTGGAAGGGGTTTAAAATTGCTAAAGATTGAATGGTAAAAAGGCACAAAAGCAGCAAGCTCAGGGAAATCTTAAAATAATATAAAATTCGGCTGGTGAATGAATCCGATCCCTTAACTCATAAATCTCATTGCTCTTTTTTTTATACTTTTGATTAAAATTTAAAAAAGATGATACAGAACGATATAAAAGAAAGCTTTTTGGATGCACAAAAAGTTTTGAATGAATTTATTGCTGATGAGGCTAATTTTGCGGCAATTGAAGCGGCAGGAGAGGCAATGGCAAAATCTATAAAAAACGGAGGGAAGATTATTTCTTGCGGTAATGGTGGTTCGATGTGCGATGCCATGCATTTTGCCGAAGAATTAACAGGCCGTTTTCGAGAAGACAGACCATCGATGCCAGCCGTAGCCATTTCAGATCCAAGTCATATAACTTGTGTGGCAAACGATTATGGTTTCGATTATATTTTCTCGAGATATGTGGAAGGAATGGGCCAAAAAGGAGATGTATTTTTGGGAATTAGTACCTCGGGAAATTCCGCGAATATTATTAATGCAGTAATGGCTGCCAAAGAAAAAGGACTGATTGTTGTTGGTTTAACCGGGAAAACGGGTGGTGAAATGGCTGCTCTTTGCGATGTTGAAATTCGGGTGCCTTGGAAAAAATATTCCGATCGGGTACAGGAAATACACATCAAAGTAATTCATTGCCTGATTCAATACATCGAAGCAAAAATGAAATAGTTCGGTGCAGTTGTAACGTTTTATATCTGAGAAAAGGGAGTGGATTTACCTCAGGTTTAATAACTGAAGAAGAAGTATGGAAGAGGATGCCGAATCGGCATCCTCTTTTTTGTGTCTAAACAGCAGGCATGACATAGTGTTTTATAATTTGAATTATGTTTTTTGATAGTTGGCGTATTATTGTTACATTCATGGGGTGATTTTGTTTGTTAGTAAAACTCATAGATATGCTTGTTAAAACCTACGGAAGTGCCGTTTATGGCATTCATGCCACAACAATAACAATAGAAGTAAATGTTTTTCCCGGAGTTCGTTTTTCCTTGGTTGGATTGCCCGATAATGCGGTGAAGGAAAGTCAGCAGCGAATAGATTCTGCCTTGCGCGAAGTTGGCTACAAAATTCCCGGTAAAAAGATCATTATTAATATGGCTCCTGCCGATATCCGAAAAGAAGGATCGGCTTACGATTTGCCGCTGGCGATAGGAATACTTACAGCAACCGAGCAAATTAACTGCGAAGTACTTGGCAAATATATTATTATGGGCGAATTATCGCTCGATGGCAGTTTGGTTCCCATTAAAGGAGTATTACCTATGGCCATTCAGGCACGGGAAGAAGGTTTTGAAGGTTTAATTTTGCCAAAAGCAAATGCACGCGAGGCCGCTGTAGTAAACAAACTGAAAATAATTGGCGCCGATACGATTAAGGAAGTGATTGAATTTTTGAAAGGTGATTTGGAAATTCCACCCACTGAAGTAGACACCCGGGCCGAGTTTTACGCACACTTAAACAATTTCCCTCACGATTTTGCCGATGTAAAAGGACAGGAGAATGTGAAGCGTGCTTTGGAGATTGCCGCTGCCGGCGGTCATAATATTATCATGATTGGGCCTCCCGGAGCAGGAAAAACCATGTTGGCCAAACGAATTTCAGGAATTTTGCCTCCCTTAACACTGCAGGAAGCGTTGGAAACAACAAAAATACACTCGGTGGCCGGTACTTTGGAAAAGAACAGTGCCCTGATGACACAAAGGCCGTTTCGATCGCCGCATCACACAATCTCTGATGTAGCTTTAGTGGGCGGCGGCACATTTCCGCAACCAGGAGAAATAAGTTTAGCTCACAATGGAGTGTTGTTTTTAGATGAGCTGCCCGAATTCAGACGAACCGTTCTGGAGGTGATGAGGCAACCTTTGGAGGATAGAACCATTACCATATCACGAGCTAAATGTACCATTGAATATCCTGCCAGCACCATGCTGATTGCTTCCATGAATCCTTGTCCGTGCGGCTACTACAACCATCCCGATAAAGATTGCCTGTGCGGGCCGGGAATGGTGCAAAAATACCTGAGTAAAATTAGTGGCCCGCTTTTGGATCGCATTGACATTCACATTGAGGTAGTTCCGGTTTCTTTCGATAAAATATCGGATCAGCGCTTGTCGGAAAAGAGTGAAATAGTTCGCAAACGAGTTGAAAAAGCCAGACAGGTTCAGGAAAAGCGATTTGCGGAGCACGATGGCGTTCATTGCAATGCCCAGATGAGTTCGAAATTGCTGCGTAAACACTGTCAGCCCAACGAGGCCGGCAACCAGTTGCTAAAAACCGCCATGGAAAAGGTGGGACTCTCGGCCCGCGCCTACGACCGAATTTTAAAAGTTTCGCGCACCATTGCCGATCTGGAAGGCTCTGAAACCATCGAAACCGATCATTTGGCGGAAGCCATTCAGTACCGCAGTTTAGATCGTGATGGTTGGGGAGGATAGGTGAGAATTATGAATTAGAAATTATGAATTAATAATATTTGTAGGGTCATGCCATGGCGTGACCTTTTCATGTATCAACCCCTAAATGGACTTTGTCGAATTACGCTATGCTCCATTTCCCTGAAGGGGACTTTTTGGTACTACTTATTAAATTAAGGTGAGCTATTCAGACCTGTAAACTTGAATGGAAAAACTATCAAATATTTTAAAACATGGCTAAATACTATGTGAATAAAAATGCACAAGCAAATGGAGATCATGAAGTGCATAAAGATGGTTGCAGTTATATGCCTCATTCTGAGAATAGAATTTATCTAGGTGATTTTTTGTATTGCAGCTCGGCTGTAAGTGAAGCAAAAAAAACTTACAACCAAGTTAATGGTTGTTATTATTGCTCTAATGCTTGTCACACGAGTTAATGTGTTGATAAGTATACTCTCAATTAAAAGCCACGGTTGCGTGGCTTTAGTTTTGTGTTACCATTAGCTTCACGAATTTTTATTTATTTAGTGGATATATTGTTATATTTGGTATTGCAAAATCTAATAAAAAAAGTTCATGATAATAAAATCTTTCACCTCGTTTACCGAAGGTCTCAAGAACAAAATTACCAACCCATTCTTCGGCACATTAATTGGTGTCTGGGTGATTCACAATTACAAGTTTGTTTATACTTTATTCAATTTTGAACCCAACAGGTCAATGATGAGTAGAATTGCTTTTATGGAGACTTACCTTGAAAGTGATAAGTTCTTACCTAATCTTGGATGGTGCATTCTAATGGCTTTAGGTGTTTTATTCGCCACTTATATTTTATTAAATATATCAAGGTTTATAGTGCTTGGGTTTGAAAAGCGTATTACCCCTCGTGTCCATGAAATAACCGACTCTAAGTCAATTGTGACTATTGATGTGTTTAATAATCAGGTTTCTGAAACTAAGAAATTTGAAAAACGTTATGAGGATGAGCAAGAAGCTAAATTAAATCTTCAAAATAAATATGATGATCTTGAAAAAAGGCATCAAGCATTATTAAAAGGCGAAGGTGGTGAAGATACTTCATTAGCTGAGCTTTTAAAATCTCCAGATGGCAAACAGGAAAAGTCTAAGGACGCATCGTTGAAATCAATGCAAGCGATAGGGGATGATGTGATTAGGAATGAAGAGGCCAGAACTTCTGGTGTTGATACCGATAAAATTAAGACACTGATACAAGATAAAGATTTAGTTCAGTTATTTAATGATGCAAGTCTTGATATAATTAAGGTAAGATATATTCAGGATGATGATATTTATGATAGATTATTATTGTTGGATTTAATAGAACTTAATGATAGAGATGGTGATGAAGATGTAAATTATAGATTCACAAAAAGTGGGGAGTATTTACGTAAGTTAATCTTAAGTGAGGATGAAGCCCTGAGATCGGTATAGATTTTAATATTGGTTATTTCCGTATTCCTTTGCCTCTGGCTTCAGGCAGAGGATTTTTTTTTAAATTTGTTTGGGGTGAAATTCGGGGTAAACATATAATCCCTTCGGGATATTTTGCATTGATTGAATTGCGTAGGGGCATGCCATGGCGTGACCTTTTTTTTCGTGGTTTATGATTTGGGATTGGGTTGAATGTGTTTCGGATACGACATGTCGTATCCCTACGGCGTTATCGAATAGATTTGTAATTGCATTGGAACAATGTGTTTTGATTGGTATTTGTAGGGTCATGCCATGGCGTGACCGTTTTGTTTTTAATGTTATTTGAATGCTATGATCTGAATTGTGGATGCAATAAAAACAATGTAAAAGGAAATTTGGGGCAGGATGGCTTAGGGATTGCAGAGGAAAGCCCGCAGGCAGATTAGGCCGGTGGGTGGAATGGTGAGGACTTGGAACGAAAAGCCCGGCCGACTAAAAGGAGGTAAGCCCCACATTTATATGGCGGAAATCACTCAATTTTTAGATTTAACGCAAAAGAAAAATACGATTGGCTCGTTTTTTATATTGTTTTCTTACATTTGTTTTACCTAGATAATAGAGTCGTTGTGCTAAAAAACGAAGCTTAAAAAGAAATACTTACTATGGGAAACAAATTGAATGATCCTATCGCAAGATTAATGGGATTGCGTTACAAGTCTCATCCTTGGCATGGGCTGGATGTTGGAGACAATGCGCCGGATTCGGTGATGGCTTTTATTGAGATGGTTCCTACCGACACCGTTAAATATGAAGTAGACAAAACGAGTGGTTATTTGAAGATTGATCGTCCTCAGAAATATTCGAATGTTGTTCCTGCTTTGTACGGATTTTTACCTCAGACTTATTGTGGAGAATCTGTTGGAGAATATTGCAGTGAAAAATCGGGCAAGGAGAATGTTCAGGGTGATTCGGATCCTTTGGATATTTGTGTACTGACTGAAAAAGTGATATCGCACGGTGATATTATTGCAGAGGTTCGTCCGATTGGTGGTTTTCGAATGATTGACGGAAACGAGGCTGATGATAAGATTATTGCTGTTTTGATGAATGATGCTACTTATGGTGCTTATACTGATATTTCGGATTGTTCGGATGTGGTTGTGGGTCGTTTGAAACATTATTTTTTGACCTACAAGGATATGCCGGGTTTGGAAAGCGAAGCTGAGATTACACATGTTTATGGTGTTGAAGAAGCTCACGAGGTAATTGTCCGGTCGATGAATGATTATAAAACCAAATTTGAGAATTTGGAAGACATACTGCGACACGTTTAAAACAATTAATAATTACGAATTAGTAATTACAAATTACAAAACGATATAAAGCGACGGTTCGAAAGAACTGTCGCTTTTTTGTTTTAAAGCACTAGGAGCACGAATTTGTGGTTCCAAGTATCGTCAGGTTTTATTTACAAACACCGAAAATAATTCTTTGAGTTCTTAGTGTTTAAGTTGAGTGTGAAGTATTAATTGAAACTTACTTAAATCTTATTTTTTAGTCTAAATAAGAATCTATTTGTCTAAAAACTTGCACAATTGGCAGATATGTGCGAGATTAAAAAGATTGATTTTTTAACGAAAAAAGGAGAGCTGGGAATGAAAATATTGTTTGAAACAGAAAGATTGTATCTACGGGAAATACTGCCAACTGATGCCGAAAGTATGTTCGAGATGGACTCGGATGCTGAGGTATATAAATTTTTAGGAAGAAAACCCATTCGGAATATCAACGAGAGTAAAAAAATGATTGAATCGATTCGGGATCAGTATGAGCGGATTGGTATTGGACGTTGGGCAATTGTTGAAAAGGAATCGGGGAATTTTATTGGCTGGACTGGTTTTAAATTTGAAAAGGAAAACCAGAACGGGCACAGTGATTTTTACAATCTGAAATTTAGATTGCTGCGTAAGTATTGGGGCAAAGGATACATTACTGAAGCAACAAAGGCTGCTATTCATTATGCTTTTACCGAGCTTAAAATTCCCGAAATTTACAGCATGACCTTGCTTAGTAATCTAAAATCGCAGTGGGTGCTGAACAAGTTAGGCTTTCAGTTGGAAGAGAGATTTAAGTTTCAGGGAGATGATATTACCTGGTATAAACTGACAAATAGATAGTGATTACCAAATATAGGGGACAGCTGATGAATTCGCATCATCTGAAAATTAATGCTTTGCCTCTGGCTTTAGGCAGAGGATTTTTTAAAGCCCCTTTAGGGGGTTGGGGTGTTTTTTGGTAATTGGTTTTTCCGAAAAAGGACACGCCATGGCATGTCCCTGCGGTTTTCGTGAACAGATTATTAGATCTATTCGTAACGTAAACTCTCCACCGGATTTCTGGTAGCTGCCCGCCACGACTGAATTGAAACGGTAAGCAACGAAATTCCCATGGCAATGATTCCTGCCAGGGCAAAAATCCACCAGCTCAATTCTGTTTTGTAAGCAAAGTTTTCGAGCCATTTGTGCATGGCATACCAGGCAATGGGGCAGGCCAACACAAAGGCGACAGCTACCCATTTTGCAAATCCTTTGTTTAGCATTGTTATAATCTCACGGGTTTTCGCACCATTTACTTTTCGGATACCAATTTCTTTGGTGCGTTGTTCGGAGGTGAAATAGGAGAGTGCACTAATTCCTAGTATCCCAATAATAATTCCAAGAACAGAGAAACTCATTAAAATTCGTTTCAGGATGTTCTCCGATTTGTACTGCTGTGCAATTTTATCATCCATAAAGAAGTAATCCATTTTTTGATTGGGATAGTGTTTTTGCCACTCTTCCTGAATGTGGGTCATGGCGTTTCTTGTATTCCCGGGAGAAATTCTTATATGCATAAATCTGCCTCTGTTTCGGGATTCATCGATGAGGAAAACATAGTCGCCAATTTGATTGTGTGCAGAACTGTAATTAAAATCTGCTGCAACGCCAATGATATCAACTCTTCTCTGATCTGCTTCCAATGGGATTCCGGATCGAAATAAATTCAGTTCCTCAAGAGTTTTGTGTTTTTCCATCAATCTTTTAAACAAATGTTTGTTGATAACCATTCCTTCAATGGTATCTAATGAAGTGTTGATGTAATTGTGAACAAGTTGGATGTTCATGGTTTTCAGAAAATCATAATTAGCCATCGACATTTCAGCGGTTCCTTCAATCCCAAAACCATCAAGCGATAAGGTTTGTGTGGGATATCCAAAATGCTGCATTGTAAAGCCAATTGATTCGATGGATGATTTTTTTCTCAATTCATTGGCAAACACATTGGGGTCTTTTGAAAAATCTTTAATGTTGAGGACAACAACATTGTCTTTTGTAAAGCCAAGAGGTTTATTCAGTAGGTACGAAATTTGTTTGTTGACCAAAATAGCAGATGAAATGAGCACAATTACAATCAGGATTTGAAAGATCATTAATGGTTGTAAAATACGTCTTCCGGTTAAAGATGTATGACCTTTAATGATATCGCTGGTTGAATTGTTTTTTAAAATAAAAAAGCGCACAAAAAGGATGCTTAGAATACCACTGAATATCAGAACAGTTAATATTGTCAGATAAATGATTGGTTCGGAATAGAAAATATCGAATTGAATTTCATAGAAGTTATTAATGTAAGGTGTTAGCGCCTCAATTAAAATTAGAGCGATAATGATTGACAATGAACAAAGCAGAATTACTTCAATAAGAACTTGTGTGAGCAAATGTTTTTTGTGAGCACCAACGGATGTTTTCAATCCAAATTCTTTTGATCTTTTAAAAAGGTTAACTGTGATTAAACTAACAAAGTTGATTAATGAAACCATCAAAATAATAACGGCAACTGCAGTGAATAAATTGATATTTATTTTTGTATTGCTTTCTTTTAATTCAAATCTGAAATTGGATTTTAAGTGAATATCGGAAAGTTTTGTGAGACTGAATTCGTAGTCTTTGGGTCCACGGGTTTGTCTTAAGCTTGAATTATTGAATGCATTGAGGAGTTTCTCTTCAACAAGCGAAGGAGCAACTCCTTTTTTCAATTTTAGATAGTTGTAAACCCATTGAGTTTTTCTTTCAGACAAAGAGGCATAAGCGACATTGAGTGAACCTTTTTGGGACAGCAGGATTTCGCAATTAAAATGAGTTTTGATGGGTGTGTTTTTAATGATGCCAACAATTTCATATTTCCCAAGATCTCTACTATATTGCAATGCTTCAACATCGATGTATTCACCAATTGGGTTTCTGTCTTTAAAATGTTTTTCAGCAAATCGTTCCGAAATGAAGGCAACATTGGGTTTTGTAATGTCCGCCAGGTTTCCGACAAGACTTTCAACACCAAATAGGTTCATGAAATTGGTGTCGACCGATAAAATATCCTTTTGCGATATGCTTTGTTCATGTATTTTAATGGTTCCTGACTGGCAGTGTGAAAATTGTGTTGCGTCTTCTACTTCCGGAAAATTGGCGGAGGCTTCTTTAATAAATCCTAAACTTCTGGCCCATGTATCATCTATATGCGAAGGGGTTGATGCTACCCTGTAGATATCCTGATGATCTTTAATATGCCTGTCGTAGCTTCGTTCATTTTGCACATGAATGAATAAGACAAAAAAGGATGCAATTCCAATACTGAGACCCAGTATATTGGTTACTGAAAAAGCTCTGTTTTTAAGCAGACGTAAAACCGACAATTTTAAATGATACCAAAGCATGTTGTTTGTTTTAGGTTTATTCGTAACGCAAACTCTCTACCGGATTTCTTGTTGCCACTCTCCACGATTGAATAGAAACGGTAAGCAACGCAATTCCCATGGCGATGATTCCTGCTACGGCAAAAATCCACCAGCTGAGCTCTGTTTTGTAAGCGAAGTTTTCGAGCCATTGGTTCATCGTATACCAGGCAATCGGGCAGGCCAACACAAAGGCGATGGCTACCCATTTTGCAAAACCTTTGTTAAGCATTGCAATAATTTCGTAGGTTTTGGCTCCGTTTACTTTGCGGACACCTATTTCTTTGGTTTTTCTTGATATGGTGTTGAGTACCATTCCCAATAATCCCATTACAGAAAGAACAATTGCAAGCAGTGAGAAGGCACTGATTAGTTTTGCCTGTTGTTGTTCTGTTTGGTAGAATTCGGTAATCTGATCGGCAAGAGAATAGACTTTTACCATTTTATCAGGAGAAATTTCTTTGAATAAATTTTGAACAGACTCTGTAATTGCCTCATCATTTTTCCCATTTGTTTTTATGGCAAACAAACTCATTTTTTTAGGGTCTTGCTGAAGAATAACCAAGGGTTGAATCATCCTTCGTAACGAATGAGCATTAAAATCTTTAACAATTCCTTTTACATAGCATCCATTAAACATTTCACCAGCTTTCAGATTATATTGTTTGGCTGCTGATTCGTTAAAAATCATTTCTGTTTGATCGGTGCGGAAGTCTCCAAAACTTTCTCCTTCTATAATTTTAAGCTCCAGAAGTTCTGCCATTCCCTTACCCATAATTAGTCCATCAAATTGAATTCTTTCATTTTCGTATTGCAAATTAACCGGCAGAAAGTAATTGAAGGGCGGAATAAAAGAAGATCCGGCGGAATACCTTACCCCAGGAATTTTTTCCACTTCCGTTTGGATAACATTAAACTGATTTCTTAATTCTGTTGAATTTAACTCACAGATAATAATGTTTTTGGGATTGATGTTTTGGGAACTGGTTTGAGCATAATGGAGTTGCTTTTTGACTGTTAGAACACCAACAATCAATACTATAAATATGGCAAAATGCAAACTCAGAAAGGAGTTGTTCCATGATTTTACTTTTGGTGTTTGCGAAACTTTACCCAAAAGCAAAAGAACAGTTGAAACTCTGGAAACATGTATACCGATTACTAATCCGGCAACGGAACCGGTAAGCAAAACAATGAGAATCAATAAGGACCATACCTGCCACATCGAGAACAATTCAATACTCAGGTTGCGATCCAAAGTTGCGTTCAGAAATGGAATGCCAACAATCAGGATGAAAAAAGCAGGAACAAGGCTGATGAAAGAAATTAAATTTGATTCGAGTACGATTTGTTTTTTGATGGCAACACCTGAGGCTCCCAATGCTTTCTGGGTTCCCAACTCTTTTAAGCGGGAGGTGATTTTTGCCTTGGTTAAAAAAATGTAATTGACAATTGCGATGAGTAAAATGAATAAAGCAATGGCTAAAAAATAGATTAATTGCTTCGAATTTCCCGACGGTGTAAATGTATCTCCGGTAACATCATTTGACTTTAAATAGATATCGGTAATTGCCTGCAAACTAAAATCCATTGTTTTCCGTTCCTCATGATTTGTTCGTGTTTTATAGTTTTGGATATTGTGAACAATTACCTCTGGATTTGCCTTCGGATTTAGGAGCAAATAACTATGAAATGGAAAGTGATTCCAGTCTTTAAACTCTTCGTTTTCCTGTCCGTAATGACCGAACATTTCTTGGTTGTGACTGAGTACCTCTTGTGTTAAATCAATGTGGGCAATGAAATTGGCATTGAAAGTAGAATTGGTGGGAAAATTTTTGTAAACGCCTGTAATCCGTAAAGATATAAATTGATTATTCAGCTTGATTTTAAGAAGTTGATTGCAGACGTTGAGGCTGTTAAAGTACTTTTGGGCAGTAGTTTCAGAAATGCAAACTTCAGATTTTGATTGGGCAGGTTTTCCCTGTATAAAACGGATACCAAGACAATCAAACATGCCGGCATCTGAAAATGCAAACTGATGATCCTGCACAATTTCATTGCGGGAATCTTTTAGTTCAACATCGGCAGTTTGATAGTACCTGAAATAATTATCAATTAAAGGAATTTCATCTTTACTTGTGCTTGCCAAAGGAAATGAAGTGCGACAATCGCTGCCTTGCAAAACTCTGTAGAGTAATTGTTTGTTTGAGAAGGAACCATTAAATGAATTTTCGTGGATGTAAAGCAACATCAAAAGAAAAACACAGCCTACACCTATGCCCAATCCTAAAATACTGATTATGGATTGTGTCTTCTTCTTGAAGATATTACGGATTGCTAATGTCAGGTTTAGTGGAAGATTCATATTCGTTTTTTATGTAGTTTCGTTACTCTTGTTATTCCATTTTATTTGTAAGCAGATATCTGCCCAATTTTGTTTATTCGTACCTCAAACTCTCCACTGGATTCCTTGTAGCTGCCCGCCACGATTGAAACGAAACCGTAAGCAATGCAATTCCCATGGCAATGAGTCCTGCCAAGGCAAAAATCCACCAGCTAAGTTCTGTTTTGTAAGCAAAGTTTTCGAGCCATTTGCGCATGGCATACCAGGCAATGGGGCAGGCTATAACAAAGGCGATTAATGTCCATTTTAATATATCCAGATTTAGCATACTCATTATCTCGATAGTTTTGGCACCATTTACTTTTCGGATTCCTATTTCTTTGGTTCGGTTTTCAATTACAAAAAAGCTTAATCCTATCAGTCCTAAACAGGATAGAAAGAGAGAAATTAGAGCGGCATAGCTGACGATTTTTTGAAACTGCTTTTCTTTTCTATAAAGCTGTTCCCAGGAATCATCAAGAAAATGATATTCAAAAGGGAAATTCGGTGAAAATTCGTTCCATTTTTTTTTAATTGAGTGAATGGTTTGTTCCAATATCTCCGGAGTATTGGCTGTTGTCTTCAGGTAAATAACTTCATCGCTTTTTCCTGAGCAGGTAAATACAGCTTCGCGAATGGGGGAATGCATCGATTCAAAGTTAAAATCTTCCACCTCACCAATTATGGTCCCGGAAGAGGGGTCTTTACCAAAGAGCATTCGGGCATCAGAAAGTTTTTTGATGTCGAAATTGCGAATAGCCGTTTCGTTGAGAATAAAGTCCCACTTTTCTTTTGAGTGTTCTGTAAAACTTGTGCCCTGTTTTAGTTGGATGTTAAAGAAATTGAAAAAATTAGAGCTGACTCTAAATTTGGCAAAACTGATTGTTTCTTCCTTTCCTCTATTTATAAAGGATAAACCCCAATTTTCAGAAATTTTTAAGATTGGTTCGCTCGAAAAGGTAAGATCTTCTATTCCCGGTGTTTGCAGTAGTTGGTTTTTAAAAGCCTGCATGTTGTTTTCCAAATCAGTGTTAGTACTTGCGTAGAGAATATGTTTCTTTTCAAATCCAGGATTGTTGTTGAATAGAAGTTTGTTTTGGTGGTTGATTACAAGCAAACAAGTAACTAAAATGATTGAAATAAAAAACTGAAACACCAGCAAGCCATTTCTTAAGCTGTTTTTTTGTTTTTTATCGACATGCCTGTTAATAAGTACACTTGTTGTTTGCCTGCTAAAAATCAATCCGGGAAACAAACCTGTTATTGCCAGTGTAAATAGCATGATGAAAAACAACATACATAGATTCCAACCGGAAAATATTTCGATTAAGGAAAAAGCAGAATGAGTTAACTGGTTAAATCCGTTTAATAGAAGCCTTACAAAGCTGATTACCAGTGTAAGAACAATAAGAAGGGTTATTGCCGATTCGTATGTAAACAGAGCTAAAATATGTCGTTTGCTACTGCCCATGGTTTTAATAACAGCGACATTTTTGTATCTTTTTCCGCGCTGGGCAGTTACCAAATTAATGTAATTAACACAGGCAAGAAATAGAATCAGAAAACCAATGATTTGGATGATCGCCAGAGTAAATTTATTTCCATGCTTTAACTTGCTGTGTTTTGGAAAGTTAAAATAGAGTTGAGTAAATGGAAATATGGAAAACTGAATGAGATCCTTGTATCCGTCAGGTATATTTTTCTGGGACATATTCATGATCTTCTCCTGCAGAAGCTCTGGATCGACATTTTCTCTGGTCTTGAGAAAGGAGATGAAATTTTGATGTCCCCATCCCTGATTTCGATACCAATCAATTTTATAATTGGTTAATGTTGAAAGAACAGCCTTAAAATCCCATGATGAATTATGAGGTAAATCTTCGATAACAGCTGTTACTTCTACTAATTCATTCTGTAAATGAGTGGTATTGTATAGTAAACTTTTCCCAATAGGGTTTGTATCACCAAAAATCTTTTTTGCCAGCGATTTTGTCAATACCAATTGATTTGGTTTGTTCAAAGAATTAGATAGGTTTCCATAAACTGATGCCAGTTGAAAAACCTTAAAAAAAGAAGAATCGGCTATCAAAAGTTTTTCAATCTTAAAACTGACATCATTATTTTTTACAAATACCTGAGGAGCCTGCTCGTATTGACAGTTTGTTATGAATTCGATCTCTGGTATTTCTTTTTTTACCAACTGACTCATTTGTTGTGCTACTCCTGGCTGATCATTTAGAAGCAGGGTAAATACCTGTTCGTGCTGACGAAGGAAATGATCAGTTGATAATTCTTTTTGTGCAAAAGAGAATATTAACAATCCTATGGTTATTCCTACAGAAAGGCCCAAAATATTAATAAGCAAAACTACTTTGTTACTTAAAAGGTTTCTAATAGCAAGTTTAAGATTGTACAGAAGCATGATTTATATTCTTAAGAATGTTTTAATAGTAAATTATGGGCTAAACACAGATTAACTTGGAATCAAATTCGTTACTCATACCTCAAACTCTCCACCGGATTCCTTGTTGCTGCCCGCCACGACTGAAACGAAACCGTAAGCAATGCAATTCCCATGGCAATGAGTCCTGCCAAGGCAAAAATCCACCAGCTAAGTTCTGTTTTGTAAGCGAAATTCTCGAGCCATTTGTGCATGGCATACCAAGCAATTGGGCAGGCTATTACAAAGGCGATGACTACCCACTTTGCAAATCCTTTGTTTAGCATTTGTACAATTTCATAAGGTTTGGCTCCATTTACTTTCCTCAATCCAATTTCTTTGGTTTGGGTCTCAACTATAAAAAAAGTTAAACTAATCAGACCTAAACAAGAAAGTAAAATAGAAATAGCAGTCGCATAATTTAGTATTTTCTGAAACTGCTTTTCCTTTGTATATAAGGCCTCCCATGAGCTATTCATAAACTTAATTTCTAAAGGGAACTTAGGAGAGAGCTTAGTCCATTTTTTTTGAATAGCGGATAAACATTGCTTAAAAGCCATTCCATTGGTTGTTATTAGTTTAAAATAGGCAACTTCATCCACATTATTTCTGCATCTGAAACCAACAGGTCTTATGGGAACGTGCATCGATTCGAAATTAAAATCTGTAACTTCCGCAATAATAGGTTCTTGTTTTGTTCCACTCCAATTCAAAAGTTTAGCATCTTCCAATTGTTCAATTCTGAACTTTTTAATTGCTGTTTGATTAAAAATCCAATCTCTTGCTTTTGACGAATATTCATTAAACTGTTTTCCTCGAACCAATTCAATTCCGAAAAACTTGAAAAAGTTAGGAGCAACATAAAAATTAGAAAATCCTATATTATATTGTTCCGTCTTATTTAGTAAGTCACGTCCCCAATTCGATTCATTATACCCAATTACTGAGGATGAGAAGGTGATGTCTTCTACACCTGCTATTTTTTTCATTTCATTTTGAAATGCATCTCCTAAGTTTGAAATTTCTTCATTTGTTGTTGTATAAATAATATTTTCTCTTTTAAATCCAGGGTCTTTGCTGATAAGGAAATTATTCTGCTTTTTAATGAAAAGAATACTAGTTATTAAAATAATGGAAATTGTAAATTGAAAAACCAATAAAATATTACGAAGGTAATTTTTATGATTTATGGAGATTTTATTTTTCAGTAGTTGAGTCGTTTCATTACTACTTAGAATAATGCCTGGTATGATTCCTGTAATTAGCAGTGTAACAATTAATATAAGGATGAACACAATTAGGTTCCATCCTGAAAGAATTTCAGCAAGTGTAAACTGAGATTGAGTAAGATGATTTAAACCTTCTGTTAAGAAATAGAGCAATGTGATAACCAGAGCAGATGTAATTAATAGAACTAAACCAGATTCAGTACTAATCAATTGAATGATTTTCCTCCTTTTACTTCCCAGAACTTTTAAGATTCCGATATTGCGCAATCTTTTTATTTTTTGAGTTGCCACTAAATTAATGTAGTTGATACAGGCCAGAAGTAGGATTAGGATACCAGTGATTCGTATAATTATAATTGTAAGATGATTTCCATGCCTCTGTATTTCGATGTCGGGTGCCTTGAAATAAGAATTTTGTAATGGAAGAGAACTAAGTTTAATGCTGCTTTTAATATCTTCTGCAACATCTGTTAATGGAATGTTTTTAAGTTTCTGATTAATCAAGTTTATATTGCTATTAGTCGGTATTCTAAAATAAGAGATATAGTTTTGAGTGCCCCAGCTATTTTTATTTCCAGCATACCAATCAATTTTGTTATTAGTATCTTCTGATAAAACGGCATCAAATTTAAAAGAACTATTGTGAGACAAATCTTTAATCACTGCGCCTACAACAATTAATTCATTTTGCAAATTGGTTGCGTTATACGTAATTGTTTTACCAATAGGATTTTCATTTCCAAAAATCTTTTTTGAGAGCGTTTCAGTAAGTACAATTTTGTTTGCTGTTGTTAGTGCAGTTGACGGATTTCCATATAAAGCTTTCATTGGGAGAACCCGAAAAAAAGCTGAATCTGTAACAATTAAATGCTTTATTTTTATTTTTTTATTGTTGTATTCAACAAATACTTGTGGAGACCATTCATTTTGAGCATATGTAATGTGCTTTATTTCAGGAATGTTCATGCGGATTAATTCAACCATTTTGGAAGAGACGTATGAATCTTGATCATTTTTCAAAACAAATATATTATCAGACTTAGCAATATGTTTGTCCATTGATTCTTCCTTGTCTACGAAAGCAAAAATCAATAAACTAATACTTATTCCAAGTGCAAGTCCACCAATATTAATTGCACTTACCACTCTGTTTTTTAGTAAGCCCTTTAAAGATAATTTGATGTTGTAAAAATTCATTACATTAATTATTCATTAGTAATTGTTAATTGATTTACTCATACCTCAAACTCTCCACCGGATTCCTTGTAGCTGCCCTCCACGATTGAAACGAAACCGTAAGCAGAGCAATCCCCATGGCAATGAATCCTGCCAAGGCAAAAATCCACCAATTTAATTCAGTTTGGTATGTGAAATTTCAGAAACTACAAGGCATGTTCCTCAACCAAACTTTCTTCCATCACAACTTTTCCATCAAACAGATTGATGATTCGGTGAGCATAGCCGGCATCTTGTATGGAGTGAGTTACCATGATGATTGTTGTTCCTTCGCGGTTTAGTTCGGTAAGCAGCTCCATTACTTCCTGTCCGTTTTTCGAATCCAGATTACCCGTTGGCTCATCGGCAAGTATTAATCCTGGGTTGGAAACCACCGCCCGGGCTATTGCCACACGTTGCTGCTGACCACCGGACAGTTGCTGAGGATAGTGTTGTGCACGATGACTCATGTTCATTCGATCCAGAACTTTGTTCACCATCTCTTTTCTGGTTTTACTGCTGATTCGCTGATAAACCAATGGCATTTCAACATTTTCGAATACATTCAACTCATCAATCAGGTTGAAACTCTGAAATACAAAACCAATGTTACCTTTTCGCAGATCGGTGCGCTGACCTTCTTTTAAACCCGATACTTCGGTACTATCAAACGTGTATTGTCCTTCCGAAGGATTATCGAGCAAACCCAGAATATTCATCAGGGTAGATTTGCCGCAACCCGATGGACCCATAATGGCAGCAAATTCGCCTTTGTTGATTTTCAGATTTACATTGTTAAGAGCCAAGGTTTCAATCTCATCGGTTCTAAATACCTTACTTAGGTTTACTGTGTTAATCATAGCTATTTATTTTTTTATTGAATATTAAAGTGTTATCACTTAAGTCCCTGCAGGGGATTTAGGGGTAAATTACTAAATTCTATTTATTATGATGGTTTACGATCAGTATGGTTGTTGTTATTTAAAATCAATCCGTTCATTATCTCCGAAAGTATCGTAACTGGATGTAATCACTTTCTCACCTGTCTGCAATCCTTCCAGTACCTCGAAATATTGAGAATTTTGTCTGCCGATTTTGATGTTTCGTTTGGTGGCAAACCGCCCCGATTCATCCAAAACAAATACCCATTGTCCGCCCGTGCTTTGAAAGAATCCACCACGGGACAGCAGTGTAGCTTCAACGGCTTGTCCCAATTCCAGTTTTATGTGATAGGTTTGTCCGGTACGCAGATTCTCCGGCGATTTTCCATCAAAAATCAGATCCACCTTAAAACGACCATCCCGAACTTCCGGATATACTTTTTTAGTTTTCAAAATAAACTCCTGATCGTTTCGCTGCATCGAAGCACTTAACTCCCGGCGGACACGGTCAATATAATGTTCGTCGACCTCGGCAAGCACTTTAAAATTGTTCAGAATATGAAGCTGGCCTATTCTTTCGCCCCGGTTAATCGATTGACCGATTTCAATATCCAAACTTCCCAGCTGACCATCAGCCGGAGCTTTAATGTTCAAATTTTCCAAGCGCTCCCGAACCATTTCGAGGTTTTGTTTCATGTTATTCAGACTGCTGTTCATTTGTGTTTTCTGATTCTCCCGAAAAATGGAGTCCTGAACCATTCGTTGATATCTTAACTGGCGGTCTTGCAGGGAAAGGTCATAATCTTCCTTCGATCTTAGGTAGACTTCTTTGGAGATAAATCCCCTTTCGAATAAAAGTTGGTTCTGTTCGTATTGTCTTTTTTGTCTGATGATATCACTGTCGATGCTAAGAATTTGCTGTTTGTTGCTGATTTTCTGCTGTTCCATATTAATCAAAGTATTGCGCAGCTCATTGGCCTGATAGGCAAGTGACGATTCGGTATTGAGAATCTGCAATTTAAGATCGTTGTTAATCAGTCTAAGAATCACATCTCCTTTTTTCACCAATTCTCCTTCGTCAATTAATTTTTCGACAACTTTACCACCTTCTTCAACATCCAGATAGATGGTTGTTTTGGGTTCAACTGTTCCGATAATCGAAATGTAATCTTTAAACTCTGCCTGCGAAACTTCTGTTATGGTGAGTTTATCGAGTTCGGTTCGATAGGTAGAGGTAGAACTGCTCAAGAGCAACCACACTAAAAATCCAAGAAATATGATCCCAATAAGGATATAAATATGTTTGGTTTTAAAACCCTTCTTCACTTCAATTTTACGATCCATTGACATATGTAAGCTCTTTTTGTTTTATCGCGGAATATTTGATTCCTTGTTTGTATTTTTTCTCTGTGCACTTCTCAGTGTGCTCTGTGGTTTATTCTTTTCTGCATCATCAAGAATAAATTAGATTGAACAATTTCAAATACATGTTTATTCCAATTCATTCACCCAATTCATTCACCCAATTCATTCACCCAATGCTTATCCAATCCTGTGCCAAGGCTTGTAAGTTTTACATTAGTAGACGTTTGTGTTGTGTCTGTAAAATGGAAGTGTAAAAAAAATAGACAATCGTTGTCTAATTTTTTGAAAAGCTTTTTACTTTAGATAAAAATTAGATAATGTACCATTGAGGATCTAAAATCTCATCTCTCACATCTCATATCTTTACTAAAAATGAAAGAAGCCAAAATTTTAATTGTTGATGACAATAAAAGCATTTTAAGCGCTTTGGATTTGTTACTGACAGGAAGCTGTAAAAAAGTAAAATGTTTGTCGAGTCCAAACGCCTTGCTTTCAGAATTGAAAAGTGACAGCTACGATGTTGTGCTTTTGGATATGAATTTTAAAGCAGGAATTAATACCGGAAACGAAGGAATTTATTGGTTGAATCAGATTTTGGAATACAATTCGGGATTGAGTGTGGTCATGATTACTGCCTATGGAGATGTAGAGTTGGCTGTGAAAGCAGTGCGTTCGGGAGCTGTCGATTTTGTTCTGAAACCTTGGGAGAATGAGAAGATGCTGACGACTATCGAGATGGCCTGGAAATTAAGCCATTCCAGAAAAGAGGTAAAGAATCTTCGCTTAAAGGAAAATGAATTGATTGCTGAAATCAACAAAAATAAGAATCACATTATTGGAAGTTCGCCGGCTTGGGAAAAAGTGATGGCCGTGGTTCGAAAAGTGGCCATGACCAATGCGAATATTCTGATTACGGGAGAAAATGGAACCGGAAAGGAATTGGTTGCCCGGGAGATTCACCGGCTTTCCAACCGGGCGAAGAAGGTGATGGTTACCGTTGATATGGGATCCATAGCCGAAAATTTGTTTGAGAGTGAATTGTTCGGGCACAAAAAAGGAGCATTTACCGATGCCGGAATGGATAGAATGGGGAAAATTGAAGCGGCCAACGAAGGCACACTCTTTCTCGACGAAATTGGAAATTTATCCATGCCAATGCAGGCGAAGCTGCTATCGGTACTGCAGAACAGAACACTAACCCGACTGGGCGAAAATTTGCCTGTTGATATTGATGTACGATTGGTTTGTGCGACCAACTGTAATCTGGTTAAAATGATTGGAGAAGGACGTTTTCGGGAAGATTTGCTTTACCGGATTAACACCATACAAATTGAATTGCCGTCCTTGCGCGACCGTATTGCTGACATTCCCGAATTGGTGCAGTTTTTTGTGAAGCTTTACGCTGAAAAATACAATAAGAACGGACTTGTTATTGCACCGGAAGCCATCGCGAAATTACAAACTTACCGTTGGCCCGGTAATGTTCGTGAATTGCAGCATGCTATAGAAAAAGCTGTAATCCTTAGCGATACACACTTAATTAGTGCAAAAGATTTTGTTTTTAAAATGGATGAATTCTCGGCTGCTGAAGCCTTTGGCGGCACATTGGAAGATATGGAGAAGCAGTTGATTTTGGGAGCAATCGAAAAGCAAATGGGGAATCTTTCTGCTGTATCGGCGCAATTAGGAGTAACACGACAAACCCTTTACAATAAAATTAAGAAGTATGGCTTATAGACACTACAATTCAGCTTTATTCGTACGGCTTGGTTTTGTGATTTTTTTCGCAGTGCTGATTGGCTGTTTTCTTTCGCAGGCATCCTATTATTTCGCATTCCCAATTCTCTGCGCCGAAATTGTCTTGGTACTTCAATTTGTGCGTTTTTTGAACAAAACGCACAAGGAGATGAACTACTTTGTTCAGTCCATTAAAAATGAAGATACCACTTTGCGTTTCCCCATTAAAACAGGCAATGCCATTATTAACGAACTGCATCAAAGTTTGAACGAGCTGAACGGCATTTTGCAGCAAGTGCAGGTGAAAAGCAAAATTAAGGAGAAATATTTCGGAGAAATTCTTCAGAATATTGCAACCGGAGTTGTGGTACTTGCCGAAGATGGTTACGTTACTGATGTGAATTCGGCGGCCTTGGAACTACTCAGCTTAAAGACTTTCACACATATTAAGCAACTCGATCAGGTCGATTCAAAATTTACATCAGGTCTTACAGAACTAAAAAACCGCCAGAAAAAAGTATTGGATCTCATCTTAAAAAAAGAACGGATACAGGTGATTTCGAGATGTTCGGTAATTCGTCTGGAGAATGAAGAAGTGAGGCTGATAACTTTACAGGATATCCGGGGAGAATTGGAACGCAAGGAAATTGATGCCTGGGTAAAACTGATTAGAGTACTGAGTCACGAAATAATGAATTCATTGGCTCCGGTTACTTCCATTTCACAGTCCCTGAAAAGAATATGGGAGCAGAAATTGGGCGCCATAACGGATGTGTCTGAAGATATTCATGTAGAAAAAACCATTAACGGTTTGGGCGTGATTACCGAAATGAGCGAAGCATTGATTCGTTTTGTACAATCGTATCGGGTATTGTCCAAGGCACCGGAACCTAAATTAGCTATCATCGATACTCATTCTTTTTTCGAGCGTTTGAATATTCTGTTGTCGCCCATAAAAGAGAGTTTTTTCGGAAATTTAAAGTTGACACCACCCGTTAAAAATTTTCGGTTTACGGCTGATGAACAAATGATGGTTCAGGTAATTATTAATCTGGTGAAAAATGCGGCAGAAGCTTTCAACGGACAGCCTTCCGGAGCAGATTCCAATGCAGCTATTGCTGTAACTTCCATTCAAAAGGGCGAAATTACAGAGATCAGAGTATCAGATAACGGTCATGGTATTTCGGAGGAAATTGCAGATGAAATTTTCATTCCCTTTTTCACCACAAAAGAGAACGGATCGGGCATTGGCTTGAGTTATTCCCGTCAGATTATGCGTGCCCATGGCGGCAGTCTTCTTTGCCGTTCGAAAGTGGGAGAGACCGTGTTTACCGTGAGATGGTAGTGCTTTAATTAAGGAATGAAAAAGGAAATAATTATATTTTGCCAAAATTCTGCGGTAAACAGTATGAACGTGTAAAGTTTGAATTTTAATTTTTAGATTTTTAAATAAATAATAACTTAGCGCTCTTTATAAAAATCATAACACTAATTATTGATTCATGGAGAATTTAGAAACACAAGGAACTGAAATTAAAAATGAGTTGTTGCTGGAAACTCAGGCAGAAGCATATTTACGTGAAACCGCTAAGTGGGCGAAGTTTTTAGCCATTGTTGGCTTTATTTTTATGGGATTCATGGTGTTGGGATCATTCGCAGTGTTTGCCTTGGCCGGATCAATGGCAAGTATACTGCCATTTCCTATTGGAGGAATCGGGTTTTTATATTTGGTACTGGCGGGAGTGTACTTCTTTCCAATCTATTATCTGCTGCAATTTGCAAATAAAGCAAAGCTTGCACTTGCAGGTAAGAGCACGCAAAGCCTTACCGAGTCGATGAAATACATGAAATCGCACTACAAGTTTATGGGAATTTTCACAATTGTGATGCTTGCCTTATACCCAATCGGAATGATTGTTGCAATTATTGTTGCTGCAAGTCAGGGCTTCTAAAAAAAGATATCAATACCTGTAAAAGCTCCCTTTTTGTTTCAACCGAAAGGGAGTTTTTATTTTTCTATTATTGTTAATTAATATATATTGTAGATATTTTAAAAAATGAAACTGAATGTCATCAGCAGGTCACGTTTTCGATATGATTAGAAGAATGAAAGAGAATAAATCTGAACTTCATTCTCAAAAACCTGGTTTCCGGGATAATATTAAAATTAAAGAAAGCAGAAGAACCTTTCTCAGGTTTAAAAAAGTACCCAATGCGGAATTAACTAACATTAAAGAAAAAATTAGATTTAAGATTCATCGTGAAAATAGACGGGTTTTAATTGTTGCAGTTAGCGTTGCTGTTTTGTTTGCTCTTGCTTATGCATATTTGCTTTTTTTGTGGTAGAAAAAAGATATAAAGCTTATTAATTATCTCCGATTTTAGGTGGAGCTTTTAAAGAAAAATAAATGATTAAACTAAAACCACTCACCCCCGAAAACCTTCCGTCATTCTGCAAATGGATTAAAGATGAGGAAGCAATCATTTACTCCTTGTCAATATTTCAGGCGATGAAAACCGACCAACAGATTGAAGATTGGTATGCACAGGCCATTAGTGATAAAAGGAACAGCAATCACGGAATTTTTGTGGATGGTGTTTTTGTTGGTTACGCAGGCATCAGTGGCATTTCAACGATTAATAAATCGGGAGAATATTTCATTTTCATAGGCGATAAGGATCATTGGGGAAAGGGAATTGGTACCCAAGTCACTCGAAAGATTGTGAAAATGGGTTTTGAAGAATTGGGTTTGAACCGCATCATGCTGACGGTTTCGGTGCCTAACATTGCCGGTGTAAAAGCTTATGAGCGGGCAGGTTTTGTTTTGGAAGGTCGTTACAGGGAAGCTGCACTTCGAAATGGAGAATACCATGATAAATTGGTGATGTCGGTACTGAAATCGGAATGGAAGGATTGGAAATAACAAATCCCTTTAAAAACTCCATCGTAATCTTCCAAAAGCTACTTGTCCAATATCTCCAAATTCACTGCCATTTTTACCAAAAAACAATTGAGTGGTCAGCATTAGTTCAATGTTTTCGCTAAGAGAATAGCTAAACGAAGGATTGAGGTAGCAGGAATGATCCGAAGGGTTGAAAATTGTTGATAAGCTGGCATTGAATAAGGGAGTAATTGGATAAGCCAGCTGTCCAAATACCGAATATTTAGCCCGGGAAAGCATTTTCGCTGACAAGTTTTGATCAAAAAGAACATTTGAACCGACCGCATTTTTTGTGCTGCCATTGCTGTTGAAAAGTCCTTCGATTGAAAGAGTGAGATTGTTCTTCAGGGTGTAATCGTAGGATAGGGAAGCAACTTTTGCTTCTTTGGAACTGTTCTTCGTCGGGCGGGGAGTAAAGTAAGATATTTCGCCACGAAAACCGCCGCCCATGATATCGCCGGACCATCCGCCGCCCAGCACATAGTCATCGCCAACCCAACCGGATAACAATTGAAAATCGTAATTCCATTTCGAGAATCGGTACATGGCGGCTAAGGCCATTTCACTGGAATGGTCTGCCATTTTAAATACCAGTTCCATCGAAGAGGTAACGCTCGGATAATGTCTGATATTGACGGCATCACTGCCCGGACGTTCTTCATAGTCAAAATCGAAATAAGAGAAGCTGTTGAAAACATCATTGGGATTCCAAACCTTGCTGATTCCCCAATTGATTCTCTGACGCCCAATACGAAACTGCCAATCGCCTTGGGTGCAATCAAAGTAGGCTCTGTCGATTATCGAATGCAAAAACCATTTGTGGGAACGGGCACTAAGCCAAGACAAATCCATGTATCCATTGTCAACATTTGCAGTAGCCCGGTAATTGGGAATTTCACTTACCATATTTCCCATGATCAAGCGATTTCGCATTCCCATTGAAAAGCTAATCTTCTCGTTAGCGTACCAATTGAAATTTAACCGGTTGTGAATGGTGTTCAAATGATAATTTGGTAACTCAGGTCCAATAGGAGGCTGTTCCGGGTGATAAAACATGTACAGATCTTTCACATAACCATTCAGATTCCATTTGCGTTCCTGCGAATGGGAAAGCAAGGAAAGAAATAGAAAGAGAGCAAGAATGGCTTTTTTCATCTTACTGGATACTAATTTAACAGGAAGCAATTTGCTTTATGGTCTGCGTTCGTCACTAATAATTTTTCCATCCTCAAGGGTGATTACCCGATGAGCCTTGTTCACAACTCTTTGGTCGTGAGTTGAAAAAATAAAGGTGATGTTCTCCTTTTTGTTCAGGTCTTCCATGATCTCCAATAGATTCTCGGTCGATTTCGAATCCAGATTTGCAGTAGGTTCGTCGGCCAAAACAAATTTGGGTTTCGAGGCCAAAGCTCTTGCCACTGCAACCCGTTGCTGCTGTCCGCCGGAAAGTTTATTTGGACGGCTGTTTTCTCGTCCCTCTAAACCAACGGCATTTAATAACTCCATGCTTCTTTCTTCCCGTTCCTTTTTGGGACGGTTTTGCAGATGCATAATGAATTCCACATTTTCCCTGGCCGTTAAAACCGGAATCAGGTTGTACGATTGAAAAACAAAACCAATATTCTGCATTCTGAATTTAATCAGATCAGACGATGTTAACTCACGTAAATCCTTATTGTCGATCAGAATTTTGCCATTGGTAGGCTCATCCAAACCACCAAGCATGTTTAGCAGGGTCGATTTCCCTGAGCCGGAAGGTCCTACAATGGCTGCAAACTCACCTTCTTCGAAGCTAAGGCTAATGCCGTTTACGGCATGAACATTTACTTCGGAGTCGTTGTATATCTTATGAAGGTTTGTAATTTCTATGATGTTCATATTTCAGTTCTTTTAAGGTGGATATTAACCCGGTTACTCAGTTCTTATCGCATCAGCGGGATGGTATTTTAAGGCTTTTCGGGCCGGATAGATTGATGCCGCAATTCCGGTGATAATCACAAGTATTGTGATCACAAGCAGTGTTTCAAATTCCACCACCGGATACACATGAGCACTGTAGCCCATGTCTTCGAAGCCGGCGGCGTAACTCGAAAGATTGATCCCGTTTTCCATTGTGGCGTATGTGGCACCCAGGCCAATAAGAATGCCGGTAAATCCTCCTGTGAAAGTCAGCAGAACGGTTTCCAGCATTAACATGCCAAAAATCCGGGTTTTGCTCATGCCTACCGCCATTAACATGCCAATTTCCTTTACTCTTTCAAGAATCACCATCAGCATGGTGTTTACAATTCCAAAGCCCAGAGCCAATAGAATAATGATAACAAAAATATAGGTATACAGATTTCCAATTTCATTGATATAACCCAATTCGGGCATGGCTTCTTTCCAGGTCTGAACCAACAAATTTTTGTGCTTGTTCTTTAGCAGCAGGCTCTGCTGATCGATCAGTTCCGTATCATCCAGATGAACAATTATTTCGTGCGAAACCTGCTCATCCAATCCGAGTAAGCGGGCCAGATCGCTCTTGAGCACAAACACATTTGTTTCTTCGTACATCCCATTGGTGATATCAAAAATGCCACATACTCTAAAAGCTCCTCCGGTAATATTTCCCGATGCATCCTGAACGGTAATTACGACTTTCGACTTCATTTTCACCTTCAGTTTTTTAGCCAGTTTGGCTCCAATTAAAATCGGATTTCTCTTCATCCCTTCGAAATATTTTCCTTCAGATAATTTGGCGTGCAAATTGGTAACAGTCTTTTCTTTTTCGGGGTTGATTCCAATGATTTTAACTCCCGTTCCTGTTTCGGCCGAGGCAAGCATCGATTGGATCACAATTCGCGGACTTACGCCATTAACCTGCGGCAGGCGGGCTAATTCATCAGCCAGTTGTGCGGCTTGGGGAATGGATTCTTTCAGGTCGTAATTCTCTCCAAATTTTGCTTGCTGAATTCGTATGTGCGAAGCCTCGGTTTCAACCCCTGCCTCAAGCCGCTGATTCATCCAGCCTTTGGTAAAAGTGGTGGTAAATACACCTGCCGACATGCCAATACTGATTGCAGCAATAATAATTCCTGAGCGAAGCGGACTGCGCCAAATATTTCTCCATGCTACTGATCTGATCATATCTTTTTCTTTTAAGCTGATGCTTGTTGACTTTCTCCTTTTACCTTTTTCCCTTTTGCCTTTTTAAGCTTTCAAAGCTTTAATTTCTTTTAATCGCAATGCCGAAACAACCGGGTAAATGGCAATAATGAGGGTAATAACAGATACACTAATGGCCTGCTGGCTAAATACCTGCCACGAAGTAGAGAAGAACATGTAGGGTTCGAAACCAAACTCTTCCATCATCTGAGCGGCTTGTCCGCTAAGAGGGATTGGGTTTGCACTTTGTAAAAGAAGCAATGGCCAACTTGCCGCCAAACCCGAAAGAATGCCCAGAAATCCAATGAAAATTGTCTCGAAAAAGAGAACTCCGGCCAATTTCCCTTTGCTCATGCCAATGGCAGTCATCACGCCAAATTCGCGTCTTCTTTCCATCATCATCATCATAATGGTACCCAAAATTCCAAATGCGATTACGATGTAAAGAATGGCTTTCATGATGATACCACCCGCCCGGTCGCCTTCAATCTGCTGTACAACCTCAGGCTGCATTTCTTCCCAACTCATAATAGAGTAGGGGGCTTTGATGTTTTTTTTCAGATCATGAAAAGCACGTTTCATTACATCATTGTCGGCCACATTAATTACCAGAGAAGTCAAGCGGTTTTTTGCACTAAAAAATTCCTGACATTTCGCCAGACTCATGTACACAATGGTTTTATTCAGCTCGGGCGATACATGTTTAATAATGCCTCGAATCGGGAATTTTTCTGCAGCACTCACTCCGTGATATCCCTGACTGATTATCACCAAAGTGTCGTTTACACCTAGCTGTAAATACTTCGCCAAGCCAGCACCCATCAATACTCCCTCATCTTCTGCTTCCAGATATTTTCCTGACCTGACCTTATCGGCAATTTTGGTCAGCTGATTTTCGCCCAAGGGATCAATACCAAAAATCATGGCCCCCTTGGTCAACTCTTTCGATGAGGCCAGACCAAATGATTCCAGGCGCGGAAAAACAAAATCGACATCTTTGTTGGCAAGCAGTTCATCCACCAATTCCTGATTGTATTCGAAACTGTTGTTAATGCTCTTGTTTTCCCAGTAATCCTCATGATGCACCTGCATGTATCCCGAGTAAAACTTCACCACAATATCCACCATTTTTGTATACGAGCCCTCCTGCATCGAGGTCATGTAGGCTGAAAACAGCACGCCGAAAAAAATGGAAGCAACTGTAATTAAAGTTCTTCTTTTATTTCTCCAGAGATTTCGCCAGGCTAGTTTAATATTCGTATTCATATTTAAATGTATATGCAGTTCGGAACTACCTGATTCGTTTCATGTTTTGAATGGAGAAAAACGATTCCTTCAGTGGAATATCGAATTCGGTTTCGCCATAAATCAGAATGGTTTTCTGATCCTCCTCATCGGCAGGAATCATCTCCAAACGGGTAGGCATTTCGCGGTCGTCAACCATTTTGATATCCGACAACACCTCATATTTCATCAGATAACCATCTTCGTCGTAATACTCGGCACGCAGCCAGTGTTTCTCTTTTTTACTGATCCACATATAAATTTTACCCCAAACAACCGGAGCATCTTCAGTAGGAATCAATTCAATCTTATAGCAGTTGTATCCCTGCAGCTGCTCTTCGGCCACCAGCTTGTGGGTATAATCTTTTACCAACGACGATTCCTTCACCAAATCGTCGTTGGTAAAGTCCGATCCCATCCACGATTGCATCATCATCGAAGGCGGAATTTTTACCATTCGTTCAATGCTGGGAATCCAGTTCCACATTTCATTGCCGCGTTTCAGAAACACCTGTCCTTTTTCCTTGGCAGGCGACAGAATGTACATTAGAGAATAGTCGTTGCCAATGCTCCAGGCTTTCATGGTAATGGTTCGCGACCACGATTTTCTTTGAATGGTCATGCTAAAGATGCTTTTGCTCGATGTACCCCTCATTTTTTCATCGGCCTCCTGCACCCATTTTTTCACATCCAATTCCTGGGTAAATCCCGAAAAGGAGAACAGGGTCAGCAGAATTGCAATTGCTAATTTATTCATGGCTGTATGCTTGTATTTAAACGGCGGTTGACACCTGATTGCCTGCTTGATAAACCTAAAAAGAATATATCTAAAATCAAAAAAAAAGAATCCCATCCCCAAATGGTTTTGTATTGATTAGCTGCCTTTTAGCACCCCTTGTTTTCAGGCGCCTGGTATTGAAATGTGATGCTCCGGCTTGTTTTGGAAATGCATCAGCGAAAGCTGGGAGCAGAACAGATTGCCCGGCATGCCGATGTTTGTGGTCTGGTTTTCTGCCCGGGCATTCTAAATAGTCACTTTTTAAGTGATGGATAATTATAGATTGCCTCACATTTTCTAACTTGGAGTACACTGCTGTTGCATTTGTTCAAATAGAAGCAGAAAAATTTTTAAACCACGGCCATGAGAAAAGTAGATCTGAAGAAAAAATACAAGCCATTTTATTTTGAGCGGAAAGGCAATATTTCGATCCTTGAAGTTCCGGAATTTAAGTATTTGCAATGCAGCGGACAAGGAAATCCAAATACATCGGAAGATTATAAAAACGCCATCGGGGCATTGTATGCCTTGTCGTATCAGATTAAATTTTCGATGCGGAAAAGCCGGGAAGTCGATTACGGTGTAATGCCCCTGGAATGTTTGTGGTGGATGGATGATATGAACGAATTTTCGAGAGACAGGATTGATGAGTGGAAATGGTCGGCCATGATGATGCAGCCCAATTTTATCACCAAAGAAATTGTGGAGGCTGCCTGCCAAGAGGTCAGCAAAAAGAAGCAACTGCCCTATTTGGACAAGATCGAATTGGTCGATTTCTGCGACGGCCTGTCTGCGCAGATCATGCACATAGGTTCTTATGCCGATGAGGCCCCAAGCATTGATAAACTGCACAAATACATTGCCGGTAATGGTTTCGAACGACACGGAAAACACCGCGAAATTTACCTGAATGATCCCCGAAGAACCGCCCCCGAAAACCTAAAGACAATCATTCGCCAGCCCATTGTGAAATTGTAATTGATATTGCCCCGGCTAAAGCAGGGGACAATTAATGCATCCGGATCATTTGTGAATTCATTCTTTGCCTTTGCCTTCAGAGGATTTTGAATTTCCTCAATTGTTTTCACCCAAAGGATATTAAAAAATTGTTTTGTTCAATAAAAAGATGTAATTTTTTTGTTCAAAAAAAACAGAAAATTTATGCCACACGTCAAAGTGTATATTCATTTTGTATGGAGTACAAAATATCGCGAGCCATTTCTAAAATCAAGTTTGATAAGAAAAAAGATTTGGAAACACATGAAGGAAAATGCGGAAGAAAAAGGCATTCATATCGATTTTATAAATGGATATCATGATCATTGCCATTGTTTGGTGGCTCTTCAGGCAAACCAGACCATAAGTCAGCTGATGCAACTGATTAAGGGCGAATCTTCTTTTTGGATCAATAAAAATAAATTGTGCCAAGATAATTTCGAATGGCAGAACGATTATTATGCGGTATCTGTTGGAAAATCAGCTCTGCCTCAAGTTCGCAATTACATTAAAAATCAGGAATCTCATCACCAATTAAAACCATTCGAGCAGGAAGAAAAGGAATTGATTGAGAAATATGGATTTATAAAAATAACCCCGGCTAAAGCAGGGGACAATTGATGCATCCGGATCATTTGTGAATTCATCCTTTGTCTTCGGCTTCAGCCGGAGGATTTTGAATTTCCCCAATTGTTTTCGTTCAAAGGATATTGGGCTGTTTGATTGCCCCGGCTAAAGCAGGGGACAATTGATGCATCCGGATCATTTGTGAATTCATCCTTTGCCTTCGGCTTCAGCCGGAGGATTTTGAATTTCCCCAATTGTTTTCGTTCAAAGGATATTGGGCTGTTTGATTGCCCCGGCTAAAGCAGGGGACAATTGATGCATCCGGATCATTTGTGAATTCATCCTTTGCCTTCGGCTTCAGAGGATTTTAGGTTTCCCCAATTGTTTTCGTTCAAAGGATATTGGGCTGTTTAATTGCCCCAGCTAAAGCAGGGGACAATTGATGCATCCGGATCATTTGTGAATTCATCCTTTGCCTTCGGCTTCAGCCGGAGGATTTTGAATTTCCCCAATTGTTTTCGTTCAAAGGATATTGGGCTGTTTGATTGCCCCGGCTAAAGCAGGGGACAATTGATGCATCCGGATCATTTGTGAATTCATCCTTTGCCTTCGGCTTCAGAGGATTTTAGGTTTCCCCAATTGTTTTCGTTCAAAGGATATTGGGCTGTTTAATTGCCCCGGCTAAAGCAGGGGACAATTGATGCATCCGGATCATTTGTGAATTCATCCTTTGCCTTCGGCTTCAGAGGATTTTAGGTTTCCCCAATTGTTTTCGTTCAAAGGATGTTGGGCTGTTTGATTGTCCCGGCTAAAGCAGGGGACAATTGATGCATCCGGATCATTTGTGAATTCATTCTTTGCCTTCGGCTTCAGAGGATTTTAGGTTTCCCCAATTGTTTTCGTTCAAAGGATATTGGGCTGTTTAATTGCCCCGGCTAAAGCAGGGGACAATTGATGCATCCGGATCATTTGTGAATTCATTCTTTGCCTTCGGCTTCAGAGGATTTTAGGTTTCCCCAATTGTTTTCGTTCAAAGGATGTTGGGCTGTTTGATTGTCCCGGCTAAAGCAGGGGACAATTGATGCATCCGGATCATTTGTGAATTCATTCTTTGCCTTCGGCTTCAGCCGGAGGATTTTGTAATGATGTTTAGGAGATTCTAAATGATGTATTTTAATTGCCCCAGCTAAAGCAGGGGACAAATGATAAATCCTGATCATCTGCAAATTCATCCTTTTGTCTTTGTCTTTGTCTTTAGCCAGAGGATTTTGAAGAAGCCCATCCTTTGTTTTCATTAAATGATATTGAAATAATGTTCATGATCAAAAAAAATCCCCCAAACACAAAGGCCTGGGGGATGAGAAACAAATTCTTTTTTTTGATTGAAAGTAAATTTGAATTTTAATTGTTTGCGGATATTATTTCCTGTTCATCTGCTGTTTCTTCGTTCGGTTTGCTGCTGCCGGCAGGAAACTTGAACCATTTTAAAATTTCCTCGTTGCCATCGTATAAAATGCGGGCCGCTTTAAAGTAAATCGCCAGCTTTTCGTACAGATTATTCAATTTTAGCACACGATTCTCGGTTGCGTGGCTGCGATCCATAATACTATCCGATTGATTATTCATCTTCAATTTCAGACTGTCTCTGTGATTTAATATCAGATCAAAGCTTTCATCGGTCCAGCCCACTGTAACTAAGGGAGCCGCGTTGCGCATGGCAATCATGTGCAAATCGGTCAAAAACATATACATGAATTTTGGATTTCTTCTTGCCTCCTCGTAATCATTGAAACCAAACTGATCCCACATTTTTTTATCGTTCGGAAATGCTATTTCGATATCGAATTTACACCTCTGGAAAAACTTACAGCACTGATCCAGTTTCAACTTTAAATTCTCGGTAGCCTTTGCCTGTATGTCTACATACGTATTGTCAGAAGGGATATTGCAGGCTTCATTATACACTGTTGTTAATCCACTAAGGCTTTCGGCGTTAAAAATGGGTGTGAATTGGACAAAATCTTCATGTTTTTCGGTGATTAAACCAACTCCCTGTCCTGCGAAATTGATAAAATTGGCATCTGTACCGCTGTATGATCTAATTTGGCTCATAGTCATAATTTTATATTTTAAATAACAATACGAAAATTACAAACTGTAATTAAGAAATACAATACCTTTTTTAAAATAATATTATGCAAGCAAATGAAAATGTTCTGAAAGCATTGATTATACTCATTTATGTAAACTCATTGTTTTTATTTATGAGAAATTAAAATTGCGCGGTCATATTCGATGTGCAGGTGTTAATACCTTGTTTTTCGGTGCTTTTGCATGTGTGTGGCTGGGGAGGATGCGATTCGTTAAAGCATTCCCTGCATGGATGGCGGAATTGAGGCCGTAAAATGAGTCTTCTGTTTTTAGCGGGGGCTGTGTTTTGGTATATTGTTATCTTTTAATTTGGTTTCCGAGTCATCGTTTTTACTTAACCGATATTCTACTGTGCGTTGGTGTATCTTTAAATGTTGTTGTTGCTCCTTTAAAGATTGTCGGCACACCTTTGTTTCTTGTCGTTACTACTTTAAGCTTTGTCGTTGCTCCTTTGCCTCTTGCCGGCACTCCTTTATCGTTTGTCGTCGCTGCTTTATCGTTCCGCGCCACCCGAAAATTATTGCATTTCGGCGGAAAACAGCAAAGGAGGAAGAGCGGTGGGAAAAAGGGAGCAAATGAGCTTTTGAATGGAATCTGGAAGCGTGGGAACTGCACTCAGAAGCACAGAATTTTGTAGATTAGCAATACAGTAAACTCTTTTGCAATGACCGACACGCATTCCAAAGAAATACGGGCCTACAACATGTCCCGAATAAAAGGGAAGAATACCAAACCCGAGTTGGTGGTACGAAGGTTTTTGTTTGCCAACGGATTTCGCTACCGCCTGCACGCAAAGAACCTGCCGGGCAAGCCGGATATTGTGCTGCCCAAATACAAAACGGTAATCTTTGTAAACGGATGCTTTTGGCACGGACACCAAAACTGCAAATACTTTGTACCGCCTAAAACACGAACCCAGTGGTGGCTGCAAAAAATCACCAACACCCAAAAGCGCGACAGGCAGGCTCAAACCGAACTCCAAAGCTTGGGCTGGCGCGTAATCACCATTTGGGAGTGCGAACTAAAACCGAAAAAGGTGGAGGAGAGGCTCAATGGCCTTTTATCATATTTACTCAGCATGAAATAGTGGAAGTTTATCGTGTTTGTTTTAAGTTTATTAAAAAGTGTATTAGTTATTGAAAAAGAATTGATAGCAGTTGTTAGCTTTCTTCTTATGATATTTTTTCTATTTTTACATAACCTGAAATAACCTAAGCTAACTTAAATTGCATGCGAAACCCAAATTGGACGAGAGAAGAATTGGTTCTTGCCTTTAACCTTTACCTGCAAACCGAATATCGAAAGATTACCCAAACAAATCCTGAGATTATTCAATTGGCCGAACGCATTGGCCGAAGTCCCGGCGCAGTTAGTTTTAAACTTTCGAATTTAGCCAGCCTCGATCCTGTTGTAAAAAGCAAGGGTAAAAAAGGACATGCAAATGCAGGGAAAGCCACTGAAGATATTTTTGTGGAGTTTCAGAACGACAGGGAAGCACTGATATTTGAAAGTGAACGAATTCTTGCACAATTCGAAGGCAGCAGCATCGAAAATAAATATCAGGCACAACTTCCCGAACTAAGCAACTTGCTTGGCGAAACCCGCGAGCGATACGTGAAAACAAGAGTGAATCAAAATTTTTTCCGCAAAATGATACTCACCAATTACCACAGCAAATGTGCAGTTACGGGTATCGACTTGCCACAACTGCTTATAGCCAGCCACATCATTCCTTGGGCCGAAAACGAAAAGGAACGATTAAACCCCGAAAACGGCATTTGCCTTTCTGCCCTATACGATAAGGCATTCGACCAGCACCTAATCAGCTTCGATGAGGATTACCGCATGATTCTCTCCAAAAATCTAAAAGAACACTGCACCAAAACCTACTACCAAAACCACTTTGGCAAACTGGAAGGAAAAGAGATGATTTTACCTGACAGGGGATTGCCGAGTGAGGTGTTTTTGGGGTGGCATAGGAATGAAATTTGAAAAAACAACTACTAAAAATAACTACTAATATGAAAAAAGAATATTCAAAGTATCTAAAAAAGTTACTATTAGGATCTTTAGGTTCCTTACTAACTATTAATTCATTTTCAGCTAAAAGAATTGAACCTAAAGACTTAATTCTGGAAGGATCGGATGATAATATCTCTTCCGACGATTATAATATTAAGGAGTTGTCAAAAAAATTAATATTAACACCTACAGAGGATGGTTGGGAATCATTTTCGCACAGGTCGCATAGCTCTCATAGATCCCACAGTTCTCATAGATCCCATAGTTCACATTATTCAAGTTCTAGTGGATCAGGGTCTGGTTCAACAGGTACATATACACCGAGAACTACCAGCATTTCTACTACGAATAACAATACTTCAACAACTACTAAAAAATCTAGTTCGATTTATAAAACACCAATAGTAACAAGCCTTCAACTTGGAGATAGAGTAATTAAGCCCCAAATGTATGGTTCCGACGTTACCCAATTGATGAATATTCTTTTAAAGAAGAAATATCTAATACGAGAAGATAATCTAACTGTTGTTGAAGGTTCACAAATTTATGATGAAGATGCAATTACAGCCGTTAAAGAATTCCAAAGACTTAACAATTTACCCGTTGATGGGATTGTAGGTTCGCAAACTGTTCTTAAACTTTTAAAAGAATAAAATGATGAGTAACGAAATTTCGCAAACTAGTTTTCAAATAAATGTTAGTGGAAATTATTATACCGAGAGTATTATTTCTAAATGTATCTATTGGTTGTGTAATAAGTATCTAGTCTCTGTTTCAAAAAGCAATGATGATTTTATAGTAGACATTCAGAAAAAGGAAGATCATTTTACTGACGATGAGATTGATCAAATTAAATCAAAATTCTATCAGGATCTTAATGATTATAAGACACGGGAAATGATTCGAGAAGAAACCAGATCCATTAAAGATATTTTATTAGTCAAAGCATTTTCTCACGGTATAGATACTAATGATAAATTAATTACTCAAATTCTGGATAATGCAAATGATTAACACCTTAAAGCCATTTTCAGAATTTAGAAATAAAGAGAGTAAGTATTATTTATTGCCCTTTAATTTTAAATCATTTTTGTCAGATCACGAGTTACTAATAAATTTTTCAGGAGATTTCTTAATCGTTGAAAGTGGAACTGCAGATCGGATTGTTAAACGAGAAATTACAGTTGATGATGATATATATCCTGATCTAGTATCAAATTATTTTATCTCAGAAAAACAGTACCCTTCTTTATTAGATATTTTGGCTACAAAATATCGAACAAAAAAATCCTTCTTAGACGAATTCACAGCCTTACATATTTTTGTACTCACCTTAAGATGCAATCATGCTTGCAAATACTGTCAGGTTTCAAGTGTTGAATCGAGAACACCGGACAGTCATGACATTAGTTATGAAAATTTAGATTATAGTATTGGGAAGATGTTTCAAACACCAGCGAGGAATATTACAATGGAATTCCAAGGTGGAGAACCCTTACTAATATTTGAAAAATTGAAGTATGCAGTAGAACAAGCAAAAACATTAAATGAAACTCATAATAAGAATATATCATATGTGCTTTGCTCCAACAGTACTTTGTTGACAGATGAAATTCTAGAGTATATGAAAGCTAATAGTATTCTTCTATCAACCTCTTTAGATGGCCCGGAATTAATACACAATGGGAATAGAATATTTCAGAAAAATGATAGTTATCAAACAACTATCAGTCACATGAAAAGAGCTAAAGAAATCCTAGGTGTAGATAGGGTTTCAGCACTAATGACAACTACTAAACTATCCCTAAATAATCCAGAAAAGATAATTGATTCATACATCGAAAATGGTTTTTCCAGCATATTCTTTAGATCAATAAATCCTTATGGTGAGGCATTAACAGATTCTATAGCAAATTACAGTATGGACGAATTTATTCAGTTTTATAAAAGAGGGCTGGATTATATTATTGAATTAAATAAACGAGGAATATTTTTTGTCGAGGAATATGCAGGTATAATACTCAAAAAGATACTTACTCCATTTACAACAGGATTTGTAGACCTTCAATCTCCGTCAGGCATTATAAATGGAGTTATTGTTTATAATTATGACGGGTATGTCTATGCATCTGATGAATCAAGAATGCTCGCTGAAAAAGGTGATTATTATTTTCGACTTGGACATGTGAAGGATGATTATTCATCAATATTCTATAGCGAAAAGGTTGTGGATATTGCTAAACATTGGGCGAATGAAGCTCTAGCAGGCTGTTCGGATTGTTGCTATCAAATTTACTGTGGTACAGATCCAGTGCGAAATTACTCTACTCAGGGGGATTTAGAAGGGTTTCGGCCAACTTCAGATTTTTGCAATAAGAATATGAGCATCATTGATTATCTCTTTGAACTTATGTATCAAGATGAAGAGGTCTTTCAAATATTTCAGCGTTGGATTTCTAAAAAGGATAATTAATGAAAAAGCTACAGTACAAAGGAGAATCACTAAATATTAGTGATAATAAAATTGGCAGGTGCATAACAAACTTAAGTTCCGAAGGATTCCTTATTTATGAAGGACAACAATTAATAGATTTAGAGAATTACACATGTGTTATTTGTCGAAGAGGTAACTTTGAAGCATTAAGAGAACAGGTAACTGAAATGGCTATATTCATTTCAGGAGATGATAATATTGATCTTCAAGATGGAGATATTGTAAGTATTTCTAGAAATGGTCATCTTCGGATATTATACTCTCCTAATTCATCAGATAATGTTCTTTTCATTACTGAGACTTGCAATCATAAATGTATAATGTGTTCTCAACCACCAAAAAAGGTTAAGGATTTAGATGTTCAATTTAAAATCAACAGCCAATTGGTTGATCTTATCCCCGATGATTGTGAAATACTAGGTGTTACAGGAGGAGAACCTACTCTATTAGGAGATAGACTTTTTCAACTTTATGAACAAATTTCTACTAAACTCCCCAATACTATCATACATACATTAACTAATGGCAGAGCATTTAATTCTACTAAATTCTGCGATAAATTCACAAAATGTATGAATAGGAATTTAATATTTGGAATTCCTTTGTATTCTGATTATTCAGCTCAACATGATTACATTGTTCAATCAAAAAATGCTTTCAACCAAACAATAAAGGGAATATACAACCTAGCAGCATTGCATCAAAAGATTGAAATTCGAATTGTAATTTCAAAATTAAATCATTCTCGACTGATTGAATTAGCTCATTTTATTTATAAAAACCTGCCATTTGTAGATCATGTAGCTTTTATGGGCTTAGAAGATATTGGAAATGCTACAGTAAATTCAGAACTAGTTTGGATAGATCCTAAAGAATATATCGAAGACTTAAACTCAGCACTTGAATATTTATTCAATTTTGGAATTAATACATCCATATACAACATCCCTCTTTGTCTCTTACCTTCTAACTTATGGAAGCATTCTGCAAAGTCAATATCTGATTGGAAAACAAAATATCTAGACTGTTGTGATAATTGCAAATTGGCTGAAAATTGTTGTGGTGTTTTTGGAACATCTAAAAAGATAAGTTCAAATATTACCCCATTTTTAAATTAGATGAAATCAATATTAATTTCATTTATCCGATTTTATCAGAATGTCGCTCCAAGAAGAATTCGAGAATCCTGCCGTTTCGAACCTTCCTGTTCGGAATATATGATTATTAGTTTAAACAAATTTGGTGTGAAGGATGGATTAAAGAAGGGGATTCGCAGGCTCAGAAAATGTAAACCTCCATATGGAGGAATTGATTATCCATAAATCTAAATTAAATAAAATGAAAAATTTCACTTACAAATGTATTCCTGTACCTACTACAATAGCTACTGGAAAACAAGGAAATGGAGAACATGGTTTGGCTGTTGATACCTATCAAGCTATAATTAATAAAGCTGCAGAAGGAGGTTGGCGATTATCAAACATTGATACAATATCATCATCACAAAAACCTGGGTGTCTTGAAGGATTATTTGGTGCGAAAGATCAAGTTGTCAATATTAAAATGCTTGTATTTGAAAAAGAAGTAGAATAATTTAGAATTCTGTATATAAGCCCCGCCCCAAGCGGGGTTTTCCTTTCCCATCCATTGCCCGGGTTTCAACCCGAGGATTGTGAATTAATTTGAAAATATTGTGTAGGGACTGGCCATGGCCTGTCCGTTTTAATGACATTCACCGAATCCCAATCAATTATTTCCAAACAATCCGCAAATTGTTGTCATCATCAAACAATTATTTTATTGAATTTGAAAATACAGGTACCTGAAAACAAACGGCCACGACATGTCGTGTCCCTGCGGTTTTCGTGAACCAATTATTTGTGAGGATTTATGTTGTATTGTGCATGGCAGGGACATCGCCATGGCGTGTCCGTTTAAATGACCATTCACCGAATTCCAATCAATAATTCCCAGACAATCCGCAAATTGTTGCCATCATCAAACAATTATTTTATTGAATTTGAAAATCAGGGACACCTGAAAACAAACGGTCGCAACATGTCGTGCCCCTACGGTTTTCGTGAACTATTTTTTTTTTTTCGGAGAGCATGTTTTTTGTAAATTGCTGTTAAACAAAACACATACTATATCTTAAATATCATGAACGAAGAATTAAACAAACTGTCAACCGAAGAGTTGGAATATCTTTTGGGAAAATTAAATGAACCAGAGGATTGGGCATTTGAGCAGGAAGTCATGTTGCCGCCAATGGAGATACCAATTCATCAATTAGAAGGACCATATGTAATTGGAGGTTCAGGCTCAAAATTGAAAGCACCAATAGAAATTGATTTTGATGCCGTTCGTAAAAACGGAGTAAGGTTTTTTCTGGAGAACAAAGACAAAATGAAGGTCTTGATCTGCGGGAATGAGGATATTCAAAAAGAAGTACTTAAGAATGAGAAGTCGAACACCAAATGGCTGTTGGAAAAGCTAACTGAAAGCTTTCTTAAAGATGCCGATTTAAAAAAATCGGCAATGGTGCTGGCTGTATATTTGCTGCGAATTGGTATCAAAGGCCTTTGTCATTAAAAAATCAGAATAGCCCCGCACCAAGCGGGGTTTTCCTTTTCCCATCCATTGCCTTTGGTTTCAACCAAAGGATTTTAGAGAAATATGGAACAAATTCTACAAATCGTAGCCCAGTTTATCGGCCGAGGAAATCACGAAAGTGCTGTTGAAGCGGCTGATGTGTTCAAATTTCGATAGTTTCTCCTGAATAAAAAACTGGAAGGCCTTCATGTCTTTCACCATTAGTTTAAGCAAGGCATCGTAATTTCCCGAGGTGTAGTAAAACTCCATTACTTCGGGCAGTGCCAACACTTCCGCCTCAAATTTATCCACCACATCGCGGGTGTGCTTGGTAAGTAAAATAGAGATGAAAACCATCATGCTCCGGTCTATTTTATCGGGGTCGAGACGGGCCACATAACCTTTAATAATACCGCTTCGTTCCAGCTTTTTTACCCTTTCGTACACAGGCGTGTTGCTTAGATGCAGTTTTTCTGCAAGTTCCTTGGTGGTGATGCGGCAATCCTGCTGCAGCAGTTGTAAAATTTTACGATCGGTTCTGTCCAGTTTATCCATGAGAAGAAAATTTTTCTACTAATATCAGTATAATGCCTGATGCAAAGATATAAATTCTTTCATATTCTGTTTGTGTAGATCAGTTTACTGTATTTATTCTCTGTGCTAGTAAATATTTCCTGCAAACCATACATTTACAAAGTATTTTAACAGAAAACAGATACGGATTTTCACAAAAATCACAACACACAACAACAACAAACACAATATGGCTCCGATTTGCGTCGGAGCCAAAGACTTACAAACAACAAAAGAGTTTGCCGAAGCGGTTAATGTTCAGATTGCTTACTGCCGGGGACTAACTACTAACTACTTACTATAAAAAACATGAAAGAAATCAGATGGCATGGAAGAGGAGGACAAGGTGGTTTTACCGCTTCCCGTTTGCTGGGCATTGCTGCCAGTGTTCACGGAGGCAAGCATGCTTTGGCATTTCCATCTTTCGGTCCTGAAAGAAGAGGTGCTCCGGTTTTGGCTTTCACCAAAATCGACGATGCCAAAATTCACGATCGCAGCGAAGTGCAAAACAGCGATTACGTGGTGGTAATGGATGAGACGTTGATCACTCCCGGTTTCGAAAAGGGAATCAGACCAGGTGCCACCATTTTGGTGAATACCGAAAAGGTAGAAGTGTACCAAAAGGCATTGCCGGCTTTCCAACTAATTGGCATCGATGCATCAAGTTTAGCCATGGAGATATTGGGCCGGCCCATTACCAACACCGCTATGTACGGGGCATTGGCTGCTGCATCGGGATTGGTAAGTCTGGAAGCAGCTCTTGCCAGCATCCGAACCGAGATGAAGCCAAAACTGGCCGAATTGAATGTGAAGATTGTAGAGAGAGCCTACGAATTAATTAATAATTAACAATTGGTAATTATTAATTGAAACAAAAAATATTTATCCCAAAGGGGCTTTAAGCCAATAAGTAAGTATTGATGTTTATAGGTGGCGAATTCTCCTTTTCAGGATAGGGGATTTTTAAGAATATTCTAAAAGAACTTTGTTCCCTTTTGTAAGCCCCTTTAGGGGTTTGGGGTAAAGAAAGCTGATTGGAAGAGGGGTATTCTTGAAGATGCTAATTCATAATTTTTAATTCATAATTGAAACAATGAACCGTCCAAAAAAACAGGAATTTAAATTTCCTACACATATAAATGAATATCCCACCGGTCCGCAGTACAAGGCTGGTTTCCTGCCGGAGACGAATGCCGGATGGAGATCAGTCCGTCCGCTTGTCGATCACGAAGCATGTGTTTTCTGTCTGCGCTGCTACCTGCTTTGTCCGGATGGCACCATCCTAAAAGAAAACGGCAAAATCGAATTCGACATGGATTATTGCAAAGGCTGTGGTGTTTGTGCCTACGAATGCCCAAAAGATGCCATTAAAATGGTGAAAGAGTAGGGACATGCCATGGCGTGTCCTAAACAAAAATTAAGATTTGTTAAAATGCACGCTTTCGCCTGTCGGCACTTGGTTCACATTCAATTATATTTTCAAATGTGTTCACGATCTCTCCTTCGCTCCGATTCCCTTAAAAGGGAAAGAATTTGAAATTACGTATTCTCCCTTTCAGGGGATCCCGAAAGCTTTCGGGAGCGAAGGACAGAGGGGTATTTAAAAGCTAACAACTATTATCCAATAGCTAACAGCTTTCCAATTAAAGATCAACAGTAGATAAACTGGATAAGAAATTTAAGAACAATGAAAACAAATAAAATATTCATATCAGGTGATGAGGCAGTGGCTCAGGGCGTAAAGTTATGCCGTCCGCATGTAATTGCAGCCTACCCAATCACCCCGCAAACCATCACCGTTGAGCGGCTGTCGGAAATGGTAGAAGCCGGCGAGATGGATGGCATATACATGCACGTTGAGTCGGAGCACTCTGCTATTTCGGCAACCATGGGAGCCAGCGCCGTTGGTGCCAGAACATTTACTGCATCATCATCGCAGGGTTTGTTGTACATGGCCGAAGGACTGCACTACTGCAGCGGTGGTCGTTGGCCGGTGGTAATGATGAATGCCAACCGTTCGGTGGCTTTGCCCTGGAGTATCTACGGCGATCAGCGCGATTCATTGTCATTGTTGGATTGCGGATGGATTCAGGTTTATGTGGAAGATGCACAGGAGGCTTTGGACATGATGATTCAGGCTTACAAAATTGCCGAGCACAAAGATGTACTGACTCCGATGATGGTGAATTTGGATGGTTTTATTCTGACTCACACTTACGAGTTGGTGGCTATTCCGGAGCAGAAAATGGTGGATGAATTTCTTCCGGCTTTCGAGACACCCAACAAAATGTCTTTCGAAGAGCCTAAAAATTTAGGATTCAGCTCTAAGCCCGATGACAATACAGAATTCAAGTATCAGCAAAACGAAGCCATGTTTAAGGCCATTGATGTAATTCGCGATGTAGATCAGGAATTTGCAGAAAAATTTGGTCGTAAGTACTACGATATGGTGGAAGAGTACCAGTGTGATGATGCCGAAGTGGTATTGGTAGCCCTGGGAAGTGTTTGCGGAACCATTCGTGTGGTGGTGGATAAGATGCGTGCCGAAGGCAAAAAGGTTGGTTTGCTGAAGATTCGTTACATGCGTCCCTTCCCCGAAACAGAGGTGAAAGATTTGGCCCGTCGCGTAAATGCAATCGGAGTCATCGATAAAGATATTTCATTCGGATACGAGGGAACAGTTTATACCAATGTGAACTCGGCAATTTCAAAAATCGACAAATACGTTTACAAGAGCAATTTTGTAGGTGGTTTGGGCGGAAGAGATATCACCAAAGATGATATTGAAGAAATGTTCGATAAACTGTTCTTCGGAGTGGCCAATAAGAGTGAAGAAAAAGTAGAATTTTTTAGCCTAAACGTAGAGACCAATGACTAATCCAGTAGATATCCCAAAAGTGAATGCGAAAAACATGACCGAGAAGGAATTTTTCTATGGTCATAAGGCTTGCGCCGGATGTGGCGGAAGTGTTGCCGTTCGTTTGGCACTAAAAGTTTTGGGTGAGCGCACCTATACAGCATTACCAGCCGGATGCATGTCGGCGGTAGGATTTATTTATCCGCAAATGGCATTCAATACCAATGCCTTGATCACCACATTTCCGGGTGCAGCAAGTATGGCATCAGGAATTGCTGCCGGAGCCAAGGCTTTGGGGCAAAAAGATGTAAAAACAGTTGTGTTTGCCGGCGACGGGGGAACTGCCGATATCGGATTTCAGGCCCTTTCAGGAATGATCGATCGGAACGATGATGTTTTGTACATCTGCTACGACAACGAAGCGTATATGAACACCGGAATTCAGAAAAGCGGCCTGACTCCTTACGGAACAAAAACGACTACAACGCCTGCTGGTGAGAATTTGCCGGGAACTATTACTCACAAAAAGAATCTATTTGAGATTATTGCTGCGCATGATATTGCTTACGCTGCAACGGCCAGTATTGGTTATCCTCAGGATTTTCTGAATAAGGTGAACAAAGCCAAGCATACCAAAGGGGCGACCTTTATTCATGTATATGCATCCTGTCCTACAGGTTGGGGAACACCCACCGAAACATCTATCGAAATTGCAAAAGAAGCTGTAGACTGTGGTCTGATTTTCTTAGCAGAATATGAGGATGGCGAGTACAAATTGAACCGCAACCCGAAAGAATTTGCCTCTGTAAAAGATTATTTGAAAAAGCAGGGCCGGTTCAAGCACATGAATGATGCCGATATTCAATGCGTAACAGAAAACCGCGATCGCAAATGGGCACGCATGCGCAAAAATTGGTTGTAAAAAACCGTAGGGACACGCCATGGCGTGTCTTGATTAGAATACAATATTTGTCGCATTTTAATTAAAATCACCCCTTCGCCTGTCGGCACTTCCCCTTAAAAGGAGGAAGATTCCAGAATTGGAATAGGGTTTAAGAAATTGAAATTCTCCCTTCTTGAGGGGATCCCGAAATTCGGGACGAAGGACAGAGGGGTGTTTTTATCCCGATACAAGAAAAAACAACTAAGGCAAAACTGAGGGCCTCACTTTAAGTGAGACTCTCAGTAATAGATTTAAACAATTAATAATTATCAATTAGTAATTAATAATTAAAGAAATGATCAGCGATTTAAAAGGAACCTTTTCTCAAATCAGCAATAACAACAAACGATCAGCCATTCGTGAGATTTTGAAATTGACACAAAATCCGGAAATCATCTCTTTTGCAGGAGGATTGCCGGCACCGGAATCTTTTCCTGTTGATGCATTGGACAGCATTGTTTCGACTATGTTACGCGAAGAAGGAGCGGCCGTGTTGCAGTACGATGCTACCGAAGGTGTTACTGAGCTAAGAGAATTGCTTTTAAAGAAGTATCAGGATGAAGGTGTAGAATGTTCTTTGGATAATATGATTATTACCACCGGATCGCAGCAAGGACTGGATCTGGTAGGAAAAGTTTTTGTGAACCAAGGCGATGTTGTGATCTGTGGCCTGCCTTCTTACTTGGGAGGTATTGGTGCATTTCAGGCATATGGCGCTAAAATGGCTGGTGTGCCAATGGATGAGCACGGCATGAGTGCCGAACTTTTGGAGGCCAGGCTGGAAGAACTAAAGCAGCAGGGCATCAAGCCAAAGTTCATTTATGTAATTCCAGATTTCCAAAATCCGACAGGGATTACCATGCCGGAATCGCGCCGTATGGAGATTATCGCATTAGCTCACAAATATGATGTGCTGATAGTAGAAGATTGTCCGTACCGCGAAGTACGGTTCGAGGGGAAACATCAACGCTTAATGTATGAGTTGGACAATGATGATCATGTATTGACTTTGGGAACATTCTCAAAAATATTTGCACCGGGATTCCGTATTGGATGGGTTTTGGGACCCAAAGATGTCAACGAGAAAATTGTGATTGCCAAGCAATCAGCAGATTTGTGTACACCAACTTTCGTACAGAAAATTGCCATTGGCTACATGAAATCGGGTTTGTTCGAAACCAACCTGCAGAAAACGATCGATCTGTATCATCAGCGCAGGGATGTGATGCTGGAGCAGTTGGAAAAATACATGCCCGAAGGGGTGAAGTGGACGCGTCCGGAAGGTGGCATGTTCCTGTTTATTACTCTTCCTGAGCACATGGAAGCCTTGGATCTGTTTCACAAAGCCATTGAGAAAAAGGTAGCCTTTGTCACTGGAAATGTTTTTTATTGCGATGGCGGCGGACACAATACCATGCGCCTAAATTTCTCATACGTGAACAACGAAAAAGCCATTGAAGGTGTAAAACGTTTGGCCGGGATTGTGAGAGCGGAAATGCTGGTTGAGGCCTAATATAATTTGAATGCATTGTGTAGGGACACGACATGTCGTGTCCGTTTTGTTTGTCGATATGATTGGTTTATACGATTGAATTTGAATGATGAATTAACATGGTCATGACATGTCATGACCCTACGTTTTTCGACAAAATAATAATTGAATTGCCTGAAGGGCATATATAAAATAGCCCGGGGCAACGCCCCGGGATGGTTTCGATAATGGAAATCCGTCGCGACTGATTGGTTGATAGGAGGAAGAATATTGTTCCGCGACGAAAAGTATCAGGTTCAATTTGCAGCAATTAAATGATTTAAAAGATGTATTGAATGCATTGCCCCAGCTAAAGTAGGGGACAATTGATGAATCTAGATCATCTGTAAATTCATTCTTTGCCTCTGGCTTCAGTCAGAGGATCCTTGATATAAGGATTTCATCAATTTTTTGAGTAATTTTTCGGCAAATTTAACGATCCACTCTCATGAAGTTAATATCCTCTGCCTGTCCGCGAAATTGTTACAGCACCTGCAGCATAAAAGTTCGGGTAGAAAACAATACAGTCACAGGCATTGAACCCCATACTGAAAATCGGGCAACCCCCGAAGGACCTTGCATTAAAGGTTTGGCTTATGTGGAACGAGCCAATTCAAAAAGCCGGATTTTATATCCGCAAAAGCGGGTGGCTGAAGGAAAATACGAACGAATTTCCTGGGAGGAAGCTTTGGATACCATTGCTGAAAAACTGACTCATTGCAAAGATAATTTCGGTCCTCATTCCATCCTGTATTTTGCATCAAGCGGTATGTCAGGATTGTTGAATGGGGTTAGTATCAACTTCTGGAAATTATTCGGAGGAGCTACAACCACCTATGGTAATTTGTGCTGGCCTGCGGGACTGGAGGCAACCCGATTGACTATGGGAGCCAACAAACACAATGCTCCCTGGGATCTGGAACATGCCAAGCTGATTGTTTTGTGGGGAAAGAATCCTGCCGAGACGAACATTCAGGAGATGATCCCTATCGAAAAAGCTCAGGAAAAAGGAGCGAAATTTGTAGTCATCGATCCCAGAAGAACACCATCTACCGAACGGGCCAACTCTTTGTTTCAGGTAAAATCGGGAACCGATGCGGCTTTGGCCTTGGGACTGGCGCGTGAAATCATCAAAAATGATTGGATCGATCACGAATTTATAGAGAATAATGTATTGGGTTTCGAGCCGTTCAAAAAGCGGGTAGAAGCTTACACCATAGAAAAGGTATCGCAGATTTGCCGGATTTCCGAAGATGCCATCCGCAGCCTGGCCAAGCAGATCGGAACGATTAAACCCATGACTCTGATTCCGGGTTATGGCTTGCAGCGATATGAAAACGGCGGCCAGACAACCCGTTGTTTATTGGCCCTTTCGGTGATAACAGGAAACATTGGCAGGAAAGGCGGCTGTTGGCATTATGCCAATTTGCAAAGCTATATTTTCGATGATCTAAAAGAGCCGGAATCCTACTTTCCGGGTTGTGAACATCCTAGTTTCCGCAGAAAAATATCCGTAGCCAAATTGGGCGAAGACTTACTAAATATCAAAGATCCGGAAGTGAAATTCATTTGGGTGGAGAGAGGGAATCCTCTTTCGCAAAATCCGGATACCAATTCCATTCGCAAGGCATTTCGCAAAGCAGAATTTCGTGTGGTGGTAGAGCAATTCATGACCGATACGGCTTACGAGGCAGACCTTATTTTACCGGCCAAGAACATGTTCGAGCAATCGGATATCATCGGTTCGTATTGGAATCCGTATGTACAGCTGAAACAAAAAGTACTGGAGCCTGCCGGAGAAGTGAAGCCCGAAACAGAAATCTATTACCTGTTGGCCAAGCGTTTGGGAATGGATGAGGCGGCAATCAGCAAAAATATCCCGGAACCAACGGATGAAGCCATTGAAGAATATTTGAATGGATTTTTAACCAATTTTCCGGAATTGAGTTTAGAGGCATTGAAAAAGGGGCCGCAATTGGCCAATTCTTTCGAGGAGATTCCCTTTGCAGATCATCAGTTCCCGACTCCATCGGGTAAAATAGAATTGTACAGCGAACGAGCCAAGGAGCTTTGGGGAATCGATCCACTGCCGGAATATGTGCCCTTGCCGGTTCAAAAGGAGTTTCCTTTGCAGTTGATTTCACCCAATTCCAAGAACAGAATTCACTCTCAGTTTGGAAATTTGGAGGTCATCAAACAATTCGAACCGGAAGCTTATTTGTACGTTCATCCGCTGGATGCCGAAGCAAAAGGAATTGCAAACAAGGAAAAGGTTGAGATTTACAATCATCAGGGAAAAGCAGAAGTAAGAGTGCAATTCGATTTGGGTTTGCGACAGGGAAATGTGGTTCTCACCAACGGACATTGGGCCATAAATGGTGCCGCACCAAACCTATTCACCACAGGAAAAGAAACAGATATTGGGCACGGAACGGCCTTTCACAATACGTGGGTAGATATTAAGAGAATTAAGAATTATTAGTTGTTCTTGCTGCTTTTACTAATGGTGTAGCTAGTTTTGATTTAGGAGAAGTTAAGGTGAAAATTAAAATTTTGGACTTGTTTTTTTGCTTCCGTTTTTTGTATTAAGACAAAAAATGAAGTCGGCTTTGGGCGGATAGCCCAATACAAAAAAGAAATAGGACAATATTGATAATATATCAAAGCTTAAAAAGAAAAGATTATCAGTAATCTAGAAAAGTTATCGCGGGATTTGCCGATCCGGATTGAGGATAAACAAATTATAAGTTTGACTTGTAAGTCAACTTTAAGAACTAATTTTAAAGGAACGTGAATAAAAATGCATTCATATTTAACACGAATAAATGTGTTGGCTGTATGGCTTGTGTTGCCGGCTGCAGTATCGAGAACGGTACTGATTTACAGGTGAATTGGCGGGAGGTAAACTGCCACAACAGTTTGAAGCATCCCAGCTTGCCGGTCTTTCACTTTTCGTTGGCTTGTAATCATTGCGAAGAAGCTCCCTGCATGAAAAATTGTCCGGCGCTGGCATATACACGCGATGAAAAAACAGGAGCCATTATTCATCATGCCGAAGCTTGTATTGGATGTAAATACTGCACTTGGGCTTGTCCGTACGACGCACCAAAATTTAATAAAAACACTCAGATTGTTGAGAAATGCAATTTTTGTGTCGATCGAATCTCTGAGGGGAAACGCCCGGCCTGCGTTGAGGCCTGTCCGGTTGGCGCTTTGGAATTCGGACAGAAAGAAATAACTGAAGAAGATTATATCACCCCGGGTTTTGTCAACATTGGTATCAAACCATCCATTCAGATGATTCCCTTGCGCGATGAGCATACAACACCAGCCATCGAAAATTTAGATGCGGTGGCAATTAGTAGTGAGAAGTTGGAAAGCTATCTGCCAAAAGCGGAATCGAAAGTTTCTCTCGATAAAGAATGGACCTTGGTGCTTTTTACTTTGGCTGTTGCCGGATTGGTAAGTTGGCAGGCAGCACACCTATTTGGAAAAGTTGAAATGTCATTGATTCCTTTTGCGATTGTCTCTGTACTGGCAATTGCACTGACATCTCTGCACATTGGTAAAAAATTACGCATGTGGCGATTCATTTTAAATCTGAAAGGATCGTGGCTGAGTCGTGAAATTTTCTCGTTCTCGGCATTTCTTGGATGTACAGGTCTGCAAATCATCACCCAAAATCAGATGATAGGTTATACAGCCATGGCTTTTGGAATTTTCAGTCTGATCTCGGTAGATAGGGTCTACAAATTCCTCAAGCGAAAAGATGGATTTGTTTTGCATTCGGGAATGGTGAGTACAACAGCTATTTTGTTTTTTGCGTGGCTGGTAGCTATACCTATCCTGATCGAGTTAATAATTCTGGCAAAAGGGTGTTTGTATATTTGGCGAAAAGTGGCACTGAAAAAAAAGGGAATCAGGTATTTTCCTGTTCTTTCATTGGTGAGAATTCTTTGTTTATTACTGTCCTATATTTTATTGGATCTTGAAATCGTGAAGATTTTACCAATTTCTTTAATCATCATTTTTGCAGGAGAAATAATCGACAGATCGGAATTTTACCACGAATCAGATATTGTAACACCAATGGGTGAGTTGAATGACTTACTAAAGAAGAAAGGAACTGCATAATTGCAATTGTTGAGTGTTCTCCCTTTAAGGGGAGATGTCCGAAGGACAGAGGGGTATTTTAAAGTTTTATTACCCCAAACCCCTGAAGGGGCTTAAAAAAATGTTACCCAATTTGGAAAATCCTTTTCAGGATATGGGTAATTTAGTAAGGATATTACGTATTAATGCGTGACTTGTCAGCCTGCCGTCAGGCGTGAAAATTGCCTAACCATAGAAAGCAGATCAGGATCAGGTTGACTTGATTTTTTGTTTACTTTTTGATCTAAGCAAAAAGAAAAAGCCCAACGGCTTGAGTGAAAATTTAAAATAACATACGTCAAACCACAATACAATGAAGAAAAAAGAAATCAATGCATCGCACACGCCGCTTTACCGCGAAGCTGGCTTTAATCTGCAAAATTCGAAGCGAACCAAGGAGGCTTTTGCGGCCGAATTGAATCATGCGCACGAACCGGATGATTATATCTATTCCAGATACCGTAACCCGACTGTGGTAGCGGTCGAGAAGCAGATTATGGAATTGGAAGGATGCAAGTGGGCTTTGTTGGTGGAAACAGGAATGGCGGCCATTGATGTTGCGGTATCCGTTTTTCAGAAAGGAGCAGCAACCCGTCCCTGGCTTTTTTTTCATGAGATTTACGGCGGAACCAATTCATTTATCGATACGGTGTTGATCAAGCGACGTAATTTGGATGTGCACCGCTTTTATGCGAAAGAGGGTCTGTACGATTTTGAGGAATTGGAGCGCATGCTGGCCGAAATTCAACCTGAGTTTTTGTATTTCGAAGCCGTTTCGAATCCCATGTTGATTGTTGCCGATGTAAAACGCATCATGGAATTGGCGAAGCAATACGGTGCCAGGATAATTGTTGACAATACATTTGGAACCCCTTACTTGTGGAAACCACTCTTGGATGGTGCCGATATGGTGATTCATTCAGCAACAAAATACCTGAGCGGACATGGAAATATTACCGCCGGTGTTATTTGCGGCAACGATGAGGAACTGATGAAGGAAGCCATTGAGTACCGAAAATGGGCAGGTCATTTCTTAAGTCCGGATGATGCTTACCGATTGGGAACGCAGGTAAAAAGTTTCGAATTGCGGTTCCGGAAGCATTGCGAAAATGCAATGGAATTGGCTGAATATTTGGAAAATCATCCAAAAATAGGAGAGGTTTTGTATCCTGGACTGGAATCTCATCCAACCCGAAAAGAAGCTGTAGCTTTGTTTGGCGATAAAGGTTTTGGCGGCATGTTAACTTTCGATATCAAAGGAACTTCCGATGAGGATAAAAGAGAGAAATGCAATCGCTTTATCGCAGCTTTGGAAGATACAATTCCATTGGTACCAACATTGGGTGAAGTAGATACTATTTTATTACCTGTAGAACCTGTTTGGGGGGCAAAATATCCCTTGCCTGGCGTTATTCGATTATCGGTAGGAATTGAAAAGATAGAAAAGTTAAAAGGCTGGATAGGTGAAGCCCTAGAAAATATGTAATCCGTAGGGACACGCCATGGCGTGTCCTTTTTTTATGGAAATGTTTTAATGGCCTTGCTGGCTCCGACGAGTCGGGATTAATTGCATTAAACCTTCAAACTGCGTTTCAGCGCTCATGATAATTTAGCTTTTTTAACGGCTTTAGCTATTTCTTTTTAAAATAGTCCTGCCTAGTTAAACAGTAATCGTCAATAATATAAAAGTATAAATCTCTAACAAAATTTTTCCCGATCAATAAATCTCCGTTCATTTCGTTCGGTAATAATGAACCTATTAAAATGGAAACTTTGGGATTGTCAGTAAGAATTTCCTTGTTTTCATTATACCACGGTAACATAAAATAACTTGTTCCTTTTGTCTGATATTTCAGACTATCATTTTTACCGAAAATCGTAAGGCTTGTGTGCCCGTAGTTACTAAAAGCTTTTGTGCGAATTAATTCTTTTGCCGATTTCTGTAATATTTCAGTGTTTTGCAACTGATTTAAACAGTATGCTTTTTGAGACTCTTTAATGTATTGATTTCAAATTTGAATACTTCCATTGAATCCTTTGTGAATTTTCCAACAATCTTTTCGTAGCGAACACTATCATCCTTTTTAAGTTTCTTTAATAGTTCATTTCCCGTGAATTTATTCATGTTGAAAATAGCAACACTATCCTCTTGGGGAACAAGTTGGTAAGTTCTTCCTCGCGCCGAATCAAAATTCTCATAGTCCACAATTTCGATTTTAACAATCGAATCAATTGTAGTTTGACCAGAAACGTGCAGTCCAATTATTATTAATAAAAGTGCTAGGCTTTTTTTCATTTGCTATTACAAGTAATTTATTCATAAAGTAGATCAATGCCCAAGCTGGTCTGCGATTGCATCGCGTTCCTTTTAAGCTTATCTGCTTAATTTTTTATCACACGATACAATCGTGCGGCAGCGGTTTTTTTCCGCCCATGAATCTACAAAACAATAATCCCTAAACAAAAGAAACAAGTTGATTATTTTACAAGGCATTATTTTTAGCGCAAAAAGGAGAGTGATATTCGGAGTGCTGCAACTGACTTTGGTATTATTGGTAGGTAAAAACGAGAATTTCATATGCCTGTCGGGCAAATTGATATTCCTGATAGTGTGTTTCATGTTCCTATCGCCACTTTTTGTATCTCTAACGCCTTAATTGATAGCCTATCGGATGATTTGGTAAACCTATCGCCAAAAAAAGCTTCCTATCGGGTTGTTAAGTGACCTATCGGCTCAAAATCTCTTCTATCGCAAAACAAGTCAACCATCGTAGGGTATACAGCATGTTTATCGCTTGTTCATGAATAAAAAGAGGATGTCTCATAACAAAGTAGACATCCTCTTTTTCATGATCTTTTGTTTTTTTGAGATTAAACTGCCTTATACTGCTTATTTGTTTTTGGAAGTCTTTTTTACCTCCAATATGCAAAACAGAGGTTTCATATAGAGGAAATAGGACTTCAAAAGAATTAAGAAAGGCCGTTAGGCCACTTTTCTACTATTCATTTTCTTAAGATTTATGGCTAGAGCCAATAATCCCATTTCGATTTCTACTTTTTCTTTGCCACGAAGTAAAAATCGTTTAAATCCTTTATTGTGTTTAAGGTTACCAAAAGCGGCCTCTACATCAACCGGTCTTTGACTCCTGTGCTTCAATCCTTCTTCTGAGGTTAAATGTTCTCGTGCTTTACTTCTTAATTCGTTAAGTCGGTGATTAATCTGAATCGTTCGATTACCTTTTGCTTTGTGACACATCCCCCTAAGTGGGCATCCGTTACAGTTTTGAGCTTGATAAACATGGATTGTCTTAAAATGACCGGCTTGGCTTTTTTCCTTTTTTATCTTCTTAAGATTCATTACTTGTCCCATTGGGCAGTAGTAAATATCCTGTTTAGAGTCGTAGAATAAATTGTTGGGGTGAAACTCGCAATAAGTTTTGGCTCCCTTCTTTTGTTCTTTATGAAAGTAATTGTATTTCACAAAAGAGGTTAATCCTTCCGCTTCAAGAAATTCATAATTCTCCTCAGACCCATAACCGGAATCTGCACATACGCTGTTTAGTTTGTCTGGATACAACTGTTGAACCTCTTTCATATGAGGTATAAAGGTTTTTGTATCGGTTGGATTATTATGGTTTGAATAATTTACAATGAATTGATTTTGTGTGCTAAACTGCAGGTTATATCCTGGTTTTAGCTGACCATTTTGCATATAGTCATCCTTCATTCGCATAAAGGTTGCATCCGGATCCGTTTTTGAATAACTATTTCGCTCTTCCAATATCTTTAGCTTTTGCTCGTTTTTTCGGAGATTATCAGCATAATTCTTCTTGGCATAGTTGAGTTGCCGGCGTTTCTTAGCATCCACTTTCTTATCCCTCAAGGCCTCATTAATTGTCTCAATGGTCTGCTCTATTTTTTCTGGATCAACATCACTTAAATCGGGCTTACTTACATTTGCTAAATCCGATTTGGCTACCTGCTCTGTATAATCCCAAAGTTCCCCCAACCGATCCTTCATGCGTTGGATATTCTTTTGAATGGCTTTACCCCAAACAAACGAAAACTTATTTGCATTGGCCTCGATCTTGGTGCCATCGACATATATGGTTTGTAGATCAATATGTCCGGAATCTACCAGTAACAGGACTACTTGACTGAACACTTCCTTTAAAACACCTTTTAATCGACTGCTTCTAAAGCGGGCAATCGTATTGTGATCTGGCTTTTGCATCCCTGACAACCACATGAAATGTACATTTTCTGATGCCGCCTGCTCTATTTTTCGAGAGGAATATACATTACACAAATAGGAATAAACTAATAACTTAAGCATCATTTTGGGATGATAGGCCTTTGCTCCCGTATAACTGTATTTTTCAAGGATACGATCTATCTGGACACCATCAATAATACTGCTGATGGTACGAACAGGGTGTTCAGATGATATGAAATCCGAGAGAGAAGGCGGAAAAAGAATCATCTGGTTTTGATGATAGGCTTTGAAATGAGATTTTTGAGGGACTAATTTCATATCTCTAAAATAAGAAATCAGTGATAAATATAAAAAACTATAAAACGAAAAAGAGACTATCTCATTTGAGACAGCCTCTTTTATAAATTATTCAATTGTAAGAATATTGTTATTGTTTATTTGCTCTCCATCGTTCATTCTATCGATTAAAGATTGAGGCAATTTCTTTTTCACTTTGGCACCTAATTCGCGAATGTTCTCAGCACGGCGAACCATATTACCGCTGCCGTCGTACAGTTTTTTCATCGCATCCGAATAACTGGCTTTCGAGGTGTCCATTTGTTTCCCAAGCTTTATCATATCGTCAACAAAGCCAACAAATTTATCGTAAAGCAAACCTCCCTGCTTGGCAATTTCCAATACATTTCGGTTTTGCTGTTCCTGTTTCCAGATCGAAGCAATAGTGCGCAATGTGGCCAGCAATGTTGAAGGACTCACAATCACAATTTTGTTGTCCCACGCATAATTAAAAAGCTCCTGATCGTATTGCACCGCCATGGCAAAAGAAGATTCTATCGGCATAAACATGAGAACAAAGTCAGGCGAGTTTATTGCTGCAGAGCTTTGGTAATGTTTCTCGGCCAATTCTTTTACGTGAGATTTCATCGAAACAATGTGTTCCTTTTGGAACTTTTCGGCATCCACATCACCAATTGAATTTACATATCGTTCGTAAGCAATCAGCGACACTTTAGAATCAACAATTACGTGTTTCTCTTCCGGCAAACGAATAATAACATCAGGCCGTATGGTTTGCCCCTGACTGTTTTGCATCACTACCTCACGATCATATTCCTGACCTTTGGTCAAACCAGATCGCTCTAATATTCTTTCTAAAACAACTTCTCCCCAATTCCCTTGCTTTTTCACATCTCCCTTTAAGGCTTTGGTCAGGTTGTTGGCTTCATCACTAATTTTGGAGTTCAGATCGTAAAGCTTTTTCACCTCTTCCTTTAGGCTGATCTTATCACGCAATTCCCTATCGTAAGTTTCTTCTACTTTTTTCTCAAACGACATCAATTTCTCTTTAATCGGTCCCATGATGTCACTCATGTTTTTCTGATTCGAAGAAGTAAATTCTTTGGTGTTCTCCTTCAATATTTTGGTGGCAATATTCTCAAATTCGGTAGTGAATTTCTTTTGAAGTTCTTCCAGCTCTTGCTTTTGAGTTGTTAATCGTTCCTCTAAATTTTTTCGCTCGGTGGCGGATATGGAAACAGAGCGTGTCAAATTCTCATTCTTCTGGCGCTCAACTATCACAGCCTCATTTAAATCTGTTTTCTCCTTTAATAAATTGTTCGCACGTTCTTCCAACACAGATAGTTTGTGCGAAAGCTCACTCTTTTCGTTGATAAAAGCATTTTCCTGTTTCAGCAACTCTTCCCGATTAAGCACGGCTTGATGTGCAACTCTTTTTCGAAAAATTAACCAAGCAATAATCAATCCTTTAGCTATTCCGAGGGCGATGTATAATATTTCCATTTTGTTTTATTTTGTTTGTAGCAACGCAGCATGCTGCATTTTTACATTGGTTTTTGAGGTGAAGTGGAAAATGTATTTCTTTGTGCAACTTGGTGAAAATCCTTTGTGTTCTTAGTGGTTAATCTTTGGTTTTTCGTATTCCTTAACTTCCATCTTTTCGCCATCAAACACAGCATAAGTAAAATGAGTTACCCAATCACCAGTATTTATATAGCGACTTTTTCCATTCAAATCCACATTACAAGGCCAATGTCGGTGACCAAAAATAAAATAGTCGAAATGTTCCTTCTTTAACTCATCCTTAGCAAAAAGCACCAACCACTCTTTGTCTTCACCACGGTAATCGTCAGCCTCTACTTTTCCATCTCTTAATCTGCTGTGACCAGACCATTTATGAGCTAACCAAATAGATAAATTAGGATGGATACGGGCAAATGACCATTGTAAAAACTGGCTGGTAAACATTTTTTTCAATAGTTTGTAATTCTTGTCGAATGGCCCCAATCCATCTCCGTGACCCAGGAAAAACTTTTTCCCTTTAATCTCCGTTTTTACAATATCCCGATGCACAATCACTCCAATCTCAGTTGGCAAATAATCAAATACCCAAATGTCGTGGTTTCCGGTAAAAAAATGAACAGGAATACCAGAATCAGTAATTTCAGCAATCTTGCCTAAAACGCGTGTAAATCCTCTTGGAACCGCACGTTTGTATTCAAACCAGAAATCAAAAATATCTCCCATCAAGTAAATGCATTCGGCATCATCTTTAACCTGATCAAGCCACTTTACAAACAATTTTTCGCGTTCGCGGTTATTTTGTAAAGCAGGAGCTCCTAAATGTACATCCGATGCAAAGTATATTTTTTTGTTTTCGATCATAACAAATTTTCAAGTACTTAAAATGCCTAAAGTTAAAAGTAATGAAATTTAGTATTTCTACTTGAACGTACTTTAGGCACTTTAACTATTTTAGTTACTTACTTTACGTATTGGGCAATTTTTTCTTCAAGTGCCAAACCAAAAAGATTTTTTCCAACAATTTCTCCTTTTTGATCCAAAAGGTAGTTCGATGGTACTGACTGAATATTGAATAGTCTGGTTGCCATAGCACTTCCGTTTTTTAAATCGCAAACATTAATCCAGTTTAACTGATCTTCCTGAATGGCTTTGGTCCATAATTTTTCATCCTGATCAACAGAAATCTGGTAAATTTCCAGACCTTTTTTGTTGAATTTATCGTATATCTTCTTCAGGTTTGCGTTTTGTTTGCGCGAGTTTGCATCCTGAGACGCCCAAAAACTTAAAACAATAAATTTACCTTGTAAAGAACTAAGGGTAACTTCTTTTCCTTTTGAATCTGGAAGAGTGACATCTGGAAAATTGCTTCCTTTTTCTTGAATTAGTTGAGACATTTTAAGGTTGGTCAAACGTTTCTCAAGATCAGAAAGATTGCTCAGGATCGCTTTGGTGTAATCATGTTCAGGATACAAGGCTTTCATTGAAGAAGCAACGATTTTAACAAATTTTATGTCGTCGTTTTCGTTTAATGTAAACGTTTTGTCATCTAATTTCTGATACAAAGCCATGTAGCTCGATAAAGAGGTGGCATTTTTCATGATGAAATCAATCGAAAAATCTCTTTGGCTTTGAAGAGCTTTCACGTAATCAGCCAATAGGTTTTGTGAGATGGTGGAATAGTTAGGATCATTCTTTTTCTCTTCTAAATCTTTTCTGATTCCGGCAAGTTGATCTTTGGTTGCATTCAGTTTGTCGTTCAGCTCCTTAACTAACTTCGAGCCCTTAGAACCTTCCACGATGTAATCTTTCCCCATATTTTCACTTTTGCTGTATACAAGAATACTCTCGTTGGCTTCTGCTAAAAGGGTAATTAATTTTCCATTCGAAAGGCGCAGCAGATAAAATTCGGGCTTGGTGTTTTCTTCTTTAAATCTAAACCGGCCTTCTTCATCCAGTGTGATTGAGTCTAAAATTTCAACACCAGTAGTATTCAGTCTGTCAAAGTACAATACCTTACCTTCGGCATTATCAATTTTACCTTCTATTTTAACAAGGTCTTTTTGACTACAAGCCCAGAATAAAAGGATTGGAAGGGCTAATAATAATTTTTTCATATGATATATAATTTGTTTTTTAGCTGCCATATGGAACTTCCCAAGCTGAGGTAATTATCTTCCTGTGTCAAAATTACTTTGGCATGGACGTTTCATATGATTAGTTTTCTTTGTTTACATTCAACAGTTTTTCGGATTCTTATCCCGAGGAATACATGCACTCACTTATTAGTAAGTGATCCTCATTTTATTACTAAAAAAAAACGAAATAAATTTAATTATCTCATAATTGTATTTGGAAACTAAGCGGGAAATTTACTAATAATTTCCTGTTTAATCATTATTATTTCCTGCAGCGATTCAATTTGTTGCATGTAAAAAAAATGTCTTGTACTTGCCTTGCAAATCAATTGTTTTATTTCAATCATTCGCATGAAATTTAATTCGCTTGCCTTAAGGCTGAGTTTGTTCCTTAAATTTTCATATTTTTGCATCAGGAAATTAAGATGCATTCTCAATTGAGAGCTGGAATTAGCTGGATGAGAGGTGGAGATGAATGAGAATGCTTTGATAGAATAATTTTGCCGGCACATGAAAATATATACGGATTTAAAAGATTTTTCCGCAATCAATCCAGTTGTGACTATTGGCACCTTTGATGGGGTGCATCTTGGGCATCGGAAAGTGATTCGTCGCTTGCAGGAATTAGCTCAAAAAGTAAATGGAGAAACTGTAATTTTCACTTTTTATCCTCACCCGCGACTGGTTTTAAATCAGGAGGACAATGGCTTGCGCTTAATCAATACTTTGGAAGAAAAAAAAGTGTTGCTCGAAGCTGCGGGTATCGATCATTTGGTTGTTTATCCTTTTACAAAAGAATTTTCCAAATTAACTTACGTTGAGTTTGTTGAAAAGATTTTGGTGAAGCAGTTGGGGATGAAATATCTGGTGGTTGGTTACGATCATCGTTTTGGGCACAACCGGGAAGGGAAATATGAAGATTTAAAGGTTTTTGCCGATCAGTTAAACTTTAAAATAGAGCGTCAGGATGTCTTGAATATGGATGCTATAAATGTTAGCTCTACAAAAATAAGGAATGCCATTGCCGATGGTGATATTCAGATGGCAAATAAATATTTAGGTTATCGGTTTTTTATTAAAGGAGATGTTGTTAACGGGAAGAAATTGGGACATACCATTGGGTTTCCCACCGCAAACATTGATCCTCAGGAAAGCTACAAGCTGGTTCCGAAAGATGGAGTGTATGCTGTAAAGGTTGATGTGGACGATAAACGGTATCTGGGAATGCTGAATATTGGTATTCGTCCGACCGTAAATAATCAGCTAGATAACCGGTCTATCGAGGTTCATATATTGGATTTTAATCAGGATATCTACTTCAAAAATATTACAATTCATTTTTATCAGCGCATTCGTAACGAGCAGTTTTTCGCTTCGCTTGATGAGTTAAAGGCTCAGTTGGCTTTGGATAAATTGGAAGTTATAAGTTTGTTGGGATAATTTATTTTCACAATTTTTCAAAAAATAACCCCGAAGAAATATCTCCGGGGTTTTGTATTTCAATGAAATAGCTAATTGCCAGACTTGCCAGCTACGTCCACTTTTATCTGATCCTGATGGTTGCTTCCCATTCGTGTTTCCTCAAATACTGGCTGAGGGTTGGAAGTGTTTACTTCCCTTGCTGGAATTCTCATTCCATAAAACGAACGGTAAACAAAGAACAAACCAATTACTAAGAAAACAGCTCCAATGTAAGGGGCATAATTTATGTTTCCGGTTTTATCTGATTGAACGATCAGTTCAATGGCAATTTCGGCGGCCAATAGTCCAAACAGGGTAGAGAACTTAATGATTGGGTTCAAGGCTACCGATGAGGTGTCTTTGTATGGATCACCGACAGTATCACCAATAATTGTAGCATCGTGTAATGGTGTGTTTTTCTCTTTCAAATCAACTTCAACCACTTTTTTAGCATTGTCCCACGCACCGCCTGCGTTGGCCATATACATGGCTTGAAACAAACCAAAAATGGCAATGGAAATAAGATAGGCCACAAAAAAGTTCGGACTAAAGAAGGCAAATGCCAGTGTCAGGCATAAAATTACGGCAAAAATGTTCCACATTCCTGTTTGTGCATACTGAGTGCAAATTCTCACAACATTCTTTGAATCTTCAATGTCGGCTTCTGTCTTGTCCAAATCGATATTCCTTTTGATGTATTCAACTGCACGATAAGCTCCGGTAGTAACAGCTTGCATGGATGCACCCGAGAACCAGAAAATTACAGCCCCGCCAGTAATTAAACCAAGAATCACAGATGGATCGGTCAATTGAATTTGCAGTAATGATTCCCCATTCGAGAGAATCGTTCCCTTAAGCAAAAGGATAATTGCAAAAATCATTGTAGTTGCACCAATAACTGCAGTGCCAATTAATACGGGTTTGGCCGTAGCTTTAAAGGTATTTCCGGCAGAGTCATTCTCTTCCAAATTGTGTTTGCCACTTACAAAATTAGGTTCAAAACCAAAATCGTTAAGAATTTCTTCTTTAATGTTTGGAATCTTTTCTATCTGAGATAGTTCAAAAACCGATTGAGCATTATCTGTTACCGGACCATAACTGTCAACAGCAATGGTAACGGGGCCCATTCCCAAGAAACCAAAAGCCACTAATCCAAAGGCGAAAATTCCAGGATAATCGCCAAATATGGCAATGTCCTGAACGGTGTAAAATGCAGTAGCCATAAGAGCCATCATTACCATACCTTTCCAAAAAGCAGAGAAATTACCGGCTACCATTCCCGAAAGAATCGTTAAGGATGCACCACCTTCCCGGGAAGCAGTAACCACTTCCTGAACATGACGGGAACCCGAACTGGTAAATGCTTTGGTTAATTCGGGAATAACCGCAGCGGCAAGTGTTCCGCAGGATATTATTGTTGAAAGTTTCCACCACAATCCTTCAGGCAGATCTGATATTAGAATATCGCTGACAACATAAGTTACAACAATTGAAATAATCGAAGTAATCCATACCAAAGAAGTCAGTGGAGCTTCAAAATTAAAATGATCAGCTTGACTGTATCTTGCTTTTGCAATGGCTTGATTTACCAAATAAGCAAATACTGATGTGAAGATCATCAGGACACGCATAGCGAAAATCCAGACAATAAGAGTTGATGCAAACCCAACATTGGGCATTAATCCGGTTTCACCAAACATTAAAATGATAAAAGTAATCAATGCAACACCTGTAACGCCATAAGTTTCAAACCCATCAGCGGTTGGCCCCACGCTATCACCTGCATTATCGCCAGTACAATCGGCAATTACTCCGGGATTACGTGGGTCATCTTCGCCAATTTTGAAGACAATTTTCATTAAATCGGCACCAATGTCGGCAATTTTGGTAAAAATGCCACCGGCAATTCGAAGAGCCGAAGCGGCTAATGATTCACCAATTGCAAAACCCACGAAGCATGCACCGGCACTATCACCAGGTATAAACAGCAAAATAGCGATCATCATGATCAGCTCGATACAAATTAAAAGAAGACCAACACTCATACCTGCCTGCAATGGAATGGACATTACATCGAAGGGCTTTTTCTTAAGCGCTGCAAATGATGTGCGGCTGTTTGCGTAAGTATTTATCCTGATTCCAAACCAGGCAACTCCATACGATCCTAATATTCCCAGTACTGTCCAAAGCAGAATAAGCATAGTTTTTGGAATGGATACGTGAGCTAAACCAATAAAATAATAGGAAATTGCAAAACCAATAATCAGAAAAAGAATAATTAGAAATTTACCTTGCTGCAGTAGGTAAGTTTTACAGGTTTCGTAAATAATATTGGAAACCTTTGCCATTGAATGATGTACAGGAAGATTTTTAATTCTATTAAATTGAATCATTCCGAAGAATAAACCCAAAACGATAACTACAATGCCATAAAATAAAAGGTTCCAACCATTTATGCCACCTAGTCCGCCAAAAACACTCTGTCTTAAATCGGGAACAACCAGGTCTGCTTCACTGGCAAAACTTGCGAAAGGAGTTAATAATACCCCGAACACTAGTAGTAATAATGCTTTTTTCATAGGATAGAGATTAAATTAATTAGGTGAATTCCCTATCAAATTATGCATTATAGTAAAGTGAAACAAGACTTTACATGATTAAAATTTTAAAAAGTAAACTTTATTATATTTTGATTGTATGCTTATTTTCTTATTTTTAACCTGTGAAAATTAGTCCCCTGATTAAGTGGCCTGATTTTTTTTTGAAATTAATTTAATTGCGGACTTTTAATGAATTGTTACTGGCGTAGTAAGTATTTCCATATTCTTTTAATTTGTATTTAGCGACTGAATCGTTAAATGGCCATCCACCGGTTAACAAACTAAATTTACTTCCGCAAACGGGACATTCTGCATAAGTGCCCTTTATTTCAACATGTTCATCTGAATCTCTATCATTAGTGCAACTTGCGTCAAAAACGGCAAATTCAGAAGTACTGGTTCTTATAACAATAAATCCATGCCCGTTATAACCAACAGATGCGTCTATTTCATCAAAGTATAGTGCATTGCCTACAGAATTTAGTTCACTGTAAAAATTAAGATGTATTGTTCCGCTAACAGGAACATTGGGGATGATTTCATCCACGTTGGTATCTGTACTGCACGAACAAAAAGTGATGTTTATCAGACAGAAAAGGAAAAAAAGTGGTAAATTTGATTTATTGTAGTTCATTGTAGTTTATTTTATTTTTTATATAACGTAATGCTTGCAGGTATTAGTGCAGGAATTAGCAAAATTAAACTTTTAAATCAATTTTAAGCGTATCAGTATGGACGATAGTTGGGGGAATATATTGTACTATGTTATAGTGGCACTCTTTGTTATTGTTGGTGCTCTCAAAAAAAAGAAGCCTGTTGCTGTCCAGCCTCCCGATGATGGGGAAATTCATCATAAACCGGGGCCTGAAACTCAGGGAGGATTCGAAACACTTTTTGAAACTTTGCTGGGCAATGAAATACCCAAACCATATGTTCAGCCTATAGAAGACACAATTCCCGAACCAGAGGAAACAATGATGGCGGAATATACAAGATTGCAAAAATTGAAGGAAGAGGTTCGTGAAGAGAAAAAGAAACCTGTTTTTGCTGATTTAAAATCAATCTATAGTGATAGTAAGGATGAGAATGAGTTGGAAGAAGATCAGGAAGAAGAAATCGATTGGCGCCAGGCCATTATTTACAAAGAGATTTTAGATAGAAGGTACACCTAAAGCAAAAAATAAAGTATACTTTTATTGATTCCTGTTATTTAATGCAGGTAAGGGTTCATTTATACTAAATTTGTATATTTGCATCCGGAAGAGTTTCGAAAAATCGAAATTCTTTTTGTTTTTTAGATCGTTGTCGATCAAATAGATTAGAATTATAAGAATTTAAATAGGAGGGAATTATGTCTGGTTATTCATATGTAACAGCCGAAGGACTAAAAAAACTAAGAGCAGAAGTGGAACATCTTGAGACGATTGAACGTCCTAATATTTCCAAACAAATTGGTGAAGCCATCGACAAAGGAGACTTGTCGGAAAATGCCGAGTACGATGCTGCAAAAGAAGCTCAAGGTTTATTGGAAGCCAAAATTTCGCAGTTAAGAGGTATTCTGGCAAATAGCCGGGTAATTGATGAAACTAAAATTGATACTTCGAAGGTGCAGATGATGACGAAGGTTACCATTAAGAATCAAAAAAATGGTTCTGTAATGGCTTATACTTTGGTGTCTGAAACCGAGGCCGATTTTAAGAATGGGAAACTATCAATCAATACACCAATCGCCAAAGGTTTAATTGGTAAGGTTATTGGTGATGTTGTTGAAATACAGGTTCCAAATGGCTTAATTCCATTTGAAATTATTGATATTTCTTTATAATTACAGGGAGTACAAAATCAGAAAAACACGAATATGGCTTCAATTTTCACAAAAATAGTTAATGGCGAAATTCCTTGTCACAAAATAGCTGAAGATGAGAACTTCTTTGCCTTTTTGGATATCAGTCCTTTGGCATTGGGTCATACTTTGGTGATTCCAAAGCAGGAGGTTGACTATATTTTTGATTTAGACGATGATGTTTTAGCTGGATTAAATCTTTTTGCCAAACGCGTAGCGAAGGCCGTTGAGAAGACCATTGAGTGCAAAAGAATCGGAATTGCTGTTATTGGCATTGAGGTTCCGCATACTCACATTCATCTGGTGCCCTTAAATAATGTTGGAGATTTAAATTTTGCGAATCCAAAATTGGAAATTGCATCGGATAAATTGGCTGAAATTGCCACTAAAATCCGGGAGAATTTTGAATAGAATCAATTATTCGCATATAGATATCAGCCACTTTTTAAGTGGCTTTTTTTTACGATATAATTTAAAATTATTTGACCCTATCTGGATTCTTTTTGACAAAATCAGCCCATGATTTTGGTTTGCCTGCAGATGTAATGGCATTACCCTGAAAAAAATGGCACATTGCGATTGCAATGGCATCTGTTTCATCCATATTTTGAGGGAATTCCTTCAGATTAAAAAAACGCTGAAGAACGGTTGCTAATTGTTCTTTCGAGGCCAGTCCGGTTCCGGTAATTGCAAGTTTAATTTTTTTTGGAGCGTATTCAAAAATGGGTATGTTGCGATGCAATGCCGCTGATATTGCAACACCTTGAGCCCGGCCCAATTTAAGCATTGATTGAATGTTTTTTCCAAAAAACTGAGATTCAATAGCTAATTCATCGGGTTTGTATTCATCTATTACCTGCAGAGTGCGTTGGAAAATCTTCTGAAGCTTAATGTAGGGATCGGTAATTTTTTTGAGATCTAAGACACCTGAAACCAAGATTTGTGGCTTTTTGTCAACAATTCTTATTAGTCCGTAGCCCATTAAATTGGTACCAGGATCGATTCCCATAATTATTCTGTCGTTACTCAATTGAATTGGATTTTCGAATAAATTTCTGCAGAACGATACCCAAAATGATAAGTGCAAGGCCTGCAAGAGTACTAAGATAGATAGATTCTCCGATAATAAGATGTACAAACAGCAAGGAAACAAACGGACTCAAAAAAACCAGGTTGCTTATTTTGTCTGTTGAACTTGTAATTTTTAATGCTTTTAACCAGAATACATAAGCGATTCCGCATTCTACTAACCCAATATATACTGCGGCTAAAATACTTTTTACACCAGGCATCCGAAAGTTCGAAAATAGGAGGATAGAGATTAGAATATAAATAAATCCAAAAATAAAATTCAGAAATAGTTTCTCTTTTTCTTCTCTGTGATCCCGAACATTAAATAACCAAAACAGAGACCAAAATAAAGAACTGGACAGAGCCAATAGTACACCATAAGTATCCGGGGTTTGAATGGATGTAAAAGAGCCTTTGTTGGCGATTACCAAAACACCCGAAAAACTCACCACTATACATGAGATACTCTTCCATCCAATTTTTTGCTTTAATAAAGGGATAGAAAGCAGTACCAAAGTAATTGGCCAGATATAGTTCAGACTTAGTGCAAATTGAGCAGGCAGTATCGAGTATGCTTTTAAAAGCACCAGATAGTATAGAAAAGGATTTAAAAAACCCAGTCCTGCTGATCGAATATAATCCCTTTTACTTCTTGAAAAAACTTTTTGTAATTGAGATGAATATAAAAGTAAACAACCAAAAAAAAGCATGGCAACGCCGGAAGAGATTAACAGAAGATGAAGAAAATCCATTCCGTGCAATGCAATTTTAAATGCTGTGGCCACTGTTGACCAGCAAAGGATTGCCGACAGGGCAAAAATGTATGCTTTCTTTTGAGTATCCAAAGTTTTGGAAATTAAGCTTCTTCCAGCAAGGATGAAAAACTCATCACCTGGCTTCTGTATTTTGCTTCGAAAACGGCTTTTGCTCCCGGTTCGAAATTACAGTGATATTTTGTGAATAGTTCTTTGTTTTTGAACAGAAGTTGAAGGGAATAGGTCAAACCTTCGTCTTCAGTTACAACCATTACTTTGCAAAAATAATCGGCAGAAAAAGTTCCGGTTTCTTTGAGTAAAGGGATAAATTTTGTTTTCATCCATTCACAAAACTCTTTTTCCATGGAATTTTCGATCAAATAGCTGGTATTGTAAATAATCATTGTTTTCAGTTTGTAATTTTGGCAAAGGTATCGAAATTTTATTTTCTTAATTCATTTAATTTTTTTCGGGCTTCAACAGAGTATATACTATCAGAATATTCAGTAACAAGACTTTTGTAATTCTCCATGGCTTTTTCTGTTTCGTTTAACTTCTGAAGCAGTTCTCCTTGTGTGAACAATGCCTTTGGCGCAAGAGTTTCGTATGGATGTTCTTCTATAATTTTGGACAAGGCCAAAAGTGCCTGTTCTGTTTTATTTGCTTTGATGAAAATTTCATATTTCAAAAAATAAACTTCATCAGTTAGTGAATGTCCCGGATGATTTTTGAGTAGTTCATTTAATTTAAGAATAGCCAGAGAATCTTTTTTTTGGAACATTAGAAATTCAGCTTCAGCAAAAGTTTTCATTGCGGTATAACTGGTATCTAAAGTTGTATTGTCACTAATCAATTGAGAAAGATAAATTGCGTCGTTGGCTATGAGTTTTGATGTACTTCCTTTTAGAGCATCCAACTGAGCTTTGGCCCATTTCAACTCACCCATGAAGTAAGAAACTTTTGCTTTTTTATATTTGGCCTCGAAGCCGATAGCATTGTTTTTGTTTGATTTTTCTATTTGAGCATACAACAAAATGGCATCCCATTTTTCGTCTTCAAACAACTTAACGTCTGCCAGTTCAAGTTTTAATTCCGATTTTTGTTGGGAATTTAAGCCTGAACTTTCCAATGCTTTTTCCAGAAGTTCAATTGATTTTGCTGAATTGTTCAGATAAAAGGAATTGATGTGAGCGTATTGGATGAGTGAAGTGCTGGTTAACGACACATTTTTTTCTTCGGAAAATAGTTTTTGATATTGCTCCGAAAGTTCCAGCCATGCCGGTTTAGAAGCCGGATTCTGTTTTTGAAGTATAATATACCGTGTCTCTAAATCTCCCATGCGGGCATTTAAATAATTGGGCGATGAAGATCCTTTATCAACAACATGTTGATAACATTCAAGAGCAGTTTTAAAATCATCATTTGTTCTTGCAGCGCTTGCTAAGGATAGCAGGCGGGAACCATCCTCTTTTCCGATTAAATCTATCGATCTTGCTTGCGTGAAGGCAGCTTGAAACTGTTTTTTCTGCATAAAATACCATTGCAGTAATTCCTTAAAGCTTAGATTTTTAGTCTCAGTTTGAATTTTTTGCAATAATTGATTTTTCAGAATGGGATCTAAACTTGAATTGATATCCTGAAGAAGTGCGGACTGCAAATGGTTTTGTACCGTTTTTATTTGTGTTGGATCAACTGAAAGTGCCAGAAGATATTCTGAAACCATTTTTTCAAAATCTCTCTGAGATAGAAAAATAGTGGCCAGTTCCATGTGAAAGAGATGCTCCTGATTGAGCAGTCTTCTACCAATTTCATAAGTCTTAATGGCGAATTCATATTCACGTTTTCTTACAAAAGCGTTAGCAATACTTGTAATTTCACTGCTGACAGGAATCAATTTTTCTAAAACTTTATTGTATTGAGCCAGACTCTGATCACTTTCTCCTGATGTTTTGTAAACGAATCCCAAGTCTATTAAAAAGCTTTGGTCATCTGGATTTTTTTTAATTTCCTTTTTTATCGATTTCTCAGCTTCCTGATAATCCTCAAGTTGAATTAAGCAATCAATATAGTAGTTGAAATAAGTTCTTGACCGTGTAATTTTATGCAGGTTAAAGAATAGGGAAGATGCCGGTCTGTATTCTTTATCACGAAAGTAGTTAAAAGCCAGTTGACTTTCTGTTTGGATGTTGTTTTGTGAATAGCTGTATTCAGATCCTAAGAAGGAAATCAGAACAAGAAAGTTTACTATGAATTTTTTCAAAACCAGTTTTTTAAAGATGATACTCTAACTCAAAAATATAAAAAAAGCCCGGTTGTTTCGAACCGGGCCATAAAATTAAGTAAATATCTTTTAGTCGATTAGCTCAAATCCAGTGTAAGGAACCAATGCTTTTGGAATTCGGATTCCTTCAGGAGTTTGGTTGTTTTCAAGCAAGGCGGCTACAATTCTAGGCAATGCCAGTGCACTTCCGTTCAAAGTGTGCGCCAGTTCAGGTTTTTTCATATCCTTACCTTTGTAGCGTAATTTTAAACGATTCGATTGGTAAGCTTCAAAATTTGAAACAGAACTTACTTCCAGCCATTTGTCTTGGGCTGCAGAAAACACTTCAAAATCGAAAGTCAGAGCGGCAGTAAAACTCGTATCACCACCACACAAGCGAAGCAGGCGGTAAGGAAGTTCCAATTTTTTGATAATTCCTTCCACGTGAGCTACCATTCCCTCAAGAGCTTCGTATGATTTTTCTGGATGCTGCAATTGTACAATTTCCACTTTATCGAATTGGTGCAGGCGATTCAAACCTCTTACATCTTTTCCGTACGATCCGGCTTCTCTTCTGAAACAAGCAGAGTAAGCTGTATTTTTTACCGGGAAATCTTCTTCTTTCAAAATAACATCGCGGTAAATGTTTGTTACCGGTACTTCAGCAGTAGGTATTAAATACAGGTTATCCTCGGTTACATGATACATTTGTCCTTCTTTGTCTGGCAGTTGGCCGGTTCCGTATCCGGAAGCTTCGTTAACAACCAATGGGGGGATAACTTCTTCGTAGCCGGCTTTGCGGTTTTCATCCAAAAAGAAATTGATTAATGCCCTTTGAAGAATTGCACCTTTGCCTCTGTATAAAGGGAAACCAGCTCCGGTGATTTTATTCCCAAGTTCGAAATCAATAATATTGTATTTCTTAGCTAATTCCCAGTGAGGAATTGCTTCGGAGTGCAGGTTTGGGATAATTCCACATGTTTTTTCAATTACATTTTCGTTTTCACCTTTACCGGCAGGAACCGATGAATGAGGTGTATTCGGAATTTGAAGCAACAAATCATTTAATTCCTGAACTGTACTGTTCTGAATCACAGTCAATTCAGCAATCGAATCCTTCAATTCGCCAGTTTTTTCTTTTGCAGCATTTGCCTCGTCAGCTTTTCCACTCTTAAAAAGCATTCCGATTTCTTTCGATAAACCGTTCATTTCCGCCAGTGTGGCATCTAATTTTACTTGGCTTTCTTTTCTTTTTTCGTCAAGAATGATGATTTTTCCGATGATTTCTGTTGCGTCGAAATTCTTTATTTTCAAAGCCTTAATGGCTTCGTCTTTGTTTTCCTGTAGGTATTTGAGGCTTAGCATCAGTATCTTTTGTAAATGATTATATCTATAACTTTCAGGCTATAAAAATAAAAAAATCTCCTGTCTTTATACGAAATAAAGCAGGAGATTTAAATATTTTAAAGCTAAATAATCTATTCAGCTAAAGGTTCAACAGAAACGTAAGATTTATTATCTCTTTTCTTTTTAAAAACCACTGTTCCAGGAATAAGAGCAAAAAGAGTATGATCTCTGCCAATACCTACATTTTCACCTGGGTTGTGTTTTGTTCCTCTTTGACGAATAAGAATGCTTCCAGCTTTAGCCAATTGCCCACCAAAAATCTTAACTCCTAATCGCTTACTTTCCGATTCTCTACCGTTTCTAGAACTACCGGCTCCTTTTTTATGTGCCATTTTGTTATATTTTTAAGGATTAAGCAACAATTTCTTCAATTTGAATTTGTGAAAGGTCCTGACGGTGTCCGTTCAGTTTTCTGTATCCTTTTCTTCTTTTCTTTTTGAATACTTTTACCTTGTCACCTCTCATGTGAGATAAAACTTTAGCAGTTACTTTAGCTCCTTCAACTGTTGGAGCACCAACTACTATCTCACCATCGTTATCCACTAAAAGTACTTTAGGGAACTCTACTTGTCCACCTTCTTCAGCAGATAGTCTGTGAACAAAAATCTTTTGGTCTTTTTCAACTTTAAATTGCTGACCAGCGATTTCTACAATTACGTACATTATTTCTAATTTTACGGTTTGTTCCTGAGGGTGGGTCATTTTAAACATTAAATTTACCTCTTGGTGAACCCCCAAAGAATTTTATTTCGGATTGCAAAAATAAAAAAGAATAATTGATAAACAAAGTTTTACTCTTGTAAATGAATTGTTTTGACTCTTTTTTTTTCGATTTGAATGTTATTTGGATTGATTTCACAAAAAAAAAATTCAAGTCGATAAGTTTCCATGGCTAGTTTTGGATTTCCTTGGCTATAATATGTATCTTCATAGATAAGATTTAGAAAATCAATATATGATATTTTTACGATTGGTAAAAATGAATTTTCGGATGCTTATTTAATAGTTTGCAGACAAATTGATTCTGTAAATAGAAGTAAATCAGTAAGTGGGGGTAAATTTGAGAAATAACCTCGGTTTATTGTTAATAGTCAATTAAAAACAATTCTTATATTTGTTAATTGATTGGTGAAAAAAGAGGAGTTTTTATGGGGAAGATAAAACTTAACGTTTTAGGATTGTCGTATAGTCAGACTCAAACGGGAGCCTACGCACTTGTATTGTCTGAAGAAGATGGAGACCGAAGGATTCCTATAATTATAGGTGGTGTTGAGGCTCAGTCAATTGCTATACAATTGGAGGAATTGGAGCCTCCACGGCCCTTAACTCATGATCTTTTTAAGAGTTTTGCCGAGGCCTTTGCAGTGAATGTTGTTGAGGTAAATATTTATCGGCTGGAAGAGGGAATTTTTTACTCAGAGTTGATTTGCGAAAAAGGGTTAAGTCGTATTCGGATAGATTCCCGCACATCAGATGCTGTTGCCATCGCTCTGCGTTTTAGATGTCCAATATTCACAACAGAAGAAATAATTGAGAAAGCAGGAATCGTCTTAAGTATTGAGGGAGAAGCTGAAGACCCGATGATTGCCGGACAAACAGACCCAGAGGTTCCTAAGCCGGAGAAGAGGAGGAGTCAATTTACCGAATATTCTTTATCACAGCTTAGAGGGATGCTTGAAGATGCTGTTCGTGATGAGGACTACGAACGTGCATCACTGATTCGTGACGAAATTGATCGTCGGGGAGAATCTGTTTAGGAGAAAATGAAAAGTATTATTTAATCATAAAAAATGGCAAGTGAAAACTTGCCATTTTTGTTGTATGTAAACTTGTTTAGTGGTTAAATCCGGCAAGTTGTTTTGGATCGTGCTTGTGTTTAAACAGAATTGCAAAGAATATTGTTATCACTAATGAATAGATCGCAAATGAATTCCAAATATTCATCCACATAAAACCACCTTGGTCATCAGTAAAAAATACACTAATAATAAGACCACTTAACCAAGAACCTAGAATAGCTCCAAATCCATTGGTCATCATCATGAATAGACCTTGAGCACTGGCTCGTGTACTTGCATCACATTGTGTTTCTACAAATAAAGAACCAGAAATATTGAAGAAATCGAATGCCATACCGTAAACAATACACGAAAGAATAATCATCCAAAGTCCACCCTCCGGGTCGCCATAGGCAAATAATGCAAAGCGCAGAACCCAAGCCCCCATTGAGATTAGCATAACTTGCTTAATTCCAAATCTCTTTAAGAAGAATGGAATAGCAAGAATAAACAGCGTTTCTGATATTTGAGAAATAGACATGATGATTGTGGAGTAGCGAACTACAAAAGAATCGGCATATTGAGGTATCTCTACAAATTCCGAAAGAAATCGATCCCCGTACATGTTGGTTAATTGCAAAGCGGCTCCCAAAAACATTGAGAAGATAAAGAACATTGCCATTTTGGAATTCTTAAATAACTTAAAGGCATTTAATCCTAATGTTTCTGTTAGAGAAGCGCCACTTGCACCTTGGTTTTGAGGTTTGCATTGTGGCATTGTGAACGAATATACTGCTAAAACTACCGCGGCGAATGCAGCAATGTAGAATTGATGATGCGTAGCTTTAAATCCGCTTAAATTGGTTACCCACATAGCTACAATGAAACCTATAGTTCCCCAAACTCGAATAGGAGGAAAAACCTTGATTACATCGTAGTTGTTATTTTTCAGTATCGTATAAGAAATAGAATTCATTAAAGCGATGGTTGGCATATAACAAATCATCGCCACTAAAACAACCGAAATAAATACAGTTGGATCGTCAACGAACGGTAATGCGGCTAGCGCAATCCCCCCAAATAAATGAAGAATACCGTATAACTTTTCTGCATTGATCCAGCGATCAGCAATGATGCCAGTTAGTGTTGGCATAAATAAGGAGGAAATTCCCATCGTTGAGAAAACAGCACCAAACTCTGTTGGGGACCAATGTTTTGTTCCAAACCAATAATTTGCTATTGTTATCAACCAGGCTCCCCAAACAAAAAATTGCAGGAAGTTCATTACTATCAGACGATTTTTTATGCCCATAACGATGTTTTTAAAAAATAGATTAGTATTTGCAATGTCTTACTAGTTATTGGTTGTTTTCGTAGTTTCAATTTGAAATTCGTTCGAGGATTTATTAATAAAGATTGAAATCTTTACTCTTTTGAAAATCAGAAGTGTCAAAACTAACTAAAAAAATAGATTCTTAAAACATCGACATTGTCTTTTTATGACAATTACAAGTGATATGAAAACATTCTATATAGAGCGGTTTTTTTTTAGCGAACTAATTTGGTAAATGTATATGTGGAGGAAGACCTATAAATTGATTGAAAAAAGTATTTTTGTACTTCACTCAAGTTGAATGTAAATGTTTCAGGAAAGTTCAGTTCAAACTAAAAATCAGTCATCAAAAGCTAAAGTTATTGCTGCTGTTTGGGAATCTATTCCCAAAGCCTATTCCACATCTAAATGGCTTTTGAGTATTATGATACCAGTTTCTTTTGGTGTGTTATTACTCAACTACACGGGACTATTGGCTTTGGTTTCGGGTTATTTGGAGCCTGCATTTGAGTACATGGGCTTGCCGGGAGAATCGGCATTTATTTTACTAACCAGTATTTTTACGAATATTTATACGGCGATTGCAGTAATTACCAGTTTGGAGCTGGAGGGGCGGGTGGTTACAATTTTAGCCGCAATGTGTTTGGTAGCTCACGGTTTTATAATTGAAACCGCGGTTTTGAAAAAAACAGGATCGTCGATGCTTCGAATGATATTACTAAGGTTGACAGGTAGTTTTGTGCTTGGGCTGTTTTTAAACTGGGTCTTGCCGGCAGATTCATTTCAGGCTCAGGCTGGCGTTCTTGTACAGCAAGAAGCGTTTAATTCAATGTTTACAGCCTGGCTTTGGTCTTCGGGGGTCTTAAGTTTAAAAGTGATAATTCTGATTACCTTGTTGATGATCTTACAGCGAATTATGGAAGTTTTTGGGATTATAAAATGGCTGTCGCGAATGTTGGCTCCTTTTCAGTCAATAATGGGACTGCCCGATTCCACATCCTTTTCATGGATAGTTGCTAATACTTTGGGTTTGGCATATGGTTCAGCCATCATGATAGAACAAGTTGAAAAGGGACAAATGACAAAATCAGAAGCTGATTTATTAAATCATCACATCGCTGTATCCCATTCACAATTAGAAGACCCGCTATTATTTGCAGCTATTGGTGTGCCTCTGGGCTGGTTGATTATTCCTCGTGTTTTTTTAGGAATTATTGTGGTGTGGTTATATCGTTTCGAACTATTTATAAGGAAGTCCTTAAATAGTTTTATCTTTAAAAATTAAATTTTGACAATTAGTTATGCAACAATATCTTCACTTATTAGAAAGAGTTCTCGAAGAAGGGAATAAGAAGGAAGATCGAACCGGAACCGGAACCGTAAGTGTTTTTGGTCATCAAATGCGCTTCGATTTATCCAAAGGATTTCCTCTGTTAACTACGAAGAAGCTTCATTTAAAATCAATAATTCACGAATTGCTTTGGTTTTTAGATGGAGATACCAATGTGAAATATCTTCAGGACAATGGCGTTAGAATTTGGAACGAATGGGCTGATGAAAATGGTGATTTAGGACATGTTTACGGATACCAGTGGAGATCATGGCCAAAAAGCAATGGAGAATCAATAGATCAGATCACGCAAGTGGTGCATGATATTAAAAATAATCCCGATTCAAGAAGGTTAATTGTAAGTGCATGGAATCCAGCAGATATTGAAAATATGGCTTTGCCTCCATGTCACGCACTTTTTCAGTTTTATGTAGCCAATGGTAAACTTTCCTGTCAGTTGTATCAGCGCAGTGCAGATATATTTTTGGGCGTTCCGTTTAATATTGCTTCCTATGCTATTTTAACGATGATGATGGCTCAGGTGTGCGATTTGGAACCTGGCGAATTTGTGCATACTTTAGGAGATGCTCATATTTACATGAATCATATGGATCAGGTAAAATTACAATTGACAAGAGAGCCGAAAGAACTTCCGGTATTAAAAATTAATCCTGAAGTTAAAAGTATATTCGATTTTAAATTTGAGGATTTTAGTTTGGAAAACTACGATCCACATCCTCATATTAAAGGAGCAATTTCCATCTAAAGCTAAACATTATGAATGTATCCATTATTGTTGCCGTTTCCCGAAATCAGGTAATCGGAAAAGATAATCAGTTAATATGGAAGCTGTCTGCCGATTTAAAAAGGTTTAAAGCTTTAACAACAGGGCATACCATTATTATGGGGAGAAAAACGTTTGAATCAATAGGGAAACCATTGCCAAATCGAACTTCTGTAATTATAACCCGTCAGGGGGATTATGTGGCAGAAGGGTGCATTGTGGTTAATTCCTTAGAGAAAGCTCTTGAGAGATTTTCGGATCAGGAGGAAGTTTTTATTATTGGCGGAGGAACTATTTATAAAGAAGCCTTGGTTAAGGCCAATAAGATATATTACACAAAAGTTCATAAGGATTTTGAAGGAGATACTTTTTTTCCGGTTCTGGATTTAAAAGAATGGAAATCAGTCAGCAGAGAGGATTGTCTGCCGGATGAAAAAAATGAAGTTCCTTATTCATTTATCGATTATATAAGAAAATAAGAATAAATATGAGGCGTTTAATTTCAGGTTTTATAATATCTGTCAGCATATTATTTACAGTAAATTCATGTTCAACGGGATCTGATCCTGAAGATATTATTCTGGATGTATTCTCTGTTCCTGCTGAGCTTACTCTGCAAATAGAAAATATATTTAACGATTTAGCGATGGATGTGAATGGCATCGCGATGCATAAATTAGAATTTAAAGGTGATTCGATCGTAACAAATGTGGCTAAATGCTTGAAGGTTTCAGTTCATCGAAATGCAGAGACTTTTGTGCTTGATTCAATTGTACTGGATTATGGAACATCAACATGTTTGTCGAATGGTGCCGCTTTTAAAGGGAAAGTAATTGTAGATCCAAAAGATGAAAAATTGGAATCATTTGATATTCGATTAAAAGATTTCTCATCTTACGGATATTCCATAACTGGAACAATTGAATTTCAGATTACCGGTGAAACCGCTGGTGATGATTTTTCCATGACTATGGAGAATGCTGAATTTTTAATTAGCGGAACCGAAGAAATGGTTTATACGGTCTCAGTATCTAGTATAAGTAATGTTTACACTTTTTTAAAGAGCGAGGAAGGTGAGTCTGCCTATATTGATGATGTTTTTAAATTTACAACGAATCTATTGGGGGAAACTCCTGATGGAGTTTCGTTTGCATTGGAAAGCAACAGTGATTTAGTCTACGCTTATTCGTGCAAGAACATTATAGGCGGGAAGGCCGATTTATCATTAAGCGATGTTGGTGATGGAATTGTAAATTTTGGAGGCGGAGATCCTGATTCAGATTGTGATGCCAAGGCAACTGTAAGTGCATTCGGAGCAAATATTACAATAACACTATAAAGAAAAAAGCCGGATATTATCCGGCTTTTTCTATGCGACTTTTAAACGCTTGAGGTTTATTTTTTCAAGTTTTTCACTTGCGTATTTTCTGTCAATGTCAATTTTATTCTGATCGCTTGTTGGCAATTCAAACATGGCATCAATCATGATAGCTTCGCAAATTGATCTTAATCCACGGGCTCCGAGTTTAAATTCCAGGGCTTTATCTACAATATATTCCAATGCATCGTCTTCAAATACTAATTCAATATCGTCGATTTTAAATAGTTTAGTGTATTGTTTTATGATTGCATTTTTTGGTTCAGTAAGAATGTTGCGTAATGCTTTTCTGTCCAACGGTTCTAAGTATGTAAGAACAGGTAAACGACCAATAATCTCAGGAATCAAACCAAAAGATTTCAAATCTTGAGGAGCAATATATTGCAGTAAATTATTCTGATCAATCTGTTCCTTTTCTTTGTTGGCATTGAATCCAACAATCTGAGTATTTAATCGCTGCGCAATTTTTCTTTGAATGCCATCAAATGCACCACCACAAATAAATAGGATGTTTTTTGTATTTACGGGTATCATTTTTTGATCTGGATGTTTTCTTCCTCCTTGTGGCGGAACATTCACAATCGATCCTTCCAGCAGTTTAAGTAAGCCTTGCTGAACACCTTCACCCGAAACATCTCTGGTAATGGAAGGATTATCGCTTTTTCTGGCAATTTTATCTATTTCATCAATAAATACAATTCCTTTTTCTGCTGCAACAACATCATAATCAGATGCCTGAAGAAGTCTTGTTAAGATCGATTCAATATCCTCACCAACATAACCAGCTTCGGTTAGTACAGTAGCATCCACAATAGTAAAGGGAACATGAAGCATTTTGGCAATTGTTCTAGCCAATAAGGTTTTACCTGTTCCAGTTTCTCCAACAAGAATAATATTCGATTTTTCAATCTCAATATCTTCATCATCTTTTTCCTGAAGTAATCTCTTGTAATGATTATATACCGCAACCGCAAGATATTTTTTTGCATCATCTTGTCCAATTACATATTGGTCAAGAAATGCCTTAATTTCTGTCGGCTTAAGTAATTGAATCTCTTTTAGGTTGATGTCAGTACGATTCTTCAATTCTTCCTGTACAATAGCATAGGCTTGTTCGATACAGCTATCGCAAATATGACCGCTAATTCCGGCAATTAGAAGATTAGTATCTTTCTTTTCTCTCCCACAAAACGAGCATTTATCCATGTTTCTTATTTGTTATACTAAAAATGCAAAGTTAAGAATTTTAATCTTAACTCTGCATTTTGTTATTCTGATTTCTATTTAGTTAGCTTATTGCTCACGGATAAGCACTTCATCAATCATTCCGTACTCCTTTGCTTCCGCGGCTGTCATCCAATAATCACGATCGGAGTTTTTCTCAACTTTTTCGTAAGTATTTCCAGAATGATCAGCAATAATAGTATAAAGTTCTTTTTTCAATTTTAAAATTTCGCGTGCAGTAATTTCGATATCCGAAGCTTGCCCTTGAGCACCACCCATTGGTTGGTGAATCATTACACGTGAGTGTTTTAATGCTGAACGTTTACCTTTTGTTCCTGCAGTTAATAATACAGCTCCCATCGAAGCCGCCATTCCGGTACAAATGGTAGCAACATCGCATTTGATGTATTGCATTGTATCGTAAATTCCTAAGCCGGCATGAACTGAACCTCCAGGAGTGTTGAAATAGATCTGGATATCTTTCGACGGATCTGTAGATTCTAAAAACAGCAATTGCGCCATAATGATATTGGCTACATAATCATCAATTGGAATGCCAAGGAAGATAATCCGATCCATCATAAGACGGGAAAACACATCCATTGATGCAACGTTTAATTGTCTTTCCTCAATAATAGTAGGAGAGATGTAGCTGTTGTGGATTGATGTGTATCTATCTAAGTTTAGGCTGCTTATGCCCATGTGCTTTGTAGCAAATTTATTGAATTCATCTTTTGGTACCATAGCGAAGTGATTTTATATTTCGTAGACCTAAATTAGTTAAATTTTCACCATTTGAAAAGAATGGCTTAACAAAATCTGTATTTTAAAAGCCAAAAAGAAAACCACGCTTTTTTAAAGCGTGGTTTAATGTATTATTAAGGCGTTTCGACTTATTCAAACAATTTGTTGAAATCCTCGGTAGAAATCTCTTTTTCTTCCAGTTTAACGGTTCCTTTGATGTATTCAACAACTTTATCATCAGCTTTGCGCTCATAAATTTTTCTTTGCTCGTCTTGATTTTGCATCATTTGCTGAGCGTAGTTGTTAAGGTACTCTTCAGGCACATCCATCATTCCGTATTGTTGGAATTGCATTAATGCTTGTTTTTTAGCAAATTCCATAACTTCTTCCTGGCTAACTTTCAGATCATTCTCCTGAATCAATCTGTTTTTGATCAATTGCCATTTGAATTCGTCAGCATAATTTGCAAAATCAGTATCAACCTGCTCTGCGGTCATATCCTTGTTTGTAGAAACAATCCAACGCTTCAAGAATGCTTCAGGGAGTTCAATTTTTGCTTTTTTTACTAATTTGGCTTTGGCATCGATCAGGAATTTGTAGTCGCTGTCGTTAACCAATTGCTTTTCGATATCTTCTTTGATTTTATTCTTGAATTCCTCTTCTGAAGATACAGTTCCTTCACCAAATACTTTATCGAATAATTCCTGATTCAATTCAGCATTAACAAATTTGGTGATTTCGGTAATTGTAAATTGAAAATCAGAATCTAATGTTTCAGCTTCTTCTTTCGAAATATTTAGCATAGAAGCAATGTCTGATTTGTTTTCAAAAGCTTTGGCTGGATTGAAAACTACTACATCATCTTTTTTAGCTCCAATAAATTTCTTTTTAGCGTCTTCGTCTTTCATGTATTCTAAAGACATGGCAACATTTTCGCTTACAATTCCTTCTTCAATTAGTTTTCCGTCAGCATCAACCTGAGCGTAGTTACCTTTCAAAAGTTCTTTTTCTTCAACAACTTCAGCAGCATTGTTTGATCCGAAACGACGGGAGTGCATATCAACACCGCTCTGAATCATTTTCTCGTCAACAATAATTTTGAAGAAGTCGATTTTATCTTTCTTGCTTAGGTTAAGTGTATATTCAGGAGTTAAAGCAATATCAAAAGAGAATTCGAATTTAGTGTCTTTTTCCCAGTTGATTTCCTTTTGTTCAGTTTCATTTGGAAGAGGTTCGCCCATGATATTTAAATCATTTTCACGAATATACTTCATTAGCTCCTCGCTAAGAATTTTGTTAATTTCATCAGCTAAAACAGGAGTTCCGTACATTTTTTTAATCACACCCATAGGTACTTTACCTGCACGGAAACCATTGATATTTGCTTTTTTACGATAGTCTTTCAACACATTGTTTACTCGGGTTTCGTAATCTTCTTGAACAATCTGTAATTTGATTACAGCATTTAAATCATCAATATTGGTTTTTGTAATGTTCATTTTTTAGCTATTATAGATAAAACCTCTTTAATTGAAAAAAAACCGCCTCACGATCGACACATATCAGTATCGGAAGTACGGGCGGTTTAAGGTTATTATTTTGTTGTGCGGATGAAGGGACTCGAACCCCCACGCCTCTCGGCACTAGATCCTAAGTCTAGCGCGGCTACCAATTACGCCACATCCGCGGGTTAATTGCGGTGCAAATATAGAGCTGTTTTTTATAATTTGCAATACCTGTTCGAAAAAAAATGAAATTTTTTTGAGTAAAATATTTAGTCTGATTTTTTTTGAATTATTGAATCAATTCAATTCTCTTGACAATGAGCTATTTTATAGCTTTCCGAAGTTCAAAATTCTTACCTAAATAAACTCTTCTCACATCTTCATCTGCAGCAAGTTCTTCAGCAGTTCCTGATTTAAGGATATTACCTTCGAACAAAAGATAGGCTCTTTCGGTAATGGAAAGAGTTTCTTGTACGTTGTGATCGGTAATTAAAATTCCAATATTTTTATCTTTTAAATGGCGGACAATGTCTTGGATATCTTCAACTGCGATTGGGTCAACTCCTGCAAACGGTTCATCTAGAAGGATAAATTTCGGCTTAATTGATAAAGCTCTTGCAATTTCTGTTCTTCTTCTTTCGCCACCCGATAGTTGAATTCCAAGACTTTTTCTGATTTTCTGCAGGCTAAACTCGTTCAGCATTTCTTCCAATCGTTCTTTCTGGTATTCTTTTGAGAAATCAGACATTTCAAGTACAGCTCTGATATTGTCCTCCACACTTAGCTTTCGAAACACAGAGGCTTCCTGAGCTAAATATCCAACACCTAATTGCGCTCTTTTATAAACAGGTTCATTTGTAATTTCGCGGTCGTCTAAAAAGATTCTTCCACCGTTTGGCTGAATTAACCCAACAATCATGTAAAATGAAGTGGTTTTTCCAGCACCATTAGGTCCAAGTAAGCCAACAATTTCACCTTGTTTAACTTCAACAGAAACACCTTTAACAACGGTTCTGGTTTTGTATCTTTTTATTAAATTTTCAGCTCTTAAAATCATCGTTATTCAATATATTTAAGGATCGGAATGTTGCAAATATAGAAAAGATCTGTGAGAATTAAACTTTGAAGTAAGTTCAAAGCCGGTCACTAATTTCCTCTGAATTATTAAAAAGTGAATTGGAACATTGCCCGGATACCAAAATTTTCAAAATCCTGATATGGATTGTCTTCCAAATGATTTAACCGCCACATGGCATCAATTCGGATAAATTTAAATATGTTTTCAATTCCTACACTTGCTTCAAAGTAAGGTTTGCTTACATCCGAAAGACCATTGGGAAAAATCATTTTAGCTTCAGTATTGGTTAATGAGCCATTGTTTTTGTCACTTAAACTTCCAATTAGTCCTTTTCCCGACACTACAGTTCTCCATTTTAATTTCCTAAATAATGGTATTCTATTTAAAATGAGTCCGTTAAAGTGATGTTCAACAAATAAGCTAACGTATTGATCGCTTGAAAACTCGTAATAGTTCATCATGTTAAATGCATACGGATCAAAAGCGTAGGTTTCGTTCCCTTCATGCAGATGAAGGAGAGGGTACGGAACTTTTCCGAATAATTTCCCTGCAGTAACTAAATAGTAAAGATTTCCCAAGGGAGGTAGTTCTATGGTGTGTTCGATGCTTAAATCAATTTTTTGATAATTGTGATCGGCACCCAAAACATCTTTCATGCCCATGGTAAGATAAAGATTGAATATAGGAAATGGCCCACCCAGATGAACTCTTTCGAATTCACCCATTATTATTCTTTCATTTCTGGTAAATCTGGTTCTTAGCTCAATTTCCGAAGATGTAATTCCAGAAACAGGTGTCTCACCACTTACATCCGGGGCATTAAACGGGACGAATTTTGTTGGGTTGATGTCTCTGTATCTGAACTTCAAAGTGTTCGAAAATCCCTGAAACCACTCTTTCTCATAATGAGCTTCCAATTGATTTACCATTGTGAGTTTATTGTTTGGGTTTCGTTTTAAAAGAGAGGATAGAATATTCCCTTCGGTAAATGCATTTGGACTTTTTCCTAATTGTTGAATATCATGTTTGTATTGTGCTCCGAAAGTTTCTCTTGGGAGCTTATTGATCATGTATAGAAAGCCCAACCCATATTTAAATTTATTGTCTTTGTCTCCGTAAGCTAAATGACCGTTGTACATTATTTTAGTACTAAAATCATTTGAAGTTCTTCCTCCAAACATAAATCTGTTTCCTTCAATTTCATTAAAGCTGTAAAGTTTATAGTAGGGGCCGTATTCGAATTTTCCCTTTACGTAATAGCCTGTAACAAATGTTTGAATTACATCAATTATATTTCTGTACAATGGTACGTTTTGAATGGAATCAACCATGGCGTAAATGCCGGATTCTCTTTCTGATAATTGGTATGGACGGGCATTGTCCCAATACTCTTTGGGTTGTTTTAAGGCAGTCTCTTCAACAATAACATTATTGTCGAGCTTAATTATTTCCTCTTTTAATGGTTGATTTAGCTTTATGTTTTTGTAGGAAATTGATTTTCTTCCAAAAAAGCCCATTTGTTTGGTTGAATCTTTCTCTGTTATCATAAAGTCAACAAAAAGATTTTGCTTTTTTAAGAACCAGGTGCTGTCGTTTAACTTCTGAAATTCATTGTTGCTAACCAAATCTTTAACCCAGTTAAGGTTCACATCTTTTGCTATGCGCATTTGCATGTTTTGTATGGCAAAGGTGGTGTCGGCCACCCAAAAATCTCCTATAAAAGTCGGTTCCTGCTTTCTTTTAGGCTTAAATGACATGTGATAGCACCAGCTGCCTTCCCTAAATGCGCTGTCGGTTAAGTAATATTTGTAATAGCGAAGTCCGCCATCTGCAATCGGACTTACAAAACCCATATTGAAAAGATCAATAAAGTTGTCGTAAATGTTTATGTTTTGATGAAGTTTTCCGGTAAACTGAGCTAAACTTGCGTTGTCATTTATGCCCGACATTTGGGAAGCTTTAATAACTTCCCTTTCTATTTTCGGCTTTTTCTGAAAATGATAATCGGAAAGAGATTCGGTAATAAATACAGGTAAGTATGGTTTTCCTGTTATTACAGAGGTGTCGATATAATCAAAGACAAATTGGAATTGCCGCATGATTTTTTTATTCTTAAAACTATCTTTGATATTGTTCAGGTCCATTTCCATTTTGGTATAGGATTCGTATTGATACGAATCAAACCTGGAAGGATTATTGGCTTCTTTTTTTGCGATAATTTTCCGGAGAAGCACATGTGCAGGATTCTCTCCGGGAGTAACAATAATTTCCGCTAAGTCGAATGCTTCTGATTTTAATTCTACGTTAATGGTTTGAAAACTGGCTTTTTGAATTTCAAACACCTGCTCTTTATAACCTACAAAAGAGATGTGCAATAAATCTGATGGTGTTCTTGTTTCCAGAAAATACTGTCCGTCAAAATCCGAAGTGGTACCAATGGTAGTGCCCTTAAAAGCAATATTTACAAACGGAAGTGGTTCTTTTGTTTCCGAATCAATTATACGACCTCTTATTTTGGTGGTTTGTGCAAAACCGTTGTAAGCTAAGCCTGAAAAAATAAGAATGGTTAGGAGTAGAAATCCTTTTTTTATTATCTGATTCATAAATATACAATAGTGATAGCCCGGATTTAATAGGAATCCAGACTTTAATTATGTGAAAATACAAATAAACTGTGTAATTGTTTAACCCAAATTAGCTTGTTGGTTTTTTTGAACCCGCTTCGAGATTTTAATACCTATTTCGTAAAGCAGCATCAGTGGTAAACAAACCAGTATCTGACTAAAGATATCCGGAGGAGTGATTACTGCAGAAAGAATTAAAATTAAAACCACAGAGTGTTTTCTGTATTTTTTTAAAAATTCAGGGGATACCAAACCTATTTTACTTAAAAAGAAAATAAGAACGGGTAACTCAAATATTACTCCACTTGCCAAAACAATTGAAGTGATAGATGAAATGTAGGATGTTAGGTTTATTTGATTCAAAACCTGATCGCTTACACTGTAAGATCCTAAGAAATGAACTGATAGTGGGGTTATTAGGTAGTAGCCGAAAAGAACTCCAAGCGCAAATAAAAATGAGGTGTAAAAAATAGATCCTCTTGCATGTTTCTTCTCATTATCGTATAAAGCGGGCTTTAAAAAGCTCCAGAATTCGTAAAATATATATGGGAAGCTGGCAATTATTCCGATCACTAAAGAAACACTTATATGTGTTGCAAATTGCCCGGCCATGTTAATATTTATAACCTGAAACGGATGGATGTTAATTTTCAGAGACTCAACTCCTGTGTATTCAGATAATTTGAAAAACATTCTGTTTGTAAAGAATTCAGGGTTCTTGGGCGCAAGAATCAATACGTTAAATATAAAATCATAAAAGATAAAAGCAACTATTGCAAAAACCATAACGGCAATTACCGATCGCATTAAGTGCCATCTTAGTTCTTCCAAGTGTTCAAGAAAACTCATTTGGTTTTCTTCTTTTGTTGCTTCTTTATCTGACATGTGTGTGTTGATTTACTAATTGCGACAAGTTATACAATTCCTTCTTTTAAGATGTCATGCAGATGAACCATACCTACATATTTTCCATTTTTAACAACTGCAAGCTGAGTGATGTTGTTGTCTTCCATTAGTTGAAAAGCGTTAATGGCAAGTGAATCAGGATCAATAGTCTTCGGTTTTGGAGACATAATATTTCGGGCAGTTAATTTGCTTACATCTTCATTTTGTTCAAGCATTCTACGAAGGTCACCATCAGTAATTATTCCAACCAGTCTATTCTCTTTATTAACAACGGCAGTAGCTCCCATTCTTTTTGATGAAATTTCAAGGATAATCGGACGAATGCTTTCTTCTTCGGATACTTTAGGAGCCAGATCAATTTTGTAAAGATCACTAACCCGTAAATATAATTTTTTCCCCAGAGCTCCTCCCGGGTGATATTTGGCAAAATCCTGACTTGTAAATTGTCTGCACTCCAATAAGGAAACTGCCAGAGCATCTCCAATAACAAGTTGAGCAGTCGTCGAATTTGTTGGAGCTAAATTGTTTGGATCGGCTTCTTTTTCGACAACGGCTTTTAAAACATAGTCCGATTCTTTTGCAAGAAAAGAATCCAGTCCGGATACCATTCCAATTAACGTATTTCCCATGTTTTTGATGAGTGGCACTAAAACTTTGATTTCCGGAGTGCTTCCACTTTTTGAAATACATATAATAATGTCATCAGGAAGAATCATTCCCAAGTCCCCATGAATAGCATCGGCAGCATGCATGAATAAGGCTGGGGTACCTGTCGAATTAAGGGTTGCCACAATTTTATTAGCAATGTTGGCACTTTTGCCAATTCCGGTAATTACAACCCGACCTTTACTTTTTAAGATCAACTCAACAGCATTAACAAAATCTTCGTCAATATACTCTTTTAACTGACCAATGGTTTTTTCTTCTTCTGCAATCGTTTTTATTGCAATTTGCTTAATATCGTATGTAGGTTTCAAATCTTCTGGTTTTTATATTGTGTGCAAAGCTAATTAAACTCAGATAAATGAAACTTTAATAATCAGTTAAAATCTGTTAATTGCAGATTTCGTTTTGAATTGTACAAGTGTTTATCTAAATTTAAAATACAAAAGTATCGAAATTTGTAATACGGGAATGAATGGTGATGTGAAAATTACCATTTAAAAATTTTAGGTTGCTAAGTAAAATGTTAATTTAGCCGACCGCATATATTTTTGGGAAAAAGCATATCAATAGGAAGTATGGGAAAGAACTTTGAATTATCAACTAATTTAAAGAAGTATTTTGGATTCGAGAATTTTAAGGGAAATCAAGAACCAGTAATTCAAAATATCTTAAGTGGTAATGACACATTTGTGTTGATGCCCACAGGTGGGGGAAAGTCATTGTGTTATCAATTGCCTTCATTGATGTTGGAGGGGACAGCAATTGTTATATCCCCATTGATCGCACTGATGAAAAATCAGGTTGATGCAATGAGAAATTTTGGTGAAGATGATGGCGTAGCTCATTTTTTGAATTCATCTCTCTCCAAATCAGCGACCTTAAAAGTAAAAGAGGATGTTCTGGAAGGTAGAACTAAACTTTTATATGTAGCTCCGGAATCGTTAACAAAGGAAAGTAATATTGAGTTTCTTAAGCAGGTGAAAATTTCTTTTTACGCTGTGGATGAGGCTCATTGTATTTCTGAGTGGGGACACGATTTCAGGCCTGAATACAGGAAGATTCGTTCAATCGTTAATGAAATTGGTTCAGCTCCGATCATTGCACTTACTGCAACGGCAACACCTAAAGTACAGCATGATATTCAAAAGAATTTGGGGATGCTGGATGCTTTGGTTTTTAAATCATCATTCAACCGGCCTAATTTATATTATGAAGTTCTTCCAAAAGTAAATGCGACCAAAGAGATCATTAAGTTTATTCGGGCAAATACAGGAAAATCAGGAATTATATATTGTTTGAGCCGAAAAAAGGTTGAGGAATTGGCCGAAACTCTTCAGGTTAATGGAATTAAAGCTGTTCCTTATCATGCAGGAATGGATTCGTCAACACGTTCAGGGAATCAGGATAAATTTCTGATGGAGGATGTGGATGTTGTGGTTGCAACAATTGCTTTTGGAATGGGCATCGATAAGCCGGATGTGAGGTTTGTAATTCATTACGATATACCAAAGAGTTTAGAAGGTTATTATCAGGAAACAGGAAGAGCTGGCCGGGATGGCGGAGAAGGACGGTGTCTGACTTTTTACAGCTACAAGGATATTCAAAAGCTTGAGAAGTTTATGCAGGGAAAGCCTGTCGCAGAACAGGAAATAGGCAGACAGCTTTTGTTGGAAACAGTTTCGTTTGCAGAATCGGCTATTTGTCGCCGAACAATTTTACTTCATTATTTTGGCGAGAATCATATCGATGCTAATTGCGGCAGTTGCGATAACTGTTTGCATCCAAAGAAAGAATTTCAGGGAGAAGAATTTGTTATTAAAGCATTGAAACTGGTTAAGCTGGTTAAGGAGCGCTTTAAAATCGATCATTTGGTCAATATTCTTACCGGTGAAATGAATTCATCGATTAAATCGTATAAACATGATGAATTGGAAATGTTCGGTTGCGGTAAGGATCGGGATCAGCATTTTTGGAATATGGTTTTTCGAAGAGCATTGGTTCATTCCTTGATTGAAAAGGATATTGAGCAGTATGGCGTGATTAAACTTAAATCCGAAGGGCGTAAATTCCTGAAAAATCCGGTGCCTTTTATGCTTACTGATGATCATGATTTTGAAGGTGTTGATTTGGAAGCAACAAAAGCGGTTAGTACGGCAACTGTTGATACTGCCCTGTTATCAATGTTGAAAGATCTAAGAAGACAGGTTGCTAAGAAAAAAGAGGTGCCTCCATATGTGGTTTTTCAGGATCCATCTCTTGAAGAAATGGCTATCCATTATCCGGTAAATATTGAGGAATTATCTCATATACAAGGAGTAGGTGCTGGAAAGGCAAAACGATTTGGGAAGGAGTTTGTTGGCTTGATAGGAAAGCATGTTGAGGAGAATAATATTGAAAGACCTCAGGATATGGTTGTTCGCTCTGTTGTTGATAAATCTAAATTTAAGGTTTATATTATTCAGAGTGTAGATCGAAAAATGGATTTGGAAGATATTGCAGAAGCCAAGGGAATGGCATTTTCTGAGCTGCTTAGAGAGATGGAGGCTATTGTATATTCAGGAACAAAACTGAGTCTGAATTATTACGTAGATGAGACCATTGATGAGGATCGTCAGGAGGAAATTTTGGAGTATTTTGATGAAGCCGAGACTGACAGTATCGAAGTGGCTCTTGAAGAGTTGGGAGAGGAAGATTTTTCGGAAGATGATATTCGTTTAATGCGGATATTGTATCATTCCGAAAATGGATTGTAAATTATCAGGAAAAAATACAGCAAAGGCGGCCCGGATTCGAGCCGCCTTTTTATTTTATAATTAAAGAACGTTTAAATTCTTTTGTTTCATCGAATAATTTTCTGTAGGTATGATGAGTTTTGTAGATTTTTGCACCAATGTGCTCCATTAAATGACTCATTCTTGGATTGAAATCGCCGATCCAATTCATTTCCAAATTTGAAAATGGAAAGTTAGGGTCAAAACCTGATCTGGAGAATTCGTAAATCATTGCAGCTTCGATGCCACGCTTCTGAAACTCAGGAACCACTCCAAATATTAAGCCCAAAGCATTTTTGTTTTTTTGCAGGTGTTTGTAGTAGATGAAACGAAGCTTTGCATAAAGGTTCATTTTACCATTTATATGCTGCAGAAGTTCATTTAAGTCAGGAACCATTATGAAAAAGCCAATGGGTTCTTCTTTGTAATAGGCAAACCACATCAGCTTTTTATGCATGATTGGTTTTAATGTATTGAACAGGTCTTGCGTTTGTTGTTCTGAAATGCCTTCGATGCCTGGTATTTCTTTCACCCAAGCTTCGTTGTAAATGTATACAAAATCCTTTATTAGTTTGTCTGAGTTTTTCCTGTTGAAATGGATTACCTGATATTCACAATTGTTTAAAAGTCTTTGTGCTTTCCACTTTATGATTTCGCTTAAGCTTTCTAGAGCAAACTTCGTTCGGTAGGTATATTGTTTAAAGTAGATCTGGAATCCATAAGAGTCAAAAAAATCCTGATAGTATTTAAAATGGTACGGCATACAATAAACAGGTTTGTGATCTCCGTCAACATGAAGTCCCCACCATTGATGTCTTTCTCCAAAATTAATTGGTCCGTCCATGGCTTCGATTTGTCTGTCTTTTAGCCAGTTTTTGCAGGTGTCAAATAGAGTAAAGGCTGCTTTTTTGTTATTGATGCATTCAAAAAAGCCCATGCCTCCAGTCGGTTGCTCGGTTAGATTTTTTACTTTGTGGTCTATAAATGCAGCAACCCTGCCTATGGTTTGTTTGTTTTGATCTTGAAGAATCCAGCGGATACACTCTCCGTGAGCAAACATTTTGTTCTGTTTCGGATCAAAAACTTTCTCGATGTCCGAATCCAGAGGCCGAATCCAGTTTTTCATTTTCTGATAAAGTCGTACCGGAAGTTCAATAAATTCTCTTTTGAATGAAGATCGTTAACTTCAATAATGGTAAAATCGATTCTCATCTCAAATTTCAGACTTTATTAATTTTACTTGCTTTCGGTTTGCAATAGGCAGAGCAATTACTGAAGCTGCACCCAATATGATAATCATTGCTGTTTGTGCACCGTGCACAACAAGAGCAAAGCTTTTCGACATGGTTTCGATGTTGGTAACTTCAGGAAGGTAAACCAGAAGAGTTCCGATCACCATAAAATGCCAGGCACCAATTCCACCCTGAACAGGAGCAACCATTCCAAAACTGCCCATTACAAAAACGGTTAGTCCGGCAATAGCAGGAAGATTTGATGTGAATCCGAAACTAAAGAAGCAGATATACGTCATCAAATAATACATGATCCAAATAAAGACAGTGTGAAAGACAAAAGACCATTTGTTATCCAGTTTCTTAATGGCACGAAAGCCTGCCATAAAATTGGAAAGGGTTTGATCAATTTTCTTAAAGACAATTGTATTTTTAAATTTTTTTCTTAAAATCCAGATGGTAATTGATACGGCAGCGACTACATATATTGTGTTTGAAGATGCAAATACATTCGAGAGTTTGCTGCTGACTTCAGGATTGTTTGAGAAGAAATGAGAAATAACCGAAAATTGTGTTGATAATGCGATTAGTAGAAATATAATCAGCATGATTATATCCAGTACTCTTTCAAGAACTACAGTGCCAATTAATTTGGAAAAAGAAATATTTTCATATTTGCTGATTAAGCCGCATCTTGAAATTTCGCCCATTCTTGGTAGTGCAAGATTTGCAAAATAACCAACCATAACCGCAAGAAAAGTATTTATCGTTCTTGGTTTTTTTCCCAGGGATTCAATGAGCATATTCCAACGGATTGTTCTGCTGATGTGACTTAGCAGTCCAAAAAACAGAGAAAGAAGAATCCAGTAATAGTTGACTTCATTTTTTAAAGTGAAAATTAGCTCTGAAGTATTTTGACCTCGGTAAACGTACCAAAATAAGAAACAACTAATTGAAAAGAAGATTAGAAATTTTATGATATGTATGAGATTTTTCTTCAAAATTGATAATTTTAGAGTTAGTATTTTATAGAAAAAACCAACTGAGGTTAAATTTTAAGCAAGTATAAGCTGTGTTTCTATTATTAAGTCCTAAATTTGCCGGACGATAAATAAGCTACAAAAATAAGTAAATGTTTGAAATCTCCTTTGAAAAGCAGCTGTTTTTAATTTTTGTTAATTTGAGATACTGAAATAAAAGGGATTAATTGGATGGATATGGGATACGTTAGGGCAAAAAAAAGTTTAGGTCAGCATTTTTTAAAAGATTTGAATATTGCAAAAAAAATAGTGGCAAGTATGAAGGCTGATGGTGTCTCGAAGGTACTTGAGGTTGGTCCGGGTATGGGAGTTTTAACGCAATATTTACTTAAGGAAGAGGGATTTGAAACCCATGTTGTTGAGATAGATAGAGAATCGGTAGCTTATTTGAATGAAAATTTTCCGGAATTATCCGGACGAATAATTGGAGAGGATTTTTTGAAATATGATTTGTCGAAATTATTTTCGGAGCCTTTTTCTGTAATAGGGAACTTTCCTTACAATATTTCCTCTCAAATATTCTTTAAAGTGTTGGATCACAGAGATCAGATCCCTGAGGTTGTAGGGATGATTCAGAAAGAAGTTGCCGAAAGAATGGCTGCTGTTCCTGGAAATAAAACATACGGTATCTTAAGTGTGCTTATGCAGGCTTTTTACAATATAGAATATTTGTTTACTGTTAGCGAAACGGTATTCGACCCACCTCCAAAAGTTAAATCTGCGGTAATTCGTATGGAAAGGAATACTACCGACAGATTGGCTTGTGATGAAAAACTATTCTTCCGAGTCGTTAAATCCGGATTCAATCAGCGCCGGAAAACCTTGCGGAATTCTTTAAAATCAGTATTGGGTGATGATAAGCTTGATGATGAACTTATGGCTCAAAGGCCAGAGCAATTGTCAGTAGATCAGTTTGTTTACTTAACCAATAAAATTGAAGAATTGATAAATGCGGAATTAAGAGAATAAAATCACACCTAAAATACATTGATATGCAATTTGAATTGACTCGCGAATACATCGATCAGTTAAAAAGAATTATCGAAGAGAAGGATGAGGCCGGGGCAATTGGTATGATGGATGGATTGCATCCTGCTGATATTGCCGAAATATATGATGAACTCAATACAGAGGAAGCTAAGTTTTTGTATTTACTTCTCGATATTGATACTGCTGCAGATGTTTTAGCTGAATTAGAAGAGGATGATAGAGATCGGTTTTTAAAGGTTCTCCCTATTGAAGTTATTGCAAAGCAGTTTATTCACAGAATGGATTCTGATGATGCTGCCGATGTGATTGGCGGGATGTCTGAAGAACAACAAGAGGAGATTCTTTCCCATATAGGAGATATTGAACAGGCCGGCGATATTGTGGATTTACTTCATTACGATGAAGATACTGCAGGTGGATTGATGGCGAAAGAGTTGGTGATGGTAAATGAGAATTGGACTGTTCTAACCTGTCTGAGAGAATTAAGTCGCCAAGCTGAGGATATTGATGAGATTTACTATGTATATGTTGTTGATGATGATGGCATCTTAAAGGGAACTCTTTCCTTAAAAATTATGATTTTGAGTCCGACATCGGCAAAAATCAGTAATATTTATCAGCCGGATGTTATGTCGGTGCATACCGATGAGCCGGATGAGGAAGTGGCCCGGATTATGGAGAAGTATGACCTTGTGGCAATACCGGTTATCGATAGTATCGGACGATTAATGGGACGCATTACAATTGATGATGTTGTAGATGTGATTCGTGATGAGGCCGAGAAAGATTACCAAATGGCATCTGGTCTTACTGAAGATGTGGAGTCAAGTGACTCGGTTTGGATTCAAACAAGAGCGCGCCTTCCATGGTTGTTAATTGGTTTAATGGGCGGACTTATAAGTGCTTTTGTAATATCAAGGCACGAAGGTGATTTGGGGAATTATACTGCGATGGCATTTTTTATTCCGCTGATTACGGCAATGGGAGGAAATGTAGGTGTTCAATCGGCGGCGATTATTGTACAGGGGTTGGCAAATAATTCATTGGGTTTTGAAAGTACAATTAGTCGGTTACTAAGAGAGCTGATGGGAGCCTTTGTAAATGGTATAATTTGTTCGGGTTTGGTTTTCCTTGTTAACTTATTTATGGTTGGGCATTCTTTTAGTCTAACAATAAGTGTGTCGGTTGCATTGTTCTCAGTTATTGTTTTTGCGTCAATATTTGGCACCTTAATTCCATTAACTCTGCATAAAATGAAAATTGATCCTGCTTTGGCAACGGGTCCCTTTGTGACTACTTTGAATGATATTGTGGGTCTTTTTATTTACTTATCAATTGGAGCTTATTTTTTAAGCTTTGTTTAGTTCAGATTTTTGGGAGTAATTTTATTTTGAATGGAAAGTTCAAGCATAAAAAACAGTTTCTTGTATTAAAAGTTGCCTGATATTATGATTCAATGAAAAAGTTCAATAAAAATCTTTTTTAGACGGTGTTTTTTTTTAGGTTTTTCTTAACTTTGCATGAGGTTTTTTGAGGCTGGATAAGTGTCTGTTATTAAAGGATTTATAGCCTTGATTGAGCCGGTTTTATTTTTCGAGAGAAAATGAAATTTACGCCATTTTATAAAATTACCCAAATTAAGAGAATTATGAAGAGAGCGCTGATCAGTGTGTTTGATAAAACAAATGTTGTTGAATTTGCTAGAGAATTAACAGGTTTAGGATGGGAAATCATATCTACAGGTGGAACTTCTGCTAAATTTAAGGCTGAAGGAATTCCTGTAATGGATATTTCAGATCTTACTAAATTTCCAGAATGTTTTGATGGGCGTGTAAAAACCTTGCATCCAAATGTTGAAGGTGGAATTTTAGCAATTCGGGATAACGAAACCCACATCGCTCAAATGAATGAGTTAGGAATTGAGCCTATTGATATCGTCGTTTGTAATTTGTATCCATTCAAAGAAACAATTTTAAATCCTGAGGCTGGTCACGAGGAAATTATTGAAAATATTGATATAGGTGGTCCGACAATGTTGAGAGCGGCAGCAAAGAATTACAAATTTGTTACTGTTATTACCGATCCCGAAGATTATTCGAAAGTAATTGAAGAATTAAAATCAGGCGAAGACACTAGTTTAGACACAAAAGAATATTTAGCAACTAAAGTATTTGAGCATACTGCTCATTACGATGCATTAATTTCAGGGTATTTTAATAAAAGGCTGAAAATTACATCTCCTAAAACATTAACGATTACATACGAAAAGAAGCAAGATCTCCGTTACGGAGAGAACCCTCATCAGAATGCAACTTTTTACAGTCAAATTCAGGAAACTGAAGGAACTTTAACTGCCGCTAAGAAAATCCATGGTAAAGAACTATCTTACAACAATATTGGTGATACAGATGGAGCTTTGGAAACCTTAAAAGAGTTTGAAGAGCCTACAATTGTTGCTGCTAAGCATGCTAATCCATGTGGAATTGGCAGTGCCAAAACAATTTCAGAAGCTTTTCAGAAAGCTTATGATGCTGATCCGGTTTCAATTTTTGGTGGAATAGTAGCATCAAATCGTGAAATTGATAAAGCAACGGCTGAAATTATGAGTGGAATTTTTCTGGAAGTAATTGTTGCTCCGTCTTTTAGTAAAGAAGCTTTAGAGATATTAACAGCGAAGAAGAATTTAAGATTATTGGAATTGCCTGAAATCTTGAAATCAGATTATTCCTCATTTAAAGGAAAAACTGTTTTGGGAGGTTTCTTAATTCAGGAAATGGATAAGGAATTAATCGGCGAAAAATTAGAAGTGGTTACCGAAAGGGAACCATCAGAAAGTGAAATGGAGGATTTGATGTTTGCATGGAAAACAGTGAAACATGCAAAATCAAATGGAATTGCCATAGCAAAAAATAAAACTACATGTGGTGTTGGTCCGGGACAGGTAAGTCGTATCTGGGCCTTGGAGAATGCCATTCGTCAGGGGGCGGATCGGATTGCAGGAAGTGTTTTAGCTTCTGATGCATTTTTCCCATTCTCAGATTGTGTAGAAGCAGCTCATGCAGCAGGAATTACTGCTATTATTCAACCTGGAGGTTCAATAAGAGATAAGGATTCTATTGAGGCGGCTAATAAATTTGGAATTGCTATGGTATTTACAGGAATGAGACATTTTAAGCATTAAAATAAGATAACAGAGATTTATACTACCATATGGGATTTTTTTCATTTTTAACTCAGGAGATTGCGATTGACTTGGGGACAGCAAATACAATTATTATCTGTAATGATAAGATTGTGGTTGACGAACCATCAATTGTAGCTATTGATCGTCGCACCGAAAAAATGGTTGCGATTGGCGAAAAGGCCCGCCAGATGCAGGGCAAAACTCACGGAAATTTAAAAACGATTCGTCCGCTTAGAGATGGCGTAATTGCCGACTTTAATGCTGCAGAGCAAATGATTCGTGGGATGATCAAGATGATCAACAAAAAACCTCGTCTGTTTCCACCATCATTACGCATGGTGATTTGTATTCCTTCGGGAAGTACCGAAGTTGAAATGAGAGCAGTTCGCGATTCTTCTGAGCATGCCGGAGGACGTGATGTATACATGATTTATGAGCCTATGGCTGCGGCTATTGGAATCGGTATTGATGTTGAAGCACCTGAAGGAAATATGGTAGTAGATATAGGTGGAGGAACGACTGAAATTGCAGTAATTTCTTTAGGTGGAATTGTAACCAATAAATCAATTCGTATTGCAGGTGATGATTTAACTTCTGATATACAGGAGTATATGCGTCATCAGCACAATATAAAAATTGGTGAAAGAACTGCTGAAGAAATAAAAATTCAGGTTGGATCTGCACTATCTGAGTTGGAAGAGCCACCAAATGATTTCAGAGTACAAGGACCAAATCAGATGACAGCACTTCCTATTGAAGTGCCTGTATCTTATCAGGAAATTGCGCATTGTTTGGAGAAATCAATCTCGAAAATTGAAATTGCAATTTTAAGTGCATTGGAGCAAACACCTCCGGAATTATACGCCGATATTGTAAATAGAGGAATTTACCTTGCTGGTGGTGGAGCGTTGCTTCGTGGATTGGATAAGCGATTGACAGATAAAATAAATATTCCATTTCACATTGCGGAAGATCCATTAAGGGCTGTTGCACGTGGTACTGGAATTGCATTAAAAAATGTAGATAAGTTTTCGTTCCTGATGAGATAATCAGGAACGAAATTTTTTTAGTTTAACAGGGATTTGATTTTTTGAATGAAGAATTTATTACATTTTATCGTAAGATTTCATTTTACGATCATTTTTGTTGTAATTGAAATTTTTTGCATGTTATTGCTGGTTAGCTACAATAACTATCAAAAGACAGAATTCCTGAATTCTAGTAATGCTCTTACTGGAAGTCTTTATGAGAAGGTTTCATCTACGACCGATTATTTGGCTTTGGACAAATTAAACGAAGAATTAAATAAAGAAAATACCCGGTTGAAAAATATCCTGGCAGAATCATACAAGATGTCAGTCGATTCGTCGGTTCTTTATAATGATTCTTTATATCAACAGCAATACCTTTACCGAACTGCCAAAGTCATTAATAATTCTGTGAATAAGCAATTGAATTATATTACTTTGAATAAAGGCAAGCTAAATGGTATTCAGCCAGAGATGGCTGTAGTTACAGATCATGGTGTTGTTGGGGTAGTAAAAAGTGTTTCAAATAATTTTTCAACGGTAATTTCCTTATTAAATAGTAGAATTAGTATTTCGGCCAAAATTAAGAAGAACAATTATTTTGGGTCTCTTACCTGGGACGGAAAAGATTATAAAACAGCCCGTTTGTACGAAGTTCCAATACATGTGTCTATTCAGATAGGAGACACAATTGTAACCAGTGGTTATTCATCAATTTTTCCAGAGGGAATATTGCTGGGTACAGTACAGGAAATTTTGCCAAGCTCAGGAGGTAATTTTCATGAATTGAGAATCGCCTTTTCCAATGATTTTAAAAGTCTGTCATACGTGAAAGTTATTGGTGATTTGATGAAAAATGAACGTTTAGAACTTGAGAAGGAGGTGATTGAATGAATCGAATCGTAAAAAATATCATAAGATTTGTGGTTCTTGTATTTATTCAGGTTGCCATCTTAAATAACATTCAAATAAGTGGTTTTTTAAATCCTTATGTGTATATCTTATTCATATTATTGCTTCCATTCGAGACCCCAAACTGGCTTTTGTTGGTTTTGTCATTTTTTTTGGGACTGAGTGTAGATATTTTTTCCAATACTGTTGGGATGCATGCATCCGCTAGTGTGTTTATGGCATACTTACGTCCATATATATTAAATTATTTGTCTGTAAGAGACGGTTATGAACAAGGAACGACGCCGTCCGTTCATCATTACGGATTTGGATGGTTTTTTAAGTATTGCTTGATATTGGTTATAGCGCATCATAGTTTTTTGTTTTTTATAGAAGTATTTTCATTTTCCAATCTAAATGAAACCATTACCAGAATCATTCTTAGTACATTCTTTACTTTAAGCTTACTCATTACATCTCAATTCCTGCTGTTTAAAAAATAGATCAATTAATACTATAAAATGAATAATTTCTCAAACCGAAAATATATTATTGGCGGAATATTCATTCTGGTTGTTCTAATTTTCATTATCCGTTTGTTTAACCTTCAAATAATTGATGACACCTATAAATTATCTGCTGAGAATAACTCTCAAAGACAGGTAACACAATATCCGGCAAGGGGATTGATTTATGATAGAAACGGAAAATTATTGGTATACAATCAGGCCGCTTACGACCTGATGTTAATACCGAGACAATTGGATGTTTTTGATACCACCGATTTTTGTCAGCTGCTAGGAATTGAAAAATTGGAATTAATACAAGGGATTGCTAAGGCAAAGCATTATTCTTATCGAAAGGCATCTATTTTTTTAAAACAGCTGTCGTCTGAAAGATATGCTGTTTTGCAGGAGAAATTGTATAAATTCCCTGGTTTCTTTGTTCAGACCAGAACATTGCGAAAATATCCATTAAAAAGCGCCGCTCATGCATTAGGATATCTTAGAGAAGTAACCAATCAGGAAATCAAGAGTGATCCGTATTTTAAACAAGGAGATTATATAGGGAAAAGTGGAATAGAACGGACCTATGAAAAAGAACTTCGAGGAGAAAAGGGAGTTAAGATTTATTGGGTTGATGTTTTCAATAGAATAAAAGGATCATTTCGGGATGGGAAATTTGATAAAAAAGCTGTCTCGGGTAAGAATTTGTACACAAGTTTAGATATCGATTTGCAGCAATACGGAGAGTTGCTGATGCAAAATAAAAAAGGAGGAATTGTTGCGATTGAGCCTCAAACGGGTCAAATTTTAGCAAAAGTATCCAGTCCGGGATATGATCCGGAAATGTTTGTTGGGCGTGCAATGAATAAGAATTATCAGATGATGGTTCAAAACGATTCATTAAAGCCTTTATTTGACCGAACAATGCAGGCGCTGTATCCACCGGGATCAATTTTTAAATTGGTAAATGGATTGGTGGCTCTTCAGGAAGGAGTAATTAGTCCATCTACAAAATTTGAATGTCACAGCGGTTATCATGTTGGCAATTTTACAATGGGATGTCATGCTCATTCATCTCCTTTGGATTTGCGTCGTGCTATTCAGCAATCCTGCAATGCTTATTTTGCAAATGTATTTCGTTATGTTTTGGAAAGTCCTAAGTTTGGTTCTGTTCAGGATGGGTATACTGCATGGAGAAAACATGTCACTTCTTTTGGTTTTGGCAATAAGCTTGGCATTGATTTGCCAAATGAAAAAACAGGTTCTATTCCTACAAATGAAGAGTATCAGCGTAAGTATCGTAAGAATTGGAGGGCTTTAAATGCAATCTCCATTGCTATTGGTCAAGGTGAATTGGAGATTACACCAATACAAATGGCAAATATGGTAGCTGCAATTGCCAATAGAGGTTACTATTATATTCCTCATATTGTAAAGGCTGTTGGAGAGAATGGGGTTCTGGAAAAAGAGTATTTGGAAAGACATTATACCAGTGTAGACTCTTCCAATTTTACAGCTGTGATTGATGGTATGGAAATGGTGGTTGCTGGAGGAGAGGGAAGTACCGGAACACTGGCGGCGATTAAAGATATTCGTGTGTGCGGTAAAACGGGAACAGTTCAGAATTCGGATGAAGCAGATCATTCTGTTTTTGTGGCATTTGCACCTAGAGAAGATCCTAAGATTGCTATTGTTGTTTATGTTGAAAATGGAGTGTGGGGAAGTAGGTATGCAGCACCAATTTCAGGTTTAATGATTGAGAAATATCTAAAAGGGGAGATTTCGGAAAATAAAAAATGGATAGAAAAGAGGATGCTTGAGGCTGATTTAATTAATCAGGTGGCGGCTCCCGGTAGAGGAGTTATTGAATAAATAATAAAGTTGGGATGACAAGAAAGGTAAGTTTAATAAAGAATCTGGATTGGTGGACAATTTTTTTATATGTTCTGCTTGTTTTTCTTGGATGGATAAATATTTACGCGGCAGTATACAACGAGGAACATCAAAGTATTTTTGATATTAGTCAGAGATATGGAAAACAATTAATGTGGATAGGAGCTGCATTCTTTCTCGCGATGGTTATTCTGATAATTGAAGGTAAATTTTTCTCAGCATTCGCTTATCCCACCTATCTGGTCATGATTTTCTTACTTGTTGCCGTACTGATATTTGGAAGGGAGGTTAACGGTGCCAGATCATGGTTTGAGATTGGAGGAATACGTTTACAACCTGCAGAGTTTGCTAAATTTGCAACTTGTTTGGCTATATCCCGATACATAAGCCAGTTTAATTTTAAGATACATAATTTTAAGTCCTTGGTAATAGCAGGAGTAATTTTATTTACCCCGGCTGTTTTAATAATATTGCAACGGGATGCCGGATCGGCTTTGGTATATATCGTTTTCGTATTGGTGTTGTATAGGGAAGGACTTTCAGGAATTGTTCTATTTGTAGGATTTTTATCGGCAGTGCTGTTTATAATAACTCTTCTTTTGCCCGAGTTGTATGTGCTTTTAATTATTTTAGGATTTTCTTTTGTAGGACTGAAATTTATGGGGCTTCGGTTCAAGCAAATATTAATTGGCCTGTCAGCGATACTTATTGCTTTTGGTTTGGTTTGGGGGGTAATTAAGGCCTTTCAATTGAATGTTTCCGCCTATATGATATTAATAATATCAATAAGTTTAAATATTATACCCTTCTTATTTTACATTTATAAAGAACGGCTTAAGAATGTTATTTGGGTTTTGCTGATTGCTGTTGGCAGCTTGTTTTTTACATTTTCGGTGAGTTATTTGTTTGAAAATGTTTTAGAATCTCATCAGCAAGAACGTATAAACGACTTATTAGGAATTGAGTCAGATCCTTCCGGTGCGGGATATAATGTGGCTCAATCAAAAATTGCAATTGGATCCGGAGGATTTGCAGGAAAAGGATTTTTGAATGGAACACAAACGAAATTCAAATTTGTTCCTGAACAAAGTACCGATTTTATTTTCTGTACCGTAGGCGAAGAATGGGGATTTGTTGGTTCTACTGCAGTTTTATCACTTCTATTACTATTAATAATTCGTTTGTTGTTTTTGGCTGAAAGGCAGCGATCTCCTTTTAGTAGGATATATGGCTATGGAGTAGCTTGTATATTGTTTTTTCATATGGCAATAAATGTTGGCATGACAATTGGCCTTGCCCCGGTTATAGGAATTCCTTTGCCATTCTTTAGTTATGGTGGATCTTCCTTGTGGGCCTTTACAATTTTGTTGTTCGTATTTCTTCGTTTAGATGCCAATCGTATGGAGTTGCTGCGGTAATTTGATGTTCATCACGGACATAGCTAATAAGATCGCTCATGAAGCAGTCAAATTCAGATTCAATTTCATCGTATTGATCGAGAAGTGTTTTAATTGCATAGTCCGTTTGATCTGGCAAACTGGTTCTGCGCGACATGATTTTTAAGGCTGATTGTAAGCCTTCTGTTGTAGAGTAACTTTCCAATCGTCGGCTTTGAATCAAAAAAGGGAGAAACAGTTTTACTTTTTGAGGCAGAATCAAATAATTTTTTACCAATATTTCATGTGTTTTATTAACAAATTTAGAAATAGGCTGTGTATGATATTGATTCCATTTTTTAGCTAAAAAATGGTCGTATATCATATCGACAACAACTCCTGAATATCTGCTATATCCAGTTTTAAGTCTGTTTGAGCTTTGCAAAACCATTGAATGGCGATCAGTGAAGTGATCAATATTTCGATGCAGGAGAATGCCTTTTTGAACTTCGGGATGATAATCCTTATATTTATTGCCCTTAATGTAATCACCAATAAAGTTCCCAATCTTTACTTTTTCCGAATCACCCGAAAGGTATTGATGTGCTAAAAAATTCATGTTTCATCAGTCTTGTTTCCCGAAAATAAGCAATAAATGATAATTTCGATTCAATTTCGCATTTTCTTTTTGCCTGGATAGGTGGCTTGGTATTGATCAATGTAAGTTTAAATATTTTTCAAACAAAGGAAAAACTAAATAAGTTATAACAGTTTCGCGACAAAGTCAATTTTTTTGTTCGTGTTAAGCAACAGGCTCAGAATGTACAACTTAAAGTTGTTAAAATTAGAAAAACTCCTTTAAAGTTTTAATTTTAAGTGTTCATACCTAATACTAATTTTAACTTAAGAAACAGAAGTTATGGCTAAAAAGAATGTCATTATTATTGGTGCTGCAGGTCGTGATTTTCACAATTTCAACACTTACTTTAGAGACAACTCAGAGTACAATGTAGTTGCATTTACTGCAGCTCAGATTCCTGATATTGATGGGAGAAAATATCCTGCAGAATTGGCCGGATCATTATATCCTGCGGGAATTCCAATTTATGCAGAAGAGGATTTGGTTAAATTGATTAAAGAACATTGTGTAGATGATTGTGTTTTTTCTTATTCGGATGTTCCGTATAAAAAAGTAATGAATGTTAGTGCGATTGTTAATGCTGCCGGTTCTAACTTTAAACTGTTAGGACCTGGTGATACTATGATAAAAAGCCATAAGCCTACTATTGCGGTCGTAGCAACAAGAACTGGTTGTGGTAAATCACAAACATCGAGAAAGGTTATTGAAGAATTAATGGATAAAGGATTAAAGGTGATTGCAATACGTCATCCAATGCCTTATGGGGATTTGGTTGCTCAAAAAGTACAGCGTTTTGCAACTGTAGAAGACTTGAAAAAACACAATTGTACTGTTGAGGAAATGGAGGAATATGAACCACATGTTACTCGTGGGAATATAATTTACGCCGGTGTTGATTATGAGGCGATAGTTCGTGCTGCTGAGGAAGATCCGGATGGATGTGATGTTATTTTATGGGATGGTGGTAATAATGATTTCTCTTTTTACAAACCAGATTTAACAATTACAGTGGCAGATCCTCATCGTCCGGGAGCTGAAATGAATTACTATCCGGGAGAAGTTAATCTCCGGTTGGCTGATGTTGTTGTTATTAATAAAATGGATTCAGCAGTTCCGGAAGGAATTCAAACAGTCCGGGAAAATATTGCATTGGCAAATCCAAACGCAATTGTAATTGATGGTGCTTCACCAATCTCCGTTGATCATCCTGAATTGATTCGCGGTAAACGTGTTTTAATAGTAGAAGATGGACCAACTTTAACTCATGGTGAAATGAAGATTGGTGCAGGTACAATTGCGGCCCGCAAATTTGGCGCCGCCGAAGAAATTGATGCCCGACCCTATCTTGTAGGTAAGTTGAAAGAAACCTACGAAATTTATCCAAATATTGGCAATATTTTACCCGCTATGGGTTACTCAGACCAACAACTTAAAGACTTGGAAACAACTATTAATAGCAGTGATTGCGATTCTGTTATTATTGGAACACCAATAGATTTAAATAGAATTATCAATATTAAAAAACCAACTACCCGGGTTTATTATGATTTAGAAGAAATTGGGTATCCAAAATTATCTCATGTAATAAATCAATTTACTGAGAAGTTTCATCTGAATAAGGAAATGGCTTAAATAGAGAATTGATTTTATTTTTTTTGTAAAAGAGCAGGTTTTGTCTGCTCTTTTTTGTTTCGTATCGATCAACAATATTGAGTTTTATTGTTCTAAAAGATGTAGGAAAATACAACTTTATTTAGGAAATGATGTATACATTGTTTATAAATAAGAGATAAGCACTCTTATGTTGACTATTATTGTAATTGGAAATTACTACTACTTTATTTATGAATAATTCCATGTTTTTAAGTTTGATACAGAATACTGCAATATTGCTTTCGTTTAGTATGTTGTATGATTATTTGTGGGTGAGAAGAACTGGTGTTAAGTCCATATGGGAGCAATTATTGGCAGGAGGAATTGTAGGCGCTATATGTGTTGTTCTTATGCTTTCTTCGTGGGAAATGGCGCTTGGAGTCGTTTTTGATACACGTTCAGTTATCCTTTCTATTTCCGGGTTATTTTTTGGTGCAATTCCTACTATTATTGCAATTCTAATTGCGGGTACTTATCGTTTTATTTTAGGCGGAGAAGGAATGTTTATGGGAATTGCGGTAATAATCAGTTCTGGTTTAATAGGTGTTTTATGGAAACAGATATGGACTAAAATAGGCGTAAAATCTTATTGGTTGAAATATTTACTTTTAGGAGTTGCCGTTCATTTGGCGATGATCAGTTGCTCTGTATTTTTGCCTTCAGAAAAAGTCATGCCAACTCTGCTGCAAATTTTCTGGCCTTTGTTAACGATTTATCCATTTGGAAATATGTTGTTGGGGTTATTCATGAACAGACAGTTGCAAAACAGGGCTAATGAAATCGCATTAAGTAGAACAGAGGAAAAATATTCGCGTTTGTACGAAAGTATGAACGATGCATTTGTTGTTTTGGATATGGATGCAAATGTGATCGAATTTAACACAGCATACCGGGAAATGCTTGGTTACTCCTCTGACGAGTTGCTGCATATGAATTGTCATGATTTAACCCCCTTAAAATGGCTTGAATTTGATCAGAAAATAATGGAAGAAGAGGTTCTCGTATCCGGAAGTTCCAGAGTATATGAAAAGGAGTGTATAAGAAAAGATGGAAGTTTGATTCCTGTTGAACTGCGTATCTATTTGTTGAAGGACGAAACAGGCAAACCCAAGGGATTTTGGGCCATGGTCCGCGATATTTCTTTGCGTAAAAATACCATGGCGTTGGTTGAAAATGAAAGAGCTCATCTAAAAATACTGATAGAAACTGTGCCTGAAATGATTTGGTTAAAGGATCTCAATGGAGTTTATCTGTCTTGTAACCGAAACTTCGAAAAATTTAATGGTTTAAAGAAAGATGCTCTTATTGGCAAATCAGACTATGATTTTTATCCGCGGGAGATCGCTGATTTTTATTTGGAAAAAGATTTGGAGGTTTTAAATAGCAAAAAGAGTGTTCGTTTTACCAATTGGGCCGTTTCTGCCAGCACTGGAAATAGAATTCTAACTGAGACGATTAAAACTCCAATGTATGATGTTGAGGGAAATTTACTGGGAGTTCTTGGTGTTTCAAGAGATATTACAGATATAAAGTTAGCTGAAAGAGAACTATTGAAGGCGAAAGAAAAGGCTGAGGAAAGTGATAAGTTGAAATCAATTTTTCTCGCCAATATGAGTCACGAGATACGTACTCCCATGAATGCAATTATGGGGTTTTCTGAATTGCTTGTTGATTCAGAATTGGATGATGTTGAAAAATCTCAGTACATAAATATCATTCAAAATTCAGGGAATAGACTCCTGCAGCTTATTGATGATATTGTTGATATTTCCAAATTGGAATTGGATCAGGTGGCGGTGCATAAAGTGGAAACCAATTTGCACGAATTATTTGTAAGCAGTATAGAGGTGGTTAAAAGGGGAGTGTTGTTGGAAAGTAAGCCCAATATCGAGTTGGTTTTGAATTTACCTGAAGAGTATGAAAGACTATCTGTTTTCACAGATGCTAATCGGTTTCATCAAATTCTGGATAATTTGCTTAATAATGCAATCAAATTTTCAGAAGTGGGTAAGGTGGAAGTTGGATATAGTTTTAGGGAATATTTGGCACATACAGTAATTGAAGTATATGTGAAAGATGAAGGCTGCGGAATACCTAAAAATAGGCATGATATCATTTTTGAGCGTTTCAGACAAGGAGATGAAGAACATTTTACTGATGGAACAGGATTAGGTTTAAGCATATCAAGAGGACTTATTGAGCTTCTGGGGGGTGAAATTTGGTTTGAATCGGAAGTCGGGAAAGGAAGTACTTTTTATTTTACACTACCATATTCTAAAAACGAAACGATTGGTGTTGAGGATGTGCAAATTGTAACACGCAAGGAGTCACTAAGTAAAAAATCGGTATTAATTGCAGAGGAGGATTACAATTCATTTCTTTACCTGCAAAAATTATTTGAGGATGAAGACGTTACTGTTTCTCATGCTTCAAATGAGAATATCATGATAGACATGTTGAATAAAACAGTGCCGGATTTACTTATTCTGGATATGAACATTCAGAGTAAATCAACAATAGATTGCCTGGCTTTAATAAAAAACAGGAGTCAGGATATAAAAGTGATCGCTCAGACGGCTTATGCTGTAAAAGGGGAGAAAGAACGTTATGTTGATGCAGGATGTCATGGCTATATCACAATGCCAATTACTAAAAATGATTTTTTAACCGAAGTAAAAAGAGTTCTGAATTAATACGATTTTGTTCGGATGTCTCCAATGGTGATGAGTACGATCCCTAAAATGATACAAATGCCACCCAGTAACTGATTGTTATCAGGCAAAATATTCATAAAAATAAAAGCTCCTAAAACAATAAAGAAACTTCTTGATGTACAAATTAAGGTGGTTATTGACGCGTCGACAAATTTTAAGGAGGCAAAGGTAAGGGTTACACCTAAAAATGGTCCAAAAATGGATCCGATACTGATGTAAAGCAGGGAGTCGGCCGTGTAGTGTGGTACTTCAAAAATAAAGAGATTATACAATCCAAATCCCAGAAATAAAAACAGCGAGCGGCATACCGTAATCATCGTAGAGGGAATTGTGTTAATTTCCGATCGGGCAAGCACCAGACTTATTCCATAGAATAGTGCAAAAATAAGCGCGGCAAGGCTTGCTGGCGTAACAAAACTCCCCAAATCAGAAACAGTGTTGTTGTAATTAATTAGAACAACGCCACCAAGAGTAACAGCAATACCGATTACAGCCAGTAAATTATATCTAATTTTCAAAAAAATAAATCCGATGAAAATTACAAATATGGGACTGGTATTTGCAAGAAATGAAACTACTGCGGGATTTTCGGTCAGTTTTATCGAGAGAAAGAAAGCACACATTGATATGACTTCGGAGCATCCGATTAGGAATAAAATGAATTTCGATTTTGTAGGTAAGGAGCTTAGTTTTTTTCTGTCTGTAAAAAAATAGTAGTACAGGTAATTGTATAGCAGGGCAAAGGCAAACCACAGCACCCCAAACGAGGACAGGTTAACATCTTTCATCGCCAGTTTGCTAAAAATATATATGTTTGAAAAACTGATAGTGGCCAATAAAGCCAATCCACTTCCCTTAAATTTACTACTTAGCACCATTGTCTTAAAATATTTTATCCGTATACAAATGTATCGAATTTCGGCAATCCGGAACAGGTCATAAATCATATATTATTTCACTCTGATTACTAAGATGAATGCATGTTTGGTATGTAGTGACCGGGCTTTTCATTATTTGTAAAAGAAAGTGCCGGTATTCTGAAACAGAACAAATTAATTTAGGACAGAGATCCAATAATTGAAGATCTGGTTTAGCAAATGCTGCAAATTGAAGGAAAGAAGTATTCGATATGAATAAGATTCTAATGAATAAGAAAAGAATAATATGAAATTTGAACCAGATATTATAAATTATGAATAAAATTGCAAGAATTCTGTTATTAATATTAGTAAATTGTAAGGATAAATTATTAGATATGAGAGAGAAAGTTGTTCCGGGGAAAGCAAATAACAGAGATGGCAATTAAAAAAATAAACAAAAGAACTGTGAATGTTTAAATAGGAAATAAAATCAATACCAACATGGGGAAAATGTATAATAAGTTTCGTTTGGAAGAGCTTCCGGTTGTGGCAGATCTTCTTCTGCAATTGATGAATCGTGACCGGCAATATTTTGCTTCTTTCTCTTCGGAGTTTAACGATGCTTACAGGGCTAATGTGCAGACTCAGATTTTGAGAACGCAGAATCTTACTCCTGCACAAACAATAAGCGCCGAAAAATCGAAACTAACCAGTGTACGTTATCAGGTTATGGGGGAGATCATGTATATTCTGGATCGGATTGATGCCTACGTTCGGCGTGCATCGGGACAGTTAAATGTACATGCCGGTGATTTTGGAATAAGGGAAGCAAAACAAGACTTAAAAAGGAAAAATGTAGAGGGGAGTTTAATGAGAATAAAAGAGGTGGAACAAAATATCTTGGTCAATTTGCCGGCTCTTCAAATAAAAGGATACAAAATAGAATTGGGGGAGGAACTTCAGGAATTAACGAAAAAAATGGCTGAAATGAATTTGCTGAAAACAGAAATGCTAAGCCGGAGAAAACAATTGGTAATTCAGAATCATACCCAATATCAGATGTTATGGAATTATATTCTGGAAATTGCCGATATCGGAAAATTGGTGATGCGCCTGGATCAGGACAAAGCCGGCGAATATAAGTTCTGCAACTTGTTAAAGCACATCAGAAAACCGGAAGCAGTATTGGGGGATTCTTCAAAACAAGAGCATGTTGAAAATGACTAAAAGTAAAAGAATTCAGATATTCTTAATATATTCGTGCATATGGAAATTCATTTGCTATTAGCTGCTCTTTCAACATTTGGCTTAAATATTCCTTTTGGTTTCATCAGGCAAGGGTATAAAAAATTCTCAATCATGTGGTTTGTATGCATTCATGCACCCATTCCATTTGTAATCCTGTTCCGGCATTTGTTCGGTTTGGGCTTTCAGCTGTACACCTATCCAATTATGGTGAGTGCCTTCTTTTTAGGACAGTTTACCGGGAAAAAAATACGAATTCGATTCAGTGCGAAAAAACGGCCGGAAAAAGAGCTTCTGCTAAAAGGCATAAAAAAAGACCAGCTTTAAAGCTGATCTTTTACTTGGTATTGTATTGAAATTACAACTTCTCTTTTATTTTTTTTGTTTCTTCTTCGAAACCGGGTTTTTCAAGCAAAGCAAACATGTTGCTTTTGTATGCTTCAACACCTGGCTGGTCAAATGGGTTTACATCTAAAATGTAACCGCTAACACCGCAGGCAATTTCAAAGAAATAAAGCAATTCACCCAAATAGAATTCATTCAGCTGAGGCATTTCAATTCTTAGATTTGGAACACCACCATCAACATGAGCCAATTGGGTTCCTAATTCGGCCATTTTATTTACCGCATCAATGCGTCTTCCAGCCAAAAAGTTCAAACCGTCAAGATTGTCTTTGTCTTCAGGAATAATTACGGTATGGTTGGGTTTCGCAATTGAAATTACAGTTTCGAAAATGTTACGTTGTCCTTCCTGAATGTATTGTCCCATTGAATGTAAATCACTCGTGAAATCAACACTGGCCGGGAAAATACCTTTGTTTTCTTTTCCTTCGCTTTCACCGTAAAGCTGCTTCCACCATTCGGCAACATTGTGCAATTTAGGATTGTAATTGGCTAAAATTTCAATTCCCTTGCCTTTTGCATAAAGAGCATTTCTGGCCGCAGCGTATAGTAATGCAGGATTTTCTTCGAAAACAGTTGTTGTTGAATATTCCTGCATCGATTTAGCCCCTTTTACCAATTCTTTGATGTCGTGACCAGCAACCGCAATAGGAAGCAGTCCTACAGGAGTTAAAACTGAGAATCTACCACCAACATCATCAGGAATTACAAATGTTTTGTAGCCTTCCTGAACTGCAAGGGTTCTAAGAGCCCCTTTTGATGCATCTGTAATAGCAATAATTCTTTCACGAGCTTCTTCTTTGCCTACATTTTCTTCCAATAGTTCTTTTAACAGACGAAAGGCAATAGCAGGTTCGGTAGTTGTTCCCGATTTAGAGATTACACAAATACCAAATTCAAGGTCTTTTAAAATATCCATTAACTCGAACAGATAATCCTCGCTGATGTTTTGTCCGGCATACAATACAAGTGGGTTTTCATTATCGATATTCAGTTGATCGAAACTATGAGCCAAAGCGTCGTTAACAGCTTTTGCACCCAGATACGATCCTCCGATACCAATAACCACAAGTACTTCTACTTTATCTTTCAAAGACAAAGCGGTTGCTTCGATATCATTTAGCTCTTCTTCAGTAATATGAGAAGGTAAATCTACCCAACCAACAAAATCATTTCCCTTACCGGTTCCTTCCCGAAGAGCAGTTAAATGTTTTTGACTCTCTTCTTTAAATTTGAAAATCTCATCCTTACTTAGGAAGTTTAAAGATTTTTCAAAGCTCAACTTGATGTGTTCCATTATTTTCAAATTAAGTTGTAAAATCCAGATCTGTCAGAACCGATACCCCCTCAGAGCGAAAGACAGAAATGGGTTTAATGTGTATAATTAATTAAATGTATTTCAAACAAATATAATTGATGAATGCTTTTTCGATCTCTTTTATTCTGCATTCATGCAATATGTATTTTTCCTTTTGTAAAATGAAAAGTTCATTAAAAGACAAATTTACAATACAAATATATTTTTAACGTAAATCTTCTGTTAATAATTTGATTTCCATAGCTGGAGATATTTTTTCGTACAAAATATTATATACAGCCATGGTGATTGGCATGTGAACCTTGTATTTATCATTAATTTCCTTGATGCAACTAACGGCATAATATCCTTCGGCAATCATGTGCATCTCCAGCTGAGCAAATTTCACAGAATATCCTTTCCCAATCATGGTTCCAAAAGTTCTGTTTCTACTAAACTGAGAATAACAGGTAACCAATAAATCGCCTAAATAAGCTGAGCTTTTAATATCTCTTGTGATGGGATGAACCGTATCTACAAAACGTTTAATTTCTTGAATTGCGTTTGAGATCAACACGGCTTGAAAATTATCACCGTAACGAAGTCCGTGGCAAATACCGGAAGCAATGGCAATAACATTTTTTAGAACAGCAGAATATTCAGTTCCGTAAATATCATCCGAAATGGTTGTTTTGATATAGGCACATTCCATTTTTAAAGCCAAAATTCTTGCTTTCTTAGTATTCTGAGAGGCAATAGTTAAGTATGATAATCGTTCCAATGCAACTTCTTCCGCATGGCATGGTCCTGAAATCACTCCGATGTTATCAATTGGCACATTGTATTTTTCATTAAAGAATTCACCAATAATCATGTTTTCATCGGGAACAATACCTTTAATTGCTGATACAACAAATTTATCTTCAAGGCTTACCGTAAGATTTTTAAGTGCGTTTTTTAAGAATGCGGATGGTATTGCAAAAATAATAATGTCTGAATTTGTTACGATTTCATCAATATTATGAGAAAAATTGATTTTGTCGATGTCAAATTCGGCACTGGTAATGTAGCGTGGGTTATGACCTAATTCTTTGAACTGGGCAATTGTATCAGGATTACGCATGTACCAGTTGATCTCAGATATATTTTCCATAAGGATTTTTGCAATAGCTGTAGCCCAGCTACCACCTCCAATTATGGCAATTTTTGACGATTTGTTCATGAATTTATTGATAAGTCTGGGGTTGTTAGAGAATTATTTCTGTAACTGTCAGATCTCTAATTTACTAAATATCGGAAGAAGGGAGAAATTCCCGACCTCCGATATGAAAATATTTTTAGGAGAGGATTAAGACAACCACTCTGCTACTTCTTCCTGGCTTGGGTTTTTTAATCCCATTTTGAGTTTTTTATTCCACCCACAAATATCCTGGTGAAGTTTTGTTGATTTTTCTTCCTTTAAAGCTCTTACAGTTTGGAATCCTGCTTTTCGAATTACCGGCATCCATTCAGGAGCAATTCCCAAAGCAACAAATTTATCATCACTGTCAACAGCAACTTTCTTTTCAGGTCTCATTTGAGGAAAGAACAATACATCCTGAATAGATTGTGAGTTGGTCATCAACATGGTTAATCGATCAATACCAATTCCCATTCCTGATGTAGGAGGCATGCCATATTCAAGAGCACGAACAAAGTCCATATCAATAAACATGGCTTCATCATCACCTTTTTCACTTAATTTATTCTGATCCTGAAAACGCTCCAACTGATCAATAGGATCATTTAATTCAGAATAGGCATTGCAAAGCTCCTTTCCATTCACCATTAGCTCGAAACGCTCGGTTAATTCCGGATTGTTTCTGTGCTTTTTGCAAAGAGGAGACATTTCAACAGGATAATCGGTAATGAAAGTTGGCTGAATGTAATTTCCTTCACATTTTTCACCAAAAATTTCATCGATTAATTTTCCTTTCCCCATGGTTTCATCTGCTTCGATATTCAGTTTTTTACAAACCTCACGAAGTTGTACTTCATCCATTCCATTGATATCAATTCCTGTAAACTCAAGAATAGAATCAAGCATCGAGATACGCTTGAAAGGACGCTTGAAATCAATCTCCTTATCGCCAACCATCAATTTGGTTTTTCCGTGAAGATCCATTGCAACTTTCTCGATCATTTCTTCAGTAAAGTCCATCATCCAGTTGTAATCTTTATAAGCAACATAGATTTCCATTACTGTAAATTCCGGATTGTGAGTACGGTCCATTCCCTCGTTACGAAAATCTTTCGCAAACTCATAAACGCCATCAAATCCACCAACTATTAATCTTTTCAAATATAGTTCGTTGGCAATGCGCATATACAAAGGAATATCCAATGCATTGTGATGTGTTTCAAACGGACGGGCAGAAGCACCACCTGGAATAGCCTGTAAGATTGGAGTTTCCACTTCTAAGTAATCTTTGCTGTTGAAAAGTTCCCTCATCGAGTTGATAATTTTTGTTCTTTTCAAGAAAACATCCTTAACTGCCGGATTTACTACCAAATCAACATAACGCTGACGGTAACGCATTTCAGGATCGCTGAAAGCGTCATATATTTTTCCATCTTTTTCCTTCACAATAGGAAGCGGACGAATAGATTTTGAAAGAATTGTCATTTCAGTTGCATGAACCGAAGTTTCGCCTACCTGAGTAACAAATACGTAACCTTTAATTCCAATAAAATCACCAATATCAGTCAGCTTTTTAAATACAGTGTTGTATAGAGTTTTATCCTCGCCAGGGCAAATATCATCTCTTGTAATGTAAACCTGTATTCTTCCCTTCGAATCCTGAAGTTCAAGAAAGGAAGCTTTACCCATAATTCTTCGACTCATGATTCTACCTGCGATACAAACCTCCTGCAGGTTTTTCTTTTCAGGATCGAAATCTTTCAGAATATCTGAAGAAAAGCTGTTTACATGATATTGTGCTGCAGGAAATGGGTTGATACCCATAGACTGCAATTCTTTAAGGGAATTCCTTCTAATGATTTCTTGTTCACTAAGTTCTAACGCATTCATCTTAATCTCAATAAAGTTTATTCGGGTGCAAAGATAATATAATCTGTCCAAATAATTAATTTCAATAGCTTTACTTATCCGATTTAATGCCAATTGCGCTGATAAAAAGATGAGAATTGATTGTGTCTGCCAGATTAGGGAGTTTGCAAAAGATTTTTAAACGGAGCTTATTTTCTATTCTTAGTGAATTATACCATTTCTTAATCGAAAAATGTGTCGTTTCAAATGTTATTGCAAAGCCAAATATAATTGGTAATATTGCATAAAATTAATAGTATTTAGATTGAATAAGGATAACAAAACATTCACGAAAGAGGCAAAAATATAAGGTATTTCATGAAAAGTTAAAATGTTTCGAATACCTTTGCATGAATTTATTTTTATTTGCAAATCAAATTTTATTGCAGTGTTTGTTGTTGAATATCAATTGATTCCTGATGGTGTTTTGATCGGTTGTGAATCATTGATAAAAAAATCCTAAAGAGTTTTGAATCATCAGGAAAAATTAAGCAGTAGTTAAATGAAGACAAGAAGAAAACCAGATTGGTTGAAAATACAGTTGCCAAAGGGTGACGATTATGCATATGTGAATGGAATAGTAAAGGAGAACGGATTACATACTATTTGCTCGAGCGGAAAATGTCCGAATGTTGGAGAATGTTGGGGAAATGGGACGGCTACCTTTATGATTTTAGGGAATATTTGTACACGTGCCTGCAAATTTTGTAATGTTCCAACAGGTAAGCCACTTGAGGCTGATTGGAAAGAACCCAAAAGATTAGCTCGTTCAATTAAGTTGATGAGTCTTAAGCATGCGGTGATTACTTCTGTAGATCGTGATGATTTGGAAGATGGTGGATCAGGAATTTGGGCTGAAACCATCAAATGCATCAAAGAAACAACACCTGAAACTACACTTGAGGTTTTAATTCCCGATTTTAATGGAAAAGAGGAGGACATTCAAAGAGTGATTGATATGAATCCGGAGGTGATTTCTCATAATTTGGAAACCGTTCGAAGATTAACCCGTGAAGTTCGAAGCAAAGCCAAATACGATCTTAGTTTGAAGGTGTTAAAGCAAATTTCTGATGCAGGTATTGTTGCAAAATCAGGAATAATGCTGGGGTTAGGCGAGAAAGAAGAAGAGATTTACCAGGTGATGGATGACTTGCTTGAGGTAGGAGTTCGAGTTATGACTATTGGTCAGTATTTGCAGCCAACAAAAAATCATTTGGAAGTTCAGGAGTACATTACTCCGGAGGTATTCAAAAAATATGAGATTGTTGGTCTGGAAAAAGGTTTTGCATTTGTTGAAAGTACACCTCTTGTGCGTTCTTCTTATCATGCAGAACGTCATGTTAATGCGTTAAACTTAAAACAGAGTTTGAAAGATGACTAAGACTGTATTTCGCGATCTTGGATCGATTGATTATAAAGAAGCATGGGATTATCAGGAAAATTTGTTTAATGAAGTTCTGACATCCAAGCTGGCTAATGCCGATCTTCCAGCTGATCAGAAAAAATTATCAAATAATTATTTGTTGTTTTGCGAACATCCACACGTTTATACGCTTGGAAAAAGCGGGAAAGAACAAAATATGCTTCTTGATTTATTGCAGCTTCAGGCAAAAGAGGCAACTTTTCATAAAATTAACCGCGGGGGAGATATTACCTATCACGGGCCGGGACAGATTGTTGGTTATCCGATTTTAAATTTGGAAACCTACGACATGGGAATCAAATTGTACATCGAAACTCTGGAGCAAGCTGTTATTAACTGTATTGCCGATTACGGAATTCTTGGAACGCGGTTAGAAGGCGCGACAGGAGTTTGGCTGGATGTTGGAAAACCTACTGTTCGTAAGATTTGTGCTATTGGTGTACGAATTAGCAGATGGGTAAGTATGCATGGTTTTGCTTTTAATGTAAATACCGATCTTAAATATTTTGAGTACATCAATCCGTGTGGATTTGTTGATAAAGGAGTAACATCCTTAAAAAAAGAATTGGGCAAAGAGCTTGATATTGAAGAAGTAAAACATAATTTGAAGAAGCATATCAGTAAACTGTTTGCTATGACGCTTGAAATTGACTAATTTAGCTAGCCAAATTCTAGAGTATGGAAAAGAGATGGGTAATCAATGAGCCGGGAAATGAAGAAACGGTAACATCACTAATGGAATCACTTGGTGTTGATCGTTTAGTCGCTGACTTGCTGGTGCAACGTGGGATTACTACATTCGATATGGCAAAGAAATTTTTTCGTCCCAGCCTTGATGATCTGCACGATCCTTTCCTAATGAAAGATATGGATAAAGCTGTTGAAAGAATCGAGACAGCGATTCTGAAACAAGAAAGAGTTATGGTATATGGCGATTATGACGTTGATGGAACTACATCTGTTTCTCTTGTTTATACCTATCTTAAAAAACACTTCGATTTTATAGATTATTACATTCCTGATCGTTACTCGGAAGGTTACGGCGTTTCGACAGCAGGGATTGATTATGCGGCGGATAATAATTTCAGTTTAATAATTGCACTGGACTGTGGAATAAAGGCTGTTGGTAAAATTGCATACGCGAAAGAAAAAGGCATTGATTTTATCGTTTGTGATCATCATACTCCAGGTGATATTTTGCCTGAGGCGATTGCAGTTCTCGATCCTAAAAGATTGGACTGCGATTATCCTTGTGATGCTTTATCTGGTTGCGGAGTTGGCTTTAAGTTAATGCAGGGATTGGCTCAAAAAATGGCATGGCCGTTTGAGGAGTTAATGCCATTACTGGATTTATTGGCTGTTAGTATCGCTTCGGATATTGTCCCAATTACCGGCGAGAACAGAGTGCTGACCTATTTTGGATTAATACAACTGAATAATTCTCCTAGATTAGGTTTGAAAACAATATTGAATTTAGCCGGAGTTGACAAAGATTTGACAGTAAACGATATTGTTTTTAAAGTCGGCCCAAGAATTAATGCTGCCGGAAGAATTCAATCGGGCAACCGGGCAGTTCAATTGCTGATTGCCGATACTGAGGAGTCGGCCATATTAATAGGAGATACAATTGATGTGATGAACGAAGATCGCAAAGAATTGGATCATAGTATTACGGATGAAGCGTTAGAAAGAGTTGCAAAAAGCAGCGCGTTGCTTGCTAAAAAAAGCACTGTTCTTTTTGATCGTAACTGGCACAAAGGAGTGATTGGTATTGTTGCTTCTCGAATGATTGAGAATTATTATAAACCAACAGTAATTCTTACAGAGTCAAATGGTTTTGCAACCGGCAGTGCTCGTTCGGTTGATGGTTTTGATTTGTACAATGCAATTTCGGAATGTAGTGATTTACTGGAAAACTTTGGTGGTCACAAGTATGCGGCAGGTTTAACTATGAAAATCGAGAATGTTGGAGAGTTCCAAAAACGTTTCGAAGATTATGTGGTAAATAACATTTCAGAAGATATGTTGGTTCCTCAGGTTAAGATTGATGCAAATATAAAATTATCTGATATTACCCCTAAATTTTTCCGGATTATTAAGCAGTTTGAGCCTTTCGGGCCAAAAAACATGACCCCGGTTTTTGTGAGCGAACAAGTTCTTGATTACGGTTACAGTCGTCCGGTAGGAAGAAATAAGGAACATCTTAAACTTTCGGTTGTTGATGATATCCGCGAAGGAGATGTAAAAGCAGGCATTGCCTTTTCAATGGGCAATTTGTATCCTAAAATTTCGAGTGGTGTTCCATTTGATGTCTGTTATTCACTTCAGGAGAATGAGTACATGGGAAAAGTTGAAACTCAATTAATGGTTCGTGATATCAAGTTCTAAATAATTTCAGATTTCCTTTGAAATTAGATTTATCGGGAATAAGCCGAAGTCTGTTCGTGGTCAGTGATTAATTTCCTTTTTTTTGAATGTAAATTTAAGATAGCTTGAGTGTTTGAGGCACTTGATTTTATTGTGTATTGTGCTTGACCATAATAAAGTGAGCTTCTTTAAAAAGAACTATTCGAATTTGTTCTTCGAGGCATCCTTGCTATATTTGCGCCAATTTGTAAAAAATATAAACCTATTTTATGATCCTATCTCAAGAAACCAGCGCGCCGAACTTTGATAGTCCCGCGAAAAGAATTATTATCGGGATTCAGTTCTTATTTGTTGCCTTTGGAGCAACAGTCCTCGTCCCTTTGTTAGTCGGTATTGACCCATCAGTTGCATTATTTACAGCAGGAATCGGAACCTTGATTTTTCATTTAATCACAAAAGGTAAGGTTCCTGTTTTTTTAGGCAGTAGTTTTGCATTTATTGCCCCAATTGTAGCCGCCACAGAATTATACGGCCTGCCGGGAGCTCTTTCGGGACTGGTTGCTGTTGGTTTGGTATATGGAGTTGTCTCTGCTATAATTAAAGTATGGGGATTACGTATTATCGAGAAAATTTTCCCTTCTATTGTTGTTGGTCCTGTGATTATGATCATTGGTCTTTCGCTAGCCCCGGTAGCTGTAAATATGGCGAAAACAAATTGGATCATTTCCTCTGCAGCTTTATTAACGGCAGTTGTTATCGTTGTTTATAGTAAAGGAATGATTAAGTTGATTCCTATTTTTGTGGGAATTATTGTAGGTTATATCCTTTCAGTAGTATTAGGAAAAGTTGATTTTACGCCAATTAATGATGCGGCATGGTTGGCCTTGCCGGATTTTGTTCGTCCGGAATTAAACTGGGGTGCTGTATTGTATATGCTTCCTGTTGCTTTTGCCCCAATTATAGAACACGTAGGAGATATGTATGCCATTGGAGGAGTGGCTGACAAGAAATTTGTTAAAGATCCTGGTCTGCACAGAACACTTCTTGGAGACGGTATCGCAACAGCTTTCGCTGGATTTTTTGGAGGACCACCAAATACAACTTATTCTGAGGTAACCGGAGCAATAGCATTAACTAAAGTTACAGATCCGCGAGTATTGAGAATTGCTGCAATTACGGCAGTAGTATTTTCCCTTATCGGAAAAGTAAGTGCATTTCTTAAAACAATTCCACAAGCCGTTTTGGGTGGAATTATGCTGCTGTTGTTCGGTATGATTGCCAGTATTGGAATCAAAACATTAATTGATGCCAAGACAGATTTCTCAAAAACCAGAAATCAGGTGATTATTTCTATTGTGCTAACCGTAGGAATTGGTGGAGCACAAATTTCATATGGAACCTTCTCTTTGGCAGGAATTGGTCTTGCTTCTTTGGTGGGAGTTATCTTGAATTTGATTTTACCAGATACTTCAAAGCCGATTAAAGGAAGCAAGGAAAAATAAAGAAGAATCTCTTGCATGTAGATATAAATGAAAAGCCTCAATTTGGGGCTTTTCTTGTCTAATACTAACTAAATTACCATTTATGCATCAAGAAATTTATTGGGTTATTTTTCTAAAAGAATATCTGCCAAATTCAAAATTATTTGTCTTGCCATTTCGGATGTAGTATCCCTTATTATCGCACATCCTATCTCCAAAACTATAAAATACCGATTCATTTTCTACTTGAAATTCAGTTTCGCCGGATAAAATGAATTCGCACGAGCGACTTATTAACAATGGTGTTGATATCTTTGAATGATATTCTCTGTTTTCAGAATTGATTCCATGGCATTCACCGGAAACCAGAAATTGATCATCCCATGGGTTTTCCGGGGTGCTGTATCCGTCAATCCATTCTTTGGTTTTTGTACCTGAAATACTGTATTGTAATCCGTTTGAAGAGGTGAAAACAATATTGTCGTACGAAATAGTAAAGCTTAGCTGATCAAATTCGTTGAATCCATTCGATGTAATTTCAATACGATTTTCTATGTTTAGATCATTAATACAAAATTCTTCAAAATGAATAGATTGAAGAGTTTGATTCGTCATGTATCTCCCTGAAATTTCATTGTGTATTTGTCCACGCTTTAATCTTCCCAGATGATCGGTATGATTACTTGATCCATAGTTGATACTTATTGTTTTTGTGGATGTTTGAAGTTCATCGTCACCGCTTACTTTAATAACTGGAATTGAATCTCTTTTGGTGTTGTCTTTTGTCTTTGTACCAGAGTCAGTTGCAATCACATTTTTTTCCACCTCGCAAAGAAGGTCTTCTAAAATGCAGTTCACCATTGCATTTTCTTCAATATTCACAGAATTGGTAATTTGAATCTCCATATTCATATCTTCTTCCGATGTGGAACAGGAAATTATTCCTGATATAATAAGAAATGCCCAACCTAAGAATATTTTAGTCCTCATATCTTCAGCTTAATTTGGATGTAACATGTTGTTTTTTACGAGGAAAGAATAAAGTTGTTTTGACTAACAGTACTATTGTTTGCTTGAATGATAAAATTTATGGTGTAAGCAGATGATGTTTGTTGTGCCCGTGTGATGAATTCACTTTGAGGTAGAGTTTGTTGAATTAGACATTTAGACTGATTGAATTGTAAATTTTTTACATGGTTTTGAGAATTGATTGAGCTCTTTGATGGGTTTGAGAATATGCACAAAAATCCTCTGTTCCAATATCGGGAATCTCAAAATGAGAGTAAACAAGAAATATTGAGAGTTTGAGTTTTGGTAAATGTGTATGCACGTTGTGCAAAGTCCTTTTTGGCCTTAAAAAATCAACTTGATTGATGAGCAAAGCCGTTTTTCAAGATGACTTTTAACATTGCTTGTTATGCAAGACGATTTTTCAATTAAAAAATCGCCTCTACTGATAGTGCGGTTAATTTACCAACTGAAAATTCGAATGAACTGTTGTGCAAAGTCATTTTTCAAGGTCGATTTTGCTCTGATCGGTCATTCAAGGTGATTTTTCAACTAAAAAATCATTTCGATTGGTAGTGAAGGATCTTTTTCAAAGTAAACGGCTGGCTAATACCTTTAACGACCATAATTTAGAGGGGGGTAGGTGTTTGTTCTCGAAATCAAAAAAAAAACTTGCATTATTACGGTGGGGGAATGGTTGACAAGAGGATGTAATAGAATTTTGCTGTTGCTGAAACTGGTTTGATTCGATCCGGAATTTTGGCAAAAGAAAAACCCTTTCCACATAAGAGTGAAAAGGGTTTTAGAATATGAGAAACTGCGATTACTCACCAATATTATAAATGTATTTCAGTACAAATAAAAAGGCAATACAAATCATTGCAATGTTTAGTTCCTTGTAACGGCCTGTTAGTACTTTTAAGATTACATAGGAAAGCATACCGAATGCAATACCTTCTGCGATACTGTATGCAAGAGGCATCATAATCATGGTAAGGAAAGCCGGAATGAATTCTGAGTAATCATCAAAGTTGATTTTTGTGATTGGACTCATCATGAAAATACCGATGATTACAAGAACTGATGAACTGGCAGCCGCAGGAATCATTGTGAAAAGTGGTGTGAAGAATAAGGCCAGGAAGAACATGAATGCCACAACCAATGAGGTCATACCTGTTTTTCCACCTTCAGCTACACCGGCAGCACTTTCAACGTAAGTTGTTACAGTTGATGTGCCCAATACTGCACCTACAGTAGTACCAATAGCATCGGCAAAAAGAGCTTGTTTAACGCGGGGTACTCTTCCTTCTTCATCCAAAAGATTTGCTTTTGAAGATACACCTACAAGAGTTCCGACAGTGTCGAACATATCTACAAAAAGGAAAACGAATAGGATAGAAACAAATTTCCATGAAAGCACCTCTTCAAATCCTACAAATTTGAAAAAGATAGGCTCTAATGATGGAGGAAGACTTACAATACCACCATCTTTAGGAAGACTTGTAACGTCTATTCCTGGAATCAATCCAACTGCAGTTACAGCCAGAAGACCAATTAAAATTGAACCTTTAACATTGCGAACCAAAAGCAGGCCAATAACAATGATACCTAAAATACAAAGCAATGCCCCTGCAGAATGAAGATTTCCTAAATGAACAGGAACTCCTTGTCCCTGCACAATAATTGCAACATCTTTATGCGCTAATCCGATAAAAGCAATAAACAAACCAATACCTACCGAAATGGCGTGTTTGATGTTGGTTGGGATTGAATTGATAATGGCTTCGCGCACATTAAAGAAAGTAAGCAAAAGGAAAATGATACCTTCAGCAAATACAGCTGTAAGTGCCAATTGCCAACTACATCCCATTACACCGCAAACAGTGAACGCGAAAAATGCATTTAGTCCCATTCCCGGAGCCAAAGCAAAAGGAAGTTTAGCAACCAAAGCCATAACTAATGTAGCAATTACTGCAGATAATGCAGTTGCAGTCATTACAGCACCATAATCCATTCCTGCAACGGAGAGAAAGTATGGATTTACAGCCAAAATATAGGCCATTGTAGCAAATGTGGTTAAACCTGCGACAATCTCTGTCTTCATGTTTGAACCTTGCCCTGTGATATTAAAAAACTTATCTAACATGATTGTTTGTTTTTAATTCGGTTTGAATTAGAAATTCCATTTTACAGCTAAAGTAGGACGAACTTTAAAATCGTCACCGGCAAAATTGTTAGAGATTTCAATTTCACTACCAAGAGATAAGTTTTTAGAAACGTTGTACCAAATCTGAGGCTCAGTTAAGAATACAGTGTCATCAGATAAACCGTTTTCAGTCCAAAGATCTGCAAATCCTGAGAAAGTCATTTTACCTTCTAAGAAGTTTACATACCAGGTTCCAGTGATTTGGAAGTTAGCCTCGTCAGCATTTTTAATTGCTTTGTAACCTGCATAAGTTGAGAATCCAGATTTTGCACCACCTTTTGCATAGTTTAAACCTAAAATCCATGCGTTGTTAATTGTGTACCCAAAATCTCCAATTGGAGTTTCTGCATTTCCAACACCACCATTGTATTCAATGTGAATACCGAAAGGCATTTTTTCTGTCTTAAAAACACGGGCAATCTCAAAATAACCTTGGTTGATTCCATTTTCTGCATCGTAATCAAAATCTACGAAAGTAAAAGTGTTACCCCATTTGTCCATTTTAAACATTTCGAAAGTAGAGGTGAATTGATTACGGTCTAAATCGCGGTGCAACTGAAAGTTTTGCGCATTAACTGCGAAGGAAGCCAGAATAGCAAAGATTACAAGTAATTTTTTCATCTTAAAATGATTGTTTAGTTTTAAAAATAGTAGTTACTAAAAATGGTTGTTTAATTCTTTATAATATCGTTAAGATGATTGACCACAATGGGGCAACCTGTCTGTTTTAATTTTGTAATAGATTGATGTCCTGCGGCAATTAATATACAATTACAGCCTAATTCCTGAGCTACCTCGTAGTCGTGCGTCGTGTCACCTAATAGGCAGACATCCTTTGCACTTAGCTGGTGATTTTCGATCATTTTTATTCCGTTCTTAATTTTCGAACTGGCGTAAATATTATCAATGCCTGAAATTTCGGAGAAAAAATTGCTGATATTTTCATTTGCAACCGAAGCATTCAGCATGTTTTGTTCCATTGCCGACAGGATAAATTGTTTTTTACCCAAAGACGAAAAATGGGAAAGAAGTTGAATGGCTTCAGGAAAGATACTTGATTCGGGCAATAAGGATTTGTAATTGGATATAAATTCTTTTGCTGTACAATCCCAATCTTCTTTTTCAAAATCGAATCCAACAGATTCGTAATATTTTTTTACCGGAAAAGTAAAAACATCTCTATAACTTTCCTGACTTAATACGGGAAGTTTTCTCTTTATCAGCATTTGGTTGATACTTTTAAGTCCTATCGACAGATCATCCAAAAGTGTTCCGTTGTAATCCCAAATAATCGCTTTGCTTTTTATCATGTAGTTTGGGATTTTAAGGTAGATATTGCTCCGGTTGCGGCACCTGATATTTTTAATAAATCATGTGGATTTAGCTTTAGTTGTTTGCCTCTGATGCCGGCACTAATTAAAATATAATCAAGCTTAAGAGCACTAAGATCCATAAAAATCGGGTAATCTTTTTTCATTCCCAGCGGAGAACAGCCACCCCGAATATAGCCTGTAAGTTCCTGAATGTTTTTCATGGGAACCATTGCACATTTTTTATTGCCGCTAAGAGTTGCGAATGCTTTAAGATTTAGTTCGGAGGCTCCGGGAATACAAGCAATAGTTGTTCCTGTTTTATCTCCGGTAAGGACAAGTGTTTTGAAGATAAATTGAATATGCTGACCTGTTTTTTCGGCTACACGTTCGGCTCCCAATTCTATTGGATCCACATCGTAATCGATAATTTCGTATTCAATTTTTGCCCGATCTAAAATGCGGGCAGCATTTGTCTTCTTCATCCTTTTGTTTTTTGGCCAGTTAAAAAAACAATTGCTTTTTTACTGGAAACTACCAGTTTCCCAGATGATGCCTTTATAATAAGGCGCAAAAGTAGTAAAATTTTTAAATTTCAAAATTAAAAACTTTTTTGTCTTCCCATTGAAATACTGACTTTTGTCAGAAACAAAGGTTTGCAGGAGGAAATAATATTATTGTTTTAATTTGTTAAAAATTAAAATTACATGCTGAAGTTATAGTAAATCAAGTGTTTGAACTGTATGTTACAGAATAATGACAATTTTTTATTGAGTGTTGATCTAAGGCAAATACTGTCCTGATTTTGTTTTATCTTTCAGGTATAGAAACTTAAACTAAATTATTGTGAAAGTAATCGAAACGCATGTTGTTCCTGAGAGTATAGGCGATATTCGTTTGCAGGATTATGCTCCTTCTGTTTTTGTTTCAATTTCATCTCATCAAGGGATGAAAAAGGCGATAAAGAAGGGGATGGTTCTGGTGGATGGTGTTGTTGCAAAAACTGGGTTTTGGGTAGAATCAGGCCAGCGAATAGACCTGTGCGATTTGGAATTGCCTCCTGCAAAGGTATTTGAATTGGAGCTCGAGGTTATTTATGAAGATGAACATATTGCTGTGATTAATAAACCTGCTGGAGTTTCGGTAAGCGGGAATCTATATCGATCCATTCAAAATGCATTGCCTTTTAATCTGAAATTGTCATCATGTATGGATGCATTACCCGTTTTCCGTCCTGTTCACCGTCTTGATAAACCAACTTGTGGTCTCTTGTTAATAGCAAAAACATCTCAGGCAATTGGTGGCTTAGGAGCGCAATTCGAAAATAGAACTATCAGCAAACAATATACAGCTGTGGTTATAGGCAGTTTGCCTGATAAAGGAAAAGTTGATATGCCTGTTGATGGTAAGGATTCGATTAGTTCGTTTCAGGTAATTAAAAGAAATAAGTCGATTCGTAACCAGTCCTTAAATATGGTTCATTTGTTTCCAAAAACAGGAAGAACTCATCAGTTGAGAATTCACATGGCAGGAATGGGAACTCCAATTTTGGGCGATAAATTATATGGAAGTGAAGGTGATATTTTGCGCAGGAAAGGGTTGTTCCTGTGCGCAACAGGGCTTCATTTTCATCATCCGTTTACCAACGAGATTATGAATATTTCAATTGATCCACCTTATAAATTCGGGAGGTTTATGGAGATGGAAGAAAAACGATGGAAGAGATGCAAAGAAGATCTTAATGTTGTATAATTCTATTCGTAAAATGATTCTATTCCTGGGTATCCGAATTTTTTACGAGCCATCTCAGCAGGAAATATCATATACTGTACGTCGGCTTCAGAGCAAACTTTTCCATTTTCATCCAATATTTCAGCATGAATGTTCGCAAATTTCTTTTCTTGAGAAATCAATTGAGCCCGTACTGTCAGCAATCCTTTATCTGTAAAAGCAGCGTTTCTGAATTTTGCATTTAAGGCTGTGGTTACTCCACTGGTTTGGCATTTTACAAATATTACCCAGCAAGCAATTTCATCGAGAATGGCAGTTTGAATTCCTCCGTGTAATATGTTTTTGAATCCAGATAAATGAGCTTTTGGATCCCACTTCGAGATAATGAAATCACCATCTTCTAAGAATTCCATTTGCAGGCCTTGTTTGTTTTTTGGAGAGCAGCCAAAGCAGTTTCCATTTTCTGTTTCGATATAAGGATTGATTATTTTTTTCATGATTTTTGATTTTCGGATTCGAATGTAAGAAAGGATTTTTGATTTTGAAATTATTGTAATCCTTAAAAGCGGCATTTGAGTAATAATTTGATTTCTGATTTAGTGTCACCAATTATTTCCGAGTTTGCAGAACCAATACTTGATCGGTTTGAATATTTAGTTTGCGCATATTTCACATATACTTTAAAATTTTGATTCAATTCCCAGTTAAAGTTGAAATAAAAGCGTGTTCCTTTTAAGTAATAGGCAGGAACAGAGTAGGCATAAAGAATATCATTTTCGTACGCGTAAATTCCCGAATTAAAGGATTCTGTGTCGAATAAAGCGTAACGAAGATTCAGGGAAATAGGTTTGTTGGAAAAGTGATAGATTAAATCCTGATATAGCAGATAACCACTTTCACTTACTTTTTCTTTTTGGTAATTCGCAATTTCAATTCGGTTTCTTATTTCCCAATTCTCATTCATTTTTGCAGATAAATGCAGACGGTACTGATTTTTCTTCTGATTTACAAGACTTTTAATAATGCTTGAATTGTTGTTTTCGGGTTTACTTTCTTGTTTGTATCTAAAATAAACCGAAACTGAATTGTTTGGTGTGAATTCGAGTTGTGAGAAATATTCATGGCCTTCGCTGGGCGAGTTGGCTGAATATCTTAGCCAGGGGAATTTAAATTGATCGTAATAAGCCTTTATAGTCCATTTTGGATACGGATGAAATTCAACTCCCATGTAAAAACCTTCTTCGTTTTGAGTTTTATTTTGTTCTGCAAAGGCATTTGAAAATACTGCGTGATAATCAGGATCGTATTTTCGATAGATCAGCTCAAAGTTTAGCTGTGGGTGAGCCTGTATATTTGCTCCTTGCAAAAGTGCTCTGCCCCCTGATTTACTTTGTGCAATTTCTCCGTATAAGTGTATCGATCGAAATTGAGTTTCGTAGTAAAAACTGATATTACGGTTGTCATTGCTCTTAAAACCGTAATAATTATAAATGGCATCTGTTCCTCTTATTTCCGGCGAGTATTTAGATTGCAGGAATGATATTCCCATCTCGATTTTATTCAAGTTGGTTGATAGATAGGATCCCAGCACCATTTCTTCCAGATTGTGCTTCTTGCTAAATTCGGTATGGTTTCGATGGAATCCGGTGTTGATGATGCTGGATATGAATGATTTCGTTGAATCTGAATCAAGACTGCCGTCCTTCTTTTTGTAAGAAGCAAATAGTGCAAGCTTCACATTTTTAATAGGTTCCAGCAGTATCGATATTCCTCGATGGAATTGATTTTCATCGGTAGATTTGTAGCTTTTTATTCCTTGAGATTTAAACGCATTATGAGTTGTTAAGGAGGATTTTCCACTGCCCAATCCAGACCAAAGGCTCAGTCCTTGTCCAAATTTAACCTGATAATCACCCAGATTTACTTGCCTCACAATTCCTTCGGAATTGTATTGAATGTAAGCAGAGTAAAAGTCGAAGCCATTCTTATTTTCTCCTTCAAAAAATGGTTCCCCTTTGTCTTTTTCCGAGGTGAATCCAAAAGAAATTTTATTTTCAGGAGATGTATATTGGTAGCGTGTGTAGTATTTCCATGGGTTTCCAATGTATCTTGAATTTGCATTTTCAGTAGTGTATCCTTTTTCTTCCTCAATTGTTCTTTCTGATTTTAGAAGCAGAATATGCTTTGCTTTCTTTCGGGTGTTTAGTGTGTCTTGTGATGTCTGTTTTAGGCTAACAAAAGGGGCAATGTTTCGAATCATTTCAGATGAAAATCCTGGAATCAGCTGTAATTCATAAAGACTAAATATTTGTCCTGTACTTTTTCGGTACTTAATGAAATTGTTGATTTGATTTTTGTTGAGAATAAGGAGTTTGTTCAGATCACTTTCATTCGCACTATTTAGATTTATTGGATCAATTAAAAGGATGTTTAATTCGTCAAGCAGATTTGAGTAGTCTAATTCTTCTTCGCTTTGTTCTGCAATTGCTTCAATTAAATTTTCAATTAAATCATTCTGTGATACTGTATTCTGTGATCTGGCGATCAGCGCAGAACACAGTAAACAAAAGAGTGTTATTGTTTTTTTTGAGAAAATCATATGCAGAAACTAAAAGGATATGTTGATATCAGCCGAAGGAGAGCAACCCAATACCGGATGTCGGGAAAATGAAATATTGGCTTTTATAATTTTAAAAGAAAATCCCATTCCCATGCTGATCGAATTCGGATGATTGTAAACGCCGGCCCGTAAGGATATCATTTCTGTTATTCCGTATTCAATGCCGAATTTGGTTCTCATTTCAGAATCCAAATCCTTTTCAATTTCAGAAGTAATAACGGTTTGATCGGATAGCTTCCAGGAAAAACCAAACCTGGCAATACAGGGAATTTCATCTTCATAGTCAACAGTCGTAAAATTTGTTTGACTTGGGTTGAAAATATGAAAGCCTAAGTGAATATCAGGGAGTATTTCTGCAAGAATTCCTGCTTCAAATGTGTATTTACTTTGTGATCCGTAGGATTCATTTAATTCTTTTCGGATTTGGTCAAATTGCAGACCTGCCCAAAAGTGTTTTCCTAAAGAACGTGAATATGCGATGCCAATTTTTGATTCTTTATAAAGATTAAAGCCAAACTGCTTATAGGTCATACTGAAAGTGCCAAGCTTTGTGGGATAGTTAAAATGAAAAGCTTTTGTGCTTAATTCTTTTGTTTCAAATCGGTTTTCGTAGTAGGCACCAAAGGATTTTTTATTCAATTTAGCTAATATTGCCTGATTGTGAAAACCGGACCAAATATCCAATAATGCAACACTGGAATTTCCCATTGCATGCGAGCGGGCACCAGCTAAATGATTTTCATTCGATGCGAATAAATGAATTGGCAGTAAAAGAAGAAAAAGCAGATGTGTTTTTTTCATTTAGATAGTATTGTCTAAATCATAGAATGAATAAACAAACATTTTTCTTCTTATGATGGCTATCGGTTTTTAAGAGGATTATAATGTGTTTATGCCATAACAACTATGAAATAGTATTATTGTTGAAAATTCTAATTGTTCCGTATTATCTGAAAATAGTTAATTGTTTGTGTGTTAATATAAATTGAATTGCTTTAACGCTAAACAAAATTAAATCAGTATTAAATGTAATAAAAAACCACAACACATAATTATGTGTTGTGGTTTTGTTTTGAAATTTTTTATTTTGTTTTCTAGTTGGTCTTGAATTCGTATTTGATAGAAGATAATTCTTCGTTCGCTTTTACGATTTTTTCTTTAAGACTTTCTTTAAATGCGATAACCTTCTTTTGTAATTCGCTATCGCCAATAGCAAGCATTTGTCCCGCAAGAATACCTGCATTCATTGCACCATTAATACCAACCGTCGCAACAGGAATTCCCGGAGGCATTTGTGCAATACTTAAAAGGGCATCCATACCATCCAAGGATGCATTGATTGGCACTCCAATCACAGGAACAGGAGTCATTGCGGCAATTACACCAGGCAGGTGTGCTGCCATTCCAGCACCTGCAATAACGGCTTTTATTCCACGATCGAATGCTCCTTTGGCAAATTTCTCAACTTCTTCAGGTGTTCTGTGAGCAGATAATGCATGAATCTCGAAAGGGATTTTGAAGTCGTTTAAGACTTTGGCGGCTTTTTCCATAACCGGAAGGTCGGATGTACTTCCCATTATGATACTTACTTTTGCTTTCATATGGTTTTATTCGTGGATTTGGTAAATAAAATGACAAAAAATTGTACTTTTGCAGCAAAAATTAAGGAATTGTTTTAATTCCAATGTTGCTTGCATCGCTGACTATTTTTTCAAACGTAAAATTGAAAAAAAAATATGTATGTAGCACTGTGGAATTGGAACATTTTTTATTTCTGTTTTTTTAGAGTGAGACATATTTATTTTACGATATTTTAGGGCATTGCCTTAAACGCCCGATATTTCAAGGGAAATCTTGTTGGGGGAAATCGGACAACTAAGACAAAAATTGAATCAATGAAAACTGTAAAACTTCTGGATCGAGAATTTAGAGTGTCTATTCCTTCTGAGGATATTGACAATGTAATTGCTAAAATGGCTGAAAAAATGAATAAGGATCTTGCTGGGACAAATCCGTTATTTATTTGTATTTTAAATGGTTCTTTCATGTTCGCATCGGATTTGATGAAGCAGATAACTGTTGAAAATGCTCAGATTACATTTATGAGATTGTCTTCATACGATGGAATGGGAACAACTGGTAAGGTGAAAAAATTAATGGGTTTTACAGAAGATTTAAAAGACAGAACGGTTGTGTTGCTGGAAGATATTGTTGATACAGGAATTACAATCACAAATACACTGGAACAAATTAAAGATTACGAAGCAAAAGAAGTTTTGATTGCAACTATGTTGTTCAAGCCAGATGCTTTGATTCGTGATGTGAAATTAAATTACGTAGGTATGGAAATACCAAATGATTTTATTGTTGGAAGAGGATTGGATTACGATGGAATGGGTAGAAACCTTCCGGATGTGTATACTGTAATTGAAAAGTAAATGTTGAACATTGTTTTGTTTGGACCTCCTGGTTCGGGAAAAGGAACTCAATCTAAGTTGTTGCAGAAAAAATATGGGTTGATTCACCTTTCTACAGGTGATGTGTGCAGGGAAGAAATTAAGCTGGCAACACCCGAAGGATTGGAAGCAAAAAGATTGATTGATGGAGGGAATTTTTTTCCGGATAAATTAGCTTATCGAATTGTTGAGAAATTTTTAGACAGCAATATCGAAGCAAAGGGTTTTGTATACGATGGCATGCCGCGTCACGAAGGTCAGATTGAGGTTTTTGACGGGATGCTTGCTAAACGGGACAGTGTTGTTGATCTGGTTATTGAATTAAAAGTGGAAGAAGAAGAGTTAATTCAACGACTTTTAAAAAGAGGCGAATCATCTGGCAGACCGGATGATGGAGGAAGGGAAGTAATTGAAAAACGCCTTCGGATTTATGAAAATGTTACTGCTCCAATTGCAAAGCGGTATAAAGAAAAGGGAGTGTATCACTCTCTCGATGCAATAGGATCATTAGAAGATGTACTTGAACGAATTAGCTTATTGCTGGAGAAATGTTTAACGGGACAATTGGTTCCTGTTAAAGTACAATAGATTAAAAAAATATATTATGGCTGGGTCTAATTTTGTTGATTACGTAAAAATATTTTGTCGTTCAGGTGCCGGAGGTGCCGGGTCAACTCACCTTTTTAGGGATAAGTTGACAATGACTGGTGGACCGGATGGTGGTGATGGTGGCCGAGGAGGACATGTTATCATACGTGCAAATAAGCAACTTTGGACTTTGGTGCATTTAAAATATAGTCGTCACGTCTTTTCTGGCGATGGTGGCGATGGTGGTCAGAGTAGAAGTACGGGTAAAGAAGGAGAAGATAAGGTGATTGAGGTGCCATTGGGTACAGTTGCCCGTGATGCTGAAACTGGCGAAGTTATTTTTGATGTGACTGAAGATGGTGAAGAGAAAATCTTAGTGAAAGGTGGTCGTGGAGGTCTGGGGAACTGGAATTTCAGATCTTCAACAAATCAAACACCTCGTTATGCCCAAAGCGGAGAAGAACGAGTTGAACGACCTGTAATATTAGAATTAAAGGTTCTTGCAGATGTTGGTTTAGTTGGTTTCCCTAGTGTGGGTAAATCTACTTTGCTTTCTGTAGTATCTGCAGCTAAGCCTAAAATTGCAGATTATCCTTTTACCACATTGGTTCCTAATTTAGGGATTGTGTCTTACCGGGATAATCGCTCATTTGTAATGGCAGATATCCCAGGTATTATTGAAGGTGCACATGAAGGGCGTGGACTCGGTTTGCGGTTTTTACGACACATTGAGCGAAATTCTGTTCTTCTGTTTATGGTAGCTGCCGATAGCGACGACATTCATAATGAATACAAAATTCTGTTGAACGAACTAAAACAGTTTAATCCGGAACTTCTGGACAAACAGCGTTTGCTGGCAATTACAAAATCTGATATGTTGGATCAGGAGTTGATTGATGAGATGAAACAGGATTTGCCTGAAATACCGCATGTTTTTATTTCTTCAGTGGCTCAAAAAGGACTTGCCGAATTAAAAGATATGCTTTGGAAAGCTATTAATCAGTAAGCTTTAATAGCATTAAATAATTTACGGCTTCTTTCTTCATTTACTGATGAGAAAGAAGCTTTTTTACATCAGGAATTTTGCTTTGTTTTCGATTCTTCCAGTGCTTGATTCCTTTATTCTGTTGTCTTTCTTTGATTTAGAAGAACTAAAAAAAAAGCAATCGTCAATGTGTTTGAGTTTTTTAGATTGAATTTTATTTGTGTTTGTTCTGAATTACCAGGTGTTGTAATATCTTTTTTCGTTGATTTTTAGGGAAATAGGAATGGCTTTATTTCTGGAATATTGCTTTAAGTAAGGGCATTTCAACAGGCTGTTGATAAACTACTTCCTAACGAATGGTTCTTTTAACTATATTTGTAAAAACGCGATTTTTCATGACTGCAAAATATTCTGAAGACTCAATCCGCACATTAGATTGGAAAGAACACATTCGCAAACGCCCTGGTATGTATATCGGGAAACTTGGCGATGGATCTTCTCATGATGACGGTATTTATATTTTATTGAAAGAAGTAATTGATAACTCAATTGATGAGTTTGCTATGGGAGTGGGCAAATCAATCGAAGTTAGTATTACAGACAGGAACGTAACTGTTCGTGATTTTGGCCGGGGTATTCCCTTAGGGAAGTTAATTGATGTAACTTCCAAAATGAATACTGGAGCAAAATACGATTCTGAAGTATTTAAAAAATCCGTAGGTCTTAATGGAGTGGGGATAAAGGCCGTAAATGCCTTGTCCGATCAGTTCATTATTGAATCTTTTCGCGAAGGAGAGGTTAAGAAAGCTGTTTTCTCAAGAGGTGTTCTTGTTGAGGAAAATGAAATTCAGCCTACCGAGGAAAAAAATGGTGTGAGAATCGTTTTTCATCCTGACGAGGAGTTGTTTTTAAATTATCGGTTTATTTCTGAATATATTGAAACGTTGCTTAAAAACTACGTTTATCTAAACGCAGGACTGTCTATTTACTTTAATGGTCAAAGATTCTTTTCGAAAAATGGATTGCTTGATCTTTTGAATGAGAATATGAATTCGGAAGGATTATATGATATCATTCATTTGAAAGGTGAGGATATCGAAGTTGCTATGACCCATGGCAGACAGTATGGGGAAGAGTACTATTCTTTTGTAAACGGACAGCATACAACGCAAGGGGGAACTCACCTTGCTGCATTTAGAGAGGCCTTGGTGAAAGGGATTCGGGATTTCTTTAAAAAGGATTTTGATACATCAGATATCAGGACTTCTATTATATCAGCAATTAGTATTAAAGTACAGGAGCCGGTTTTTGAATCACAAACGAAAACAAAATTGGGCTCTAAAGATATAGGTCCGGAAGGACCGTCCGTTCGGAATTTTATCATGGATTTCGTGACTTCTAATTTGGATAATTATCTGCATAAAAACCCAAGTGTAGCCGAGGCTATTCTCCAGAAAATTATTGAGTCAGAAAAAGAACGAAAGGCCATTTCCGGCATTAAAAAAATTGCCAAAGAACGAGCAAAAACGGCTAGCTTACACAATAAAAAATTACGTGATTGCCGGGTTCATTTCGATTCCAAACACGAACAAAAATCAGAAGCGTCTCTTTTTATTACTGAGGGAGATTCGGCTAGCGGATCTATTACCAAATCTCGTGATGTAAACACACAGGCTGTTTTTAGCTTAAAAGGGAAACCTTTAAATACATATGGATTAACGAAAAAGATTGTTTACGAGAATGAAGAATTCAATCTGTTACAGGCTGCCTTAAACATCGAGGATGGATTGGAAGGTTTACGTTATAACAATGTGATTATTGCAACCGATGCCGATGTAGATGGGATGCATATTCGCTTGCTGTTGATTACTTTCTTTTTGCAATTTTTTCCTGATATCGTTCGAAGCGGACATTTGTACATTTTACAAACACCGCTGTTTCGTGTCCGGAATAAGAAAACAACTCACTATTGTTACTCCGAAGAGGAAAGAGTGAAGGCAATGAAAAGTGTAGGCGCTAATCCTGAAATAACCAGATTTAAAGGTTTAGGAGAGATTTCGCCGAGTGAATTTAAGCATTTTATAGGCAAAGACATCAGGCTTGATCCTGTTGTAATGAAGAAAGATGATTCTGTTTCAGACATGTTGGAATTCTACATGGGAAAAAATACTCCTCTGCGGCAAGAATTTATCATCGGTAATCTTCATGTTGAAAGAGATGAGGTCTAAGCAAGTTTCATCAATCGATTTATTAGAACTAAATAAACCCAAATACCTCTATGAATAACGACGAGACAAATGGTATGGAAATCCCAGAGGAAATGGCTAATGATTTGAATGGCGTGCACTCCGAAGCAATGAGGAATGTGACATATCTTTCCGGGATGTATCAAAATTGGTTTCTGGATTATGCATCCTATGTGATTTTAGAACGAGCTGTACCTTATGTAAATGATGGGTTAAAGCCTGTTCAGCGAAGAATTTTGCATGCCATGAAGCAACTGGATGATGGGCGATACAATAAGGTAGCCAATATTATTGGTAACACCATGCAGTATCATCCTCATGGAGATGCTTCAATTGGAGATGCGCTGGTTCAGCTGGGACAAAAAGATTTGTTGATTGACATGCAGGGAAACTGGGGGAATATCCTTACCGGTGATTCTGCTGCCGCACCAAGATATATTGAAGCACGTTTATCCAAATTTGCTTTGGAGGTTCTTTTTAATCCAAAAACAACTAATTGGAAACAATCTTACGACGGGCGTAACAAAGAACCAATTACGCTTCCGGTAAAATTTCCATTATTATTGGCGCAAGGGGTAGAAGGTATTGCAGTTGGACTGGCATCCAAAATTTTACCACATAATTTCAACGAATTAATTGATGCTTGTGTGTCCTACCTAAGTGGTGAGGAGTTTGAACTTTATCCGGATTTCCCAACAGCTGGATTGGTTGAAGTAAGCCGTTACAATGATGGTTTGCGTGGTGGTGCAGTAAAAGTGAGAGCTAGAATTGAAAAGTTCGATAACCGAACTCTTAAAATTACTGAAATTCCATTTGGAAAAACAACGTCAAGCGTAATTGAATCCATTATCAAAGCAAATGATAAAGGAAAGATCAAGATCAAAAAAATTGACGACAATACGGCTGAATTTGTTGAGATTCAGATTCATTTGGCCAATGGAATTTCTTCCGATAATACCATTGATGCTCTTTATGCTTTTACAGATTGTGAAATTTCTATTTCACCCAATGCATGTATTGTAGAGAATGATAAACCGAAATTTATTGGAGTTGCTGAAATTTTAAGACGCGCTGCCGATAATACGGTTGCTTTACTGAAGCTGGAGCTTGAAATACGAAAAAATGAACTCGAAGAATCATGGCATTATGCTTCTTTGGAGCGAATTTTTATTGAAAACAGAATCTATCGGGACATTGAGGAGTGTGAAAGCTGGGAAGAGGTAATCCAAACTATCGATACTGGATTAAAACCTTTTACGGGAAACTTAATGCGCGCCGTAACCCGCGATGATGTTGTGCGGTTGACTGAGATTAAAATTAAAAGAATTTCTAAATTCGATATTAATAAAGCCAAGGATTTTATTCAATCTATTGAAGATGAGATTGCGGAAATTGAAGTTCATTTGGCAAATATTATTCCTTTCACAATCAGGTATTATAAATCCATAAAGAAGAAATATGGAATTGGGCGTGAAAGAAAAACTGAAATTAGAAGTTTCGAAAATATTGTAGCAACCAAAGTAGTGGTTGCCAACGAAAAATTATACGTTAACAGAGAGGAAGGCTTTATTGGAACCGGTCTGAAGAAGGATGAGTATATCTGCGATTGTTCTGATATTGATGATATTATTGTGATTAGGAAAGACGGTACTTATTTTGTGACCAAAGTAGCTGATAAGTGTTTTGTTGGAAAGAATTTGTTGCATATAGCAGTATTTGGTAAGAATGATAAGAGAACGATTTATAATGTAGCTTATCGGGATGGCAAGGGCGGAAACTCTTACGTAAAACGTTTTTCGGTAACCAGCATTACCCGTGACAAGGAGTATGATATCACCAAATCTACAGATGGTTCACGAATTCTGTATTTTAGTGCGAATCCAAATGGTGAGGCTGAAGTTATTCGTGTTGTTTTAAAACCAAAGGCTCGTTTGAAAAAAACAGTATTTGAATTTGATTTTGCGGAATTGGCTGTTAAAGGACGTGCTTCAATGGGGAATATACTATCCAGAAATGACGTTCATAAGATCACTCTGAAACAAGAAGGAGTTTCTACTTTAGGAGGAAGAAAAATATGGTTTGACCCTGATGTTTTGCGTATAAATACAGATCAAAGAGGTGATTTTATTGGCGAATTTACAGGTGATGATAAGATTCTTGTTGTAACAAGAGCATCCTCATTTCATTTTACGAGCTTCGATTTAAGCAATCACTATCCTGATAATATCAGTATTATTGAAAAATATGACGATGAAAAGATTTGGTCTGCTGTGTTTTTTGATGCCGATCAGGACTATTATTACCTGAAACGTTTTACCATGGAAGGAAATGGCAAAGAGGTAAGTTTCTTAGGTGAGAATCCTGAAAATAGACTGGTTTGCTTAACCGATGAGCAATATCCAAGATTCGAAATTTCATATGGTGGTAAAAATGCAGACCGGCCTAATGAAATTGTAGATGGAAATGAGTTTATTGGTGTGAAATCATACAAAGCAAGAGGGAAAAGATTATCTATTTACGAAGTTTCTGAAATCAAAGAAATAGAGCCTTTGCAACGCGAAGAGGAGAATGAAAATATTGAAGGTGTTGAGGTTGATGTAGATGATAACACTGAAAATAATCAGGATTAATTTCTTTTTCAGCGAATTGTTATGCTTCACTTATTTTAAATTTTGCAATGAAGATTTTTTTGATTGGATATATGGGGTGTGGTAAATCACGCTGGGGTAAGATTATTGCGGCCCATTATGGTTTTCATTTTGTTGATCTTGATACTCTGATTGAAGAGAGAGAGAAGTTAACGATCCCGAAAATCTTCGAAAAATTTGGAGAGTCTGGTTTTCGGCAACGGGAGCATGATGCTTTGAAATCAATTTTCGAAGCTGAAAATCTTATTGTAGCTACAGGGGGCGGAGCTCCTTGTTTTAATAACAATATGGAGGAGATGAATCGATTGGGGGTTACCTTGTTTATCGAATGCAGTCCTTTATTGCTTCGGGAGCGAATTACCAACTCCGATAGCGAGCGTCCTTTAGTGAAAAATTTTTCTCAGGATGAATTACTTGACTACATAACAAGGCATTTGAAGTTCAGGATGCCTTATTATGAAAAGTCACAGTACAAAATGGTCTCTGGTAATTTGGAATTAGATGATTTTACAGCAATTCTGGATCCAGTTATAAATTCTTAAGTTGAGGAATCTCAAAATCATTCAAACTATCAAGAACTTTATTTGCGATTACAAATTTATTGAGGTTAAAGGCATCTTTCTCAGGAACCGCAATACATTTCATGCCTGCCGCAAGAGCGGAGATTACACCATTTAATGAGTCCTCGAAAACCAGGCATTCTGATGGGGGAATGCCGAGTAATTCAGCCGTTGTAATAAAAACCTGTGGATGTGGTTTTCCATATTTTTCAAATTCGGCCGAATGAACCACTTCGAAATAATCATGAAGCTGCAGTTTTTCTAAAACCGCTGAGATAATTTTCATTTTGGAGGATGAAGCAAGTCCAATTTTAAAGGAAGCCTGCTGTAAAATCTCCAGAGTCTTATTCACGCCATCCAAACAAGTTCCTTTTTCCAAGACCAAACGAATAACATTTTCAACAATATCTTCTGTAACCTTTTCTTTTGAAACATGATTCCAAGGCATCATTTTGTGCATTATTTCAACTATCTCATCTATTCTTTTTCCCATGAACTGTTCAAACATTTTGTTATTTACATCAAGTCCAAGTGATGAGAATACCTTTGTTTCGCTCTCCTGCCAGAATGGTTCTGAGTTTATCAAAAGACCATCCATATCAAAAATAATTGCTTTAATCATATTTTTATTGTGTATTTGAGCTGTAAAAATACTTAATTTCATTAAATGACAGAAAAGGCAGCCAGCCCATCTGATTATTTACTGTTAATAATTGTTAAATCGATAACAGTTCAGTTAGATAGATGACCTTTTTTCTAAATTTGTTAGATACAATTAGATTTTTCTTATATGGATATTGTTGTTGAACATCTAACCAAAAGATACGGTCCTCAAAAGGCTGTTGATAATGTATCTTTTCGTGTGAAAGCTGGAGAGGTTTTGGGTTTTCTGGGTCCAAACGGAGCAGGAAAAACGACTACTATGAAAGCAATCGCGTGTTTTATTAAACCTGAAGAAGGAGATGTATTGGTTGGTGGTTATTCTATTCATGATCATCCCGAAATCATTAAGAAGAATATTGGATATTTGGCCGAAAATAATCCTTTGTATCAGGAAATGAACATCATTGATTTTCTGGAGTTCATTGCTAAAATTCACGGGATACCAAAATATCTTATTCCTGAAAGGATATTGGATATGATTCGGACTTGTGGTTTGGAAGGGGAAAAGCATAAATTAATTGGTGAGCTGTCAAAAGGTTATCAGCAAAGAGTTGGATTGGCGCAGGCTTTAATTCATGATCCGGATATACTAATTCTCGATGAGCCAACTACAGGGCTTGATCCAAATCAGATTGTAGAGATTCGGGAGCTTATTAAGCGTATTGGAAAAGAAAAAACGGTTATTTTAAGTTCTCATATTTTAGCGGAGGTTGAGGCTACTTGTGATCGTATTTTAATTATTAATAATGGTAGAATTGTAGTGGATGGGACTGCCGAAGAATTAAGGAAGCAGGCCCAGGGAAATGAGATCTTAAAATTGGGAGTACAAGGGGGAAATATTGATTATATCTTTAAATCTTTATTTGAGATAGAAACGATCGATTCTATTGATATTATTGATGTTGATAAGCAATTGTTTGAAATTCAGTCTTTACCCAATACTACATCAGTTAAAGCAATATTTAATACATGTGTTCAAAATAATTATTACATTACTGAGTTGACACCTACAGAAACAAAACTGGAGGATATATTTCGGGAATTAACCCTTCGTTAGATCTTTATGAAACAAATTATTCACATTGCCGGCAGAGAGCTAAGCACTTTTTTTGATTCATTAACGGCTTATGTATTAATCGTTATTTTTCTAGGGTTTAGTGGTTTTTTTACATGGATTTACGGGGCTGATGTCTTTTTTGTGGGGCAAGCCAATCTCAATACATTTTTTACAGTGGCCTACTGGAGTTTATTTATTTTTATTCCGGCTCTTACTATGCGTTCAATTGCCGGGGAATTAAAAGCTGGTACCCTTGAGCTTTTGCTTACTAAGCCTGTGAGCGATTGGCAATTAATTTTTGGTAAGTTTTTGTCCACTTTACTGTTAATTGCAATAGCACTGGCTCCAACAGTAATTTATTATTTCACATTGTGGGCAATTGGTCCAGTAGATCATTCTGCAATTTTATTGGGATACGTGGGCTTATTGCTTATGAGTATGGTTTATATTAGTATTGGATTGCTTGCGTCTTGTGTTGCATCAAATCCAATAATTGCATCTTTAACCGCCTTGTCCATAGGAATATTTTTTCACATTATTTTTGATGTGTTGGCTTCTAACTTTGTAGGCTTCCTTGGAAGTTTCTTTAGTTATATGAGTCTTTCAACTCATTTTGAATCAATATCAAGAGGTGTTGTTGATACAAAAGATCTGATTTATTTCTTATCTATTGTGTTTTTCTGCCTTTTTACGTCAAAAATGATTCTATCAAATCGTAATCTGTAAATCCTGATTTATGACTAAAAGAAAAAATATAATATATAGCAGTTTAGTTGTTGCTGGGATTTTAATCATTCTGAATTTTATTTCTTCGGTTTTTTTCTTTCGTGCTGATTTTACCGAGGATAAGAGATATACATTGGATCGTTCAACCAAACGAATTTTAAGAGAGGTAGAGACTCCTATTATAATTACTTTGTATGTTTCTGATAATTTACCTCCGGACGTTAATCGGACTGTACAGGATTTAAAGAATCTTTTAACGGAATATAATAATTACAGTAAGAAGAAAATTGATTTTGAATTTATCAATCCCAATACGAATGAGGAGTTGGAGCAAGAGGCCATCGAGGCAGGCATCAACCCGGTACCTCTAGAAGTTCGGGAAAGGGATCAAATTAAAGTGCAAAGGGTATTTTTGGGAATGTCTATTCAGGTTGGGGATAAGTCGGAAATTATTCCATTAATAAAGCCTGGAATCGTTATGGAGTATACATTGTCGACCTTAATTAAAAGGCTAACCATCAAGGATAAACCTAAAATCGGTTACATTGTTGGACATGGTGAACCTGCACTTGGAAAATTGGAACAGGCAATCACTGAATTGTCTATTTTATACGATGTAAAACAGATTCATTTGTTATCTGAACCTGATCTTTCGGATTACAAGTCTTTGATGTTAATTGGACCTATGGCAACCATTTCGTCAACACAATTATCACGCTTAGATAAATATTTAGCTGAAGGAGGTAACTTATTTATAGCTATTGAACGGGTAAACGGAATGTTGAATGATGGAATTGGTGTTTTGGTGAATACTGGTTTAGAAACATGGTTGCAAAGCAAAGGTTTATATGTTGATGATTCCTTTATTGTTGATAAAAAGTGTGGAACTGTTACGGTTCAGCAACAAGGATATTTTTCCTATCCACAGCAGATTAATTTTCCTTTTTTGCCTGTGATATCAAAATTTGCAAATCATACGATTACCGATGGGATAGAAACGGTTGTACTGCAATTTGCAAGCCCGATTAGTTTTATTGGTGATAGTAAGATGAATTATCAGCCTCTTGCTTTTACATCCGATATTTCGGGGAAATTAAAAGCGCCAATTAGTTTTAATATTGGAAGAATATGGCGGGCTCAGGATTTTCTTTATCCCGATTTAACTGTTGCCGCCACAATTAGTGGTAATATGGGGGGTGAAAAGGAAGCGCGAATTTGTGTTGTAGGTGATGGAGATTTTATTGTGAATGGTATGGGAGCTGGTAAAATTGCTATTCAGAGGGATAATATTAATTTTTTAGCAAATGCGGTAGATTGGCTAAGTGATGATACCGGATTGATGTCGCTGCGAACAAAAGGCGTTTCTTCACGTCCGATAAAAGAAATTACTGATGCCAGAGTTTTCTTTTTGAAATATCTTAATTTCTTACTTCCCCTCGTACTAATAATTGCATATGGTTTGCTCCGTTTTGAAAGAAGACGAAGAAAGCGATCCAAAAGAATGAAACCTGGATTTATAAAGTAAAAAGGATAGTAAGAAGAGTTGTTTTATCCCGGCTTCTGGCAATTCCGGGAAAGAATTTACCAGAAGCTTATTAGCATATCAATAAATCGGGATAAATAAATCAGATCTGGCCTGATTTTATTTATTGATGCCAATTTAATTATATATTCCTTTCCGATCAAAAGTTTTTGATTAATGTATGAATTGTTTGTTGTGATAAAAAGGTTTTTGATCAGTAAAACCAGTGTGTACAACACTTTCAATGAGCTTTATTTAAAAGGAATACAAATAAAAATATTTAGTTTTTGTTAATAAAATGTTTGGTATTGTTAATAAAAAAGCAAAAAAAACGAAGTAATTACTTCGTTTTTTTTATTTACCCTAATAGGATTTAATTTTAGCTTTTGGGTTGAATCTTCAATTTTTGACCCACTTTAAGACTTCCATCATCTGTTATATTATTAATTTTCATGATGTCGGAGTTGGAAATACCCGGAAATTTTTTGGCGATAGTCCAAAAGTTGTCACCTCTTTTAACCGTATAGTAAACGTATGATCCATTACTGGCATTTAGTGGAATTTGTTTTGTGCTTGTTTTGACGGATGTAGTTGTTTTTCCTAATGTAGCTTGTTTTTGGCTGTAACTCATTGTGTTGAAGCTACTATAATAGGATTCTTTTCCTTTAGGAACATACAGCACTAGTTTTTGGCCAACTTTAATTAAGTTTCTTCTTACATTATTCCAATAGCTGAGATCCGAGGTTCTAACATGAAACCAGGAAGCAATAAGTCCGATGGCATCACCCGATTTTACTTTGTAATACACCTTAGCTTTATCCTTGGGAGTAACATGGGCAAACTTTTGGTATCGGTCATTAGGATTTACTACCTTGTCTTTCATGCTAAAATAATACTCCTTTTTATAAGCAAAAATAGAGTCTTGCTTATCGATAAATTTTGTTGTGTACTGCAGAGGTATTTTTAATGCATAACCATCTTTACTTGCAGGAATAATATCTGCTCTGTATTGAGGATTTAATTCCCTTAATTGCTCTTTCGAAATGTTGATAACATTAGCCACCTGATCAAAGTGAAGTTGTTCATTTATGAGCAAAGTGTCGCATGCAACCGGCAAATTAGATGGCTGCGGGAATAACTGATGCTCTTTGTGGTAATTGAAAGTATAAAGAGCAGCTATAAATGCAGGTACATATCCTCTTGTTTCTTTAGGCAAGTGAAAGTAAATATCCCAATAGTTTTTCTTGCCGCCACTTCGTCTGATTGCTTTATTTACATTTCCTGGTCCACAGTTGTAGGCAGCAATTACCAAATGCCAATTGCCGTAAACCCGGTACATATCTTTCAGATATTTTACTGCAGCGTAACTCGCTTTTACAGGATCTCTTCGTTCATCAACAAAAGTATTAATATCGAGCTTGTACATTCTTCCCGTTCCATACATAAATTGCCATAAACCACTTGCCCCGGCTCTGGATAGTGCTTTTGGATTTAAAGCTGATTCAATGATGGGTAAGTATTTTAATTCCTGAGGCAGGCCTTCTTTGTCCAAAATTTCTTCGATAATCGGGAAGTAGTATTCCGACATTCCCATCATCATTTCAACCTGAGATCTTCTTCTTTGCGAATACAGTTCGATGTAGTTTCGTACGATTTTGTTGTAGGATAAATCAATTAAAGAAGGAATTTCTTCCAATCGCTTGATATATACTGAATCCGGAATTTTTTCTGCTTGAGCCGAAATCGTGTCCCGATTGTATGTTCTTGTTTTAAACGTGTTCTTTGCGTACCATGAATATAGCAGACTGTCTAGGTTGTTTGAGAAAGTTGTATTGATACTGTCATTTAGATCCCAACGAACATCAACCGGATTAATTTTCAGAAAATCCAAAGAGTCTTTTTCAGTTTCCTCACTTACATTTTCTGTGACTTTCGATAAAGTGTCAATTTCAGAAAGTGTTACTTGTTCAATTCCTGATGTTGTCTTGACTGTTTGTTCAGAACCTGTCTGTTTGATTGTGTTGCAAGCAAATGCAGTACCCAAAAAAATAAGGGGTAAAATATATTGTTTTTTTTTCATCATTGTTTTTTAAAAGGTAATTTGGCATCTAAAGCCAAGAGAATTGCCCGAAAAAGCAGAATAACTGACCGCAGGTTCTACTTTAATAGTCAAGTCATTGTTCACATTAAAATTGGTGAAATGTGCATCAACGGCTGCATCAACAATGTTTAGTACGTAAACCCCGACCAAAATGATATAGCTAAGATCGCGATCGTGCTTATAAGAGTCTTTACCATTTTGTAAAGTGCTTTTAAACCAAGTATCATAGGATGTTGTTGTTGCATCCCAATCATTTTCCAGAATTTTCTGGTAACTATCCGCAGTAGGTTTTTCGGTCTCTAGTTTATCTTCTGCAGAGAGAATTTTCCAATCGTAAAATTCAGAAAAATCTTTAAAGCCATTTTTGTATTTTTTGTAATTCTTGGTATTCCAGTTAATGGCATAAATGGTTGCACCAATTCCAGCGTATAATATAGGTATCTTCCAATACTTTTTGTTGTAGGCTTGTCCTAAACCCGGAAATACAACAGAGTACATGGTTGCTTTATGCGGAGAATGAACTTTAACAATCGGTTCAACAGATACTGTATCTGCTTCTATCCGCTGAGAGATAGCATTTTTACTTCCTCCAAGCACGATAAGAGAGATCAGCCCAAGGAAAATAATCAGGCGCAAATTATTCAATGTTTATTTTTTAAAAGTTTCAACTAACTTATGATTTCATTTGATCCAATACGGCAAGGATACGTTCTAAATCGTCATCGGATGTAAATGGGATAATGATTTTTCCTTTGCCATTTTTGGTTCGTTTAAGATCAACTTTTGCACTAAAATGATTGGCTAAGTGATCTTTTAAAGATTCATACTCTTTAGGAAGCGCTGTTGCTTTCTCCGGAGTTGGTTTTTCTTCAGTTGTCTGGTTAAAATTACGAACCAATTCTTCAACTTTTCGAACGGAGAAATCGTTTTCAACGGTTACTTGAAAAATTTCAAGTTGAGTTCTTGGATCATCAACATTTACCAATGCGCGGGCATGGCCCATAAGTAGTTTTTTCTCGCGAATTCCTTTTTGGATTTCAGCAGGTAGTCTTAGTAGTCGTAAATAGTTGGATATAGTAGAGCGTTTTTTACCTACACGGTCAGATAAACTCTCTTGTGTTAGTTTGCACTCTTCAATTAATCTTTGGTAACTAATGGCAATTTCAATTGAATCAAGGTCTTCGCGTTGAATATTTTCAACCAAGGCAAGTTCCAGCATTTTATCATCTTCAGCCATTCGAACGTAAGCTGGAATTTTAGTTAGTCCGGCAATTTTTGCTGCCCGATAACGTCTTTCTCCGGCAATAAGCTGGTAAGAGTTATTATGAATTTTCCGAACCGTAATTGGCTGAACAATTCCTAATTCTTTAATGGATTGAGCCAATTCATTCAAAGCTTCCACATCAAATTTGGTTCTTGGCTGATACGGATTTGCTTCAATTTTTGAGATCTCGATTTCGTTACTTAAATCTCTTTCAGGTCTTGCCTGAACATCATCGATATCATTAATAAGTGCTCCTAATCCTCTTCCTAATGCGCTCTTTTTTACCATCTTACTGTTTCAATATTATTCGCTAATGAGTTTTGCTTTGGTGTTTGTTTTTGTCAGGTTATTATTTTTCAATAATTCACGAGCCAAATTTAAGTAATTAACTGCTCCGGCTGATTCGGCATCGTAAAGAATTGCTGGTTTACCGTAACTTGGAGCCTCACCTAGCTTAGTGTTGCGTTGAATGATTGTCTCGAAAACCATATCTTGAAAGTGTTTTTTAACTTCACTTACAACTTGATTTGATAATCGTAAACGGCTATCATACATCGTTAGAAGAAATCCTTCAATTTCCAAATCAGGATTTAAACGGTTCTGAATAATTTTAATTGTATTCAGAAGTTTTCCCAAACCTTCCAATGCAAAATATTCACACTGAACAGGAATGATTATTGAATTAGCTGCTGTAAGCGCATTCACGGTAATTAAACCAAGTGAAGGCGAACAGTCAATTAAAATGAAATCATAATCAGGACTCAATTTTTCAAGAACCTTCAATAAAATTTGCTCACGATTTGCAAGATTCAACATCTCAATTTCAGCACCTACCAAGTCGATGTGCGAAGGAAGAATATCAAATCCTTCAATCTCACTATGTAGAATGGCTTCTTTGGGTTCAATTCCATCAACAATACATTCGTAAATGCTTTTTTCAATGTTTCGAACATCGAAGCCAATGCCTGAGGTCGAATTCGCCTGCGGATCAGCATCAACAATTAAAACCTTATACTCCAAAACAGCAAGACTTGAAGCAAGGTTTATTGCTGTAGTGGTTTTCCCAACCCCTCCTTTTTGGTTTGCCAGAGCAATTATTTTAGCCATAAACAATTCTGATTACAAGGTTTTATATTATAAAAATGAACTTGTTCCAAAGATACTATTTTAAAGCATATTTAAAATTTTGAAGCGATCTAAAATAGTAACAAATGCAAGAGAATTATCAACATATTATAGCCTTGCAAGACTAAAATCATAAGGAAACAGAACTCCCTGGGGATGAACGTTTTTCATAATTGAGAAATAACTTGTACGCTTTTCTAAAGCTTGTCGATTATCTTACTGCTTTCAGCTAAAAGTTGATCCTTGTTAATAGGTACAACAACAGGAATTTCACATACAATTCCTCCTGCAAGGTTCGAGATTGCAGCAATCTGCCTTGCATTCATACCGGTGGCCAAACACAAGGCAGCAACGCTGATTACAGTATCGCCGGCTCCTGAAACATCCGCAATTTGTCTAACCACTGCAGGAATGTGTTCGTAGGTTTTTTCATTGCTGATAAAAACGCCTAACTCTGATAACGTAATAAATAGTTTTTTAATGCCCATCTCATTCTGAAACTTCTTGGCTTCGTCGAACAATCCGTGAATATCTCCTTTTTCAAGCAGAAGATTGGAACCTTCCACAAATTCTTTGAAGTTTGGTTTGAAAAGGCTTACATTTTTATAATCGTTGTAATGACGTTTTTTAGGATCTACCGCAACAGGAATTGCTTTGCTGTTAGCAAGATGAACAATTTCATCAATCAGATTTTTAGTGATTACACCTTTGTCGTAATCTTCAAAAATAATTGCATGAATTTCATGCTTTTCGATTAAGCTTTTGATGTGATCAATAAATTCAGCTTCTATTTCATCCGCCAATTCATGAGTATCTTCTTCATCAACACGAATAAGGTGTTGATTGTTGCTTATGAAGCGCGTTTTTACCGTTGTTCTCCGTTTGTTGCTAACAACTATTCCATATTGCTCTTCTTCAATCTCAGTTAAAAGATTTAAAAATTCTTTGCCTTTTTCATCCTCACCAATTACTGAACAAAGAATAGGGCTTGCACCTAACGATTTGATATTTAGAGCTACATTGGCGGCTCCCCCTAATCTGCTTTCGCGCTTAACGCAAGAAACAATTGGTACCGGGGCTTCCGGCGATATCCGATCTACTTTACCCCAAACGTAGGCGTCGACCATAACATCGCCGATAACCAACACATTTAATTTAGAGAAGGATTCGAATATTTGTTCTAATTCAATTTTATTCACTATTTCCTGGTTTTTGAATTATGTCAGCAAAGATAAACAAATTCGTGTGTTGGCGAATCTTTAGCACATTCCTTATGTATTTTTAACACATTTAGAAAATTCAATTACAAGTCTTAAATGCTTGTAAACGATGTTGTTTACATCGGATCGACGTCGAAATTAATTTGAATGGATTTAAATTGATCCATGCTTTTTAGATGATTTGCATGTTGATTTAAAATCCATTTGGCTTTGGATGGGGAGCTTTTCTTCTCTATTTTTAAAAGGATGTTAACGATGTATAAGTTTTGAATTCGGTTAATAACAGGCGATTGAGGCCCAAATACACGAATGCCAAAAATTTTCCGTAAAGATTTTGCCAAGGTTTCTGACGCCTGATTCACCAGAGTTTGGTTTTTGTGTTTTAAACAGATGTTGATTAAGCGGTAAAAAGGCGGATAAATAAATTCTTTTCTTTCTGCCAATTGGTCGGAGTACATCGAAATATAATCGTTCCCAATTACATTTTTTATGATTGGGTGTTCAGGAGTATAAGTTTGTATCAGAACTTTGCCTCTTTTCTTTTTTCGGCCGGCACGTCCGGAAACCTGAGCCATCATCTGAAAACTCCGTTCGTAGGCACGAAAATCCGGGTAATTCAGCATTGAGTCGGCATTTAGCACACCAACCAAACTCACATTATCAAAATCGAGTCCCTTCGAAACCATTTGTGTACCCACTAAAATATCGAGTTCCTGATTTTCGAATTTGTAAATGAGTTTTTCATAGGCCATTTTTTTGCGGGTGGTATCCAAATCCATTCTTGCAATTCTTGCATCAGGAAAGAAACCTGTTAATTCCTCTTCAATTTTTTCAGTTCCAAAACCTTTGTCTTCAATTTCGGTTGAACTGCAATGTTCACAGCTGGTTGGTGGATGAATACTGTAAGCACAGTAATGGCAAACCAATTGATTGTTGAATTGGTGGTATGTTAAGCTGACCGCACAGTTTGGGCAATGAGGAACCCACCCGCAGCTTTTGCATTCCAGATAGGGCGAATATCCTCTTCTGTTTTGAAATAAAATGATCTGTTCCTTATTTTCCAGGCAAGTTTCCATCATTTGCATCAACTCAGGAGAGAACATGGATTTCATCCGTTTTTTCCGTTTGGCTTCCTTTACATCAGCAATAATTATTTCGGGCATTTCCAGATTCTGGTGACGCTGAAACAATTCTACCAAACCGTATTTGCCCGTTTTGGCATTATAGTAGGTTTCTATTGCGGGGGTAGCAGTGCCCAATAAAGTTTTTGCCTGATGCAAATGAGCCAGATAAATAGAAGCATCGCGTGCGTGGTATCGCGGAGCCGGATCGAATTGTTTGTATGTGTTTTCGTGTTCTTCATCGACAATAATTAATCCTAAATTTTTGAAAGGCAAAAATATTGATGAACGAACACCTAATATTACCTGATAGGCATTATCAGGATTGTTTTGATTGATATTGTTGTAAATTTCTACCCGTTCGGCATCGTTAAATTTCGAATGATAGATTCCTACTTTATTTCCAAATACAGTTCGAAGCCGATTGATGATCTGAGTTGTTAAAGCAATTTCCGGCAACAGGTAAAGTACCTGTTTCCCAAGTTGTAACTGCTCCTGAATCAGATGGATGTATATTTCTGTTTTTCCACTTGAGGTGACTCCGTGGAGCAGTACACAGTTCTTCTCTTCAAAGTTTTCACGGATCTCAGCAATTGCTTTTTCCTGATATTCATTCAATTCTTTAAGTCCTGAAGTTTCTGTTTGAGACAGATCGATTCGATCCATTTTCTCATGGTAAATTTCAAGAATGTTTTTTTCCACCAAACTTTTTAAAATGCTTTTGGAAGTTGCTGTTGACGTTAGAAGTTCGAGGGCTGAAACTTTTAGAGCATTTTCTTCGAAGTAATGTTTGGAAAGATTAAGATAGGATAGGAGTATCTCCTGCTGTTTTTTTGCTCTTTTTAAGTCATTGATCAGATCTCCCATTTCCGATTCGCTAAAATCAGATGCCAATCGAACAAACTCTTTTTTCTTTTCCTTGTAATGGTTAATGATTTGTTCTTCGATGAAAACGGCTCCTTTTTCGAGTAGTGATTTTACTTGAGGAAGCGTATTTTTTAATCCTGTGGCCTGATTTAATGCAGAGATGTTCACGTCTTTTGAATGCTTAAGTACATTCAAAATTTGCGCCTCGGTTTTACTTAGAGTTTCCTGAGTCTGAAAATCTTCGTTTGCAGTTATCTTGGTTTGGCTTTCCAGCTTTAATCCTGAAGGAAGTGCTGCTTTAAAAACATCACCTAAAGCACATTGGTAATATTGTGATATCCAATCCCAAAAATTGAATTGAAAAGAATTGATAATCGGAGATTCATCCAGACAGGTAATAATATCTTTGGTTGAATAATCTTCAGGAGCTGTATTGTGAATGTTTTTCACAATGCCTGTGTAGAATTTTTTACTGCCGAAGGGAACAACTACCCTTTTTCCAATGGCCACATCAGCTTTTAGTTCCTCCGGAATAGAGTAGGTAAAAAGCCGGGCCAATGGAAGTGGCAGTATGATATCTGCGAATTCGGTAGTCTTGTTCATTACTGTGAGTATTTTCCTCAAAGTTATGAGTTCTGGTTAGAATCTCATCATTTGGGCATTAAATCCTGATACGAAAACAGGCATGAACAAAAACCACCGTTCTCAAATCATTTAGATAGAAAGAATATCGTTAAGACTCATCAGTGAATCCTTAACTTTCTTCTTGTTTTTAATGGTTTTGTTGAATGAAACATGTGAAACCTCACCGTTAACAATTCCAACCATGATACTCTTTTGATCATCCAGTAAAGCTTCAACAGCAGCAACGCCCAAAGTAGATGCAGTTACGCGGTCGAAAGCCGATGGAGAACCTCCTCTTTGCATGTGTCCCAAAACAGATACACGAATGTCGTATTCCGGATGTTCTTTCCCAATTTCCTTTGCAATTGTGTAAGCACCACCAGATTTGTCACCTTCGGCAACAATTACAATTCCGCTTGATTTGTGTTCTTTGTACCCTTTTTCAAGATATTTTTGCAATTCCTGAGTGTGGGTTTCTTTTTCAGGAATTAAAATAGCTTCAGCTCCTGTTGCAATTCCACTTCGCAAAGCAATAAAACCAGCATCACGGCCCATTACTTCAATAAAGAACAAACGGTTGTGAGCACTCGCAGTATCGCGGATTTTATCAACAGCATCAATTACTGTGTTGATTGCCGTGTCGTAACCAATCGTGTAATCGGTACCAAACAAATCATTGTCGATAGTACCCGGAATTCCCACTACAGGGATATCAAATTCCTGTGTAAAAATACGGGCTCCTGAAAATGTACCGTCACCACCAATAACCACAAGAGCATCTATTTTATTGGCAATCATTTGCTCATGTGCTTTTTTTCTTCCTTCAACAGTTCTGAATTCTTCACTTCTGGCCGAACGAAGAATAGTTCCGCCTTTTTGAATAATGTTGCTTACATCATGAGATTTCATTTTCTTAAAATCACCATGAATTAAGCCTTCGTATCCTTGCAGTACACCTACAACTTCAATTTTGTTATAGATAGCAGCACGAACAACAGCTCTGATAGCTGCATTCATTCCTGGAGCATCGCCTCCTGAAGTTAAAACTCCAATTTTCTTAATTTTAGACATGCTTAAATCGTTTTTATTTTCAAGTTTTATTTTTTCAATTGTATCATTCATCAGCCAGGTGGGAGTGGATGTTGCTCCGCTTACACCAACCGATTTCGCATTCGCAAACCAGTCCATATTCAGTTCATCGGGGCAAGTGATAAAGTGACTGTTCTGATTTGTTCTTTTACAGACATCGAACAGTAATTTTCCGTTCGAACTTTTTTTTCCGCTCACAAAAATGATCACATCGTGTTTGCCTGCAAAATCCTTAATTAAGGGAACACGATTCGATACCTTTCTGCAAATTGTATCATTAATACTAAGGCTGTTTTTGCATTCCTTTTTCAGATATTCTGAAATTTCAGCAAAGCCTGAAATGGTTTTTGTTGTTTGTGAAAACAGAACAACCGGCAAGCTAAAGTTCACCAATTTTAAATCATCTGTATTTTCAACAACAATTGCCTTGCCTTCGGTTTGACCGACTAAACCATTTACCTCGGCATGACCTTTTTTACCGTATATAATTATTTGACCGTTTGACTTCTTAATCTCCTGATATGCTTTTTTTATCTTTTTTTGCAGTTTTAAAACTACCGGGCACGAAGCATCAATAATTTCTATATTTTGCTTTTTTGCTGTTTCGTAAGAGGTTGGAGGTTCTCCATGTGCTCTAAATAAAACTTTTTTTCCTGACAGTTTTGCAAACTGATCGTGATTGATGGCTTGTAACCCTTGAGCATTAAGACGATCAACTTCGATATTGTTGTGAACGATATCACCAATACAGAAGAGTTGATTGTCCTCTTTCAGTATTTCTTCTGCTTTATTTATGGCATTTACAACACCAAAGCAGAATCCGGCGTTAGGATCAATTTCAATATTCATTTTTTATCCTGTCGGTTGATTACTTACAGCTCATTCATGCGATCAACAATCCAATCCAATTGTTCGTCCGGAGTTAAATGACTGTTGTTAAGTACAATTGCATCATCAGCTTTTCGGAGCGGACTTTCATCGCGGTTTTCATCGATATAATCTCTTTTTGAAACGTTTTCTCTGATTTCGTCCAATGAAATGTTTTCTCCTTTATCTTTTAATTCTTTGTAACGGCGAATGGCTCTTATTTCTACATCGGCTGTCATAAATATTTTTAAATCGGCATTTGGGAAAACCACAGTTCCAATATCCCTGCCGTCCATTATAACTCCACCTTCTTTGCTCAATTCACGTTGAAAAGCCACCATTTTCTCACGAACAAATTTGATTTTAGCAATCAAACTTACGTTGTTCGAAACAGCCATTTGGCGAATCTCATCTTCAACCAATTCAGCATTTAAATAAGTCTCGTGACGCTGTTTTTCAGTGTTGTATTTAAAAGAGATGTTTACTTGATCGATCAAATGAGCCAACTTATTTTCATCTACTTTGTCGCTGGAAATTAAGTTGTTTCTCATTGCAAAAAGAGTAACCACCCGATACATTGCACCACTGTCAATATAAGTGTATTTAATTTTTTTTGCCAAATCCTTGGCAACAGTACTTTTTCCGCACGACGAATGTCCGTCGATTGCTATAATTAGTTTCTTTTCAGGTATATCCATTCTAGTTATTGCTCGGTTTTTTTGTGCAATTGGGTACAAAAGTATAAAGAAAATCGATCAAAATATGAGATTTGGAACTAAAAATAGGAGGTGTGAAAGATTATAGTTTCCTGTAAACGATTGAAATGCGCAATTTGAATTATTTTTTTAGAAATTAAAGTCGCTTAATCGGGTGCTGATTGAGAAATGATTGCTTGCGCCTGCCAAATGATACTTTGCCGAGGCAAAACTCACCTGGAAACGAGATACTTTAACTCCAAATCCCCAGGTGAATCCAACAGTCGAAGTTTTTTCATCAACTTTAAGTTCCATTCTTCGCTGAAAGTTGTACCCCAGCCGAATACTAAAATTCTTCGAGGGTAAAAATTCTGCACCTAAAATGAAGTGTTTCAGGGCTTTGTCGGAGAATCCGTCTTTGCTTGATTTTGAGAAGGAATCGTCCGTTTTATTTAATTCTGATTCGTAAGTCAGATCGAATTCTTCCAGATGGCGGTAGGTGATTGCAAAACGAAACGGAGCGTGCTGTAGTTTGGTGCTCATTCCAATTAATACTTCATTCGGAAGATCTTCACGGTGCGATCCGTAGTAGGCTTTAATTTGATAACCAAAATTCCGCGCCACAATAGAAGCTCTGAATAGTTCATCGGAACTGTCGTAGATCAAGGCCAAATCGGCAGCCAAACCAAAAGAGCTGTATCTTTCTAAGGCAGAATAAATTGGTTTAATTGAAGCTCCCACACGAATATTCTTATTCAATTGCCTGCCATAACTAATAATCAGCGCGTAATCGGAAGCTTTAAAATTGCCGGTTATTTCTCCAAATTCGTTTGCTTCTGTAAATTTTCCATAGTTTACGTAATGCATTGCCAATGAAAAGATGCCGATTTTAGCATAATCTTTAGTGTAGGAAGCATATCCGTAATTGATATCCGTAAGGTAATTTACGTAATTTAATGCCACTTTTTGATCCAAATCGGGATGAAGGGCCGCTGGATTGTAAAAAGAGTAATCTGCATCAACATTGTTCAGTGCAATTTGATCTCCTCCCATGGCGGCAACTCTGGCCGAACTTCCTAAATTCAGGAATTCGTAGATGTTTTCTCCACCACTCTGGCCTTTCAGCGTAAGACTTGCAAGAAGAGAAATGAGGATGAGAATTGCTGTTTTGTTCATGGAATTGATTGCTTAGGCATTCTAAAGATAGAAATCCGAATGAAAAGATTCTTGCTTATAGTTGTTCTTTTTTCTTTTTAAGGCGATCGACTACTTCGTAAACAGCAGGACAGTAATGTGTATTTTTTAATGTGAGATCGAGTATTTGATAAATGCGTTTGCGGTCGGTGTGTGGATATTCGCGGCAGGCACGGGGACGATTTTCATAAACCATACAGTAATTGTCAGGCATCAAAAACGGACAAGGGGTTTCCTTAAACACATAATCGTTTTCATTGTCCATATATAAATATTGATTGATGAATTCTGAAGGTTTCATTCTAAACTGTTTTGCCAGGCGTTCAATGTCCTTATCAATAACAATCGGACTAATGCTCTTGCAGCAATTGGCACATTCCAGGCAATCCAGATCTTCGAATACTTCATCATGAAGTGTGTGAACAATAGAATCCAATTGTTTGGGTTTCTTTTTTTTTAGTCTGGTGAATAATTCTTTGGTGGCAGTTTCGGTAGTTTTTGCATTCTGCCTTAACAACTCTAAATCGATCTTTATTTTGCTCATTACGTAATTCTGTTTTTTGAAAGCTTTAGTTTGACTTGTGAGAAAAATAAGCCACCACTAACAATAGATATCCCAACTCTTTTTTTTGGAAGTTGAGAATTTTATTGAGTGCAAAAATAGCCGTAAAAATCGGAATTGTATGGATGTGATTATTGGTTTTTGTAATTCCAATAAGATTTAAGTCAAAGCGGATGCGAATAGGATGAGTTTAAGTAAGGTTATTTACGTTTCGGTTGTAGATTGTTTTTTAATTGTAAATACTCCTCGTGCAGTAGAATGTGTTTCTCCTGTAAATCTACCAATTTGTGTAAGAGGACTGCATTTTCGTTTAAAAGATTGTTTATTTTTTTTTTTATTGTGATAGATTACATCTGGTTCTTCTATTTTTATCTGTTTATCTTCTCCTTGCTTAGTGTTGCTGTCCAATATTTTTTTTAGCAAATAGTTGGCATCTTTATTACAGGCAATTGAAATCTGTTGTAAGGTTTCAGGTTTCCAATTGTCTTTCTTCATATAGGCATATATTGTTCGCCTGTCAACATTGATTCTTCTTGCAATTTCAGTAATTGGCAACCCCGATTCCCTAATTAATGTTTTTATAATATCGCCTTTTGACATAAGGTGTGAATTATTTAATCAAAAAGTGTCTGTTTAATTTGGACAGCTTTGTGAAATTCGTAATCTTTATTATGAAATAGAATAAGAGTTATGTGATCTCTAGCGCACAAATTAAGCAATAGTTTTAAAATAGCGGTATTCAATGCAAAAAAAATTTAATATCAATGATCGATTGGGGAATTTAAAAGCTAAGGAAGGAGTTGCTCTCAGAAAAGCAATTGCAATGATGATGGGTAGAACAAGAGAGCATGTTAGCAGGATTCTTAATGCACCGGAGGGTTCTTCAAAAGATTTTCCTTCTGAAGTAATTATAAGACTTGCTGATTTTTTTGAATGCAATCCTGAAGATTTATATAATACTCCACCCAGACCAATAAATAAAAAAGAGTTGTTTAATGTAGAATACGACTGAGAAATTAAAAATCACACAGTTGCTTTTTTTTCGTGTTTTTGTAATGTAAGTATGATTAAGATGAATAATTATGATGTTTTTAGTACAAGAGCCAAAGTGATTGACAGACTTTTGGTTGTATTATTTTTTGTGATATTATTGTTGGCTGTATATTGGGTTTGGTTATCTTATTCTTGGACTTTATCATTGAATTCCTCAATTTCTTACCAATAACAAAAGGGATATAGATGTGTTACGAGAAAATTCCGATGAAATATTATTTTAACAATTACAGGTTTCGTTTCAGGAGTTGTAGGATGAGTTTTTAATAGAAGTGACTGTAATTGTTTGATTTAAAAGTTATTATATTTAAATTGATCCGTAGTAGGTCTATAATTTTAGCCATAAAAAAATGCGCCGTAAGGCGCATCTTTATTGACTTTTTATCTAGGGTGAAAGACCGGTCTCGAACCGGCGACCTCTGGAACCACAATCCAGCGCTCTAACCAACTGAGCTACAATCACCATTTTTGCTCTAATGCGGTGCAAATATAGAGAAATCTTTAATTATTCTCCAAGTGTTTTGTGAAAAAAATACAAAAAAATATTCTGAAAGGATTATAAACTCTACCTTTGCAGGCAGTTAACTAATTTTAGTAAAATGGATTTTTTTATCGATAGGAAAGAAACAGAAGAATTGTTTCAGGAAATTTTCAAGAAAATTCAAATTCTTCGTAATGGTGAGACTCATCATGAAATGAAAAAATTTGGATTGAACTACTCAAAATCATTGGGAGCAACAATTGTAAATTTGCGTGAAATAGGGAGGGATTATCAGAAGGATCATCTTTTAGCACATAAATTATGGACCAAAGGTTTTCGTGAATCTAAAATTGTGGCAACCCTTCTCGAAGAACCTGCAAAAGTGACCGAAGAGCAGTTGGAGCGTTGGTTCGCTGAAATGGATTCAAATGAATTGTTGGAGCAGGCAAGCATGAATTTGTTTCAATACCTCCCTAATGCAAAAGCGCTTGTTAAAGAGTGGTTAAAAAGTGAGAATATAGCAAAACAGGTGTGTGCAGTAATGGTTGTTGGACGCCTTGCAATGGATAAGAAAGAGGAGAGTGACAGGCTGTTTATTGATTTTATAGAAATGCTGCCAAAGAAATTTGAGGATGCTTATTTTTTAAATCAGGTAAAAAGAGCCTTAGGGAAGATTGCCCGAAGAGGAGATGTTGTTGTGAATAAGCTTGTTGATTTGGTTTGCGAATTAAAAAGAGAGGATGAGGACTGGAGGGAGATTTGGGATGATCTTCAATATGAACTTAATTTATAAGTGTTTTTTAAGATATTTTATGATGTGATATGGCATTCATATCTAGGAAAAGAAAATTAAACAAAGTAAATTTGAAACGTATTTTTTGCGAAATTTTAAGAATAGATTTTTAAAGATTAAGAGTTAACACACATGGGATATACAAAAAGTTCTAATCCAGTTCTGAGCGAAAAGATTTTTTACGCATCAAGAAATGGATCGTACAGTGAGAGTGAAACGATGACGGTAAATGGAACCGTTAATAAAGTTGGTTTGCTATTGTTTTTTCTGGTAGCTGCAGCAAGTTACACATGGGGATTATTCAATGATTCGATGGATTCATCAGTGGTTCTTCCATGGTTAATTGGTGGAGCAATTGGTGGATTGATTCTTGCCGTTGTTACTGCATTTAAGCCTGTTTGGTCGCCCTATACGGCTCCGTTTTATGCTTTAGCCGAAGGCCTTATGTTAGGCGGATTGTCGGCAATGATGAATTCAGCCTATCCAGGTATTGTGGTACAGGCTGTTGGCTTAACATTTGCAACTTTGTTTGCAATGCTTTTTGCCTATAAAACTGGATTTATTAAAGTAACAGAGAAGTTTAAAACAGGTGTGATTGCTGCAACAGGCGGAATATTTATATTTTACATGTTGAATTGGATTTTGGGAATGTTTGGTTTTGGCTTAAACATTGCAAATGATTCTGGTTTACTAAGTATTGGTATTAGTCTGTTTATTGTTGTTATCGCTGCACTTAATTTAGTTTTAGATTTTGATTTTATTGAAAAAGGTGCTCAATCCGGAGCTCCAAAATACATGGAGTGGTATGGTGCATTTGGGTTAATGGTAACATTGGTTTGGTTGTATGTTGAGTTGTTGAGATTACTCTCAAAATTGGCCAAACGATAAAATGGCATTGGAATCCTAAATTAAAGAACTTAAATAAAGCGAATCGAGTGAGGATAGTTGAAGTTTTAGATCATACGCATCAAAAAGATTTTTTAGATATTGCCAGAATCATTTATAAAGATGATTCCAATTATGCTTGTCCGTTGGATGCTGAGATAGAAGGTATATTTGATCCGAAGGAAAATTCATTCTTTAAGCATGGTGAGGCATGCCGGTGGATACTGCAAAACGATGAAGGAAAAGTAATTGGCCGGATAGCGGCGTTTATCAACACCAATAAAGCTTTTTCTTTTGATCAGCCGACAGGCGGATGTGGTTTTTTCGAATGTATAAATGACAAAAAGGCAGCATTTCTATTGTTTGGTACAGCTAAGGAATGGTTAAAGGATCGTGGTATGGAAGCCATGGATGGGCCTATAAATTTTGGCGAGAATGACAATCATTGGGGGCTTTTAGTTGATGGTTTTATGTCTCAGGGGTATGGAATGCCATATCATCAGAAATACTACAAGGCATTTTTCGAGGAGTATGGCTTTAAGGTGTTCTTTGAACAGTATAGCTACCACCTTGACAGAACCAAACCATTCCCGGAAAGATTTTGGAAGATTGCCGAGTGGGTTGCCAAAAAGCCAGGATTTACTTTCGAGCATTTTTCGTTTGAAAAATCTGAAAAATACATACAGGATATAATTACGATATACAATGAGGCATGGAAATTTCATAACAATTTCTCGCCGATTGATCCTGAAGATATCCGTAAAATGGCTCGTGATGGAAAAGGAGTTATCGACGAAGAATTTATTTGGTTTGCTTATCACGAGGGAAATCCAATTGCATTTTTTGTGATGATGCCGGATATCAATCAGATATTAATAAAAATGAATGGGAAGTTTAATTTCTGGAACAAACTGAAATTTTTATACCATTTAAAAAAGAAAACGATTACCCGAGCCCGGATCACAATTATGGGTGTTACTCCTAAATATCAGCGTTTTGGTGTTGAGTCGGCAATTTTCTGGCACATGGATAAGGTTATGAAGAGGAAGTCACATTACAAAGAAGTTGAACTTTCGTGGGTGGGAGATTTTAATCCGAAAATGATTTCTATTTATGAGTCGGTTGGAGGTGTGAAAATGAAGACGCATTATACCTATCGTCTGCTTTTTGACCCTAATAAACCCTTTAAACGGACCCCTATTATTCCTCTGGAGAACAGGGGAAGTAAGGTAAAAGAGAAAAAAGTAACGGAAAGTGAAGAATAATTTATTTATTCTTTTGCAAAACAAATTACAATATCTACCTTTGCAGCCTATTGGAAGTAGATTATAAGAAACTAAAGGATATTAAAATGAAACAAGGAATACATCCGGAAAATTACCGTCTTGTAGCTTTTAAAGACATGTCAAACGAAAATGTTTTTATTGCTAAGTCGACTGCTAGAACTAAAGAGACTATTGAGTTCGAAGGTATTGAGTACCCAGTTATTAAGCTTGAGATCTCTAATACATCTCATCCTTTCTATACAGGTAAGATGACATTAGTAGATACTGCTGGTCGTGTTGATAAGTTCATGAATCGTTACAAGAAACACATGGACGGTAACAAGAAGTAAGATTAAAAAATCTACCATATTAAGAAAAAGCCTCGATTATTCGAGGCTTTTTTTTATTTTTGATCATACATAAAAATCCTTCGGATTTAAATCACTACTACAATGAATTATATTCTTTTTGATGATGGGGCATGGAATGATCTGCGTCCACTCACATTTACACGTCCGGTATCTGAGATTCGGGTTGGCATTTTAAGCATTCGCGAAAAATGGGAGAAATATCTTACAGCCAGCTTAAGTCATTTTACGCAGGATTATTTATCTGTAAAATATCCAATCTTTGTTCAGGAACAAAATGTATTGATTAATGGTTCGGTACTTCCGGATGAGAGGTTGAAAGATGCAATTCTGAATTTAAAAGTGGGAGAGTATCTTGCAAAGGATGGAGTTATTCTGGCGGCTAATTTTTTGACTGCTGACCTTGAGTTGGTGAACAAGGAAGGAATTGAAGCAAAAGTTAAAGTTGCGTATAAACAGGCTGTTGATCGAATAGCAATGCCTTACCATATATTTGGAAGCAATGACAAGGCTCTTCGTGCCGATTTTGAATTGCTGACCAAAGGAAGAAAATCGCAGAAAATAAGTGATACGGTAAATGTTCTTGGAAGAGAGAATGTATTTCTTGAAGAAGGAGCAAAAGTAGAATTTGCAACATTAAATGCTACTGATGGCCCAATTTATATTGGAAAAGATGCAGTTATTATGGAAGGATGTTTGGTGCGTGGTCCTTTGTCCATGTGCGAGCATGCAGAACTAAAAATGGGAGCCAAGGTGTATGGAGCAACTACGTTAGGACCATATTGCAAATGTGGCGGAGAATTAAATAATGTGGTGTTGTTTGGTTATTCGAGCAAAGCGCATGATGGATTTTTAGGAAATGCAGTATTGGGTGAATGGTGCAATATTGGAGCAGATACAAATAATTCAAATCTGAAAAACAATTATTCGGAAGTTAAATTGTGGAGCTATTCCAGTGATAGTTTTGAAAAAACAGGTTTGCAATTTTGTGGTACTATTATGGGTGATCATTCTAAATGCGGGATTAATACCATGTTGAATACCGGGACTGTTATTGGTGTGAGTGCTAATGTGTTTGGAGCTGGGTTCCCCCGTAATTTTATTCCCTCTTTTGCAATGGGCGGAAATCATGGTTTTAAGGAGTATAGATTGAAAGCAACTTTCGAAGTTGCTGGTTTGGTAATGCAACGTAGAGGTATGGAATTTAATGAGGTGGAGAAAAATATCTTGACTAACGTATTTGAAATGACCAAAGAGTATCGGAAATCATTTTAACACAAATCCTTATTATATTAATGTGAGTTCTTTCTGTTAACTGATAGAGCTCATTTTTTATTTTGGCATAGCTATTGCCTAGTAAATGGTGACCAATTAATTTTGGCAGGAACAGACATTTTGTCACTTTAAATAGGGCATCAGTTTGTTTCCTTATAGTGAGTAATGAGAACATGACAAGCAAAATAATGAGTAGAAAGATTGAAATCAATATAAGTGATATCGCATTAACGAATATGATGGATGAAGATTCAGATTTTATTCCAATTATAACCGATGAGGATGAAAATACGCTGGATGAACTGGTTGTTCCTGACAGTTTGCCAATTTTGCCTCTTCGTAACACGGTTCTGTTTCCTGGCGTAGTAATTCCTATTTCGGTAGGGAGAGAAAAATCCTTGAAATTAGTTCGTGAAGTATACAGCAAGAAAGGGATGTTAGGTGCAGCTACTCAAATCGATTTGAGTGTTGAAGATCCACATTTTGATGATATATATAAAATTGGAACGGTTGCTCAGATTATCAAAATTTTGGAAATGCCTGATGGTTCTACCACAGTTATTTTACAGGGTAAAAAGAGGTTTGAGCTGCAGGAAATGATTTCAGAGGAGCCTTACCACATTGCTAAGATTAAAACACTGAAAGATATTCGTCCTGAGGAGGAAGATAATGAATTTAAGGCACTTATATCATCTGTTAAGGATATGGCGGTTAAGGTGATTAAATTGTCGCCGCACATTCCTAATGAGGCTAGTTTTGCAATCAAGAATATCGAAGGAGCTTCGTTTTTAATCAACTTTATTTCAAGCAATTCTGAAATTAAGCACAACCAAAAACAGAAGTTGCTGGAGATTGATGAGATTGGTGGCAGAGCAATGAAGCTTTTGGAATTATTGGTTCGTGAAGTGCAGGTTTTGGAGCTGAAAGATGATATTCAGACCAAGGTGAAAACCGATATGGATCAGCAGCAAAGAGAATACCTGCTGCATCAGCAAATGAAAACCATTCAGGATGAATTGGGCGGAGGTCCGAATGATCAGGATGTTGAAGAGTTGGAAGAAAGGGCACAAACTAAAAAATGGACCGACGAAGTTGCAGCTGTTTTTGAAAAAGAATTGAATAAACTTCAACGTCTGAATCCTGCTTCGGCAGAATATTCGGTACAGTTAAATTACCTTGAGGAGTTGCTTGATTTGCCATGGAGCGAATACACCCAGGATAATTTCAACTTGAAAAGAGCGCAGAAAATTCTAGATCAGGATCACTTTGGTTTGGAGATAGTAAAAGACAGAATTATTGAGCATTTGGCTGTATTAAAACTAAAAGGAGATTTAAAATCACCAATTTTATGTTTATACGGACCTCCGGGGGTTGGTAAAACATCTTTAGGAAAATCCATTGCGAGAGCTTTGGATAGAAAATATGCCAGAATGTCTCTAGGTGGATTACACGATGAGTCAGAAATTCGTGGTCACAGAAAAACATATATTGGAGCAATGCCTGGACGAATTATTCAGGGAATGAAAAAAGCCGGTTCATCCAATCCTGTTTTTATTTTAGATGAGATTGATAAAGTAAGCAGTGATTTTAGAGGGGATCCATCTTCCGCTTTGTTAGAGGTTCTTGATCCTGAGCAGAACAGTGCTTTTCACGATAACTTTTTGGATGTAGACTACGACTTGTCGAATGTGATGTTTGTAGCAACAGCCAATAATATCGGGGCGATTTCAGCTCCTCTTCGCGATCGTATGGAAATGATTGATGTAAGTGGTTACATTCAGGAAGAAAAAGTACAGATTGCCAAGACTCATTTGATTCCGAAGCAAATGGAGAATCATGGTATTACTGCTGATAATATTAAAATTTCGAAGGAGGTAATTGCCGAAATCATCGATAAATATACTCGTGAGTCGGGTGTAAGAGCTTTGGATCAACGAATTGCCAAGTTAATGAGACGTATTGCCCGTAAGGTTGCAATGGAAGAGGAATATGATATCAATATAAAGATTTCGGATCTTAAAGAACTTTTAGGTGCACCAATCTTTAACAGAGATAAATATCAGGGAAATGAATATGCCGGTGTGGTTACGGGTTTGGCCTGGACTTCGGTTGGTGGTGAAATTTTGTTCATCGAATCAAGTTTGTCGGCTGGTAAAGGGAAATTAACTCTTACCGGGAACCTGGGCGATGTTATGAAAGAATCAGCATTGCTGGCACAAGAATATTTGAGAGCACACTGTGGTGCATTGGGGATTAAAAAGGAAACTTTCGATGAGTGGAATCTTCATGTTCACGTACCCGAAGGAGCAATTCCAAAAGACGGACCTTCAGCTGGAGTTACTATGGTGACTGCCATGGCTTCAATTTTCACACAACGCAAAGTGAAAAAACACTTGGCTATGACTGGTGAAATTACTCTTCGCGGAAAAGTGTTGCCGGTTGGAGGAATTAAGGAAAAGATTCTTGCTGCCAAGAGAGCTGGAATTAAGGAAATTATACTTTGCAATCAGAATAAAAAAGACATTGAGGAAATTAAGGATATTTATTTAAAAGGTCTTAAATTTCACTTTGTTGATGAGATTATGGAAGTTTTGGACATTGCCTTGATGAAGCAAAAGGTAGATAATCCCATAAAATTTTAATTTGGCATAAATCAGGAAAAGGCTTTCGAAAGAAAGCCTTTTTTTGTTTGGGTTCTTTGATACCATAAAATTTCTTACTTTTAAACTGTTATGCAATCAATTATTCTTATTTGGGATACTCAACAGGCAAAAATTATCGTTTACCTATGAATGAAAAAGGAAAATATTTTATTGTAGCTCTTGGTTTAATCATGTTAGGGCTATTGTTTTGGTATTTCAGCAATATTGTGACATACGTTTTAATTTCGGTTGTTCTTTCCTTTATTGGACGTCCGGTTGTCGATTTTTTAAATGGTTTAAAGATCAAGAAATGGCAATTTCCTTCTGTTTTATCTGCAGGGATAACACTCATCCTTTTGTGGATGGTAATGATTATGTTCTTCCGGACCTTTATTCCAATGATAGCATCGCAGGCGCAGGATCTATCAAATATAGATGTAAATGCAGCCGTTCAAAGTCTTGAAGAACCAATGCAAAAAATAGAAGCTTTTGTGGTGAAGTATTCTGCCAATGGCGAGACTTTTGACCTGAAAGCAGTTCTGGTTAAAAATATTTCATCATTTGTGAAAGTGTCTGATGTTTCGGATATTTTTGGTTCTCTTGTTGGTACTTTAGGGAATACATTTATTGCATTGTTTTCGATCTCGTTCATTACTTTTTTCTTTTTGAAGGACAGCAGTTTGTTTACCGAAGGAGTTGTGCTTATGGTTCCGGCCCGCAACGAAGAAGGTGTTCGTCACGTATTGGATTCGATCAAAAAACTGTTAATGCGTTATTTTGTGGGATTGTTTTTTGAAGTTATATTGGTTGGTTTTATGGTAACCATTGGTCTTACCATTGTTGGTTTGCCTTTTAGTACCGCAGTTGTAATTGGGCTGTTTGCTGGAATCATGAATGTGATTCCATATATAGGACCAATTATTGGAGCCTGTTTTGGAATGATTATTGGAATTGCCACCAATTTAGATATTGATTTTTATACAGGAATTGTTCCTCTTTTGGGATATATGGCGCTTGTATTCGCCACAGTTCAGATTATCGACAATATTTTGTTTCAACCTTTAATTTATTCCAACAGTGTAAATGCTCATCCTCTCGAGATTTTTATTGTGATTATCATGGCAGGAAGTATGGCAGGTATTTTAGGAATGATGCTGGCAATACCATCTTACACAATTATGCGTGTTATTGCAAAAGAGTTTTTTAACAAATACCGGTTTGTAAAGAAATTAACGGAAAAAATTTAGCTGGGATTTACATTGGTCAGAAAACAAAAAAAAAGCTTGATTCATTCCCGAATCAAGCTTTTTTGTATCTGACAACAAAGATATATCAATAGCTTTTATAGGCTTGAAGCTTCAAAATGATCTTTTAGTATTTTTAATTCTTCTTCAAAGCCTAATTTTTCTCCGTCGTACAATTTCATAATTCGTTCATCAACAGCAACCAATTGCTGAGGCAGTTCGAGATGCTGGTTGGTGAAAATCATTTCCATATCCGGATTTTGGGCTTGAATAACTTCCACTATATCCATAATTGATTTGTTGTATTCCACCAGATTATAAACTCCGGAATCTAATTTGCCACCCAAAAGATTGGCTAAGATGCTGCTGGTTTTTTCCAAAGAAATAAACGGACGTTTTTGGTTTCCACTTCCGTGGATGGAAATACGACCCACAAAATGAGAATCGAAAAGTAAACTGTTTAAAATTCCTTTCATATTCATGCTTACACCGTAACCAAAAACATTTCCCAAACGAATAATTTGAGTGTTTATTTTCGACATGATTCGTTCAACATGTTGTTCTCCTCTTAATGTAGAACTTCCCAATGAAGTTGTTGGTTCAGGAATGGAGTAAATGTCGAATTCATTATCAGAATAACCGTAAACAGCGGTTGAACTAACGTATATCAATTGCTTTACCTTGCTTTCTTCGATGGCATAAACCAACTCAGCAGTTCCCCAATTATTAACCTGCTCATGAAGATGATGAAGCTTATCGTTGTCCGAATTTTCAGCCGCAAGATGATAAACTACATCAATATCTTTTATAATTTTATCGAGAGTTCTTGAATCCAAAAGTTCACCTCTAACAAAAGTTAGTTTGCCAGGTTTTATTTGGGAGTGTAAAAACAGATTGAAGTTAGCCTGATGCAGATTATCCAATACAATAATCTCTTTTACATCAGGATTCTGATTCAATTTTATGCATAATTCGGTGCCAATGTAACCGGCGCCACCTGTAATTAATACTCTCATTGTATCTGTGTTTTAATTTCGGATTATTAGCTGTAATTATTATTTATCTTTTTTAATTACCAAATCGGTATTTAAACCACATTCGGTTTTTTTCATTCCAAACCATCGTGCCGACCGATCATCGCCCAGAGTCATTTTTCGTGTACAAGGCTCACAGCCAATGCTGTCGTAACCTTTTGCTTCGAGCGGATGACGGGGAAGATTGTGCTCTTTAATGTACTTGTAAATTTCCTGTTTACTCCAATCCAACATTGGGTGAAATCGGATGACACCATGAGGAGCATCCTGTTCAATATTCATCGCTTTTCGAACAGCCGATTGATCTGCCCGAACGCCATTGATCCAAACATCGTAATCTGCCAAAACACCATCCAGAGGTTGTACCTTATTTAGGAAACAACAGTAATCAGGATCAGAGGTGAAGAGAAAATTTCCCTTTGCATCTTTTTGTTGTGCTTTAGGAACTGAAGATTTTGCATCGATAATTTTCAATCCAAATTCTTTGGCGATTTGATCTTTAAACTGAATGGTTTCAGGGAATAAAAATCCGGTATTAATAAAATAAACAGGTATTGTATTGTCTATCCGGCTGATAATATGAAGTAAAACAAGACTGTGCGATTGAAAAGAGGATGTGGTAAACATCGTCTTTCCTTCGGCTTTGTATTGCTCAAGTTTCTTTTTTATGCTTTCAAAATTCATTGTAAAATCCTTTTGCCTTACTAAATAACAAGGCGTGTAAATGTGTATATAAAGGATGGTAAAGATACTAATAAATATTCCAAATTAGGGAAATTTTAAGCGTAGAGTGGCTTCGGATAACAGGTAAATACTGAACTTATAAAATAAGTTGCAGAGTAAAGTTTCAATCAATTTTAGTAAAGTAGTATGACAAATAGTTAATTCGGATTAATGTTTGATGAGTTTAGAATATTTTGGGTTTAAAATTTGCACTTATATTATTGTTTTGTTAAGTTATATGATATATTTGCATGTGCATTTTTTTTGTCTTAAATTCAATCATTCAGAATGGTTACAGTGATTTTTAGCGAAGTTTCAGAACTTCTTTAGCATTGGTTTTATATTTATGTGTGTTTTTTATTCGTTTCTTAAAGAAGATCTTATAATTGTTAATATGATTAAAAAATTCTTTTTTTTCTTTCTTTTCACAATCCTAATTACTGAAGTTTATGCCAAGGATGATTATAAGAAAGCCCGGTTTCATGATTTAGATAGTTTGAAAGTAGCCATTAATGAGTTGGTTATGCTTGAAGGAAAAATCGAAAATTCTGATAGCCTGATCAGTCTTGTAGCTGATAACCGAAAAATCTTAAAAGAAGAATATCCGTCTTATTTGCATCTGCTTTTGAATAAAATTAAAACTGATAAGGATACTACCGGCCTGGCAGAAATATATTATAGGATAGGGGTAAACCATCGATATACACATGGCTACGATTCTGCTAAATATTACTATCAAAAGTCATTGCCCTTTGCCCATAAAATAAAAGATTATTACAAATTAGGACGAATATACAATGAGTTAGGAGTTGTTTGTCGGAAAACGGATCGCAATGAAGAGGCTGTTAATTATTTTGTTTCATCAATCAATACAACAAAATTCAGTAATAATTTATATGGCAAGGCAATTGCCGAAAACGGAATTGGAAATATCTATTTGGTACAAAAAGAATATCAAAAGGCTTTGTCCTATTTTCGGGAATCATTAAAATATGGAAAAAGCAGCGATAATAAATATCATTTAGAGATTAGTTATGGGAATTTAGGAGAAGCTTATCTCTATTTGCATGAAGCTGATTCTGCAAATTTTTATATTAATAAATCGCTGGAGTTGTCAAAATTACGAGGGAATCCTATCGGCGAAGGAATTTGCTATCAGCTTTTGGGACAGGTTAAAATGTTTCAAAATGAGTATGAAAAAGCGTATGGATATTATGAGAAAGCACTTGATTTACAGCGGGAAAAAAATGATCAGCGATATTTGAGTACAATTTTAATACAACATGGTAATGTTTGTTCGAAATTAAAGAGATACAAAGAAGCTGAAAAGAATTTATTGGAAGGTAGAAAATTATCAAAAGAAATTCATTCTATTGATAACTTAATGTTTGCCAATCAGGTGTTGTACGAGATTTATTATGCCACGGGAAGATTTCGAGAGGCAAGCGATGCTCTGCTGTTAACTAAAAATTATACCGATTCGTTATACAACAGCGAGACTGTGCGTGTAATGAATGATTTGGAATTTAAATATCAATCGGAAAATAAAACACATCAGATTGAGCTGTTGAATGCAAGAAATCAGTTGATTGGAGAATCAAAAAAAATGCAGAGAAATCAGTTTGGAGTTCTGCTGTTGCTTTTTGGAGGATTGGCCGCGTTTTTTTATTACTTATACAAGAACAAACAAAAGGTTTCAAGAGAGTTACAGATTGTAAATCAGATGAAATCGAAATTTTTCAGTAGTATCTCCCATGAATTTAGAACACCTTTAACATTAATAAAAGGTCCGGTAGAAAAGCATTTAGCCCGGCCTCATAGCAATGAGGAGCAGGATGAAATGAAACTGATTCTGCGGAATACCAACAGATTACTTGCATTGGTTGATCAGCTATTAAATCTCTCTAAAATTGATGCAGGTCATTTTGCCATTTCAGCGCAGGAAGGTGATTTGTCAACATTGCTTAAAGGAATTTCAAATTCGTTTATTTATCAGGCATCCGAGAAAAAGATAAATTATCAATTGGAAATAAATGAATCAGGAGATGTTTGGTTCGATACGAATATTGTTGAAATAATAATTACTAATTTATTGTCCAATGCATTTAAGTTTGTTCCTAAAAATGGGAATGTAGAAATGAAGCTTGATGCATTTAATGATCATATTAAAATAATTGTAAGTAATTCGGGGTGCACGTTAACCAAAGAGCAATTGGCTCATATTTTTGATCGGTTTTACCGTGCAGGCGAAAACGAAACACAAGGAACCGGTATTGGACTCTCTTTAGTGAAGGAGTTGTGTACTCTTTACCGCGCACCCATAAAGGTTAGTTGTTCCAATAGTCAAATCATTCAGTTTGAATTGTTGTTGCCAACATCTAAAGATCATTTTAAGGTAAACGAAATATCGCTTTTACCTATGGCAAAAAAAGAGGAGCAGTTTTATGAAGTAAATTCAGATTTGAATCTGGAAGAAGAAAACGAGGTGAAAATTGAAGATTTGCCCGTATTGTTGCTTGTTGAGGATAATTTAGATATGCGGAAATACATCAAGACTTACTTTATTCATAAATACAAAATTTTAGAAGCTGAAGACGGGGAAATTGGGATTAAGATGGCAATCGAATATATTCCTGATTTGATTATTTCGGATGTAATGATGCCAAAAGTTGGTGGTGTTGAGCTTTGTTCCTGCTTAAAAGCAGATGTGAAAACCAATCACATACCCATTATTTTATTGACTGCCAAAGTTGGTGATGACAATGAATTGGATGGTCTTAAATCCGGTGCAGATGATTACATCGTAAAACCATTTAATGCTAAGGCTTTAATCGTTAAGGTTGAAAGACTAATTGCCACAAGAAAAGAGATGCAGAAAAAGTATCAAAATGAAATAGTTATCAGTCCTTTAAATATTGTGTTTCCATCTGAAGAAGAGAAATTTGCAAGAACATTGCAGAAAGTTCTGGAAGCGAATTTACACAATCCGGATTTTACTGTAGATCAGTTTTGCGAGGAGACTTTAATGAGCCGAACACAACTTCATCGTAAGTTAAAAGCTTTAACCGGACTGTCAGCTACTGCATTCATCAGAACGCAAAGAATAAAAATGGCATCGGAAATTTTATTGAACCCAGATGTGAATATTAGTGATGTTTGTTTTTCTACCGGATTTAACGATACTTCGTATTTTTCCAAATGCTTTAAAGAGATTCAAGGTTGTACTCCCTCCGAGTATATAAAGGAACATTCCAATTAAAACTTTTTAAGTAGGCTTATTGTGATACATTCTTAAGTAGTATTCCTTACTGTATACAGGTAAAGTTATTTGTTTTATCTAGGCAATAATTATTTTTAATGTACATCAAACTTTATTTTAATGTACATCAAAGTAAAGTTTGATGTACATTAAAAATTAAAAAAATAAAGAGAACAAAATCGCTTGCTGCTTATCTGATGATTAGCAGGCAGGCAATTTGTTATTTGGTCTCTTGTCAAGTAAACATCAAAACTTAGTTCATTCAATTTTATAGAATCTTTTTTGTTGAGGATATTCGTGTAATGCCTTACACGAAACACATACGGGTTATTGCTCCTGTGTTTGTTAATTTACCAACTAATTTTAATTGTTATCGGCTCAAAAATGGTGTTTTCTTAAACCCGGAGCCAATTTATTTTACGATACTTGTTTGGATGGTTAATTTCAATCCTGCACCAATCATCTATATGTCAATTAGTTATGTTGTTGTGGAACATTTGTTTTAGCTGCAGAAACATTTGTTATACTTTGGTGTTGTTCCTTCCTTTTTTTCTGTAAAAATCCACAACGATTTAAGAATACTAATAAGACTCAAAATGTCTTAAAAAGATACGTTTTCAGGGAGAAAGTGGTGTTTTGATTAATCGGATTTTATTGCCTGATTAGGTATGCATGGAATCCTTTTTATCTTCCGTTTGCATGAATATGATGGAATGATAATTTCGGTGTATAAGTGAAGTTTTTACGATTAAGTTGCTTATAGTGAGATTATTGAACATTTGCTTTTGTTTTTGGAACATGTTTGCTATTTGAGGTTTGATTAACACCATACATTTATAATGTAATCAAAACCAAAAATTGTACTCATGAAAAAATTCGTATTTCTATCCTTGTTATTTACACTTAGCATTACAATTATAAATGCGCAGGTAGTAGATCCGGAAAAAGTAGTAAAGAAGCAAGGTACACGTCGAGCTAATAATAAAATAGAACGAGGTGTAGATAAAGGCTTCGATAAACTGGAAGAAGGTATTGGAAGTTTATTCGGTAAAAAGAAGAAGAAAAAGAAAGCTGCGAATGAAGAGTCAAAAATTACTTCAGGAAACAATGAAGACTCAAATAGAAATGACGGGAATAATAGTAATGAGAGAGTAGAAAAGCAAGTTGCTAAAAAGCCTGACGTGGTTTGGAATAAATTTGACTTTGTTCCCGGTGATGTTGTAATCTTTGAAGATGGTCCTGCAATTACGGAAGAGAATGGTGAGTTTCCCAGTCGTTGGGATTTGGTGAAAGGACAAGTTGAAATTGCAAACGTAGATGGCGAAAATGTGATGATGTTTATGGATGGAACACCCGCGGTTGTCCCATATCTAAAGAATGCAGGTGAAGATTATCTTCCTGAAATTTTTACAGTGGAATTTGATTTTTATAAGCCAGCAAATGGCAATCGATTTTCGGTTTACTTATATGATTTAAAAAATCAGAAGAATAGTGGTCAGGAAATTGAAATAGGCTACAAACATATTTCTGTTCAGAATAGTGACGTTTCTGGAGAACATCCCGATTTAGATTATAGCTGGAATGATAAAGCCCGTTGGATTCATGTATCGATTGCCTACACAAAAGGCAAGTTGAAAGTGTATATGGATGACACTCGATTGATAAATATTCCGCATTATGAAGCAAATCCGACGGGAATCTGTCTGCAGGCATATTGGGCTAAATTAGCCGACGATAAAGCATACTATGTGAAAAATGTTCGCATTGCAAAAGGTGGGGTTAAATATTACGATCGTGTACTGCAGGATGGTAAGATCATTTGCAATGGAATCCGTTTCGATGTAAACAAGGCCAGTTTAAAGCCCGAGTCGATGGGGCCAATCAATAAAATTTGCGAATTACTGCAAAAACAACCTGATTTAAATTTTAGTGTGGAAGGTCATACTGATAGCGATGGTGATGATGCATCAAATAAAAGTTTATCGGAAGCGAGAGCTAAAGTGGTAATGGAGAAATTGATTCAGATGGGAATTTCATCGAACCGATTGAGTTATGCCGGTTACGGAGAAAGCAGGCCATTGGATAATAACAGCACTCCCGAAGGAAAAGCGAACAACCGAAGAGTGGAGTTTGTGAAAGTGAAAGGAATTGCGGCAACGGCCAATCCAAATACATCAGGCAATTTAATATTTGATTCTTTGGATCGTAAAGCGATCGATACTAAAATGGAAAGCTTGCCAAATGGGAATATCCCGGTTTCCAATCAATCGGGAATTCTTCTGAAAAATGGGACTACCATCATTTACGGTACGTCTGACGGGTATTTGGGTAAAATGGAAGTTCTTGATGTTGACGAAAGTGATAGTTATCGATTAACAGTTAAGTATGTAACCTATAATGATGATGGTTCTGTTCATAGTAAATCGGATCATTTGGAAATTGGAGGAACCTACACTTGCGATTTGGACGAAGGAAATACTGGGGACATGATGAGATCGGAAGAGGACTTTTGGTTGGGCAGATCGGATGCTAAAACAACAACAATTGTACAAAGGGAAAATACCGGTTTCTATGTAATGCCAAACTAATTAAAATTTTAAGAACGATTTAAACAAATACCAATTTGAATTATGAAAAATATAGTAAAGTATCTAAGTATTTTATTTTTTGTTTCAGTCATTGTTTCATGTGATAAAGATGATGATTTACAGAGTAAGGACATCAAGCGTTATAATGTGGAATCGGGTATTGTGCACTACGAAACTTCAATATCCGGCCCATATATGAATGGATCAGGCACAGAAGATTTGTATTTCAAAAAATGGGGTGCTCTGGAGATGAGTTTTGAGGATAAATCGGAAACAATTACCATCGTTAATGTTAATGGAGTAGAAGAATCGACAACTACGAATGCCCGTAGTGCCTATAAAATTGATAATGAGAAACTTTATTCGGTTGATTATAAAAACAGTATAATTTATACCAAAGAAGATCCTCTAATTGATTACATGCGCCAGAATAATTTAGATGCATTGGAAGCAGCGAAGGAGACAATGGTAAGTATGGGAGGAGTTCAATTGGGTAATGAGAAAATATTGGGTCACGACTGTGAAGTTTGGGGTTTGCTTGGAGTTAGACAGTGGATTTACAAAGGTCTAAGTCTGAAAGCAGTAACAAATATGGCGGGAATCACCATAATAAAGGAAGCAACAAGTGTCAAATTTGAAGTTTCGGTTGCATACAGCTATTTCGAGCTTCCTAATTTTCCTCACAAGGATATTACTGATCTGTAAATTATAATTATAGGAGTCGACTATGTGAAAAGTGATTTTGACACACGGGAAGATTATTATTCCAGCATGGTGGATTTCGCAAGGCAGTTAAATAGAAGTTGCTTAGTCTCGGGAACGGCCTAATTACATTGTAAATAATTTCAATAAAATCTGAAAATTAATCTCACAGAAACAGTTGCTGTACCTGCAGGTTTTGATATGGAAACATCAGTATGGATAAATGTTGAAGTGGAAATTTTATAATCTCAATCAAAAATTAATAATCAGTAAAAAAAGTAAAAAAATGAAAAACAAATTTGTTTTAGTTATCGCTGCTGTGCTTACAGTATTTTTCAGTTTAACAAGCAAAGCACAAGACTCAAAAATTATGGCCGGAGCAGGTCTTGGATATGCAACGGATATCAGCACTCTTGGTATATCTGCTAAAGGAGTTTATTTAGCAAGTGATACATGGGAAATTGCCCCTGCGTTCACTTACTATTTAAAGAAAAATAATGTGAATTGGTCAACATTGGATTTCGATGCGCATTACGTTTTCTCTACTGACGAAAGTATGACTTTTTATGGTATTGGAGGTTTGAATGTTACTTTCTGGAAATTTAAAATGGATGGAGTAAGTTCAGGATCAAGTGAGTTCGACGATTTTCTTGGAGGCATGTCAGATTTGGATGCTTCAGGAAGTGATATTGGTGTGAATATTGGTGTTGGCAGTCGCTTTGCATTGTCCGATAAAATGTATTTCAATGCAGATTTGAAGTATACCATTGGCGGTTCAAATTTCTTGTCAGCAGGGGTAGGATTGTTATACCATTTCTAGAGTTTTATTTAACTACATACATTTAGTTAGTACTTCCTGTTTGGGGCAATCAACCAATTCACTTTACAACCATTCAACCATAATAAAAAAGTTCCCGACAGGAAGTATTTCAGGTAAAGCTCAATCATCTAATTTTTGTTAAAACTCGCAATCAAACAAGTGCATTTCATTCAAATCCATTAACCGATGAAACGTCCATGTCAAGGTGTTTTGACATACAGCAGGGTGATTATTCCAGCTTGGTAAGTTCTCCCGAAATATGTTTGGGACAGGCTATATGACAAAAACTTAAAATTATAATCATATGAAACGCGCTATGAGAAGACTTTTCTCACACACGAGGATGACTAAGTTGGCGAGTTCCATGTGGCAATAAAAAACAAATTTAGACACATGAAACAAATAATTCTGATCGTAAGCTATTTACTAATGACCTTTGTTGTGACTGCTCAGCAAAAGAGTCAAATATATGCCATCAAATCAGGGCATATTGAGTATCAACTCAGCGGAAATACTACTGGCACCAAGTCTGTTTGGTGGGACAACTATGGGAATTCATCTTTTACGGAAACCAAATCGGTAAGCGTAACTAAAATGTTTGGAATTAAGAGTGAAACAAAAACGCATGATATCTCGATTATTAAAGACGGTAAATTTTGGAATGCCAACTTAATTGAAAACAAAGGGCAGAAAGGAACTGTTCCTTTTCAGGATATCACTGATAATATGACCGATGCAGAAAAGAAGAAGATGGGAAAAGATCTGTTGGAAGCTTTTGGCGGCGAGATTGTTGGTAAAGAAAATGTTTTGGGGAATGAGTGTGAAGTTGTAAAATTAATGGGCGCTAAATGTTGGATTTATGAAGGTGTTACATTAAAATCAGAAGCAAAAATATTAGGTATTGAATCGATCGAAACAGCTGCCGGGTTTGACAAAAATATTTCTGTGTCTGCCTCAAAATTTACTCCTCCTTCTAATATTAAATACGAAGATCAGGATCAATATCAGCAGGAGATATTTGGAGGTATGAGTGATGCTTTTAACGATGATCGTGGTGATGATGGCGATGAAGCAATAGATTTAGTTCCTGTAAAGTATCCTTATGAGAAGTTTCAGAAAATAGCAAATGGTTTCAGCTTCAATAATTACCGAAAAATGATGGTAATGAATATGGAGGGAACCTATAGTGCCATGTTCATGAAAGGAATGAATGGCAATTTGGGAGTAGCTGCAACTTCACGTAAAAATGGCAATCCTGATCAGGGAGGAAATCTTGAAATCTTTACACACAGTGGGAGAAACTGTATGTATGGTAAAATGGAAGGAGATGAAGGCATTTCTTTAATCATCGAAATTCCAAATTACGATACATATATAATACTTGTGTCCAGTTCTGTTCAGACGAAACCAGAGATGCTTCAACTAATGGATGCTTTTAATTTTTAAAAAATAGATACTATGGAAAACAAGCAAAGTTCATCGGTTGCTGCACTAATTTTTGCAGCAGCATTTATTATGGGAGGTTGGTTTTTTTATAAAAATATCAGCCAAACTATTGTTGAAGAGGCAAATGCCTCAAAGTCTTGGCCAGCTGTTGAAGGCATGGTTACTTTAGCGGATATTAGCACATCGATAAGTGATGGAACAAAAATGTATGCTTCCAATATTGTTTACACATATGTTGTAGAGGGGAAGGAGTATTCTGGAAATAGAATTTCTACTGTTGATGGAAGCAGCAGCAGTGCATCAAGTGCAAAAAAAGATATTCAGAAATATGCAGAAGGGAAATCAGTTACTGTTTATTATGATCCGGAATTGCCTGATGCTTCCTTGCTTGAACCTGGCCCCAATTTTTTTACTTATTTGATTACTTACGGTCCTTTACTGTTTTGTTTAATAGGAGTTCTCATGTTGTGGCAGTTTGTTAAAAAAATTGGAGTGTTTGTTTTGGCATTGTTTTTAGGATCAAGGAATTGAAATAGAAAAGAATTAGATAATTAATATCACCAAATTATAAATACAGAAATCATGAAATCACACGAAATAGATTATAAGATTATAGGACACGATATTCAGTTGGTAGAGATTGAATTGGATCCAAATGAAACAGTAATTGCCGAAGCCGGAGCAATGTTATATATGAAAGAAGGGATTGATTTTCAGGCGAAGATGGGAGATGGTTCAGAGCCGGATAAAGGAATTTTCGGGAAATTACTCTCGGCTGCATCCAGAAAAATTACCGGGGAGTCAATATTTATTACACATTTTACGCATCGGGGAACAGGAAAAAGTCAGGTTGCTTTTGCCGCGCCATATCCTGGAACTATTGTTCCTATTGATTTAGAGCAATTAGGTGGAACTGTGATTGTACAGCGTGATGCTTTTTTGTGTGCTGCATTAGGAACAAAAATCAGCATGCACTTTAATCGTAAACTGGGAGCCGGATTCTTTGGCGGTGAAGGATTTATTCTTCAGAAATTACAAGGCGATGGAAATGCTTTTATCCATGCCGGAGGAACACTTATAGAGCATGATTTGAACGGAGAAACAATGAGGGTGGATACAGGATGCGTTGTTGGTTTTCAGGAAGGTATTGATTTTAGTATTCAACAGGCAGGGAATTTGAAATCGATGGTTTTTGGAGGGGAAGGTTTATTTCTGGCAACTCTTCAGGGAACGGGAAAAGTATGGCTGCAATCCATGCCAATTAGTAAGTTAATCAATCAATTATCAACAGGAGGTTCTAATAGTCGGAAAGAAGGTAGTAACGGGATTTTACAGAGTTTATTGGAATCATAATTAAATTCTGAAATCATGATAAATATTGAATATTTAATCGATAGAGTAAAACTGGTTATCCTTCAGCCGAAAGAAGCATGGGCGAAGATTAGTCATGAGCAAACTGACCAGAAAGATTTTTTGTTATCCTATGTACTTCCTTTGGTTTTAATTCCTACCATAGCCTCTTTTATTGGGTATGGATTAATAGGTTTGGGGAGTTATTTTAAAGTTGCTTCTTTTAGCTGGGGACTTCATCAGGCGATTCTTGCTTTTTTAGGCGCATTTTTAGGTGTTTTCCTAAGTGCATTCTGTATTCATAAGCTGGCACCTTCTTTCGATACTCAAGTAAGCTTTTTCAATGCAATTAAACTGGTAGCCTATTCTTATACGCCAATTTGGCTTGCGGGAGTTTTTTACATTCTTCCAAGTCTAACCATCTTGGCTTTACTGGCTGGCTTATACAGTTTGTATATTTTATATATTGGTTTTGTTCCCATAACAAAGGTATGTGAGGAAAAAAAAACAAGCTACTTTATTGTTAGTCTGATCTTAGTCATTGGAGTGTCCGTTTTGGCCTCCTTAGCAATTGGAGTAGTTCTTCTTTCAGCAGGCTTAAGTACATATTAAAAATCCGGAGGTTACAGCCTCCGGAAATACATAATTAAAAGGAATTAAACATCACGCAAGATCTTTTTAATTCCAAATTATTAATCATTTCAAATTTACAAAAAAAATGAAAACGAGTAAACTTTATTTTTTCGCAGTCGCTTTTATGGCGCTAAGTATTTCGATGGTTTCATGTAGTGGTGACGATGGTGAGGCTGGATTATTGGGGCCAAAAGGAGATAAAGGAGAACAAGGTGCAGCAGGAGAAGTTGGACCAGCAGGAACCGATGGCAGCATTATTTATAGCGGTGAAGGCGAACCAGCAGCAACAGTTGGAACAACAAGCGATTATTATTTGGATGTTGCAACAGGAATGTTGTACGGACCTAAAGTAAATGCAGATAATTGGACAGATACAGATGGGTTTTCTTTAAAAGGTACCAATGGAACTAACGGTGCTGATGGAACTAATGGTATTGATGGTATCAATGGAACTAATGGTGTTGATGGAACCAACGGTACAAATGGTTCAAAAATACTTTCCGGCGAAGGTGTTCCTGATAACACTATCGGAAACACAGGCGATTTTTACCTTAATAAAACAAGCTATGTGCTTTATGGCCCGGCAGTAACAAATGATGAAGGAGATACAAACTGGGGAGCTGGTTTAGAATTGAAAGGTGCCGATGGAAATGCCAATGTGAAATCTTATTTGTTTAGTGTATTGGAGAATCAGTGGATTCTAAATGCGGACAAGAACTTGCTTTATGCATATGATCAATTAATATCTTTGTCTGATAAGATTACTGATAATGTAGTTGAGAGTGGTGTTGTTTTAGTTTATAGGATTGATGCAAACGATCATGCAATTTTATTGCCAAATTCAAATAAAACAACTTCAGGGAATTTACTGACAGAATCATTTAGATTTGGTGGTCAGGATATCTGTTACATGGCGCGTGAGTTGTTCACTTTTGCAAATGTGGAAGAAATACTTTCAAAAGAAACTTTTAATTACAGAGCAGTTATTATTACTGGTGAATTAGCTAATCAAATGACGTCTAAAGCAAATGATCAAATAAGTTTTGAGGCTGCAGCATTGGAAATGGGTATTGTAGAATAGGTTACAATCCAAAATATCAACGGGCATTCTTTTAAAAGAATGCCCGTTTTTTATTTTGGCTGATGAAAAAATTGTTCTTAAAACCACTCTTTTCAATTTATTTCTGAATTGCATCTTTTGCACAAATTTTTTAATAATCATGTATCCTTAGTAAATATTAATAAAAGACATATATGTCTGTATATATTCTGACTTCCTCTTGTATTTCATTATGTGAATGAATATGATTTATTCGTTTAAATTATTATATTTGGTAGAGAGCGAGGAAGTTACGAACAAAGTGAGCTCAGCTGCCTTTAAATAGAATGTTTCGATTGTAGTAGGATTTGGAAGATAAGGGTTTCGTATTTTGATTTGTATTTTCATTATTGGCTATTATATAACCTTAATCTGTACCAAATACCTTACCTATGAGTAAACCCTACGGATTTTTTTATGCCCTGATTATACTTTTTCTGTTATTTAGTCCTCCTGCGCTTCTCGCAATTGAAGCTGACAGCACTCATGTTGCTGAAACAGAAGGTCATCATTTTAATTACTTCTTAAATTCTGAGAAACGGGGCGAGCGTCTTTTTAAAGGTCTAACCAGAATAAAAACGGATGTAACATCCTGTGTTTCCTGCCACAATATTGAATACATCGATACGCTGAATTGGAATCCTTCTGCGATGGATATTGCCGGAACCTACGCCGATAAATCAATTGCAGAATTTAAATCTGTATTGATGAGTCCGTTGGGGAAAAAAATGGAGGCATCCCATGTAGGATATTCTTATTCGGAAGAAGAACTTGGATACATTAAAGCATATCTCGTTCAATTAAGGGAGGATACCCTTCATGAAACCAAACCTAAGGTAAATAACCTGATTGTTTTTTTCTTTTTGGGTGCGTTAATTACGATCGCCTTAATTGATTTGTTCTTCACTAAAAAAATCAAATATAAATTTATACCAGTACTAATCTTTGTACTTGCCTTTGGATACCAGATAAACATGTTGGCTGATGGAGCTATGGCTTTGGGACGCAAACAAAATTACCAACCTGCACAGCCCATTAAATTTTCTCATAAAGTTCATGTTACCGGTAATAAAATTGATTGCAGATATTGTCATACAACAGCTGATGAAAGTAAATCGGCAGGAATTCCGCATGTAAATCTTTGTATGAACTGTCATGTTATTGTAAGGGAAGGACCTAATTCAGGGAAATTCGAAATTAACAAAATTATTAAGGCAATAGAAAATAACACTTCTGTAGAATGGATTCGAATCCATCAATTACCCGATCATGTTTTTTTCAGTCATGCCCAGCATGCCAATGTTGGTAAAAGAGAATGCCAGGAATGTCACGGCCTTGTTGAAGAAATGCATGTAATTAAGCAAGTTGAAGATTTGTCGATGGGTTGGTGTTTGGATTGTCATGATAAAACAGCTGTTGATTTTCAGGCCAATGGATATTATGCCAACGGCTTTAAAAAGCTGCACGAAGATTTAACTGCAGGAGTTATTGACAGTGTAAGAGTTACTGATATTGGAGGACGGGAATGTGCCCGATGCCATTATTAGAATCGAAAAAGCCAATTATTGTCCTGTTGCATTGCATTTTACCTATTGATAACCATTTATCTATGAAGAAACATTGGAAAAGTCTTGCCGAACGTAAAAATGGATCAGAAACTCCCGAAAAGCAAAGTTTACCTAAGGGAAATCTGGAACAAATACTTGATATATTTGATAATGGGAATGAGAAAACGCAATCGAACCGTCGTGATTTCTTAAAGCTTTGTGGCTATAGTCTTGCGATTAGTACCGTGTTGGCAAGTTGTGAAAATTCTGTTCATAAGGCCATTCCATATTTAATTAAACCCGAAGAAATATCACCGGGGAAAGCAAATTACTATGCATCATCCTATGTAAACGGCAGTGAATATTGCAGTATCCTGATTAAGACCAGAGAAGGCCGTCCAATAAAAATTGAAGGCAACGATTTGTCGTCTGTCACATATGGTGGGACAAGTGCAAGAGTCCAGGCTTCCATTTTGGGATTGTACGATACCAGCCGTTATAAAAATCCGCGGAAAGGTGGCACCAAAATTTCCTGGGATGAATTGGATCAAAGTATGATTCAGCAATTGAATCAATTAAAAGAAAGTAAAGAGAGAGCCGTTCTTTTGACTCCGACAATATACAGTCCATCAACAAAGGCTGTGATAGAGATGTTTTTAAAATCTTATCCCAATGTGAAGTGGGTACAGTACGATAACCGATCTGCATCTGCATTGATAAAGGCGAACGAAATGTGTTTTGGAAAAGCTGGGATTTGCGATTACCGTTTCGATTTTGCAGATGTAATTGTGAGTTTCGATGCAGATTTTTTAGGAAATTGGCTGATGCCTGTTGAACACATTCGTCAGTACACCAAAAAACGCAAACTAAGCGATGGAAATACGAATATGTCGCGGCACATTCAGTTTGAATCACGTTTATCTCTAACAGGAAGTAATGCCGATTATCGGATTCCGGTAAAACCTTCCGAACAAGCTTTGCTTGTTGCTCAATTGTACAATGAGATATTGAAAATTAAAGGTCAGGAATCCTATTCTTTGAATGATACTTCGGAAGATATCCGCGAATTGGCCAAAGAGCTTTGGGAAAATAAAGGGAAATCATTGGTTGTTGCAGGAGAAAATGATTTAAATACTCAGATCTTAATCAATGCGATCAATTACGAGTTGGAAAATTACGGAACAACCTTGCGGATTGATAAACAAATACTAACCAAACAAGCAATTGATCCGGATATGGAACAATTACTTACTGATCTGAATTCGGGTAAGGTAAAAGCTTTGTTCTCTTACGGTGTTAATCTGGTATACGATTATTTTAAGGGGGAGGAATTTGCAAAGGCAATAGATAAAGTGCCATTTTCGGTGTCACTGGATATGACTCCAAGTGAAACCAGTGGTCGTTTTAAATATGTAGCTCCCGATAATCATTTTATAGAAAGCTGGAATGATTTGGAACCTAAAACAAGCCGTTACAGTTTGATGCAGCCGGGAATTCGTCCGTTATTCAATACCCGGCAATTTCAATCTACTTTGCTTGCATGGATTGGTCAGGAAACGGACTATTTAAAATTTATTAAGAATTATTGGGAAGAGAAATTATATCCGCTTCAAACGGCCTATCCAAATTTCACCACTTTTTGGAACAACAGCCTGCAACAAGGAGTTTTTGAACCTCAAACAAAATCGGTTTTCGACACCAAATTTAAGTTGGATGGCATTGGGGAATTGATTGATAACATTGCAAATGCACCAAAATCATCAGGCGTAGAACTTCAGGTATATGAAAGCTCAGCCATGGGCGATGGAAAAATGGCAAACAATCCATGGATTCAGGAACTTCCAGATCCGGTAACGAAAATTTGTTGGGACAACTATTTGACCGTATCGCCAAAACAAGCAGAAGAAATGCTTTTGGAGACCGGTGATGTTGTGGAGCTGAATTCAGAAATGAAATTGCCGGTTTATATTTTGCCCGGACAGGCATACAATACAGTTGCAGTTGCTTTGGGTTACGGAAGAACAAATTGCGGAGTAGTTGGAAAGAATGTGGGAGTTAATGTTTCCCAATTATCTCAGTTTAAAAATGATTCCCGGGTCGATTTCTCTACAGGAGTTGAAATCAAAAAAACAGAAGAGAAGTATGAATTGGCAATGACTCAAACTCATCACTCCATGGAGGGAAGAGCAATTGTTCGTGAAGCTTCTTTGGGAGAATATTTAAAAGATCCGGCGGCCGGAAATGAATCGCATCAGGAATATGAGAATGCAGGTATTTACAAGAAATCAAATTTTCCGAATCATCATTGGGGATTGGTTGTGGATTTGAATTCCTGTGTTGGCTGCGGTGCCTGTTCCATTGCTTGTCAGGCAGAAAATAATGTTCCTGTAGTTGGTAAAAAAGAGGTGATTCGGGCGCACGAAATGTCCTGGATTCGTATCGACAGGTATTTTTCGGGCAGTGAGCTGAATCCGGATGTTTCCTTTCAGCCGGTAATGTGTCAGCATTGCGACAATGCGCCTTGCGAGAATGTTTGTCCGGTAGCGGCTACCACTCACAGTAGCGAAGGTTTAAATCAAATGGCTTATAATCGTTGTATTGGGACTCGTTACTGCGGAAACAACTGTCCGTATAAAGTGCGTCGGTTCAATTGGTTTGATTTTACGAAAGCAGATTCGATTCCAGATAATCTGCACGATGTGGCTGAAATGACAATTGATTTAAAACGAATGGTTCTAAATCCCGATGTTACGGTTCGGGCCAAAGGAGTGATTGAGAAATGCTCGATGTGCGTGCAGCGGATTCAGGAAGGGAAATTGAAAGCAAAAATTGATGGAAGAAGACCTCGGGACGGCGAAATCAAAACAGCTTGTCAGCAAGCTTGTCCTGCAGGAGCAATCATTTTCGGAGATTTAAATGATAATAACAGTCAGGTGGTAAAAGAAACTTCGGGCAAGCGAAATTATCATTTATTGGAAGAGATTCATACGCTTCCATCGGTAAGTTATCTGACAAAGATTAGAAATAAAGAAACGAACAAATCATAAAACCACGCTTATGTATGTGTCGCCAATTCGTGAACCATTAATCACGGGGAAAAAAACGTATCAAAAGATTACTGATGAAATTTCTGCTCCAATTGAAGGAAAAGCAGGAAAAGCCTGGTATGCTGGAATCACCATTACATTATCGGCTTTGTTTTGGGCTTAGCCATGATGGGATGGACGATTTGGCAGGGAATTGGAACCTGGGGATTGAACAAAACCATTGGATGGGGTTGGGGAATTACCAATTTTGTATGGTGGGTAGGGATCGGTCATGCAGGTACGTTTATTTCAGCCATATTGCTGCTGTTTCGTCAGAAATGGAGAACAAGTATCAATCGATCAGCCGAGGCAATGACACTTTTTGCCGTGATGTGTGCAGGTATGTTTCCATTAATTCATATGGGACGTCCACTACTTGCTTTCTTTGTGTTCCCTTATCCAAATACGCGTGGTCTTTGGGTCAATTTTAACTCACCGCTTTTGTGGGATGTGTTTGCGATCAGTACCTATTTTAGTGTTTCTCTTTTGTTTTGGTATGTTGGATTAATTCCTGATATCGGAACCATTCGCGACAAAGTGAAATCGAAATTTAAGAAAGCGGTTTACGGATTTTTGAGTTTTGGTTGGACAGGATCTGCCAGACACTGGAGCAGACATGAAACCATGAGTTTGGTATTGGCCGGATTGGCCGCACCATTGGTACTATCGGTTCACAGTATTGTAAGTTCCGATTTTGCAACTTCGGTGATTCCGGGATGGCACACAACCATTTTTCCTCCCTATTTTGTTTCCGGAGCTATCTTTTCTGGTTTTGCAATGGTGCTTACGCTCTTAATTATTACACGGAAAGTATTGAATCTGGAAAGCTATATTACAGTTGGTCATATTGAATCGATGAATAAAATTATTATCGCAACCGGCTCTATTGTGGGGATTGCCTACATCACCGAATTGTTTATTGCCTGGTATTCGGGCGTTGAATATGAGCAATATGCATTTCTGAACCGTGCAACCGGACCATATTGGTGGGCCTATGCGATCATGATGACCTGCAATGTAATTTCTCCGCAATTGCTGTGGATTAAAAAATTAAGACGAAATCTTGCATTCACTTTTGTTCTATCCATTTTCATCAACATTGGAATGTGGTTCGAACGATTTGTAATCATTGTTAGTTCTCTGCACCGCGATTACCTGCCATCAAGTTGGTCAATGTACAGTCCAACCATTGTTGAAGTGGGAATATTTATCGGAACCTTAGGCCTGTTTTTTACCTGCTTCCTGCTATTTATTCGGGTGTTCCCGGTAATTGCAATAGCCGAGGTGAAGACGGTCATGAAAAGTTCCGGAGAGAAATTTACAAATGAGGATAAAAACGAATAATCATGAAACGAGCATGAGAAAAAGTTCTCACACACGAGAATGACTATATGGTAATCCCGAAAGCTTTCGGGACCATATGACGAAAACTTAAAATTATAAACAGATGAAACGTCCATATATAAAGCTTTCTACACACAGGGAGATGATTGTATGGTAAGTTCCATCTGACAACTGCATAAAAATTATAAACAGATGAAAAGATATATTTCAGCTTATTTTGAAGATGAGGAGAATCTTCTTCGTGCTGCCAAGGAATTGAGAGCTCAGGATGTATCCATTCAGGATGTTTTGACTCCTTTCCCGGTTCACGGATTGGATCAGGCATTGGGATTCAAACGATCCAATTTACCAACTGTTGCATTCATTTGCGGAGGAATTGGTTTGCTCATCGCTTTTGGTTTTCAGACCTGGGCATTTACTGTTGATTACCCATTGTTTATTGGAGGAAAGCCTCATTTTGCGATTCCTTCCTTTATCCCGATCACTTTTGAGCTGACGGTTTTGTTTGCCTCTTTTGGAATGGCGATTGCTTTTTTTATTCGTTCGAAACTCGGACCGGGAGCCAACAATATTATCCATGATGAACGAAGTACCGATGACCGTTTTGTGATTATTGTAGATCTGGATGAGGCCGGAAGTCAGGATACTGTTGTGAAAGGCATTCTGGAAAAAGAAGACGCAATGAACATACAGGTTAAGGAGATTGAATCGTAAACCGCATAAACCATATGGTGATGGACAAGAATTATACATTTTCCCGAAAAGCGCAAATTGCACTGCTTGCAGCAGGAGGATTCGGAATTCTATTGCTTCTGCTTGGGTATTTTATAGAAGCCCCCAACAGTCAGAGGTTTTGGACAAATTTTTTAATTAACAACCTGTTTTTCCTGTTCATTGCTCTGTTTGGAGGCGTATTTCAGGCATTGCATAAAATAGCTTATTCAGGATGGCATACGGCATTGCAGCGCATTCCCGAAGCCTTCGCATCATTTCTGCCGGTATCAGCAATTTTGATGTTCCTGTTGTATTTCGGAATGCATGATATCTATCATTGGTCGCACGAGGGATTGCACGATCCAATATTGGAGGGGAAAGCGGCCTATTTAAATATTCCGTTCTTTTTCATCCGGATGGCAATTTATTTTGGGGTTTGGATATGGTTGACGCGATTGTTGCGGAAAAATTCCTTGCAGCAGGATTTATCAACACATATCAAGTACTATAAAAAGGGAAAGTTATTGGCCGCTTTGTTTATGGTTTTCTTTGCCGTTTCAAGTTCTACCATGAGCTGGGATTGGTTAATGTCTATCGATGCACACTGGTACAGTACCCTTTACGGATGGTTTATTTTTATTGGTCTTTTTGAGATTGGTATTGCCATGATTATCCTTTTTATCAGCTTTTTGAAATGGAAAGGTCATTTGGAATTCATCAACAAAGAACACATTCACGACATGGGAAAATACCTGTTCGCATTCAGTATTTTCTGGATGTATTTGTGGTTCTCTCAGTATCTGTTGATCTGGTACAGTCACATTCCTGAAGAAACGGCTTATTTTGCACCCAGATTAAACGATCATACCATTCTGTTTTTCACCATTTTGGTTCTTAATTTTGCAATTCCATTTCTGGGATTAATGACCCGGAATTCGAAACGGAATTTAAAATGGTTATCGCTTATGGCGGTGGTTGTGTTGATTGGTCAATGGTTGAATATCTATTTACTGGTAATTCCGGGAACAATCGGGAAAACGGCTCAAATTGGGCTGACGGAAATTGGATTTGTATGTTTCTATCTGGCTGGCTTTTTATTCGTAGTTTTTTCCTCTTTGGCTAAAGCGCCGCTGTTAAGTAAAAATGATCCTTTGCTCGAAGAGAGCTTTCATTACGAAACCTGATTCATGACCCAAAAAGAAATTGTTATGCAAAAATTCGTATCCTATAGTAGTGCTTTATTGCTAGTTGTGGTTTTGTTGGCATCCTGCGATAAAGACCGCAACCATCCGGGTTATTCCTATTTTCCGGATATGGTTGAATCGCGGGCTTTTGAACCTTATTCTGCGAATCCTAATTTCGAAGACGGTTCGAGTTTGCGTTTGCCGGTTGAGGGTACTATTCCCAGAGAAATGATTCCTTACCATTTTGAAAAAACACCGGAAGAACGGATTTGGGCGGGCGAAAATATTTTTAATCCCAACGAAATGACCGCTGACGATGTGCAGAGAGGCAAGAAACTTTTCGGGATTTATTGCATCCACTGTCATGGTGAAAAGGGAGATGGACAAGGATATCTGTTTACAAGTGGCAAATATCCATTTCAGCCCAGAAGTTTGATTACCGATGTGATGAAAACAACTCCCCGCGGTGAGATTTTCCATGTAATAACCGTTGGTTTTGGGGTTATGGGCGCTCACGGTGCTCAAATTAAGCAAGCCGACAGATGGAAAATTATTGAGTACATAAAAGTTGATTTGCAAGGACAAAAGTAGGGCGGGATCTTATGAATTAGCTTGAGAATTGAAGAAAGGGTCAGACTTAGCTGAAAACCATCACTCGAAAAACGACACCGATGAGCTTTGAGGAACGCATCCAAAAACTGAATGAGGTTCAGCGGGGTTGGGTAAATAACTTCCGTATGGCAAGTATTTTAGTCAAACTTCAAGATCTCGACGGTTGGCTGCGCAACAGGCTCAGATATTGCATTTGGCACCATTGGAAAAAACTTGAACGAAAACGGAAAAACCTGATTCGTTTAGGAGTTGAACAAGGACAAGCCTATGCATGGTCTCGTTCACGTATGGGTGGTTGGGCGATTGCTCAGAGTCCTATTTTGGTAACTACTATTACTCTTGAAAGATTGCGGAAACGCGGTTATGAATCTATGCTCGATAGTTACAAACAAATCACGCCTGTTCGACGTGATTCCTTATTCCCCATAACTTAATCCCGATTCCTCGGGACTGTATACGAGACCCGTACGTACAGTGGTGTGAAAGCCTCTCCCTGCTAGTGATTACTAGCGGGGCGGGCTATTCGATTATGGGCTGGGCTTTATTTTTATGGTTTCAAAGTTCAGTCCTTTCATATTTGATTCAAACTCATCAAATTTAAAGTTATTAAAGTTCTCAATGTTGGAATTAAAGTAAATTGTTTGATCATTAACTTTCGCTGGATCAAGGTCAACATACATTCTCTTATTTTGATAAGATTTACCTACAAGTTTTAAAGAATATGCTGTGTCATAAAAGACAAAATATGAATCAGCGCGATTGTGTCTATTTAAAAGAATGGCTTTAACATTATATATCTGATTTTGTGGAGCTGAATTATCCAAATATTGAATTATTACATTAAAACTGTCAAAGCTTACCGCTTGCTCAAATTTTAAAACTATTTTGTTTCCCCATTTGGATACTTTTATGTCAGAACCTCCTAAACTATAATTATATTCTAGCGGATCGAAGTCGTCTTGAAAAGATTTAATCACTTTCTCAATGAATTCTCTGTCTTCAGTATTGACTAATATATACTTCTCAAAGTCATTAAAATTAATATGTTTAGGCCTTGATGCTTCTTCAATGTCTTTGATGTAAATTTTCAAACCAAATAATCTGTCAAGCACCCAGATTGGGCCCCAAATAGGAAAGAATAAAATTAGAGTTTTCCAATTGTCATTGTTTTTAAGTCCACGCAATAAAGATTTGAGTAACAAAACAGGGTCTTTGACAATCAAATATGAAATATATCCGATGCCCAAAACGAATGTCAATGTTATAATAATCTCAAATGTATTCATCTTGTAGAATGTCAATTAGCCTTGCCCATAACGGTTTGACGGTATGAAACGTTGCGCACTTCGAAGCACTTCCATATCAGATCGTTGCTGCCGTTGATTAAGTGTTATGTTGTTCAAATTTAGCACTATCCGCGCAATGTTTTATGACCGCGTGTGTGTGCCCTGCATGAGCAAGACCACACCCACCGAAAGGTTATTGAAAATGTTAAATATACAAATTTAGCATAAACAATGATTCTTGGAGGGTGTATTTTTTTTTCCAGAGGGTGCAAGTCCCTTATGCACTGTGGTGACTCTCAGAAGCATTAGTAAGTCGCAAGGTGGTTTACCGTGAGGTATGCACTGAAGGAAGCGAGACTACAAAATCCGGTACTGACGAACAGGAACCTGATATGAGGCTATAAGTTTGGATAAGGCAGCACATCATGTCGACGTCCCAGCTCTTTAAATAAAGAGAATAAATGAAGTAGTAGATCAGGCAGGCATTGGAGGAAGGAAAATGTTCTTACCAGGGGAGGTCTTGTCAACCACGAGTTGGTTATGGCAAGAAGTCAGCAGAGGCCATAGTAGCTGTAAGACCATGAGCCACAAATAGAGATTGTGGAGGACTCACAGAGCAGTGAAGGGCTGAACGTTAAGTTGTTTCAAATGTTGCAAAGAAGCTGTTGTTAACAACTCTAGCTTTGTATTAAGCGGAACAGGGAAAAGAAAAAGTAAACTAAAATGATTGAACAAATACTTACACGTAAGAATATGGTGCGGGCGATGCATCAAGTCCAGAAGAACCAAGGTTCAGCAGGAGTTGATCGTATGCCCGTGACTAAACTCTCAGATCTGATGTCAATTGATAAAGCGGAACTGACACAGAGTGTTCGTTCGGGTAATTATTTGCCTCAAGCCATTTTAGGAGTTGTACCGAACGAAGTGAGATCATGAACACCTTTTAAAATATAGTTTGGTGAATAAATTCCAAAAGGAAACGGGAAGATGCGCTTATTGGGTATCCCGACTGTAACCGACCGTTTGCTTCAGCAAGCTGTACTTCAAATTATCACGGCAAAGTTTGAATTTGAATTTTCGGACTTTAGCTTTGGGTTCAGACCGAACCGAAGTCTGCATCAGGCAGTACTAAAAGCTCAGGGATATATCAACGATGGCTATCAGCATATTGTAGATATTGACTTGAAGACCTTCTTCGATGAAGTCGATCATTGCCATTTACTGCAACAGCTATATCGCAAGGTAAAATGCAAAGCAACAATGCGTTTAATCCGCAAATGGCTGCGTGCCCCGATCTTAATCGAAGGCAAGTTGGTCAAACGCAGAAAAGGCGTACCGCAGGGGAGTCCATTGAGTCCGTTGCTGTCCAATATCATGTTGCATGAACTGGATCGGGAACTGGAAAAACAGGGATTGAAATTCATCCGCTATGCCGACGATTTTAGTATTTATACCAAATCGAAAGCTACCGCCCGAAGAGTTGGGAACAAGGTTTACAAGTTTTTACGAAATAAACTCAAGTTGACAATTAATCGGGAAAAGAGTGGCATTCGGCGACCTGTTCATTTTACCGTTTTGGGTTTTGGCTTTGTGCCTACCTACAGGAAAGGTGAGCGGGGCAAGTACCAACTGATAGTATCAGAAAAGAGTTGGAAGAGACTGAAAGAAAAGCTCAAACTAATCACTCGAAAAACGACACCGATGAGCTTTGAGGAACGCATCCAAAAACTGAATGAGGTTCAGCGGGGTTGGGTAAATAACTTCCGTATGGCAAGTATTTTAGCCAAACTTCAAGATCTCGACGGTTGGCTGCGCAACAGGCTCAGATATTGTATATGGTCCCGATCCTCGGGAGAAGAAACCCGAAAAGAAAAGGCGAAGCCTTATCCGTTTAGGAGTTGAACAAGGACAAGCCTATGCATGGTCTCGTTCACGTATGGGTGGTTGGGCGATTGCTCAGAGTCCTATTTTGGTAACTACTATTACTCTTGAAAGATTGCGGAAACGCGGTTATGAATCTATGCTCGACATTTACAAACAAATCACGCCTGTTCGACGTGATTCCTTATTCCCCTTAACTTAACGAACCGCCGTATACGAGACCCGTACGTACGGTGGTGTGAGAGGTGCATCCCGACTATTTTAGTCGGGACCATCTACTCAATTACAACACGTTTATTCTTCATAATAGGATTCTATTCCTTTCGTTAAAAATTCTCTAAACAAATCTATTGACTCATTAAAATAATAGGAGTCAGATAGCTGATTCCCTTCTGAGTCAATGATATATAATACTGGCAGATCATTGTTGCTAGACAGCTGTTTTTGATAATATTGGTTTATTTTACCTATTTGCCTAATGGTATCATTTGCTTGTTCAGAATAAATATGATATTGTGGAAGTGCTTTACTTTTATCATCAACATATAGGCACGTAATAACATACTTTTGTTTTAATAGTTTTAATATTTCTGAATCAGACATAACAAAAGCTTCAAATTCTCGTGATTCTACAGAACCATGTCCGGTAAAGTATAATAAAAGGGGCTTATTAGAAATACGTGAACATTCCATTCCTTCAGCTAATTCAAAATAACCATCTAATTTGTGAGGTAAATAGAACCAGTCATAATAACTTGGAATTGGACATTCCATCGTGTTTTTAGGTTCATAATATGTCATTAATTCTTGAATTACATCAGAGTAAGTCCAATTATTAATTTCATTTTCTTCTATTATTTTTTTGATTTTAGTAATGTCAAATTCAGTTAGGTTTAATTGCATTAAAAGCTCAAGATCTTCTTCCCATGATGATAATGTAGCTGGCTTGTCAAAAATTTTATTTTTGGTCATTACTATTTGGCGACCAACTTTAAATTCTTCCCGTTTTATTACATCTTCGATTATTATTTTTAAGTCTCCATATGTGACATTCTTATCAGTATCTTTTCTTACATTGAATTTTTTTAAAAATTGCAAGAGAAAATGTATAATCATGCCATCTTCGTCATTTCCCAATAGCACCTCCTTATCTACTGAGTCAAAACTACAATCAAGTAAGATTTTAATTTTTTCTACAAATTCTTTCTTCTCATTTTGAACTGCGATTAAATCTATTTTCTCAGACAAAAGCTTTTCACAATTATCTTGTGCAAAACATGAAGAGCCAATTAAAACTAGTATGACTAATAATACCTCCTTAATTCTTTGCATTCCTATGTCAATTTTTAAATGTGTTGTAACGGTTGGTACATGTTGTCGGGGCGGATTTCGGAGAGCGTTCCTGTCCGAAGGACACGGAACTGCGAAACGGGAATCCGCAGTTGGCGTACCACCGAACCCCGCCCTGCAATATGTACTGTGTGTGTGCCCTGCATGAGCATGACCACACCCACCGAAAGGTCGTTGAAAATGTTAAATATACAAATTTAGCATAAACAATGATTCTTGGAGGGTGTATTTTTTTTCCAGAGGGTGCAAGTCCCTTATGCACTGTGGTGACTCTCAGAAGCATTAGTAAGTCGCAAGGTGGTTTACCGTGAGGTATGCACTGAAGGAAGCGAGACTACAAAATCCGGTACTGACGAACAGGAACCTGATATGAGGCTATAAGTTTGGATAAGGCAGCACATCATGTCGACGTCCCAGCTCTTTAAATAAAGAGAATAAATGAAGTAGTAGATCAGGCAGGCATTGGAGGAAGGTACCGACCGTAGGAAGATCATGAACACTATATTAAAATTATTACGTGAATAAAATGTTCTTACCAGGGGAGGTCTTGTCAACCACGAGTTGGTTATGGCAAGAATTGGAGCGAAGCGGAAATCGCGAATTCGCATGGAATTATTTTATGAGCAACTCAGCAGAGGCCATAGTAGCTGTAAGACCATGAGCCACAAATAGAGATTGTGGAGGACTCACAGAGCAGTGAAGGGCTGAACGTTAAGTTGTTTCAAATGTTGCAAAGAAGCTGTTGTTAACAACTCTAGCTTTGTATTAAGCGGAACAGGGAAAAGAAAAAGTAAACTAAAATGATTGAACAAATACTAACAGGAAAGAACCTGCTGCGGGCGATGTATCAAGTCCAAAAGAACAAAGGTTCGGCAGGAGTTGACCATATGCCCGTGACTAAACTTTCAGAACTCATGTCGATTAATCGAGAGGAGTTGAAAGAAAAGGTTCGTTCGGGTAACTATTTGCCTCAAGCCATTTTAGGAGTTGTACCGAACGAAGTGAGATCATGAACACCTTTTAAAATATAGTTTGGTGAATAAATTCCAAAAGGAAACGGGAAGATGCGCTTATTGGGTATCCCGACTGTAACCGACCGTTTGCTTCAGCAAGCGGTACTTCAAATTATCACGGCAAAGTTTGAGTTCGATTTTTCGGACTTTAGCTTTGGGTTCAGACCGAACCGAAGTCTGCATCAGGCAGTACTAAAAGCTCAGGGATATATCAACGATGGCTATCAGCATATTGTAGATATTGACTTGAAGACCTTCTTCGATGAAGTCGATCACTGCCATTTACTGCAACAGCTATATCGCAAGGTAAAATGCAAAGCAACAATGCGTTTAATCCGCAAATGGCTGCGTGCCCCGATCTTAATCGAAGGCAAGTTGGTCAAACGCAGAAAAGGCGTACCGCAGGGGAGTCCATTGAGTCCGTTGCTGTCCAATATCATGTTGCATGAACTGGATCGGGAACTGGAAAAACAGGGATTGAAATTCATCCGCTATGCCGACGATTTTAGTATTTATACCAAATCGAAAGCTACCGCCCGAAGAGTTGGGAACAAGGTTTACAAGTTTTTACGAAATAAACTCAAGTTGACAATTAATCGGGAAAAGAGTGGCATTCGGCGACCTGTTCATTTTACCGTTTTGGGTTTTGGCTTTGTGCCTACCTACAGGAAAGGTGAGCGGGGCAAGTACCAACTGATAGTATCAGAAAAGAGTTGGTGCCGAGCGAAGCGAGACCATGAACACCTTTAAAATTGGATTTTGTGAATAACATGCTGAAAGAAAAGCTCAAACTAATCACTCGAAAAACGACACCGATGAGCTTTGAGGAACGCATCCAAAAACTGAATGAGGTTCAGCGGGGTTGGGTAAATAACTTCCGTATGGCAAGTATTTTAGTCAAACTTCAAGATCTCGACGGTTGGCTGCGCAACAGGCTCAGATATTGCATTTGGCACCATTGGAAAAAACTTGAACGAAAACGGAAAAACCTGATTCGTTTAGGAGTTGAACAAGGACAAGCCTATGCATGGTCTCGTTCACGTATGGGTGGTTGGGCGATTGCTCAGAGTCCTATTTTGGTAACTACTATTACTCTTGAAAGATTGCGGAAACGCGGTTATGAATCTATGCTCGACATTTACAAACAAATCACGCCTGTTCGACGTGATTCCTTATTCCCCTTAACTTAACGAACCGCCGTATACGAGACCCGTACGTACGGTGGTGTGAGAGGTGCATCCCGACTATTTTAGTCGGGACCATCTACTCAATTTAGCAGCTGGCATTCGTCTCTTCTCATAAATTTTCTTCAATCCGTATATCAAAAATAATATCAATGTTATAAATCCAGAGAAAGCAGATGTATTCTCAACTCCTGCATCAAAATCATCAATTGGAATTACATTTTTCAATATAGCACCTATGAATAAAAGTACCAGAAAAATACGAATCAATAATTTAAAATATTTACTTTTTACAATCAATTCATAGAGAGCTATAATCATAAATGATAAAGCAATAGTCCAACCACCAAACATAATATCAATAGGTATATTATCCTGTTCAATTTGCTCTAACACTTTTAAATAGTCCAAATAACTAAAAAAGGTAATTACGTGTAAAACTACCGATAGTATCAGGAAAATATATTTAGCTATTAATTTAATTAGTCTTTTCATTCCAAATTCCAAGATTGTTATCCTTAGCGTGTTTTTCTGCTTGTATTAACTTTTCAATAAAGTTATTATAGTCCCTTTTTCGGATATAGTCTTTAACTTTTGCTTTCTCACCTTTTATCATTTTGTTATGCTCTCGTCTCAATCTTATATTCTCAAACAAACCATAAGAACCAAATATAGAAGGTTTCATTCTTCGTAAAGTTGGTTTCTGCATTGTTCCTCTAGGAAAACACCCTTGCTTAATAAGAAATAAGTTTAAAGTGTCAGACTTACTTACTATCCAACAGTATGTCATTTTGGAATCAGGGTCAGCAGTCATTGTCGGCCCCATACTCGATACTGGAATTACTAAAGCATCCGGATTATTAATAAACCATTGATTGATTAATGAATCTGAATTGTCTGAGCGAGGTGTTCTAAAATATCCTTGACCTAACAAACAATAAGTATTTGAACTGTCACTCTCAAAATACCCAAATATTGATTCGAACTTAAAATCCTCAAGTTTTTTAATATCCTTAATCTGTCCACTGCATGATAGCTGGAATAGAATCAATATTGTCAGTATGAAAATCTTATTAATCATTTTTTAGTTAATCAGTTATGTCTGTGTCGTTCAGCCTGCTTGCTGCTAACGGTGGTGGTATTAAAAGTTGCCGTGTTCGAAGCGATTACTTATCAAGGTACACGAGAGTTTTATAAGAGCTAAACCCTTGAATAACCCACTGTCCCGGCAATTTTTTATACCACGTGTTATAGCGCGTACTTTTTTTGTCATTCTATAATCCGTCTTCTCTTGATGATAGCCAATCCTTGTATTTTATTTTAAAATCATCACGAGTCTTTGTGTCAGGCAATATTATATCCATACCACCATCATATGGAACAACGGTTATATTTTTCGTTGAGTTTACAAACATTGCTCTAATCTCACAATCAGCAATCTTTGTCAACAAATCATTAAATTTATCCGATTCCCATTTGTCAGGTTTCATATAAATCTCATAATATACTTCATCGTCTTGATATTCGTCAGGTCGAATTTTATGTAATGCTAAAGTATCAATCTTGTGAAATTTGTCTAAGTCAAAATAGTCATCAGACAAAGGGCTTGATAAATCATAGTTATAAAATCCTATAACAATAAAAAAATCATCCGATTGAAATAAATCACTAATCAATCTGTTTTGCCTACTCAAAATGATTTTATATTCATCATCGCTCTCTGCATATCTTTTTGAATCAGGTAGGTTATGAATCCGAAACCATCTATTGCTAAAAATAGTCTTAAGTTCGTAATCAATCGGATACGAATCAGGATAAGTCTTAGTCCAATATGTCTTAAATTGCTCTGGTGTCATTTTTTAATATGCGCTATAACTCCTAAATAAAGAAATGGGCTTTATTTCGTTAATATTTTAGTGAAAAGTGTATTTACCGACCCATATCGGGCAGTAATGTACACCTAATTATGATGACAATATGAAATGTCATCGGTAAAAGCCATACTAAAGTAGTGAATTGAAACAAAGATTCAAGCTGTCAAAGTTGCCAACTTGCAGGCCTGCGGATAATTGCCTGAAAAGGGCATTTTGAACTGGGGGAGGACCAAAAGGAGAGTTGTTTTTTCATCTATTGCAGTTTTGCTTTAGCCAACTGAAATTAAAATATTGTTCATGTTTTGCTTTGGCATCATTTGATCAGTTGCTTAAAAGCAACGGCAATAGATGTTTTGCATTCGCTTCATTTCACTCCTTCAAGCCTTTATATTTCCTGTTATCATTTGCCTCAAAACAAGAGCAATCTTGCTTCAACTTACTGGCCGAAGCCAAATCTTTCTTCACGCTTTTAGCTTGCAGCAGTGATTTTACTCGAAACCACACGTGCTTTTGGTCAAAACCACGTGTGGTATTACTCAAAACCACACGTGCTTTTGGATGAAACCACGTGTGGTTTGCATCGAAACCACACGTGGTTTTCTGAAAAGATCAAATTTTGTTAAATCCAGCGTCGTTTACTGCTTTTATAATGCGACTGTTGGCACGGTAATTAACACCTGCATTTTTAATTGAAGCCGAGCTTACTTTCGCAGCTTCCAGCTCGCCGGCACTGCTTATTGATGGGTAAAGACTGCCTGTTTTTTTCCAGTCTAATACCGATTCGTATTTGAATTGAAAATCGACGAAGTCAAATAATCCCTATCTGCGCCAACTGGATATTGATTCTTATATATATCGGTATCATTTTGCATTGGGTGCAAATTCGCAGCCAAAGTCTGGCTTTGGCTTAATTCATTGGAAGGAAAAGAAAGATGTCCAAAAAGTAATTATTTCGTACGAAAATGAAATTCAGTCTTACCCCTGCCCCTAAAGGGAGACTGAATTTCAACGACTTCCCTTTAGGGAATTTGAGGGTAAAAGTCGTTGAATAGGATAAGATTCAACTTTTTGCACAGCCTCTTTGTAATGCAGCTTCGCAGGTTCTTATTTTACTTCTCTACATTGTAACCAACGGCTTCAATCTGCTGTGCAATTTCTTCACGGGTAACTTTATCCTTTTCCACTTTAACAGTTACTTTACTATTTGTATGGGAAGCTTCCACTTCAACAACCCCATCAATTTGTTTGAGACTATTTTTAATTGTGTTTTCGCAGCCGGTGCAGGTCATACCGGTTACGGTCAATTCCATTGTTTCATAGTCAACCACTTGTGTTGTTTCGGTTTTTTTGCTCTCTGCTTTTTTAGTATTCGACTGGCAAGCGGCCAGGAAAGCAATTGCAAATACTACGATTAGAATTTTTTTCATTTTAACAGGGTTTAGTTGAATTGTAAATATAAAAAGGATTGATGTAAATGTCCAGTCTGTGACAACAAGATGGGAACAGCTCTAAAAGTAAAGTTTATCGATACTAATCAGGATCATGATCATCAGGAAATACAGGTTTAAGCGCAAAAACAATTTCCGAACCGTTATTCTATCGTAATTTTTTAAAAGAATAAAACTATTGGGGATAATGAATAATGACATGGCCAGCAAAGACCAGATCAGAACTTGTGACGAGAGAACATCGAATATGGGAAGCAGCAAAGCGACCATGATGGTAGCCAGCATCCATATTAATGTGATGTTGTGAATTTGTTTTACGCTAAACACATCAGTCAGTACTTTAAAGCCTCCTTTTTTATAATCTTCGCCATAGAGCAGCAACAAGAGCCAAAAGTGCGGAATCTGACCAATAAAGAAGAAAAAGGAAAGGGCTAAAATGGGCCAGTCCAAAAAATTACCGCCTGCTGCAGCGTAACCAATCATTGGAGGAAATGCACCGCTTAACGCTCCGGGAACAACAGCAAATGCCGAAATCTGTTTTAAGGGAGTATATACCAGGTTGTACCAAAAGATGGAGAATATGGCCAGCCATAAACTTTCGGTAGTGCCTCCCAAAGCCAAAAGGCCACAGCCCGAAAGCAGGAAGAAAACACTCCATTTCACTGCTTCCGAAATGCTGATTTTTCCGGATGGAATGGGCCGGAATCTGGTGCGGTTCATTAACGCATCTTTTTTGTGCTCCTGAATGTGGTTTAAAGCTGAAGCTCCGGCCACAATCAGAAAAATACCAAACACCACATAAGCCATATCCAATGAGAATTCGGGAGAATACAGTAAATATCCAGTGAAACAGGAAATGGCTATTGGAACAGCGATTTTAATTTTTCCCAATTCAGAGAGTGTTGATATTTTCGGGGATATGCTCATAAGTTGTTTAATTAGAAAGCGTCTTCATGAATTCAATGATTTCGTCGATATCATCTTCTGTCAATTCGTTTTTATAGGAAAGCATCAAACCTTTGCTGTACCCCTTTACAATATCATCGTTAGGATTGTAGATGGAGTTGATTACATAGGCTGTATCGACATTTACTTCTCTTGTTTGACCATTTGTAATTACGGTTTCGGTTTTGCCAAATATACCTTTCCAGCTTGGGCCAACCAACTTCGATCCATCGAGCGAGTGACAGGCCAGACAACCATTCTTCTTAACGATGATTAAGCCCAAAGCACCGGGTTTATCAGTAATAAGAGGAACGGTTTCGGTTGTATCGATGTACCAGCTGTCGAATTTATCCTGTGGCATTACAATTACAGATGTTTGCATGGAGGAGTGCCGCAAGCCGCAATATTCTGTGCAAAACAAATCGAATTCGCCTTCCCGGCCGGGAATGAACCACATCATTTGTTTTTTTCCGGGAACAATATCCTGCTTTAACCGAAACGAGGGAATGTATAAACTGTGTATTACATCCAGAGCTACCAAGTCCAGTTTCACAGCACGATCCAAAGGAACATACAGGGTATCTGTTTTTTTGCCGTTTTCATATTCGAACTGCCAATTCCACATTCTGCCAACACTTTTAATTACAAAAGCATCGTCAGGGACTTCCTTCATCGGTTTGTAACCCATCCATCCGTAATAAAACATCACCATCACCAATAGGGTGGGAATAACCGTCCAAAGTATCTCAAGGGAAACACTTCCGTGGATTTGGGTGGCTACCGGATTTCTTTCTTTGCGATATCGGAATACAAAGTATATCATGGTAGCTGTGATGGCGATGAGGAAAAAGAAAATGATTCCTAATATCACCTCGAAAGAAGTATCTACACCTTTCACAAAATTTGAAGCATCGGGTATTGCTTTGGAAGTCATAAGCTATCGGTATAAGTAGTCTAAGAACGTAATTAAAATCACACAGGCAAACAGCAGTAATACCCCGCCTATCATTATGGAATAGAACTTTTTGTCGAACTTTAGGTGCATAAAAATCAGTAATACCAATAAAGATTTACTGCCTGCCAGCAGTAATGCCGCCGAAACTGTGTACGGACCTAAATTAATACTCGTTATGGCCACTGATGTAAAGGTCATGAGAAGCAAAGCAATCAAAACAAATACATAGGTTTTGTATTTTACAATGTGGGTGTGTTGTTCTTTTTCCATAACAGTGCAATTAAGTGATTAGGTAGAATAAGGGGAAAAGGAAAATCCAGATTAAATCGACTAAATGCCAATACAACCCACTGTTTTCAAGTATTGCGAAGTTGTCGTGTTGTACCTCATCTTTTACAACCAGTCTCATTACCCAGGCAATAAATGCGACTCCTATAACAATGTGTAAGGCATGAAGCCCGGTCATGGCGTAGTACAAACCAAAAAACAATATTTCTCCCTGACTGGCTTCCATTAGCGTAGGACTACCAGGATAAATTCCATGTGCAATTTTTCCACTCCACTCAAAATACTTATTCACCATGAATAGCACAGCTAATAAAATAGTAACGCCCATTAATAGCAACGTAAGTTTTTTATTTTTATACTGCATGGCACTGATGGACATGGCGATGGTCATACTGCTCACCAAAAGAATAACGGTATTTACGGTGCCGATAAAAGTATCCAGCTCTTCGGCGGCCAAATGGAAAGCAGCCGGGTTTAAGTAACGGTATACCGAATAGACAATAAACAATCCGCCAAAAAGCAGCAGTTCAGTAAATATAAAGATCCACATTCCTGTTTTAGCACCTTCATCGTCGCGGTGTTCATCAATGTGTGCATGATTACTCATAGTCGTATGGCAGTTTGGTTACTACTGGGATTTTGGCAAAATTTTCAAGTGTCGGAGGACTTGCAGTTGTCCATTCCAGTGTTTTTCCTTTCCAGGGATCAGCTTCTGCAATTGCTCCTTTGCGGGCCGAGCGAACCAAATTGGTAATGATAATGATCAAACCTGAAATCATCAGCATGGCTCCAAACGAGGAAACGATGTTTGGTCCGTGAAATTCTTCAACATAGTCGTAATACCTGCGGGGCATTCCAATCATTCCTAAATAAAACATGGGAAGATAAAGTGTGTTAAAACCAGTAAAGAATACTGCCAAACCTATGTTCGCCCAACCTTTGTCGTACATTCTTCCAAACATTTTTGGGTACCAGTAATGCAGAGCTCCAAAAAATGCATATCCGGTGCCTCCAAAAACAATAAAGTGAAAGTGAGCAACCACAAATGCCGTATCGTGCAAATGAACGTTGGCCGATAAGGCACCCAGTACCATTCCTGATAATCCTCCGATCATGAAAACAAAAAGAAAGCAAAGAGCCCACAAGAAAGGGGTTTGAATATCGATGGAAGCTTTATGAAGGGTAGCCACCCAGTTGAATATTTTAATGGCACTGGGAATGGCCACTAAAAATGTCAGAATCGAAAATGTATACAGGGCCGTTCCACTCATTCCTGATGTAAACATGTGATGTCCCCAAACAAAGTAACCAACAAATGCAATTGCCAGTGTTGAAACGACAATGGCTTTGTATCCAAAAATGGTTTTTCGTGCGAATGTTGGAATAATCTCCGAGATCACCCCCATCGCAGGCAATATCATGATGTAAACAGCTGGGTGGGAGTAAATCCAGAATAAATGCTGATATAAGATTGGGTCGCCGCCTAAGGCAGGATCGAAAAAACCGATTTGCAGGGTACGTTCCAGTACAATCATTAGTAAAGTAACACCAACAATAGGCGTTGCCAGTACCTGAATCCAGCTGGTACCGTAAAGAGCCCAAGGGAATAGCGGCATTTTCATCCACGACATACCGGGAGCTCTCATTCTATGCATGGTAACAATAAAGTTGATACCTGTGGCAATAGATGAGAAACCCAGTATAAACGCACCAGTAACGGCCGGCAGCATATTTGTTCCGGTTCTAAAACTGTAGGGAGCGTAAAATGTCCAGCCCGTATCCGGAGGTCCGTCACCAAAAAACTGAGCCGAAAGTGCAATTGCAGCACCTAAAATATAGATCCACCACGATAGAAGATTCAGCTTGGGAAATGCCACATCTTTTGCCCCAATCATCAGAGGCAGAAAGAAATTTCCAAACACAGCGGGTAAGCCCGGAACCACGATTAAAAAGATCATGGTGATCCCGTGAAGGGTAAAAAAGCTGTTGTAAGTTTGGGCATCCATAATGGTTTTCCCGGGTGCTATCAGCTCTATTTTCATTAGCAGCCCCAGAATAGCGGCTACACTAAAAAGCACCAGCATGCTGTATAAATACAACAAGCCGATTCGTTTGTGGTCTGTTGAGAAAATCCATGCAAATATTCCTTTGTATCGTCCCTGATATTCAAGGTAGTTTAGCTCATGGTTTTGAATTACGGTATCAGACATAGGTATAGTGTTAATTTTTTATCTTAATCAGAACCACAGATTTCACAAATTTTGATAGATCGTATTTGTGTTAATCTGAGGAATTAGTGGTTTAATTAATTTCGTTTCCTTTTAGGTTTCTTAAACACTAACAACAGAAATACGATCAGTCCCATAACTAAGATGATGGTTCCTGTTATTTTCGTGATGTTTAAAACGTAGGCTTGTCCTACCGGATCGTAGGAATAGCAATATTGAAGTAGTTTGTTGATTGTTGGTCCTGCCTGTCCTTTAGAGGCTTCCATCATCGCCAGCTTAAACTCAAATGGCAAAAAGTAGGTGCCATTTAAATAGCGGGTGATCTTGCCATCGGGACTTGTTACAATAACTGTGGCCGCATGAGTGTATTCGTTGCCGGTTTTTTTATATCTAAATCCCAGTGCTTTTGTTGCTTTGGCAATATTCAGGCTGTCGCCGGTATAGAATTTCCAACCCTCCTGAGTGTTTTTGCCTTTGATTAAGGACTTGTAGTTGTTTTTCTTTTTAACGGCCAGATCATATGTTTCCTGAGGATCAAAACTGATGGTGATCACTTGATAATCTTTAGCGATTTCCAAGTCACTTTTTTGAATGACATCTGCAATGCCATCCATTAAAGGGCTGCAGATACCCGGGCAACGGAAGTAGACAAATACAATTGCAGTAGGTTTGTTAATTTGATCTTTTAAAAAGATCAATTCGCCGGCTTCGTTAGTTAATTGTATGTCCTCAGGAATGGTATCGTCAAGATGTTCTATGACTCCAACCTCTATGTCGTAATACAAGTCTTTTACGTCTTGACCAAATGATAAAGAAGTAATCAAGATTAGCAGAAAAGAAACAGTAAGTTTTAATTTCATAAATAGTCCTCCATTGTTTAGGGTAAAGGAGAGAAATGGGGCAATTATTTGGCAATCATTACTCTGATCCATATAAATATATAAAAATATTTGATTGGGGCTTATGTCTAATTGCCTTTTTTTGCGGTAGTTAGCTATTTAGACTGTAGGATTATTTTGATAATTCACGGTGTGTTTGCTATTTTTACTGGATCTAAAAAAGAATAAGGAGTATGAATAAATTGAACGTAATATTTCTGACAATGCTTTTTTTTCTAATTTCTTGTGGTGGATCTGAGAAAAAAAACGCAAAGGAAAAGCTTGTGAGTTCTGAAATATCACTAATTGATATGGAAAAAGGAGCTCAACTGTATAGAGCCAAGTGTATGAACTGTCACATGAAGACGGGTGGAGGAATTGAAAAATTTTATCCTCCTTTGGCTAATTCCGATTACTTGAAGAAGCATACGGAAGATGCCATAAAAATGGTGAAGTACGGAAGTAATAAACCCATTAAAGTAAATGGGGTAAAGTACAACAGTTTGATGCCTGCATCCGGTTTAACAGATAAGGAATTGGTCGCCGTTTTTAATTATATTCTGAATTCCTGGGGGAATGATTATGGGGAGGTTTCTCTTGAACAGGTTGAGGCTGTAAAGAGGTAAATAAGCTTTTGGCTATGGCATTGGAGTGGTGTTTCTAAAACCGTTCATCCATCAGCCAAAAGCTGTTTGTATTTTAATGTACATTCGATTTTATACGATAATATTCTTTTCGGAGTCGGTTTACACTTAGAATTTTAATCTGTTCTTCTCCGCTTGTTTCACTAATTTTTTTAACGGCAACTTTACTTTTTTTCTGATGATCGGGGTAATGACAAGCTTTGTATTTTTTACCGCTGCTGCAGAAGCATTTGTCATTTCGTTCAATTCTTACGTAGTAAAAGGAATCTTCTTCTGTAGTGTTGAAAAACGTCAACAAGTTGTTAAGTATTTTTTTCATGGTGTTAGAATATCATTGGTTAAACTTAGGCTCCCCTTAATTTACAAGATATCCTGATTGGAAACAATAAAAATAATTTGTCAGACAAAGAGTTCGTTTTTGTACACTATGGGATCACAATAAGATTTTTTGGTAGAGCTTTGGATTTAATGACAACAATCTGGTTTTGGTTTGGCGGCATCCACTTGCTCGGTAGGTACATGCATAGCTTTTTCTGGAGGACTTAGGAAAGGAATTCCTAAACTCAGTCCGCGAAGCACGAACAGAATCCCGATAAATACGATGGCATAAGGAATTAACCGGGTAATTTTCTTTCTCAATTCTAATGTAATTAAGTTGCCAATTAGCGAAATGGCCAACATCATAGGAAGAGTTCCCAAGCCAAAAATGAACATGAAAAGCCCGCCTCCGGCAGATGATCCTGTGGCAATTGCGGCAGCAATGGCAACGTAAACCAAACCGCAGGGTAGCAATCCGTTTAATAATCCGATTAAAAAAAGCGATCCATAACTACGTTGAGTGAATAGTTTTCCCAAGGAAAGTTTTACTTTTCCTACAAAGGAGAATATCCCTTTTTCAGCGTTAAAGCGATTCTTATAAATGGAAGGTGTGATTACGGATAGAATCATGATAGCACCCATAATAACGGAAACCCATTGCTGAAATCCACTCATCACCAAACCTCTTCCCAGCAAACCAAATATGGCTCCCATTATTGCATAGGTAAGGGCACGTCCGATGTTGTAAATTATACCGCCCGAAATTCTTGCCAGCCATGAAGTTGTTTTTAATGGAATTGCCAGTGCAATAGGACCACACATTCCCACACAGTGAAAACTGCCCATAAGTCCGAGTATTAATGCTGATAGATATACCATGTTTTTCTTTTTTATCTAACCACAAAGTGCACAAAGTATTTTCACAAAGGACACTAAGTTTTAAAATATTACTCTTTTAATGCCATATTTAAGTGATTTGACATTGAAGTTAACCAGTAAACCCAGTTTACACTTTGACAGTTTCATGTAGGTTAAAATCTGTGCCAGATGCTTATCGTTTAAAGTTTCTATTGCTTTAATCTCAACTATTACTGAATCTTCAACTAATAGATCAAGTCTGTAGCCAGATTCTAATCTAATTTCTTTATAAATTAGAGGTAGTTCTTTTTGTTTCTCAACTTTGAGTCCTTCTTGAGAAAGTTCATAGTAAAGGCATTCCTCATAAGTACTCTCTAATAATCCTGGGCCAAGTTCGGTATGTACTTTAAATGCACAATCTAATACTTTCTTGTAAACTATTTCTAAGTCTTTCATTTACTTTGAGATCTTCTTTTTTTTTTCTTGGTGTTACTTCGTGTTGCCCTTTGTGCTCTTTGTGGTTAAATTAATTAATACTTACCTCTTGTAAATACTTGTCACTATTTTTTTTTACCACAAAGTGCACTAAGTATTTTCATTTACTTTAAGATCTTCTTTTTTTTCATGGAGTTACTGCGTACTGCACTTCTTACCTTCGTGGTTAAACACTTATTTATTCAAGTAAACAGCCTCTTCTTTATAATATCCAATGCCATCGTGTTCCCAATTTATTTTGATGGTGTACATTCCTTTTAAAAGTTGATCAGTATTCAGTTCCTGCAATCCGTTTTCGTTAAGCTCAATGGCAGTTTTAATATCAGATTCATAATCTGAAGGGCGATAAAATATGATTTCGCCTTTAACCTGATCGTGCATATTGGATGGAAATTGAAACTGTAATTTCCCGTTTTCCTGCGATATAAGGATTGTTTCGTTTAATTTTTTGGCGTTTTTTAATTTATCTATTTGTTGCTGATATTCCACTTCTTTAGGATAGTAGTCTTTCGATACCAAATTGATTTTTTGTGTTGTGCTAAATGCAACAAAAGCAAGAATTCCGACAATATATATCGAAGCTCCTATTGCTAATTTCGTTCCCCAACTCATCTTTTTCATACTTCAATTATCAGTTATTTGTATGCTTTAATTGGTAATCAGTTCGTTGTAAATGCTTGCTGTTAGTTTGGTCCTACAAAAGTTAGTTTAACTTCTTCTATTAATCGTTCATTGGCATATACACCAATGGTAATTGGAATGTTATCGCTTGTAATTTCTTTTTGTGGTAAAATTGCGAAAAATACACCTTCCTTTATCGAACTTGCTTTGGCTTTTAATTCTTCTCCAATTACTTTAATAACTCCTTCGTGATTCATTATTTTAAAATGAATAGGAAGTTCGAAGGCCGTTTTGTTAACAACTTTAAAGTTGTACATATTACTAATTCCACCTTCCTGTGGTTGATACATTAGGCCAGGAGTTCGCAGGATAATGGCTTCCAAATCGCTTCTCGAAGCAAATAATGCGGCTACAATTCCCAGTAAAATACATAGAACTACGGTGTAAGCAATTTTACGGGCCGGCCATTTTTGTTTTTTGCCTTCGGCGATATTTTTTTCAGAATCGAATCGAATTAAACCCTTTGATTTTCCTATCCACTCCATTACAGAATTACATTCATCTATACAGGCAGTACAATTAATACATTCCAATTGAGTACCATCACGAACATCTATTCCGGTAGGACAAACATCAACACATTGATAACAGTCAATACAATCACCTTTTCCATCTGCATCACGATCTTCGCCAGCCTCCAGCGGAGCTCTTTCTTCGCCCCGCTTGTAATCGTAGGCAACAACAATCGAATTGGAGTCTAAGAGTACGCCCTGCAATCTTCCATAAGGGCAAATCATCGAGCATACCTGTTCGCGCAATTTTGCGAAAACAAAGAACATAATGCCCGAAAATAAAACAGCCACAATAAATCCAGTGCTATGTTCAGATATTGGAGCTCTCATTATTTCCAACAACTGATCAATTCCAATAATGTAGGATAAAAAAGTGTTTGTAATTAAAAAGCAGATTGCATAAAAAAGAATGATTTTTAAACCTTTTTTCCAGAATTTGGTGAAATTCATCGGCTGGGAATACAATTTGCGCTGTTGGCTTGGATTTCCTTCAATCAAGTACTCAATTTTTCTAAAAATAAATTCTAAAAAAACAGTTTGCGGACAAGCCCAACCACACCATATCCGACCATAACTAACGGTAAATAGAACCACAAATACGAAAAGTGTAATCATTGAATATAGGAAGAGATGAAAATCCTGAGGCCAAAAATGAACGCCAAATAAAATGAATTTTCGCTCTAAAATATTCAACATCAAAAATGGCTCTCCATTTAGCTTCACAAATGGAACTGCAAAGAGCAGAAACAGCAGTGTATAGCTAACAATATTCCGATAGTTATATAATTTTCCTTTCGGTTTTTGTGCGTATACCCATTTACGTTTTCCCGTTTCATTTAGAGTCGCAAGCTGGTCACGATAACCAGTATATGGATTTTTAGGAGCCATTTTTTTCAATTTAAACACAAAAAAGCTCAAAGGTATTTCACAAAGAACAGGAAGTGTTTTTTTAGATTAAACCTTGTGAGTGAACTCGCTGGTGTTTGTTAATTTATTATTCCACAGTTAAAAAAGATCTGAATTTGCACATTCCTTGTGTGCGTAAATATTTTTATTCAACCAAATCACCCTGAGCGTCTTTTGCATTAGGAGGATTTGTTCCCTGCAGACTCAAAGTATAACTTGCAACTTGCAGCATTTGTTCCGGCGACAATTGATTTTGCCATGCAAGCATACCCTTCATCGGTTTTCCTACTTTAATAATCTGGTATACATCTTTAAGACTGCCGCCATTTAACCAATACTTATCGGTAAGGTTTGGCCCAATTGCATTACCTTCTCCCAATGATCCATGACAAGCAATGCAGTTTTTATCGTAGATGGCTTTGCCATTGTCTAAATCTGCCGACGCTGTCATCAAAACAAGATTATTCTCATCAAAAGCTGTTTTGGGTTTATTGGCTTCGGCAAGAGCCATTTCTTTATTGTATTCATCAATTTGTAAATCATCACCAAAAACATGATAACGAAACATGTATACTGCGGCAAAAACAATTGTGATATAGAATAAATAACGCCACCAAGTTGGCATTGGGTTGTTTAATTCTCTAATCCCATCATAATCATGATCGCTGATCAGATGCTCGTTTTCTTCTAAGAATTTATCTTTTTTCTCCATTTTATCTTGATTTTTGAGCCTGTTTATTCTTTTGCTTCTGATGGTGAATTTACACTATCCTCGTCCAGGGCATAACTTTCCATTTCTGTAAAGAATTCTTTGTTGCTTTTTTTGAAAGTCCACCAAAGCATTCCTGCAAAGAACAGGAAGAAAATCAGTAATGAGATGCTTGGGAAAAAACCAACATCAGCAATGCCTTGTAAATAATGACTAACTATTTTCATTTTTTTTTGTGTTTAGATGAGAGATCTGAGAAGTGAGGTAAAAATCATTATAAAAGTATTTTCCTCATTTCTCACTCCTAATCTGATGTCTATTTTTGAACCGAAATATCTCTACCCAAACGTTGCAGGTAAGCAATTACAGCTAATATTTCTTTATCACTTGCAACTTCAATACCTGAATTTTTAAGATCGGTAGCAATTTCTTCTGCTTGTTTCTTTAAATCGTCATTGGCAATTAGATCGTAGCCTTCAGCATATGGAACACCTAAAGTGGTCATCGCTCTAATTTTTGCCGGGGTAGATGAAGTATCCAGTACGTCTTTTATCAACCAGGGATATTTCGGCATAATAGATTGAGCGTTCATTTTTTGTGGATCCAGCATATGGTTAAAATGCCAAACATTTGTCTTGTACATTTTTCCACCCGGAACACCTTCGCGGGCCAAATCCGGTCCTGTTCGTTTCGATCCCCACAAGTGTGGATGATCGTAAACTGATTCGCCGGCTTTTGAATACTCACCATATCGTTCAGTTTCTGAACGGAAAGGACGGACCATTTGGGAGTGACAAGTATTACATCCTTCGCGGATATAAATGTCTCTGCCCTGTAACTCAAGTGGAGTATAAGGTTTTACACTTTCGATAGTCGGGATATTTGATTTGATCAGGTAGGTAGGGATAATTTCGAATGCCCCACCAATTAAGATTGCAACAGTAGCCAAAATCATAAACTGAACAGGCTTTCTTTCCAACCAACGATGTAAACCTTCACTTTTACTACGTTTTGTATCGGTAACAATTGCAGGAGCCGAAGCTTCTTCATTGTCTATGCATTTACCTGATGCCGCAGTTTTCAATAGATTATAAACCATTAAGAACAGTCCGGAGAAATAAAGAAGTCCTCCAAAAACCCTGGCATGATACATTGGTAAAATCTGAGTAACGGTTTCCAGGAAATTAGGATAAGCTAATAATCCGTCTGGAGTAAATTCTTTCCACATTAAGGTTTGAACAACAGCACCCCAATACAAGGGAAGTGCATAAAAAATCATGCCTAATGTTCCAACCCAGAAGTGTGCATTGGCTAATTTTTCAGAGTACAGTTTCGTATTCCACATTTTTGGGAACAAGTAGTACAACATTCCAAAAGTAAGAAAGCCGTTCCAGCCCATTGCTCCAATGTGAACGTGAGCAATTGTCCAGTCGGTATAGTGTGTTAATGAGTTTACCCATTTTAGCGACATCATTGGTCCTTCGAAGGTCGACATTCCGTAACAGGTTACAGCTACCACCATAAACTTTAAGGTTGCACTGTCACGAACTTTATCCCAGGCACCGCGAAGTGTCAGTAATCCGTTGAACATTCCTCCCCACGATGGAGCAAGTAACATGATTGAGAAAACAACACCTAAAGATTGTGCCCAATCCGGTAAAGAGGTATATAGCAGGTGATGAGGTCCGGCCCAGATATAAAGGAAAACCAATGCCCAGAAGTGAATTATCGAAAGTCGGTAAGAATACACCGGACGATTGGCTGCTTTTGGCAGGAAATAGTACATCAAACCTAAGTATGGCGTAGTCAGGAAAAATGCTACGGCATTGTGACCATACCACCATTGCACCAAAGCATCCTGCACACCTGCATAAACAGGATATGATTGAATCCAGCTGTAAGGCAGGGAAATTGAATTGCCAATGTGAAGAACGGCAACCGTTACAAAAGTTGCAATATAGAACCATATGGCAACATAAAGGTGATCGGCTCTTCTTCTTAGAATGGTACCAAACATGTTCCAGCCAAACACAACCCAAATTATGGTAATGGCAATATCGATTGGCCATTCCAGTTCTGCATACTCTTTACTGGTAGTAATTCCTAAAACAAAAGTGACAGCCGCCGAAACAATTATGGCCTGCCAGCCCCAGAAATGGATCCAACTAAGTCTGTCATTAAACATTCTGGCTTTCAATAAGCGCTGAAGTGAATAATAAACTGCGGTAAATATTCCATTCCCAACAAATGCAAAAATTACTGCATTGGTGTGAATCGGACGAATTCTACCAAATGAGGTATAAGCCAGATTGAAATTAAAAATCGGGAATGCCAATTGCAGTGCTGCCAAAAGCCCCACCAACATTCCAACTACTCCCCAAAGAATGGTTGCGTAGGCGAAAAATTTCACGATTTTGTTATCGTACGAAAAATGTTGTGTTTCCATTAAATTAAGATTTATGGTTTTTCTTAGTTGTTTCCTTTTCTATTTGTTGTTTTTGTTCTTCCTTTTCTTTTTGCATTTCATTTTCCTGATCGTCGAATAGAATCCGAACAGATGGGGAATAGGAATCATCATATTGTCCTTTTTTCACGGCCCAAAGAAATCCAACAAGAAATCCTCCTGCTACAAGCATACTAACACCAATTAAAACGAACAATACACTCATTTACTTTTTAATTTAGCTGAACTGAATTTTTTAATGAAGAAGATATTTTGACTTCTTCCGTATTCGATTCTGTTTTAGTAATAATCTCTTTCGATTTGGCAATATAATTGGTTGTAAAGGTTGCAAATGCCACCACCGAAATGGAACTGATTGGCATAAGCAAGGCTGCAACAATAGGCGATAATATTCCTTGTACTGCGAAATACAAACCAAATAAATTGTATAGAAAAGAGAGGATGAAACTTAGTTTTACAATCAGAACACTTCGTCCTGATATTTTTAGGAAATAGCTTAATTGTTGAAATTTTGAAGCTTCTAAAATAGCATCGCAAGCCGGTGAGAAATGGTAAATATCATCTGCAATTGAAATTCCTACATTGCTTGCTTTTAAAGCGCCGGCATCGTTCAAACCATCACCAATCATTAAAACACTTTTGTTTTGTTTCTTTAAATTGTTGATATATTCCAATTTGTCATTTGGCGACTGATTAAATCGGATTATTGATTTCTTTGGAAATATCAGTGTTAGATTTTCCATTTCGGAATCATTATCACCCGACAAGATGTGTAAATCGTATTTAGGAGTTAGTCCGTTTATTAATTCTGACAAACCAGTTCTGTATTGATTGCTCAAAGAGAAATGCCCTTTTATTTTTCCATCTGCCGAAAAATAAACTTCTGTGTTTAAAGAGCTGGTTTCTGTTTTTCCTTCGTAAATAAATTTTGCAGAGCCTAATTTAATTTCCCGTCCATTTATTGTTCCCGAAATTCCCATTGATGGCAATTCAGTATAGTTAACAACCGTTTCAGGAGGAATATTCTTGTAAAACTCATACAAAGTAGAACTTAGCACATGAGTAGAATGCCTGGTTAATGATTTCACTGCAATTTTGTCATCATCACTTAGTTCATCTCCATGAAAATTAACCTTTACTTCGTCGGTCTGCGTTATTGTTCCTGTTTTGTCGAAAACAATTGTGGTGATTGAATTCAATTTTTCGACCACAGCTGAGCTTTTTAGATATATTCCCATTCTTCCCATTAACCGCATGGTGTTTCCCAGTGCAAAAGGAGCCGAAAGAGCTAAGGCACAGGGACAGGCAACAATCAGAACCGAAGTAAAAGCAAAAACAGCTTTGCTTGAATCATTCAATAACCAATATATCCCGGCAAACATTCCTATTGTTATAATTGCAATGGTAAAATATTTGCTGATCTGATCAATTAATGAGTTTAGTTTGGTATTTGAAGAATCCTCACCTTCAAATTGATTCCATAATTGTGTCAAACGACTTTGAATGACATCTTTTTCGATTGTCAATTCAATTGCACTGCCCATTTGCTTTCCACCTGCAAAAATATGATCTCCGCTTTCTTTAAATACAGGTTTCGATTCACCGGTTACAAAACTGTAATCAATTTGTGCTTCTCCCTTAATTAAAATGCCATCGGCAGGAATTAATTCCTGATTTCGGATTAAAATAATATCACCTTTTTGCAGTTTCTCAATAGGAGTACTTATCTCAATTCCATTTTCCATTTTACTTACGGCAACCGGAAAATAGGAACGATAATCCCGTTCGAACGAGAGGGCTTGGTAAGTTCTGTTTTGATACCATTTGCCTATCAGCAGAAAAAAGATTAATCCTGTAAGGGAATCCATATAACCGGCTCCCGATCCGCTGAAAATCTCAATACTACTTTGAATAAAGAGCATAAGTATTCCCATCGAAATAGGAACATCAATATTAATGAATTTGTGTTTTATTGCCTTTCCGGCAGATAGCAGATAATCACTTCCGCTGTAAAAGAAAACAGGTAAAACGAGGAAGAAATTCATCATGCCAAAAAATTCTTTGAAATGAGTTTCCAGATACTCATGACCCGGAACGTATTCGGGCAAGCTCAAAAGCATGATGTTTCCAAAGCAAAATCCGGCAATACCGATTTTGTAAAGAAGACTTTTGTTTACTTCTTCATTTTGTTTTAACTGTAATTTGTCGAGAGTAATCTCAGGGATATAATGAATGGACGATAGTAATTCTGCCAATTCTCTAATGCTTATTTCATCGGAATTGAATGTGATGGCCACTTCTTTTTTAACGAAATTAACCATCGATTTAACAACTCCTTGATTTAAAATAGTGAGATGCTCAAGCAACCAAATACAAGAACTACAATGTATGCTTGGGATATAAAGAGTTATTTTTCTGATATTTCCTTCTGCGAATTCATAAAGTTGCTCTGCAATTTCGTTGTCATCTAAAAAAGCAAATTTCTCTTTGTATTTTCCGGCTTCAACTTTAATTCCAGGGTTTGATTCAAAATCGTAGTAGGTACAAAGTTCATTTTCGTGCAAAATCTGATATACAGTAGAACAACCATTGCAGCAAAATGGCTTCTCATCCCAAATTACGGGATGTGAACCACAGTCGTCGCCACAGTGTACACAAATGTGTTTTTTTGTTTCTTCCTGCATTTTCACCAACTTGCAGACTTTACAGTCTTAGATTATTTGATATGAAATCTGATTTCACTCTTGTTTATATTCTTGCTGGAATTACTGCTCTTCATTTTCTAATAGGAATGGGATACCTCTTGTATAAGTTAAGCGGACCATCAAAAAAGAAGAAAGAGAATGATTCTGAGTAGTTTTTTATTCTTTGTTTTTCGCGAGTTTAGGTAGTTGAATTAGTTGAAATAGTACAAGGAAAATCACTCCCCAAATACTGATTACTCCACCAACATAGCTTAAAATTATCCATATCGGAGCATTTGCTCTGGTTCCCCACATAGCTCTTTCATCCAAAGGATTTACTGGATTGGTAGGTAAACCCAGGCTGACAATCCGATCAACATTTACCTCTCCATAGTAGGCATCATCTGTTACTTTAACAAGAAGATTCACATGTCCTTCGCGATCGCCGGGTAAATCTTCTGGAAATTGAACATTAACTTCCCCTTTTTCGTTTGTGTACGCATCGTCGCCCGAGATATCTAAATATCCAAAACTCCTTTTAACCTTTATGCTTAGTTCAATTCCTTGTAAGGCTGCGCGATCTCCTTTTTTAGTTAAACCCGACAGGTTTGCTGTAATCCGTTTGTCCTCCTTATTAATGTCCAATAGAATTTTAACATCGCTTACTTCAGGATTTATTACCTCAGCAATTTTCTTGCTTACCTTCTTATTTTGATCGAAAGAGCGCAGATAGGTAATAACCATCCATTTGTCCTCGTCGCTTAAGGTTTTTTCGAAGGTCGGCATTGCGCCATTTCCTTTGTTAACTTTGTAATAGATTTCTCCATCTGTCTGCATTAAAAATGCCTGTGATCCTAAATCAGAAGGGGCAACCGGCTGAAGAGGCAGCATGTTTCCCATGGTAGCATCTCCATGACAGGATTTACAATTAATGTTATAAACCTTTTTACCTGAACTTATATTTTTTGTGCTGGCTTCGTATGGGTTTTGCTTCTTTTTTGCAGATGCAGGAACCGACCATTCTTCGGCCTTAACAACAGTTGTTGAGAAGGTAAAAACTAGAAATAGGCTGGCAATTATTTTGATAGCATTTTTCATTGTTTGTATATTTTTAAGCTTCGATTTTCACTTCGATTCCTTTTTGTTCGGCAATTTCACATATGGGAACTACCGGGAATATTTTTGATAAAACTGTGATGATTAAGAGTGCCAAAGCAAAACTTAAAACGGTTACAGAAATCTCGATTGCTGAAGGATAGTAGTGTACAAAGTTTTGTGGTACATTCTGAATTGGTAAATGAGGATGAAGTAATGTTGGAATAACAATTACATATCTTTTAATCCAGGCTCCTGCTAAAATGAATAATGAAATAATCATGATAGGAAAAGGCTTTCTGAATTTCTTGGTAACCAAAAGCAGAATTGGGATAACGTTACCCAATAATTGAGACGACCAGAACATGATGGCCCAATGGCCGGTGAATAATTCTTTTAAATGAACATCATCCCCGGTTTTCATTTTGTAACCGGGAACTAAAAATTCATTTAAATTGAAATATAAATATACCAAACAAACAGCCACCATCAGTTTTCCCATTTTATCGAATTGAACATCTGTAATGTAATCCTGAAGTTTATAGCTGACACGGAAAAAATACATAGCAATGATTAAGGCTGCTGAACCTGCTACAAATGCTCCTGCAACGAAGTAGGGTCCAAAAATTGTTGTGTCCCAACCATTTCGCAAGGTTGCAGCAAACAGCCACGATGTTACGGTATGAATTGCCAAACCTACCGGAACAATAAGAACCATTAATGTCCGGATCATTTTGTGTAAGTGTTTGTGCTGATTTGGAGTATTGATGTAACCAAATGATAGAATATTGTACAGCTTTTTCAGAATGGGAGAAGCTTTCTTTAATTCCTTTTTACAGATTGCCAAATCGGGAATCATTGGTAAAATCAGTAATAGAAGACTTATTGTAAGGTAAGTGGTTACAACGGTTATATCCCAAAGAATTGGAGATTGAAAACGACCATGTATGAGCACGTTAACAACCCTGTCGGGTCGTCCCATATCCATAATAATAACCAAGCCAGCTACTGCAACAAAGGCAACTGCTATTATCTCTGCAATTCTGGATATTGGTGTTATCCAATCGATTCGGAGCAAACCCAGAATCGACGAAATAAGCATTCCAACTAAACTCACAGCAACAAAAAATACAAAGTTGGCAATGTAAAGTCCCCAGGATACGTAATCGCGCATGCCGGTAACTCCCAGTCCATCACGCAATTGCACGTAGTAGGCCCAGGCGCAAACACTTATCACTGTTATTAGGAAAGCAATCCAAAGTTCTAAGCCTTTGTGGTTTTGCATCGGACGAAGAATGTCTTTTTTTATTTTCTCAAACGAAAGAGTTGTTTCTTTCTGTTCTGGTAAGTCATTCATAAGATTAAATTATTTAGGGCAAATAAAATCTGTTTATTATTCTGTTATTGATAATTGAAGCAATGTTTTAATGAAGATTTTCTTCGTTTAAAAGGTCACCATTAAACTCAAATGCTCTGTTTTTAGGAGGCAAATAGTAAACCCTTGGCTTGGTTCCCAGTTCTTCCATTAATGTATAACCGGCATTATCTTCAATTAGTTTGGTGAAACGAACGGTTTCTCCGGATGTGCCATTGGTAACAGCATCTTCATTTCTATCTCCAAAATAGTAAACACCATTAGGACAGGAAGAAACACAAGAAGGAAGTTTGTCTTCACGAAGTCTGTCGGCACTAAATAAACACTTGCTTATTGTACCTTTCTTTTGAGGAACGTTAGCTTCGATATTGTAAGTAAGATTTTTGTATTTTTCAGCATCCTTAGGTTCTGTCCATTGGAAAATACGTGCTGAGTATGGGCAGGCTGCAATACAGAATCTGCAACCGATACATCTTTCATTATCGATAAGTACAATTCCATCCTGACGTTTGAAAGTTGCATCTACCGGACAAACTTTGGTACACGGAGGATTGTCACAATGCTGACAAGGTTTGGGCATAAAATAAGGAGCTGTATGTTCAGCATCCTGCATTTGAAGAACATTAATATGGTGTTGATCAGCTCTTAGTTGGTGATGGTTTTGACAGGCAGCCATACATTTTCGGGCATTTCTGCATTTGCTAAGGTCTATCACCATAACAAAAGATTTACCTGGAATACCTTCACGACCTCTTTTTTGTAATTCGGTAAGTGGTTCACTTACTGTTGGGCGCAATTGATTTTTATCAACTTGAACTAGTTGTCCATCTTGTGTTAACAGATTTACTGTTTCTCCAGGTTCTTGAGCTGCCGCTTTTGCTGCTCCAAGAAGAGAAAATCCACTAACAACACCGGCAGCACCTACAGTAATTCCTACACTTTTAAGGAATTTTCGTCTGCTGTTGTTTGATGTTTCTTCTTTCATTATGCAATTGGGTTAGTTTTCTGTTTGTGTACATCCATTTTATTGTATGGGAACCAATTAAAAATACAAAGCAAAAACGGTTTTTAAATTAATTCTAAATAAGGATTGTAATCCTCTGAATTTAGGGGTGTTTGGGCTGTAATTGCTTAATTCTTTTATGTTTCACATACGATTGCGTGTTAATTCAAATATAATTAAATATTTCGATTTGTTAAGACGTGTTAAAAGGAGATGGTAATAAGCTGATTTTAATGGTTTTTTAACTTTTTCCGTGATTGTTTTACATTAATGTTTTGATAATGTGTATTTTAAAGTTTAACTTTTTGAGTTTAGGTATTTTGTGAAATAATATTCATGAATTGGTAGTAGGTCGTAGTTAATTATCGGAAACCTTTAAAATCAGTAGGTTCGTAGGGATGCAGCTTCAGAATGAGTGCATCAACTGATTGTGAATTAAATGTTTATTGATTTTTTATATGACCATATAAAATCTATCTATACAGAATTTAGTTGTGGCTATGTAAATAGTTTTACATTTGTTATGTATTTTGATAAATAATAGCAGACTTAAATGTCTTTTATTTTGTTGAAAAAAAAGTATGTGAAATAAAATACAATAGTTCTTGTTACAATGAATGATATCCTTAATAAATTAATGAAATTGCCAAAAACTATTTGGGAATTTTATTTGGAAGGCTTTAAAAATCAAAGCAAATGGAGTCGCCAGATTTGGCTTATTATTTTGGTGAAATTATTTGTTATGTTTTTTATTTTAAAGCTGTTGTTCTTTCCTAATTTCTTAAACACACAATATAATAACGATCAAGAGCGCAGCGATTATGTGATTGATCAATTAACTAATCCTAAAAATCATTAATATGATCGAAAACTTAGATCCTTCTTTAGTGGATTGGTCCAGAGCGCAGTTTGCACTTACTGCAATGTATCACTGGATTTTTGTCCCTTTAACCTTAGGTATGGCTTTCATTATTGCGATCATGGAAACCATTTATGTGAAAACCAATGATCCGGAATGGAAAAAGATCACCAAGTTTTGGATGACACTTTTTGGAATTAATTTTGCGATTGGTGTTGCAACCGGAATTATTTTAGAATTTGAGTTTGGCACCAACTGGTCAAATTATTCTTGGTTCGTGGGAGATATTTTTGGAGCTCCACTTGCAATAGAAGGAATCATGGCCTTCTTCATGGAATCTACATTTATTGCTGTGATGTTTTTTGGCTGGAATAAAGTAAGTAAAAAGTTCCATTTAATTTCTACATGGTTAGTTGCAATTGGTTCCAATCTATCTGCTTTGTGGATATTGGTTGCTAATGGTTGGATGCAAAATCCTGTTGGAATGAAATTTAATCCGGACACGGCACGTAACGAAATGGACAACTTTTGGGATGTCCTGTTTTCCCCTACGGCTGTTAATAAATTTCTGCATACCATATCATCTGCTTATGTGTTGGGAGCTGTTTTTGTAATTGGAGTAAGTGCTTGGTACTTATTGAAAAAGAAAGAGATTGTTTTTGCTAAAAAGAGTATTGTTGTGGCAGCGGTTTTTGGTCTGCTAACATCCTTGTTTACAGTAATTACAGGTGATAATTCGGCTAGGGAAATTGTTCGTGACCAGCCTATGAAATTTGCTGCCATTGAAGGGCTTTATAATGGTTCAAAAGGTGCCGGTTTGGTTGCACTGGGTTTTATGTCGACTACTGAAAGTGATGGTGCCAATGAGAATATGAAGGATTTTAGCTTTAAAATAGAAATTCCGAACATGCTTTCTTATATGGCTTATTTGGATGGCGAGGCTTTTGTTCCGGGAGTACATGATATCATCAACGGATTTACAGATAATGATGGAGAAGTTCATCCTTCTGTTAGTCAAAAAATGGAGATGGGGCGCAAAGCAATAGAAGCATTAAAAGCCTATAAAGCCGCTAAAAAAGCTAATGATGTTGTTGGTGAAGGAGAAGCTCAAAAAGAACTTGAAGCGAATTTTAAGTATTTTGGTTATGGTTATTTCGATGATCCTTACGATACGGTTCCGCCAATCTCCATGTCTTTTTATAGTTTCCATATTATGGTTGGATTGGGAATGTATTTTATACTGCTTTTTGTATTGAGTTTGGTTTATATCTATACGGAAAGTGTGGTAAATAAAAAATGGTTTTTGCGAATGGCAGTTTGGAGTATTCCTCTTGCATATGTGGCTTCTGAGTGTGGCTGGATTGTTGCTGAAATGGGTCGTCAGCCATGGGTTATTCAGGATTTGATGCCTACATTAACGGCTGTTTCGAATATCGATAGTACGTCTGTGATAGTAACCTTCTTTCTTTTTTTGGTTGTATTTACCGGCTTACTAATTGCAGAGATCAAAATCATGTTAAAGCAAATTAAAATTGGACCTAATCACGGAGGAAACTAATCATGTTTGAAAATTTATCGCATTTAGTATTGCAGCAGTATTGGTGGATTATTGATTCATTGTTAGGTAGTTTGCTGGTATTTCTGATGTTTGTTCAGGGAGGTCAGACACTAATCTATCGAATAGGGAAATCAGAACTGGAAAGAACCATGGTAGTTAATGCATTAGGGCGGAAATGGGAATTCACTTTCACAACTCTGGTTACCTTTGGTGGTGCCATGTTCGCATCTTTTCCTTTATTTTATTCTACCTCATTTGGAGGTGCCTACTGGGTTTGGATGGCAATTCTTTTCTGTTTCATCATTCAGGCCGTTGCTTACGAATTTAGAAGCAAACCCAATAATGTTTGGGGAGCTAAAACTTTCGAGGCTTTTTTGTTTATCAACGGATTATTGGGAACCATACTTATTGGAACAGCCGTAGGAACCTTTTTTAATGGAGCGGAGTTTACAGTTAATGATTTTAATCAATCCAAATGGGCAACACCTTACGGTGGATTGGAGGCAGTTCTTAATTTTCACAATGTAGCCTTGGGATTAACAGTCTTTTTTCTGGCAAGAGTATTGGGAAGCCTTTATTTTATGAACAGCATAGAGAATGATCAAATATTTGCCCGGTCAAAAAAGCAATTGCTGGTTTCAGGAATTCCATTTCTGGTATTTTTTCTGTTTTTCGCTGTTCGTTTGTTGATAATGGATGGATTTGCAGCCGATGCACAAACAAGTATCGTAAGTATGGAATCCTTTAAATATCTTCATAATCTTATCGCTATGCCTGTTGTGGCTGTTTTACTTTTAGCAGGTGTAGTAGGAGTATTGTTTGGATTGGTAAAATCATATTTGCTTGAAAAATACACAAAAGGAATCTGGTTTGCCGGAGGAGGAACTGTTTTAGTTGTTTTCTCCCTGCTTCTTTTGGCAGGATTGAATAACACTTCATTTTATCCTTCATTGGCTGATTTGCAATCCTCTTTAACCATTCAGAATGCATCATCGTCGCACTATACATTAACAGCGATGAGTTACGTTTCTCTTATGGTTCCTTTTGTAATAGCTTATATTGTTTGGGCATGGAGAGCAATAAATAGTAAAAAGATTGATGCTCAGGAAATCAGTGCGGAAGATCATTTGTATTAATTTAAATAGTAAGACATGTATACATCATCTATAATATGGCTGTTGACCTGGCCACTTTTGATTTTTATTTGTTACAAAACCATTCGGTTTGTCCTTAATAAATTGAAAGATCAAATAGAAAAGGAACAATAATCATTTGATTGGCATCCAGTTTTAGGATGCCAATTCTATTTGCGCCTATTTCCCAATGTCATTAAAAAGTGTATTTTTGTGCGATTAATATCAGTTTTGGTATTAGACAGCCTTAAAAGTGAAGTTATGAGCGGATTGGAGAATTGTAAATCAATGAGTACTTGGTTTAAGAAGTTGGATACAAGACCGATAGTGATAAGTGGACCTTCCATAGTCGAGTCTGAGGAACAATTATTGAATACTGCCAGAGAATTAAAAAAAGTAGAACAGGTAAAGATTTTTAAAGCTGGAGCATGGAAACCACAAACAATTACTAAGTCTTTTGGTGACCGTGGTTTGGATGTTTTGCAATGGTTGAATCAAGTTAAGCTGGAAACCGGCTTGCTTACTATGGTTGAGGTGGCCTCTCCTAAGCATGTTGAAATGTGCTTAAGGCATAATGTTGATATTTTATGGATAGGTGCCAGAACCACATCCAATCCATTTTCGGTTCAGGAATTGGCCAGTGCTCTTCAAGGAATGAGTGTTCCTGTAATGGTAAAAAATCCAATAAATCCTGATATTAATTTATGGGTTGAGGCTTTGGAAACTATTAATAAAGCCGGTATTTCCAGATTGGCAGCAATTCACAGAGGATTTTATCCTTTCGAGAAAACGAGGCTTCGTAACATTCCTAAATGGGAAATTCCTATCGAACTGAAATCACGATTTCATAATCTTCCTATTATTTGCGATCCTAGTCATATTGCCGGAGCAAATAAATATGTGCAGGAAATAGCACAAAAGGGAATGGATCTGAATATGGATGGTTTGATGATTGAAAGCCATTTTAGCACAGCTGAAGTAATCAATGATCAGGAACAACAATTAACACCTGCGGATTTAGATCAGATAGTAAGGAGTTTGGTTTGCCGATTGCCCTCTGTTGATGATGTTGAAGAAAATCTGCTTGAAAAGTATCGTGATCAAATAGATTCTGTGGATTCGCAGCTGATAGAGCTGTTGGCGCAACGAATGAATATTGTAGAGGGGATAGGTGAATATAAAGCGGAGAAAAATATGACAATTCTTCAACTTCAACGATGGGAAAAGGTGCGTGAAAAGGGAATTGAATTGGGGAAATCCTTAGGCTTATCTGAACCATTCATTACGCAATTGTTGCGAATGATTCATAAAGAAGCCATTTTGAAACAAAATGAGGTAATGAATCGAAAATAGAGACAATTAGAAACAATAAAAAAGGCTAAGAATGTGATAAACATCTTAGCCTTTTTTGTTGGAAATAAGCATGCTATTCTTTAAAATAAATCTATATAAGTAATATCAACGTGAAAAATTGAGTAAAAAGGGAAATTTTAATTTACGATATAAATATATTTTGTTAATTTAAGATGCCTAATTGAAAGTTTATGAAAACTATTTTACACGCATTCATTCTATTGCTGTTTTTACAGATTACCATTTTTACATTAAAAGCCCAAAAGGTTAAGTACGGTAAAATATCTAAAGATGAGTTTGCCTTGAAAGAATGTCCTTATGAAAAGGATGCCTCTGCAGTTATTCTTAGCAGAACATGCTCTGTTGATTTGAGTTATTCGATAATTCGTTATTTTTATCATGTTCGGATAAAAATATTGAAGGAGGAGGGAATTGACCAAGCCAATATTAAATTGTCATACTATAGAAATAATAATATAGAAAACATTTCCGGTGTAAAAGGACAAACCATAAATTTGAATGAACAGGGCAAACAAGAGGTTGTTGAGATCGCAAATAACTCAATATTTGATATGGATGTAGATGAGAATTATGGTGAAGTTCGGTTTACTATGCCTGATGTGAAGGTGGGCTCCATAATTGAATACAAATACACAACGAATTCGCACTTCTACTCTTATTTGGATACATGGTATTTTCAAGATGAAATACCAACCTTTTATAGCTCAATAAAAGTAAATATGCCTGAATCATTTCGATACAACATTGTAATGTTTGGTAGTCAGGTACAAGCAAAGTATCCCGAATCAAAGAATCGTCAATGGACTCTAACCAATATGCCTTCCATAAAAGAGGAGTCTCATATTAATAATTATCATGATTTTGTAGAACAACTGCGTTTTCAGTTGGCGGGCTATTTTACACGGGATGAATCTACTTTAGGCGGTACCCCGATATTTGTAAGTTCCATGACTACTTATGAAGAATTGGCAAAAGAGTATAGTGAAAAAGTGAATTTTTTGGGGCGAACAAATTTTGCCAAAAAGCAATTGGAAACCATTCTGAATGGAAATGAAAACAATTGGGAAAAACTACAGAAGATTTATGATTTTGTAAGAACCCATGTAAAATGGAATGGAAAATATAGAATATACCCTGAAGATTCGCCTCCCAATGTATTGGACGAGAAAGCCGGGACAAATTCAGAAATCAATTATTTACTCGTTTTACTCTTGCAGGAAGCAGGTTTCGATTGCAATCCTGCCTTAGCCAGATCCAATACCAGGGGATTAATTCAAAAGGATTATCCATTATTAAGTCAGTTCGATCAGGTTCTTGTTTTTGTTGAATTGTATGGTAAAAGAATTTTTCTAAATGCAACATCCCCTTATCGCCCTTTTGATTTGATTGCAGAAAAAGATTTGAATTACCATGCATTTGTATTGAAGAAAGGAAACCCATTTTGGGCCAAAATAGAACCGAACAAAAAGAACCATCAGGATGTATTAATAACCTATGATTATTCAAATTCAGAGAATCCTGTTTGTAATCTTAGAGTAAGGGAAAACGGATATTTTGCTGCCAAAAGCCGCAAGGAATTGATTGAAGTTGGTTCTGAGTCCTGGATGACGAATTTATTTGATTTGGAGAAGTGCGATTTTCAGAAAGATTCTCTCCATTTTAAGAATAGGGATGATGTAAATCTTTCATTTAAAATGGAGTGCAATTTAAAATTGGAGAGTGGTTTGGATGAGGGGAGTGATTATATATACGTTAATTTATTTAATAAAAAGGACCTGAAAAATTCATTCTTAAAAGAAACCAGGCAATATCGAATCGATTACAATTATCCCAGATCCAAAACTTATATGGCGAAGTTTATTCTTCCTGATGGGTATAAATTTGAGGATTATCCAAAAAACAAGAAAATTACTTTACCGGAAGATTCAGGAAATTTTATCCTTACTTCTCAATTATTGGGTAAAGAACTAACTGTACGAACATCATTTAAAATAAATGTAGTCTCATTTACAAAAGAATATTATGATATTTTAAGGGAATTTTACAGTCAGATGAGTAAAATGCTGGGATCGAAGGTGGTCATAAAAAAAGAGTAATTTAATATCAAAAGAATGAATCAAATCACAAGAGAAACAGACAAAGAGCCGTTTGAAGCTGAAATGGCTTATCCAACAATTAAACAGGGATGGGGAATTCTTGGATTATTTTTAGCCATTACCATTGCTTATTTTATTCCATTAACGATAATTAGCCTTTTCGGCATTGATATTCAGCACGGTCCTTTTTTGGTGTTAAATTATGCTGTGCCTGTAATTATTCTAATTTTTATCACAGGAAGATGGTGGAAAAATAATCCCCGGAATACTGAGGTTCTTAGGCTTCGATCTTTTCCGTCGGTTCTTTTGCCTGTCGTAATTGTTATGACATTGGCAATTGTGATTATCGATTCTGAAATTGGGAGCTGGATACCCATGCCCGATATTCTGATGGAGATGTTTAAAGAAATGCTTCAGCCAAATATCTGGGGATTTTTGACTGTTGTGGTAGCAGCACCCATTTTGGAAGAATTCTTGATGCGCGGGATAGTTTTAGATGGCTTATTGCGCAACTATTCGCCCTGGAAAGCCATTATTTGGTCTTCGGTATTTTTTGGAGTGATACACTTGAATCCATGGCAATTTATTACCGCCATGATTGCGGGAATTGCAATTGGTTACCTCTATTGGAAAACCAAATCGCTGTTTTTATGCATGTTCATTCACGCTTTGAACAATGGTTTTGCCTTTTATTTGATGGTTCGTTATAGCGAATCATTCGATCTTGCCGAGCTTTTTGACATAGGAATTCTTGAACGAATAGGATTGTTTGTTGCTGCTTCGCTGATTCTTTGGGGTTCGTACCGCTGTTTCGAGAATTTTTTTAGTAAAAGTAAACAAGTGGAATAAGCAAAGAAAAAAGACTAAAATGAAATCATCATTTTAGTCTTTTTTTTTATTTGTGTCGGCAAAAAGCTTTGTTTATTTTTTACTGATCAGGTTGTTAATCAACGAGAAGATAATGTAAACGAATAGTATCATAGGTATTACCAACCATTTTAAAAGGATAGCTAAAATCAATAAGGTGATTAAAAACAAGTATTGAATTTTATTTTCTTTCCAGGCCAGGCTTTTTACTTTAAGGGCAAACATTGGGATTTCTGTTACTAATAAATAAGATGTTATCAGGATAGCTCCGATAATAATGAATTCATTGGATAAGCACTCTTTAATAACCGGATAATTTCCAAAGAACATCACCAATGGGAGAGAAGCCCAAAACATTGCATTTGCCGGAGTTGGGACACCAATAAATGAGGAAGTTTGCCGGGTATCAATATTAAATTTGGCCAATCGCAGGGCTGAAAATATTGGGATAATAAATGCCGATAACAAGAGTGCAATTTGCGAATAACTTAATTCTGCAGGAACAAAATCTGCAGAAGCACTGCCTAAAACTGCATTTTTTAAATAAGCCAAAGCAATCACTCCGGGAGCAAAACCAAAACTAACCATATCGGCAAGAGAATCGAGTTCTTTGCCCATAGGAGAATAAGCTTTTAGCACCCGGGCAGCTAAACCGTCAAAAAAGTCGAATACAGCAGCTAAAAGAATCAGGAAAGCTGCATTTACTAAATAGCCTTCCATCGCCATAAGGCCCGCAGTGCATCCTGATAGTAAGTTTAAACAAGTAATTGAATTTGGAATGTGTTTGATAATCCCTTTTGCTTCTGACATGAATTTTGATTTTGTATAGTACGCCACAAAAATAATGGATTTTTTCGAAACTTATGATTTCTTTTGCTTCGATGCATAAGTTTTAAAAAAGCATAGTATTTTTACCTGTCAAAGAAAATCAACTATATGTCCAGAATTATTGCATTTTTTATTTGCTTGTTTCTTACGGGTGCAGTGCTCGGCCAGACTTCAGCTCCAACATATAGTAATGAATTCCTGTCTATTGGAGTAGGTGCAAGATCTTTTGGAATGGGAAATGCTACCATTGCTTCTCAAAATGATGTTGAATCGTCTTATTGGAATCCGGCCAATTTAGTGGAGTTAAGAACAAAATTTGATGTATCGGCAATGCATGCTGAATATTTTGGAGGCTTATCAGCATACGATTATTTGGGTTTTGGCATGAAAATAAATGAGAAAAGTGCGCTTGGCTTAAGTTTACTGCGTTATGGTGTCGATGATATTCCGAATACACTGGAATTAATTGACAAAGATGGAAACATCCGCTACGATTTGGTAACGACCTTCTCGGCGGCCGATTATGCATTTCTTTTTTCATATTCCAGAAAAACCGGAATTGAAGGGTTGAGCATAGGTGGAAATATGAAACTGATTTACAGGCACACAGGTGATTTTGCCTCGGCTTACGGCTTTGGATTTGATATTGCAGGAACATACCGAAAAGGGAAATGGCGGATGGGAGCAGTTCTTAGAGATGCCACAAGCACTTTTAATGCATGGGTGTTTAAAACCGGAGATCTGGAAAAAGTGTTTGAACTAACAGGTAACGAAATACCAGAAAATTCTACTGAAATTACTTTGCCAAGATTGATTCTTGCTGTAAGCCGGGAATTTACCATTTCAGACAAATTTTCATTGTTAACGGAGCTCGATATGGATATGACTTTCGACGGACAGAGAAATGTTTTGATTCAGGGAGATCCAATCAGTATCGATCCTCATATTGGATGGGAAGCTTCTTATAAACAGTTTATATTTCTTCGGGCTGGAGTAAGTAATTTTCAGGAAGAAACCGATTTTGATCAGACCAAATCGTGGACTTTTCAACCCAATTTAGGTTTGGGGATTCGTTATAAAAATTTTAGATTGGATTATGCCTTAACGGATATTGGGGATCAGTCAATTGCAAAATATTCCAATGTGTTTTCCTTATCTTATGCTTTTGATTAGATAAGTCTTACAATCATTTTAATAGAATCACAATAACGTATGGCAAATGTTATTATCCAAATTCATGGTTTAGGCAATAAACCACCCAAAGATTTATTGGAACGTTGGTGGGAACGTGCCATGATTGAAGGATTAAAAAAACATAATTACAAAACAGATTTGCCAAAACATGAAATGGTTTATTGGGCCGATATTCTGCACGATAAACCGTTAAATCAGTTCGAAAAAGATAAAGAAAGTCCTTATTATCTCGATGAAATTTATGCTAAGCCAAGCAAAGAGCTCTTGCCCGAAAATCATGATACAAGAAAAAAGATCATTGGATTTTTGAACCGGCAACTAAACCGAATCTTCCTAAACGAAGACTTCTCTTTAAATTATACTTTTATTACAGACAGTATTTTAGGTAATTATTTTAAAGATCTGGAAACTTACTACAAAGAAGAAAGTATTGTAGACGAAGCATCCACCGCCAAAACAAAAGATCTGATAAGAGAGAGATTATTAAAAGTACTCGAAAAGTATAAGAATGATAATATCATGTTGATCGCTCACTCAATGGGATCGATTGTGGCATTTGATGTTCTGACTTTTTTAGCCGATCAAATTAAAATTCATACTTTAATTACCATTGGTTCTCCTCTGGGTTTACCCATAGTTGTTAGTAAAATTGCCGCAGAGCAAAGGCAAAAATTAAATGGGCATAGTTTCATGATTACGCCGGAAGGCGTTAAGAACAATTGGTATAACTTTTCTGATATTTTGGATAAAGTAGCTTTAAACTTCGAATTGGCTGATGATTTTTCTGAGAATAAATATGGCGTAAAACCTGTTGATTTTTTAGTGATCAACAACTATGAAATAAATGGTGTCGCCAATCCTCATAAATCCTATGGTTATTTGCGCACGCCCGAATTCTCCAAAATACTGAATGAGTTCATTCTCTCCGAACGCTTAACATTCAAAGAGAAATTAACTGGAAGAACGAATAAATACTTTAAGATAACCAAGCTAAAACTTTCTATTCAGAAAAGGAAAGTTCGATCGTGGTTTCGTAAAAAAAGATAAAATAAGTTTTACTGACTACATTGTATGATGTTGATTTTACCTGACCTAACATGTTGCGCACACTGTCAATTTTGCAGGAATGAGTGAGAATTGCAGCTGTGGGGCATGTGATTGTAGTTTTCGGGAGCGAAAATGTAAGTCAAAACACTTCTAATGTTGCTTCCGGGAATTTGAATGTTGATAAAGGGATCGTAACTGTTGCTTTCGGGAATCTGAATGTAGACCAAGGAAATGAAAATGCAAGTATTGGGATTCCGTATGTTGTTTGTGGGAATGATTAATCCCGAAATTTTTTGAAAGATTGTTTCATTCTAAATAAAAGGTATATGATCATAATTTCAGATATTATAAGTGCATATAAAGATTAAATTGATTAGATTCATGTAGTTAATGAATTGGTAGTCTTGGTAAATTAGTAAGCGTCATGAAAAATCTAATCGCAAGCATTCTTTTTTTAATTGGCAGTATTTCTGCTTTTGCTCAAAAACAAGTAGTAATTCTTCATCCGGTTGTGGGTGATACCATTGATTTGGCCGAGAAACAAACTTATCTGTTGTTTGCTGATGTTGATGACTCTGCTTTTGATTATGGTCAGGTGATAAAAGAAGGAGACAACTATTTTTTGGATGTTCATTCTCAATCCGGTGAGAAGTTAATAAAAGTAGATCAGTTGAAATTGGAAGAATATCATACCAACATTCAAAAATTGCTTGCCTACTATTCTTATTTGGAGAATCCCGATCAATTAAAAGAAGCGCCTCTTGTGATCTTAAATCAGAAAGATACCTGTGCATTGGAAATGGACATTGAATATTTGAGTCCGAAAATGCGAAAGAAATTAAAATATGATTCGTCCCGGTATCAGACAAAAAAATCAACTGCTGAGGAAATGGAGTTTTGGGTGACCGATAAAAGCAATTACATCCATACTTCCGGCTATTTTGAGATTTTAGAATCAAGAGGGGAATAAGAGGGGAGTGTTATAATTTAAAATGAGATATATATGAGACAGTTGATGTTGTGCCTATTCACTATTCTTTTATTCAGCTCATGTGACTCACGAAAGTCAGAGAGCCATATGATGATGGATATGGAAGAGGAGATGATTCCAATGACAAGACAGGCCGGGGATGCTTCTTTACTACCATTTCCCGAACCTGAAAATGTAGAAAATAATAAAAAGAAAATCATTAAAGATGGCCGTATTGTGGTTGAGGTATCCAACCTGAAAAAAGCAAAACAGCAGACTGATAGTTTACTAAAGATTTATGACGCTTACTATGCAAATGAAAGTTACAATGACGGTTATAATGAATTGTCGTACGAATTAACAATTAGGGTTCCTTCTGTAAATTTTGAAAGCTTGATTGCTAATATTGAAATGGGAAACGGCAAGCTAACTACTAAAGAAATTGAAGCCAGAGACGTTACAGACCAGTTTATTGATTTGGAAAGTAGATTGGAAAGTAAGTTAAAGTATTTGGAGAGATACCGTGATCTGTTAAAATCAGCTAAAACAGTAAAGGATATTCTTGAAATAGAGGAGAAGATTCGTGGTATTGAAGAAGAAATTGAAAGTACGCAAGGACGATTAAAATACTTGAGTGATCAGGTTGGATACAGTACTCTTCGTTTGCGTTTAAATGAAGAAAAGGACATTCAATTAAGAACTACAAAACAAGCCCGATTTGCTTTACGGTTTAAACATGCAATATCCAATGGATGGTCTGGTTTTGTTGATTTTTTAATAGGGATTATTCACTTGTGGCCATTTGCTGTTGTTATTGGCATATTGTACCCTTTTGTACAGAGGTTTAGAAAAAGAAGAAAAGCAAAGAAATAAGCGCAAAAAACAAACTCCCAAAGAATTCAATTCTTTGGGAGTTGTTATTTATCCGTGTATTCCTAAAATCTGCCCGCCGTCAACACTAATGGTTTGGCCGGTAATATAGCCTGAGGAAGGAGAGAGCAGCCAAGTGGCCAGCTGACCCAAATCTTCAGGATTTCCCATCCGTTTCATTCTGATGCCCGAGGCAATTTTATCTTTAGCTTCCTGAGAAGTGATATTTTCCTGTTCGGCTTTTTTCTCTAATAATCTATTAATGGCTGGGGTTTCATGATACCCCGGGCCAACAATGTTTAGAGTTACTCCCGATTCGGCAATTTCCTGCGAAAGGGTTTTTACAAAACCAACAACCGAAAGGCGCAGCGAGGTGCTTAATACCAAATTGTCAATGGGTTGCTTTACCGATGAGCTTTCTAAAAAAACCATTCTTCCGTAACTTTCTTTCATCATTATTGGAACCAAAGCCTGTGTCAATTCAACTTTCCATCGCAAAAGCTGATGGTAGGCATTGTCCCAATCGTCAAGTTTTGTTTCGAGGGTTTTCATAGCAGGCGGACCACCGGCATTCACAAAAGCACCAGAAAGCTTTCTGTTCCCAATCTGCTTCATCAGCAGGTAAATGGTCTCCGATTGCGTGATGTCACCACAAAAGCTTTCTATTTGATTTGGATTGGATTTTTGCAATTCATCCAATTTTTCCTGTCCGCGGGCAATGGCAATTACTTTAGCGCCATCGGCAAGCAAGTTTTTTAATACTGCATTCCCAAATCCTGATGTGGCACCGCAAACCACAAAGAGTTGATTTTTAATATGTAAATCCATTAAATTATTTTTTTAACTGATAGGCAATTACCCGATTGTTGTGAAATGTGGGAACTAAAATTATTTTTTGTTCCGGAATATAGCCCAGATCAGCAGCATTTATTTGCTGTTCGGCCGAGCTTAACAGTTTTTTAACTTTTCCCGATTCGATCATTTGTACGTTGCCAACCCAATCAGATATTACCCAGGTATTTTCATCAATACTTAACAATCCATCTATGCTTCCTGTGTTATCAGTAAGAGTTTTAATCGATTTAGTGTCTGTTTCAATTTTTAGAATTTTATTGAGAACACCGGCACAAAGAAAATCATCTTTAAAGGTCAGGCCATTTACATGATCCAGTTGATCGTCTTTTAACCAGACTGTAAAATTTCCATTTTTTAGACGGTGAATACTTCCGGTCATATTATCAGAAACATAAACAGTACCGGTTTTGGGATTTACTGTTACATCATTTAGAAAAATAGCTGTCGGGGCAGGATATTTTTTACAGATTTCTCCTTTGAGGATATCAATCACAATCAAATCATTAATATCACTAACAAAAAGGAAATTGCCGTATTTGGCCATTCCTTTTGGAGCATCAAGTCCGGTAATCCATTTGTGAGTTGTAATTTCTCCTTTTAGATTTAGCTTGGATATATATCCGTTACCATCCTGATTGCCGGGTGTTCCTTTGATATTCGAAACATATATGCAGGAATTGTCAGCATCGAAAAAAGCCGATTCAGGAACTTCAAGAGAGTTGTCGCTTTCCCAAACAAATTTGAGTTCTGAGCAAAGAAATGCGGGAACATCTGTCTGTTGACCGAAACTTGCAAAGCCTTGTATGCAAATTAGGGCAATAGCCATAAATCGAATAATTTTTGTCATGATATTTTGGTTAAAAGTTCGCAAATGTGAAGTTACGACTTTTTGCAGATCAGACCTGAAAAATTATTGGCGATGAGGATGTATTACTGTTAATTTAATCGGAGAAACGACCAATGATAGTTTGAGAACCAGTTACCTGTTGGTTTAATTTTACATCAATTTTTGTTCCTAAGGGAAGATAAAGATCAACTCTCGACCCAAATTTAATGAATCCTTCTTGCTGACATTGGTCAACTTTTTCGCCTTCTACCGAGTAAGACACAATTCTACGGGCAACAGCACCGGCAATTTGTCTCATTAAAATGGTAATGTTTTCATCTTTCTCGATTACGATTGTAGTTCTTTCGTTTTCGGTAGATGATTTAGGCAGCCATGCTTTTAAGAATAAGCCACTGTGGTGTCTAAAATATTTTATTAATCCTTGTACAGGATACCAGTTAATATGAACGTTTAAAGGCGACATGAAAATGGAAACCTGAAGTCTTCTGTCTTTAAAATATTCCAATTCTTCAGTTTCTTCTATCACAACTACTTTTCCATCTGCAGGAGCAATAATCAAATTATCTCCAACTACCGGAATACGTTTAGGAACCCTAAAAAAGGATACAACTAACAAGAAAAACACGATGCTTGCCGCGAAGAAGATATTGAATAAAAGTCCGGAACCAATGGTGAAAAACAGTATTGCATCTAGAATTGCAATAGCGATAAAAAATACTGCGATAATTCCGAATCCTTCCTTGTGAATTGTCATATTTTGAATTTAATTTTTGGCAAATTTAATGAAAAAATTCTTTGATTGCTTGCAAGAATACAAAAACCATAGGAGATACTAGTAAAATGGCATCAAAACGGTCAAGAATACCGCCGTGTCCCGGCAAAATATTTCCCGAATCTTTAATGTTAATGCTCCGTTTGAAAAGAGATTCAACTAAATCACCAATTGATCCGAAAAGAACAACAATGATTCCGGTTGACAGCCATTCAATTGTAGTTAAATCGTCTGAGAAATTGGAGTATAAGTAAGCAACTCCTAGTGATATAATTGCACCGCCGATACTTCCTTCCCATGATTTTTTTGGAGAAATCCGCTCAAACAGCCTGTGTTTTCCAAAATTAACACCAACTAAATAGGCTCCTGTATCATTCGCCCAAATCATCACAAAAACACCTAGAATGATCTCGTAATGAAATTGTTGATCGTTAAATGGGAAAACCATATAATTTAACAAAGAGAAGGGAAGAGCCACATATAGTAAGCCCAACAATGTAAATGCGATATTCGCAAATGGATTTTCTTTTTTCCGGTACAATTCTATAATGGGCACCAGCACAATGGTTACCGTTAATAGAAGAAAGATACTTGTAATGTTAAGGTACAAATCAGCAAAAAGTGCTAAGAATAAAAATCCAGCAGCAAGCATACCTGTTACAAATTGTGGCGAACTATTGGCTTTCTTTGCCAACTTGTAAAATTCAAAAGTACCTAATAGGGTAATTCCAAGAAAAACGGCTAAAAAGCCAATTGGGTGAAGGGTAATTCCCGCTATTAATACAATTGCAAAAACGGCAGCTGATAATGTTCTCTTGATAAAGTTCCCCACTTGATATATTTTATATAGTTGAATCTGATCTTGACCTTCAGATTTTGCTTTTGTAATTATTCGATCCCAAAAATAGTGTTTTTTCAGCACTTATAACAATCGGACATACAAAGCGAATCTTTTTGGAGAGGATAAGAAAAAAATGATTAAAAAAAAGCTAAATTATTGAGTTCCCTCAATAATTTAGCAATCAATTTATAATAGTATGACTGATAAAACAGTCTTACTTTCATTGTCTTTAGTCGTTATTTTCAACTTCATGGGTTGGAGTGATTTTCTTTTCACCCAAACCTTGAGGTTCTCCAAATTTTCGTTTGCCAAAAATTGCTTCTAAATCTTCACTGAAAATAACTTCACGTTCTAAAAGTAATTCTGCAAGTTTTTTGTGTTTCGACATATTATCTAAAAGAACCTGCTTGGCTCTTTTGTAGCTTGTGTCGATTAAGATTTTAACTTCAGAATCGATTAGTTCAGCTGTTTTCTCACTGTATGGTTTTGAAAAGCCATAATCAGATTGTCCTGATGAGTCGTAATAGCTTACATTTCCTACTTTCTCACTCATACCAAAAATTGAAACCATTGCCATTGCCTGCTTGGTTACCTTTTCCAAATCGTTTTGGGCACCAGTTGAGATTTTTTCAAAAGTAATTTCTTCAGCGGCACGTCCACCTAATGTAGAACACATTTCGTCAAGCATTTGTTCTTTGGTCGTAATGCTTCTTTCTTCTGGTAAATACCAGGCTGCACCGAGTGCTTTTCCACGTGGTACAATTGTTACTTTTACTAATGGATGAGCATGTTCCAGTATCCATGAAATAGTAGCATGTCCAGCTTCGTGATAAGCAATGGTCTTTTTTTCCTGTAGAGAGATGATTTTATTTTTCTTTTCCAATCCACCAATAATACGGTCGATTGCATCTAAAAAATCTTGTTTCTCAATAATTTCTTTCTTCTTTCTGGCAGCAATCAAAGCCGATTCATTACACACATTTGCTATGTCAGCACCCGAGAATCCTGGAGTTTGCTTGGCCAAAAATTCCTTATCAAGATTTGGATCTAATTTTAGAGGGCGTAAGTGAACGCCAAAAATTTCTCTGCGCTCATTTAAATCAGGCAGTTCAACATGAATCTGACGATCGAAACGACCGGCACGCATCAAGGCCCGGTCCAAAATATCAGCACGGTTAGTTGCCGCTAAAATAATTACACCTGAATTGGTGTCAAAACCATCCATTTCAGTTAGCAACTGATTCAACGTATTCTCACGCTCGTCGTTCGAACCCATGTTAGGATTTTTTCCACGCGCTCTACCAATTGCATCAATTTCATCGATAAATACAATACAGGGCGATTTTTCTTTTGCCTGCTTAAACAAATCACGAACACGACTCGCTCCAACACCAACAAACATCTCCACAAAATCGGAACCCGACATGCTAAAGAAAGGAACATTTGCTTCACCTGCAACGGCTTTTGCCAATAAGGTTTTTCCAGTTCCAGGAGGTCCTACAAGTAGAGCTCCTTTAGGGATTTTACCTCCCAGTTTGGTATATCTTTGCGGATGTTTAAGAAATTCAACAATTTCTTCCACTTCCTGTTTTGCTTCTGCCAAGCCTGCAACATCTTTAAAATTAACATTGATATTCGATTCTTTATCGAATACTTTGGCTTTCGATTTCCCAACATTAAAGATGTTACCACCTCCTCCGCCACCACCGGCACCTTTACTCATTCGGCGGAATACATAGAACCAGATACCTATAATCAAAGCGAATGGAAGTATCCAGCCAATAAAATCACCGAAATAATTTTCTTGAGTTGTGTATTCTGGTTCAATCCGGTTCAAATCAGAGATTCCTTCCTGAGCACTTTCTAATTGATCTGCAAATTGCTCAATGGAACCAATTGGGAAAGTGTAATGCGGACCTGCTTTTGAAGGAGAATCAAAATTACTTTCGAAAAGAGTTGGATATTTGTCCAGACTTTCCTGTTTAAGATAAACATTCACTGCAAGAAGGTTACGAATCACAACAATTCGTTCAACATCAGAGTTGCGAATCATATCATTTTTCACCTTTTGCCAGCTGGTTTCCTGCGGTTTTTGGCCAATGTTTAAAAGATTAAGAGCAATAAATGCTACGGCAATTAATCCGTAAACCCAGTATGCGTTAAATTTTGGAGGTTTAAGCATATTGTTGCCATTCTTTCCTTTTTGGTAAGGAGATTTATTTTGATCATTATTTTCTGTCATTCTTTTTAGTTAAAGGTTATTGTATTGGCTAAGCGCTCTGAATTTTAGTAACAGCAGCATCTGCCCATAAACTTTCAAGTCGATAAAAATCTCTGTATTCTTTTTGAAAAATATGAACTACAACATCAGCATAATCCAATAAAATCCATTGAGAATTTTGATATCCTTCTATTCTCCATAATTTCTCATTGATTTTTTCTCTCACATATTCTTCTGCTGATGCGGCAATTCCGTTTACATGAGTGGATGATGTTCCATGGCAAATAAGGAAATACTTGCAAACCGAACTATCAATATTTCTTAGATCAATTTTAACAATTTCTACTGCTTTATTTTTTTGCAACCCTTCAATTAAGGATTCAACGAGTTCTTCTGTTGTATTTCCTTGTTTTTCTGTCATTCTTACTATTTTAATTACAAAGATAATTTTTTTTCAAATGAATAAAATTTGTTTTTTAATTTGATTTAAATATGCTTTTAAATTTCTGGATTCGTATGTAATTATATAAAAATCAACATCTTGCTCGTGTTAGATTGTTTGTTGTTTTGATTTAACTGATTGTAATGTCTATTAAATTGTTCCGATATCCTAAGTTTACAAGAGTGATTAAGCGAAATCAAAGTTTTACATTTGTCTTTCATTATGCAAGGTAATGATTAATTTCACCAAAAATTACCAAAATATCAATTGTTAACAGAACAGTATTGTCTCGTTGAAACTAATAATTTTCATTCATGAATCGATGTTTATTTTCTCCCCATTTATTAATACGCAAAAACGAAATACATTCAACAAATGATTTTGCTTTAGAGTTGATAAAAACTCAAAAACCGTCAGCTGGAACTGTCGTTTTGACATTAAGTCAGACAAAAGGCCGCGGACAGCGCACAAATGTTTGGGAAAGTGAAAGTGGCAAAAACCTTACCATAAGTATCATTCTTACTCCGGAATTTCTACCAATACCACATCAATTCCAAATTTCTATGGTTATTTCTTTGGGGGTTTACGATTATTTGAGTGGATATTTAAAGAATGTTTCTATAAAATGGCCTAATGATATTTATGTTGGAAATGAGAAGATTGCCGGCATATTAATAGAACATTCCATTATGGGATCAGCCTTAAGTCACAGTATTTGTGGTTTAGGTTTAAATATTAATCAGTTAGAATTTGTATCCGATGCGCCAAATCCTACTTCACTGGCAATTTGTACCAATAAAGAGTACAATTTGGACGAAGAACTGACAAAATTGTTAGCCTGCATTGAAAATCGATATTTTCAGTTGGTGGATCAAAAGTCAGACCTGTTGGAAAAGGATTATCTGAAATCTATGTATTGGATGAATGAAAAGCACAGGTTTTCGGATGAAAATGGCACGTTTGAGGGCCAAATTGTTGGCATCACAGAGTATGGGCAGCTGCGAATTAAGGCTAATAGTATAGAGCGAATTTATAATTTTAAAGAGGTGAGCTTTATTCATTAGCTCACCTCTTATTTTTATTTTAAAAATGAACAGTAAATTTTACACTGGCATTTCTTCCTGGATTATAGAAGTTTAATGGTTTTAAGCTTGATAAATGATCTATGTAAACCTCGTTGAAAAGGTTGTTTACACTAAAAAGTAAACTTGTCTGGTATTTGCCTAATTTAATATCTGTACCAGTTTGAATGGCGATTAAATCATAAGCAGATGTTTTGCTCTCGAATTTAGCCGGATGCTTTTGCTCAAAAGAATGTTTCCAGTTTAAACTGATAAAAGGAGAATCGAAAACTTGATTTCCTTTGGCAAATAATCGAACAGAAGTATTTAGCTTGTGCTGAGGAATAAATGGTAAGCGTTCTCCATTATCTTGTTTCGCAATTACCATGGCATAGTCGGTATGAAATTTCATAAAGGAAACTGGAGCTAAATTTATTGCAAGTTCTCCACCATATAATTTGGCATCCTGTTGTGAATAAGAATATACAAAGCCTGTTCCTTCAGGAGCAGGTTCATCGGTCGGTGCCAAATACATATAATCGTAAATCTTGTTATAAAAAGCAGAAAAATCGATATTGCTATTACGAGTATGGTAATGAATTCCCAAATCGGATTCCAAACTTTTTTGTGGATCAAGATTTGCATTTCCTTCTTCAAATCGGTTTCCGTGTAAGCCATGTTGGGTTAGTTCTGCTAAATTTGGTACCCGATAACCGGTTGCAAAGTTTGTTCGCATAAGTAATTTTTCTGACAGATGAAATGTTGCGCCAACTGATGCATTTAAATTGTCGAATTGTCGGTTGATATGAACTGTTTCTTCTTCATGGTCAGCATGCACTCCTGGTTCAGCATGCGAATGTCCGCCGGCTTCTTGTTCAGGAACATACAATGACCGATGATCATATCTTAATCCTAATTGAATTCCTACAGTATTAATCTCCTTCTTTAAAAGAGCGAATGTCGAGAAATCATCAATTTGAGCGTTTGGAATGATATGATTTGGTGCTTCGTGATTGGTATTGGATTGATGCATTCCCTGAATTCCGATAAGGAATTCGGTTGTTTCAGAGCTTGGGAAATATAATTTACTATCATATGTGAAGGTATTTAAATCCATATCTACTAATCGGAAAACAGTTGATTCAGGGTTTCCGTTCAATCTTCGTTGGTTGAATTGATAAGCGGCATTCAATTCTAATTTATAGTTTCCCAAAAACAATTTGTTTCTCGATGAAATTAAATGTTGAGTCAGGTTTTGGTACCAACGATTATTTTTTCGGTTCCCTGCATTCACTAAATTTATTGATTCCTCATTGGTCATGCCAAGTTTGGGCTGTAGGTAATCGTAGTAAATTTTAAAACTTCCAAAATCTTTAACCATTCCCATGCCTAACTGCAATCCATCTGAGTTGAAGCGGGTATTGGGAACGTATTCCCCATTGCCATCTTTGTAATCCTTGTGAGATTGTTTGTTGGCGCGCAGCATCCAGAACCAATCTTTCTGAGAAGCTTTTACTCCAACAGTTGTTGCCAATCCCTGAGTTACGCTGTAGTATTCACTTGAGATATCTGCCTTTAAACTATTGGCAGGTGCAGGTTTCTCCCGTACGATATTTATTACACCTCCCATGGCATCCGATCCGTAAAGTAAAGATGCAGGACCTTTAATTACTTCGATATGATCAGCTCCTTCTTCGTTAATTAAAAATGGATGATCAGTTGAGAATTGAAAGTTTTCCAAACGCACTCCATTGTTTAGAAAAAGAATATTGTTTAAGGAAAGACCACGAATTACTGGAGTGCTGACTCCTGGACTCCTTGAAATCACATCTACACCTGGTATAGTCGCTAATTTCTCACCTAAGGAAGGTGTCGACAGCCTTTTCAGATCTTCTTTTGCAAGCACCGAAATTTTAATTGCATTTTCGTGTTGCGCAGAAGGAAAACCTCCCGAAACAACAATGTCCTGAGTCGTGACCGAAGTGAACTGCATGCTAATGTTTAGTTCTGTATTTTCTTTTGTTATTGATATGGTATTGATTGAACTTTCGTAACCGACAAATGAAAATTGCACTTTAATTTTGCCATTGGGCAAGTTTTCTAAGGCATAGTTTCCATCAGAATCACTAACAGTTCCTTTTTGAAGTTCAGGAATGAAAATACTTACACCGGGAAGAGCAGTTCCACTATCAAAGTCGGTGATTTTTCCAGAAATTTTATTGTTTTTTATTTCACCTAAGGCATAGGTGTATTGTGGCAATAGTAATAGTATTGCCAGGATATATCGTATCATGATAACTCGGAGTTATATTAATTTATGTAGTAAAATTTGAAACACATAGATATAATCGATAAGTTTCTGGGAACCTATCAACATTATACCTTCTGATCTATTCGTAATCAGATCAGCAAATTGAACATACTGTAAATGGGGGAGCCCTTAGGCAATAAGGAAGTTTGGATTTTTTATAAGATTTTTTAGTTGATTCTACAATTGGGACTTCAAATTTGAAAATCGCAATGGTTGGAATACTTGTAATATTTGCCGGAGTAAAGTAGAAATAGTCGAATCCCTGAATCTCACAAATATTTTCTATACTTGATGTGCTATGGTCGCACGAATATTTGTGATGTTCGTGATTGGGGAACATCATGTGTTCTGCCTTAATTAAAATTGGCAGAACAAAGGCTATGGATAATAGCCATGCAAGAATTCTATGATTTTTATTTAGAATCATTAAAGACAAAGCTATCTAAAAAAACGAAATGTACAAAAAAGCTGTTGAGATTTTCAACAGCTTTCATTAGATTGATTAATCCCTATTCAATACTTTGAAGCATATTGTAAGGAATTTGGGTCAGACCTTCGGCCAACTGATCAATTCCTTTTTCCAATTTCTTTTTCAGCATCATTTTCATCATGGCATTCAATTCTGCATGAACGGTTAATCTTATCCGTGTGTCATATGCATCTTTTTCAACCAGTTGAATCCAAATGTAGAATTCGAAAGGACTTCTGCCATATCCTGTCATTTTCAACACTTTGTTTTCTTCTTTTTCCACAAATTCCAAACCAGCTTCGCCAAAACCTTTTATCACGAAAGTGCAGTTGTTTTCGGTAGCTTCCCAATGCTCAATGTATTCTTTAAAATTTACTTTTTTCTTGGCTTGAGCTTCAATTTGTTCCTGAATCTGAGGATTGTTGGCAGCCAATTCGAATACCTTGGCAATTTTTCTGAAATCAGAAAAGAAACCATACACATCACTTACAGTATGTGGAATCTTTTTTACTTCACTAATAATTTTTGTTGTCGACATTTGTCTGTTCCTCCTTTAGAATGCAAAAGAGGGTATTCGCATTGGAATACTCTCTTTCGACTATTATTTTTTATAAAAAATGCGGCGCTTATTTTCTCCAGTTAGCCGGATCTTTTCTCCATTCTTTTAACTGATCAACATCTTCAGCTTTCACGTATCCAATTTCCTGAGCACGATCAATCATTACGTTGTAATTGCTTAATGTGTCTAATTTACAGTTTGCATTTGTGAAATTGTCAGCTGCAGTTTGAAAACCGTAAGTGAAGATTGCTAACATTCCCAGCACTTCGCAATTTGCTTCGCGCAATGCTTCAACAGCTTTTAAACTACTGCCGCCTGTCGAAATTAAATCCTCAATAACTACAACTTTTTGTCCGGCTTTAATTTCACCTTCAATTAGGTTTGTCATTCCATGGGCTTTCGCCGATGAACGGATATAAACCATTGGTAAATTCATTTCTTCGGCCACCAAAGCACCTAATGCAATTGCTCCTGTCGCTACACCGGCAATTACTTCCACCTCAGGATATTTTGCCAATACTGCCTCAGCAAAAGCTTTTTTAATGTAAGTTCTAACTTCCGGATACGAAAGTGTTTTACGATTATCACAATAAATTGGCGATTTCCATCCCGAAGCCCAAGTAAATGGGTTTGTTGGTTCTAGTTTAATTGCTTTTATTTGCAACAAATATTCAGCGACTTGTTTAGCAGTATCTTGCATTCTTTCAATGGATTTATGGATTGTTAAATGAATTCAAAAAGCGGAAATTCAGTTGATTGTATTTTTCCGAAGCGTTTTAAAATTCTACCGCAAATGTATAAAGTATTTTTTAAAGATCGAATCATTTTTTTAGGAGATAAAAGTGAGAGTATAAATTTCGAAGGGATGGTTTACGCTTGGGTGAAAAACGAGTCATTAGAAGGTCTTATTCTTCAGTTTGATGAAGATGAAAGTAAGGATGCAATTTTTATTGTTGCTGAAGATTTGGAACAGCTTTTCGAACACTTTGCTGCTTGTTTTGAGTATATCGAAGCTGCGGGTGGAAAAGTGTTCAATTCCAAGCAGCAGATTTTGGCAATTTACCGACTCGAAAAATGGGATTTGCCCAAAGGAAAAGTAGAAAAAGGCGAGTCGGTTCTTGAGGCTGCAGTTCGCGAGGTAGAGGAGGAATGCGGTATTACTGATCTGAAAATCGAAAAGGAATTGAATTCCACCTATCATACCTATTGGATGAAAGGCAAACACATGCTGAAACGAACCTACTGGTACCGAATGAGCTACTCAGGCTCAGAAATTTTGGTTGCTCAAACAGAAGAAGACATACAGGAAGTTAAGTGGCTTTCGCCTGATAATCTGGACGAATTCAAGGCAAATACTTATGCTTCTATTTTAGAGGTAATGAATGAGGCTTAATAGTGTTTTAGACCTATTTCTTATAAGCCTTTCTTGCTGCATCTCTGGCAATTTTGATAAATTCCAATTGAATATTTTCTTTTGGTCCCTGTGCTGGAGCCTTCATGATTTTACCTTCGGGATTAATAAGAATGTAAGTTGGAAAGGCTTTTACATTGTACTCTCCAAGTAAATGTTGTTGATCCCCAATATGAATAATTGGCCAGTCAATAGTCTTTTTTGTTGCAAAATTAAGATACATGCTTACATCCCAATCGCAGGCAATACTTAAAAATTCAATGTGTTCACCAAATTGTTTTTTCAGTTTCGCCATTTCTTTAAAATCCTGAAGGCAAGGATAACTTTCAGTGTTACAGAAATTCAGATATAAGAATTTCCCCTTGTAATTTGCCAATTGGTATTTTCCAATGGAGAAATCAGGAGCAGGGTAATTGGTATGCAAATGGGTAATTTTTCTGATGAAATTTTCACACAAATCCTGATTGTATTGGTTCGTGCTGTGATTTTTTAATTGTGACAGTATTTCAACTGTTTTGTTTCTGCTGTAGAATTTTCGGGAATAGGCATCAAATACCGATGTGGCAATAATCAATTCTCTGAATTGGATATTTTTATAAGCTGGATAATTCCGCATTAGTTCATTTATATCACGATAGCTGTTTTCTGATTTCAGAGCATTGGAAAGTTCGGAACTTTCTAACTGACTAAAATATCCGGTTAGGAAATTGCCATACTGTTTTTTGTAAAGACTTGTGTAGGCTGAATTATTTAGTCTGATTTTCTGATTTTCGAAATACTTTTGCTCAATTTTTGCAAACGAAGCCGGGTAGGCCAGGTATTCAATAAATCCTAAACGATAGGTCAAATAATCTTGAAAAAAGGGATTGTTAATATCTTTATATTCCAGTTTTAGTTCTTCCGAGAATTTAATTCCCGGTGAATTCTCTTTTTTTCTGTAAATTTTATTAAAGTTCTGATTAATAAAGGGATCAATTCTGTCGTCCAATTTGCGAACCAGTATATTAATATCATTTGGATCAGTATTCGCCACACCAATAAGAAGTTCTTCCTGTTCAAAAAACGGGTTTAATTTTTGTACAGGCGATAAATCTTTTTTAGGGGGTAATTTGATTTCGTACTCTTTGCCAGGTTCTAAATAGAGGAATCCTTTGTAAATGCCCAAAGGGAGAAATACCAAAGTAACTTCATTGAGATCTAAATCGATCGAAAAGGAACCGTCGGCCATAACGGTAAATTCTGTTATTGTTTTTTCGGAGTAGGTAAATACATCGGTGTGAAACTTAATCTCAATTTTAGATCCGGCGTAGCTTGTATTTGTACCATGAATTCGCACTGTATCTGCCAAAGAGACAGAAATTGAAATCAGCGACAAAAACAATAATAAAAGAATTCTCATTGGGGCAAATGCTTTGTGATGGTTTTACTTGATTATCTTAAGGGCAATGTCGACGTACTTTGGAATATCTAAAGTAATCTGGTCTTGTCTAATCTTATCCTTTTGCTTTCCTAAACGAACAACAACTGCATTTTTTTCAGCAATACTATAAATGTACTGACCTCGATGCCCTCTCATGTAGGGAATATTCATCTTTGAATAAGGAAGAATCCAATATTGAAATCCATAGAAATTTAATGGCTCTGTTTTTTCTTCATTTAAGAGATATGAAGCAGCTTTGGTTGCTTCCGTAATATATTCTTCCGATACCAATTGTACACCATTCCATTTTCCTTTATTCAAAACCAGTTGTCCGAAACGGGCAGCATCTCTGGCGTTGGTGTTGAAGCAGCAAAATGCTTTTTCATCTCCTTCTTTTTTATCCAGGCTCCATAATGCAGGCTGCGTTGCCTGCATTGGTTTCCAAAGCATGCGTTCAGCATATTTTGAAATGGTTTCACCGGTAGCTTCCTCTATAATGAACGATAAAAGTTGGGTATTTCCGCTTTGATATCTGAAATGAACCCCGGGTTTTTCAACCAGTTGCTGACTGGTAGAAACTTCTCTTAGGTTTTTGCCATAGTATGCTTTTGTGGTAATTGATGTTGGACTGCTGTAGGCTTCGTTCCAATCCAATCCTGAGCTCATGGTAAGCAGATTTTTGATAGTTATATCGCCACGTTCATCTTTCGAAAACTCTTTAAGATATTTACCAATAGGATCATTTATGGAATTAATTTTCCCTTGATCGATAGCAATACCAATTAGTAAACTAACGATACTTTTTGTAGCGGAAAATAAATTGGAAAATGATTCTGTTCCGTAATCATCCCAATATTCTTCATATAGAACGGTGCCGTTTTGAATAACCAAAAAAGCAACGGTTTCATGGTCTTCAAGATAATTCCGATCTGCCGGATCAAGGATGTATTCGTTATATTCTGCATCTTCCAACCAGTCTTCACCATTTTCAGCCGATACTTCTTTATTTTCAAAGATGGTATAGTCATCAATATTGGCATACCAATAAATAAGACTTGTTCTAAGGTAATTTGGAGCAATAAGCATCCATGCACCAGCAAGAACCGAAATAATGACAAGTATCTTTACGAGCTTAGACATAAGGTTAGTATTTGTATTTATAGGCTTCAGGATCTTTCACTTTGGGTAAAAATTGCAAGGCATTTCCACCGTGGCGGATGATATCTCTTACAATGGTAGAAGTAATAGGTGTGTGCTCAGGAGTTGTTAACAGAAATATGGATTCCAATTCGTAAACCATTTTTTTATTGATTTGAGCAATGGCTCTTTCGTATTCAAAATCGGCGGCAGTTCTAAGTCCGCGAAGTATATATTTAGCATTTTTAGATTGACAATATTCGACTGTTAATCCGCTAAATGTTTCTACCTCAATCTTTGGATTGTTCTCAAATGCCTCTTTTATCCATTGTATTCGCTTTTCGATAGGGAAAAATTGTTTTTTTTCTGAATTGTATCCGATACATATAATAATTTTATCAAATAAAGGCAATGCTCTAGTCACAATTGATTCATGACCTACGGTAAAAGGGTCGAATGAACCCGGGAATATGGCAGTGTGTTTCATTAAATAGATTTTAAGTGCTAAACAAAAATAGTAAGAATTATCGTAATGATTTTTGCTTTGGTTAAGAGTTTATTTTTTGTAGTAAATCCTTAAAATACTTTCCTGCTTTAAGCAGATGAGATTCAAACCAGGAAAACATTTCACCATCAACCAGTTCTATTTGTGCATTTGGTAATAAGTTCTGGATTTCGGGTATGTGTTTTTGGGTAAAAGGAAATGGTTCCGATGATAAAAAAATTAGATCAGGATTAAGTGTCTGAATTTCTTCATCAGTTAGTTGCGGATATCTTGAATTGTCATCTTCAATTGCGTTTTTAAATCCACATTTATTAATCATCGAATTAATAAATGTTTCTTTTCCAACTGCCATATATGGATCTTTCCAAATCAGATAAAGTACCCTTTGCGAATTTTGCTTGATCGGCAACTGCGAGAAAATGGCATGAATATGATTGGCAATTTCAAATGCCTTGGGTTCGGCACCTACAATTTTACCGGTATTCAGAATGTTTTGAAGGGCTTGATCGTAATTGCGGACTTTGCATACATAAACTGTAAATTTGTCCATTAAGGCTTCAATCTGATTCTTACTGTTTTCTTCTTCATTAGCAAATATTAAATCCGGATCCAGTAAATCAATCTTATCAAAGTATAAATCTTTTGTTCCTCCAATATTTGGGAGTTTTGCGATCTTATCTTTGGGATATTTGCAAAATTTTGTTTTGGAAATAACACGATCTCCTAATCCCAAATCAAATAGAAATTCGGTTGTGGATGGAACCGCAGAAATAATTCTTTTGGGAGGGAAAGGAATATTTACTTCTCTTCCTAAATCATCAGTAACTTTAATGAAATTGTCCATTGTTTAATCTTTATTTCTTTGTGCGAATTTGCAAAGAGCATTTTCCATGTCTTCGAAATCAGTAAATCATTTAGATTCCTCCTTTCCCACAGCTTTATAACTGAATTAATCCAAACAGTTATTTGTTCTATAGTCGGGATTATAAAATTAAGGAGATGTTTGCCCTTCTTTCCAATTTCAGCAAATTTTCGTGTATAGTATTTTGGTTTATTTCTGTTGTTAAGTAGTAGATAAATGTAGTTAATCAGAACCAAAATAAACTCTTTACGGTTTTGAAACAAACTTTGCAAACTGTGATATTAGTAAGTCGTTGTCGAAAGTATTTTGATGATAAAGTATTTTACCTTCTTGATTGACTAAAAATGCATGAAACTGGCGATCCAGATACTTGATAAGGTCAACGCTGTTGTCTATGCTCTCTATTTCGATATATTCATGCGAGGAGTCAATAACGGGCCGCCACTGTTTCCATTCTTTTGTCCCTTGAACAGGAAGCAGGTTGTAGGATGAATTCCGAATGAGACTTACCAGTTCAATGCCATTTTCTTTACAACTGATCTGCAATTGATCCAAAGCTTGATAATATGGCTCATTTTTATCCGTAGTCCAGGCTCTCCAGATATAAAATAAGTAATACTGGGCTTTTCGGTCTGTAAAATTGTATTCTTGCCCTTTAAGTGTAATGGAGCTAAGGTCAGGGAATTCGTTTCTGGTGAAAATTTGTTCAATTGTTTCAACACGTTTGTTTAAATTCTGCACATAAATTCCGTTTGGGTTGGCTATGTTAAGAGTTTTCAAGTAGATTTTCACATCGTCTAAACTGCATTTGGCGCCAAAATATTCCTGAAAAATTAAGTAAGACACAACTGGAGAAGATGCATAATTGTGAAAATATTCTTTTTTGAATTTGTTCAGTCTTTTGTATTCCGCAAGCAGCATTTTCTTTTTAATTGAATCTGAATTTACTTCCGGTAATTCAAGATCATTGGCTATTTTTAATTTTTGCTGATTATTTTTCTGCAGTTTATTTTGAAAATCTTCGTATCGGTTTTGAGCTTCGGATCCCGTGAGTTTCTTGATCAGGAAATTGTGTTTAAACTCATCTTTATGAACCAATAGATTCATTTTGGATGGAGATATGAAAATTTTTGCCCGTCTGTTTTTAGATAATCCAAGTTGTGCAGCGAATGCGTGATCTGTTTTTCCTGTAAACTGAAATTCCCCGTTTTTTGTAATTACAGAGTCAAGAAGAATAACATTTTCTCCGGTTTCCTGATAAAGAAACAGAGTTTCGTTCTGAATTCCTCCTATCATCCCTTCCAGAATGAATTTTGTGTTTTGTGAATAAGATTTGAAAACGATACCTGAGATGAAAATGAAGATAACTACTGCTTTTTTCATATGTCTAAATTTGTTTTTTATTGCCACATGGAACTCGCCAACTCAGTCATCCTCGTGTGTGGGAAAAGTCTTCTCATGGCTCGTTTCATATGCTTATTATTTTACGCGGTTAATAGATCGTGTTCTTAATTGAATATTGGTACTAAAGATAAGGATTCTTGATTTTAATTCTAATCATAAATTATTTCACAAGTAAGAAACTGATGAATTATTTTTTATTTACTTGTTAAGTATTTGTAAATTAGAATGATCCGCAATTGTTTAGTGATGTAGGAATTGGATAATAGAGTTTTTGCAAGGAATTTTCTTTTTGTAGTTTTTGATCAGTTAAGTTCGGGATTGATATGAATATTTTCAGAAGAGATTGCTTTTTGTCATTTAATTATTGGAGCTATTATGTCTGGATTTTTTGTTTAATCCAGAATTCGTGTGTTAAATCAAATAATTTTATCCTGTAAATCATGAAAAAAATTACTGTATTGGGAGCTGGTTTGGTTGGCAAAGCTATTGCCGTCGATCTAAGCAGTTCATATGAGGTTACTGCTGTTGATCAGAATGCGAATGCTTTGGGAAAGCTTGCCCGTTATCCAAGGATAAGAAAAAAAATTGCAGACCTGAGAGGGGAAGGTGTAATTCGGCGAATAGTTGCTGATTCGGATTTGGTAATTGGTGCTGTTCCGGGATTTATGGGATATTTCTCCGTTGGGGAAGTTATAAAGGCAGGAAAAAATATGGTTGACATTTCTTTTTTTTCTGAAGATCCGTTTGATCTTGATACTCTGGCAAAGAACAATGGCGTGTGTATTGTTACCGACTGTGGTATAGCACCAGGTATGGGAAATATTATTCTTGGTTACCACAACGAAAAAATGAAGGTAGAGCGATTTAGATGTTTGATTGGAGGATTGCCGATGGAAAGAGAATGGCCGTGGGAATATCGGGCTGTTTTTTCACCTGTTGATGTAATTGAGGAGTATATCAGGCCAGCCCGGTATATTTAATCTGGAGAGCTTGTAGTTCGTGAGGCTTTGTCTGATCCTGAATTGGTTTATTTTGATAAAATTGGAACATTGGAAGCATGGAATTCGGATGGTCTACGAAGCTTGATTAAGACCATAAAGGTTCCCAATATGATAGAGAAAACATTGCGTTATCCCGGAACAATTGAATATTTGAGGGTGTTAAGGGATACAGGGTATTTTTCAAGTGAGGAAATTGAGGTGTCAGGGAAGAAAGTGAGACCAATTGACTTGACTTCAAAATTGTTATTCCCGAAATGGAAGTTGAAGCCTGGCGAACGCGAATTTACGGTAATGAGAGTGGAGGTAGAAGGAATTGAAAATGGATTGAATAAAAGATTTACTTACGATTTATATGATGAATTTGATGTGAAAACAGAAATTACTTCTATGGCCAGAACCACTGGTTATACCTGTACAGCTGTTGCAAATATCTTACTGAAAGGAAAATATTTGCGTAAAGGCATGAATCCACCGGAATATATTGGCAGAAATGAGGAGTGTTTCCAATTTATTTTTAATTATTTAAAGGATAGAGGGGTGACCTATTCTGTAAAATAATCGATTACAAATAATCGATGGAAGAGTTTTTTGTTTTGGCAAATGGAGCAACTGCACGATTGTAAATTCCTTGAACGTAGGCAATTGCCATTCCGTAATTTGTGACAGGTATTCCTGCATCTATGGCAGGTTGCAGACGATTGCTCAATTGTTTTGTGGTAATCATACATCCTCCGCATTGAATCAAAAGAGCGTAATCTGTTATTTTTCCAGGGATTTCATCCAGACCGGCAATTACCACAAATTCCAGTTTCTTACCGGTAAAGTTGGAAATCCATCGGGGAATTTTAACTCTTCCAATATCATCACAAGAACTGTGATGAGTGCAACTTTCAAGTAGTATAATCTTATCACCATCAACCAGGTTTGAAATTTTCGGAGTCCCTTTTAGGTAAGCATTAAAATTTCCTTTGAAATGTGCCAGCATTATACTGAAACTAGTTAATGGAATATCAGAAGGAATGGATGCTCCGGCTTTTAAAAACACCTGACTATCGGTGACAACCAGCTTTGGTTTAATTCCGGTTTTACGTAAAAACGCATCAACTTCCCGCTCTTTCAAAACAATGCACACGGCATCATTATCCAAAATATCTCTTATTGCCTGAACTTGCGGCAAAATCAATCTGCCTTCAGGAGCTTCAATATCAATTGGAGTTATTAAAAGAATGATGTCGCCGTATGAGATCAAATCTCCCAAAAGTGAAGGAGTAGTATAGGCCGATTCGGGAATTGTTATTTTAATACTTTTAACAATAGGTTCGATATTGGCTTTGTAATTGGAAAAGTGAAGAATGTCTTTAGATCCGTATTGTTTCAGTAAATCAGTTGTTTGCTGATTTAAAAGCTCAATATCTTCTTTGTTGTGTACTGTAATGAACGGAACATTTTGTTTGTTGAAATTATCAATCAGTCCTAATTCAAAATCACCAAAAGTATTCTGAGTGATTACAAGAACAGCAAGATCTATTATTTTTATGATCTGATTGGTTTTTGTAATCCGTTTTTCACCCAACTCACCGGTATCATCAATTCCCGCCGTGTCAATTAGAATAACAGGGCCAAATCCCGTAATTTCAAAAGATTTTTTTACCGGATCAGTTGTTGTCCCTGCAACATCCGAAACAATTGCAATATCTTGTCCGGCCAGAAAATTGATGAGAGTGCTTTTCCCATTGTTTCTTCTTCCAAAAATTCCAATATGAGGACGTCTTTCTCTTCCCATTGTTTCAGTTATCTATTCAAAGTTTCTCTAATTTGAAAGCCCATTTTCAGCAGTTCTTCCGGTACTATTAGTTTATCTAGTAAGTTTTCTGCCATTAAATTTAAATTGATATTTGCTTCACGAATTGATATTTGTTTGGTTTTCATTTCTTTGGCAAGCTTGGCAGCCTGATGATATCCAATATATGGCGATAATGCAGTTGCAACAGATGGATTTTTCAGGATACTTTCTTCAATAGGATTTGTTTTTATTTCCAATTCCCGGAATAAATTTCTGACCAAACTGTTGTTGGCTGCAATCAGTAGTTTTATGCTGTCGAGTAAAGCATGACCAATGGAAGGTAAATAAGCATTTAATTCCAGGCAGCCTTGTCCGGAGAGATTGCTAATCATCAGGTCATTAGCGTAAATTTTATGGGCAACACTGATCACAAATTCAGGAATTACCGGATTTATTTTCCCTGGCATAATTGAACTCCCGACCTGTTTTTGTGGTAAATATACTTCCCGGTTCACAAATAAATCAGATCCCAGTAAACGGAGATCGGAAACCATTTTCTCCAAATTTACAGCATGAGCTTTTAGAGTTGCATGAACCTCAACAAAAGTATCCTGATTGGCGGTCGCATCAGATAAATTCTCTGACCGTGTTATGGGTAAACCGGTTAATTTTTGAAGATTCGGAACCACTTCCATAATAAAAAATCGTGGAATTGACAGGCCTGTTCCAATGGCTCCACCACCTAAATTAACTTCTTTAATTCGTTCGAAACATTTCGAAACTCTCCACCAATCTCTCGAAAGAGCATTGTTATAGGTACTGAATAATTTATCGTAAGAGGATGGAACAGCCGCTTGCATTTGAGTATAAGCCTGGCGCAATACATTTCGGTGTTTGCTTTCAGTCTTTTCCACTTCCATACGAAGAGTGTTGATCGATTCTTCCAATTCCTGTAAGAGACGAATACATGCTACTTTTAAAGAAGTGGGAATAACATCATTTGTGGACTGAAATACGTTGGCGTGTTCGAAAGGATCGATATCATGGTATGAACCTGCAGATTTTCCTGTTTTTACAAGAGTCCGGTTGGAAATTATTTCATTTACATTCATGTTGATGCTTGTGCCGGCACCGCCCTGAATTGCAGGGACTATAAAATGTTCAAAATGTTTTCCTGCATTTATTTCAGCAGAAACCTTTTCCAATTCTTCAATTAAGTTGGATTCGATCAATTGAAAAGGAAATTTTTCATTCGGAAATTTGTCTTGTATAGCCTTTAAAAAGTTTGAATAAGTTTTGTAACAAGCTTGCTTTACAATACCAATTGCCATAAACCACTCTTTATGAAAGGCAGTTTGATCTGGGAAATTTTCTTTGGCCCGAAGAGAATGAATTCCCCAAAGAGCATCTTTTGGAATTTCCCTTTGTCCTATAAAATCAGATTCGGTTCTCATGATCAGTTGGAAGATTTGGTATAGGATTTTACATCCTCCACCGAAATTCTATCTTGGCCTAGAATGATCAATCGTTCAATAATATTTCTGAATTCACGTATGTTTCCTGTATAGTTTATTTTTTGCAATTCGCTGATTGCTTCATCATCAATACTTTTTTGCGGCACACCCATTTCGTCGCAGATCGTCTCAATAAAATGATTTGCCAGCAGCGGAATATCTTCAGTTCTATCGTTTAAAGGAGGCACCGATATCAAGATAACACTCAATCGATGATACAAATCTTCCCGAAAATTATTGTTTTCAATTTCTGCGGCTAAATTTTTATTTGTGGCAGCAATAACTCTAACGTTTACTTTTATTTCTTTATCTCCGCCTACTCGGGTAATTCTGTTTTCCTGTAAAGCACGCAAAACTTTTGCTTGTGCAGATAAACTCATGTCACCAATTTCATCTAAAAAAAGAGTGCCGCCGTCGGCAAGTTCAAATTTTCCTTTGCGTTGCTTGATTGCCGAAGTAAATGATCCTTTTTCGTGACCGAAAAGTTCACTTTCTATTAATTCTGAAGGAATAGCAGCACAGTTTACTTCAATAAACGGACATTTCGAACGGTTACTTTGTTCATGGATACGATGAGCAACCAATTCTTTTCCCGTTCCGTTTGGACCGGTAATCAGAACCCGAGCATCGGTTGGAGCAACCTTGTCAATCATACTATTAACTGATTCCAGTACCTGGGAAGTCCCAATCATCTCATATTTCTTGCTTACCTTTCGCTTCAGAACTTTGGTTTCTGTAATAAGTTTTGATTTGTCCATGGCATTTCGAATCGTTATTAAAATGCGATTCAAATCCAATGGTTTCTCAAGAAAATCAAAAGCTCCTTTTTTAATGGCTTCTACTGCAGTATCAATATTTCCATGACCTGAAATCATTATTACAGGAGTATCTAATCCAAGTTCTTGTGTTTTCTCAAGAACTTCAATCCCATCCATTTGCGGCATTTTAATGTCGCACAAAATAACATCAAATTCATCTGATTTAGCCAATTCAATTCCTTCAAGGCCATTTTCGGCAAGACTTATTTCATAATCTTCGTAACTCAATATTTCTCTTAAAGTGTTGCGAATACTTTTCTCGTCGTCGATGATCAGAATTTTTGACATGCTTATTTTTTTATTTCTATCATTTTATTTTTGTCAGCAATGCTGGAGTTTTTTTCAATAAATTCAAAAAGAGCACCTTCTTTTAGTGCAAAAGAAGATTGGAACAATTTACTAATTCCTGATTCTTTTACCAGATAATTGATGAAAATACTGGCTATAACGATCAGCTCAACCCGAACAGGATCCATTCCCGGCATTTGTTCTCTTTCGTCAAGAGTAGAAGCTAAAAATAATTGGTGCAATTTGAAAAAATCTTTTAGTTTAATTTCAAAATGCGTTGTTGGAAAGCCATTTACTTCAGGATTGTTAGCAACCAATATTTGTTTGAATGTGTCGAATGATCCGGAAGAACCTATTAATGTTTTTACAGAGTGGATGTCCAGAGCTTCAAATAAATCGGTCATTTGAGATTTTAGATATGCTTCAATATCCTTCACCATATTTTTATTAATAGGATCGGTAGGATTGAATTTCTCCAATAACCGGGTCATTCCCAGAGGATAGCTGTTTTTCCAAAATACTTTTTCATTGTTAGCAATAATAATTTCGTTACTGCCACCACCAATATCAAGTATTGCAATTGGTTCATGATTTAAATCAAAGGCTTTTTTTGTTCCTGAAAAAATCAAATCTGCTTCTCTGTCTCCCGAAATAATTTCGATATTGACATGGTATTTCTCCTCAATTAATTTTACAAATGCGTCACCATTCTCTGCAGATCTTATTGCAGAGGTAGCAAAAGCAAGGGTTTTTGATACCTCAAGTTGATTTGAAATTTCGATTATTGTATCAAAGGCATTTTTAGCTCTTTCAATTGCTTCATCAGTAATTATATTATTGTTGATGCCACCTTTCCCTATTTTTGTTGCGTATTTTGAACGGTTCAGAATTTTTGGAATTCCAGTTCCATCCCATTCTGCAACGAGTAAATTAAATGTATTCGTTCCTAAATCTATTACAGAAATTCGCATGAATTACTATTTGGTTGAGTTAATTGTCTGATTTATTAGTGATTCCTGAAAGGCTATTTAACTTCCTAAGATTCAATTTGAACCCGAAGATAGTAAAAACTTTGCTCTCGGGGTATAATTTTTGACTGGCTTGTTACGATGAATAAGTTTTTTTAACGTTTAGGGTTTCTCCAAAAATCATGCCTGTTATCTATTTGTAAAAAATGCCTCACAAAATGAGGCATTTACATAGTTCATTATTTAGTTCTTTCTAATTATGATAGCGCAGCCATTTCCAGATTTCTTTGTAGGAAACTTTTTTTCCATACATTAAAATTCCGGTTCTATATATTTTTGCTGCAATCCAGGTAACAAAAAGGAAGGTTCCAATTAGTGTTACCATAGAGAGTAGTAATTCCCATACCGGAACTCCATATGGAATTCTTACAAGCATCACTATCGGTGAGGTTAAAGGGATCATTGATCCCCAAAAGGCGAGACTGCCTTCCGGATTCTTTGCAACAGCAAAACCGATATACATGGCCAATATCAGAGGAATTGTTATTGGCAGCATGAATTGCTGAGTTTCAGTTTCATTATCAACAGCGCTGCCAACGGCGGCAAAAAGGGCTGAGTACAACAAATAACCACCAAGGAAAAAGAAGATAAATGCACCAAGAATTCCGGCAACGTATCCAAAGTCAAAAGTACCCAATAAATCCTGAGCCATTTTTAATTGATCAGCATTTAACGAAGCTGCTCCCTGAGGCAATTCCGAAAGTGTTTTTGCTTGTTGTAATGAATCCATATCGACACCTGGCAATACTACCGCAGTACCAATAGTGATAATTACACCGGAAAGAATAACCCACATAATGAACTGAGTCAATCCAACCATTGCAACACCAACGATTTTCCCCATCATCAGTTGAAAAGGTTTTACCGATGAAATAATTACCTCAACAATTCGATTGCTTTTTTCTTCGATTACACCACGCATTACTTGTACACCATACAAGAAAATAAACATATAAATGATGAAGCTGGATATAAATCCAATGGCCATTGCTATTTCTGTGGAGCTTTGTTTTATTTCTCCACCCTCTCCAAATTTGATGGTTTTCATAGAAATAGGAGTTTTTGTTGCTGCCAGTTTCTCTTCCAAATCGGGCATGTTGGCCTGAGCAATAATTTTTGATCGTTTTAGTTGCTCAATATGATCTCTAAGTTGAAAGCCTGCTTCCGATTTTACTTCTATTGTCACCTGTTTGTAGGAGAATAATTCTGCTGTTTTGTTGTCCAAAATATTCGCAGGAATTACAAGAATCGCATAATATCCTTTTTCCTCCATTTGTGCTTTGGCATCTTCAAAACTTGTGTCGGTAAGGTATTTGAAGGTGGTGAAATCTTTAGATTGTACAGGTTCAACCAATTCCGATTCATTAATTACAGCAATGGTTCTGCTTTCTGTATCGTCTTTAAGCATCATCCAAATCATGAATGCATAAATACCGGCAATTAAAACAGGAGTTAAAAAGGTTAAAATAAGGAATGATCTTTTCTTTACTCGCGAAAGATATTCTCTTTTTATAATGATGAAAATTTTATTCATTTTTAAAGGTGTTTCGGGTTAGATTTTTTTGTTTTCATTCACAACTCGAATGAATATATCATTCATGCTGGGAATGATTTCACTAAAGGAAACGATATTTAAATAGGGGAGTAATTGCTCCAATAATTCATTGGATGTAGCTCCATTATTCAATCTTATTGTAAGGGTATTGGCGTCGAGACCTTTGTTTTTCTCTACAATCTCAAAATCTGACTTTAGAACTTGCTCCAGTTTGTCGAATTCACCGGTATAAGTAAGTTGATAGGTATTGGTTCGATATTTCTTCTTGATCTGGTCAACTGGTCCGTCCAATATTTTTTCCGATTTGTTGATCAGTGCAATATGGTCACAAATTTCTTCAACCGATCCCATATTGTGTGTTGAGAAGATGATGGTTGCTCCTTTGTCGCGAAGCTCCAGAATCTCCTTTTTTAGAAGATTGGCGTTGATCGGATCGAAACCACTAAATGGTTCATCAAAGATCAGTAATTCAGGTTCATGCAGAATGGTAACAATAAACTGTATTTTTTGCTGCATTCCTTTCGAAAGCTCTTCTACTTTTTTATCCCACCATTGAAGAATATCAAACTTATCGAACCAAACCTTTAGTTTTTTTGTTGCTTCCTTTTGGCTCATTCCTTTAAGCTGAGCCAGATAAACAGCCTGTTCTCCAACTTTCATTTTTTTATACAAACCTCTTTCTTCAGGAAGGTATCCAATTCGTGTTATGTCGGCGGGAACCAATGGTTTGCCATTAAAGAAAACCTCTCCGGAATCGGGGCCGGTTATTTGGTTTATAATTCTGATTAAAGTTGTTTTTCCTGCACCATTTGGTCCCAGCAGACCGAAAATGCTTCCTTTCGGAACGGAGATACTTACCTTGTTTAAAGCTTTGTGCCCTGCGTATTGTTTAACAATGTCTTTTGCTTCGAAAAATGCCATGTATATATTGGTTTGGTGACACTAAAATTTCAATAGGAAACTAAAGTAATCAATTTAGAGAAATTCAACATATAAAATCGATGTAAAGAAGATTGCACAGGTTTTTAATTTGGTTTTGAACGATGTAATTTATAACGGATTATTTTGATCAAATAAGATAAATATTTAGATTAATATGGATTGGATGTGTTTAACTCATAATTTTCCTGTCAGGGAGAGAATTCGGCTCCTGATTCGGAGAAACTTGCCTGTTTGGAAAGGAAATTCCCCTCTTCAGACAGGAAGTATGCCTTATTATTTTGAATGATTGATTTGGAGAGTGTGGCGTTGCATTCTCAAAACAGGCGGCCCGAAATTTTAAGCAGAAAGTTTGCTGTTTTGTTCTGGAATTTGCTTTCCTGATTTGTCATTTGGGCAGATGCAAAAAGAGATCATCCATTGTTGGATGATCTCTTTTTTTATAAATTTAATATTGTGATTTCTTAATCAAAAAAGTTCTTCACTTTTTTGAAAAAGCTTTTTTCGTGAGCCGTAGGCTTAGGCGTAAAGCTTTCAGAAGTTTGCAGTTTCTCTAAAATTTTCTTTTCATCTTTAGAAATGGTATTCGGTATCCAAACATTAATTTTAACCAGTAAATCTCCTCTGCCGTAACCATTGATATCAGGCAAACCTTTACCTCTTAAGCGAAGAATTTTCCCCGGTTGAGTTCCAGCATCAATTTTCACTTTTACCTTATTTTCAATCGTAGGAATTTCAACAGCAGTGCCTAATATTGAGTCAGGAATACTAATAAATAGATTGTATAAAAGATCGTTTTCATCACGAATCAATTCCGGATGTTCTTCTTCATGAACAAGAATTAATAAATCACCATTTACTCCGCCCCGGCGGGCAGCATTTCCTCTTCCGCTAACCGACAGCTGCATTCCTTCGGCTACTCCGGCAGGAATATTGATTGTGATAACCTCTTCGTCTTGCACAATTCCTTCTCCAGCACATTTAGTACATCTATTTGTGATAATTTTTCCTTCACCACCACAAGACGGACAAGTTGAAGCTGTTTGCATTTGGCCAAGAATTGTATTCTGGATACGTGTTACCTGACCAGAACCATGACAGGTAGAACAAGTAGAAAATGACGATCCGTCTTTTGCTCCTGATCCACTACACGACTTACATTCAACCTGTTTTTTAACTTTTATCTTCTTTTCAACACCTTCTGCAATTTCCTTTAATGTCAGCTTAACCTTAACCCTAAGGTTGCTGCCACGGTTTACTCTTCTTGAGCTTCGGCCGCCACCGCCAAATCCACCACCAAAGAAAGATCCGCCACCACCACCAAAGATGTCGCCAAAATGAGAGAAAATATCTTCCATGTTCATTCCGCCACCACCGAAACCGCCGCCGGCTGAACCGCTCATGCCCGAATGACCAAATTGATCGTATCGCTGACGTTTTTCAGGATTACTTAAAACTTCATAAGCTTCTGCAGCTTCTTTAAATTTTTCTTCAGCGTCCTTATTGTCCGGATTTTTATCTGGATGAAACTGAATGGCTTTTTTACGGTATGCTTTTTTTAATTCGGCTTCCGAGGCTGACTTGGGAACTCCCAGCACTTCATAATAATCTCTTTTCGACATCTTTTTCTCAGCTTAGATTTTGAATTTCCTTATTCTCCTACAACAACTTTGGCAAAACGAATTACCTTGTCGTGAAGAAAATATCCTTTTTCAACACAGTCAACTACTTTTCCTTTTAACTCCTTGGTTGGAGCAGGGATTTTAGTAATTGCCTCGTGGATGTCGGTGTCAAAATCCTGATTTACAGCTTCAATTTCTTTTACTCCATTTTGAGTGACAAATTCTTTGAAATTGCCATAAATCAAATGAACGCCATCCTTTATTGCATCAATGTCTTTTGCGGCATCAATTGATTGCAGGGCACGTTCGAAGTTATCCATTACAGGAAGAATGTTGATAAGAATCTTTTCTCCGCCCGATTTGGTCAGTTCCATCTTCTCTTTTAAAGTTCTTTTGCGATAGTTGTCAAATTCGGCTGACAAACGTACATACTTGTCATTAATATTCTGAAGTTGGATTGTTAATTCAGCAAGTTCGTCTGCTTTTTTTTCTTTTGCAGATTTCTTGGTTTTCTTCGTATCCTTATTTTCTTCGATCTTTGACTCTTCTTTTTCGAATACCTCTTCTATCATTTGATTTTCAGTAGTTTCTATATCTTTATCTTTCAATTCTTCTTTATTTGGTTTGCTTTTATCTTTTGTCATTTTTCAATGATTTTTATCGTTCTAATTTTTATTCCGCGGCAGTAAATACAAATAGTCTGCCAATGTGTTGTCTTCCGACAAATTGGCACAAAGATAGAATTTGTTATTATAAGTTTTTAAAATTTTATTTTTTTGGAAAATGAGGGAGTTGGATCAATGGTGTAATTTCAAATAAATATTGTTAGTTAATCTTCTGGAAAATCTTATATTTAGTTTTTAGTCTGTTAAATATGAATGCGATATGAATCGAAAATTTAATGGGATGAAGATTGTAATAGATAGTGATGATTTTTGCATTCGGGTATATTCTAATGTAGCGTATCTTAAGGTTATGGGTATGCAAGATGAGGAGGCTGCTATTTTTTTTTCCAAGGCGATTGATCAAATGTTGGAAGAGTATTTATATAAAGACTTGGCTTCCATTTGCGATTTGAGCGATTTAATTATATCATCTCCTGAGATAGCCAGGATAATAAATAATGCAATTCGTAAGCTTACCCGTCGTTTACAGTTTGAATATAATGCAGTTATTGTTGGTCTAAAGTTTGGGCAAATTGTAAGGGCCTATATTTTTTCTTTTTATTTAAGAGATACAAATTTAAATACACGTGTATTTAGCAGAGAGGATAAAGCTATTGACTGGATTGAAAGTAAAGGCTTTTGTATTGAGGAGATTAAGATGTTTTTAATGAAACATGAGGATTAAAAAAAAATGCCATTCAAATTTATGAATGGCGCATTTGTGTTGAGGAGATTATTACTTTTTTTGATAGTATTGAAGGATTAATTCTAGTTTTTCACCTCTAAGGTTTTTCGCTAAAATGATTCCATTTCCATCAATTAAAAAATTGGACGGGATCGAGTTAATGCCAAATTTGTTTGATGTAGGAGAGTGCCAACCCTTAAGTTCGCTAACATGGTAATCCCACTCAAGTTTATCTTTAGTTATTGCTGCTTTCCAATTAGCTTGTTTGGTATCAAGAGAAAAACTATAAATTGTAAAGCCTTTGCCATTTTTAAAGCTGGCGTCTTTAAATTTATTGTAAGCATCTACAATTCTGGGGTTTTCTGCACGGCAAGGAGGGCACCATGAAGCCCAAAAGTCGACTAAAACCAATTTGCCTTCCAACGAGCTTAGTTTTATGTCGTTTCCGGCGATTGATTTTGCTACAATATCCGGTAGCCTGTCACCAATTTCATAGCCTTCTTTTATATCTTTTCCTTCAGCAGGTTTTAATGTTTCTGCAAAAGTGGATAAGGAAAAAAGAAAGGAAAATAATATCAAGCCTAATTTTATTGTTTTCATAACTCAAAATTTTAACTGTAACTGACAATTTATATTTCACTAAATTAATCAGATATCACTATTTAAAATGTTAATAAATAGTTAATTGCTGATTCTTTTAATGCTGGCACCAATTGCATTTAGTCGCAGGTCAATGTTTTCGTAACCTCTGTCTATCTGATCTATATTGTGAATTGTACTTTTTCCATCGGCAGAAAGAGCGGCAATAAGAAGGGCAACACCTGCTCTGATATCTGGCGAAACCATGGTTGTTGGTCGTAAACCTTGTTTTTGATTTAAACCAATAACAGTTGCTCTGTGCGGATCGCAAAGAATGATTTGAGCCCCCATGTCAATAAGTTTATCCGTAAAGAACAAACGACTTTCGAACATTTTTTGGTGTATTAATACGCTTCCTTTAGCTTGGGTTGCTACCACAAGAAATACACTTAGTAGATCAGGAGTAAGTCCTGGCCAGGGAGCATCTGCAATCGTGAGTATTGAACCGTCGATAAAGGTTTCAATTTGATAATTTTCCTGTTTTGGAATGTAAATATCGTCGCCTCTTAATTCCATTTTTACACCTAAGCGTTTAAATGCAGCAGGAATCATCCCTAGTTCGTGGTAGGCAACATCTTTTATTGTGATTTCGGACTTAGTCATTACAGCAAGTCCAATAAAACTTCCAATTTCAATCATATCCGGAAGCACTCTATGCTCACATCCATGCAAAGAAGTAACTCCTTCGATCGATAAAAGATTCGAACCAACACCACTTATTTTTGCTCCCATTGATATCAGCATTTTACACAATTGCTGTATGTAAGGTTCACAGGCTGCGTTGTATATTGTTGTTGTGCCTTTGGCCATTACTGCTGCCATAATAATGTTTGCAGTTCCAGTAACCGAGGCTTCGTCGAGGAGTAAATAGCAGCCTTTTAATTCTTTGGCTTCAACACGGTAGAAATTTTCATTCTGATTAAAATTGAATTTGGCACCTAATTTTTCAAAGCCCAAAAAATGTGTGTCCAAACGTCGTCTTCCGATTTTGTCTCCGCCCGGGCGGGGAATATATCCTTTGCCAAATCGTGCCAATAAAGGACCGATAATCATTATTGAACCTCTTAATGACGATCCCTTGCTTGCGAATTCAGGAGAATTTAGATAGTCAAGATTAATGTTTTTTGCTTCGAAAGAATAAGTATTTTTAGATTCCTGATTAACTTTAACTCCAAGTTCCGACAGCAATTCAATCAACTTGTTAACATCTAGTATGTTTGGTATATTATGGATGGTTACCTTTTCTTCGGTTAAAAGAGTGGCGCATAAAATCTGAAGAGCTTCATTTTTTGCTCCTTGAGGGGTTAATTCTCCCTTTAACGATTTACCTCCAATAATTTCGAAAGTGCTCATTGCTTACTTTTTTGGTGTGTATATAAGGTTTAAAGATAATTATAAAAAACGTTTGGGAAAGTGAAAGATGATTGGTATTGACATAAAAAAAACCGGTATGGAACCGGTTTTTTTTATGCTCTTGGTTTATTGAACTTTCGATGATCGTTTTTATTGTCGTTTCGATTATCAGTTCTTGGATTTTTCTTCTTTTTAATTTTCTGAACAAATTCCCGTTCTTTTACTTCAGCTAATTTTAATCGTTCAGGAATTTCAAGTTTCCCTTTTGATAATGCAATCAGGTCTTTAAATATTTTTTCGTCAGGAACACTGTCTTTATTCCAATTAAGGAATGATTTTTTCATGTGATTAGCAATCATTATTATGAGAGCATCTTTTTCCTTCGGATCTTCAAGTTCGATGGCTTTTGTAATCAAAGCTTCTACAGTGCGTCCATAATGGCGGTACTTTATTCTTTTGGTGTTGTAAGGCAGTCGATCAGGTTTTTCAGCTAACTTTTCCCTTGTAGGGGCTTCGTAAGGAGAGTCTATGTCTAAATTAAAATCAGACATGATGGCTATATGATCCCACAGTTTGTGTCTAAAATCACTAACATCTCTAAGGTGAGGATACATATTTCCCATAATGGCAATAATACTTTTTACCACATGGTTTCTCTGAGCCCTGTCTTCAACAGTTAAGGCGTAATCTACCATTTTGTGAACATTCCGTCCATATTCAGGAAGAATTAAATGTTTCCTGCTTGAATTATAATCCATTTATTTTGTTGTTGTTTTAATCTGGTAATAACTATTTTTTATACGATAGGTAATTTTGGCAAACTGTTCAGAATGCAATGCAATAGCACAAAAAAAATGAAGATAGTTATAAGTACTATTGAAGAATCTAAGATTTCACTGGTTTTACTAAACGAAGTAGAAAAGAAGCTTTAATGAATTGTTTTTTATGAACTAAACAATTACAGAAAATCTTAGAACTCAAGGCAAATGTAACAGATTTCTTCTTTTAATACAAATAGTTAGCGTATTTATCCAACAATTTTAAGTTTTGCAAATTTTAGCAGTAACTGTTTTTGGCCCACATTTTGAAAAAATACGGTTGCTTTAATGTTTGGTTTGCTTCCTTCCATTTGCAAAACTTTTCCTTTGCCAAAGCGTTGATGTTCTACAATCATACCTGATTGTATCTGTTCTGGATTGGAAGGGATAAAATTAGGGTCATTAGCCTGACTACTACTTGTATTGTTACGGGTAATGGGTTGATTTAGTTTTGGTTTCGCTGAGAAACTTTGTTTTGCTTCGAATCTTTTTGGTTGACTTATGATTTCAGAATCGGTGCTGCTGTGAAAGTTTTCGTTTCTGACTCCGGAAAAATCAGGCTCCGATTCATATTGAAGATCTATATATTTTTCATCAATTTCATTGATAAAACGACTTGGTCGGGGATAACTCATGTTTCCCCATTTGTATCTAGATTTGGCAAACGATAGGGTGACTTTGGTTTCTGCCCTGGTTAGTGCAACATAAAACAGCCTGCGTTCCTCTTCTAATTCCTGCTGTGTACTGGTAGCCATCTGTGAAGGAAACAGATCCTCTTCCAATCCAACGATATGCAGGTGCGAAAACTCAAGCCCTTTTGCCGAGTGAATGGTCATTAAGGTCACTTTGTTCCGGTCTTCATCCTTATCTTTGTCCTGATCGGTTAAGAGTGCAACATCTTCCAGATAATTGGCCAATTGCAATTCGTTGCCTTCTTCCAATGAGTTTTGTGTAAATTCCTGAATACCGTTTAACAGTTCCTGAATATTTTCATGCCGGGAGACTCCTTCAGGCGATCGGTCATTATAAAGATCCTGAACAATACCGGTTGTTTTCGCAATATGGTTTGCTAAGTCAATTGCTGAATCTGTATCTTTTCTTTTTTGAAAATCAGTGATTAAAGCTGCAAATTTCATCAGTTTCGAGATGGTTCCGGAGTTGATTCCGTAGGGTCTTTGGTTTAGACCACAAATCACATCCCAGATACTGCATTCGTTTTGGGTGGCAGCATCCTGCAGTTTACTAACGGTAGTATCTCCAATTCCTCTTTTAGGATAGTTAATCACCCTTTTGATTGCTTCTTCATCATTAGGGTTTACCGTCATGCGGAAATAGGAAAGCAAATCCTTGATTTCTTTTCTCTGATAAAAGGAAAGTCCGCCATATATTTTATAGGGCAAATTTAGTTTGCGTAAGGATTCTTCGAAAATCCGCGATTGAGCATTGGTTCTGTAGAGAATTGCAAAATCCTGATATTGAAGATGTTCACGCATTCTTTCTTCGTAAATTGCATTGGCAACAATATATCCCTCTTCGTGATCGGTAAGAGCTTTAACAACTTTTATTTTTTCTCCTTCTTCGTTTTCCGAAAAGGATACTTTTTTTATCTGATCACGGTTTTTATGAATAACACTATTTGCAGCATTTACAATATTTTGTGTCGATCTGTAATTCTGTTCTAACTTATAAAGCTTGTAATTTGGATAGTCGTTTTTGAAATTGAGTATGTTTTCAATTTTAGCACCGCGAAATGAATAGATACTCTGAGCGTCATCACCTACAACACATACGTTTTTGTGGTTTTCGGCTAGCTTTTTTACAATTAAATATTGTGAGTAATTGGTATCCTGATACTCATCAACCAAAACATATTTAAATTTGTTTTGGTACTTGGTTAAAATTTCCGGATTGGTTTTAAAAAGGATATTGGTTTGCAATAAAAGATCATCAAAATCCATTGCATTGGCTTGCCGGCATCGCTGGCTGTATTTTTTGTAAATTTCAAAAATTAGTGGGCGGCGATTGCTCGAGTCAATTTTTTGAATGTTGGAATTTTGAGCGTATGCATTTGCAGTAACCAAATTATTCTTTGCTGATGAAATGCGATTCAAAACTTCATTTGCTTTATATACTTTATCATCAAGTTGCATCTCTCTGACAATAGCTCTAAGTAGATTGCGTGAATCTTGAGTGTCGTAAATCGTAAAATTGGAATCAAAACCCAAATGCTCGGCTTCGTATCGTAATATTTTCGAAAATATGGAGTGAAAAGTTCCCATCCAAAGCGATTGAGACTGCTGTTGATCGACAAGATTCCCAATCCTCTCTTTCATTTCCCGTGCCGCTTTATTGGTAAAAGTTAAAGCTAAAATAGAGTAAGCAGGAATTTTATGATTTAGAAGATGGGCAATTCGATAGGTTAAAACCCTGGTTTTGCCCGATCCGGCCCCGGCAATAACCAGTGATGCTCCATTAATATTCTCAACGGCTTCTCGTTGTACCGGATTTAACTCATTTAAATATTCCATTCTCTTTTTGTCTTTCCAATTATTTCGAAGCTCAAAAATAATATTTGAACCGTAATTTCCGTTCTTTTTTTGAATATAACTCCAGAATTAAATCCGTAAAAGGTGTTTAATTCAAAGTAAATCAGTTTGGTAGCGGGATGTTTTTCGAGGTCTTACTGTTGTCTTTTGCTGGTTCGGTTTATCTCTTGGTGTGTATTCTGAAAATAAAGATAATTGTTTAATAATAGAAAAAACGGCTTAATTTTTTTAATATTGTAATTCCAGATATATCATAAAACTATTCATACATCACTATGAGAATTAAGTCCAGCTTAATAGATTCGATGACCATTTTTCGCTATTCACTTCTTGTGACGTTTGCAATTTTGTCTAATCCCATTTTCTCGCAGATTACTGCATCAACGGCAAGTTATAGCTCGGTAACTCAGTATACGAGTTCACCACAGGATGATGTTTTTGTTTTTTGTGACAATATAGGTACTGGCGCTGGCGAATTAAAAGCAGTCTCTAATGATGGAACTTCAGGCTGGACTTTCACCTGGACAAAATGGGATTCTGGAACAGGCTCTTTTGCAATATCGATTCCTTCGGTTAATACTTCTACAGAATCAATATTGACTAATTTGCCTAATGGATTGTATAAAGTTGAAGCTACGAATGGTGTTAATTCTTTTAATGATCAGGCTTGGGTGTTAAATAGATTGGTAAGTTCTCAGCAACCAAGTTTTAGTCTTTTGCGAGTAGATTGCGCAGGTGTATTCTTTAGTTCATCTTATGTTGTTGCCCAGTTAAAATATCTGAACATTCCTTCAATAAATGAAATATTACTTCCTGCAACCTATGTTTTTGAATTAAAGCGTGGGGGTATTAATGGTGAGAGTGTTCAGCGAACCTCATTTGCGAATTACGATGGCACGGTAAAGAGTTTCTTTGATGGTGAAGCTTTTGAAGGTGAAAGAGATTATTTAATGACAGTTACCGATGAGTGTGGAAATAAGTACGTGTCATCAATGATATCTTCTGAAACATATGTTGTAAAAGCAGAATTTTCTGTTGATCCGATGACTGGCGAAGCTCCTTTGGAAGTAGAGTTCAGAAACGAATCTGTGAATGCTGATGATTTTGAATGGTTCCTTTATCAGGATTTTGATCGTGTTGCAGATGTCACCACTGTTGAAAGTAATCTTCTTGTTGATGGAATAATTACAGATGAGGGGCCTATTGCTTACACTTATTTACATCCAGGTAACTACTATGTGAAACTAATCGTATCTTCAGATAAAGGGCCGGAAACATGTATTGATGAGTTTTATTTAAAGACAGAAGGAACACCAATTGTAGTGGATACTTCTTTGGTGCAGGTTCCAAATGTTTTTACACCTAACGGAGATGGTAGAAATGATATTTTTAGGGTGAAATCGCAATCCCTAAAAAGTTTTAGTGCGACAATATTTAATCGTTGGGGAAAAGTTATTTATGAATGGAGAGATCCTGATGGTGGATGGAATGGAAAGTTGAACGGGAAGTGGGCAACTCCGGGAACCTACTTTTATGTGATAACAGCAACGGGCAGAGAAGAACAAAAAAAGAAATATACTAAAAAAGGATCTTTTATGCTGATCAGAAAATAGGATATTGAGATATAAAGTATAAATAGAAAAAGGCCTCGAATGAGGCCTTTTTTTTGTTATGCTTCAGCAGTTTCTTCTTGGTAAGCTGCTAAAAGTTCAACCTGAACTTCGTTTGGAACTTTTTCGTAGGTGTCAAACTTCATGGTAAATTGAGCTCGGCCTCTGGTTAAAGAACTTAACGTAGTAGAGTATTTGTTCATTTCCTTTAAAGGAACTTTGGCTAGAATCTTTTGAAATCCTTTTTCAGCTTCCATGCCCATAATCATTGCACGGCGAGATTGCAAATCGCTCATTACATCACCCATTCGGTCTTCAGGTACCAATACTTCAATATTATATATTGGTTCAAGGATTTTAGGTCCTGCATTTTTAAAAGCGGCGCTAAAAGCATGTCGGCCTGCTAGTCTAAATGAAATTTCATTGGAATCAACTGCGTGCATCTTACCATCATAAACAACTACTCGGATATCTCTGGCATATGATCCTGTAAGCGGGCCTTCATCCATCTTTTCCATAATACCTTTTTGAATGGCTGGAAGAAAGCGGGTATCAATTGCACCTCCAACTATACAGTTGCAGAAAACTAATTTCCCACCCCAGCTTAAATTGGTTACATCAGTGCTACGTAAGTTTACCTTCATTTCTTTCCCATCAATTTTGTACATTGCAGGATCAGGCATCCCTTCTGTGTATGGTTCAATGATCATGTGAACTTCTCCAAATTGACCAGATCCTCCGGATTGTTTTTTGTGGCGATAATCTGCCTGAGCAAGTTTGGTGATTGTCTCTCGATAAGGAATTTTAGGAGTTAGAAACTCAATTTCAATATGATCGTTATGACTTAATCTCCATTTAAGGGTATTCATATGGAATTCACCCTGTCCGTGCAATATGATTTGTTTTAGTTCTTTTGAATATTCTATTGTTATTGTAGGGTCTTCTTCGTGCATTCTATGTAGAAGTTCTCCTAGTTTTTCATCATCAGCATCATCTTTAGCTTTTACTGCGGTTCTGTATTTTGGTTCAGGAAATTTGATGTCCTTGTATACAAAATCACAATCTTTACAATTTAATGTATGATTGTTTTTCGTGTTTTTCAATTTCACAGTTGCGCCGATATCGCCGGCAACAAGCTCACTAACTCTCTCTCTGTTTCGACCTGCAATAACATACAGTTGGGAAACTCTTTCTTTTATGTTGTTATTAATATTGATTAAATCGTCACCTTCTTTAATTCTTCCTGATATAACTTTAAAGTAACTTACTTCTCCAATATGGGGTTCTATAGATGTTTTAAATACGAAAGCTGAAGTTGGGGCATTAGGGTCGCATTTTGCTTCTCTTCCGCTCACTGTTGGTATGGCAGGCATTTCTGTTACATAGGGAACTATGTTTCCAATGAATTCCATTAAGCGACGCACTCCCATATCTTTTTTCGCTGAAACGCAGAAAACAGGAAAGAAATCACATGCGATCATTCCTTTTTTCATTCCGGTTCTCATTTCATCTTCTGTTAAAGTCCCTTTTTCAAAATAAAGTTCCATTAGCGCTTCATCATTTTCCGCGGCCGATTCAACAAGTTCATTGTGCAGTTCATTGGCCTTGTCAATTTCAGTGTCCGGTATTGGAAGTATTTCCGGTTCTCCTCCGTCAGGCCCCCATTGGTACATTTTCATTTTTAGGACATCAATAAGAGCATTAAAATTTACGCCAACGTTTACGGGATATTGTACGATTGAAACTTTGTTCCCAAAATTAGTTTTGGCTGATTCAATGCACAGCTCAAAATTAGCTTTGTCATGATCGAGTTGATTAATAACAAATATCAAAGGTTTATTTAAATCAGCGGCTCTGCGGCCTATAATTTCGGTGCCTACTTCAACACCATTTACAGCATTAATAAGCATTAAGCCTGTGTCAACAACGTTAAGGGCTGAAATAACTCCTCCGGAAAAATCATCTGCGCCGGGAGTATCTATAAAATTAATCTTCTTTCCTAACCACTCTGTGTAAAGAACTGTTGAAAAAACAGAGTTCTTATATTCGTGTTCTACAGGGTTGTAATCAGAAACGGTGCTATTATCTTCCACGTTTCCGCGTCTTGTAATAACACCGCCTTCAAATAGCATTGCTTCAGCAAGGGTAGTTTTACCCGAGCCGGCATTGCCAATGAGGGCGATGTTTTTAATTTCATTTGATTGATACACTTTCATAATGGTATTTTTTTTGGGTTTGAAAAAAATGTATTTATTTTGGGTTTGAAGTTGATAAAACTCATTTTTACTTATAAGGTTTTCTAAATTAATTAACTTTTTAGTTAGATACAATATACATTAAGAGATCGGAGGCATAAAAAATTGACATCCATAAATTTTGATTGTATTTTTAACTTCTACTCCTTGATTTTACTGGAAGGCACGGCTCTTTTTAAAATAAACGTAAACAGCTTATTTTTTTGATAGAGAATAACTTGTCTTTTCTAAAGGCTTTTCTTACCTTTGTGCGCTGATTTAAAGGGGTTTTATAAAATTACATGGCTGAATTGCTGATTTTATAAAATAAATAATACCTTTGCAAACCAAATTGTTAAAAATATTTAATTAAAAAAGTAATTGTTAATATGCCTACAATTCAACAGTTAGTTAGAAAAGGAAGAACCAAGCTTATCGATAAAAGCAAGGCTCCGGCATTGGATTCTTGTCCACAGAGGAGAGGGGTTTGTGTTCGTGTGTATACGACTACACCTAAGAAGCCTAACTCGGCAATGCGTAAAGTAGCCCGTGTTAGATTGACTAACGGAAAAGAAGTGAATGCTTACATTCCAGGAGAAGGACACAACTTACAGGAACACTCGATCGTTTTGATTAGAGGTGGTCGTGTAAAGGATCTTCCAGGAGTAAGATATCACCTTGTTCGTGGTGCTCTGGATGCTTCAGGGGTAGAAGGTCGTAAACAACGTCGTTCTAAGTATGGTACAAAGAGACCTAAAGCTAAAAAGTAATTAATTCTAGTTTTTAAAACTGTGAGTTAATGTTTATGTGTTGTTCTCTATTAAGTTGAGTAAATGATCGTGAGATTTTTGAAGACTGAACCAGGCAGCTACAACGGATAACTCGTAAACTAAGAGAAAATGAGAAAGTCAAGACCAAAAAAGAGGATTTTATTACCAGATCCAAAGTTTAATGACGTTTTGGTAACAAGATTTGTTAATGACTTAATGGTTGACGGAAAGAAAAATCTTTCCTTTAAAGTGTTTTATGATGCTTTAGAAATCGTTAAAACGAAAACAGAAAAGCTAGAGAAATCTCCACTTGAGATTTGGAAAAAAGCTTTAGAAAACATTACTCCAGCAGTAGAGGTTAAGAGCCGACGCGTAGGTGGAGCAACTTTTCAAGTTCCTACAGAGATTCGTCCTGAAAGAAAAGTTTCAATCGCCATTAAAAGTATGATTCTTTTTGCACGCAAAAGATCTGGTAAATCGATGGCTGAAAAATTGTCTGCGGAAATTCTTGGCGGATACAACGAAGAAGGTGGAGCTTACAAGAAGAAAGAAGATACACATAGAATGGCTGAAGCTAACCGTGCTTTTGCTCACTTTAGATTTTAATAACTGTTAAGCGATTCTAAAAGAATATGGCAAAGAGAGATTTAAAATTCACCAGGAATATTGGTATCATGGCGCACATCGACGCCGGTAAAACAACTACCACTGAGCGTATTTTGTATTATACCGGAGTTTCTCACAAAATTGGTGAGGTGCATGATGGTGCGGCTACAATGGACTGGATGGAGCAAGAGCAAGAAAGAGGTATTACAATTACTTCTGCTGCAACAACCTGTTTTTGGAATTACGACAGTGAAAAGTATCAGGTAAATATCATTGATACTCCAGGTCACGTTGATTTTACTGTAGAGGTAGAGCGTTCATTGCGTGTTTTGGATGGTGCTGTTGCATGTTTCTGTGCAGTTGGTGGTGTTGAGGCACAATCAGAAACAGTTTGGAGACAAGCTGATAAATATAAAGTTCCACGTATGGGTTTTGTAAATAAAATGGACCGTTCAGGTGCTGATTTTTACAAAGCTGTTCGTGAAGTAAGAGAGAAATTGGGGGCTAATCCAATTCCTGTTCAAATTCCTATTGGAACTGAAGAGAGCTTTAGAGGTGTGGTTGATTTGATCGCAATGAAAGCTGTTATTTGGTATGATGATGAGAACGGAACTAATTATACATTAGAGGATATTCCTGATTATTTAGTTGAAGAAGCTAATGAGTGGAGAGAAACACTTGTTGAGGCTGTTGCAGTACATGATGAGGATTTGATGGAGCGTTTCTTCGAAGATCCGGATTCTATTACAGAGCAAGAGCTTTTGGATGTGATTCGTAAGGCTACTATCGCTATGGACATTGTTCCAATGTTGTGTGGTTCGGCATTTAAAAATAAAGGTGTTCAGCGTTTGTTGGATGCTGTTATTACATTCTTGCCATCTCCTTTAGATGTTGATGCTATTGTTGGTAAAGTTCCTGGAACAGATGAAGTTGTTTCAAGACAACCTTCTGTTGATGAGCCTTTGGCTGCTTTGGCATTTAAAATTGCTACTGACCCATTTGTAGGTCGTTTGGCTTTTACTCGTTTGTATTCTGGATCTATTGATGCAGGTTCTTACGTTTATAATGTTAGAACAGGTAACAAAGAACGTATTTCACGTTTATATCAAATGCACTCAAATAAGCAAAATGCTATTGATCGTGTAGAAGCTGGTGATATTTGCGCATGCGTTGGGTTTAAAGATATCAGAACTGGTGATACATTGTGTCAAAAAGAAACTTCAATCGAGCTTGAATCGATGGATTTTCCAGAACCGGTAATTGGTATTGCTATTGAGCCTTTAACTCAGAAGGATCTTGATAAGATGGGTATGGCATTGGCTAAATTAGCTGAAGAAGATCCAACTTTCCATGTGAAAACTGATGAGGAATCAGGACAAACAGTTATTAGTGGTATGGGTGAACTTCACCTGGATATCATTGTTGACCGTTTGAAGCGTGAATTTAAAGTAGAGTGTAATCAGGGAGCACCTCAGGTTGCATACAAAGAAGCTATTACCGGAACTGTTAATCACCGTCAGGTATTTAAAAAGCAGTCTGGTGGTCGTGGTAAATTTGCTGATATTATTTTCAACCTATCTCCTGTTGATGCAGATTTTGAAGGAGAAGGACTACAGTTTGTAGACAAGGTTAAAGGTGGTAATATCCCTAAGGAATTTATCCCATCTGTACAGAAAGGTTTCAAAGAGGCAATGAAAAATGGTGTATTGGCAGGTTATACTGTTGATTCATTAAAGGTTGAGTTGCTTGACGGATCTTTCCATCCAGTAGATTCTGATCAGCTTTCGTTTGAATTGGCCGCTAAGCAAGGATACCGTGAAGCTTGTGCTAAAGCGAAACCAGTACTTCTTGAGCCAATCATGAAAATTGAAGTTATCACACCTGAAGAATACATGGGAGATATCATTGGTGACTTGAATAAGCGTAGAGGTCAGATTGAAGGAATGGAGTCTAAGCATGGAGCACGTGTTGTAAATGCTACAGTACCATTGTCAGAACAATTTGGATACGTTACTGTATTGAGAACCTTATCTTCTGGTCGGGCAAATTCTTCTATGGAATTTGATCATTTTGCTGAGGTGCCAAAAGGTATTGCAAAAGAAGTGGTTGAGAAAGCCAAGGGTAAAGTTGAATTACTATAGTTTTATCGTATAATATTAAATAATATGAGCCAAAAAATTAGAATTAAACTGAAATCTTACGATCACAACTTGGTTGATAACTCAGCTGAGAAAATCGTTAAGACAGTTAAGGCTACAGGTGCGGTAGTAAGTGGTCCTATTCCACTTCCAACTCACAAAAGAATTTTTACCGTTCTTCGTTCAACTTTCGTGAACAAGAAATCAAGAGAGCAGTTTCAACTTTCTTCATTTAAACGTCTAATTGATATTTACAGTTCTACTGCAAGTACAATTGATGCTCTGATGAAACTAGAGTTGCCTAGTGGAGTAGAAGTAGAGATTAAAGTTTGATAAACTGTTAGATTTATTTTTAAAAAAATAAAGAAAAATGCCAGGATTAATTGGAAAAAAAATCGGAATGACTTCCGTTTACAGTGCCGAGGGAAAAAATATTCCATGCACTGTCATTGAGGCAGGTCCATGTGTTGTAACCCAGATCAAAACTATTGAAACTGATGGTTACGAAGCACTTCAGTTGGCTTTCGACGAAAAGAAAGAAAAGCGAACAACGAAGGCGCTAGATGGGCACTTTAAAAAGGCAAACACAACCCCTAAGAAAAAACTTGTTGAGTTCGGAGATTTCGGAGCTGATTACAAGTTAGGAGATGTTATTACAATTGATATTATTGAGGAGTCTACTTTCGTAGATATCACAGGTATATCAAAAGGTAAAGGTTTTCAAGGGGTAGTGAAACGTCATGGTTTTGGCGGAGTAGGAGGACAAACCCACGGTCAGCATAACCGTTTACGTGCTCCAGGTTCTATTGGTGCTGCATCTTACCCAGCTCGCGTATTTAAAGGCATGAGAATGGCCGGACGTATGGGTGGGGACACTGTGAAGGTGGAAAACCTTCAGGTTCTTAAGGTTATTCCTGAGAACAACTTATTATTAGTTAAAGGATCTCTTCCAGGGTCTAAAGGTTCATACGTAATTATTGAAAAGTAATGGAATTAACTATTTTAAATAAATCTGGAGAAGATACAGGCAGAAAAATTGAGTTGAACGACTCGGTTTTTGCAATTGAACCAAACGAACACGCTATTTACCTAGATGTTAAGCAGTATTTAGCTAACCAACGTCAGGGAACTCACAAATCGAAAGAAAGAGCTGAGATCTCAGGTAGTACTAAGAAGATAAAGAAACAAAAAGGTACTGGTACAGCTCGTGCGGGTAGCATTAAATCGCCTGTGTTCAGAGGGGGAGGACGAGTATTCGGTCCACGTCCAAGAAACTATAGTTTCAAATTGAATAAGAAATTAAAGCAATTAGCTCGTCGGTCAGCTTTAAGTTTAAAAGCTCAAAATGATGGTTTGTTAATTATCGAAGATTTCAATTTTGAAGCTGTTAAGACAAAAAGTTTTGTTGAACTTCAAAAAAACCTGAAAGTATCTGATAAAAAAGTGCTTTTGGTGTTAGCCGAAGACAATAAAAACATATATTTGTCTTCTCGTAATTTGAAGAATGTTGAAGTTGTACGTGTTTCTGACCTTGCAACTTACGATATTATGAAAGCTTCAACTTTGTTATTTGTAGAGAGCTCCGTAAAAGGGCTCGATGAAATGTTTAAACTAAATTAAGTTTAAAAGATGGAAATTTTAATCAAACCGATCGTTACCGAGAAGATGACAGCCCAAAGCGAAAAATTAAATTGCTTTGGATTTGTTGTGGATCGCAGAGCGAAGAAGATCGAAATTAAAAAGGCAATAGAATCAATGTACAATGTTAAGGTAGCGGCTGTTAATACCATGAATTATCAAGGTAAGAAAAAGAGTCGTTTTACTAAAGCAGGTGCAATTGAAGGAAGAACTGCTTCTTTTAAGAAAGCGATCGTTACTTTAGTTGAAGGGGATAAAATAGATTTTTATAGCAATATTTAATTAGAAAATGGCTGTACGTAAATTAAGACCTGTAACTCCTGGTCAAAGGCATAAGATTCTTAACACCTTTGAGCAGGTTACTACAGACAAACCTGAAAAATCATTGTTAAGACCAATGAAAAAAACTGGTGGTAGAAATAACTCCGGTAAGATGACAATGAGATATATAGGTGGTGGTCACAAAAGAAGATATCGAGTTATTGATTTCAAAAGAGACAAAGATGGCGTTCCTGCCAAAGTGGTTTCGATTGAGTACGATCCAAACCGTACTGCACGCATAGCTTTGCTAGTGTATGCTGATGGTGAGAAACGTTACATCGTCGCACCAAATGGATTGGAAGTTGGTCAGTCTTTGCTTTCTGGAAATAAAATAGCTCCTGAAATCGGAAATTCAATGCCATTATCTGATATCCCATTAGGTACAATAATTCATAATATTGAATTAAGACCCTCTCAAGGTGCAGTGATGGCTCGTAGCGCTGGTGCATATGCTCAACTCGTAGCACGAGATGGCAAGTATGCATCTATCAAATTGCCTTCAAGTGAAGTTAGAATGATTCTTGTAACCTGTAAGGCTACCATCGGAACTGTTTCTAATACTGACCATGCGTTAGAAAGAAGTGGTAAAGCTGGACGTACTCGTTGGTTGGGAAGAAGACCTAGAGTTCGTGGTGTGGTAATGAATCCAGTAGATCACCCAATGGGTGGTGGTGAAGGTAAATCTTCAGGTGGACATCCACGTTCTAGAACAGGTGTTTTAGCAAAAGGTTTCAAAACCAGAGCTAAGAAGAATGCTTCTAATAAGTATATTGTTGAAAGAAGGAAAAAATAATTTGATAATTAGATTGTTATGAGTCGTTCATTAAAAAAAGGACCTTTTATCGATTTCAAGCTGGAAAGACGAGTATTGGGACAAAACGAATCAGGGAAAAAAACAGTTGTTAAAACCTGGTCAAGACGTTCAATGATCTCTCCGGATTTCGTAGGTCATACGATCGCCGTGCACAACGGAAACAAATTCATTCCTGTTTATGTTACTGAAAACATGGTAGGACATAAATTAGGTGAATTTGCACCAACTCGTACTTTTAGAGGACATGCTGACAAGAAAAAACGATAAGCATGTCATTGGTTTTAATTAACATTTTGAATTTGTAAAAATGGGTGCAAGAAAAAGAATAAAAGCAAACCAAATAAAGGAGGAAAACAAGAGCAAAGCATTTGCTAGCTTGAGAAATGTTCCTACTTCACCTCGCAAAATGAGACTTGTTACCGATATGGTAAGAGGTATGGAGGTGAACCGAGCTTTAGATGTACTTCGTTTCAGTCCGAAGGAGGCATCAAATCGCGTAGAAAAACTATTGCTTTCAGCTATTGCCAATTGGCAAGCTAAGAATGAAGGGCAACGAATTGAGGAAAGCGCATTATACGTTAAAGAAATTAGCGTTGATTCAGCGAGAATCCTTAAACGTCTTAGACCTGCCCCTCAGGGAAGAGCACATAGAATAAAGAAGAGATCAAATCATGTAACTATATTGTTGGGCAGCAAAACAGCTGAAGCCGATAGTACTAAACAATAGTTAGAATGGGACAAAAAGTAAATCCAATCGGAAATAGACTAGGAATCATCAGAGGATGGGATTCTAACTGGTTTGGCGGAAAAAACTACGGCGATAAGCTTGTTGAAGATACCAAAATTAGAAAATACCTAAATGCTCGTTTAGCAAAAGCAAGTATTTCTAAAATCATCATCGAAAGAACTCTAAAGTTAATTACTATTACTGTTAACACTGCTCGTCCTGGTATTATTATCGGAAAAGGTGGTCAGGAAGTAGATAAACTGAAAGAAGAGTTGAAGAAGATTACTGACAAAGAGGTACAAATTAACATCTTTGAAATTAAGCGTCCGGAAATGGATGCTGTAATCGTTGCTAATAATATTGCTCGTCAAATCGAAGGTCGTATCGCCTATCGTCGTGCAATTAAGATGGCTATTGCTTCTACTATGAGAATGGGTGCAGAGGGAATTAAAATACAGATTTCTGGTCGTTTGAACGGAGCTGAAATGGCTCGTGCTGAAATGTACAAAGAAGGACGTACCCCACTACACACCTTGAGAGCTGATATCGATTATTGTTTAGCCGAAGCTTTAACAACTTACGGTTTACTAGGTATCAAAGTATGGATCTGTAAAGGTGAAGTTTACGGTAAGCGTGACTTAACTCCTAACGCAGGAATGCGTGACGGAAGAGCTCCAAAAGCAAAAGGTGGTTTTAATAGAAGAAAAAAGAAGTAGTCTTTAAATTTTAAAGAATTAGTACGATGTTACAACCAAAAAGGACAAAATTTAGGAGACAACAAAAGGGACGAATCAAAGGCAATGCCGGTCGCGGTACTGAATTAGCATTCGGATCTTTTGGGATCAAATCACTTGAAACCAAGTGGATCACTGGTCGTCAAATTGAAGCTGCTCGTGTGGCAGTAACCCGATATATGCAAAGACAAGGTCAAATTTGGATTAGAATTTTTCCAGATAAACCAATCACTAAGAAACCTGCAGAGGTTCGTATGGGTAAGGGTAAAGGTTCACCAGAAGGATTCGTTGCTCCTGTATCACCAGGAAGAATGTTATTCGAATGTGAAGGGGTACCTTTCGAAGTAGCTAAAGAAGCATTGCGCTTAGCGGCTCAAAAATTACCTGTAACTACCAAATTTGTCGTAAGACGTGATTATGTTGAAAATTCAAATGATTAATCATGAAGAATTCAGAAATTAAAGAGTTAACAACACAGGAAATAGTAGAAAAGGTAGATACTGAAAGATCTACATTAACTCGATTCAAGCTAAATCACGCTATTTCACCTTTGGAAAATCCTTTGCAAATAAAGGTAACCCGACGTAACATTGCTAGACTTGTAACTGAGTTGCGTCACAGGCAATTAACTGATAAGTAAAAAGTGATGGAAAGAAATCTTAGAAAAGAACGTATCGGGGTTGTGGTAAGCAATAAAATGGAGAAATCCATAACTATTGTTGTGCATACCAAAGAGAAGCACCCAATTTACGGAAAGTTTGTGAACAAGTCGAAGAAATTCACTGCTCACGACGAAGAAAACACCTGTAATGAAGGTGATACCGTAAAGATCATGGAAACCCGACCTATTAGTAAAAATAAGAGTTGGAGATTAGTTGAAATTATTGAAAGAGCTAAGTAAACATGATACAAACAGAAAGTAGACTTACAGTTGCTGATAACAGCGGAGCCAAAGAAGTTCTTTGTATCCGTGTGTTGGGCGGTACTAAAAAGCGTTATGCTTCGATTGGCGACAAAATTGTTGTTACCGTAAAGAATGCTATAGCCGGTTCCGATATGAAAAAAGGAACAGTTACAAAAGCGGTTGTTGTTCGCACCAAAAAAGAGATTAGAAGACCAGACGGATCCTATATTCGCTTCGATGATAACGCATGTGTATTATTGAATACAGCTGGTGAAATGAGAGGAACCCGTATTTTTGGACCTGTTGCAAGAGAATTGCGCGATACTGATATGAAGATCGTTTCTCTGGCACCAGAAGTTTTATAATCTTTGAAAACCTAGAACAATGCGAAAAAAGTTACATATTAAAAAAGGTGATACCGTTATTGTAAACTCAGGGGAATCTAAAGGTATGGAAGGTAAAGTATTAGAAGTATTAGTAGATAAGCAACGAGCAATTGTTGAAGGAGCTAATATGATTTCTAAACATACTAAACCTAATGCTGAAAATCCTCAGGGCGGTATTGTTAAAAAAGAGGCAGGAATTCACATTTCTAATTTGAATGTGAAAGATGCTTCAACCGGAAAGGCTACCCGTGTTGGTAGACGTTTGGGTGATGACAATAAATTAGTTAGATATTCTAAAAAGTCAGGGGAGGAGATTAAGTAATGAGCTATATACCTACTCTTAAAAAACAATATTCAGAAGAAGTTATTCCTGCATTAATGAAGGAATTTAACTACAAATCTGTAATGCAAGCACCTAAATTAACGAAGATAGTAATTAATCAGGGTGTTGGTTCGGCTATTGCTGACAAGAAAATTTTGGAATTTTCGGTGAACGAAATGACTGCTATTACTGGTCAGAAGGCAGTTCAAACTCTTTCTTCGAAAGATATTTCGAACTTTAAGCTTCGTAAAGGGATGCCGGTTGGTACTACTGTAACTTTACGCCGCGAGCATATGTACGAATTTCTTGAAAAATTAGTACGTGTTGCTTTGCCACGTATCCGTGACTTTAAAGGTATTAACGGTAAACTTGATGGTAGAGGAAACTATACCTTAGGTATCGAAGAACAAATTATTTTCCCGGAGATTATTTTGGATGAAGTAAACAAAATAATGGGTATGAATATTACCTTCGTTACAACTGCTAAAACTGATGAGGAAGCATTTGCTTTATTAAAGGAGTTTGGCTTACCATTTAAAAACCTAAAAAAATAAGACGATGGCTAAAGAATCAATGAAAGCTCGCGAAGTTAAGCGTCAAAAGCTTGTTGAAAAATACGCAGCAAAAAGAGCTCAACTTAAGGAGGAAGGCGATTACATCGGACTTAGTCGTTTGCCAAAAAATTCTTCTCCTGTAAGATTGCATAACAGATGTAAACTTACTGGTCGTCCTAAAGGATACATGAGACAATTCGGAATTAGTCGTATCACTTTCCGTGAAATGGCTTCTTCAGGATTAATTCCAGGTATTAAGAAGGCAAGTTGGTAAGCAGATTAGTTTGTAAAAACAATTTTGTTAAATATTGTCCCGAGCAATCGGGATCAATTTAATTTTTTTAAAATGACAGATCCAATAGCAGATTTTCTTACACGTCTAAGAAACGGGATTATGGCCAATCACAAAGTGGTTGACGTACCTGCATCTAACGTGAAAAAAGAAATGACAAAAATTCTTAAGGATAAAGGTTATATCCTTAATTACAAGTTTGTTGATGATGGAGTTCAAGGCACAATTAAAATTGCTTTGAAATACAATCCGGAGACAAAAATTTCCGCAATCAAAAATCTTAAAAGGGTAAGTAAGCCTGGTTTGAGAAAATATTGCGGAGCAGCTGAATTACCACGTGTACTAAACGGTTTGGGAATTGCAATTCTCTCTACTTCGCAAGGAGTAATGACTGATAAGGAAGCTCGTCAGAAAAACGTTGGTGGCGAAATATTGTGTTACGTTTATTAATAAAGGAGGATAGAAATGTCACGAATTGGAAAATTACCTATCAATTTGCCTGCAGGAGTAAGCGTAACGGTGAATAAAGATAATTCAGTAACAGTTAAAGGGCCTAAAGGTGAATTAACACAACAAATTGATGTTGACATCAATGTATCTGTTGAAGAAAATACAGTGGTATTGGAACGTCCATCAGAGCAAAAAAGACACAAAGCCATGCATGGCCTGTATCGCTCGTTGATGAACAACATGGTATTTGGTGTTTCTGAAGGTTACAAATTGCAGCAAGAACTTGTTGGTGTTGGATTCCGTGCTACTTCAAATGGTCAGATTTTGGAATTAGCTTTAGGGTATTCTCACCTTATCCACATGGAAATTGCTCCAGAGGTAAATGTTACCGCTGTAACTGAAAAGCGTGCAAACCCAATCATTACATTAGAGAGTTGTGATAAACAACTTATTGGTCAGGTTGCTGCTAAAATCAGATCATTCAGAAAACCTGAGCCATATAAAGGTAAGGGTGTTAAATTTGTTGGTGAACAGCTAAGAAGAAAAGCTGGTAAATCTGCGGGTAAATAATTTCTTAAAACAGTAAATTATGGCTTTAACTAAGCAAGATAGAAGACTTAGAATTAAAAGAAGAATTCGTAAGTCAATTGCTGGAACTGCTGAAAGACCTAGAATGTCAGTTTTTCGCTCTAACAAGCAGATTTCAGTACAAATTATTGATGATTTATCAGGACAAACTATAGTTGCAACTTCCTCTTTGATTAAAGAAATCGCTGAGAAAACTACAACTAAGCTTGAACAAGCTGAGCTAGTAGGTAAAGCAATTGCTGAAAAAGCTGTTGCAGCCGGTATCACTAGTGTTGTATTCGATAGAAATGGTTATCTATACCATGGTAGAATTAAATCTTTAGCGGACGCTGCTCGTAATAGTGGCCTTAAATTTTAATAATTATGGCAGATAATAAAAACATTAAAACTAGCGATGCAGATCTTAAAGATAGGCTTGTAGCTATTAATCGTGTTACGAAAGTAACAAAAGGGGGTAGAACCTTCAGCTTTTCTGCAATTGTTGTTGTAGGAAATGAAAATGGATTAGTAGGTTGGGGACTTGGTAAAGCAAACGAAGTAACTACTGCTATTTCAAAAGGTGTTGATGCAGCTAAGAAAAATTTAATTAAAGTGCCGGTTTACAAAGGAACTATTCCTCATGAACAACTTTCACGATTTGGCGGAGCAGAGGTTTTCATTAAGCCTGCTTCTCATGGTACCGGGGTAAAAGCTGGTGGTGCTATGCGTGCTGTATTGGAAAGTGTTGGTGTAACTGATGTACTTGCTAAATCAAAAGGCTCATCAAACCCACATAACCTTGTAAAAGCGACTATTGGTGCATTAGCTGAATTAAGAGATGCTCATACCGTTGCTGAACACAGAGGTGTATCATTAGATAAAGTGTTTAACGGTTAAGAAATAAGGAAATGGCTAAGATTAAAATTACTCAGGTAAAGAGCAAAATTGGAAGCACTGATCGCCAAAAGAAAACCTTGGAAGCATTGGGATTAAATAAGATCAATGCAACTGTTGAACATGAAGCTACACCTCAAATTAAAGGTATGGTGGCTAAAGTACAACACCTTGTTTCCGTTGAAGAATAATCATTGTTAATATTTAGTATTAAATAGATATGGACTTAAGTAACTTAAAACCCGCAGAAGGATCTACTAAGACTTCGAAAAGAATAGGTCGCGGACAAGGATCTGGTAGAGGTGGTACTTCAACCAGAGGACATAAGGGTGCGAAGTCAAGATCTGGATACTCTAAAAAAGTTGGTTTCGAAGGTGGTCAAATGCCTTTACAACGAAGAGTTCCTAAGTTTGGATTTAAAAACGTTAATAGAAAAGAATACAAAGCTATTAATGTTGAAGTTTTACAGGCCTTAGCAGAAAAAAATAACATTACTACAATCGACAAAGAAGTTTTGATGGCAGCAGGTATGGTGTCAAAGAACGACAATGTTAAGATTTTAGGACATGGAACTATTACTGCGAAGCTGGAAATTAAAGCTCACGCATTCTCAAAATCGGCTATTGCCGCGATTGAAGCAGTCGAAGGAACAGTTGTTAAATTGTAAGTTTAGATATGAAAGGTTTAATAGAAACATTGAAGAACATCTGGAAGATTGAGGATTTAAGATCTAGAATCTTAACTACTCTCGGTCTTGTGTTAGTGTATCGTTTAGGTACCATGGTTGTTTTGCCAGGGGTTGACCCTGCACAGTTAGGCGCGTTAAAAACGCAAACTCAAGACGGAGTTTTGGGATTATTAGATATGTTTTCAGGAGGAGCATTTTCGAATGCATCAATCTTCGCTTTAGGAATCATGCCTTATATCTCAGCTTCTATTGTAATTCAGTTAATGGGAATTGCGGTTCCTTATTTTCAGAAGTTACAAAAAGAGGGTGAAAGCGGTCGTCGAAAAATCAATCAGATTACAAGGTATTTAACGGTCATTATTCTTGTACTTCAAGCACCTGGATATCTATTAAACTTACATTCACAACTGCCTGAAACAGCCTTTATTCTTAAAGGTACATTATTTACAGTGTCTTCTGTGATGATTCTTGCTGCAGGATCGATGTTTATTATGTGGTTGGGAGAAAAAATTACTGATAAAGGAATTGGTAACGGAATCTCTATCATTATTATGATCGGTATTATTGCAAGATTGCCATTCTCATTCTTTGCGGAATTGCTTTCAAAAATTGAAGGTCAAGGAGGAGGTTTAATTCTATTGGTTTTAGAAATCGTAGTTTTATTTCTTGTTTTTGCAGCCACAATTTTGTTAGTTCAGGGAACAAGAAAGATACCTGTACAGTATGCAAAACGAATCGTAGGAAACAAACAATATGGTGGGGTTCGCCAGTACATTCCTTTAAAAGTGAATGCTGCTGGTGTAATGCCAATCATTTTTGCTCAGGCAATTATGTTTTTACCAATGGCGTTTGTTAACTATGCCAGTTCTGATGCGTTAACTGGAGTAGCTGCAGCTTTATCCAATTTTACCGGATTTTACTACAATGCTTTATTCTTTGTAATGATTGTATTATTTACTTATTTCTATACTGCAATTACAGTAAATCCAACGCAAATGGCCGAGGATATGAAAAAGAACGGTGGATTTATTCCGGGAATTAAGCCTGGTAAGAAAACAATCGATTTTTTAGATACTGTAATGTCTAGAATTACTTTGCCTGGATCTATATTTTTAGGTTTGGTTGCAATTTTGCCTGCATTCGCAATGATTGCCGGAGTAAATAATCAATTTGCACATTTTTATGGTGGTACTTCTTTATTGATTTTAGTGGGAGTTGTATTGGATACTTTACAGCAAATCGAGAGTCATCTTTTGATGCGTCACTATGATGGATTAATGAAGTCTGGTAGAATAAAAGGTAAATCTCCGGGAGGAGCTGCTGCTTATTAAAATATTTTTGCTTTCTTTGCAATGATTTTTTACAAAACAGAGGAAGAGATAGAGTGGCTTAAAATGAGCAACTTGCTGGTGGCAAAAACTTTAGGTGTAATATCGAAAGAAATAGCCCCTGGAATATCAACTTTGAGATTGGATCAAATCGCAGAGGAGTACATAAGAGACAATGGCGGTAAACCAGGGTTTCTTGGTTACGATGGATTCCCGAATACCTTATGTGTTTCAATAAACAGTCAGGTTGTTCATGGAATTCCATCTAGCTATGAGCTGAAAGAAGGAGATATTGTTTCCTGTGATTGTGGTGTTTTGTTGAATGGTTTTTATGGCGATTCGGCTTATACATTTACTGTAGGGTCAGTAACTCCTGATGTTCAGCAACTGTTGAAGGTTACCAAAGAGGCTCTTTACAAAGGAGTAGAGCAGGCTATCGAAGGTAATCATTTGGGCGACATAGGTTTTGCTATTCAAAAGCATGCAGAGCAGAATTCAGTTTCTGTAGTTCGAGAAATGGTAGGACACGGAATTGGGAAAAATCTTCATGAAGATCCACAAGTTCCGAATTATGGAAAAAAAGGACGTGGATTGAAATTGAGAGAAGGACTGGTTGTGGCAATTGAACCGATGTTTAATCTGGGGAAAAGAGATATTTACCAAGATAATGATGGATGGGCAATTGTTACTGCTGATGGTAAACCTTCAGCACATTTTGAACATACTGTGGTAGTTCGAAAGGGAAAAGCTCAGATCTTATCCAGTTTTGAATTTATTGAAGATATAAACTAATAAAATTTAATGAGCTTATGGCTAAACAGCCTTCAATAGAACAAGATGGTACAATTACCGAAGCATTATCTAATGCTATGTTTCGTGTAGAACTAGAAAATGGACATGTGATAACAGCTCACATTTCCGGTAAGATGAGAATGCACTACATTAAGATCTTGCCTGGTGATAAGGTAAAGGTAGAAATGTCACCTTATGATCTTACTAAAGGGCGCATTACTTTTAGATATAAAAATTAAATTCAATAATAATGAAGGTAAGAGCATCTGTAAAGAAACGTTCTGATGATTGTAAGATCGTTAGAAGAAAAGGACGTTTGTATGTGATTAATAAGAAGAATCCTAAGTTCAAGCAACGTCAAGGATAATTTAGTAAACTTTGTAATAGATAAATATTTTAATTTATGGCTAGAATTGTTGGAGTTGATTTGCCTCAAAATAAAAGAGGGATAATTAGCTTGACTTATATCTACGGTATCGGTAGAAGTGCTGCTCGTCAGATTTTGGATGAAGCAGAAGTTTCTTACGATAAGCAAGTAAAAGATTGGACTGATGATGAGTCTAATCGTATTCGTCAAGCGATTAATGCTAATTTAAAAGTTGAGGGTGAATTACGTTCTTTAAATCAACTGAATATTAAGCGTTTGATGGATATTGGTTGTTATCGTGGTATTCGTCACCGTATTGGATTACCAGTACGTGGTCAAAGAACCAAAAACAACTCACGTACTAGAAAAGGTAAGAGAAAAACAGTTGCAAACAAAAAGAAAGCGACTAAATAATCGTTAAGTTATGGCAAAAAAGTCAGTATCAGTTAAAAAGAGGGTAGTAAAAATTGAACCTGTTGGACAGGCGCATATCCATTCATCTTTTAACAATATTATCATTTCCTTAACCAATAGCACAGGACAGGTTATTTCTTGGTCTTCAGCGGGTAAAATGGGTTTTAGAGGTTCTAAAAAGAACACTCCTTATGCTGCCCAGCAAGCTGCAACAGACTGTGGAAAAGTTGCTCATGATCTTGGATTAAGAAAAGTGAAAGTATATGTAAAAGGTCCGGGAAATGGTCGTGAATCGGCTATTCGTGCGATCAATTCATGTGGAATCGACATTGCGGAAATCGTAGATGTTACTCCATTACCACACAACGGATGTCGTCCTCCTAAGAGACGTAGAGTTTAATAAAAAATGCTATTTAAGATTTTGAATTAGTTTTATTGATATCCTCTCTAAAAACGCGGCACTTTTATAATTCAAAACTTACGGCAAAGTTTCTATTGTTAGAAAAATTTAAATTTAAGAAGTAATGGCTAGATATATTGGACCAAAGAGTAGAATTGCTCGTAAATTTGGTGAAGCAATTTTTGGACCTGATAAGGCATTTGAAAACAAAAACTACCCTCCAGGGCAGCACGGTAACAGCCGTAGAAGAAAAAAAATGTCTGAATATGGTGTTCAGCTAAAAGAAAAACAAAAAGCAAAATACACTTACGGTGTATTGGAGAAACAATTCTCAAACTTATTTGAAAAGGCCGCGCGTAGTAAAGGTATTACTGGTGAAGTTTTATTGCAACTGTTAGAATGTCGTTTAGACAACGTAGTTTTCAGATTAGGTGTAGCTCCAACAAGATCAGCTGCTCGCCAGTTGGTTAGCCATAAACACGTAACTGTTAACGGACAAGTTTGTAACATTCCTTCATTTTCAGTAAAAGCTGGGGATATCATTGGAATTCGTGAAAAATCGAAGTCTTTAGAAGTTATTACCGATTCTTTATCTACTGCTAGATATAACCAATCATCTTGGTTGGAATGGGATCAAACCTCTCTTAGTGGTAAGTTCCTTAATATACCAGAAAGAACGGAAATTCCTGAAAACATCAAGGAACAGTTAATCGTTGAATTGTATTCTAAGTAATAAATAGTTAATCAGTAATTTATGGCAATTTTAGCTTTCCAGAAACCGGACAAAGTTATCATGCTCGACGCAGACAATAAATTCGGTAAATTCGAATTTCGTCCATTAGAGCCTGGATATGGTATAACAATTGGTAATGCCTTAAGAAGAATATTACTTTCTTCATTAGAGGGGTTTGCGATTACGACTATCAAAATACAGGGTGTTGATCATGAATTTTCTACAATACCAGGAGTAATCGAAGATGTTACTGAGATGATCCTGAACCTGAAGCAAGTTCGGTTTAAACAAAAAGTTGAAGAGGTTGACAGCGAGTTGGTTACTGTAACCATATCGGATCAGGAGACTTTTACGGCTGGCGATATTAACAAGTTTCTAACAGGTTTCGAAGTGTTGAATCCAGAGCTTGTAATTTGCAAAATGGACAGCTCTGCCAAATTGCAAATGGATTTAGCTATTAACAAAGGTCGTGGATACGTACCTTCTGTTGAAAACAAACCTGTTGATGTAGAGTTTGGAGTGATTCCAATCGATTCAATTTTTACACCAATTAAGAATGTTAAATATGCTGTTGAAAACTATCGTGTAGAGCAGAAAACTGACTATGAAAAATTGGTTTTTGATATCACTACTGATGGTTCAATTCACCCAAAAGAAGCTTTAAAGGAAGCTGCAAAAATTCTTATTTATCACTTCATGTTGTTCTCAGATGAAAAAATTACTCTTGATTCTGACGAGAAATTTGCAAATGAGGAGTTTGATGAAGAGGTTTTGCATATGCGTCAACTATTGAAGACAAAACTGGTAGACATGGATCTTTCAGTTCGTGCCTTGAATTGCTTGAAAGCTGCTGATGTGGATACTTTAGGTGATTTAGTACAGTTCAACAGGAATGACCTTCTGAAATTTAGAAACTTTGGTAAGAAATCCTTAACCGAGCTGGATGATTTATTGGTATCCTTGAATCTTACTTTCGGTATGGATATTTCTAAGTATAAATTAGATAAGGAATAAGGGAAAATGAGACATAGAAAGAAATTTAATCATTTAGGAAGAAAAACAGCACATAGAAAAGCGATGCTTTCAAATATGGCTTCTTCTTTGATTTTGCATAAAAGAATCTCGACTACTACTGCTAAGGCGAAGGCTTTAAAAATGTATGTTGAGCCTTTAATTTCAAAAAGTAAAGTTGATTCTACTCACTCAAGACGTATTGTTTTTGGTTATTTAAAGCAAAAAGAAGCGGTTACTGAGTTGTTTAGAGAAGTTTCACCAAAAATCACTAACCGTAATGGTGGCTATACCAGAATTTTAAAAACTGGTAACCGTTTAGGTGATAACGCAGAGATGTGTATTGTGGAGTTGGTCGATTTCAATGAAACTTACTTAACTGAAAAGAAAGCTGTAGCTAAAAAATCTACACGTAGAAAACGTGGTGGTTCTAAAGCTTCAGAAGAAGTAGCCGCTGAAGTATCAGAAGTAAAAGCTGAAGTTCCGGAAAGTGCAACAGAAGCAACTAAAAAGGAAGAAGAATAAGCTTCCTTTCTAAGATAATAAAGGGGGTAAAGTTAAATCTTTATCCCTTTTTTAGTACCCTATAAAAATTGCATACGATTGCATTTAATCGTATAAATAAATCAGTAAAACTTTTAATATCCGAAAGTTATGTCAGAAATTGTAAACATTCATGGTCGTGAAATTCTTGATTCACGAGGAAATCCTACTATCGAAGTTGAAGTAACTCTTGCTAGTGGTTTTATGGGTCGTGCCGGTGTTCCTTCAGGAGCTTCTACTGGTGAGAACGAAGCTTTAGAACTACGTGATGGCGATAAGTCTCGTTACTTAGGTAAAGGTGTCTTAAAGGCAGTTGATAACGTGAATAACGTTATTGCAAAAGCATTAGTTGGTATGGATGCTACTGACCAGGTTGCTATTGATAAAGCGATGATTGCTCTTGATGGTACCAAAACTAAATCTAACTTAGGTGCAAATGCTATGTTAGGTGTTTCTTTAGCAACTGCTAAAGCCGCAGCATTGTATTCAGGTATGCCTTTGTATCGTTACATTGGTGGAACGAATGCAACTGTACTTCCTGTTCCTATGATGAACATTATCAATGGTGGTTCTCACTCTGATGCTACTATCGCATTTCAGGAGTTTATGATCCGTCCTATTGGTGCTCCATCTTTCCGCGAAGCTTTAAGAATGGGTGCTGAAGTATTTCACGCACTTGCAAAAGTACTTAAAGGTAAAGGTCTTTCTACTGCTGTTGGTGACGAAGGAGGTTTCGCTCCAATGTTAGGTGGAACTGAAGAAGCTATTGAGTGTATTCTTACCGCGATTAAAAACGCAGGTTACAAAGCCGGACGTAAAGAAGATGGCGGTGATGTTTCAATTGCTATGGACTGTGCTGCTTCTGAGTTCTTCAAAGATGGTGTGTATGACTATAGTATTTTTGAGCCAAACGGAGCGAGAAGAAATTCTAACGAGCAAGCTGCTTACCTGGCCGAATTGATCTCTAAATATCCTATCGATTCTATTGAAGATGGTATGGACGAAGGAGACTGGGATGGATGGGTTGCTTTAAATGCTCTTATTGGTGATAAGTGTCAGATTGTAGGTGATGATTTATTCGTAACTAATGTTGAGTACTTAGCAAAAGGTATCGAGCTTAAAGCCGCTAACTCAATCTTGATTAAAGTGAACCAAATTGGAACTTTAACAGAGACTTTAAATGCTATTGAAATGGCACATCGTGCTGGCTATACTTCAGTAACTTCTCACCGTTCAGGTGAAACAGAAGATGCTACTATTGCTGATATCGCTGTTGCTACTAACGCTGGCCAAATCAAAACCGGTTCTTTGAGCCGTTCTGATCGTATGGCTAAGTACAATCAATTGCTTCGTATTGAAGAAGAATTAGGTGAAAATGCCGTTTTCGGTTGCTAAGCTTAATTAGAATATACTAAAAAGGGATCTGAAAAGATCCCTTTTTTTTTGTTCATTATTTTTAAATATATTCTTGCATCAGGCTGAATAGTGTTTTGCACTGAAAAGGTTTAGATAGATAAGCATCCATTCCTACCTCTATTGATACTTCCTTATCATCGGAATAAAAATTTGCTGTGAATGCAATAATCGGAATAGAGAAATCACGTTCCTCTTCTATTTTTCGCATACGCAATGAGGCTTCTATGCCCCCCATTATAGGCATTTGTAAATCCATTAGTACAATATCGTATTGTTCTTTTTCGAAAAGTTCAACTGCCTGCTTTCCGTTTTCGGCAATATCAACTCTGGCAACTTTTTGTTTTAGATAAACTTCAATCGTTTTTCTATTGCTGGGTTGGTCTTCAACCAATAGAATTTTTGCTTCATTTGTGGGAATGTTCCTTTTGTTGGGATGTGTTTTTACTACAACGGAAGAATCAATAGTTTCTTCCCAATATATTTTCTTCTTTGTTTCGATGCCTATTTGCTCCAGTAACTCAGAAAGCTTTTTATTTGCTGTTTTTTCCATAATAATCCCAGTATTTGATATTTAAAAATACGTTTTTTAAACTATAATAAAAAAACAAAAGTTTAATTTTGTTTGTAAAATGAGAAAAGGCCTTTTATCGCACTGGAAATAAAGAATTCAACAGAATAGAATTGATAATTTTTCAATGCATTTTTTCTATTTTTGCACTTGTAAATTGAATGAAATAATTAAAGACTGGATAATGGCTGACGATAAAAAAATTATTTTTTCGATGGATAGGGTTAGCAAGACCTTTTCATCACAAAAAAAAGTATTGAATAATATTAATCTTTCTTTTTTCTATGGAGCCAAGATTGGTATTATCGGATTGAATGGTTCCGGTAAATCTACTCTTCTTAAAATTATTGCCGGACTGGAAAGCTCATTTGACGGACATGTTGTTTGGTCGAAAGAGCATAATATTGGCTATCTGGCGCAGGAACCAATATTGGATGACAGTAAAACAGTAAGAGAAATTGTAGAAGAAGGGGTTCAGGAAATTGTTGATGCCTTGAATGCATATGAAGCGGTTAATTTAAAATTTGGAGATCCTGAAGTGTTGGAAGATGCGGATAAAATGCAGGCTGTTATGGATGAGCAGGCAAATCTTCAGGAGAAGATCGATCATTTTGATGCCTGGAATTTGGATACAAAGCTGGAACGTGCGATGGACGCATTGCGTTGTCCGGAGGGAGATGCATTAATTAAAAATTGTTCGGGAGGAGAAAGAAGACGTGTTGCTCTTTGCAGATTACTACTTCAGGAACCGGATATTTTACTTTTGGATGAGCCGACTAACCACTTGGATGCAGAATCGGTGGAGTGGCTGGAACAACATTTGGCGCAATATAAGGGAACTGTAATCAGTATTACTCATGATAGATATTTTCTTGACAATGTAGCAGGTTGGATTCTGGAGTTGGATAGAGGAGAAGGAATTCCCTGGAAGGGCAATTACAGCGCGTGGCTGGATCAAAAGACCAAACGCATGGCAATGGAAGAGAAAACGGCAAGTAAGCGACGCAAAACCCTTGAAAGGGAGTTGGAGTGGGTGCGGATGGCTCCTAAAGCCCGTCAGGCAAAAAGCAAAGCCCGTTTGAGTGCTTACGACAGCATGATGAATGAGGATTTGAAAGAGAAAGAAGAAAAGCTGGAAATCTTTATTCCTAACGGTCCTCGTTTGGGAAATAAGGTAATTCAGGTTCAGTCTGTTTCAAAGGCATTCGGAAATAAGTTGTTGTTTGATGATTTGGAATTTGAATTACCGCCGGCAGGAATCGTTGGGGTGATTGGGCCTAATGGTGCGGGTAAAACAACACTTTTTAGGATGATTATGGATCTTGAGAAACCGGACAAAGGAACTTTTGAAGTTGGAGAGACTGTAAAAGTAGGCTATGTTGATCAGCAGCATGCTGACATCGATCCGGAAAAATCGGTTTATGAGGTAATCTCTGGTGGCGGTGATTTGATTAATGTTGGAGGGCGAACAGTTAATGCGAGAGCTTATGTGGGTCGCTTTAATTTCAATGGTGCCGATCAGGAAAAAAAATGTGGTGTATTATCTGGGGGAGAGCGTAACCGCCTGCATTTGGCTCTGACTTTAAAAGAAGAGGCTAATGTTTTACTTTTGGATGAACCAACCAATGATATCGATGTAAATACTCTTCGGGCTTTGGAAGAAGGGTTGGAAAATTTTGCAGGTTGCGCAGTGGTGATTTCGCATGACCGATGGTTTTTGGACCGTATTGCAACACATATTTTGGCCTTTGAAGGCAATTCTCATGTTCAGTTTTTTGAAGGAGGATATTCCGATTATGAGATTAACAGGAAGAAACGCATGGGCGATGAAGGTCCTAAACGGATAAGATATAAAAAACTGATCGCTGATTAAAGCATGAAAAGGTGAAAGCTCTGTTTTGAAGCTTTCACCTTTTTTAATTTTACTGATTTACGAAATTCAACTGCTGCCTTCTAATTTTCAATTGCCGCTTCCGGCTCAATTTCTTCCTTTTTTCTCCTTCTTTTCACCGCCTGGTTGGCGTCGTTAATTATTTGAGCAACAGTTTGCGCCAATTCCCCATAAAGCTCTTTGTTTGCCTGCTGCATGGCTTTTAAATGCAGCACTATTTTATCGTTGATAATCGAAAGAACTTCTTTTTTTATATCTGTGGAGCTTTGGGTAAGCCCATTTAATGCTTTCTCTTCTTCCCAGGCAAAATGTGCTGTTTTAAAATCATTCTGATCTATTTGTAAACTGCTGATTATTTCGGCACAACCCGATACCAAGGCAATAGCAGCCTGTAGTTCAGGTGCCGAAAAATCTTCGAGTAAGGATTCTATCAGCGACGATTCTATGGTATAGCTTTCGTGGATTATTTTTATCCCATATTTTGAAAAAACAGCTTTTAAACTCTTAGCTGCCGCTTTCACAGCCGCATCGGGATTATGAATTGAGCCCAGTATCAAATAGTGCAAAGCCCTCACTTTGTCATCTCTTACAATATCTTTTTTATCGAGATTCGACTCCGTTTTGCTACATTTAATGGCCGTTCTTAACTCATTCGATTTTGTTTGCAGACCAGTAAAAATAGTAAGCATATAAGTATCGATTTCCCAGCTTTGTTTCCGATAGGCCATCAGCAAACTATCGGCAGTTGTATTTACTTCGGTTATTCTGCTTTGTGAAATAAGTTTTGGTATCATCTTTTTGGATTTTAAGTGTGTTAATTAATGATTCTGATCGTTTTAGTATGAAATAATATTGGTCATAAATATGTTATTGATAATAAACTTACAATTATTTATTTAGAAGGAAAAAATATTTGCATCTTTTTTATGACAAGCAATCTGAATTTTTCAGATTTAAACCGGCTTCACTACACACTAATATTTTGCTTACACTTGCATGTCTTGCTTTATTCTTTAAGTGTGCTGTGGGTAAACCTCCAAGCCTTCACCAACTGGTTTTTGAGCTCGTGGGTAAACCTCCAAGCCTATTTTTTTGTTTTTTGGGCTCGTGGGTAAACCTCCACGACTGTTTTTTTTGTTTTTTGGACGCATGGGTAAACCCCCACGCCTGTTTTTTTGTTTTTCGGACTCGTGGGTAAATCTTTAAGCTATTCTATAATTTTAGCATTTCTTCCCTTTGTTTTTGTGATCTTTATTTAATCAGTGCAAAACAAATAGGCATAACGTACTTGATAACGCCTTCGAAGAAAGAAGCTAGTCTTCCCATATCATCGTACTAATTTGCATGTGCAATGTTAAGTTTTTAATCAGATTTTTTGGATTATTCGTAAAATTATGATAGGTTCATGGAGCAATATCCAAAAATGAAGCTATGCCCAGAAAAACGACAAAAAAAAGAACGAAAAAGAGAAATAATATATTTGCCTTTAAGGGGCAAGGTATTAGTACCGGAGGTCAAGCCGAATTTTTCGATAGATTTGAAAAATTAGCCGATATAGCTGGATGCAAAGATGCTTGCAAGCTCTTAAATAAGAGTAATCGAATGTTGATGTACCTTTTAAGAATTCATTTAACGCAGCCAAGAGTGGATAAAGGGGAACCAATTGATAAGAAGCAGGCGAAAGTGTTGGCTATATTATTCCGAAGTTTAAGGGAGAAACGTGATATCGAATTGATTAAGGGAAGAGAAAAGATCTCAATAGGCGATGTATATGTTATTGATTGTTTTATTTACTTTATTCGTAAAGAAGATAGTGGTCTTGATTTGGAAGCATTCAATTCTGCTTTTAAACCTTTAATTGATGCATACGATGAACTAGAATCTCCCGAAGATCTCCTCTACGGGATGTACGACAATATACTGGCAATGCTAAATGTGATTGGTCGCGAAATGTTTAGTATTAAAACAGAATTTGTCCAGAAAAAACACCCCGTTAGCGGCGTGTTTCATATTGTAAAAGTGAAACATCATCGTCCGGTTAAAAGAAGTATTGCCATAGAAGGAAAACGAAGACCGATTATACAATTTGGCTGGCCCATAGCAAACGGTGGTATTTGGTATTTTAAGATTCGATCTGATGAAATAAAGGCGATTTATAAAGGAGAAAAGAAGGAGCTGGAGGTTTATATTCAATCTCATGCCATTATGAGATTTGAAGAACGAACAAAGCCACTTTCATTGCTGGCTTGCAGATTGTTTATGGCAAATGTGTTTCGGAATTTTAAGGTGGCTCACGTTAAGGATGGAAAAATATTTTTACCCCTGTATTATGGACATGTTAAAATTGGATATTTTGTTGCGGCTATTATTGATGAAAAAGTAATCATTAAAACGTTTCTATTTATAACACATCGATCGACTCCTGAGGGGCATCTTTTGGAAAAAGTTTCGGGTCTGGGAAAAAAGGATATTAGCTATTGGCGTTTCGATTCAGTAAGCTCCTTCCTTTCAAATCCTCCCAAAGAAGATAGTTTGATTAAGAAAATTATGCAGGAAGCAGGAATACACCAACTCTTTGATTTAAAAAATGTAATCGCATTGAACTCAAACCAGAAAGATGTTGATTGGGCTGAAGTTGAAGAGTATATAGAAAATGGCCGTGAGGAACGACTGCAAATTCCGGAAGAAAAGTACGATGAAGAATACTGTTGAAAGCAGAAATGTTTGTTCGGGGAAGATTGAGGAATTGATACTCCAGCTTTCGTCGATTAATCCACAGAAGTGAAACGGATTGTGCCTTAGGTACAAAATGCAGGCGCTTTACCAGCTGATAAAAACAGAAGGGAAGAAGCCGGATTGGTTTTCTTCCCTTTGTTTTTGTAACTTGATGGAACAAAATAATTTATCACTTAATTCGATTTCCATGAATCAATTTGCAACCCCAACCGATGAGAAAAATTGGGCAATGTTCTGCCATTTAGCATCATTTTCCGGAGTTATAATTCCTTTTGGCAATGTAATAGGGCCACTCATTTTATGGTCGATGAAAAAGGACTATTCAGAACTGGTTGATCAAGAGGGAAAAAAATCAATTAATTTTCAGATATCGATGTGTATATACATTTTTGTGTCCGCAATATTGGTTTTTATAGGAATTGGAATTTTATTGCTGATTGGACTTGCTTTGCTAAATTTGATTTTTGTTGTTATTGCGATTGTAAAAACTTTAAATGGGGAAGATTACCAATATCCTCTGAGTATTAAATTTCTAAATTGAAAGAATGAAATCTTTTTCTGGTTATAAGACAATCTACTATGTTGGGATTGTCTTTATTGTTTTGGGAGGTATCCGCTTACTAAATCATTTGTCCTACGGCGAAATTTTATTTGCAATTGGAGTACTGTTGTATTCAGGTGTTCAGATTAGGTTTTTGTTTTATAAAAGCATTGCGGATTGGTGGACTTTTGATTATTTGAAATTATCGGTAAATTTTTTATTTCTGATCTCAATATTTCTTCTTTTTGTGATTGATTTTAAACTGTGGTATTATCCATTTGTTTTAGGGCTTCTAGTCGATTTTTTTGCTAATATACTTCGCCGGATAAAAAGGACATAGTTCAAATAGTTGTTCTGTTTTGCATGTTAAATACAGATCGTATTAGAATGTTGTGGTATCTGTCAAATAATTTGATAATTTTGTAGCTCTAATAAAATAACCAAAATAAAGACTTAAAAATGGCTCAAAAACCGTCTATTCCTAAAGGGACGAGAGATTTCTCTCCTGTTGAAATGGTAAAGAGAAACTATATTTTTGATACCATAAAAGAGGTGTTTCAGTTATATGGTTTTATGCCGATAGAAACACCATCAATGGAAAATTTGTCTACTCTAATGGGAAAATATGGAGAAGAGGGAGACAAACTATTGTTTAAAGTGCTGAATTCGGGCGATTTTCTATCAAAAATAAATGAAGATCAAATTCGAGAGAAGAATTCGGTAAAATTAACCACAAAAATAAGTGAAAAAGGACTTCGTTATGATCTGACAGTGCCTTTTGCACGTTACGTTGTACAGCATCGTAACGAAATTGATTTCCCTTTTAAGCGTTATCAGATTCAACCGGTTTGGAGAGCAGACAGACCTCAGAAAGGGCGCTACCGTGAATTTTTTCAATGTGATGTTGATGTGATTGGCAGCAATTCTCTTTTAAATGAAGTTGAATTAATTCAGATTGTTGATCAGGTTTACAAAAGACTTCAGTTGAATGTAGTTGTAAAGTTGAATAACCGAAAAATTTTGGCAGGAATTGCTGAGATTATTGGAGAGGCTGAAAAAATTGTTGATATTACTGTTGCAATCGACAAGTTGGATAAAATCGGTTTGGAGAATGTGAATAAGGAATTGGCTGACAAGGGAATTTCTCAGGAAGCTATTGATACATTGCAGCCAATTATATTATTGTCGGGTTCAAATTCGGAGAAACTGGCTAAATTAAAGGAGCTTCTTTCTTCATCAGAAATTGGAATGAAAGGGATCGAGGAACTGGAAACAGTTTTTACTTATTTATCGCAGCTTGAGGTGCAAACCGAAGTTGAATTGGATTTGACTTTGGCCAGAGGATTGAATTATTATACCGGAGCCATTTTCGAAGTAAAATCGAAAGATATGGAATTTGGCAGTATCACAGGTGGTGGACGATATGATGATTTAACCGGGATTTTTGGATTGAAAGACGTTTCGGGAGTTGGTATTTCGTTTGGTGCCGATCGTATTTACGATGTGTTGGATCAAATGGATAAGTTCCCTTCAAATACGGGTATTACAACCAAAGTATTGTTCATCAATTTTGGCGAAAAAGAGGAGGCATTTTGTTTGCCGATTTTGGCTAAGTTAAGAGCAAATGGAATTAATGCTGAGATTTATCCTGATTCTTCTAAAATGAAAAAGCAGATGACTTATGCCAACAATAAAAGCATTCCTTTTGTAATTTTGGTAGGAGAGTCTGAAGTAGAGGAAGGTGTTGTTAGTTTAAAGAATATGGAAAGCGGAGATCAGGAAAAATTAACTCCGGATCAGTTGATCGAAATATTATCATAAGAGTAAAAATTATTCAAGTCAAATATAAAAGGGCTGTAAATGTAAAATTTACAGCCCTTACTTTTAATTTTGTTTTTCGTGTGGATGTTTACCCCGTTCTTTTATTTGTTTTAAAAGCATGTTTTGAAATTGCCTTTCGGTATGATAAAGAGTAAGGATTTTTTTTGCGGGGAGTATCTTTTTATATTTTAGATGGTATTCTTTTTGAAGCTTTGCTTCCTGCAATTTAAGCTCAATCAGTTCGTCACTAAGATCGCCTAATTCTTTATCAGATAATTCTGCAGAGTTGTTGCGCAGTTTTCTGAAAAGAATTCTGCCTTGGTCTCTGTTTTCTTTTCTCTTTTTTTCCAATTCATTGTAAAGTGGCCAAAATACTTGAGCTTCATCAGGTGTTAATTCTAATTTTTGAGTGATGAAAGAGATTTTTTGTGCTTCGAATCGTTCACTCATCTGATCATGCATACCATGTTCTCTTTCCTGTGCAATGCCTAAGTAACTATAGCTAACAACAAGTGTTAATAGGATTAAAATTCGTTTCATGTCTGGCCTGTTATAAGTTTGCTAATAAAGATTCAGAATCAATGTCAAAATCCGAAAGGTATTCAATTATTTCATCAGATGTAGCCTCAGAACTTTCATCTGAGAACCAATTAAGTTCATCCAGACTTGTACTTTGAGTATCAACAGCCGTATTTTCTGTTTGAGAAAGCTGTTGAATTTTGTAATCGGATGGAACTGAGTTGATCAGTACAATTTTGGCAATAAAAAGGATCCCAACGACGCTGGCTGCCATCCAGAAGTATGGTTTTAATACTTGTATCAGTCTTTTATTCGGATTTTCTTCCGTTATAATTTTTTCCTGAACCCGATCGCTTAGGTTTTCAAAGTAATCCTCAGGAACTTTAAATGGTTGATCGTTTTTCATGTTCGACGGATTATTCATGTTTTTTATAATGTTTAGACTGTCTGACTAGTAATAGGTTTAATTTAAATCTCGATTAGTTTTAAAAAGGCTTCTATTTTTTTTACGGCATGATGATAAGAAGCTTTTAGTGCACCAACAGAAGTTTCTAATATTTCCGACATTTCATCATATTTTAAATCATCGAAATATTTCATATTAAATACTAAACGTTGTTTCTCCGGCAACTTTAGTATCGCTTTTTGCAGTTCCAACTGAGCTTTGTTTCCATCAAAATAAGGATCGGCTTCTAAATTGGCTAAAAGCATCTCTTCAACTTCGCCATTTGAGTATCCCAAATATTTTTTTTGCTTCTCTTTTATATAGGTTAAGGCCTCATTAGTTGCAATTCGAAACATCCAGGTAAACAGTTGGGAGTCGGATCTAAAATTTTGTAAGCCTTTCCATATTTTAACAAAAGTATTTTGCAAAACGTCATCTGAGTCGTCGTGCAAAAGAACAATTTTTCTGATTTGCCAATACAATCTTTCCTGGTATTTCTTCACCAAAAAAGTAAAAGCCTGACTTTGCGTGTGCTTATCTCGAAAAAGTTCTAATATTTCTTCGTCAGATTTGTGGTTCATCAATTTTGCATTCAAGTAATGGATTTTAAAAATAGTTATTTCACATTTGTTATGCGTTAGATTAGGACTATTTTCTTTGAAGATGGTTTAATGCACGATCAAAAAAAATCCGGAATCGCAATGATCCCGGATAATTTTTATTTGCAATGTATATTATTTTTGAAGCAGGGCTAATACTTCTTTTACAACATTTTCTGCGGTGTAACCAAATTTTTCATCTAAAATATTTGCTGGTGCAGAATAACCAAAATGATCCAATCCAATTGATTTTCCAAGAGGGCCAACCAAGCCAAGAAGAGTTACAGGTAAACCTGCAGTTAATCCGAGTACTGGAATTCCAGCAGGAATTACTTCATTTTGGTAGGCTGCAGATTGAGTTCTGAATAACCCTTCGGAAGGAACAGATACAATTTGTACCTTTAATCCTTTTTCAGCACGTAAGATTTTAGCACCTTCAACTAAAGTTGCTACTTCCGATCCACTTGCTAAAAGAACAACATCTGGAGTTGTTTCAGGTTTCTCAACAATGTAAGCACCTTTTTGAGCCTGAAGAGCTTCCTGATAACGATTTTCTTTCGATGGTAGTTTTGTGATGTTCTGACGGGAAAGAATTAAAGCAGTAGGAGTTTTTGTGTTCTCCATTGCCATTTTCCATGCGACAGTAGCTTCATCTGCATCAGCTGGGCGAAGAGCTAATAAACTCATTTGTCCGGAGTGATTTTTCAACTGCTCAAGTAAACGAATCTGAGCTTCCTGCTCAATTGGCTGATGAGTTGGTCCATCTTCTCCAACGCGGAATGCATCGTGAGTCCAGATATATTTTACCGGAACCTGCATTAAAGCCGCTAAACGAACTGCAGGTTTCATGTAATCAGAAAAAACAAAGAAAGTTCCACAAGCAGCAATTACACCACCGTGAAGAGCAATACCGTTACAGATAGAAGCCATAGTTAATTCGGCAACACCTGCTTGAAGGAATGCTCCTGAGAAATCACCTTTCGCAAGAGCTTTGGTGTTTTTCAAGAAACCATCCGTTTTATCAGAGTTGCTTAAATCAGCTGAAGACACAATCATGTTTTCAACATTTTTAGCCAATTCAGCCAAAACTACAGACGAAGCAGAACGAGTTGCATCACCTGATTTTTGAACAATTGCTTCGTAATCAAGTTCCGGAGCTTCGTTGCTAAAGAACTTCTCCAGTTTAGCCGCCAATTCAGGATTTGCTTTTGCCCATTCAGCTTGTTCAGCTTTTTTGGCAGAAGCATATTCTTGCTTTTTCTTTAATACTTCGGCGTAATATTCTTGTACTTCCGGGAAAATCTGGAATGGATTTTCAGGGTTTCCACCTAAGTTTTCAATAGTTTTTTCAATTGAGGCACCAGCGGCACCTAATGGTTGTCCGTGAGTAGAAACCATATTTTCGAAGCTGCAGCCATCAATATCAACGGCACCTTTACCCATTAGGGTTTTTCCGATGATAAGAGTTGGTCTTTCGCTTTCTTTGTTGGCAGCGGCTAAAGCTTCACGAATTGCCGTTGCATCGTTTCCTTTAATAGTGATAACATTCCAGTTCCAGGCTTCGTACTTTTTAGCAGTATCTTCTACTGTAACTTCTTCAACTTTAGTTGAAAGTTGGATGTTATTGGAATCATAGAACATGATTAAATTGCTTAATCCTAAAGTACCTGCAATCCGACCAGCTCCCTGAGCAATTTCTTCTTGAATTCCACCATCGGAAATGAAAGTGTAAATTTTGTGTGCCATCCAGTTGCCAAAGCGGGCTACTAGAAAACGCTCTGCAATTGCAGCACCAACAGCCATTGTATGACCTTGTCCTAAAGGACCGGAAGTGTTTTCAACACCTCTTGCAAAATCAACTTCAGGGTGGCCAGGAGTTGGACTTCCCCATTGTCTGAAATTTGCAAGTTCTTCCATTGTGTAATTTCCGATTAAGGAAAGAATGGAATACAACATTGGAGACATGTGACCTGGATCAAGGAAAAATCGATCGCGATTAATCCAATTCATGTCTGTTGGGTCAAAATTTAAAAATTCAGAATAAAGAACGTTGATAAAATCGGCTCCGCCCATAGCACCACCCGGATGTCCGGATTTCGCTTTCTCTACCATTGCAGCTGATAGGATACGAACATTATTCGCAGCCATGTCAGTTGCTGTCAGATCCACTTGGTTTTTCATTTCTTTTAGATCCATTTTTGAAAATGAGATTTTAGATGATAAAAACTTGGTAAGGTTTTATTAATGCATGCAAAGATAAACAAAAATGCCTTTTAGCATCATGTAAACACTTAATAAAAGCTTTTAAATGGAGGTTTTTGCAATATTTAGAATATTGTAAATCAATATGATTACAAGCGTACAGGTATTGATTTACCGGATGTTATAACAAAACTTAGTTTTTTGGAGCTTTGCGATAGATAAGCATTTTTGTTTCTGAATATGATATGATATATACCCGGTTGAAGGGTTAAGGTTTCCCTCAATGATTTTTCGGGGATGTTGTAAATCCATTCTAATTTGTTTCCTTTTTGAACAAATAGGCTGCACGGGCCGGTTGTTGGTTTAAATACAGTGGCCAATCCCGGTTGTGGAATCGTAATAGAAGTTGTTTTGCTTTGATTAATTTCAACATCAGGAATTGAAATCCGGGGAAGGCTTAAAACTTCCAGATCGTATTTGCCGGTCAGGTATTTAGTTATCTCATTCGGCGTTTGGATGTTAACAATTTCTGTGTTTTTTCGAATAAGAATTTGTAAATCTTTGTACATAGTTGTTCTCGGACATTCAATTTTCAGCATTCCCTGAGGAGCATCAAATCCAATCAAAGTATGTTTGCCTGCAATCATTTTAACGCTGTCGCGATATAATTCGGGTATGGTATGAATTGTGATATTATAGGTAAGCAACGGATCTAAGAATAGTGTATCTGGATTTCCTTTTGCATTCATGGTATGCATAAACTGGTACCTTACTTTATCAGAAACAGAATTGTAAAATGTCATTGGAACATCAGTTTCTGTAGGGGAACCATTGGCATCAATTAAATTTATTTGCGCCGAAGTTTTATTTAAAACCTGCGAGATAACATATTCAAGAGTTCCTCCGAAGCGTTCTTCTTTTTTTACTTCAAGATAATTTCCAATGCACTCAAAACTACTTTTAAAATCAACATCTAAACCAATTCCAACAATAAATGGTTTTAAATAGATGCCTTTTTTTTGGAGTTCCAGAGAAACAGCACAAGGATCACCATCGCAAGCTTCAACGCCGTCTGTAATAAGAATAATCACATTTCTGATATCGGAATTTACTTCCGGGAAATCATTGGCGGCCAATTCTAAAGAATGGGCAATTGGGGTAGTTCCTTTGGGATCAATATATCGTAAGGTTTGTCTTATTTCCCCTGCATTATCAGGTTTAAAAGGCACTTCCAGTCTGGTGTCATTACAATCCTGCGGCGGAACAACACTTTGATGGCCATATACTCTTAAAGCCATTTCAACATTGTCTTTATACTCCAAACTGTCAATCATTTGAATCAAAAATTTACGGGCAATATTTATTTTTTTTGATTCCTCCCAGTATCCATTCATGCTTTGAGAAGCATCGAAAATGAATAATATTCTTGTTTTTTCAACTTTTTCAAGAGCCCCTTGAGCTATATTTAGTTTTGAACACAATAGCAGTAGTAAAAAGATTGAGAAGTATTTAAGATTTGATTTCAAGAGTCAGGGAGTTATTTTGATTAGTAAGTAAAGATAGGGAATGTGTTAAAGAATTAAAATCGATAGTTCCTGTAATTTTAAATTTAATTAATGATAGGTGTATTATGGTTAATTATAAATTGTTCCCCCATACAAATTTTGGCGCATATTGAAATTCGATGCAAAGGTTAAGATTTGCTTATTTGAGATGTTTAATATTCGGGCTTGCGGTATTTATAAGCCTGTCAACTTTCGATAGTTCATCTTTAATTTGCAACAGCATAATTTGTGAGGAGATATCAGAAGAGGATGTAAACAAATCAATTGCTAATTGCATTTTCCCTTTGGCTTTTATCAATCTAAAATAATTTAGAGTATCTATTTCACCATCGAAACTTATCATATTTCGGGCGTATCGATAATATTCGATAGCAAGATTGAATTTATTGTTTGGATTTGTTCTGTATATTTCCTGAGCAGTTTTCAATCTTTTCTTTGCGTCAGACAACAGTTTAAAATTTGATAAGGTGTCGGTATAGTTGTAATTGGCTGGGGCAGTTTTTAGATAGTTTTTTATTGATTCTTCTCCCGAATTGAATGTTTGTAAGCTAATTGGAGTCTCTAAAAATTGCCACATTGGAATAATAGGTAAATGGCTTAGGATAAATTCTTCAGGAGAAACCATAAAATACTCGTTTGTTTTGCTCTTAATTCCAGAATGATAGAGTATTGCATTGGCCCAACTTAAATCAAAAAAACGCCATTCATTATTTATTTTAACAACATTCCACGAATGAGTAGCACGATCTTGCAGGGCTCCATTTTTAGTGATGTATCCTCCAATGCTATAGGATTCAAATCCGGAATAAGTGCAGAAAAATTCAAATAACTTAGAAAACCCTTCGCAAACCGCTTTCCTTTTCTGTAAAACACAAACCGGAGAAGAGCAATTGTTTGACCCCATATAAAACAATAGGTTCGGGTCGAATAGTAATTCTACCTGATCTTTATATTCTATATTAGAGATAATCCATAGGTAAAAAGCCCGGATTTTGTCCTCATCATTTTTTGCGGGAGCTGTTAAATAATCGTGCAATAAAACAATATTTTGGGATAAGCTGTCGGGTGTTTTTCTTACATGACGGTCAATACTTCCATATCCACCGAATGCTGGTTCCTGAGCCTGCACCAACCCAAGAGAAACCAATGTTAAAAAAATAAAGATTGCCAGTTTTTTATACATAGTAAAACGACCTATGCTTAAAGCTAATGAAAATATAGATAGCCTATTTACTGATTTTCATCCTTTAACATTTATTTAGGAGATAAAAGTATAAAATTGGCACAACGAAAATTAAAATGTACTTTTGCACAGATTTTTTAAAACTGAATAGTAGCAAATCATATAATATATAAATAGCCATGGCTTTACAGTGTGGAATTGTAGGATTACCAAATGTTGGAAAATCCACCTTATTTAATTGTTTGTCGAATGCAAAAGCACAATCGGCAAATTTCCCTTTTTGTACCATTGAACCTAACGTTGGTGTAATTACTATACCCGATGAACGTTTAATCAGATTAACTGAATTGGTAAATCCGCAAAGAGTTCAGCCTTCGGTAATGGAAATTGTTGATATTGCTGGTTTGGTGAAAGGAGCAAGTAAAGGAGAAGGTTTAGGAAATAAATTTCTTTCAAACATACGTGAGACGAATGCGATTATACATGTTTTGCGTTGTTTCGAAGATGACAATATTGTTCATGTTGATGGTTCTGTAAATCCTATCCGGGATAAAGAAACTATTGATATCGAATTGCAGTTGAAGGATTTGGAAACTGTTGAGGCAAGATTGCAAAAGGCCGCTAAATTGGCGAAAATTGGGAAAAATCCTGATGCGGTTCGTTTAACCGAAGTATTAGGCAGATATAAGGAAGCTTTAGAGCAAGGCAAATCGGCCCGTGTGGTTGAATTGAGTGAGGCTGATAAAAAAGTAACTGCAGATCTTCATTTGTTAACAACAAAACCAATACTATACGTTTGCAATGTTGATGAGGCTTCTGTACAAAAGGGAAATGCTTATGTTGATGCGGTTCGGGAAGCGGTTAAAGATGAAAATGCAGAGGTAATTGTTGTTGGTGCCGGTATCGAAGCTGATATTGCAGAACTGGAAACTTACGAAGAGAAACAAATGTTTTTGGAAGACTTAGGTCTAAAGGAACCAGGGGTTAATAAATTAATTAAAGCAGCATTTAGATTGCTTAATCTTGAAACTTATTTCACAGCAGGTGTAAAAGAGGTAAGATCATGGACCTATCCTAAAGGAGCGAAAGCACCTCAGGCTGCTGGAGTTATACATACTGATTTTGAAAAAGGATTTATTCGTGCAGAGGTAATTAAGTTTGAAGATTTTTCAACTTTAGGATCAGAGGCAGCTTGTAAGGAAGCTGGTAAAATGAACGTGGAAGGAAAAGAATATGTAGTTCAGGATGGTGATATTATGCACTTCCGATTCAATGTTTAGTTGAATTTCCTAATGATATATGAATGACTGTTCAATTTGAACGGTCATTTTTTTTGCATTATTTATCTAAATCAAGATTAGTATCTTTGTCATCGGGAATGATTTTGAATTGCCCATTACGAATTATTCATTATATAATTAATATCGCATGCTCCGTACAGTTTTATTGGTAGGAATAGGAGGTTTTTTAGGAAGTGCCTCTCGATTTTTGGTTGGACAAGGTCTTCATCGTTATTTTGACACCATTTTCCCAATAGGAACTATGACAGTAAATATTTTAGGCAGCTTTATAATAGGGGTAATTTATTCGCTGGCAGAGCGGGATAATTTGGTGAGTCCTGAAATGAGGATGTTTTTGGCTGTAGGATTTTGTGGAGGCTTTACAACTTTTTCATCTTTTGCATTCGATAATCTTAACCTTTTAAAAGACAGTGGATTTTTGTATCTTTCAGTATATGTGGCTGGAAGTGTATTTCTAGGATTACTTGCAGTTTACTTTGGCACACAAATTCACAAACTTTTCTAAACGCAAATTCATATGAAACTGAAAGGCAAGGCCAAGTTACTTCGCGTATTTGTTGGGGAAGCCGATCGGGTTTATCAAAGACCTCTTTATGAGGCAATTGTTTACGGTGCAAAAAGATATGGTTTGGCAGGTGCAACAGTTCATCGGGGAATCATGTCTTATGGAGCAAATTCACGAATTCATTCTTCAAAAATATTTGCTTTATCAGATGATTTACCAATTATTATAGAATTGGTCGATTCTGAAGAAAAGGTGAATGGCTACTTTCACATTCTTGAATTGTTAATTGAAAAATCGGGTGGAGGAGGAATGATTACGATGGAGCAAGTTGACGTAATCAGATATCAGCCTCAGAAAAAATAATTGTTTTGGTATTGAAATTTTCAAATGTTAAAGATCCTGTAATATCAAAATCTATTTCTGTTTAATCAATTCGAATCCATTATATTTGTGGCGAATATTTATATAACCACAACGAGACAGATAATGAGTAAAAGATTCGGAACCCTATTGTTTGCAGTACTAGTATTTACAATTCAATTTTCAATTGCGCAAAGTACACGGAAAATCCCATCAGAAAAACCGAAACTTGTAGTAGGTATTGTTATCGATCATTTGCGTGCCGATTATTATTTCCGATATTCTAATTTGTTGGGTGAGGGAGGATTCAAACGGTTAATGAATCAAGGTACTTATTGTAAAAATTCAAAATTCAGCTATTTGTATTCTCAAACGGGACCCGATCATGCTACTATATTCACAGGCACTCCGCCAGCTTTTCATGGTATTATTTCCAACGGATGGTACAACCGTTTATCTGGCGAGATTGAATTGGCGAAGGAAGATACACAAACCGAACTCGTAGGCATTGAATCAAAAGAGAAGGGGAGTTCACCCAAAAAGATGCTGGCATCAACATTGGGAGATGAAATTAAGTTGTTTAACTCTCATTCGAGAGTGGTTGGAATTGCTTTAAATTGTGAGTCAGCTTTGTTTTCTGCCGGTCATGCTGCCGATGGAGCCTATTGGATGGATGATCTTTCAGGAAAATTTGTAACATCATCTTATTATCAGGATACCTTGTACAATTGGGTAACGGAATTTAATGACAAAAAGTTTGCGGATTTTTATTTAAATCGTGTTTGGACACCTTTTAATGGTGGAAATGAGCCGAGTGTGTCCGATAAATTACTTGGGAAAGTTGGATTGAATAATCAGTTTTTCTACGATTTGAATAAGGAGAAGAGAGAGCACGGATATAAGGCGATCAAGACGACACCTTTTGGAAATATGTTGGTAAAGGATTTTGCGATATCTGCCATTATTAACGAGAATTTGGGTAAGGATGATGATTCGGACTTTTTATCTGTCACCTTTTCTTGTTTGGACGAGAAACATAGAGACTTTTCCCCTTTTGCTCCCGAAATGCTCGATAATTTTATCAGATTGGATCAGGAGTTAGAACATTTTCTTTCGTTTTTAGACGAGCAAATTGGAATGGAGAATGTATTGGTGTTTGTAACAGCCGATCAATCTGCCAATTATACGCCTGAAAATCTTTCAGAACAAAATATCCCGAACGGCTACTTTAGTGCTTACAATGCAATTGCTTTATTAAAATCGTATTTCAATATATTATATGGAAATGGAGAATGGGTTTTAGGCTACGATTCGCAACAGGTTTATTTGAATCATCAGCTGATAGAAGATTCGAAACTGTCAATTATTGACCTGCAAACAAAGGCTGCAGAATTTTTAATTCAGTTTTCGGGAGTGGCAACTACTACTACTGCGAATAGTTTGGTGAAATCGAATTATACACATGGAATATTGCAAAAAGTGCAGCGCTCTTTCAATCAAAAACGTTCGGGAGATGTAATGCTTACTTTGGAGCAAGGATGGATGCATAAAATAAAAGATGAACGTGATGAAATAGCGCAATATTCATATACCAATCAGGTTCCTTTATTTTGGTACGGATGGAAAATTAAGCGGTCGGTAATTTCACGATCAGTTTATATTGAGGATATTGTTCCTACCGTTTCAAGTTTCTTAAATATTTCGATTCCTTCCGGATGTGATGGAAATCCGATTGAAGAGCTGGTGAATTAAAATTTTTCTTAATGATATTAAGCCAGTAGCAATTGACGATTCAATAACTATTGGCTTTTTTTATGGAATAAACCAGTAAATGGTTATCGAACTGCAGATATTGAAAGGTATAGGTTTCGGAAAAATCGGCTCTGCAAACCTGACCTGAGAAAGTAGAGCTGCCGGGAGAAAAAGGGGCAATTTTTAATTCATTAATTAAATGAACATCTTTTTTTCCATACATTTTAATTAAACACTCTTTGGCACACCAATGCTGATAAAGATGTAAGATCTTGTTTTTCTCGTCAATATTATCCAGCTCATCTTCAGAAAGAAACCGATTGGCAATTCGATAAACCCGATCCGATAAATATTCCATATCCAGAGCTACAGTATATTTGTCTCCAATAAGAATTCCAACGTATGATTTTGTGTGGGATACACTAATGTTCAAGTCTGAGTTGATAAGATGAGGCTTGCCATGCTCATCATTTTCAATCAGAACATTTTCTCCTAAGCTCAATTGAAGCAGGCAACGTGTTGCCACAAATTCAATTTTACGGGATTGGCTTCCGAACGAGTTCAGTTTTACTTCTTCCTTGGGAGTTAAACTTACACTATGCAGCAGTTCTTCTAAAGGCTCAGAGGTTTTCCAAACAATTAGTCTGCATGAATTATTAATTTGTATTTGATTGCAAATTGGCATGAATCACAATATTAGCTTATTTCCATTTCAGACTTTCCATCAGACGAACAATATCTTTGTCGATGAATTGAATGACCGGAGTCAAGGAATCCTGATTAGGATGTTCCCGAAAATACAACGCACCTCTTAAGAAATGGTTTGTGCTGTCAGTTGCTACAAACTGAACCGATGATGCAGCATTGCCTTTGATCCGATAAATCATGCCATATACCTTTTCCTTGTCATTGATATAGATTTGCTCGGCAATAGCATCTGCCACAATAGAGTGTTTGTATGCCATTTTTCTCGAATCTTCCAGATACTTTTCCAGGTTGTTATCTACATTTTTATAACTAAGGTGAATGGTTGCATGGTATTCGGGATATTGAATGTTGAGCCAATATTTTTCAGCTCCCTTGCTTGCGTCCTCTTTAATTTCAGCCATTGATAAAAGATCGAAGCTATATGGAAAATCTGAATTCCAATTATGATATTCCTTTGCAGGAAAATTAATTCGAAAATAGGCTTTTGGTTTTGGAGTATATTTCTTTTTACAAGAAAAAGGCACCAAAGCGATAAGAATAAAAAGAAAGGTTAAAAGAATTCGATACAATTTCATAAGTTGTGGATGTAGATGCAAATGTTGGTTAAACATTTGTTTGTTAATGATACGAAATTACTTATTCGTAGGGAGTTTTGGTAGTATAAAACGAATTTTTTTGATTCGTCGGTTATCTACAGCTTCAACAATAAAGCGATGTTTTTTATATTTGAATTCTTCTTTTTTCTGTGGAATTTCACCTTTTATTTCAAGAAGTAAACCTGCTAGAGTTTCAGCATCACCTTTTATCTCATCAAAAATATCCGATCTAATATCTACAATCTTAAAGAAATCGTTTAGCGATGTTTTTCCTTCAAATAAGTAGGACCCATCTTCTTCTTTTGTATAAGTAGCTTTGCTGTCATCCGATTCATCGGTAATGTCTCCAACTATTTCTTCAATAATATCTTCCATGGTAATAATTCCTGAAGTGCCTCCATACTCATCAACAACAACCGCCATATGGTTTTTCTGAGTTTGAAATTCTTCCAGTAAATCATTTATTTTTTTTGTTTGAGGCACATAATAAGGGGGGCGGATAAGAGATTGCCAACGAAAAGTACTTGGTTTATGATGATGTGGAAGTAAATCTTTCACATATAATATTCCTTTTATATTGTCAAAGCTTTTGTCAAAAACAGGAATTCGGGAAAAGCCTGATTCAATAATTACCGATTTTAATTTGCTAAAGCTTGTTCGAACGTCTACAGCTACGGCATCCATTCTTGATATCATTATTTCCTCAACATTGATATTGCCAAAGTTTACGATTCCTTCCAATATTTCCATTTCTTCAGATATTTCATCGGCAGTTAATTCCAATGCCTGAGAAAGATCTACCATCGAGATATTCTGTTTTTTAGAAATCCGTTTGTTAACGATCGAGGTCGATTTGATAAGTACGATAGAAAGAGGTTGAAATACTTTTTCTAAATAATACAGCGGATAAGCAACAAATTTTGAAAAGTTCAGTGAAGTTTGAGTTGCATATACTTTGGGAATTATTTCGCCAAAAAGTAAAAGTAAGAATGTAATAATCACTACCTGAACTACAAAACCCAGCGTTGGAGCATTCGAAAAATCAATCAGAGAATTGGTGATAAAACTGGATAAGATTACTATCCCAATGTTTACAAAATTATTACCTATTAATATAGTAGCCAGCAACTTTTCAGGTTGGCTTAGTAATTTTAAAAGTTTTTTGTTTTTTGGATTATCATCTGCTCCCAAATCATTGATGTTTTGTGGCGAAAGAGAAAACAAAGCCACTTCTGATCCTGAAATCACTGCCGAACAAAACAAAAGAAGTACCATTATAAGCAAACTTACAATGGTACTTATATTTATAGAATAAAAAGCAATATCAGTATTGCTTAAAAAAAGTTTAGTAAATTCTTCAGTTTCCAATTTTATATGAAATTAGTTTTAAATAGGATGCCTAAAAAGGAAGATCATCCGTTTCTTCTGTTGCAGATGAGTCGGAAGACGTTTGTTGGGCGACTTCGGGACTACCTTGTGGTTCAGAACTACCTTCTGCTTTGCGGCCTAACATTTGCATGCTGGTGCCGAAAATTTCAGTCGTATATCTTTTTACGCCGTCTTTATCTTCCCAGTTACGTGTTCTGATTTGACCTTCAATGTAAATTTGCATTCCTTTTTTTACGTAAGTCTCTGCAATTTCGGCTAGTTTACGCCACAGTACAATATTGTGCCATTCTGTCTGGGTAACTTTTTCGCCATTTTTGTTGTTGTATGTTTCGCTGGTTGCAAGTGAAAAGTTACAAACGGCTACACCATTGTCAAGATATTTCACTTCTGGATCTTTACCAACATTTCCAACAAGAATTACTTTGTTTACTGACATATTTTGATTTTTTTTAATTTAACAATAGTTTAAAGATACAAACTTATTCTAAGATCATAATATTATTATGGATTATTTTTCAATAATTATATTTAAATGATCCTCAATCAGTTTCGGGAATGGGTATTTGGATATTTCGGAATGATTAATAATTAGATATCCACATTCATTTTTCATCTTGTCAATATCCATTTCGATGTGAATGAATTTTGTGTGTAAGTTTTGATGACTTAATTTATGAATCACATTTTTGGATACAGAATGAATAACCAATTCCTTATTTCCAAATAACTCTTTCCATTCAAAAGTTTGTAACAATTCATCCGTTGAAATAGGGTTACCATATTCAATTAAAGGATATTGGAACAAGTTCTCCCAAATGTCTTTTTTCTTTCTTTTTTCGATTAAAAACCGACTTTTACAAGATAGAAACAAATAGTAAAAATATCGGTTTTTAGTCTTAATTTGTTTCGATTTAATGGGGAATTGATCAACTTGTGCATTATTATAAGCAAAACAATTGGCGAGAATAGGACAGATATCACATTTAGGATTACGAGGAATGCATTGAAGAGCTCCAAATTCAATAATTGCCTGATTGTAGATCTCAGGTATGGCATTTCCCATTGTTTCGCTTGCTATTGCTTGAAAGTATTTTTTCCCTTCGGTACTGTCAATTGCTTTGCTAATGCCATATATACGTGACAAAACCCTATAAACGTTTCCATCAACTGCGGCATGTGGCAGATTGAAGGCAAATGAAGCAATCGCCGCTGCAGTATATGTGCCAATACCTTTTAATTTAAGAATCTCTTTGTAAGAGTTTGGAAAAACACCATGATATTCTAATTGAATAGTTTTTGCAGCAGTATGTAAATTTCGGGCCCGGGAATAATAACCTAATCCCTGCCATAGTTTTAATACTTCCTGCTCCTCTGCCTTAGCTAAATCGGAAATTGTTGGAAATTGTTCCAAAAAGCGATTAAAATAATCAATAGCTGAGGCTACTCTGGTCTGTTGAAGCATGATTTCTGATATCCATATTTGATACGGATCTTTTGTTTCCCGCCATGGTAAGTCGCGTTTGTTTTGCAAATACCAGCTTATGATTTGGTTACTAAGCATCTTGAAAATATTTGTCCTGATTTATTTTTTTTCAAATTTGGGTAAAAATAATTGTTTTCGATTTCATTAATAGCTAGAAATCATATATATTTGCATTCTGATTTGAGAAAATGATGATGTAAATAATTGATAATTAAAGATTTTTTAAGAGATGACTAAAGCAGATATTGTTAACGAGATTTCTAAAAACACAGGAATTGAGAAAATTACAGTACAAAAAACTGTTGAAGCTTTCATGGATACTATCAAAGGTTCTTTGGTAAAAGGCAAAAATGTGTATTTAAGAGGTTTCGGGAGTTTTATCGTTAAGAAAAGAGCAGAGAAAACTGCAAGAAACATTTCTAAAAACACAACAATTATTATTGCTGAGCACTTTATACCAGCTTTTAAACCAGCTAAAACATTCGTTAGTAAAGTTAAAACTAACGTAAAGTAGTCTTAGATTGTAATTAATTAAAAATATTGAAGATATGCCAAGCGGAAAAAAAAGAAAAAGACATAAGATGGCTACGCACAAGCGTAAGAAAAGATTAAGAAAAAACCGTCATAAGAAAAAGAAATAGATTCTTTTGAATTGATTGTTTGTAATAACAAAATAAATAAACCTAAAGAACTTTTTAGTACTTTAGGTTTATCTATTTGTAAGAACTGATTATCTTTATTAAAAATAAGAAAAAAAGTAGTGAGTAACGAGCTTGTAATTGATGTAACCCCTAATGAAATTGTAATTGCTTTACTAAGCAATAAGCAACTGATTGAGTTAACCAGAGAGAAAAGTAATCTTCAGTTTGCTGTTGGTGATATTTATCTGGGAAAAGTGAAAAAGATAATGCCGGGTCTTAATGCTGCATTTATTGATGTAGGATATGAGAAGGATGCTTTTTTACACTATTTGGATTTAGGTCATCAATTTAGATCTCTAAGCAAGTTCTTACAGCAAGCTTTAGCACGAAATGGTCGTAACTTATCTATCTCTAAAATGAAATTAGAGGCGGATATCGACAAAAATGGAAAAATATCCGAGATTTTAAAGTCGGGTCAGCATATACTTGTTCAGGTTGCAAAAGAACCAATTTCGACAAAAGGCCCTAGATTGTGTTCTGAAATTTCTATTGCCGGAAGAAATCTGGTATTAATGCCTTTCTCAGATAAAGTTTCCATTTCTCAAAAGATTAGCTCTGCCGAGGAGAAACTCCGACTGAAGAAACTCCTTCAAAGTATCAAGCCTAAGAATTATGGTGTAATCGTTCGTACGGTTGCTGAGGGAAAAAGAGTAGCTGCCCTTGATCAGGAATTAAGATCTCTTGTAGAAAAATGGGAGTCTGGTTTCGAGCACATTAGAGATGTAAATCCACCTAAATTAGTGTTGGGTGAAATGGATAGAACATCGGCTATTTTGCGTGATATTTTGAATTCTTCATTCGAGAATATCTATATCAATGATGCCAATGCGGCAAAAGATATTAAAAACTACATCGAAAGTATTGCTCCTGAGAAATCTAAAATTGTAAAGCATATTACAGGTGATGTGCCAATTTTTGATCAACTTGGTGTCGATAAACAAATCAAATCTTCTTTTGGGAAAACTGTTTCCTTCAAAAATGGTGCTTATTTAATAATTGAGCATACAGAAGCTTTTCATGTTGTTGATGTAAATAGTGGAAATCGTTCCAAAGCAGGAAACGATCAGGAGTCAAATGCAGTAGAAGTAAATTTAGCTGCGGCTGAGGAGATTGCCCGCCAACTTCGCCTGCGCGATATGGGAGGAATTATTGTTGTTGATTTTATTGATATGCATTCTGCCGAAAACCGACAGAAAGTTTTCGAGAAAATGAAAGAAATAATGGGGCTTGACCATACGAAACACAACATTTTACCATTGAGTAAATTTGGTTTAATGCAGATTACCCGCCAACGTGTTCGTCCTGAAATGAATGTTGAAATTCAAGAAGTGTGTCCAACTTGTTTGGGCTCAGGGAAAATAACTCCTGCAGTTCTGCTTACCGATCAGATAGAACAGAGTCTTAAGCGACTGGTTGATGAGCAAAATGACAAGAAGTTTACTTTAAAAGTACATCCTTTTGTTGCAGCATACATCAACAAAGGAATTTGGAATACATTGCGTAGAAAATGGCAATCTGAATTTGGAATAAAGCTTTCTGTTCGTGAAATTCCTTCTTACGATATGTTGGTTTATAAATTCTTCGATAAAAACAATCAGGAAATTGAGATGTTGTAATTAAGTTTTCAAAATTCCTGATTTGAGGGTTTTCGAAACTTTGTTATCATTTTGTTAAAGGCTTTGTTAAGGTGCTTTATAATATTAATTTTATGCGTTAAAGCATTTAAATTATAGCACATGAAACAAAAACTTCTTATTTTATTTCTTGGAGTTTTCCTTAACAGCCTTATCTCCGTTCAAGCACAAATTCGTGAAACGGTATCCTGGGATTTTTCAACAGAAAAAGTTAGCAACAATGAAGTTAACTTGGTTTTTACAGCCAAAATAGCCAACGAATGGCATCTTTATTCCCAGCATTTCCCGGATGGTGGTCCAATTCGGTTCAGTGCAACTTTTGCAGAATCGGATAATTATGAATTAATTGGAGATTTGGAAGAGATCACCAAGCCAAAATCAGAGTACGATGATATTTTTGAAATGGATATTCAGTATTTTGTTGGTGAGGCAATTCTAAAGCAAAAAATAAAATTACTGTCCGAATCAGCATTTTCAGTAAATGGGGAAATGGAATATCAAACATGCCGCGAAGGCGAGTGCGTGATGTTTACACCCGATTTTGAATTCAAACTGAATGCCGGTAAAACTTCTTCAGCAGTTGAGTCAACTCCTAAAGTGAAAGAGAAAATAAATCCGATGAAGAATCCTCGAAAGGAGTATACTTCATTGTGGTCTTTGTTCTTTATTTCATTTTCTTTTGGATTAATAGCTCTTCTTACACCATGTGTGTTTCCAATGATACCCATGACGGTTTCTTTCTTTATGCACAGTTCAGAAAACAGACGAAAAGCAATTTTTAATGCCGTTGTTTATGGAGTTTCAGTTATTGGTATTTACACTATTATAGGAACCATTGTCGCGGTAACTTTAGGACCAAGTTTTGCCAACTGGCTAAGTACTCATTGGATTCCGAACATCCTGTTCTTCATAATATTCTTGTTCTTTGCGTTTTCATTTTTTGGAATGTTTGAGATCACGATGCCAAGTTGGATTGTAAATAAGTCGGTAGCAAATGAAGATAAAGGTGGTATAGCAGGTTCATTTTTTATGGCATTTACATTGGTATTGGTTTCATTTTCGTGTACCGGCCCCATTGTTGGATCTATTTTGGTTCAATCGGCTGGAGGAGAGGTTTTGGAACCAATTGTTGGGATGTTTGGATTCTCTTTAGCTTTTGCATTGCCATTTACACTGTTTGCAATATTCCCATCGTGGTTGAACAACCTGCCTAAATCCGGAGGTTGGCTGAATTCAGTAAAAGTTATCTTAGGATTTTTAGAACTTGCATTGGGATTAAAATTTTTAAGTATTGCAGATCAGACTTATCATTGGGGATTGTTGGATCGTGAAATTTATTTGGGTATTTGGATCGTGATATTCACATTGATGGGATTTTATTTACTGGGTAAATTGAAGTTTAGTTACGATAGTGATATCAAATTTATTTCGGTTCCCCGATTAATGCTTGCAATAGTTTCGTTTTCATTTGTTGTTTATATGGTTCCCGGTATGTTTGGAGCTCCTTTAAAAGCTATATCCGGTTATTTGCCGCCCCAAACAACTCAGGATTTTGATATTTCTGCAATTGTTCGCGATCAATCCGGCACGAACAGTGTATCTGCATCAAAAGAACTTTGCGAAGCACCTAAATATGCTGAGTATCTTCATTTGCCACATGGGTTAAAAGGATATTTCGATTTTGAGCAAGGATTGGCTTGTGCAAAAGAGCAGAACAAGCCTATTTTTATTGACTTTACTGGACACGGATGTGTGAATTGCCGCGAGATGGAAGCCAATGTTTGGTCGGATCCGCGGGTGCAGAAAATATTAAGAGAAGATTATGTAATTATAGCCTTGTACGTTGATGACAAGCAAACATTGCCGGAATCTGATTGGATTACTTCAACTTATGATGGCAAAGTGAAAAAGACCTTAGGTAAGAAATATGCTGATTTTCAAATTACACGATTTGGTGTAAATGCACAACCTTATTATGTGCTTTTGGATAAAGCAGAAGAGACCTTGGTTGAACCAAGAGCTTATGATCTAAATGCAGATGCATTTGTTGAATTTCTTGAAAACGGAAAAAAAGAATTTAAGAACAGATAATAGTAATTACTGCATAGTTTTAAAGGTCGGGATGAATAATCATTTCGGCCTTTTTTTATGAGTAGTTGGTTAAGGACGACTTAATATTTATATTCATTATAGAGAGTTTGATGTGATTTTAATGGAAAGAATGCCTATTTTTAAAAGTTTGCCTTTTGAAAAATCAAAAATTAGGTAAGCCGCATTAATCTAAAGAAATTTAAATAAAACGTATGAAGAAATACGATGTGATTATTGTCGGAGCCGGTCCTGCCGGTATCTTTTGTGCTTATGAATTAGTAAAGAACAGAGATGATTTAAATATTTTAATCCTTGAAAAAGGGAGAGGAATGGACAAGCGGAAATGCCCTAAACATACCAATGGAGGAAAGTGTGTGCATTGTAAGCCGTGCAGTATTACTACCGGTTGGGCTGGAGCAGGGGCATTTTCTGATGGAAAACTTTCATTATCGCCCGAGGTTGGAGGCACTTTGCCCGATTATTTGGGTTTAGAGGAAACAATCAAATTAATAAAATATACCGATGAGGTGTATTTAGATTTTGGTGCCGCATCTGATATTCATGGGGAGTCGCTGAGCCTTGAAATGCAGAAGATCAGAAAAAAGGCTATTGAGGCAAATTTGAAGTTGGTGCATTGTCCTGTTCGGCATTTGGGCACTGAAAAAGCTCAGGAATTATACCGGAAATTATACGATTACCTTATTAATAGAGGTGTTGCAGTACATTTTAACTGCGCTGTTGAAAATCTGATTTTAGAGGAAGATAAAATCAAAGGAGTTAAAAATGGAAAGGGGAGTTACTTTGCCGATATAGTAATGGTATCAGTGGGAAGAGATGGCGCAGATTGGTTAATGAAGGAGTGCAGTAAGGAAAGCATTTCTACCGAAGTTGGAGTGGTAGACATTGGAGTTCGGTTAGAGTGCCGGAATGAGGTGATGAAGGATATTAATGACAATTTTTACGAGGCAAAATTGATTCATTATACACATACTTTTGATGACAAGGTGCGCACTTTTTGTTCAAATCCAGGTGGTTTTGTATCGTCGGAATATTACGATGATAATTTGGCTGTGGTGAACGGACATAGTTTTAAAGATTTGAAGAGTGATAATACTAACTTCGCTTTATTAGTATCGCAGAAATTTACAGAACCTTTTAAAGCTCCTATTGAGTATGGCAAGCACATTGCTCGTTTGGCAAATATGCTCACGAATAATCAAATAATGGTGCAACGATTCGGAGACTTGATAAGGGGGAGGAGAACAACGTCCAGCCGTTTGTATCGGAATAATATTATACCAACTTTGAAAGATGCTGTACCCGGAGATTTGAGTTTGGTTTTGCCTCATAGAATATTGAAAGATATCGAGGAAATGATTTTGGCTCTGGATAAAGTGACACCAGGTTTAGCCTCAGATGAAACATTATTGTATGGCGTTGAAGTAAAATTTTACAGCAATATCACTAAAGTGGATAATGGTTTTCAGTCTACTTCGGTTGAAAATCTTTATTTAGGTGGTGATGGAGCTGGAATTACCCGTGGCCTTATGCAGGCCTCGGTTAATGGAGTTGTTATTGCAAGAGAGATTTTAAAGAAAGTGTAATTACAGTTATTTTGTTGGTTGCTGATTCTATTGTTATCAGCAATCAGCTCAATAAATTTTTAATTGAAATTATTCTTTGGGTGTGGCAGGTAAAAACTAAATATACTTCCCTTGTTGGGTGTACTTTCAACAGCTGCCCAGCCGTCTGATTTTTGAACAATTCGCTTTACGATTGATAATCTTAATCCATTACATTCCACAAGATTATCTTCTAATTTCTGAGAATTGACAAAAAATATAACGCATTGTGGACAAACAAACTTTTAAGTATTTATTTGTGTTTGGATGTTATACTTTTGTTGAATCTCTAATAATTAATCTACTTGACAGGTTAATTGTTTTGGGTTCTAATATGTTGTTTTCGTGAATTCTTTGAAAAAGTCTTTCGGCTGCAATTTTACCAATTTCTATTCCCATTGGGTCAATTGTTGAAACCGGAGGGTTATACATTTGACTGAATGTATCTTCACAAAAGCCAATAACAGCTATGTCTTCAGGGATTTTAATTTTAGCTGCATACAACGCTTTCATGATTCCAGACATTGTGAGATCGCTAATTGCCAGGATTGCATCAGGGGGATTTGTTAATTCTAAAAGCTTTTTTGTTTCGTTTTCGGCTTCCTCCGATGACTGTCCTGTTATAATGAATTCCTCATTAATTTCTATACTATGTTTCTTTAATGCTTTCTTGTATCCACTAAGTCGGTTGCTGCTAATTAGTAAATTTGGATTCCCCAGACATATTGCAATTTTTCTTTTTCCTATCGAAATCAAATGTTCAACGGCATTGAATGCACCTGAAATATCATCAACTAAAACCATGTCTGCTTGAATGGATTTTGGAATTCGATCGAAAAAAACAATAGGAGTGTTATCCTCAATTAGAGCCGTGAAATGGCTTAAATTTTCGGTTTTTCGGGAAATGGAGACTAAAATTCCTTCCACATTATTGCTTTGCAGGATATCTACGTTATGCACTTCTCTTTCGTAGGATTCGTTGGATTGCAGAATCATTAAATTATAACCTCTTTTGTTTACTTCATTTTCAATCCCGTGAATAACAGAGGGGAAAAAAAACGGGGAAAGGGTAGGTACAATTAAACCAATTACTTTGCTTTTTTTATGTCGTAAGGACATGGCAACCGCATTTGGTTTGTATTTAAGCTGTTTGGCCATCATGCGTACGGCCTCTTTTGTAGCATTACTAATGTCCGGGTGATCTTTAAGAGCTCTGCTGACTGTAGATTTTGAAACGCCTAAGATTTTTGCAATGTCAATTATTGTAATGGCTTTATTAGTCATGAATAATATGTTTTCAAGATTATTTTCCGAAATCGTTTGAGATATTTTATTAAAAGTTATCAACTGCAACCGGTTGCACGACCGGTTGCAGTTTTAACACGCTGTTTTTAAAGCATTTGCATGTTGACTATTATTTCAGGATTACATATATTTGCTAGTATAATCTTAGCTAAGATAACGATTGCGAAAAAAAAACGAATCAACTAACTACTATTTCTTTGAAATACCTATGGGTGTAAATTTGAACAAAAAATTCCTTACATCCCAGATGTTTCATTCGTAATAGATTAATAAAATGAATTTATGAAACGAAAGATTCTTTTGACGTTTGCTAATCTTTTCCTTTTTATTGGATTGATTAATGCGCAAACAGGGATTTTAAAAGGGAACGTTACAGATAAGCTTTATGAAGAACCCTTAATTGGAGCATCTGTAGTTGTTAAAGGAACAACAAATGGTACTATTTCAAATATTGACGGGACTTATCAGTTGGAAAATATTGAAGCAGGTACCTATACTATTGTAGCATCTTTTATTGGGTACTCGAAAGTAGAGAAAGAAGTTACTATTATTGCAGATCAGGAAATTACTCTTGATTTTGATTTGTCTGCAGATTTAATTGGTTTGGATCAGGTTACTGTAACCGGTGTTGTGAATCAAAAATCGAACATTGAATCGAGTGTTGCGTTAACAACACTGAAACCAAAATTTGTTGAAGTTTTTGGAGCTGCAACTACGGCTGAACTATTTAAAGCAATTCCTGGTATCCGATCAGAGTCTTCGGGAGGTGAAGGAAATGCGAATATCGCTGTTCGTGGTATTCCAATTGCTTCAGGAGGTTCAAAGTTTCTACAAATTCATGAAGATGGTTTGCCGGTAATGCAGTTTGGAGATATCTCTTTTGGTAATGCAGATATTTTTTTAAGATCAGACAGAACTATTGGTCGTATCGAAGCCATTAAAGGAGGTAGTGCATCAACTTTTGCAAGTAATTCACCTGCCGGGATTATTAACTTTATTAGTAAAAATGGTGCGGTTGAAGGTGGTAGTATTGGAATGACCATGGGACTTGATTACAAATCACACAGAACTGATTTTGAGTATGGAGCTCCAATTGGAAATGGATTCCGCTTTCATGTTGGTGGATTTTTCCGCGAAGGAGAAGGTCCTCGAAATCCTGGATATACAGGTAATAGCGGAGGTCAGATAAAAGCCAATATCACTAAAGAATTTGAAAAAGGATATGTCCGCTTGTATTTTAAAGTTTTGGATGATAAATCAATTGCGTACATGCCTATGCCGGTAAAAGTGACCGGAACAAAAGGTGATCCTAAATATAAGTCGATTCCTGGCTACAGTATAACCGGCAGTTCTCTTCAAAGTCCAAATTTCATGCACGTATTAAGTGTGGATGCGAATGGAAACAGCAGAACCAGTAATATTGGCGATGGAATGCATCCCGTTTCGAAAGTTGTAGGTGGTGAATTTTCCTTCGACATTGGTGAGGGATGGCAGTTGAAAGAGAAATTTCGTTATGCGAACAATCACGGTTCATTTGTGGCTCCTTTTCCTGCTCAAATTGGAAATGCAAACGATATTGCTGAAAGTATTGCCGGTGCAGGATATAGTTTAAGCTATGCAAATGGTGCGAATGCTGGTGTTGCTTTAAATGATTCACAAATTGGTAATTTAAATAATAATGGATTATTGATGAGAACGATTCTTTTCGACGTTGATATGAACGACCTTGGCAATTTCACAAATGATTTTTATTTATCGAAATCATTTGATAAAGTTGATTTTACGGCTGGTTATTATAAAGCACAACAAAAAATTGGAATGACTTGGTTGTGGCAGACTTTCCTTACTGATATTAGTTCTGACGGACCGAGATTAATGAATATTGCAAGTGCTGACAATTCTTACTATAGCAGTAATGGTTTGATAGCACATGGTGTTCCATTCTGGGGAAATTGTTGTACCCGTGGTTACGATATGACTTATGATATTGATGCTGTTTATGCAAATGTTGGAATTGAAGTTACTGATCAATTAAATATTGAAGGTAGTGTTCGTTACGATATGGGTGATGTAACAGGTCATTATTTGTCAAATTATCAAGCTCCTGTTGATGTTGATAATAACGGAAGCATAACTCCGGTTGAAGAAAGTGTAACTGTTTTGGATAATGCAAATCCAATGCCTGTTGATTACGATTACAACTATGTTTCTTATTCTTTAGGTGCTAATTATAAGATCAATGACGATCAGGCTGTTTATACACGCTACAGTAAAGGTGGCAGAGCTAATGCCGACCGCTTGTTGTATTCTCCGTTTATCACTCCTGAAGGAGGAACTGTTGACGGACTGGATGCTGATGAAATTAAGCAATTCGAATTGGGATACAAATACAAATCTCCATCACTGGCTGTAATTGTTACAGGTTTTTATACTGATATCTCGGAACAGAATGAAGAGTTTGGTAAAATTATTAACAAGGAATTCACAACCTATGGTGCTGAATTCGAAGGGATTTATCAAAAATCAAATTTCAATGTGGCTTTTGGAGCAACTTACACACATGCCGAAATTGACAAAAGTTTAAACGCTGATGAAAAAGGAAATACTCCTCGAAGAGTACCTGATTTATTGTACAACATTACACCTTCATACGATTTCAACAAAGGCAAAACGTCTATCGGTTTTAGTTTGATAGGTACAACAAAGGTATATGCTCAGGATGATAATGGTATTGTGTTGCCAGGATATGCTTATGTGAATGCTTATGCCAGTCAGAACATTACCAAAGGTTTATCTATTCGTGCAAATATAAACAACTTGTTTAATACGATTGGATTTACTGAAATGGAAGGGGATTCTTTTGTTGAAAATACTACGAATTACATGCGAGCAAGACCTATTACAGGCCGGGCTTCAACTTTAAGTATTACATATACTTTTTAGCATATTAATATTGAAAAGCAGAGAATCGGGGGAGGTAAAGATCTCCTCCGAAACACTCAAAGTATGTCTTAAAGAATCAATGAACAACTAAAATATAAAATCATGAAGGGTGATATTATTGTAGTGGAAGAACACCATGTTAAGGTTGCAGGAAAAATTGCTCCCAGTTTGGTAGAGAAAATTAAAAATAAGGGCAAACGATATACAATTACCGTATCTGGTGAATCGGGAAGTGGAAAATCAGAAACAGGAAAGGCTATTGCCGATGAGTTGGAGAAGGAAGGAATAAAATCGGTATTGCTTGGACAGGATGATTATTTTGTTCTTCCTCCAAAATCAAATGATGCAAAAAGAAGGGAAGATCCTGAATGGTTAGGACCTCACGTCGAGGTTAAAATGGATTTAATGGATCAGAATTTAAAGGATGCAATTGATGGCAAAAATGAGATTGTAAAACCTTTGATTGATTACAACCAGAATAGTGTAGAAAATGAAGTAATTAACCTGGAAGGAATTCAGGTTGTGATTGCAGAAGGAACCTATACCAGTTTATTGAAAAATGTGGATACTAAGGTTTTTATTGCCCGAAATAGAATTGATACTTTGGAGCACAGACAAAAAAGAAACCGTGGTAAGGAGGTTGGTGATCCTTTTATTGAGCAGGTTTTAATAACCGAGCACAAAATAATCGCTGGTCATAAACAACTGGCTGATTTTGTAATCACAAAAGATTATGAATTGGAAATAAAATAATTAACTATTTTACCTTAAAGGAAATAACCGGGTATTATAATTCCAAGTTTAATGATTAATATCCTGATTAGATAGGAGGAGATGAAAGACATGAATGAGAATAAATCAATCATAAAATCGGGCCCAATGCTGAATGCTTATCCTGATAGTATTGGAGGAACTTTAGATGATATCATTAAATTTCTTAATAAAGATGAACTGGATGATGTATTTCAGTCATTCTATATTTTACCCAGCGTTTTTAATACCGATCTGGACAGAGGATTTTCCGTTATCGATTATAACCTGAACAAGATGTATGCTTCGAAGGAAAATTTAATCGAACTGAAAAAAATGAACATTGCGCTAAAGTTTGATTTTGTATTAAACCATTCTTCAGTTCTTTCCGGTCAGTTTCAGGATATTTTAAAAAATGGTGAAAATTCTAGGTATAAGGACTTTTTTATACAATGGAATAAATTTTGGAATGGATGTGGAGAAATAACGGAAAAAGGTTATATCCAGCCTGATGCAGAATACATCAAAGATATGTTTTTTAGAAAACCGGGTCTGCCGATTTTAATGGTTCGCATGCCCGATGGAAAGGAGGTTCCCTACTGGAATACTTTTTATCAGGAAGTGAAATATGAGAAAATCGATGCTCAGGATTTAATGACGGCTGCAGATATTCAATATGCCTCGGCCGATAAACTGGCGGAAATGGTAAATACAGCTATAGGTAAAGGAAAAAAGCCTGCAGAGATTGAATTTGGGAAATTTGACGAGTACCGAAAAGATACAATTGATTTACTGGAATCCAGAAGAAAATATCTTGGACAAATGGATCTTAATATTAAGTCTCCGTTGGTGTGGGAATTTTACGAGGATACCTTGAAAAAACTATCCGGTTATGGTGCTGAGATTATTAGACTTGATGCATTTGCATATGCACCCAAAGAACCTGGTCTGCCGAATTTTTTGAACGATCCGGGAACGTGGAATTTATTGGGAAGAGTGAAGGCTTTGGCCGATAAATATAATTTAACGCTCTTGCCCGAAATACACGCAAAGTACGAAGATAAAATGCATGAAAAATTAGCAAGTGAAGGCTATTTGACTTATGATTTTTTCTTGCCTGGATTAATTATAGATGCTTTTGAAAGAAACACAAATGAAGTTTTGATCCAATGGATTAAGGACATGTTGGAAAAAGATATCAAAGTTGTAAATATGCTCGGTTGTCATGATGGAATACCTTTATTGGATTTAAAAGGCTTGCTGACAGAAGAACAGATTCAGGTTTTGATTGACACTGTTGTTGAACGGGGAGGATTTGTGAAAGATCTGCATGGGCAAAAGAATATGTATTATCAGGTAAATGCAACGTATTACAGCGCATTGGGCGAAAATGATGCAAAACTTCTGTTGGCGAGAGCTATTCAAATTTTTATGCCCGGCAAACCTCAGGTTTGGTACCTCGATCTTCTTGCTGGAAAGAATGATCATGAAGCTGTCAAAAATGCCGGGGCTGGAGGGCACAAAGAAATCAACAGAACAAATTTGAAATTAGAGGAAGCATTCAATGAATTAGGGAAAGATGTGGTACTTAAGCAACTCTCTTTATTGAAATTTAGAAATAATTTCCCGGCCTTTGGTTTTGATGCTGAACTGAAAATTCTGGAATCCAAACCGGAATCACTAAAATTACAATGGAAAAATAATGGATGCATTGCCGCTTTTGATGCAAATTTGAAAAAATACACCTTCAATATAGTTGCGACCAACGAAAAAGGAGAGGTAGTATATAATTTCTAGTAGGATTATTTTATCCTTACATAAAAATAAAAAGATGGGAAATACTGATAATATACAAGGTATTACAAATATAAAACTGATTAAATGGCTGACATACATGATGTTTTTGATGTTTGCCATGACAACTGATGCAGTTGGGGTAATTATTCCGGAAGTAATGAAAACTTTCGATTTAAGCATGACAGCAGCAGGATTGCTGCACTATGGTCCGATGACAGCAATTGCTTTGGCTGGAATTTTCCTTGGGTTTTTAGCAGATAAATTGGGACGAAAGAAAACAATTATACTTGGCTTGCTTCTTTTTGTTGTTAATTCCTATCTGTTTATTATTGGAAATGCTTTTGCATTTTTCTTGACACTGATGGTAATTTCTGGAGCGGCCATTGGAATATTTAAAACTGGAGCCCTGGCTCTAATAGGTGATATTACGAAATCAACAAAAGAGCATACATCTACCATGAATGCGGTTGAAGGATTCTTTGGTGTTGGTGCTATTATCGGACCATTTATTGTAAGTTATTTTTTAACTCAAGGAGTAGATTGGAAATGGCTTTATGTTGTAGCAGCAAGTTTATGCGTTGTTCTGATTTTAATTGCCGTTAAGGTTAAATATCCCGAAACTCAAAAAAGGTCAGGTGAAGCCATTAATATAAGAAGAACCTTTGCAATGATTAAAGATCCTTATGCTTTTGGTTTTTCAATGGGAGCTTTTCTTTATGTTTCGGTTGAAGCAGCTATTTATGTTTGGATGCCTACTTTGATTAAAGGATATGATGGCAGCTTGTTGTTTATAGCCACTTATGCTTTGCCGATTTTCTTTATTTTGAGAGCTGGAGGACGATTTTTAGGTGCGTGGATGATGTCTCGTTTCAATTGGGCCGTGGTATTAAGTCTGTTTAGTTTTGCTATTTTGGTTTGTTTTGTTGGCAGCATGTTATTTGGAGTGGAAGCAACGGTATTCTTATTGCCGTTGTCCGGATTATTTATGTCTGTTATTTATCCAACCATCAATTCGAAAGGGATTAGTTGTTTTCCAAAATCCAGCCATGGAGCAGTTGCGGGAGTGATTCTGTTTTTTACAGCCGCCGGCGCTGCACTTGGACCATTGGCCATGGGAGCAATAAGCGATGCCTTTGGCAGCGATGCAAAGTATGGATTTATGCTTGCTACAGTTTTTGCTGTGATACTTTTTGCAGGAACAGTTTATAATTTGATGGTAGATCCGACAAAAAAGAGGTTACAGGATTTGGATAAAAGTGAGTATGATATTGAAGTAAGTTTGGAAGTTTAATTATTAATATTGCTTAGGGAGTAAGCTTTATAAAAAAATAGGTTGCTGATGATTCAGCAACCTATTTATTTTGGTATATTCCTTCTGATATTAGTGTAAATTCACGTCCTTCTTCTATGTTTACCAGTTTAAAGAAACTGCAGTTGATGCAATTTAGCAGTTTATCTTCCAGCCTGCCTTGAATTTCCGAATCACAAAGAGTGCCTTCAACTGTCCAGCAATATCTGCCGGAGTTTGATCCGCCGTTAATTCCGTCGTGATAAGGAAGCGTACTTGCCGGGCATGTCCCTAATTCTTTAGAGTTTATTCCTCCGGTTTCCCTGCCACACTTGTAATATTCCCAACAGTTTAATTCTTCCATATCAATATAAAATACCGATTAAAAATAGATTATAAACTCCTGGGAGTCAAAATTTATAGAGCAAGAACTTTTGCTATTTGGCAAACGAATTGTAATCAATGGTAAACATTGAATTTTCTGACCTTTAAACATGATCTGGATTCGTTATTTTGCCTGATTTATTATCACTTACGATCAGTTTTTCAGCCCTTCTTCCAATGTTGAAGTATTTCAGTATCGGTCACACCTTCCATATTCAGCAATTGTTTATAAGGATCTCCCTCTAATTGCAATAATTTGGCAAATGCCGGTTCTGTTTTTAAACCTTCTTTTTTTAATTGAATTACATTAAGCCTGAATTCTTCGCCAAGTAACTCCAGAATACGATGCTCAATCAGCATATGGCGATAGGAATTTTGATCAGTAGCAGGAAAAAGAGAACCAAATATTTCAAACGGAAAATCTTGATAGGTAAAACTTGCCACCACAACCCAGTATCCATTTTTTTCTTTTTGTTGTATTTTAAATCCTTTTTGATCTTTAAACAGATTTTCCATTTTCCGTTCAAATTTATCAGCATCCATAAATCTGCAGGTAATATCCAAATCACTTGATTCTATTGAAATTCCAATTGGAATGGTTCCTGTTAAAATTGGAGAATACTCTGCCAGAAGATTGAAAACCTGAAGGTCATTTAAACTTTTAAATGCTTTTTTCTGAATTGCCGACCCCGAATTGAGGTATGAAATATCCTGCCAGTTCATCTATGTTGATTTAAGTTGTTTTTTCAAAATTTCCTTAGCTTCTGTTATGTTTGAGTATTCAAAGCACTGTAAATCGGAGCACCCGCGAATCATTGCAGAGGTCGTTTTGCCGTTTAATTTCCGATACAAACATATTATGGGTTTATTCATGTCGATAGCCCTGCCAATTTCGTATCCTACACCAAGTGATGGGACTGTTACTTCAGCAATTACAATATCCGATTCTTTTACCCATGCTACATCCCTATCGTGTATTTCCTTATCGGTTATGGTAGTATCGATCGTTTTTGATCCAATATGCTCGGTTAAAACAGTTCCATATTGTTTCAATTCCTGAATCAGTTCTGCATACAAATCGGTGTCTTGCTGTCCTCCACGAATCGATCCTGAAAAATATATTTTCATCTGTTTTTTTTTTAGTTGTTATATGAAATTTTCCATGAACCAATAATCATGTTCCTGTGCATTACAATTGTCTGTTATTGACGTTTCATGTTGTTTTTATTCTCTTTAAGGATTACAATACCTCGAGGCTTGCCCCGGGATTTTTACTTTTAAGCTTTTTAGAGGTGTAAGTTAGTTTAGTTGTTCCTGAACCTTTTCGGGAATCAATCTTTTTAATCCTTTTGCCTGAGGTGAATTCACATCAACATACTTCCAGTTGTCTGATTTTATATCAGCAATTGCCACCATCGATCGGTGTGCCTGAATGGTAAATGAATTCGATGTTTCGTGATATTTTACATTTTCTTTGCCAAATTCCTGCTCAAATTGAGGTTGCATTAAAGAGCTGCCTTGCGACATCAATCCGGTAAGTTTAACTTTAATAATTCCGTAGTATTGAATTTTGCAATATTTCTCTTTCCCATAATCCACTACCTTCGATATTTTGTCGATAGAATGAAAGTCGGTTGTCATTTTAACACCCAAATTATCCATCTGTTCCAAAACCATCAGCATGTTATCCTTGCTCATCATTTCAAACATGGGTGGATACATCATATCGGTAACCGTATTCCATTGTTTGTTATTAAATGCAGTTGTGTAATTCCGCAGATCTTTTTCGAAATGTTGTTTCAGTTGTGTTTGAGCAAATCCTGTTGTAATTACAAAGCCCAGCAAAAGTAATAGTGAAATCCTCTTCATATCATCCGTTTTAAAATTCTCAGGAAGATAATAAAAAGCTTTTAGCAAATGGAATTAAAAATTGTTAAAACAAGCAGCCTCAACATCCTGCAGTCAACCTTTTGTTTCGTAAAGTTTATTATGCCTTTTTAAAATCAAAAGGAGTCGGTATTAGAAATAGGCTGGGTATTATTCAGGGACAACCGGGTAAAGTTTAGGGGCTTAAACTTTTTAATCAGTCGGTTTTTTCCATTCGTAGATATGCTGCAACTTAAGTAGGTAATCTTTTTTTTCCAAAAAATGGTCTTCTACCCAAGCAGAATGTCTTTTATTCATAGCTAAAGTATCTTCAACAAAAGCAGATGGTCTTTTATTCATAGCCAAAGTATCTTCAACAAAAGCGGATGGTCTTTTATCCATTAGCAAATGCACTTCTATTTATGCAGATGATACTTTGGTGATGAGTAAAGGTACTTCTTCGTAAGGCGATGGTCTTTTTTTTTCCGGAATATGAGCTTCACCCAAACGGATGGTACCTTTTTTATCAGTAAATGTGCTTCCTTTTTTGTTGAAGATACTTTGGCGATCAGTAAATGTGCTTCCGTTTTTGCTGAAGATACTTTGGTGATCAGTAAATATGTTTCCGTTTTTGTTGAAGATACTTTGGTGATCAGTAAATGTGTTTCCGTTTTTGTTGAAGATACTTTGGTGATCAGTAAATGTGTTTCCGCTTTCGCTGATGATACTTTGATGATCAGGAAATGGGTATTTACCCGTGCAAGCAGGGGGCAATTAGGAGGAAATCATCCGGTGATATTTTTAGGCTATGCTTATGGCAGTGTTAATATAGGATATAAAAGTTTTGTTTAACTTGGCTTACTCATAAAAGAGAATTATTTTAGAAGGGGAATATCGATTGCCTTATTGATTTGGTATCTTTAATAGGATGTAAAGAAACAAGTTATTCTTGCACAATGTACGGTTTGGAAACAAATAAGGGGTTTTGGGTGACAAAGTAAAAAGGAATTATGTTTCATGTCATAGCTTTCGGGCTGCATACAATCAGAAAATTAATATGATCGAAAAAAAGGATGATTATTTAGACAATCATTACATACATAGAAGTAATTGGTTGAGAGCAGCAGTTCTTGGTGCAAATGATGGAATTTTATCAACGGCGAGTCTTGCTATTGGTATTGCTGCAGCAACAGATATTCGAGAACCTATTGTGTTGGCAACTGTAGCGGGATTGGTTGCAGGGGCATTGTCAATGGCGGCAGGAGAGTATGTTTCAGTAAGTTCTCAAACAGACGTGGAGGCATCGGATATTGAAAGAGAAATACAAGAGTTGGAAGAAATGCCTGAAATTGAGTTGCAGCGATTGGCAGAAATTTACGAAAAAAGAGGATTGAAAAAAGAAACAGCATTAACTGTTGCAATAGAATTAACCGAGCACGATGTATTGGGTGCACATATTAGAGATGAATTGGGAATTAATGAAATCAGTAAAGCCAAACCAATACAAGCCGCTTTTGCCTCAGGTGCCGCATTTAGTGCAGGAGGAGTACTACCCCTTTTGGTCACTCTTTTTTTACCCTTAAAAAATATGGAGTATTCTCTTTATTGTTTTACGATCTTCTTTTTGATCCTTTTGGGTGCATTAGCGGCTAAAACAGGTGGTTCAAGCGTAAGCAGAGCAATTATTCGAATTACATTTTGGGGAACTATTGCAATGGGACTTACGGCGGTAGTTGGATATTTATTTGGAGTCGCTATTTAATTAAATCCTAAAAAGAAACGGTGCACATTGGCATTTAGGTATAAATCATTTGCCAATATCTTAAATCTGAAAAAAAACAAAGACCAATTCCCTGGAATTGGTCTTTGTTTTAGTCATTAAGAACTTCCTTAAGTAGGAGTTGCCGGCAGGGAATTACTGCAATCTGATCTTGCAGTTATTTGCTCTGATATTCAGTTTAGAAAAGGCTTTTTTATCGCCGACACGACCTTTTGCCACAAAAGTCTTTTTATCAGCAGTTTCTTTATTCGATAAAATGAAGTCTTTCGAATTATCGAATTTTACTGACTTGTGATTGATTTCATAATCAATTTGAGCACCTTCCATAAAGCTAAGGCCAATATCTCCGTATTTCGAGTCTATTTTAATAAATGAAAACATGTTGTTGATATTGAAGATATTGATGTGTCCAAATTTCTGATCGTAGTCAACTTCACCTCCCATTTGGCTGATTTCAATCTTACTAAAGTTTGATGATCCATATAGGTATTCTAATTCTTTAATGTCGAATTTATCCCTGGCAGATGTCATGCTAATGTTATCGGCCACGCCAATTGTAAATTCTGAATCACGACTTTCTCCGGTTAGTTTGTTGGCATTTTCGATAGTCACGTTCGAGTTGGCCACATTTAATTTGGAATCTTTCAGTTGTTTCACTTTAAAAGTACATCCAGTAATTGCAAAGCTGTTTTCGCCGTTTAAGCTCTCAGCAGTAAAGTTGCCATTGGTCAAATCAAGATTTATATTGCCATCATGACTGTCCATAAAAACATCTCCATCTTTTTGGATAATTTCTAATTTTACGTTGGAAGGCAGCTGAACGGTGTAATTTATCTTTATTTCCCCTTTGTTGAAAAGGGAATTGGTGAGTTTTTTTAGTGCGAAAAAACCTCCAAATACGGTTTCTGCAGATAGTTGAGCTTCTCCTTCCGTAAATTCGATATTGATATCGTCGGTCATCCTTTTTGTTTTCTCATCATCCGAACCCACAACACTAATCAGTACCTCGAATTTAATTTCAGGATTGTCCCAATGTTTAATCTGAATTTTACTGTATTTCGATTCAATTTTAAGATTTTCTCCGGCTTTAAATGTCTTTTCAATTTTCTTGTGTTTGGTGATCGCATTTGCTGATCCAACACAAACGCAGATGCTAAAAAGTGCAAATAGTAATCGTTTCATAGTATTTGTATTTATTATTTTAGAATTATTTTTTCAGGAATATTAATCTAAGAGTAAATGTAAAACTTTTAACTCCTTGTTGTGGTATTAGATTGTGTTGCAATACGGATTTTAACAAAGATTAATAAAAGAATCGCCGTAAAAAGACACACCCGGCCAATGAAATCTCCATGTTGCGAATAAAATGTCTTTTCTTTCATTAATTTGAACTTACCCGTTAATACCGATTTTTCCCACCACTTGGTTTTAGCAATAATCGTGCCTTTAGAATTGATGTAAGCTGAAATTCCATTGTTGGCAACCCGAATATAGTCTCTGCGGGTTTCAATGGCTCTTAACCGGCTAAAATTGAAATGATGTTTGTAACCTGGAGTGGTTTTCCACCATCCGTCATTGGTAATCATACAAAGAAAACCAGGAAGTTCAGGAACTCTTTGGGCGCAGTAATCACTAAAAATTGATTCGAAGCAGACCACAGGAACTAATGCTGCAGAATCAGATATGAAATAGTCAATATCATTTCTACTGCTGTAGCTTCCCTGGTATCCTCCAATCTCAAGCGAATAATCTTTTAAAAAGCTTAGATATTTATCGAACGGAACTTTTTCAAATAAGGGAACAAGCTTTGTTTTGTGGTAAAAATGAGGTGTTAAGCTATCGCTTAAAAATAGCGCAGAATTAAACGATTCTGATTCAATATTGCTGTGGGTTCCAATTAGTATTTTTGTTTTGGGATATTTCTTTCTTAAATCGAGCAATTGTGTATAGCTGGAAGATTTTTTGGGCTTATTTTCATCGATAGATGTTAAAATCACGGTTTCCGGTGCAAATAAAAAATCAGGACGCTGACTACTGCAAATAGAATCTGCTGTATTCATAAAACCGGCAAAGTGTTTTTCTTCGTTTGCGGGAACAAATTTTTCGGTGTACGGATCCAAATTTGGCTGGATCAGAGCAAAGCTTCGGGTTCCGGTTGCATTTTCCTTTTGGTGATACAGAGAAATAGAGTAGAGGAAAGGAATACCAATTAAAAGAAGCATTCCAATAGATCTCAAAGCAATGTTCTTTCTTGGGTTTTTTATCAGAGAGAAGAATCTGATGTTGATTAAAATCACCCACAAACTTCCGCCACGTGTTCCTGTAATATTGTACCATTGTATCCATTTCGGTGCTGAAGCAAAAGCATTTCCCAAATTCAACCAGGGCCAGGCTAAATCCCACCAGGTATCGAAATATTCAAAGCCCAGCCAAATAAGCAGAAAGGGAAAGAGAATGGAAATTTTCAAGTGCTTTCTCGATCGGCTAATCAGCCAGAAAATCAGCGCCAGCAAAAGAGAATTAATTAGTAGGATGAGGATTACACCTGTAATTTGTGCTTTGCCCACCCACCAATAGGCCAAAATGTTCCAGATTAAAAAACTCAGAAATGAATAGTTGAAAAGGACGTAGGGATTGTGGTGATCTATTGTTTTTTCTTCCAGCCATAAAAGAGGTATCCATGCAAAAAAAATGAGCGGAAAAAGTTGTGGTATGCAAAAAGGCATGCCCAGCAAAAGACCCGATGCAATGGCGAAAAGAATGTTTTTATTCACTTTAGCGATGAGTTAGATGAACCCCAACCAAGATAATAAATATGGATGCAATTTGAGCAATAGAAATAGAATCGCCGCCAATTACGATGCCCAAAAATATGGCTATAATGGGAATAATATAGGCTATTGATGCTGCAAATACATGCGATGATTTTTTTATGAGCTGATTGTATAGAATAACGCCTACGAATGTTAAAACGGCCAGCAAACAAAGCATTAATGCACTTTTTGGTAAACTTTCTGATGCCAAAGGGGTGCTTAAATCAGTGATAGCCAGAAAACAACCTGCCATTGGGCCGACAAATAGAAATGCTAAAGAGGCAATTTCGGTGCCGCTAAGTTTAGGCAATGAAAAACTAACAATATTAATGCTGACAGCTATTGATAAAATAGCCATAAACACATAAAATACGCCCCAAAAATAAGATGACCCGAAAGAGTTTCCTGAAAAACTAATGACAACTGTTCCAGCAAATGCCAGTAAAATTCCCCCTATTACTTTTTTACTCGTACCTGCTTTGAAAAAAAGAATTGCAATCAGCAATGTAACCATAGGCAGCATGGCATTTAGCATGCCTGCTACCGAAGAGTTGATTTGGGTTTGCGCTTTGGCGAAAAAGTAGGCCGGGCCAATATTTCCTGTGATTCCTGAAAGTAGTAACGGAAGTATGTTTTCTTTCGAAAGTTTTCTGATGTTTTTAATAATCAGAGGAATAAATAGCAGGAATGAAAAAAACACCTGAAAAGCAGCCACTTGATTGTGGCTGAAACTTTCCAAAGCAATCTCCCGCAAAATATATGGACTTCCCCAAAGAAAAGAAACTAAAATCAGTAATATCCAATTGTTATATCTTGGGGGCAGTATCATTATCTTGGGGTGTTTTGTAATTATTCGTTTTCTTCTTCGAAAGCCTTGTATTTCGCTGTTAATTCAGAAATCATCTGGCTGAAAGTAGTAATCGCCGAGAGGGTGTCTTTCGAGATTTCTTTTCCTTGAAGTTTAAGCATTAAAATACCATACAAAGCAGTAAGGCATACCTCAATGTCGTTGTTTTCCTGGGTTGCTTTCGATTTTTCGCGAAATTCGGTTATGTTGCCAAGAGCTTGCTGATAATGGCTGTTGTAGGCTGAATCTTTGCCTTTTGTTAGTAGATAAACATGAAAATCGTAAAGCTCGTTTACGTTGTTCTTAAGGATTTGAAGATGTCCTGTTTCTTCCACTTTTTCAATCTTCATCATTTCAATCAGATTTTCGTACCAGTCTCTAATTTCGTTTTGAGTAGCTTCCGGCTGATTGAATTGTTTGATGATGTTTTCGTCAATTTTATCAATGTTGAATTGATAGGCTCTGATGATATCCTCAACTTGCCACATATAAAGGATGTATTCTGCTAAATTCGTTTTCTTTTTATCCTGTGCTATTATCATATTTTTTTCTTGTCGGTTCCTGATGTGTTTATTCCTGCTTAAGCTTATCAATTAATCTGCGATCTAATTTTGTTGGTCTTCCAACACCTCTGTCTCTGGATTCAAATCCACGGGTATTGGTTGCTTCCAATAAATCCAATTGATCCTGAGCAGTTATGTCTTTTACAAAGTCAATGGCCAATTTTGCTCCCATCCGTTTGCCGGATATGGCTGTAACCAAATAACTGCGGGTAATAGGAGGAACACGTACATCAATTTGTTCGTTTAACCTTACTTCGCGCGATGGTTTCACGTGTACACCACCAATACTTACTTTTCCTTTTTTACAAGCTTCCGCTGCCATACTTCTGGTTTTGAAAATACGTACAGCCCATAGCCATTTGTCTACTCTAACCTTATCATCCATGACTTCCTATTTTTAACTGCCTGATTTTTTTGTATTGTATGCTGTCATGGTTCTCTGGATACCAATGGTACTCATTCCTTTTATCATGTTGATACAGATTTTAAATAGTTCAGGCAGTTTCTCCAGTTCTTCAGGCGACCATTCTCCTAAAACATAATCTACTTGCTGTCCCTTGCTAAAATCGGAACCAATTCCAAAACGCAGGCGGTTGTAGTTTTGATGTCCCAATATCTCGTTGATGTGTTTTAATCCATTATGACCGGCATCACTTCCTTTCGGACGTAAGCGCAAAGTTTCAAATGGCAAGGCAAGGTCGTCAACCAAAACCATCATATTTTCAACGGGTATTTTTTCTTTCTGAAGCCAGTAGTTAACCGATTTTCCACTTAAATTCATGTAAGTGTTTGGTTTTACAAGAACAAAGATGCGGCCTTTAAACTTGTATTCAGCAACAGCTCCATATCTGGCTTCTTTGAATTCTATATTAGCTGTCTCAGCAAGAGCATCTAAAATACGAAATCCTATATTGTGTCTTGTGTTTGCATATTCAGCACCAATGTTGCCAAGGCCGACAATCAGATATTTCATCTCGATATTATTTTCTTTAGGCTGATTTTTAGTCTGCCCAAATAGTTTTTTTAGAAATTGTATCATAACAAATCCAAAGTTAGAATATTCATGGCATTTTCCATGAAAACTTTGTATTCATTCTATCCGTTATTTAATAGGAACGGGGGGTATTAAAAAAACCTCCCATTCTTCAATAAATGGGAGGTTATATTTATTTGCTTCATTGTGCTGAGCAAAATAGTGTTGAAATCTATTTTGCAGCCATAGCAGCAGCACGAGCAGCTCTTGTAAGCTTAACTTGAACAACTACTGATTTCTTAGAATTAAGAAGTTCTAAGTTATCATAAGCAAGCTCTCCAACCTGAATACTTTTTCCAAGTCCAAGATGGCTAACTTTAACAAGAAGATTTTCTGGAAGATCAGCCATTAGACCTTTTACCTTAAGTTTTCTTGAGATAACTGCTAATTTACCACCAGACTGAACACCGATAGCGAATCCTTCAACTCGAATTGGCAATTCTACTTCGAATGCTTTGTCTTCAAAGACCTGATAGAAATCAGCGTGTAAAGCTTTGTCATTAACCGGGTGATACTGAACATCTCTCAGTACACAAGAGAATTTTTTTCCTTCAATATCTGCATTGATAACGTAAACATCCGGCGTAAAAAGTAATTTACCCAATACCTTTTCGTTAATAGCAAAGTGAATGTTTTCACCACCACCGTATACTTCACATGGTATCATTTCTTCTCTACGAAGAGCTTTGTTTGCTTTTTTTCCTAAATCTGTTCTTAAAGAACCTTTTAATTCAAAAACTTTCATTTCCTTGAAATTATGTGCTACTCAAAATAAACGTCATCACTTGGTAAAAAAGTTCAGTTTATTTCCCATTACACGTTTATAAAATGTTTTACCAAAAAAATCTGCGCAAAGATATAAATTATAATATGAAATTGGAACTGATTGATTCGCAATTGTAAACATTAAGAATTGTTTTTGCGAAAATTTCAGCAATTGTTAGCTCTTTAATTTTAGAAACTTCTTTTTTCAAAGGAATAGAGTCTGTGAAAACAACCTCTTCTAAAGCCGATTCTTGAATTCGTTCATAAGCCGGACCAGATAAAACCGCATGGGTTGCGATTGCACGAACGCTAAGAGCACCTTTATCCTTAAGCATATTAGCAGCTTTGGTAATTGTGCCGGCGGTATCAATCATGTCATCCACAATAACAACATGTCTGCCTTCAACATCACCAATTGCAGTCATTTCGCCAACAACATTCGCTTTTTCTCTTGATTTGTGACAAATAGCCAAACCTGCATTTAAATATTTTGCGTAAGTATTGGCTCTTTTACTACCACCCATATCTGGAGAAGCAACTACCAAATTGTCCAATTTTAAATTCTCGATGTAAGGAAGAAGTACCGATGAACCATACAAGTGATCAACAGGAATGTCAAAGAATCCTTGAATTTGGTCAGCGTGAAGATCCATTGTCATTACACGGTCAACTCCTGCAGCCATAAGTAAATTGGCAACCAATTTGGCTCCAATCGCAACTCTGGGACGATCTTTTCGGTCCTGACGGGCGAATCCAAAATAAGGAATTACTGCAATAACTTTGTAAGCAGATGCTCTTTTGGCGGCATCAATCATTAGCAATAGCTCCATCAAATTATCAGTTGGGGGATAAGTTGACTGGATAATGAATACTTGAGCACCTCTTACTGTTTCTTCGTAACAGACTTCAAATTCACCATCACTAAATCTTGTAATGCTTGATTTTCCTAACTCCAATCCTGCTGCTTTTGCAATTTCACCTGCTAAATACTCACTGTTCGAACCAGAAAAGATTTTAATCGGGGCTTTCATTAAAATATTATTTGTTTATAAATCAGATAACTATTGTACTGTGCAAATTTATGAATTATTGCGCCAAAAAACTGATTTTAGTCAAGTTGCCGCAATTTATTTTATCCAATTAAAAGGATAATTTATTTTGTTTAAATAAAAAAGAAGATGTCTTTACGAGATCTTCCCTTATTTTTATTTTCGCTTTTGAAGCAAAACCGTTTTGTTGGTTTCATCTATAGAATTTAATATTTCTTCTTTTCCCAAACCACTTGATGCCGAACTTATAAAGTAAGGAGGCATTTCTTCCCATGTATTCAATAATTCAGTTTCATAGGCTTTAATGTTCTCCGATAATTTTTGTTTGCCAAGTTTATCAGCTTTCGTAAAAATAATAGAGAAAGGAATTCCGTTTACACCTAACCATTCCATAAAATCAACATCTTTGGCTTGAGGTTCGTGTCTGCAATCCACAAGTACAAATAAATTGATAAGATTGGGACGGCTTTCAATAAAACTGAAAATTAATTTTGAAAACCGTTGTTTGGTATTCTTTGCTACTTTGGCGAAACCATAACCGGGTAAATCTACCAGATACCATTCATCATTAATTAAGAAATGATTGACCAATTGTGTTTTACCAGGCTTGGTAGAAATTTTCGCCAAACCTTTGTGATTGGTCAGCATGTTTATAAGTGATGACTTTCCAACATTTGAACGTCCGATAAAAGCATATTCTGCCTTATTATCGGTCGGACATTTTTTAATATCCGAGTTGGACATCACAAATTTAGCACTAGTAATATTCATGGAGTATTTTTTTACGTTGCAAAGTTATACAGATTCTTATCTTTTCCGAAAAATGATTCAACTTTATTGACTGATCATCTTATATTCTATGGGAATAAAAAAATCCTCTTTTTTTTGTGTAAAAAAGAGGATCGTATAATTTGTTGTTAGTCTATTTTATATAGACTTCAAGAATTTTTGTTTTTGTTTTCGGAGTAAGAGTCAAATTGTTAATAATTGCAGGAATTAAAACGCTTTCTCCTTTCTCAACAGTTAAAGAATCCTCCCCGCAGGTAATAATCATCTCGCCTTCCAAACACATATAAATCACAAATGAATCTAATTCTATGTAGTCCTTTTCCTGAGCTTTGTCAAATTCCAGAATGTTAGTTGTGAAATAAGGACAACGAACAAGTTCTGAAGTTTTATTAATTTCAGTTTGGTAGCTGGTTTCATATTTTTTCTCAAAACTATAGTCAATTGCATCAACAGCAAGTTCTGTATGCAGTTCTCTTGGGTTGCCGGCATCATCAGTTCTGTTAAAATCGTATATTCGATAAGTAACATCAGATGTCTGCTGAATTTCGGCCAACAGAATTCCTTTCCCAATTGCATGAACACGGCCGGCAGGAATAAAGAAACAACTTCCCTCTTTTACAGGGGCATTGTTTAAGATCTCTTCCAGCTTGCCTTCCTTCAGCTTCGCTAAATATTCTTCTTTGCTGATGTTTTGATTAAAACCAACGATCAGTTCAGATCCTTTATCGGCTTCAATAACATACCACATTTCGGTTTTGCCGTAAGCATTGTGTCTTTCTTTCGAAAGTTCATCATCAGGATGTACTTGAATAGATAGGACATCATTGGCATCAATAAATTTTATCAGCAATGGAAATTCAATCCCAAAATTTTCATAAACATGATCTCCAACAAGGTCACCCATATAAATTTCAATGAGTTCTTCCAGATTGTTTCCCGCTAAAAATCCATTGCTAACAACAGAAATATCTCCTTCAACACCCGAAATCTCCCAACTCTCACCTGCATTAGGTAGTGGAGAAAAATCTTTATTCAATACTGTTTTTAATTTGTTTCCACCCCAAATTTTATCTTTTAGGATGGGCGTAAATTTCAATGGATACAAACTCATTTTTGTACAATTTATTAATTTGATTGCTATTTTGGCTTTTGGCTAATCTTAAAATTCGTAGTCAATTACTTTGCGTTCAGCAGCCATTTCCTTTACAACCGATGCTGCTTTTAAATGTTCAGGATGGTTAGCGTATAAAGGCAAGGCGTCCATGTTTTCAATATCAACATTTACAATAAAATCAAATGAAGCATCCGAATGAAGTTGGTCAAAACCAATTTGTAAAAATTTGATTTCAGGAATTCTTTCATCCAATCCGTCAAATGCCTCTTTTAATCTGGTAAAGTAATTTTCTTTTTTTTCAGCCGATTCAAAAGCTTTAAACTTAAACATGGCAATGTGCTTGATCATTTTAATTCTTTTTTAAATTATTACTAACTTTCCAGCCGAAGTTAATGCAAAATTAGCATTTTTGAATCAAACATCTAAATATCATACAACATGTTGATTATTGGAATTGCGGGAGGAACAGGCTCTGGCAAAACTACAGTGGTTAGAAAAATAATTGAAAGATTAAATCAAGGGGACGTTGCCGTTTTACCGCAGGATTCATATTACAGGTCTAATGAAGAGCTTACATTAGAAGAGCGTCAGGAAATAAATTTTGATCATCCAAGGTCAATCGAATTTGAATTATTAATTGATCATGTCAAGAAATTAAAGAGTGGCCTATCGATAGAGCAGCCAATATACTCTTACCTTACTTGTCTTCGATCGGATGAAACGATTCGGGTGGAGCCCAAAGGCGTAGTTATCGTAGAAGGACTTTTGATTTTAACAGATCCAGTTCTTAGAAATTTAATGGATTTAAAGGTGTTTGTTGATTGTGATGCCGATGATCGTTTAAATCGGGTAATTAAGAGAGATATTGTAGAGCGGGGCAGGTCGGTTGAAAAGGTATTGGATCGATACGATAAAACGGTTAAACCAATGCACCTTCAATTTATAGAACCAAGCAAGCGTTATGCTGATATTATTGTGCCGCAAGGAGGCAATAATATTGTAGCTATAGATATTTTAACCCATTTTATTCAGAAAAACCTGATCGAACATCAGTAAGTTGTTCATTTTTGTTTCTGGATAAGAAAATTAGAGTGGAGACTTTGTTACTGTCTCCTTTTTTTATAACTTTTCGTTTTAATTTATGATAAGTCTTTTGTTATGCTGAATCAAATTAAAGTTGAAAATTTACTTTTTGTAGATGTTGAGACCGTTTCTGGAAAAGCAACGTTCGAGGAATTGTCGCCCAAATTGCAGGAGCTGTGGGAGAAAAAATCTGAATATTTTCGAAAAGAGGAAGAATCGCCATCGGATGTATATGGAAGAGCTGGTATTTATGCCGAGTTTGGTAAAATTGTTTGTATTTCAACAGGCTTGGTCACAAAAAAGAATGGGGGAACAAAATTTGTTGCAAAATCATATTATGGCGACAATGAAAAGCAATTGTTAGAGGAATTTGCTTTGATGTTGGATCGTTTTTGCAGCAAACCGAATCGCAACCTGTGTGCTCACAACGGAAAGGAATTTGATTTTCCATACATTGCCCGAAGAATGCTGATAAACGGTGTTGTATTACCCGAGGTACTCGATATTGCAGGCAAAAAACCTTGGGAAGTACAGTTTTTAGATACCATGGAGCTATGGAAATTCGGCGATTACAAGCATTACACTTCTTTGGCTTTGCTTTGTGAGATTTTCGGTATCCCTACACCAAAAGATGATATTGACGGATCGATGGTGGGTAAAGTATATTGGCAGGATAATGATTTGGAACGCATTGCTGTATATTGTGAGAAAGATATTCTGGCCACAGCGCAGGTGTTTTTGCGTTATCAGGGCGAGGATTTAATTCCGGAAACCAATTTTGAGCGGGTATTGTTATAAATGTCTTGCTATTGTACAATAGTTTCGCTTTTTTCGTGTTTGTATATCAGGATGTAAATCCTAATTTTATTCAAAAATATTTTAAAAACTAAAAGATAGTAAATCTGATGAATACTTCATTTTATAATAAATTGTCCTTTGCGATATTGATTGCTGGAAGCCTACTTTTAACCTCCTGTGGAAGCAGTAGTGGAGGTGGAGAAGAGGACGTTTTCGAGTTTAAATCTTCCGACCTAACCAATAAATACTGGTACTCAAGTACGTTTATTGATGATAGTTATTCAAAAAACGATGTAGTTCTAGTGTATAAATTTAATGGTGGTGGTGATTTGTACAAGCAAGAATTTAGTGGACGCAGGGATGTTAAGGTAGGAAGTTGGAGTCTGGGGGATGATAATACATTGGTAATAGATGACGAGACCATAATTAATTCTCAGGAGTGGAAAATTGACAAGTCATCAACAAGAGATCATATATTCTTAAAAAGTACCATCGGAAACAGAGATTTCTATACTCAAATAAATGAACTTAATGATGTAACTGCTGATGCTTCGGTGGTTAAGGAAGTTTATTTAAAGAATGATGATTTTGTTAGTGGTTACCGATATGATTTTGAGGTGAAGGGAGATAATATTAAAAGTGCTGTTGCAAAAATATCTTCAAATGAAAGTTTTACTTTAATTAAATCGCAAAATTCAAATGATGAAACTGTTTGGAGAATTAACGAAGTTGATGCAAATGAGTATCTTGAAAATTTCCCTGGAGAAAAACTTGTCAAATTTGTACTGACAATGAATTCGGGTGAAGAGTATAAGTTAGACGAGAAGATATATAATCAAGATATTGAAGCTTTAAGTTTTCAGTCAGTGGATTCTGAACACACAACTGGAAGTGGCGCATTGTCATTGGTGGTGAAATGGAAAGCTCTTGACGCTGGTAATATATATTACTACGTTCAGGTGTTAAATTCTGAAAAGGATGAGAACAATCCATTATTTACGTCAAATTGGCAACCGGCAAGTGCTGACGCTTTGCAATCAATGACACTTGAAGAAGATTCTAAAGGTGATTTTGGTTTATCTCTTGGAGATAATTTTTATGTGAAGGTCGTTGCATTTTTGTATGAAGATGGTATTGACCCTTTTCAAGGAGATATTTACACTTTTAATATTCAAGCTCGTTCTCAGTTTATAAAAGCTGGTGGTGAGTGGTAATAAGAAATAAGAAAATTTTAGCCCCGAGACGAATTCGTTTCGGGTTTTTTATTGAATCCAAAACAAAATACTCCACTGTTATAACCAATAGTTTTGCATGCTCTGCCTGTCCCCAAACAAATGTAGCCTGTCCCCACAATTTGTTTCGCTTCCGGATTCTTTCTGTTCCCTGGAAATAATTCTCCGTACGTGAAGGCGAGTGTTCCGTTCGTACTTTCACTTGTTCCGTTCGCGAACGGAAGGGTATTCACTCCGAACGGAGTATCTCAACCTGCGCACGGAAGCACAAAACTGCCGAACGGAAAGGGTTCCAACGCGCACGGAAGTCCATCCGTGCCAAACGGAAGACCTCAGTCGGCGCACAGAGATGGTCAATTTACGAACGGGAGTGTCTTCTCCTGAAATAGCACATTTTAATCCAAAGCAAAATATTCAACAGTTTTAACCAGTAGTTTTGGCTGTTCGGCATGCACCCAATGTCCGGCATTGGGAATGGTTGTTATTTCTGCTTTTGGAAATATCGTTCGTATTAAATTGTGGTCGTTATCGCTTATGTAATTCGATTTTTCGCCGCGGATAAATAGAACAGGGAATGCTGTGATTCCTTTGCCTTCTGCAAAACGATCACCATCAATACCGTCCATTATTTGAGATAAGTAATCGTTAATGGTTTTAATATTTAGTTTCCAGATAAACTGTTTGTTCTCGTCTCTTTTCAAATTTTTAAGAAGAAATTGTCTGACGCGTTTACTGGTTATACTTTCTGTTAATTTTGCATCAATTTCGGTTCTGTTTTTGTAAAGCGATAAATCCAAATTAAGCATTGCTTTAACGATGCAGGAGTGATCGATTGTTTGTGGGGCGTAATCGGAAATTTTGCTGTAGTTTTTGGGAGCAATATCCACAACAAGCAGACTGCTTACTCTTTCGGGATGATCGGCAGCAAAGAACATAACCGTTTTCCCGCCCATCGAATGCCCAAGTAAAATGGCCTTTTCAATTTTGTGATCGTTCATAAATTCCAGAAGATCTTCTTTTAAATCCTGATAAGTATGTGAGTTGGTATGAGGAGAGTCTCCGTGGTTTCTCTGATCAATAATGTAAACCGTGAAGTTATTCGATAGCTCTTTGGCAATAGTCAGCCAATTATCCGATGCGCCGTAAAGACCATGAAGAATTAGTAAAGGGTGGCCTTTGCCAAGTTTTTTGTAATTGAGTTTCATTTGCCTGAGATTTATTTCGGAAATAAAGATAAGAACCAAATCAATAAGGCGATTGGTTAAGTTGAGTTTTTTAAGCAGATTCAGAAATAGAAAAGGATGCCTTGAGAGCATCCCTTTGCAAATATGTAATGAGTTCCGATTTATTTCAAACACCTAAGATACATCTGAATGGTATTTTCCAAACCATAGTACAATGAATCAGAAATAAGGGCATGCCCAATTGATACCTCAGTTAAATTTGGAATGTTATCGTTAAAATATTTAAGATTTTCCAAGCTCAAATCGTGTCCGGCATTAATTTCCAAGCCTAATTCGTGAGCCCTTTTTGCTGCAATTACAAAAGGACGAATGGCTTCCTCTTTATTTTTAGGATAATTTGTCGCATACGGTTCTGTGTATAGTTCAATACGATCTGTTCCGGTGGCAACAGCACCTTCAATATTAGCCAGGTCTGTGTCAACAAAAATGGAAGTTCTGATGCCGGCAGCTTTAAATTCCTTTATAATTTCGACTAATATATCACGATTTTTAACTGTATCCCATCCAGCATTCGAAGTTAATGCCTCTGGGGGATCAGGAACAAGAGTAACCTGCGCCGGTTTTGCTTTTACAACCAAATCAATAAAATCCCGGGTTGGATACCCTTCAATATTAAATTCGGTTGTAACTAAAGATTTTAAATCCCTAACATCCTGATAACGGATATGTCTTTCGTCAGGACGAGGATGTACTGTAATGCCTTCAGCTCCAAATCTTTCACAATCCAAAGCTACCTTGCAAACATTAGGAGTATTCCCTCCGCGGGCATTTCTAATTGTCGCAATTTTGTTTATATTTACACTAAGTCTGGTCATTTTATAAAACTTTATAGGACGAATAATTAGGTGAAAAAAAGATACAAACTTACTTTGTATAATTAAATTCCCCTTAAGGCAAAATTAAAAGTAATTCCTAGAAAACAGGTATGTATGATAGCAAAAGATTTAATTTCTGATGTTGTTCCGGTATTACGGGAAACCGATACCGGGATTCAAGCTCTTAACTGGATGGAGATTTTCAGAGTTTCTCATTTGCCAATAGTTAAGGGCGATGAGTTTCTGGGCTTAATTTCAGACAATGATATTTACGATTTAAACAAAGCAGAAGAACCTATTGGCGATCAAAAGTTATCCTTGTTTAGTCCTTATGTAAACGAAAATCATCATATCTACGAAGTAATAGAGATTATTTCAAGGCTTAAATTGACTGTGATACCAGTTTTGGAAGATGAGAAAACCTATGTTGGTCTTATAACATTAAACGATTTGATGCAATACATTGAAAGAATTTTTTCCGTTCGTGAACCTGGAGGAATAGTCGTGTTGGAACTTAATTCAGTTGATTATTCTTTAAGTGAAATATCAAGAATTGTAGAGAGTAACGATGCTAAAATTCTCAGTTTATATGTTACTTCATCCACGGATTCAAGAAAAATTGAGTTGACAATTAAAATAAACCGAACAAATATTACTTCGATAATACAAACTTTTTTGCGCTACGATTACACCATAAAAACGACCTATGTTCGTGAAGATGATATGAAAGATATGATGGAGGATCGATACAATTCGTTCATGAGGTTTCTAAATATCTAAAAAGCTTAAGTTTTAGGTTTCTTTTTCTGCATAGAATTCTTGCCACTAAACAGATTACTCTATATTTGTGCTAAACATTACTTAATTAGGTATGCCATCAATCTAAATGTAGGTTTTATTGTATTTTAAGTATGTGTAGATTTAAAAAGGTTTTAGAATTTTCAGGATTCTGTTGCCCGGGCAAATAAACAAAACGCAAATTTGTGAAGTATGAAAATTGCACTTTTTGGCAAATCATTTAACGAAAGCTTTACCGAAAGCTTTATTATGATGTTTGATGTTTTTGTCAGGCATAAAATAGAAGTAATAATTTATGAGCCTTTTTATGATTTTCTAATCAGGGAAATTAATTTTAAACCTCCTGTTCAGACTTGTTTTCATAGCAATAAGGATTTAGACAAGGAAGTGGATTTCTTCTTTAGTATTGGCGGCGATGGTACTTTTTTGGACGCAGTGACATTCGTGCGTGATTCGGGAATTCCATTGGTTGGTATTAATAGTGGTAGGCTAGGTTTTATGGCCGATATTGCTCAGGATGAAATACCTCAGGCTTTAGCCGATATTGTAGCCGGAGACTATAGTTTTGAGGAGCGGAACTTACTGCGGTTGGAAACATCCCGGAATGGCTTGTTTGAAGAATTTAATTATGCTTTAAACGAATTTACTGTTCATAAAACAGATTCAGCTTCGATGATTACCATTCACACCTATCTGAATAATGAGTATTTAAATTCTTATTGGGCAGATGGTTTAATTATCGCGACACCAACCGGATCAACAGCATATTCGTTAAGTGTTGGTGGACCTATATTAATTCCGAACACTCAAAATTTTATTATTTCACCTATTTCTCCGCACAATCTTACCGTTCGACCGATTGTTGTACCTAATCATCATGAAATAACACTTCGGGTTGAAGGACGAAGTGATAGTTATTTGGCTTCGCTTGATTCTCGCTCCTGTACTTTTGAATCATCAATCGAGCTTAAAATCAGGAGGGCCGATTTTCGGATTAAGGTCTTAAAACTAAAAACTCACAGCTTTTACGGAACCTTGAGAAATAAGCTCATGTGGGGTGCTGATAAACGTAATTAGAGAGTAATTTTATTTGGTTTTCTGTTTTAACAAAATTTAACGACGGGTTGGCGTTATTTTTTTTCATTGATAAGGTTTTTTAAGATTATATGTTACTTTTGTAGCTTGTGAATAAATTAAGATGGAATAGACCCTCTTCAAACCAACGTTTTTAGGAGCTTAAGCATCAACTTTTGTTTATTTGCAAGAAGGAAAACACAAACTTGATTTCATGTATAAACTGATATTAGGAATACTGTTTTTTGCGATTGGAAATTCAGCTTTTTCGCAGACAAAAGCAGAGTTGGGCTTCTTTGGAGGAGTCTCCTATTATATGGGTGATATTAATCCTCAAAAGCAGTTTTATTCAAATTCAGTTGCCTTGGGAGGAATTTACCGATATAATTTTAATTCAAGGTACTCTTTAAGAGCAGGCATGCTGTTTTCAGGTTTAAAAGCAGAGGATAAGGATTTTAATAATTCATATCAACAGGCAAGAGGTGCATCATTCAAAACAGATTTAGTTGATCTATCCTTACAGGTAGAATTTAATTTTCAGTCTTTTTGGTCACCTAAAAAAACGAAGAGCCAGACTCTGGTTCCCTACCTTACCGGAGGGATTGGATACATTGCTCCAAGTAGTACAAGCTCTTCATTCACAATTCCAATGGGAGTTGGTGTGAAAACGAACTTAACGGGCAGATGGACGGCCGCTTTGGAATGGAGTTTTAGAAAAAGTTTTACCGATGATCTGGATCATCTCGATGATCCAAATGATCTTAATAAAAGTAGTTTAGTACACAATAACGATTGGGCATCTTTTTTTGGAGTAATAATAAGTTATAAATTGTTCCCCGATAATGAAGAATGTCATTCATACGATCGCTTTGTAAAATAAAATATGTCATTTAAAGATAAAATAGTAAAGGAAAAGCTGCCTACTCATCTTGCCATTATTATGGATGGGAATGGGAGATGGGCAAAAATGCGGGGAGAACATCGTATTGTTGGTCATCAGAACGGCGTTGAAGCAGTAAGGCAAACTGTTGAAGCAGCCGGTGAGCTTGGAATTTCTTATTTAACCCTGTATGCATTTTCTACCGAGAATTGGAACCGGCCTCAGGATGAGGTTTTAGGATTAATGTCCTTGTTGGTTGAAGCAATAGAAAATGAGACTCCTACTTTAATGAAGAACAATGTTCGCCTGCAGGCAATTGGCGATTTGGCAAGTTTACCAATTGAAGTAAGGGAGAAATTACAGGGAACAATTTCCAATACATCTGGGAATTCTGGTTTGACTTTGGTTTTAGCCTTAAGTTATAGCTCGAGATGGGAAATTGTGAATGCAGTTAAAAATATTGCAAGTCTGGTTCAAAATGGAGAGATATCTCTGGATGAAATTAATTCGGACTTGTTCTCCAATCAACTTACAACAAAAGGTATTCCTGATCCGGAACTTTTGATAAGGACGAGTGGAGAAAGCAGAATCAGCAATTTTCTTTTATGGCAAATAGCTTATTCTGAATTGTATTTTACTGAATTATTCTGGCCTGATTTTAATAAAGAAGAGCTTTATAAAGCACTTTTTGATTATCAGAACAGAGAGCGTCGGTTTGGTAAGATTAGTGAACAAATTAAAGATAAATAAGCATTAACCATTATAATTCAAGTAATGATTAAAAGATTAACTTTCATTTTTACTCTATTTTTAAGTTTTAGTGCATTAGCACAGGAAACCGATACAATCTACAATCCGGTAACTCATTATTCTTCTCCAAAAAGTTATGAATTGGGTGGCGTTACAGTAACAGGGGTAAAACATTTGGAAAATAATGTTTTGGTGCAAATTTCAGGTCTTCGCGTTGGTTCTATGATTGAAGTTCCTGGTGAAAAGGTGACAAATGCAATTAATAAATTGTATAAACAAGGTCTCTTCTCAGACATTCAAATTACAGCAACTAAGGAAATAGGGAATAAAATTTACCTTAACATTCAACTTCAGGAACGCCCTCGATTGTCTTTGGTAAATTATAATGGAACATCAAAAAGTGAAACAACAAAGCTGAAAGAAAGATTAAAGCTGATGAAAGGAACTCAGGTTACCGATTATCTGGTTACAAACACAAAAACCATAGTTGAAGGATACTTTAAAGAAAAAGGCTTTTACAATACGATTGTTTCTGTTATTCAAAGGGACGATTCAGCAGAGGAAAATAGTGTGATACTTGATGTTAATATTGATAGAAACAACAAAATTAAGATTAAGAATATTTTTGTTGAGGGAAATACAGCGTTTACCGATAAAAAGGTGAAAAAAGCAATCAAGGATTCAAAAGAGAAAACATTAAGAAATTTCTTGAAATCTTCAAAATATATTGAAGAAAAGTGGAATGAAGATAAATTGACTTTAATCGAGAAGTACAACGAAAAAGGTTATCGTGATGCCCTTGTTTTATCGGATAGTATTGAACAGGTATCTGAGGATAGAGTGAATATTCATGTGAAAGTAAAAGAAGGAAATCAGTATTTCTTCAATAATATTGACTGGGTGGGTAACACAGTGTATACAGGTTACTGGTTGCAAAGGGTTTTGCAGATAAAAAAAGGTGATGTTTACAATCAAACTTTACTTGATGAAAGATTAACCAGTGATGATGATGCTGTTAGTAATCAATATCTGGACAAAGGATATTTGTTCTTCAACGTGAATCCAGTAGAGACAGTTATTGGAAAGGATTCGATTAATCTAGAGATGAGAATCGTTGAAGGAAAGCAGGCAACTATAGATAGAGTAAATATTATTGGAAATACAAAAACTCATGAGCATGTTGCTCGTCGGGAGTTGTATACATATCCTGGCGAATTGTTTAGTAAGTCGGATATTATCCGAAGTGTCCGGGAATTGGCTCAGTTAGGTCACTTTGATCCGGAGGCAATAAGTCCGGATGTAAAACCTCACCCAGAAAGTGGAACTGTTGATATTAATTACAAGTTAGAGGAAAAAGCGAATGACCAGATTGAACTTTCCGGAGGATGGGGAGCTGGAATGATTATTGGTACTGTTGGTTTGAAGTTTTCTAATTTTTCAATCAGAAATATTTTCAATAAAGAAGCCTGGAGTCCTCTGCCTACAGGAGACGGACAAACATTGAGTATACGCGCTCAGACAAATGGTTCATACTACAATTCTTATAGTATGTCATTTACGGAGCCTTGGTTAGGTGGTAAAAAACCAACTTCATTAAGCACTTCAATTTATTATTCTCAGCAAACCGGATATAGTCGTTCTTATAGCAGAAACTATAGTTATGGTGGAATGGGTGGCAATTCTGATCAAAGTCAGAAGGTATTTGGAGCAAGTGTAGGTTTGGCACGTCGTTTAAAGTGGCCTGATAATTATTTCTCTTTGTATAATGAAGTTAGCTATCAAAACTATAGATTAAAGGATTGGCAATATTATTTAATCTCTGACGGAACATCCAATAATTTCAGTTTTACAACTACTCTATCAAGGAGTTCTATCGATAATCCGTTATATACCAGAAGAGGTTCTTCATTTTCTTTAAGCGTTAAATTGACACCGCCATTTTCATTTTTCGATAATGTAAATTATGGGAGTGGCAATACCAGCGATCAGGAAAGATACAAATGGATTGAATATCACAAATGGGTATTTAAAGGGAAAATGTATTCTTCGTTGTTGAATAGTACAGATAAATTGGTTTTGTATACCGGCACAGAGTTTGGATATTTGGGGTATTATAATAAAGATAAAAGATCACCTTTTGAAGGATTTGAAGTTGGTGGTGATGGTATGTCCGGATACAGTATGTACGGTAGTGACAACATTGGATTAAGAGGATATGAGAATGGATCTTTAACTCCCGTAAGTGCAACCGGCAGACGATTGGGTGGAAATATTTATTCTAAATTTACTGCAGAGGTTCGGTACCCATTATCTTTAAGTCAGTCTGCAACCATTTATGCCTTGGCATTTGCTGAAGCTGGAAACGCATGGTATGATTTTGAAGATTTTCAACCATTCAATTTGAAGCGTTCTGCTGGTGTTGGCCTTAGAATATTCCTTCCTATGTTTGGATTATTAGGAATTGATTATGGATACGGTTTTGATGAAGCGAATCAGACAGGACAAAACGGTGGTCAATTCCATTTTGTAATTGGTCAACAATTTTAACATATTTTATGTAACTGGTCTTTGGCGCTATTATAATTTAAGTTATTTTAGACTTTAATTCTAAATTAAGAATCAAATGAAGCGTTTAGTATTAATAATTGGATGTGTATGTGTATTGATAGGGAATTTGTATTCTCAACAACGTTACGGATTCGTTGATACAGAATATATTCTCGATAAAATGCCGGATTATAAAAATGCTCAGGAACAACTTGATCAGATTTCAAGTAATTGGCAAATAGAAATTGAGAAAATAGCTTCTGAAATAAAAGATTTACAAGCAAAGTTTAGGGCTGATGAGGTGTTCTTATCTTCAGAAATGAGAGAGAAAAGGGAAAAAGAGATTTTTAGTATGGAAATTTCTGCTCAAAAGCTCCAACAAAAGTATTTTGGAATAAACGGAGATCTTTATAAAAAACGTCAGGAATTAATAAAGCCAATTCAGGATGATATTTATGAAGCAATAAAAGAAATTGCAAAAGACGGAACTTATGGTATGATTATTGACCGTGCTAACGGGCCAACAATTATATACAGTAACCAAAAGTTTGATTTAAGTGATAAGGTGCTGTATAAGTTAGGTATTCGAACTAATTAAAATTAAAATAAAAACTAACTGAGTGATATTATGAGACATTTTTTAAAAGTAACTTTATTAGCCATTATCCTATCTGCAGGTTCAAGTACATTTGCGCAAACCTTAAAATTTGGCCATATCGACTCGAATAAATTACTGTCGATTATGCCTGAAAAAGAGCAGGCACAAAAACAAATTCAAGCTGCGGCAGCAGAGTATGATGCTCAAATTAAAGCCATGAGAGAAGAGTATCAAACTTTGGTAAATGCTTATGTAGAAAAAAGAGAAACTCTTTCAGAGGCTGTTAGAGCAAATAAAGAGAAAGAAATCCAGGATTTGCAAAATCGTATGCAGACATTTGATGGATTTGCTCAGCAAGAACTTCAAAAAAAGCAAAATGAATTATTAAAGCCAATTTTCGATAAAGCTTCAGCTGCAATAAAGGCTGTGGGTGCTGAGAATGGATTCATTTATGTTTTTGATATTAGTACTGGTGTTATCTTGTTCAACTCAAATAACAGTGTTGATATTATGCCATTGGTAAAAACAAAATTAGGAATACTGTAAATATTTTTCAGGATATTGTGAAAAGGTGGTATTTTTAATACCACCTTTTCTTATTTTTACCAGAATGATAAAAAATAGTCAGCCCATTGGTGTTTTCGATTCAGGATATGGAGGTTTAACCGTATTAAATGAACTGCTTAAGAGCTTACCTGAATATGATTTTATTTATCTGGGAGATAATGCCAGAAGTCCGTATGGTACCCGTTCATTTGATGTTGTATATGACTATACTTTAGAGGCGGTTGAACAACTTTTTTCAATGGGCTGTGAGTTGGTTATACTTGCATGTAATACCGCTTCGGCTAAAGCACTTCGTACCATACAGCAACGCGATTTGCCTAAAATAAATTCCAACAGAAGGGTTTTAGGGGTTATTCGTCCTAGTGTTGAAGAGGTTTCTAAAATAACCAAGTCCAAACATATTGGTGTAATGGGAACCGTAGGCACAATTCGTTCCAATTCTTATCCAATGGAGATTGCTAAATTGTTCCCGGATGTTGTTGTTGTTCAGGAGGCTTGTCCAATGTGGGTTCCCTTGGTTGAAAATAATGAGATTGAAACGGCTGGAGGCAGGTATTTCATCAAAAAGAACATTGATAGTTTATTGGCTAAAGACCCTCTTATCGATTCGATAATATTAGGTTGTACTCATTATCCTTTGATGAAATCAGAGATTCAGAAAATGCTTCCTGATCATATACAGTTGGTTTCTCAGGGAGAGATTGTTGCCCGAAGTTTAAAAGATTACCTTTTTAGGCATCCGGAAATGGATGTGAGATGTAGTAAAAATTCAATTTGTGAATTCTTTACAACAGAATTTGTAGATAGTTTTGAGGAAAAGGCGGGTCGATTTCTTAATATTACTTTAAAGGCTCAGCATATCAGCTATTAACTGTTACAAGAGCTTTAGTATAACAAAACAGAGCCTTTCAATATAAAATTGAAAGGCTCTGTTTTTGTTTTAAGCTGAATTACTTTTTGATGCTTTCTTCATCTTCTTTGTACCAGCTTGCATACATCGCATAGCTGTTGGCAATACGATTTATTTCGCCTTCTAATAATTCCGGACTTAGTTCCTTTATTTTTTTTGCCGGAGAACCCGCATATACACTTCCAGATTCTACATGAGTTCCTTTTGTTACAACGGAACCAGCAGCAATAATCGCATTGCTTTCAATAATTGCATCATCAAGAACTACAGCGGCCATGCCAATAAGCACGTTATCTTTAATTGTGCAACCATGCACCACTGCATTGTGGGCGATAGATACGTTATTCCCAATTGTGGTTGGTGATTTTTTATAAGTTGCGTGTATGGTCGCATTATCTTGAACATTCACGTTGTTTCCAAGACGAATAGAATGAACATCTCCACGTAAAACGGCACTGTACCAGATACTGCAATCATTTCCCATCTCAACATCACCAATAATGGCGGCGGTTTCTGCTAAAAAGCAATTGTCTCCAAATACCGGAGTATTTCCATTTAATTTTCTAATAAATGCCATTCTTATTTGGTTTGATTATAAATACAAAGATAATTAAAAAAATAATTTGAATATCTTTTCTAAATATGTTATAAAAAAAGTTATGCAAACGTTAACGTGAATGAAATTGAAAATGAGAGTGATAGCTCAGCGTTAAATTGTAAGTAAATTGTATTGAATGTCGGTAATTTATTAGTTTGGATGTTTGTTTCAACTTTAATTTAAAAGGTTTACGATAAAAAAGGTTTGAAAATTTAAGTTTTTTTCACACTTTTGATGACGCAGATATAAATAGGGGTATTTTGAAATCTGCGGTTTGGGAAGAGGTTTTTTTAGTGATACAACTAAATTTTCTTTCTGAAAACAATTCTAAAGGGTGCATTTTATTGCTTTCATCTCAATTTTTATGGGATGAATGAATTTATATATAAATGTGTATTAATGTTAATTAACCACTAACTAAAGGTTTATGAAAAAAAGTTTGTTTTCGATGTTAATCCTATTCGTTATAGGATTACAGAGCGTTCTAGCTCAAAGTCGAGAAGTTTCAGGGGTGGTTACTTCAGCCGATGATGGGCTGTCTATCCCGGGAGTTTCCGTAATTGTTAAAGGTACAACCATCGGTACCACTACAGATTTCGATGGTAATTACTCCTTAAATGTTCCTGCTGATGGAAAGATTTTGGTCTTTTCTTTTGTTGGAATGACTATGCAGGAACGTGAAATAACCTCTTCTACAATTAATGTTGTTATGGAGACTGAATCTATTGGTATGGATGAGGTAGTTGTAACAGCAATGGGAGTAACTCGTGAGAAAAAAGCTCTTGGATACGCTGCTACATCTATAGGTGGCGATGAGATTGGGAAATCTCAAGTTGTGAATCCAATGAATGCTTTGCAAGGTAAAGTTGCTGGTGTTGATATTGCAACAGCTCCAGGGCCAGGTGCTACTCAAAATGTAATGATACGTGGTGCGTCCTCTTTTGGAAATAACCAACCACTTTATATTGTTGACGGCGTACCTATTACTAATGTACAGAACCAATCTGGAAGTGCTTTGAATGCACAGGTTGACTTCGGTTCTGGTATCAATGCTATAAATGCGGATGATATTGAAGACATGACAGTATTAAAAGGTGCTGCAGCAACAGCACTATATGGTTCTCGTGCGGCTAATGGTGTTATCATGATTACTACTAAATCTGGTAAAAATACTGATGGTAAGATGCGTGTTTCATATAGTGGTTCAACTACTTTTTCTAGAGTCGGTCGACTTCCAGAAGTTCAAAAACAATTTGGTCAAGGTTGGAGTGGAGAAAGAGCTCTGGATGAGAATGGTAACTGGGGTCCTGCTTACGATGGTAAAAACAGAGTTTGGGGAAATAATGTTGACAATAGTCTACAAGTTAAACCTTATGTGTTTTTAGAAAATAGAACCCGTGATTTTTACGAAGTTGGTAAGAATCTTAAAAACTCAGTTTCTTTGAGTGGTGGTAATGCGACCACAAATTTCCTTTTATCTTTGTCTCAAAACTCTGTTGATGGGGTAATCCCAACCAATAATGATTCTTACAATAGATATACGATCGCAACTAAAGGTTCTCATACAGCTGGAAAATTGACTGTTAGTACTAATGTTAATTTTAGTACAGAGAAAACAAAAGCTGTAGCATCAGGACAAGGTACTTCTGTATTTAGATCTCTTTATGAAAGTGCCAATGATATCTCTATCGTTGATATGAAGGATTATAATAATAAATTCAATAATCTGGATAACTATTTTACGCCTTATGGTGTGAATCCTTATTATGTATTGAATGAGGATGGTGCCGAGCAAAATAAGAAAAAACTTTTCGGTAAGCTTCAATTGGATTATGATTTCACTGATGATTTGCGATTGAGTTACCGTTTTGGTGGTGATTATGAAGTTGCTTTAGGCGAAACTCATACTGCTATTATCGATTTCACTCCAGGTTCACCTAATGAGTCAGGTCCGGCCAACGCGGGTAAATTCACTGAAACAAGAACTGAAAGAACTCAGGTTAATCACGATGTGATGATGAGTTACAAGAAAAATATCAGCGAAGATTTTACGTTAAATGCTATTGCTGGTATGAATGTTAACGAAAGAAGTATGACTTACCTATATGGTAGTATTAATTCTATCGATATTCCGGGATTTTATAATTTAAAAAATAGTTTTTCACCTTCTGTTTCAGGTCATTCACATTCAAAACGTCGTTTAATTGGTGTTTATGCTAATGTTGACTTTAGTTACAGAAACTATGCATATCTGACTTTAACTGCGCGTAATGATTGGTCATCAACTTTACCGCTTGAACAAAATGATTATTTTTACCCAGGTGTTACGGGAAGTTTCTTAATTACTGATTTCTTAAAATACAATGATATCGATACTGGTATTCTTAGTTTTGCAAAAGTTAGAGCTGCCTATGGTATGACTGGTAATGATGCTGATGCTTATTCAGTTTATGATCGTTATGTATCAGCTACTTCTGATAATCCAGGTTATCCAAATATTGATGATTTGTCTTTCCCTATTGGAGGAGTTAATTCATATTCAGCTTCAAACCGTTTAGGAAATCCTGATTTGAAAAATGAGTTAACAAAGGAATTTGAGCTTGGTTTCGAGGCTCAATTCTTCAATAACCGTTTTGGTTTCGATGTGTCTTATTATAACCGATTAACAGAAGGATTGATTGCAAGTCTGCCTAAAGATCCGTCATCAGGTTATACTAGTCAGGTTGCAAATTTAGGTGATGTTCGTAATGAAGGTTTTGAAGTCGCTGTAAATCTAACACCTGTTAAGACAGAAAATTTTGCATGGGATATTGCATATAATGTTTCGGTTAATAAAAACACTATTGAATCTCTGGATGTTGATGAGGTGTATCTTGATGGTTTTGGCGGAGCATCGATTGTTGCCGTAGAAGGAAAATCTATGGGACAGTTCAAAATTGCTTCAGTTAAAAAGGTTGAAATTGACGGCGTGATGCACACTGTTGTTGATGGTAGTGGTAATCCACAAGCTACAGCTGAAACCGAATTTATTGGAAAAGATGTTGACGCTGATTTTAGAATGGGTTTAACCAATACCTTTACTTATAAAGGATTTAGTTTGGGTGCAACCTTAGATTTTAGTTATGGTGGATATATGTATTCATATACTAAGGATTACTTGCATTGGACGGGTGCCAATCCTGAATCTGTATTGAATGATAGAAAAACTTTCTTAGTACCCAATTCTGTTGTTTCTGACGGACAAGGAGGATGGATTGAAAATACTACACCTGTCGACCCTACTGGGTTACACAAATTCTATGGTGATGGTGGTGGATTCGATGGAGATGAAGATGCGATAATTGACCGTTCTTATTTAAAGCTTAGAAATGTAAATTTATCTTATTCGGTACCTAAAAACTTCTGCAATAGATTGCATGTCAACTCTTTAAGTTTGTCATTAAGTGCTAGTAATATTCTATTGTGGACTCCAAATGAAAATGTTTATATCGATCCTGAAACAACAACTTTTGGTAATGATATAGGAGCTAAATTTGGTGAGTTTGGAGCAGGTCCAAGTAACGAATTTTATACTTTTGGTTTAACTTTCACTTTGTAATAATAAAGAATTATGAAATATAAAATTATAGCTATTTCACTTGCCTGTCTGTCAATATTTGGCTGGGGCTGTGATAATTATTTAGATATAAATGAGGATCCAGATGAATTGCGCGATATTCCTGAAGCAAAGGTAGTTTTGCCTGCTGCGGAATTAAATTTGGCCAATCAACTAATGGGTTGGGATTTTGGATTTGCAGGTGGTTTTTGGTCTGAATACTGGACACAAGCTTATAGTGCATCGCAATTCAAATTTCTGTGTGAATATAAGGAAACTGATTTTGGTAATGCATATAGTGGTTTAACTGCAGGCGTTCTTGAAGATTGTAAAAGAATGAAGACTATTTCGTTGGCTAATAATAATACGGGTGTATATTATGCCGCAGAAGCTCTTTCAATTTTCACATGGCAAATCATGACTGATGTCTGGGGAGATATCCCTTATTTTGAAGCTCTAAAAGGAGATGAGGGAATTGTATCACCAAAATTTGATAAAGGAAGTGATATTTATGCAGATTTACTTGCAAGAGTTGATGCATTAATAGCTTTGAATGTTTCTGAAGCTACCTTACCTGCATCTTATGACTTTATTTATGGCGGTGATTTAGACCAGTGGAAACTCTTTGCCAATTCATTGAAGTTGAAATTGATGATGCGTCTTTCTGAGACTTCTGCATATAATAATGCTGCTGTTGTTTCTTTTATTGAATCATCTGAGTTTATTAAGAATAATGCTGGAATCAGCGGTTCTACATGGTCGGATAAACAAGAAGGTAAGCGTCATCCTATGAGAGAGTTTGAAGAAGGCTCAGCTAAGTACTTAAGTTCAAACGTAATTGCGTCTAAAAACTTTTTGGATTATCTTGAAGTAAATGCTGATCCGCGTTTGGACGTTCTTTTCGAAAAGACCGGCGGATATCATTTAGGTGCATTTTTTGGAGATTTTGCCTCCAAAGAAGATTCTGATGGTAATGGAACTCTTGATGAAGATGAAGATTACAGTCAGGCTGTATTTTCTGCAACTCAAGATTTGGTAATTATGTCAATATGGGAAGTTAATTTCTACATTGCTGAGGCGTATGCTCGTGCAGGCAACAACCCTAACGCTAAAATATATTACGATAAAGCAGTAAATGCTTCTTTAGCACAGCATGGTGGCTTAGCTAGTGATATTATTACCACTGGTTATGCAACCTGGGTAGATGGTACTGTAGAAGAGGGCATTAAGCAAATTGCCATGCAAAAATGGGTAGCGAATGCCAATTATCAGCATATTGAATCATTTCTGGAAAGAAATAGAACCAAGTATCCAGCAGTTAACACTATCGATATTCGTAAAGATCGTGCTTTCGCTAATACTAATTTCCCTCTTGGAGATTTAACAATTGCTGTTGAAGGTAGAGGTAAAACAAACGCAAAATTGCCTGCTTCTCCTATTTATCCTGAAGAAGTAATGACTCGTAATGAAAATGCACCTGCTCAAAAGGTAGATCTTTTAGAGAAAGTTTGGTGGAATCAGAAATCTGGATTATAATTTTAAGTAAATTAAAAAAGACATGAGAAAATATATAATGTTTTTGGCTATAATTTCGTCGCTATGCTTTTTTACAGCTTGTGATGAAGCTGATACTGAGGATATATCGGTAGAGTATAGCCTTGATTTAGCAGAGGGATCGAATTTAATAATTCAGTTAGGTGATGCTTATACTGATCCTGGATATAAGGCAACTTATGATGGAGCTGATGTAACCGATCAAGTTGTAGTAGAAGGAACTATTGATGTTAATACAGTTGGATTGTATAAAGCTACGTACACCTATACAATTCCTAATGGAGAAAGTATTCAGCTTGAGCGTCAAATTATTGTTTCTGATAAGTCGATAACTACTGATATTTCTGGAACATATACAACTTTGGATGGTACTCATAGAATTCGTGGTGGCGCTCGAACAGATTATAGTGGAACTGAAGTTGTAATTGAACAAATTGCACCTGGATTTTTTAGTGTTTCTAATTTAATTGGGGGATATTATTCTGACTATGTTGGTTATGGTAATAGATATGCTGCGGCTGGTTATATTCAGTTGAAAGCCGATAATTCAATAGCTGTACTTTCTAGTTTGGTCTTAGGATGGGGTGATTCATTAGATTTTTTGAATAATGCTGTATATACACCTGCTGATAATACGATTTATTGGGAAGCTGGATATGCTAATATGGTTTTTTATGTAAATATGAAAATTGAGGAGGAATAGTATGAAGAAATTATTATATATACTCGCAGTGGGTTTTATTGGATTGACTGCTTGTGATGATACAGAGCTTGACAATTGGGATAGTGCAGTATTGGATTATTCCGGAAGCTACCTTTATCAAGTATCAGAACCAGATGGTACTCTTGTTGCTGATTACGACAACGAGCAAAAATTGGAATTTTACAACACATCCGCTGATGTAGCCAACGAACTTTGGATTGACGATCATGATAAAGTTTTTGAATTAAGAAGTAAATTCTTTTTCGATGGTGATGCTGGTAGTTTCAAATCTAAATCTATTGCTTTTGCAGATTTAACTAATAATGAAAAGGCAATTGTAGTTCCGGAACCAAAACCTACTGCTCTTGGCGAAACTACAGTTGTAGCACGAGACTATATTAGAGCCGCAATTGTTGAGGGAAAGATTATTAAGAATGGTGCCACTACACTTGGTAAGAATATCACTGACAGTTTGTATGTTAGTATTGTATTGTATAGCGGAAATGTTACTTTTAAAAGTGAAGAGGTTCCTGTAGAGTACAGATCTAATCCAGACAAAGAAGAATTCAAATGGGTTCTTGATGCTGTAGCTTATGATGCTACTGCAGATGAGTCTTATATTATTTCAGGACACCGTTATACTGGTTTCACTGAAGATGATTATTAGTAGATAGTCACATTCTAAATATAATTAAGGGTGTCTCATTTATTTGAGACACCTTTTTTGCATATTTAAACACCGCATAGGTTCTTTATTTGTTAGATGGATTAAAATTCAATAAATTTTCCATTTCTCTTCCTTTTCTTCCCCTTATTAAGACTTAATCAACTCTTAATCAGTGCTGTTTTTAAGCGTAACCAATCTGTAACTTTTTAGGACACAAACGTTTGCAAAAAGTCTGTATTTTTTTTAATCTTTGCTTGTCTAAAAACTGGGAAACGCTACCTTTACCATGCTATATAACATGATTTTAGCTTCGTGTTATGTAGAATGAAAATTAAAAACAACTAACTAAACAAGGAATTAATTTCAAGCTTAATTCAAAATAGTCATGAGTCAAAAGACAAAAGTCATTGAAAAGGAAGAAGTTGTTATAAGATTCTCCGGCGATTCCGGAGATGGGATGCAACTAACAGGAACACAATTTTCGGATACTTCCGCATTGTTTGGGAATGATGTTGCTACTTTTCCTGATTATCCAGCTGAGATCAGGGCTCCACAGGGAACAGTAGGTGGAGTATCAGGTTTTCAATTGCATTTCGGGCAGATGGAGGTAAATACTCCAGGAGATTTTGCTGATGTGCTTGTAGCAATGAATCCGGCAGCATTAAAAGCAAATTTAAAATGGGTTAAACCTAGTGGAACGATTATTGTAAATGAGGATAGTTTTACGGATAAGAATCTTGAAAAAGCAGGTTATGATTCCAACCCATTAGAAGATGAGAACCTTTCTGATTACAATCTGATTAAAGCAAGGGTAACATCGCTGACAAAAGAATGTTTGAAGGATACAGGATTGGATCAAAAAAGTATCCTTCGAAGTAAAAACATGTTTACTTTGGGGATGGTTTATTGGATGTTCGATCGTCCATTGGTATATACGGAGCAGTTTATCGAGAATAAATTTAAAAAATACCCATTAGTTGTTGAAGGCAACAAGATGGTGTTGCGGGCCGGTTATAATTTTGCAAGAACCATTGAAGCGTTGCCATATAATTTTAGTGTGGCACCAGCTAAGATCAAGAAAGGAACCTACCGTAATATTACAGGAAACAAAGCTACAGCATGGGGATTAATTGCAGCTGCAGAAAAGGCTGGTTTGGAATTGTTTTGTGGATCGTATCCAATTACGCCGGCAACGGAAATTCTGCAGGAACTGGCAGCACGTAAGGATCTTGGTGTAAAAACGTTTCAGGCAGAAGATGAGATTGCAGGAATCTGCACATCAATTGGAGCAAGTTTTGCAGGGAATTTTGCTGTAACAACAACATCAGGACCGGGCTTGGCTCTTAAAACAGAGGCTGCAGGTTTGGCTGTAATGACGGAGCTACCTCTGGTAATTGTGAATGTTCAACGTGGTGGACCATCAACAGGTCTTCCAACCAAAACAGAGCAATCCGATTTAATGCAGGCAATTCACGGACGTAGTGGAGAATGTCCAATGCCGGTAATCGCTGCAAGTACACCTTCAAATTGTTTTGAATACGCCTATAGCGCAGGTAAAATTGCATTAGAGCATATGACTCCTGTTATCTTGCTTACTGATGGTTTTATTGCAAATGGAGCCGAACCTTGGCGAATTCCTAAAATGGCCGATCTATCACCTATAGAGGTACCATTTGCTAAGGAGGGAGATAACTATCAACCATATGCCAGAGATACTGAGAAACTGGCTAGAAAGTGGGCTGTTCCCGGCACAAAAGGTTTGGAACATCGAATAGGAGGTTTAGAAAAGATGGATATTACGGGTACCGTGTCGTATGTACCGGAAAATCATCAGGTAATGACAGATATCCGATCTGAAAGAATTAGACGGGTTGCTAATTTCATTCCTGATGTTCCTGTAAAGGGAAATGATGACGCTGAAGTTTTGGTTGTAGGTTGGGGGGGTACATATGGTCACTTAACTACAGCAGTTCGTGAACTTCAGGCTGAAGGAAAGAGCATCGCTTTGGCACATTTTCATTATATTTTTCCGTTGCCAAAGAATACAAAAGAAGTTTTAAAACGTCATAAAAAAGTAATTGTTTGTGAGTTGAATGAAGGGCAATTTGCCGAGTATTTAAGGGCTGGTTTCCAGGATGTTAAATTCAATCAATATAATAAATTACAAGGATTGCCTTTTACTGTGTTGGAATTAAAAGAGAGGTTTAACCAATTATTGGAGGAGAAATAATCATGACAGATACAATTCTTAAATCACATAGTCCTGTGAAATTAACTCCAAAAGATTTTAAAAGTGATCAGGAAGTAAGATGGTGTCCAGGGTGTGGAGATCATGGAGTGTTGAATTCGGTTCAAAAAGCAATGGCTGCCATGGACATTCCCAAGGAGAAGTTCGCGGTAATATCGGGAATTGGATGTTCATCCCGTTTTCCGTATTATATGAATACCTATGGTTTTCATACAATTCATGGAAGAGCTGCTGCGGTTGCTTCGGGTGTAAAATCAGCGAATCCGGATCTTGAAATATTACAAGTTTCAGGAGATGGGGATGCTTTGGCAATTGGGGGGAATCATTTCATTCATGCTATTCGCCGTAATATTGACATGACAATTCTTCTTTTTAATAATGAGATTTATGGTCTTACAAAGGGTCAGTATTCACCCACTTCGAAGCAAGGAATGATCACCAAGACCTCTCCATTCGGAACAATTGAACAACCATTTCATCCTGCCGAATTAGCTTTGGGTGCTCAATCAAAGTTTTATGCCAGATCCATTGATACAAACATTAAATTGACCACAGAATTGATTTTGGCAGGATCAAAACACAAAGGAACATCTATTATTGAAGTCCTTCAAAATTGTGTGATTTATAACGATGGAGCACATGCTTTGATTACTGATAAGGAAACAAAGGATGATTTTCAGTTGATTTTGCATCACGGAGAGAGAATGGTTTTCGGAAAGGATAGAAACAAGGGATTAGTTTTGGGAGGTAATGGCAAACTAATTGTTGTTACAATTGGTGAATTTGGCATTACAGAGCAGGACATTTTAATTCATGATGCTCACAATCCTGATCCTCATATGGCTTGGCTATTATCAAATATGTCAGCTCCGGAGTATCCTGTTGCACTTGGCGTAATTAGAGATGTTGCAGCGCTTTCTTATGAAGAAAAAATGGTGCGGCAAATTAAAGATGTACAAGCGGTATCATCAATTAAGTGTATGGATGACCTGCTTAATAGCGGAGATACTTGGGAAGTTAAATAATTAGTCTGGAATATTTAATTTATCAATACATTGAAAGAGGAAGCCATAAGTTTCCTCTTTGTTTTTTATTCCTGTTTTTTAGTATTTTCGGCATCATTTTCTTAGCGAATAATGAATAAAAAAGATAATTTTCCTTTTCATTAATTGATTTTAAATGAAATCAGTACTTGTTGGGAAAAGGTAGAACTCAAAACCGGAAAATTATATTATTTTGTATTTTTACAATACAAACAACAAAAACATAAATACCAATTTGCATGGAAGAAGTTTCGATTTCCAAGATATATAAACGGAAAAAGAGTGATAGAGATATTTTTCAGGAATTGATGCCTTTTAAAGTGAAGGAGATTCTTTTGATCGCGACCTATTATGATGCTTATACAATTGTTAGGGAAGGCCAGTTTTCTGATAAAATTGTTGGGGAATATCTGCAATTAAATTTATATGCGGCACCACGTTTTACGAGTGTAGCCACTAATGATGAAGCCTTGGATGCCTTAAAAAACAGGAATTATGATGTTGTCATCTTAATGGCTGGTTTGGACAAGCAATCCCCTTTGGAATTAAGTCAGGAAATAAAAAGGGTTCAGCCCGAAATTCCTGTTTTGGTTTTGGTAAATAACAATAGCGACCTGGCTTATTTTGACAGAGCGGCAGATAAGATTAAGAACAATATTGATCGGGTTTTTGTTTGGAATGGTTCCACCAAGATTTTTATGGCCATGACCAAGTATATTGAGGATAGAATGAATCTGGAACCCGATACAAAGAGTGGAGATGTAAGAGTCATTTTATTGGTTGAAGATTCAGTAAAGTATTATTCCAGATATCTGCCATTGCTGTACACATCAGTAATGACTCAAACCCAAAAAGTGATATCGGATGAAGGGGATATTGACGAAATGCATAAGATTTTAAAAATGCGCGCCAGACCTAAAGTCATTTTGGTGAGTACTTATGAAGATGCAGTTGAAGTTATCGATAATTATTTGGAAAACTTGCTTTGTGTAATTTCTGATGTTCGTTTTGCGAGGGATGGGAAATTGGATGATGATTCTGGTGTGGATCTGATTAAATACGTGCAGGAAAAAAACATGAAAATTCCATGTTTAATGCAATCGCATGATACTGATAATGCAATTCGTGCCATGCAGGTTGATGCAGATTTTATTAACAAGAACAGTGATACTTTGGCTTTGGATATCTATAACTTTATCTACACGAAACTTGGTTTTGGTGATTTTGTCTTTAGAAATCAAAGTGGAACTAAAGTGGCTATCGCAAAGTCTATGGAAGAGTTTGAAGAAAAGCTAAAATACGTTCCGGATGAATCACTTCTTTTCCATTCAAAAAGAAATGGAATTTCGACATGGTTAATGGCCAGAGGAGAAATTAATATTGCTAAAAAGTTAAGAAGATATCAGATTGAGGATTTTAAATCGGTAAAAGATTTACGCAAATTTTGTTTGGATGTATTTGAAGCCTCACGCATAAAACAGTTACGGGGCCGGATTATTAAATTCAGACCTAATATCGTTAATTCAAATCATTATGTTGTTCGTTTGGGACGTGGATCTTTGGGAGGGAAAGGGCGGGGCCTGGCTTTTCTGAGTAATTTTATAGAGAATATTTATTTTGCGAAATTAATTAAGGATATTAATATATCGATTCCTAAAACTGCTATTATTGGAGTTGATGAATATGATAACTTTATTGAGAAGAATAATCTTTACAACAAGATTTATCTCGATAAAAACTATAAAAAGGTACGTGATTTATTTGCGAAAGGTGAGTTGTCTGATAAATTAAGAGAAAGGCTTCTAAATTATCTTGAAGAAATGACTTGTCCATTAGCTGTGCGTTCATCTGGTTTGTTTGAGGATTCTTTAATGCAACCATTTGCAGGGGTTTATGCTACTTATTTGCTTCCAAATAATCATCCTGACATAGGGGAGCGGTTTCGTCAATTAGTAACGGCAATCAAGCTTATTTACGCTTCTATTTTTTCGCCCGAGGCTCAATCCTATTTTAGTGCGGTTGATTATAAAATTGAAGAGGAAAAAATGGCTGTAATTATTCAGGAAGTGGTAGGGCAGGAATCCAATGGCAGATATTATCCAAATATCAGTGGGGTAGCACAATCATACAACTACTATCCTTTTTCTTACATGAAACCGGAGGATGGTTTTGCAGTGATAGCTGTTGGGTTGGGTAAATATGTTGTAGGAGGGGAAAAAACGCATCGTTTTTGCCCGGAACACCCAAAATTGCAATTGGCTTCAATTGAAGATCAAATGAAAGATTCGCAGAAATATTTTTATGCGATCGATATGGAAAAAGATGATGTTAATCTTTTAAAAGACGGTGAAGATGCTGTTACGATAAAATATGAACTTGCAGATGCTGAAAAGGATGGGAATCTGTTACATTGCGCTTCAGTTTACGATTACCAGAACGATAGATTGGAACCGGATTTGAATTTGCGGGGCCCACGGGTTGTAAATTTTGCAAATATTTTGAAATACAATCAGGTTCCTGTTGCTCATGCTTTGAGTGTACTTCTGAATATTTTTAAACAAGCAATGGGAGCTCCTGTTGAAATTGAGTTTGCCGTTGATCTTTCAAAAGGGAAAAATGACTTGCCTACTTTCCAGCTTTTACAGATCAAACCTTTGATTCGTCAGGAGATGAGTATTGATATAGATATGACCTTAGTTGATAAGGATAAGCTTGTATTACTGGCAAGTAAAGGCATGGGTAACGGAAAAATAGATCATGTTCGTGATGTAATTTACATGGATATTGAAAAATTTGATCGTACCAAAACTGAAGAGATGGCTCTTGAGATTGAGAAATTAAATCAGAAAATGAGAGAGATGGATCGTCAATATGTGTTGATCGGTCCTGGCCGTTGGGGAACAAGAGATAAGTTTACCGGTATTCCTGTGCTTTGGTCTCAAATATCCAATGCAAAGGTAATTGTGGAGCAAGGGTTGGAAGATTTTCCTTTAGATGCTTCCTTAGGGTCTCATTTCTTTCACAATGTAACTTCTATGAATGTTGGATATTTTTCGGTAAGAAGTAATACCGAACAAAATTTTGTGAATACTGAAATTTTAGACACGCAAAAACTTGTTGAGCAGATCCATTATTTTAAACATGTTCGGTTTAAAGAACCTCTGGAAATTTTAATGGATGGTAAAAAACAAACCAGTGTTATAAGTTATAAATAGCAAAAAGCCGTTTCAATAAGTTTTGAAACGGCTTTTTTTATCAGTTGTAATTTTTATCCTTGAAATGAATCTACTCCAGCAGTTTCCATTTTGCGGTCAACTTTTTTCACCAATCCCTGAATTACTTTTCCAGGACCAACTTCGGTGAACAATGTTGCACCATCAGCAATCATATTAAGCATGGTTTGTGTAAAACGTACCGGAGCAGTTAGCTGTGAAACCAAATTTTTCTTAATCTCATCAGGATTGGATACTGGCAAGGCATTTACGTTTTGATATACAGGACAAATTGGAGTTGAGAAAGTTGTGTTCTCAATAGCTTCTTCCAACTCGACACGTGCAGGTTCCATTAATGGAGAGTGAAATGCACCACCAACTTTTAACGGAAGCGCTCTTTTAGCTCCAGCTTCCAGTAATTTTTCACAAGCAATTTCGATCCCTTTCATACTGCCCGAAATAACCAATTGACCAGGACAGTTGAAATTAGCAGGAACAACAATTTCATTAATTTCCTCACATATTTTCACTACAGTTTCATCATCTAATCCAATGATTGCAGCCATAGTTGAAGGCTCAATTTCGCAAGCTTTTTGCATTGCTGAAGCACGTTGAGAAACCAATCTAAGACCATCTTCGAACGATAATGATCCGTTAGCAACCAAAGCAGAAAATTCTCCTAAAGAGTGACCTGCTACCATTTCTGGTTTAAAATCATCGCCAAGAGTTTTGGCTAAGATTACTGAGTGCAGAAAGATTGCTGGTTGTGTAACATTTGTTTGTCTTAAATCTTCGTCAGTTCCTTCGAACATTAGATCGGTAATTCTAAAACCTAAAATATCGTTGGCTTTTTCAAAAAGCTCTTTAGCAAGGTCTGAATTTTCGTACAGGTCTTTTCCCATACCAACAAATTGGGCTCCTTGCCCTGGAAATACATATGCTTTCATATTCTTCTTCAATTAATAAATTTCAATTCATTCGTATTTTTTTAATAGCAATGAATTGATTATCATGGTAAGATTTAAAAATATTCCGGGCACAAAGATATCTATTCAATTTACAATGTGCAATTTTCATAAGTACAATGTAAATTGGTAATTCTTTGATTCCTATGAATCAATTAACTAATTAGTAGTTTGATTTGTTAGCAATTAAACGAATAAACTCTTCTCTTGTAGCTACTTTTTCAAAAGCACCGGTAAAATCAGAGGTCGTAGTAATTGCATTTTGTTTTTGAACTCCACGCATCGACATGCACATGTGCTGAGCTTCGATAACTACAGCAACACCTAGTGGATTCAGGGTGTTTTGTATGCAGTCTTTAATTTGAGTGGTTAAACGTTCCTGAACTTGTAAACGGCGGGCAAAAGCATCTACAACCCGGGCAATTTTACTTAATCCGGTAATGGTACCATTGGGAATGTAAGCAACATGTGCTCTGCCTACAAATGGTAACATATGATGCTCGCACATAGAATAAACTTCAATGTCCTTAACAATTACCATTTGACGATAGTCTTCCTGAAACATGGCAGATCTTAATATATCCTCAGGATTGTTGTGATATCCCTGCGTTAAAAACTGCATTGCTTTGGCAACCCGTAAGGGTGTTTTTAAAAGACCTTCGCGTTCGGCATCTTCTCCTAATAATTCAAGTACTTTTTTATAGTGAAACATTAACTGTTCAGTAGTATCCTGATTGTATTTTTCTATTTTTGTAAAACCTTTATTAGTGTCTCCGTTGGTTGAAAATTCCATCTGTATTTAGTGTTTTAATTTAAGTCACATTTTTGACTTGCAAAATAAGTATAAATTTCACCTATATAACAAACTTTTCGAAGCTTTTGTTTAGGCTAAGTTCTTGCATCAATGGAGATTTTGATAATTGCTGGCGCATTTTCGGCCATGCAAAATTTTATTAGTCAACTGGTTTTGGTTGAAAATTTAGGGAAAAACTATGCTCGTTTTAAGTATCAGGATAAAGACCTGGATATACTTATTTCGGGTACGGGAGGGAGTGTTATCTCCTATTATTTGTGTAAAGCTTTAAATTTCAGGAAATATGATGTTGTTATTCATTTGGGAAGGTGTTTTTCATTAAAAGATCAGCTTGAATCGGGCATTGTAATCAATTTAATTGATGATTACTTTGGTGATTTGGGCTTTGAAACTGAAGAAGCATTTTCTTCTGTATTCGATTTGGGGATACGAAATAAGAATGAATATCCGTTTACAAATGAAATTCTGGAAAACAATCTGCGGCTACCTGAATTTCATATTGAATATAGGAAAGTGAGTGGTATCAGCTGCAATTCAATTCCTAACAACCTGTTTTCAATATCGCGTATGTATCAAAAAAATCAGCCCGATGTAATGAGTCGGGATGGAGCGAGTGTATTGTATGTTTGTTTGGAAGAGAAAGTGAAATTAATTCAGCTTTTCTATGTGGTCGACCGTCTTGAAAAGGCAAGTGAAAAATATAAAATAGAGGAAGATGAGGTTTTAAAATTAACTGAAGCTTTGCAAAGTACTTTAGCCGGGGTTTTGAATGCAGATTAATTAAATTTAAGAAGGATTGCTTTTTTGTAATATAGTGTTTGAAATACTCCCCGGGCCAGCATAAATCCGAGCATGGCGATCCATAATCCGTGATTTTGAAAAGTTTCACTCAGAAAATAGTAACAAGGTATAAATACAAATAGAGTTGCGGCCATCATTGTCTTTCTCATATACTTAGAGGCTGTGGCACCAATAAAAATTCCATCGAGTAAAAATGAGCCGAAGCTTAGTAATGGTAATAATACAATCCATTTTATGTAGGCTTGTGCTTCTAATATTGTCGATTTATTATTTGTTAATGCAGATAATATCCAATTACTGCTTGTAGCATAAAAAAATGTGAAGGCAAGGCTGATTCCAATTCCCCAAATAAAAAGAAGACGAATTACACTTCTCAATCCGGTTTGATTTTTAGCTCCAATAAATTTTCCCACTAATGCCTCAGCGGCAAAGGCAAAGCCATCCATAAAGTAGGAAAATATGAATAAAAATTGAAGCAGTAGTGAATTTACTGCCAATATGTTCTTGTTGGTATTTGCCGATTCTGTTGTAAAAAATGTGAAAACGAATATAATGCAGAGTGTTCGAATGAAAATGTCTTTATTAATGGCAATGAAGTTCTTCAATTCTTTAATTTTCATCATTCCTAGAATGCTCCAGTAACGAAACAGCCGGCGGTAAAAACGAAAGATAAAAAACAAAGCCAGAAATAAACCGCAATATTGGGCAATAACAGTTCCTAATGCAACTCCCCGGGCATCTAAATTCATTCCGTAAACAAAGAATGACGACAAAGCAATATTGATAACATTACTGATAATGGCAATCACCATTGGAATTTTAGAATTCTGCATTCCAATAAACCATCCTGTTAAGGCGTACAAGCCAATAGTTGCCGGAGCGGCCCAAACTCTAACGTAATAGTATGATTTTGCGATTGTTTCAACCGATTCTTCCGAGTCAATTACATAAAAACTTAAATCGGCAATTGGTTTTTGGAGAATTAATATGAAAATACTGCCAATTAATGCTACAAGAAGAGCTCTCGATAAGGATAGAATGGTTTCACTTAGATTTCTTGCACCATATGCTTGCGCCGTAATTCCTGAAGTTCCCATTCGTAAAAAAGCAAATCCCCAATAAAGAAAATTAAATATGGTTCCACCAAGGGCTATTGCACCTATGAAATCGACTTTTCCCAAATGTCCCATTAGGGCCAGGTCAACAATGCCAAGCAGAGGAATAGTAATATTACTGACAATATTTGGAAGCGCTATTTTTAGAATCCGTTTGTTCACGAAAGAATTTTGAGAATAGTTAAGACACGAAAGTAACTAAAAATCTTTTATTTGACAGGCTTTGGTGAGTGTTGAAAATAAAAGACAAAAAAGTCTTTAATTTATTTGGATCTAATCCAGATAAAAATTAGCTTTGTTTTAGTGTTAAAAAAACAGATAGTAATTACATTTAAAATAAATACGAAATATGGCATTTGAATTACCAAAGTTACCATATGCTTACGATGCTCTTGAGCCACACATTGATGCAAGAACAATGGAGATCCATCATTCGAAACATCATGCAGGATATACAAATAACTTGAATGCTGCTATTGCTGGAACAGATATTGAAGAGCAAAGTATAGAGAATATATTAGCGAACATTTCAAAGCAATCAGTTGCTGTACGAAATAATGGAGGCGGGTTTTTTAACCACGATTTATTTTGGCAGGTAATGTCTCCTAAGGGAGGAGGAAAACCTTCAGGTTCATTATTAGCTGCAATTGAAAAAGATTTTGGATCTTTTGATTCGTTTAAAGAAGAATTTTCCAAAGCTGCTGCTACTCGTTTTGGTTCAGGTTGGGCTTGGTTGGTGAAACAATCTAACGGCAAACTTGTTGTGAGTTCAACTCCAAATCAGGATAATCCGTTAATGGATGTAGCAGAAGTAAAAGGAACACCAATTTTAGGATTGGATGTTTGGGAACACGCATATTATCTGAAGTTTCAGAATAAACGACCTGATTACATTTCGGAGTTCTGGAATGTAATTAATTGGGAGGAAGTGGCTAAACGCTTTCAGGATTAGTTTTGTTTATTGTTTTTTTGATTTTGGGACCGGCTTTCTTTTGAAAGCCGGTCTTTTAGTTTAGTATTGTTAATTATTGGTTTTGTGAAGAATTATTGTGAAATTGTATACTAAATCAAAAAAACGAAATTATGATACACGAACTGCCCGAATTACCTTATGCTTTAAATGAGCTTGAACCTTCAATTAGTCAAAAAACATTAGAGTTTCATTACGGAAAGCATCATCAGGCCTATGTTACCAATTTGAATAATTTAATTAAAGGAACTGCTTTTGAAAAAGCTGGTTTGGAAGAAATTGTTCGGCACTCCGAAGGCGGGATTTTCAATAATGGAGCACAGGTATACAACCACACCTTTTACTTTATGGCCTTAAGTCCAAATGGAGGAGGAGAACCTAAGGGTGCACTTGCTAATGCGATTACCGAGACATTTGGATCGTTTGCTGCATTTAAAGAAGAATTTTCGAAAGCCGGAGCAACTTTGTTTGGATCAGGATGGGTATGGCTGGCCGCTGATTCTCATAATAAACTAAGAATCATGAAGAAAAATAATGCAGGCAACCCTATTACCGATGGAATGACACCGATATTAACAATGGATGTTTGGGAACATGCTTATTATTTGGATACACAAAATGCACGTCCGAAATATATTGAGAACTTCTGGAATTTGGTAAATTGGGAAGTGATTGAAAAACGATATAATGATTTGTAAAGTAAGTAAATGATAAATAAAGCGGTGATCTGCATAGTAGATATCACCGCTTTTTTTATTGCATAATATGACCGGTTGTGATTTCGGTAATAATTCAAATAAGGATTGACTCAAATTTTCAAGAGGAACCTCCTTTCTTTTCATTATTAGGTAGTTGCCTGTTAAATTAATTTTGTTTTAAAAATTATGTAGTTTTGAGTATTCCTTTACATCCTAAAATGATTTGAGTTTTCCTTGATCGATAGGGAAAATTCTCTTAATTTAAGGAACAGGGAAGTTATTAATTGACGAATAAAAATCAACTGAATCATAGTTACAATTATCAAATGTTAAAAGAACTTATTTTACGAAACAGAAGTTACCGACGGTTTTATGAGGAAGAGCAAATATCTTTAGAAAATATTCGGCAATGGATTGATTTGGCAAGGATGGGTGCATCCGGCCGAAACGGACAAACACTTAAATATCAGATTGTGCTGAGTGCTGAGAAACGTAAGCAAGTATTTGAAACTTTGGCATGGGCTGGTTATCTGTCGGATTGGGATGGCCCTGCAGAAGGGGAAAGACCGGTGGCTTATGTGATCATGTTGAACGATGAAGAATTAGGAAAGAATTATTTTAGCGATGATGGAATTGCAGTTCAAAACCTACTGCTTGGAGCTGTAGAAATGGGTTTTGGTGGTTGTATCATTCGTGCATTTAAAGAAAAGGAATTGCGGGAAGTGTTGCAGGTTCCTTCGAATTATAAAATTATACAGGTAGTGGCTTTAGGAAAACCTAAGGAAGAGGTTGTAATTGATGAAATGAAGAACGGAGATATAAAATATTGGCGGGATGAAAATCAGGTTCATCATGTTCCAAAGCGAAAATTAGAGGATCTGATAGTAGGTAATCTGTAAGAAAAAATAGAATATGAAACGTCCATGACAAGGGTGTTTTGACACACAGGGAGATGATTATCTCAGCATGGTAAGTTCCATATGGCAAAAACATAAAATAATAATCATATGAAAAAAACGTTTGTAAGTTGTTTGGTTGTACTCGTATTTCTGCTGATGGCAGAGAATATTAGTGCACAAAAAGTTAGGAGTGATTCCATCTTTTTTACCGGCGCTGTAATGGATCAGGAAGAATTATCACCTTTGCCTTATTCTCATTTTCGGGTAAATGATAAAAGAGCAGGAACTACCAATTCTTTTGGAAGGTTTTCCTTTTGGGTAAACTCCGGCGATACCATTCAATATACCTATGTAGGATATCATGATGTAAAGATTATTGTGAGTGATAGTCTGAAACAAGATTCTTATTTGTTTGGCGTGTTTATGGCAAAGGATACAATTGCTCTGCAAGAAGTTCTTATTTTGCCTCGATTTGGTGACTTTAGAGAAGCATTTATCAATGCAAAGGTGAATACACCGGAATATGTTCGGGCTAAAAACAATATCAATTCAGCCACCTACGAAGCACTTACCAAACAACCCGAAAAAATGGATGCAAAGGCCAATACGGACATGTTGGTGAAAAATCATATTATTATGAATGAGCATCATGTAATGGTGCCTCCGGATATGATGGTAGGTGTTAGTGTGGCAAGAACTTTGCCTGAGGTTCAGCGGATGAAGAGAAAAAGAGAATTGAAGATTCCCGATAACTTAATAACAGATAAGGAGATAACAACCTTAAAGCAAATGTATAAGTACGGTGTAAAGAAAAAAGAATAAAAAAAAAGCGGTGATATTTCACCGCTTTTTTATTGCCAAAACCAGAGTGTTATTACCCTCTGTTAAATAAAGCTTTTATAATTAACATAGCCATTTTAGGATTTTCCTTCAGTCTTCTGGTAGAATATCCGAACCAATCTTTTCCGAAAGGAACGTAAACCCTCATGGTGTGGCCTTTGTCTGTAATCATTTTTCTAAGTTCAGGAGTAACTCCATAAAGCATTTGGAATTCATATTTATCCTTAGGAACATTGTATTTTTCAATCAATTCAAAAGCGGGTTCAACTACATTTTTATCGTGAGTAGCAATTCCAGGATAAACATCGTTTTGGAACATGAATTCCAACCCCTTAATAAAGTTTTCATTTACCTTTTCGTACTTTTTGTAGGCTATTTCTGCCGGCTCCACATAAATTCCTTTGCAAAGACGATAATTCAATTTTGAACTGCCGTTTTGCATGTCCATCATATTACTTAAATCATCTAAAGTTCTTTTTAGATAAGCTTGAACTACTAAGCCAACATTGTTCGGGAATTCTGCTTTTAATCTTCTGAAAAGTTTAATTTCTTTATCCACACAATGAGAATCTTCCATATCTACACGTACAAAGTTGTCATATTCTGCAGCTTTAGCTACAACAGTACGGATGTTTTGATAGCAAACTTCTTCATCAATTAACAAACCAAAAAAGGTAGGTTTTACTGAATAGTTACCATCAATTTTATTTTCCTGAAAAGCCTCAATAATATTGATGTAAGCCTCTTTGTTTTCAGTTGCCTGACTTAAATCTTCGATAAATTCACCCAAAAGGTCTACGGTAACTTTAATACCTTCTTTATTTAGTTCTTTTGAAGCATTAATGGCTTCTTCGATGGTTTCGCCGGCAATGTATCTTTTAGAAAAGATCCAAACCAGCTTTTTAGGCATATATGGCAGGGTAGCTGCGATTAATTTATTAAACATTGGGATGGTTTTTAAATTGTTTATTCGGGTTAATTTATGGGATCAATGTAAATAGTATTCCAAAATAAAAGAATGATGTTTATCAGCAATTATTATTTCAATATTTTAAGTTTGTCAAGGATTCCCGAATGTGAATTTTGATGTCACAGTATTTTTTAGTCTCCTTTTTAAGCTTATATTTGTTAGGCAAAATCAAAAAAAAATAAATACTACCGACAATGACTTTTGTATTTCAGATGCTCATAAAGATGAAATCTTTATTCTGATTCCAAAATTTCAACTGATCGGAAAATAATCTTGAATAATTAAATCTTAAAATACCTATGAAAAATTTATCTATTGTTTTAAATGCGGTACTAATTGTAGCAGTTGGTATTCTTTATGTACTTCATTTTTCTAATTCGTCAGCAGATTCTAAAAAAGTAAAATCGGTGGCAGGTGAAGGTGCAGTTGTTTATATTAACACCGATTCATTGCTAACTAATTATAATTTTTCTCGTGATTTGAATGAGGAATTTCTTAAAAAGCAGGAAGATTCAAGAACTGATTTTAACTTCAAGGCTCAGAAATTGGAGAAAGAAGCAGGTGAGTTTCAACGTAAAGTTCAAAATGGTGGATTCCTAAGCCGCGAGAGAGCTGAAGAAGCTCAGCGTGTATTGATTGGAAAACAACAGAATTTACAGCAATTGGATCGTGAGCTTTCAAACCAATTAATGGGTGAACAACAGGCAAACAGCAAAAGATTATTCGATAGTGTTACCAACTATTTGAAAGAATACAATGCTGCTCATAATTACAGCTTAATTTTAAGTACAACAAAAGGAGGAAATGTTCTTCTTTCTCAGGATGGATTAGATATTACAGCGGAAATAATTACTGGTTTAAACAGCAGATACAAACCTGCAGCTAAGTAAATTTCAACAACAAAATATTTTAAGGGCAGATCAGCTACACAAGCTATCTGCCCTTTTTTATATCTTTGTTTTTTTTAAGATGTAAGATTTTAAATGACATCTTAAGAACTGAAATTTAAATTGCTGTTTATTGAGAAATGAAGATTAGTTTCCATGGAGAAACTATCAATTCTCAACTCTAAAATAAAACTATGGCTTTTGCTGATAACTATCTGAAAAAACAACGTCTGTATCCCGATTATATTAAAGATATAGCTTCGGAACAACTAAATATTATTGTTACTATTCCGTGCTTTTATGAGCCTGATTTGATTCCAGGTTTAGAGGCTTTGTGGAATTGCGAACGTCCGGATTGCAATGCAGAAGTAATCGTAATTGTGAATTCAGGAGAGTTGGCCGGCAAAGAAATACTTGCACAAAATGAGAAAACCATTGCTGATGCAACGAACTGGATGGCTGATCATCAGGATGAGAAGTTGAAATTCTATTTAATTCATCAGCCAAATTTGCCTAAGAAATTTGCAGGAGTTGGTTTGGCGCGAAAAATTGCGATGGATGAGGCGGTAAGCCGTTTCAATAAAATTGACAAACCAAATGGAATTATTACTGGTTTTGATGCCGATTCGGGATGTGATGCCAATTATTTTGTTGAGATTGAGAAGATGTTCAAAAAGCATCCAAAGGCGAATGGAGCTAACATATTTTACGAACATCCTTTGGAGGGAACAGAATTCGATCAGCCAATTTATGATGCCATTGCTCAGTACGAACTTTACCTGCGGTATTACATGTTGGCCATGCGGTATGCCGGTCATCCGCACGCCTTTCATACGGTAGGTTCCAGTTTTGCTGTTACGGCGAAAGCTTATATCATGCAAGGTGGAATGAATCGCCGGCAGGCAGGTGAAGATTTTTATTTTCTGCAGAAAATTATTGCTTTGGGTAAGTTCTATGAGATTAAAACCACCCGGGTAATTCCTTCACCAAGAGAGTCAGATCGGGTTCCATTTGGAACAGGCAAAGCCATTTCCACCTTTATGGAAAAAGGAATTATCGATTACAAAACCTACAATTACTCTGCTTTTAAGGATGTGAAAAAGTTTTTTGATCGTGCTGATGATTTTTTTGGTGTTGATTACGATACTTATTTAAATAAATTGATTGTTGATCTTCCAGGTCCCGTACGTTCCTATTTAAAAGAGGATAATTTCTTTGAAGCTTTGGAGGAAATTAACCGAAACTGTTCCAGTGTTGAATCATTTCGAAAGAAATTCTTTGGGGCTTTTAATGCTTTTAAAGTACTGAAATACCTGAATAATGTTCACGAACAATTTATTGATGAGGAGAGCATTGTTGTTTGTGCCAAACAACTACTCATCGATCTTGGTATCGAAACCAAAGGGATTTATTCAGCGAAAGAGTTGTTGGAGATTTACAGAGAATACGAGAAAAATCATGAATAAAAGAAAAGACGTTGCCTGCAACGTCTTTTCTTTTATTCTTCTTCTATCATGATAAATATATCTTCGCCTTTTTTCTTCATTAAATATTGTTCGCGGGCGAATTTTTCAAGATTTTTACGATTGGTTTTCAGCTCGTGAATCCGATTCTTGTCTGTTTCAATTTTCTCAATAAAGTAAGCCTTTTCTTTTTCAAGGGATTCAATAGTATCTTCATTTCCTTTTCGTTCCCAAACAGAGTGTTGATCGAAAAAGAAAAGCCAAAAATAAAAGATCAGAAAAGTGATTACGTATTTGTTACGTACAATTCTGAGAATTATAATTTGTGCTTTCTTCTGATTCATTTTGTTTCTATTTGCATGCTAAATTACAAAGAATATGTGAAAGTCTGAAAGTAGGAGGGGTGAAATGTAAAAGAGTAGGAAGTTTGATTCGATGAAAGCTAAGTAAATGAAAAACGACCGAAGAGAACTCCGGTCGTTTTATTCAATTTTATTATCAAAAGATTGATTTGCTGAAGTTTTTCTTCTCAAATCTTACATCTGATATCTCATCTTTATAAGATTAATCCTCTAAAAAGTTAGGATACATATAATCTGTAGCTGAAACAAATGTTTCTTTAATTGTACGAGGAGAAACCCAACGCAATAGGTTGATCATAGAGCCTGCTTTATCGTTGGTTCCGGAACCTCTGCCGCCACCAAATGGTTGTTGTCCAACAACAGCACCGGTTGGTTTGTCGTTAATATAGAAGTTACCTGCTGTATGAGTCAAACGTTTCACTAATTTTTCAATAGCGTAACGACAATCAGCAAAGATAGCACCTGTAAGGGCATACATTGAACCTTTATCAAGGATATCCAAAGTCTCATCTACCTTGTCATCTTCGTATACAAAAATGGTAAGGATAGGGCCAAACAGCTCTTCTTCCATAGTTATATAATCGTGTTTTAAAGCTCTGATAATAGTTGGAGCAATAAAATAACCTACCGACTTGTCGTAAGTACCACCTGCCACGATTTCTGCATCAGGAGAAGCTTTTGCCGCGTCGATAGCTGAAGATAATTTGTTGAAAGAAGCTTCGTCAATTACTGCATTCACAAAATTGGTGAAGTCTTCAGTTCCACCCATTTTAATTTTTTTCAAATCTTCTTTTACAAACGCCATTACTTCCTCATACTTGCTTGCAGGAATGTAAGCGCGGGATGCAGCAGAACATTTTTGTCCTTGATATTCGAATGCTCCACGGGTGATTGCAGTCGCTACTTCTTTAGCAGGAGCAGTCGGGTGCATGAAAATATAATCTTTACCACCGGTTTCACCTACGATACGTGGATAAGACTTGAATTTATGGATGTTTTCACCAATATTTTTCCAAATGTCCTGGAATACACCTGTTGATCCAGTGAAGTGAATACCTGCAAAATCCGGAGAATTAAATAATACTTCAGAAGCAGCAGGACCAGATACATATACCAAGTTGATAACACCGGCAGGAACACCGGCTTTCATAAAGATTTCCATTAAAACCTTAGCCGAATAAACAGCAGTTTTAGATGGTTTCCAAACAATACAGTTACCCATCATAGCAGGAGCTGTTGGCAGGTTACCGGCAATAGCTGTAAAGTTGAAAGGAGTCAAAGCAAATACAAATCCTTCCAGCGGACGTTGCTCTACGCGATTCCAAATTCCTTTTGAAGATATCGGTTGTTGTTTGTAAATATCAGTCATGTACTGAACGTTGAAACGAAGGAAATCAGCAATTTCACAAGCAGAATCAATCTCAGCCTGAAATGCATTTTTCGATTGTCCCAACATAGTAGCCGCATTTAATTTCTGACGGTAAGGACCGGAAATTAACTCAGCAGCTTTTAAGAAAATAGAAGCGCGATGCTCCCAGGCCATAGCTTCCCAAGCTGGCTTTGCAGCTAAAGCAGCATCAATAGCCATTTGGATATGTTTTTTCTCACCTTGGTGATAATGCCCCAATACATGCTGATGATCATGAGGAGGAGTCATTGCAAATAAATTGCCCGTACGAACCTCTTCACCACCAATGTACATAGGCACATCGATCACTTCGGAACGCATTTTTTTAATTGTTGCTTGCAATTCAGCTCTTTCTGGAGATCCAGGAGCGTAGGATAAAATTGGCTCGTTAGTTACGGCAGGAACGTTGTATATACCTTTGGGCATAATGATGTGGTTTTAAGGGTTATTTATTATTTTCTTTCTTTGCAAATTTAAAGAAAACACAAAGCATCAGTAATGAGTATTGTCATACTTTTAAAAAAGAAAAGAAACTTTTTTAGGGTAAGAATTTCACAAGTTTTTAAAGCTGTGATTAAATTTATATTTGTACTGATTCTACAGCAGGATCAGTTGTTTTTCTGATCTTAATATTTAGGTAAGCAACAGCAATGGTCATTATAGGACTAATGATGTTGAAAAAACAAAAAGGGGCGAAGGCAACAGTAGCTACACCCAATGCACCAGCCTGCGCTGCACCACAAGTATTCCAGGGAACTAACACAGAGGTAACAGTTCCTGCATCTTCAAGAGTTCGGCTCAAAACTTCAGGTTTTAAATGCTGATCTTTGTACGATTCCGAAAACATTCTTCCTGTAACTACAATAGAAATGTATTGATCTGAGGCGGTAAGGTTCAGAAATCCACAACTGGCTACTGTAGTTGTTACCAGCGATCCGGTGGAACTAACTGCTTTCAGCATGGTTTCGGTGATTTTGTGCAATATGCCTGCTGTTTCCAGAACACCGCTAAAAACCATAGCGGTTAAAATCAGCCAAATGGTATTGAGCATCCCGGCCATTCCACCTGTCGATAATAAATCCTGAATATTTTTATTTTGAACAGGAATACTAATATCCGTAAAGATGGATTGCATTACCGTATGATAACAAGCTTGTATATAGGAGCTGCTTCCTGAAATTTGCTGAATAATCTGTGGCTGAAAAATGATGGCAAATACGCCTCCTATTAATGTGCCGGTAAAAATTGCAGGCAGGGCAGGCACTTTTTTGCTGATAATCACAAAGAGCAATATAGGGACCAAAAACAGCCATGGTGTAATAGTGAATGTTTCTTTAATTGCAATCTGAACTTCGCGGATACTTTCTGGATTTATTTCTCCTTGCTTATTGAAACCGATCGCCAAAAAAATCAAAAGAGTAATAATGATGGAAGGGATCGTTGTATACATCATGTAACGGATGTGTACAAACAAATCAACTTCAGCCATTGCCGAAGCCAGATTGGTTGTATCCGATAAAGGCGAAATTTTATCACCAAAATAAGCTCCGGAAATAATTGCTCCGGCTACAATGGCGTTATTGTATTCCATTGCATTGCCAACACCCAAAAGTGCAACTCCAATGGTTGCAATGGTCGACCATGAACTTCCGGTTACGACAGAAACGATGGCACAAATCACAACCGAGAGCATTAAAAACAATTTCGGATTTAAGAATTCCAATCCATAGTAGATCATTGCAGGCACCACACCACTTATCATCCACGTACCTGCTAAAGAACCAATTAACAGCAATATCAGCATCGAAGGCATTGCCGTACTAATGCTTTCAACAATCCCTTTCTGAAGGTCATCCCAGTTTTTACCATGTCGCAGAGCAATTAGTCCACCAACAGCAGCTACCATTAAAAGTGAAAACTGATTGGCACCTTCAATGGCTCCATCGCCAAAAACAATTGCATTTACACTTAGCAGAATAATTAGTAAAATAATAGGAATAAGGGACTCCCAAAGGGAGATGGTTTTGTTTTTTTCGTTCATTTGTGGTTTGTGGTCGGTTAATATAGGGGGTGAACTTACGAAAAAACAATCGAAAAAGAAATGTCATGTTTTAATTATTGCTTTCTTACTATTGAGCTTGATTATTTTTCAAACCATTTTTCCTTTGATCGTTTTTTAGACCGGTAGTAAGTTTTTTTATTACCCATTGGGCTTTCCACAAAGCCCAATGGTCGTAAATGTAATTACTATTGTAGATTTTGATATGTATATTGTTAATTTTAGAAGCCTATTGGAACAATTACTATTCCTATTGGAATAAGTTGATTTCTATTGCTATATTACATTATCATATTGGAGAATAATGAGTACTATTGGTGGATTGATTACCCTATTGTAAAATAAGTCAACTATTGTGGTGCTTTAGTTTGTTTTTTTTGTCGCTTTTTCTTGTGCGTATTTTTCGTAAAATTTTCTTTGATATTCGCTCGAATACCTCTTCAGTTTTTCTTCATTGTTCCAATAGGTATATTTTCCGTAGGTGCGAATTTCGTCGACCAATTGTTTAAGGTAGGTATAGGCTCTGTCGCGCAACTGTTTTTCTGGTCTGTTTTTACTGTTTTTCACACCATCTACTTTATTCAGCAAATCGAGAAGTTCTTGAGAAAGTTGACTGGCACGGTCAATTTTAGCGGTGTTAAAATTAATGGCTTTTAATGGATCAGGATATTGTTTTGCAAAAGCAGGGTAGTCGCTCATGTCTTGAATCAAATCCATATTGCCATTGCCACCGAGTATGTTTTTTAGCGTCTTTAAAATTTCAGGATGGTTTCTGAAAGCAAACTGAAAGTCGTGTTTTAATTCTCGCTGCAACTGGCTGGCTTCATTTATTTTCACACTCCATTCCTTAGTGTTGGTTAAAGCCTTTTGATAAACCGCAGTCCATTCCGATTGTTTGTCTTGCAGAAATTTAGCTCTTGGTGTAAGATCATTAATTAAATCTTCGCTTAATCCTTTTGCTAAAAGCTCTTCTTTATCTTCCATTGCATATTGATGAAGTTTTCCAGCCTCGCCAATACAAATTGCGGCTGGAATTGTTGGCAAAACAATTTTGTCTTCAGGAATTTCAAGAACCAATTCTTCAATCGTTTTTGTGGCTGTTATATTCGTCATTTTTGCTGATTTTTTTGATGGATTTAATAATCGGATTCATCGTTTTATCTCATTTTGGCAATTAAATTATAAAACATATGTTAAAGTAAGGAGCAATTTTAAGAGAAAATTTAGAATAAAAAAAACAGGGACATACTTGTAGCAGGTTCCTGTTGTAAATATAATTGTGTAGAATGTATTTCTATTCTTCCAAAGTAGTCAGCTCCTGATAACGGGTCGGTATCATTCCAATGGTATCCAGCAAATGCTGATCTTCGTTAACCGTCATGTTTTTTACGGTAAGCAATTTATCTCCGAAAAAGATGGAGTTTGCTCCGGCAAGGAAACAAAGCGCTTGCCCTTCCTGACTGTAATGGGTCCGGCCTGCAGCAAAAGCGATTACTGCTTTTGGCATCAGAATACGGGCAGTTGCAACGGCACGTACCATTTCAAAAATACCAATGGTTTCTTTTCCGAAAAACGGAGTTCCCTCAACCGGCACCAATGAATTCAACGGTACGTTGTAAGGGTGATTTTCCTGATTGGATAGCGTGCGAAGCATTTCTATACGGTCTTCGTCGGTTTCGCCCATCCCTAAAATACCGCCGGAACAGTAAGAGATACCCGCTTCCTGCAAATTGGCAAGAGTTTCGAGTCTTTCACTGTATGTACGTGTGGTGGTGATGTTAGGGTAGTGACGCTCCGAAGTATCAATGTTGTGATTTACGGCAGTAATTCCCAAATCAGCTAATTTTGCAGCCTTTTCTTTGTTGATCATTCCCATGGTGCAACAAACCTCCAGTCCAAGCTTTTTTACTTCGGTAATCATCTCAGCCATTTCGTTGAAACGGTCATCACGATTCCCATCTCTGCCGGCAGAACTCAGGCAAACACGTTTTACACCATTCTCTTTGGCAATTTTGGCTTCTTCCAAAACCTGCTCCAAGCTTAATTTTACTGGTTTTACATGTGTGTTGTAACGGGCAGATTGGGCACAATATCTGCAATCTTGTGAACATGCTCCGGTACGAACCGAAATTAAGGTGTTCATGTTCATTTTTGTAGAATCGTGGTACTTGCGGTGAAGGTTAGCTGCTTTGTTCACCAAATCCAGTAATGGCAGGTCGTAAATTTCTTTAACTTCTTCGTGTGTCCAGTTGTTTCTGATATCACTCATAACTTAGGTTCTTTTTTAGTTTCTAAAATTGCGGGAATAGGAATTAGTAGAAAGAACCTTTTTCGTTTGTTGATGAGGTTCAGTCTGACTGGTTTTGGTTGTGCTCTGGTTTTGCAGTACCATAACTTGCATGAGTTCGAAGCGCAAGGCTTCCAATTCATCAGTCTCATTCTTATCCCTGCTGTTTAATGGTACATAGCAAAATCCGGAAAAGCCGCACTCAGTTGATGGAACCAGTAAATTATAACTGGTGTTGATACAGGAAATTGTAATTTCCTTGTTCATGCTGGCAAAAGCCGCATAGCCTTTTCGGCTCCATCGTCTGAATACCTGCGAGTCCGATTTGTATCGACCTTTGTTAAAAACAGGATTCATATGTGTTTAAATTTAAATTAAGAAAAAGCAAGATAATGATTCTCTCTATTTCGGAGTCAAAAGTATTCTTTTTTTTTAAGAAGGAAATACTTTTACAACATATAGGAATCTGTCGGGTAATGACTTTGCATACAAGGTCCTTGTGCTTTGATCTTTGGTCTAAAATTTAGACGTTGAATTAATGGTTTTGTAACCAATCAGCATATCGTAATTTAAAGCTATATCATGATAGTAAACGTAAATCATGTAGTTGTTTTCCGTTTCCCAATGACTGCCTTCAATATAGCTCAGGTCAGGAGTGTTTTTTCCATTTTCGAGTAAGGCGTATTGATAATTGTAGTATCCTTGTTTTAAGAAAATTGTTTTGCGGTAGCTGCCTGTATCAAAATCGTATTCCATTTTGTTTTTATCAGAACAAGTCCAATTACAGAAGCCGCCGTAAACATAAAGATTCCCATGCTTAATTTCATTGTCGAACGGCAAGCAAAATGTAACATAGCAATAGTCAGCTTCGGTAGATGGTTCGTCTCTTTCCTGAACATCAATTAAAAAACGGCCATTTAAATCCTGCTCGTAAATGTATGGTTTAAAATGGCGGATGTTTCCGTCTGTCAACAGAACATGTGTCTGTTCATTCTCTTTGGTGATTTCTTTGATATAGCGGCTTTGGTACCTCAGGCTTTTTAAATCGAAATTTCGAAATTCGTTTCCTCCCTGAAAAACATTTTCCATTTCGTAATCAAAAACCAATTCATTTTTACGGATAAAAACAGGCTTTAGGTTTTTCTCACTACCATCTAATCTGCTGTTTTGGGTCAGTACAACCTGCAAATCAGAGTAAGGATTATCAATAGTAAAACCTGGATGAAGAATACTGAAATCGACTTCCTGATGTGTTTCTCTTAAATCAATTGCAATAGGATGTTTTACATCTCCTTTGATTTCAACTTTTGAATCCAAAAGCATAAACCGTTGGCGGATAATTACTTTTTCAGGATCGAAATCTTCATAGATTTCAAGGATGTAATTGCCTGATAGTTTTAATTGTATGTCGTTGTTAGGAATTTTCAGGGAATAATGAACAAAACCAACATTGGTAGTAAAGGAATGTTCGTAATCTTGAATCTGATTTTGGGTAAAACCATCAATGAAATCGAATTCACTTAAGCCGGAATTGTGCCAATCTGATGTGCAATGGATAATTTTGTAGGAGTAATCCTGAATATTTTCAGCAATGTCATCAAAGGAAAAAAGGAGTTGATTATCTCCATTAAGTTCTATAATTGGTTCTGTTAGTTCCCAGTTCGCCGGATGCATCTGAACAGTATGGATGCTTTTTTTCTTTATTTTGTTGAAATATACGGTTTCAGGTTCAGAATTGTAAGCAAACAATATCTTTGGAATGATAAGGAATACAATACTTATAGAAATAACGAAATTTTTAGGCATATGAATATGTATATATACTGGTTAAAAATAGACCAAAGCGCTTCAAAAATACAAAATTGCTTTATATATTTGTGTTCGAATTTTTTACAAGGTCTTAGATTAGATAAATATAACGTTGAGAAACATGTATTGTATCGGAGCAAAGATTGTGAATTAGAGATTAAATTAGTTATTTTTGATGCAAATTAATAAATTCAAATAGTTTAACATGTCTGAAGTTAAAAAGATCAAAAAAGGCTTAGATATTAAGCTGGCAGGAAAGGCTGAAAAGGTACTTGAAAAAGCTGATCGTTCTGAGACATACGCCATTAAACCATCCAATTTCCCCGGATTAACACCTAAATTAAAAGTTAAGGTAGATGCTGAAATAAAAGCAGGAGATTCTCTGTTTTTCGATAAGTACTGTCCTGAAATTAATTTTGCTTCTCCGGTTAGTGGTAAGGTTATTGCCGTAAATCGTGGAGAACGAAGAAAGATTTTAGAGGTAGTAATTCAAGCAGATGCTGAGATTCAATACCAGGAGTTTAAAAAGGCTGATCCTAACGTACTTTCCCGTGAGGAGATAAAGGAAGAGTTGTTGAAAAGTGGCCTTTGGGCATTTATTCGTCAACGTCCTTACGACGTTATTGCGAAACCTGAAGATACTCCGAAAGCAATTTTTGTTTCAGCTTTCGATACTGCACCATTGGCGGCGGATATTGATTTCCTTTTGGGAAATGAGGCAGAAGCATTTCAGGCTGGTCTTGATGCTTTGGTAAAATTGACTGATGGAAAGTTATATTTAAATACGAATCCTGATTTGAATCAAAGCAAAACTTTTTCGGAAGCTAAAAATGTAGAAGTGCGTCAATTTACAGGTGTTCATCCTGCAGGAAATGTTGGTGTTCAAATTCACCACATTAGCCCGATGAATAAAGGAGAAGTAGCTTGGGTAATTCGTCCTCAGGAAGTTGTTTTCATTGGAAGATTGTTTTTAAAAGGCATTTATGATGTTAGTCGTAAAATTGCACTTTGCGGATCTGAAGTGAAAACCCCATGTTATTTTGAAACAATTTTAGGAACATCAGTACGAAATATCTTAAAAGGTAAATTGAAAGATGATGAGAAGATTCGGGTTATTTCAGGTAATGTTTTAACCGGATCTCAAATTTCGGAAGATGGATTTCTTGATTTCTACGATTCACAAATTACCGTTATTCCTGAAGGAGATAAGTTCGAGTTTTTAGGTTGGGCATTACCTGGATTACAGAAATTCTCAATGTCGAAAACATTCTTCTCTTGGTTAACGCCAAATAAAGAATACCGTTTGGATGCTAATCTTCATGGGGAGCATCGGGCTTTCGTAATGACTGGTGAGTACGATAAGGTATTGCCTATGGACGTGCTTCCACAACAATTGGTTAAATCTATTATGATTGAGGATATCGATCAAATGGAGCAGTTGGGAATATACGAAGTAGCTCCGGAGGATCTTGCTTTATGCGAATTCGTTTGTACATCGAAAATTAATGTACAGGATTTGGTTCGTAAAGGAATTGATCTGATGATTAAAGAAATGAGCTAAGAAAAAACGGATAATATTATATAATGAAAGCACTAAGAAAATTTCTTGATAAAAAGAAACCCTTATTTCAAAAGGGTGGGAAGTTTGCAAAGTTGCAGTCGTCTTTCGAGGCATTTGAAACTTTTCTATTCGTTCCCGATATTACATCCCATACCGGTACACACATAAAAGATGCTATTGATTTAAAGCGTACAATGTCGATCGTTGTTATGGCTTTAATTCCAGCATTGTTATTTGGGATTTACAATACAGGATACCAGCATTTTCTATCTCTTGGTCAATCGGCCGATTTGATGGAAATCTGCATTTATGGTCTGATTAAAATTCTGCCGATTATCGTTGTTTCATACGTGGTTGGTTTGGGTATTGAATTTGCTTTTGCACAAATGCGTGGACATCAGGTAAACGAGGGTTTCCTTGTTTCAGGTATGCTTATTCCTTTGATAATGCCGGTTGGAGCACCTCTTTGGATGGTAGCTGTATCCACTGCATTCGCTGTGGTTATTGGTAAAGAAGTATTTGGTGGAACAGGAATGAATATTTGGAATCCTGCACTGGTTGCCCGGGCATTTTTCTTCTTTGCCTATCCTTCAAAAATGTCTGGTGAAGCAGTTTGGATCGCAGAAAAAGCAGATAGCTTTTCTGGAGCAACACCATTGGCTCATGCAGCCAATTTAGTTGATGTTAAAGGTGAAGCGGCTGTTACTTTTTATCAACAACATCTCGCTAACGTGTGGGATATGTTTGTTGGTTTAATTCCGGGATCAATAGGGGAAACATCCACGATCGCTATACTAATTGGGGCAGTAATTTTAATTGCAACAGGAATTGGCAGTTGGAAAATTATCGTTTCGGTGTTTGCCGGAGGATATGTAATGGGAATATTTTTCAACCTAATTGGTGGGAATGCTTATATGGAATTAATTCCAGCATGGCAGCATCTAATTATGGGTGGTTTTGCTTTTGGTGCTGTATTTATGGCTACTGATCCGGTATCGGGAGCGCAAACAGCCAGAGGTAAATATATTTATGGTTTCCTAATTGGTTTCCTTGCTGTTTTGATTCGCGTATTGAATGCAGGTTTCCCAGAAGCTATGATGTTATCGATTCTACTGATGAATACTTTTGCACCACTAATTGATCATTATGTGGTACAGGGAAATATCAAAAGAAGATTGAAACGAGTTAAGGTGAGTGCTTAAACAAATAATCAACTAGAAAATGAAACGAGCCATGACTGAAATTTTATCGGAACAAGTACAGGTAAAATATGGCGAGTTCCATGTGGCAATTAAAAATATAAATTATTAATCACATGAATACTCAAAGCAATACATATACATTTCTTTATGCCTCTGTTATGGTGGTGTTAGTTGCGGCGGTTCTTTCTTTTGCTGCTTTGCAACTTAAGCCACGCCAAACGAGGAATATAGAAATAGAGAAAAAGCAAGACATCTTAAAAGCTGTGAACGTTGCTTCTACTCCCGAAAATGCTGAAGAGCTTTACAGTAAATACATTGTAAAAGCTTTAATTGTAAACTCCGAAGGAGTTGTTACTTCAGAAGATAAGAATGAAACTTTTGGAGTTGACCTGAAAATTGAGAATAATAAAAAAAATGTGGTAGAAAGAAAACTACCTGTTTTCGTGTTTAGTAAAGAAGGAATAGGCGAGAAAATGATTATTCCAATTCTGGGTAAAGGAATGTGGGGACCTATTTGGGGCTTTGTTTCTTTGGAACCTGATGGAAAAACTATTTATGGTGCTACATTCGGAAACAAAGGTGAAACTCCCGGTTTAGGTGCTGAAATTTCAAAATCTGAATTTCAGGAACCATTTACAGGAAAGCAAATTTTTGATGAGACAGGAAAGTTTACCTCTTTAACCTTGGTTAAAGGAGGTGGTGCTGTTGGCCATCCTCACGAATTTGATGCAGTATCTGGTGGTACTGTTACCTCAAAAGGTTTGGAAGCTATGCTTCAAGATAACCTAAGTAGTTATGAAAAGTTTTTAAAATCTTCTAAATAAGCACGATATGAGCGATAAAGAACCTTTATTCTCCGCTAAAAATCGGAAATTGCTGAAAAACCCATTGGGAAGCGACAACCCGATTACCGTTCAGGTATTAGGAATTTGTTCGGCTTTAGCGGTTACAGCAAAATTGGAACCGGCAGTGGTGATGAGCCTTTCGGTTATGGCCGTATTGGCACTTGCTAATGTAATTATTTCATTAATTCGAAATACTATCCCTTCACGTATTCGTATCATTGTTCAACTTGTAATTGTTGCAGCTTTGGTAATTGTTGTGGATCAAATATTAAAAGCTTTTGCTTACGAGGTAAGTAAACAACTATCTGTATTTGTTGGTCTGATTATTACCAACTGTATCATCATGGGACGCCTGGAAGCTTTTGCGCTTGGAAATCGTCCATGGCCGGCTTTTCTGGACGGTATTGGCAATGCTGCCGGATATGGCTTGATCTTAATTATTGTTGCATTTTTCCGTGAATTGTTAGGATCCGGATCAGTCTATGGTTTCAAAGTTATTCCTCAGGCATTTTATGATATGGGATATCAAAACAACGGTTTAATGATTCTTCCACCAATGGCATTAATTACAGTAGGAATTATTATTTGGGTTCAAAGATCTAGAGATAAATCTTTAATTGAGTCGAACTAATTGTAAAGAAAAATCGAAACATGGAAAATCTGATTAATATATTTATCAAGTCGGTTTTTATCGACAACATGGTGTTCGCATTCTTCTTAGGAATGTGTTCGTATCTGGCTGTTTCCAAAACAGTAAAAACATCAGTTGGCCTTGGCATAGCTGTAATATTTGTTTTGGGAATAACCGTTCCTTTAAATTACCTGTTAAACAAATACATTTTGGTAAGTGGAGCTCTTACATGGGTAGATCCTTCATTCGCTGATGTAGATTTAAGCTTTTTAAGCTTTATCATGTTTATTGCAGTAATTGCTTCTTTGGTACAGTTGGTTGAAATGATTGTAGAAAAATTTGCTCCGGCTCTTTATTCTTCTTTGGGTATCTTTCTTCCCTTAATTGCTGTTAACTGTGCAATTTTAGGAGGATCTCTTTTCATGCAGGAAAGAGACTATGGTACTTTGGCAGAGGCAACCTCATTTGGTCTTGGATCAGGTCTGGGTTGGTTTCTTGCTATTATTGGTATCGCTGCAATTCGTGAAAAAATCCGTTACTCAAATATTCCTGCTCCATTACGTGGACTTGGAATTACATTTATTGTAACAGGATTAATGGGGATTGCTTTTATGAGCTTTATGGGGATCAAACTCTAAGCTGAAAGAAGAATAAAGTAAAATTGAATTTTTAAAAAATTTAATCGGAATAGAGATGATATTATTAACAACACAGGGAACAGTTATTGCCACAAGTATTGTGATCTTTCTACTTGTGATCCTGGTACTGGTTTCTATCCTTTTGTATGCAAAAAAGAAACTTACTCCATCAGGAGAGGTGACTATTGATATTAATGAAGGAAACCTAAAATTGGTTGTAGAGCCGGGCAATACCCTATTGGGAACTTTAGGAGCTCAAAAAATATTCTTGCCATCAGCTTGTGGTGGTGGTGGAACCTGCGCAATGTGTAAGTGTCAGGTGCATGACGGAGCAGGAAGTATACTACCAACAGAAACAGGCTATTTTACTCGTAAAGAAGCACAGAATGATTGGCGTCTGGCTTGTCAGGTAAAAGTAAAAGAAGACTTAAGCATGTCGATTCCTCAGGAAATTATGGGAATCAAGAAATGGGAGTGTGAAGTTGTTTCCAATAAAAACGTAGCTACTTTTATTAAGGAGTTTGTGGTTAGATTACCGGAAGGTGAAATTCTTGATTTCAAATCGGGAGGATACATACAAATTGATGTTCCTAAAATCGATGTAGACTTTAAGGATATGATTATTGAAGACAAATATCGGGGAGAATGGGAACAGTTTAAGATGTTTGATCTTAAAATGAAAAACCCGGAACCTACATATCGTGCCTATTCAATGGCTAACCATCCTGCCGAAGGAAATATTGTAATGTTGAACATTCGTATTGCAACTCCTCCATTCGATCGTGTAAACGGTGGTTGGATGAATGTGAATCCAGGTATTTGTTCTTCTTTTATTTTCTCTCGGAAACCGGGTGATAAAGTTACCGTTTCTGGACCTTACGGTGAATTCTTTATTAAAGAAACCAATAACGAGATGATGTTTATTGGTGGTGGTGCTGGTATGGCTCCAATGCGTTCTCATATCTTTCACTTGTTCCATACTGTGAAAACCGGTCGTAAGGCTACTTTCTGGTATGGTGCACGTTCATTAAAAGAGGTGTTTTATGCAGAGCAGTTCGATGCTATCGCTGCTGATTTCCCTAATTTCGAGTGGCACTTAGCTCTATCTGAGCCTCAGCCGGAAGATAATTGGGAAGGACCAACTGGATTTATTCACCAGGTGATTTACGACAACTACCTAAGCAAACATGAGGAGCCGGAAGATGTTGAGTATTACCTTTGTGGACCTCCAATGATGAATTCTGCTGTTACAAACATGCTTTATGAGTTAGGAGTACCAGACGAAATGGTCGAATTTGACGATTTTGGATCGTAATTATAATATAACAAGCCTCGGATTTTTCGAGGCTTGTTTGTTTTTATAAGCTTGATTACTTTTGTTTCACTAATACCTTTTTAAAATACGAACTATTATTTAGTCATGAGAAATTTATTTAATTCATTCGCTCTTGTTGGTATCCTGATCTTATCATCGTGCCAAAACAATAGTAAAAATTATTATTTCGATGAAGGGCAGATATTTGGCACCTTCTATCACATCACATACGAGTATACAGGCGACAAAAGTCTTCATGATAACATAATGGCTAAGTTAGCAGAATTCGACCTGTCTCTGTCCACTTATAAGCCTCAGTCGGTAATTTCAAGGGTAAACACTAACGATACAAGTGTAGTGCTGGATCACTATTTTCTAACAACCTTTAAAAGAGGAGAAGAAATTTCGAGGATTACGAATGGTGCATTTGATATGACTGTTGCACCTTTGGTTAACGCCTGGGGTTTTGGATTTAAGAATAAGCTCGATCCTGAGATGATTCCTGTTGATAGTTTGCTGGAAATTGTTGGCTATGAAAAAGTACATTTGATAAATGGGAAAATTGTAAAGGACGATCCCAGAATAATGTTCGATGCTAGTGCTATTGCAAAAGGATATGGTGTTGATGTTGTTGCCGATCTTTTGGAATTAAATGGCGTTAGGAATTACATGGTTGAAATTGGAGGTGAAATTCGCGCTAAAGGTGAAAATGATAAAGGCAGAATCTGGCGTGTGGGTATTGATAAGCCAATTGATGATCCATCAACCATGTCGAGAGAAATACAAGAGGTAGTTCAGATGGGAAATGGAGCCTTGGCTACTTCGGGAAACTATCGTCAGTACTACATTAAGAATGGGAAAAAATATGCTCACACAATTGATCCCCGTATAGGATATCCAGTTCAGCACAGTTTGCTTTCGGCTTCGGTATTTGCTCCGGATTGTATGTCAGCCGATGCCTATGCAACCAGTTTTATGGTGTTGGGATTGGAAGAAAGCATTAAAATAGTTGAGAAAGATTCACTTCTGGAGGCTTATTTTATTTATACGGATTCTTTGGGAAATTATAAAACCTATGTGAGTGAAAAGCTGAAGGATTCACTCATAAAGTAGATAGAATTGATAATAGGGAGTGGGCAAAATTATCGGTTTTCAGATTTCTGAAGCCTGGAAAATAAGTAGTTGTTATGAAATAGTACAAACAACAGAAAGTTAAAAACCGATAACTTAATTCTTTACTGTGTATCACAACTTTCCTTGTCCGGATCGGTGCAGTTACAAGAACTACAGCTGCCACCGGTAAACTTCGCATTTTTATCGAATAATAACTTAATACCAATTCCTATAAAGGCAAGTAGTAATAAAAAGAGTGATAGTAATAATATCTTAAAAAATACTGCCATTTTAAATTAGATTTTAGAATACTCCCTCTGAGGATACGATTGAAAAATTAGATGGTTATACATCTAATGTTAAAATTTAAATTTATTTTCAGTTTAGAGAGATTTTAATTCTTTTTCCAAAAGTGTTAATTGTTTGAATTGAAGTGATTTTTTTGCTTTGGCCTGTTCCATTTTATCTTGAGAAGTGGCACAGCCAATTCCTCTTTTTTTCAAATCTTCATTTTTTCCGATATGAAGTTCTGGAAATTTACCATTCTTTTTAATCAATATTGCAATAGCAAAACCTGCAAAACAAATTGCCAGAAGAATAATTGCTATAAGTAAGACTGTAATCATTTGAATATATATTGTGCTGTTTATAAAAAACCTTAACTAATTTAAGAATTTAAATTATTGTTGGGCTAATGCCAATTTAAAATTTGTTAGCAACAACAAGTATGTTACATTAGTGGTGCAAACAATTTAATTATCAGGATTAATAATCCAGAAACAAAGATATCATTTCGGTATTGCTCTTCCAAACAAATACAGATTTAAAGGTCTGTAAATATTTGGATAAAATCTTCTTATTTAGAATAATTCTTTCTAAATTTGATCTAAATTTAACTGAGGGATATTCTGTTAAACAAACACACTAACACATCTTTGTTTGCAATTGCAAGGGGGAAAAGCTTTGCAGACTAATAACGCAAAATTATATGTCAGAAATGGTAAAAGAAGATAAGGAGACAAAAAAAGAAAATTTGTCATTCAACGATTTTACAATTGAGGTGCTGGAAGATTATCGAATTGCCAATGTTAGTCGCCAGTTAAGTATATGGGGGCGAAAAGAAGTATTAACAGGTAAAGCGAAATTTGGAATATTTGGAGATGGAAAAGAAGTTGCTCAGATTGCTATGGCCAAAGCCTTTAATAAAGGAGACTGGCGCTCTGGGTATTATCGCGATCAAACTTTTATGCTTGCCTCTGGAATGTTATCAAGTGAGGAATTTTTTGCTCAATTATTTGGTGAGACCGAACTAGACAAAAATCCGGCTAATGGTGGGCGTTTAATGAATAATCATTATGCATCCAGAAGTTTAAATGCGGACGGAAGCTGGAAAAATTTAACAAATCAGAAAAATTCATCCGCTGATATTTCACCAACAGCGGGTCAAATGCCTAGATTGCTCGGCTTAGCTTACGCATCAAAAATTTTCAGACAGAATAATGAATTACATGCGTTTTCTGAGTTTTCAGATAAGGGAAACGAGGTTGCTTTCGGCACAATAGGTGATTCCAGTACTTCCGAAGGTCATTTTTGGGAAACCATTAATGCTGCAGGTGTTCTGCAGGTACCTATGGCTATGAGTGTTTGGGATGATGGATGGGGAATTTCTGTTCCTAATAAGTATCAAACTACAAAATCGAACATCTCAGAAGTCCTTAAGGGGTTTGAAAAGGATGAAAATGGAGATGGTTACTTAATTTATAAGGCTAAGGGATGGGATTATCCTTCACTTTGTAAAATGTATATGGAAGGAGTTGAGCTTTGCCGTAAAGATCATGTTCCTGTTTTATTTCATGTGACAGAAATGACTCAACCCTTAGGGCACTCAACCTCGGGTTCGCACGAACGTTACAAAACTAAGGAACGTCTCGATTGGGAAAATGAATATGATCCAATTAAAAAAATGAGAGAATGGATTCTTTCCCTGGAATTAGCGACAGAAGAAAGCTTAGACAAAATAGAAAATGTAGCACTGAAAGAAGTAAAAGCGGCAAGAAAAGCGGCTTGGAAGTCTTTTTCTGATCCGATAATAGAAGAAAGAGATGTATTGATTGAATTGGTGAAGAATGCCGGTTGCGATTGTAAGAAAACAGAAAGAATAGACAAAATTGTAAATGATCTTAAAAAGCTTATTCATCCGGTTCGAAAGGATAATTTTACGGCAGCAAAGAAAATATTACGTTTTATTTGTAGTTCATGTGAAAGCTTTAAACCTTTAAAGTCGCAATTGCAGTTGTGGCTTAAAAATTCTCTTGAGGAAAATCATGAACGATACAGCAGTCATTTATACAGCGAGACTGATTTAAGAGTGCAAAATATCAAAACCTGTGCTCCTGTTTACTCTGACGAATCAAAAATGGTAAACGGACGTGAAGTTCTTCGCGATAATTTCGATAAACTTTTTAGTAAATATCCTTTGTTGTTGACTTTTGGTGAAGATACCGGCTTTATTGGTGGTGTAAACCAGAGTTTGGAAGGAATGCAGAAGAAATACGGCGAGCTTAGAGTTACAGATACAGGAATTAGAGAGGCTACCATTTTAGGGCAGGGAATTGGTTTGGCATTAAGAGGATTGCGTCCAATTGCCGAGATCCAATACTTCGATTATCTGCTGTATGCATTGCAAACTATGAGTGATGATTTGGCTACATTGCAATACAGAACCAAAGGAGGACAAAAAGCACCGGTAATTATTCGTACCCGCGGTCATCGTTTGGAAGGAATTTGGCATTCGGGTTCTCCTCTAAGCATGGTGATTAACTCAATCAGAGGAATTCATGTGTGTGTGCCAAGAGATATGACCAAGGCAGCAGGCTTTTACAATACACTTTTAGAATCGGACGAGCCGGCATTAGTAATTGAGCCACTCAATGGTTACAGATTAAAGGAAAAAATGCCTGATAATTTAGGGGAATTTAATACTCCATTAGGGATTCCTGAAGTTCTAGAAGAAGGGACTGACATTACCTTAGTTACTTATGGTTCATGTGTTCGAATTGCTGAAGATGCAGTTAAGCAGTTAAAAGATTTTAATATCTCAGTTGAACTGATTGATGTTCAGACTTTATTGCCATTTGATATTAATAGTCGAATTCTTGAATCGGTAAAGAAAACCAATCGGATTGTATTTTTCGATGAGGATGTACCTGGAGGAGCTACTGCTTTTATGATGCAGAAAGTGCTGGAAGAACAAAATGCTTATTATCATTTGGATTCAGAACCTAGAACAATTACTGCTAAAGATCACCGGCCTGCATATGGTACTGATGGAGATTATTTTTCAAATCCCAATGCAGAGGATGTATTTGAGATAATTTATGACATCATGAGGGAATCAAATCCTCAAAAATTTCCACCTATATATACCAATTAAGAAATTGTAATTATTTTATAATTAAGAGACTGGATTTTAACCGATTCAGTCTTTTTTTTGTTAAAAGTTGTTAAATATGAGATTATTCTCATAATGATGTCACCCCTTTTTCTGATCAACTTGTTATAGTATTGTTCGAGAGGATCTATAGGGGAGATTCTCGAATATTTTTAGTTAGTGATTGTTGGATAAAATGTGGTAATTCTAGACAACAAATCAATTCTGAAAGGGCTCCAGAATATACAGGGGTAACAGCCATCTCGAAAGAGGTGGCTTCTCTTTTGTAAAATAAGTATGGTTTTTTACGCAACTTTTAACAATATTTCAATCATTATTTTGTTCGGATGTGCTAAGTAGTCATTCGAAAGCTGTTCTTGTTGATATTAGGGGTATTCCCAAGAACTGTATTGCTAATTGTTAATTGATGTGGTAGTTCAGTTAATAATTTTTTCTAAAGGGCTCCAAAATATATCGGAGTTACAACCATCTCGAAAGAGGTGGTTGTTTTTTATGTAATTATAAATTAGTGCATCGATCAAAATTTTTAAGCAGTTATTTATTTTAGTATAAGATAATTAGTTGCATATTTCTTACATATGTAGTCACCTTATTTGGGTTTTTAATTGTCTTGTACTCGTTCGGGAGAATCTATAGGGGAAATTTCCGGATATTTTAGTTAGTGATTGTTGGATGTAATGTGGTAATTCTAGACAGCAAATCAATTCTAAAAGGGCTCCAAAATATACTGGGGTAACAGCCATCCCGAAAGGGATGGCTTCTCTTTTTTTGTATCTTTAAGGCAATCCAAAATTTAGTTTCTATGATAAAAAATGTATGCTTTTCTGATGCTGAAGACATCTGTAAAATTTATAATCATTATATAAAAAATACTGTAATTACTTTCGAGGAAAATGAGGTTTCTCCCAAAGAAATGGAATCAAGAATTTTCAGTATAACAGCTAAACTGCCATGGATTGTTTTTTCTGAGAATGGAAAAATGTACGGCTATGCTTATGCGAGTGAATGGAAATCAAGATGTGCTTATAAATATTCTGTCGAAACCACGGTTTACCTGCATCCTGATGCAAGGGGAAAAGGAATTGGTACTATGTTGTATCAGGAATTAATAAGAAAACTGTTAAAACTAGACCTGCATGCGGCAATTGGTGGTATTGCTTTACCAAATGATGCCAGTGTTGCATTGCACGAAAAAATCGGCTTCGGGAAGGTAGCGCATTTTAAGGAGGTAGGATATAAATTTAATAAATGGATAGATGTAGGATATTGGGAATTGATATTGAAATAGTTAACGATTGTTGAAAATCATGATTATATACCACCTTTTTGTAAATAAGGGTGTCTTATAGCGCATATAACTTTTAGTAGGTGTTGGTTTGATACATTGTGGTCAGTGGGATGCTTGTAAATATAACAATTGCAAATCAGCATAAAGTTTACTCCGGCATATATAGTACCCACTATTACAAGTCGGGTTTTTTATTCTGTTTTGTTTCCTACGTACTTCACAATTAAAAAAAGACATACAAATCCAACAGGTACTAAAATCCAGGAAGAAACCCCGTAGGCGGCAGGAAGCAAACCGGCAAAAATAGAAACGATACCTACAGTTAAAGCATAAGGTAATTGTGTTCGTACGTGTTCAATATGGTTGCAGGAGCTTGCCAGAGAACTAAGAATGGTTGTGTCGGAAATTGGTGAACAATGATCACCCAATACAGAACCAGCTAATATAGCAGAAACAGTAATGTAGAAAATATTCATGCTTTCAAGATCACTCATTCCGGCAGAATGGCACAATGCCCATGATGCAGGCAAAATTAAAGGATATAGAATTGCCATAGTTCCCCAGGAAGAGCCAGTTGAAAATGCGATTAAGGCTGAAAGGATAAATGTAAAGGATGGCAAGAGAATTGGTGAAACATTACTTGCAATTAGAGTATTCGAAATAAAATCAGCAGTATGCATGTCTTTAGTGATGTCAGCCAATGCCCATGCAAGAACTAAAATGAGAATTGCTGTCAGCATGCTTTTAAAGCCACCAACCAGAGCATCTACAGCTTGACCTAAGCTGAGTATGCGTTGACCGATCGTAAGTGCCAGAGCGACCAAGACTGCCGAAAGAGAGGACCACAAAAGGGCAAGGTATGAATCTGAAGCTCCAATAATGTGAGAGAGTTTCTTACCAAAGGCAAGATTTGTATCGTTCCAAATATTCGCATCCCAACCAGTATAAATCAAACCTGCAAATGTTCCTAAAATTACAATTAAGACTGGTATGCCAGCATTGTACCAGCGGGTAGGAGTGTTTTTATCTATCTGAATTTCTTTTAATTCGGATGGTACAACTTCGCTTTCCAGTGATTCTGATTCTAATTCAAGCCTGCATTTTTTTTCCGCTTTTAGCATGGGGCCAAAATCTTTTTTTAAAATCACCAGCATTAAAATAAAAAATAGGGTGAAGAAAGGATAAAAGCGTGTGGGTAGAGAATTGAGAAAAATGCTGTACGGACTTTCATCTATATTTATTTGAACCGTGGCAGATTGAATGTAGCTTAATTCGATACCAATCCAGGTTGTAATCATTGCGATCGATGCCACAGGAGCAGCAGTAGAATCAACTATATATGCAAGTTTTTCTCTTGATATTTTTAATCTGTCGGTAACAGGTCGCATTGTATTTCCAACGATTAATGTATTCGCATAATCATCAAAGAAAATAAGAACTCCTAAAAGCCATGTTACAAATTGTCCCGATCTCGGACTGCCTGCGAATTTGGAAAGTTTATTTACTATTCCTTGCATTCCTCCATTTTTGGTAATTAAATTAACCATTGCACCTATTAACATTGAAAATAGAATGATAGAAATATGACCCGTGTCAGCCAAAGATTGAAGAATATATGTATCCGAAATGGCAAATATGGCTTTAAAAAAGGCTGAAAAAACGGAAGCTTCCTGATACGAATAGATTAGTAATGTTCCAGAAAACAGACCTACGAATAAAGCAGAAAATACTTCTTTAAAAAACAGAGCCATAAGAATGGCTATCAGTGGAGGAAGTATAGAGAGCCATAAAGGAATTGGATTGATCGTATTGGTGAAACTTTTGTTTTGGAAGTAGATTTGAAATTCTTTTTTTTCTTTAAAAGTGTAGTGAAAAACAACTTGTCTGTCATCAATTTTTGCTGATATTTTTTCGTTGTTTACCTGAATCCAAACACTGTCAGTCTCACTTGGAATGCTACTTGTATCATCTATTGATATTGTAATTCGTGTAGGAATATTTGCGATGATAATTTTTGGAAATTCAACCTGCAGTTTACCCTGTACTTTAGGGTCCGCATTGCTTGAAGAATATGCAAAAAAGGGAATTAGATTGATTAGAAATATCAGTAGGATTGAATAAATTTGTTTGAACATGAAGTTAGTTTTAGGGTGGCTCTAATATAATAAATTTGCAATATTTATGCTAATTGAATTGGTTCAGTAAGGCAAATTTCCAAATAATAAAATTCTTTTTTTACTCAGTAAAATTGGTTATTTTGGAAGTATAAACAATTGGGGGGTATGGTGGACGAGACATCAGATTTTTTTGGCGTTGGAAAGAACAAAATTAATCCAGAGAAGGGAAAAGTTTTAATTGCTGAACCTTTTTTGGAAGGTCGTTATTTTAAACGATCTCTTGTTTTATTGGTTGAATGTAACCAGAATGGTGCAGTTGGTTTTGTTCTTAATAAGCCTGTTAATTTAACAATTGATGAGGTGCTTATTAATATTGCACATTTTGAAGGTGATGTTTTTATAGGTGGTCCGGTTGATACAAATCGAATTTATTTTCTTCACACAATACCGGATTTAATTCCGCATAGTATTCATATTTTTGAAAACTTGTACTGGGGAGGTGATTTTGGAGTTTTAAAGGACTTGATTGAACAAAAGGCAGTTCGGCCCGATCAGGTTCGGTTTTTTGCAGGTTATTCTGGATGGAGCATTGGACAGCTCAGTGATGAAATTAATGAAAATTCATGGTTGGTTAGTCAGCTCGATGTTCAGGAAATAATGGATTGCAATAACGAAAGATTGTGGGCACAATCTTTGAGACGTATGGGTGGACGATATAAAATGTGGTCTAATTTTCCGGAAAACCCGGGGATGAATTAGTTGCCAATTAATCTGAGATTATCTCTCATTAAAAGCTCTGCGGTTTAATTCCTCAATTAAAAGTTTAGCCGTTTTATTAAAATACCGTCTTTCCTGATATGCAACAACCCACTGAATACCATTGATTGCATTGGTCAGAAATATTTCATCGGCAGCCAAAAGATCTTCAGGATTTAAAACACAATCATCAAAAACAGTAATGTTAATATCTATTGCAGCTTCAATAACCTGTTCTCTCATAATTCCGGAAACGCTGCCATTTTCAAGCGAAGGAGTCATTAAAATTCCATCTTTCATTAAAAATAGGTTTGAACTGATAGTTTCTACAATATTCCCTCTATCGTTAAGTAAAATACAGTCATCCCAATTCATTTTTTCACGGTAGTTTGCCGCCAAAATAAATGGCAGTGAATTTCCGGTCTTAAATCTCGATATTAGGTTGTGAGATTTCCTCATTTCCTCATAAATTCCAACTTTTAACCCTTTTCGGTTTAGTATGTAATGATCATGTTCCAAAGGAGAAGTTTCTATCAGGTAAGAAATTGAATTATCCTTTGGTGCATACAGTCCACCATCTTTGCGAAAAACGCTCAATCGAATTCTTGTGCCTGCAAATGCTTTATTTTTATGGATTAAAAAAGTGATATCTGTTTGAATTTTTTCACGGAATCCATGAGGAACAATCATACCCAAGCAGTCCATTCCTTTAGTTAAGCGATTAAGATGTTCTGGAAGAAACTGAATTTCAGTTCCGTTGGCATGAATGGTTTCGAAAAGTGAATCACCATAACGAAAGGCTCTATTTCCTGCTCCAAAAAACAATTCATCTTTGGCGTATAGTGTACCGTCTAAACATATTTTTTCAGCTGTATTCATTTTTATATTTCTCCCTTTACGATCTGATCACAATAAATACTAATATTTTCATTGGATTTAATTTTTATTCCCTTTATTCCGGCAGCTTCCGCAGCCTGAATATCTCTGGTACTATCTCCAATCATATAGGATTTAGAAGCATCAATATTAAAATCGGCAATGGCTTTTTTTATGAAAAAAGGACTTGGTTTCCGGCAATCACACTTTGCTATACTTTCGTGATGAGGGCAGAAGTAAATCTTTTTTATATGGATATTTTTCTTTTCTAAAACAGAAAGTAAATGTTTATGAAGTATTTCCACATCAGATTCGGAATAGATTCCTTTGGCAATACCCCCCTGATTTGTTACTATGAATAAAATATATCCAGCTTCTGAAATTTTTTGTAAGGAAGGAATAATGCCTTCATTAATTTTAAAATCTTCGGTTTTGTAAATATAATAATGTCCTTCGTCAGAGTTTATTACACCATCACGATCAAGAAAAAGGGCTTTTTGCATGTTCTAGAAATTGAGAATCTGATGCAAAAATAAGGAGAATAATTGGGGTTTAATAAGGATTGGAAATAGAAATCCGAAAAGAGCCCCGTAGAAATGGGCACTGTGGCCAATGTTATCTAAATTTTTCTTACTCATGTAATATGAATAGTATAAATATCCTAAGGCGAAAATAATTCCTGGGATCGGAATAAAAAACATGAAATAAATGTTTTCTAAAGGAGCAAAGAAGATTGCCGCAAAAACTACAGCAGAAGTAGCACCCGAAGCACCAACAGCATTGTAATGATAATGCTCACGATGTTTTCTTAAATCGTAAAGAGTTGAAAATACAATGGCGCCAACATACAACAAAATAAAATAAAGAACTGCCGAAGCTCCAAAATAGTAGTTGAAATAAGTTTCCAGTACTCTTCCAAAGAAAAAAAGCACAAACATATTCACCAACAGATGATCCCAATTAGCATGAAGAAAACCATAGGTAAGTATTCGATACCATTGATTTCTTTTAATTATTTGGTAAGCATTAAATTGGTATTTGTACAATAACTCAACCTTATTAAAGGCAGCAAATGATATTAAAACAGTAATGGCAATTATTATGATGGTCATTTTTTATAGTTTAAAATGCTTCAGTTAGTTTTACAACTAAAACTGATCTGCCAGAATTGTATCCGGCTGATTTGTATTGAACTCGATTTGGGGTTATGCCTTTGGAGATTATATATTCAGAGGCGATTTTTGCTCTTTGCCGGCAAATTATATTGTTTTCTTTTTTTCCTTTATCCAGATTCGTAAATCCATTAATTTCAATGGAAATATGAGGATTTACTTTTAAAAGACTGGCTAAATTGTTCAGCTCCATTATTGTATTTTCTTTTAATTCCCATGAGCCCTCATCGTACTCAACTCCGTACAGTTCCATATCTTGATTGACAGAGAATTTTTGAAGTTCAATTTGCTCAAATTTTGCTGATTGATATTTGTAATTGTTGATTACTTTGGTGAAATAACCATCTTTTTGGATAATGATTTCGTAAGCTCTTGAAGGATCAATCTCTTGTTCAAAATCACCATATTTATCAGTCACACAAAATGAATTACTTTTGTAACTCTGATTAATTATCTGAATTAAGGCTTCTTCAACAGCATGGGCAGAAAACTGATCTATTATATTTCCTTTGAATCGTACCCAATGAGTAGTATCCATAGCAATATTTAATTGCTTGGGAGCTGTTTGTTCGTCAGGAGCAAAATAGAGAATTCGTTTTGTTTTGTAACCAGGTTTGTTGACAATTAAACTGTAATTTTTGCCTTTAAAAATATCAAAAGAAAAAAGCCCTTTTTCGTCTGTTTTGGTTGATTTCTCTCGGGATAAATTATCCATAAGAATAACCTCAACATCTTTTAAAGCACTTTTGGTATTGCTGGCAAGTAATCGTCCACGTAGATTTTGTGTTTTTTCAGGATTCTGTCTGAATTCAAAAATATCATCGCTGCCATTCCGGTTTGAAGAAAAATAACCAATTTCTTTGTTTTTTCTGATTAAATATCCAAAATCATCTTTTGAGGAATTGAAAGGAGGCCCCAAATTAACTGGATATGTCCATTCGTTTTGTTCAAAAATTGATTTGAAAATATCTAAGCCCCCAAAACCTATATGGCCGTCCGAAGCAAAATATAAATAACCATCTTCTGCAATAAACGGGAACATTTCGTTGCCGTCAGTATTAATGGCAGGGCCACAGTTAATCGGCCTGCTCCAGCTAAATCCAGACTTTTGACAAACATAAATATCTGTACCGCCGTAGCCTCCATCCATATTCGAGATAAAATAAAGGTGTCTTCCGTCGGGGGAAATACTTGGATGGCCCATGGAATATGTCTGACCAGAGAATTGGAAGATTTCGGCCTTATCCCAGTCAGTATCATTGTGTCTTGAAGTGTAAATATTTAATTCCGACTTCCCTTCCAGATTTAAAGTTCCTTTGTTTCGGGTGAAGAAAATAAATTTTTCATTTGCACTAAAGCAGGCTGGTCCTTCATGATATTTCGTGTTAAAATTATCAGAAAAGGATTTAGGGCTTAAAAAATTATTTCCCGATTTTTCTGAAAAATACATGTCTAAAAAGTATTCTCCACTTCTACCATCCATTTGTTTCGAAGTATTATTTTTTCGTCCGGAAACAAAAACAAGCCCGTTTTTATAAAATGCAGATGCAAAATCGGATTGAGGAGAGTTAATAGAAATTGATTCTATAGAATACAAGTGATCATCTTGTAACTCATTAATTAAATCACAGGAGAGAATCAAGTTGCTAATATTTTTGTTTTCAGGTTTTAATTCCGCATACTTTTTGAAAAAAACTTTTGCTTTTTCATAGTTGCGAACTCTCTTTAAGAGATTTGCATAATTCAGATAGTCTTCAGCATTGGCTTCCGAATCAGCAACAATACTTTCAAGTAAATAATTTGCTTCGGTATCTTTTTGTATTTGAAGATAGCAATCGGCAAGTTTTCTCTTTATTTCAATATCTTCAGAATTTTCGAGGTGTTTTTCATAGTAGTAAGCAGCAGCCGCAAACTCTTTGTTATTGTACAAACGATCGACTTTTTGTATTTGCTGATTTTGAGCTAAGGATGCCGAAACACCTGACAGAACAAATATAATAATTAAGAGAAAATGTAAGATTCGGCTCCTATTCATATTACTAGAAATATCTTGGTGATGTAATCTGACTTTTACGTAATGATAAATTGTAATTTAATATTATTTCATGATTTGTATAGCCTTTTGTGGGATAATTTCCGAAAGATTTTTCATAAGAGTATGAAAATCTTAGTTTTTGAGTTAGTTGATAGCCAAATAAACCGGCCCATGTGCCATCACTTCTGTAACCAGCTCCCACAGATACACCGCTATGGTGTATAAAGTCGAGGTTTACATTTATCAGGTTCGAGGTTTTATGTGAACCAACAAATAAAACAGAAGGAGAGAAATTAATTTCCCGGTTAACTGGCAAGGTAACTCCAGCACCTAAATAATAGAAAAGTGATTTTGAATCAAAGCTCACATTATTTGATATGCCTTCTGTTGAGGGCTGATCATTCGAAAGTAATCTTGGAATGGAAAGGCTGAAATAGTACTCGGAAGTGTAGTAGTAAAAGCCTAATCCAAAATTTGGTACCCAGGTTGATATGTTATTATCAGGGATTATTGCATCATTAGGACTGCTTGGGTTCGGATCATAAAAAGTCAATTCTGTCCAATTAACTTGTTTATTAATGAAACCAGCCTGCAATCCCATTGATAATTTACCTTCGTGGTTGATTTGAATTTGATAGGCATAATTAAAAAAGATTGCAACATCCGATTGAATTCCAAATTTGTTGTGGTAGGCAACAGCTCCTAAACCCGAATTTGTGTAGTTTATTGGAGCCTGAAATGAAACCATTGTAGTTGCCGGCGATCCTTCAACTCCTACCCATTGGTTTCGGTAGGCAAGAACAGCTTCCATAAATCCGGTGTTACCAGCATAAGCTGGATTGTAAAAAAGTCGGTTGTATTTATGATTTGAAAATCGGATTTCTTCCTGAGCCCGTAAGGTAACAGAGCATAAAATGATGAATGCAAAGAGAATAGATTGTTTTAGTATGTAATTCATTATCAGTATTTAATAACAATATAGCCACTTTTCACATACTCTTTGTCTTTAATAATCAACTTAAAGAAATAGGTTCCTTTGGGAAGTTTATCCCCCGGACCTAATTTTACGCCGGCCTTATTGTAACCACCATCCCAGGCATCATCATTTGAATAATTTCGTTTTTCAAAAACCTTTGTTCCCCATCTGGAAAATACGATGAATTCATTTTCAGGATAGTTCTCTATTCCTTTGATAAAAAATTTCTCGTTGGTTCCATCATTGTTGGGGGTAAAGGATGATGGGATCATAAGTTCAACCTGATTTGGATCCAGAACATTTACGAGAACGAAAGCTTTACTGCAATTATTATTTTCATTACAAATTTGATAGCGGATAGTATCCGTGCCAAATGAATTTTCATAAGGATAGTAAATCATTAAAGTGTTATTCTCTATCAAATGCATTTTTCCATATTGGTCGGTTTGATTTAAGATTGAAATCTTAAGTCCATCAACATCAGAAAATTTGTCATTTTCCAGAAAATCAACTTCTATATATACCACTTCGTTTGCAAGGCTTTTATTGGTTATTGAAACCGTATCGTTTTGTGCAACAGGAGTAATCTGCCCGAAACTTACTGAGAAGTTTAAGCAAATTAGTATAGTAAGCAGGCAAATGGGTAGATAAAATCTCATAGTTGGGATTTATGTACAACTTAATTTTTGTTACTGTTTTTATGAATCAAAATTCTAATGAAGAATTTTAAAGATTAATTCCTTTAATAAATCTCCATGCTTCGTACTTACATCTCCAATTCCTTTCGATTTAAGATCATATTCCCGCAGCAGTGCAATTATAGCAACTAGTTTTTTGGGGTTGTAATTTTTTGCTGCCAGTTTATAGTCTTTTATAAAATAAGGATTAATTTGTAAAGTAGAAGCTACCATTTTATCATTGGTTTTATTTTTGATAAAATAATACTTTAAAACTTTTGAGAAATACGAGTGTAATAAGGCAATGGTTACAATCATTGGATTATTTTTTTCATTCGTAGCGAAATAGTTTATGATTTGATTGGCTTTAAAAACATCTTTTTTGCCCAATGCATTTTGTAATTCAAAATTGTTAAAATCTTTAGATATCCCAATATTTTTTTCAATGTCGCCGGGCGAAATTGTTTTAGTCTCCGTGATATTTATGGTTAATTTATCAATTGCATTGGTAATTTTACCCAAATCGTTGCCTAAAAATTCAGCAAGTAAAAAGCACGCTTTCGAATCAATTTGATATCCTTGTTGACTGGTATAATTTTTTATCCAATCGGGAACTTGATTTTCATAGATTTTTTTCGATTCAAATAAGATTCCGTTCTTAGCAATCTCTTTTGTGAAGCTTTTTCTTTTGTCTAAGGATTTATATTTGTAATTAATTACCAGTATGGTTGAATGCAATGGATTCTGAATGTAGGAAAGAAGCTGATCAATGTTTTTTATATTTTGAGCTTCCCGAACGACTACCAATTGTTTTTCAGCCATCATTGGAAACCTTCGGGCAGTGGTTACTATGGTACCAATATCGGTATCTTTTCCATACAGTATTGTTTGATTAAAATCTTTATCAGATTCATTCAGTGCATTCTCAATAATGTAATCAGTAATCTGATCGATAAAAAAACTTTCTTCTCCCATTAAAAAATAAACCGGAGCGTATTCTTTCTTTTTTAGGCTTTTAAGAATATCCTCAAATGTCATAGGTTTTTGTGTTAGAAGCGTAAGTGTTTTACTGATTGCTTATTATGCATAATTTCTTTTAAGGATTCAATACCTATTCGGATGTGTTCTTCTACAAAATCAAGTGTCACTTTTGCATCACTTTCATCTGTTTTTATTCCATCAGAAATCATTGGCTGATCCGAAACTAAAAGCAAAGCTCCTGTAGGAATTCCATTATAAAATCCGACAGTAAATATTGTTGCCGTTTCCATATCAATAGCCATGGCTCTGGTTTTAGACAGATACTTTTTGAAACGTTCGTCGAATTCCCATACCCGCTTGTTGGTCGTGAATACTGTTCCTGTATAATAGTCTCTGTTTCGATCTGAAATGACCTGAGAAACTGCTCTTTGAAGACTAAATGCCGGCAGAGAAGGGACTTCGGCAGGCAGATAGTCATTAGAGGTTCCTTCGCTGCGAATTGCGGCTATTGGAAGAATTAGATCGCCAAGTTTGTTTTTACGCTTTAATCCTCCGCATTTGCCTAAAAAAAGAACTCCTTTGGGTTTAATAGCACTTAGCAAATCTAAAATTGTTGCGGCATTCGGACTCCCCATACCAAAATTAATTATGGTAATGTTTTCGGCCGATGCATTTGGCATTGCTTTGTCTTCGCCCAGAATTTCAACATTGTGCCATTCAGCGAACAGCTCAACATAGTGATTAAAATTAGTTAGAAGAATATATGGACTAAAATCAGTGAGTTCTCGGCCGGTATATCTGGTTAGCCAGTTTTTTACAATTTCCTCTTTTGTTTTCATGTGGGCTTGGTAATTAAATATCAGGAATAATCTTCTACCTTTATGGGCTGTAACTGCAATTTTATGGAAAATTTAAATTTACCAACTTATTCCTTTAAAATAAAATCTGAACTGCAAAGAAAACTAATTTTTGACAGTATTCGAAAGAAGTATGTGGCATTGACTCCTGAAGAGTGGGTCAGACAAAATTTCATTCAATATTTGGTGAATGAAAAGAGGTATCCGGGATCTTTAATTGCAATTGAAAAGAAAGTGGATGTTAATCTTCTTCCGCAGCGCAGCGATATTGTTTTGTATAATAATAATGCACAACCTGTTATGATTGTTGAATGCAAATCGGTTAAGGTAAAGATAACTCAGGATGTTTTCAATCAGATTGCACGTTACAATATGAAACTGAGAGTCCCTTTTTTGGTTGTTACCAATGGTTTACAGCATTATTGCTGCCAAATGGATTATGACAAAAAGAGTTTTAAATTTATTCCGGAAATTCCTTTTTATGAAAGTATTAATGGTTTGCAGGATTAATTTTTTGTAGGCTGTATTCATCAAGCCAACCGTTTTTTGAACGGATCCAATCTTTTTTATTTCCCATAATTTTAAATCCTTGTTTTGTAAACAAGCGAAGGCTAACTTCATTTGTGGCTGTAATATTACAGTATAGCTGATGAACCTGCAAAGTGCTAAATGCATAGTTACAAAAGATTTGTAAGGCTTCCGAAGCAAATCCTTTGTTTTTGTTTTCGGTATCATTTATTAAGATTCCAATCCCTGCTCTTTGGTGAAATGGATCAAAATCGAATAGATCGATTAGGCCTATTGGCGTATTTGTTTCAACTAATTCAATAACTAAGCGGAGTTGTTTGGTCTCAAAAATATCCAGATGTGATGATTCCAGATATTGCTTTAAGATAAAAATTGAAAATGGTTTTAAGGTATGACTGACTTCCCAAATAGTAGAATCATTCTCCCATTTGTAGAGAAGTTTTAAATCGGTAGGTTCAAGAGCCCGTAATCGAATATTTTTACCTTCAAGGATTTGCATTTTAGTGTTCATTATACCATTTAATTTCCCTTGTGAAGGCATCAAGATAACCTTTTTTCGTCACTGAGGAAAGCCTGCTTTTGGCTTTTTTCAATGATGAATATTTCTGAAAAGTATATCTGGATAAACCATCGTTTCCCTTATAAATCTGAAGGCTGTCAGTTCCCAAGTTGCTAAAGTAGGAAAGAGGTCTGGCGTTTCGAAGAGCCATTACCTGAATTGTGTAGAAGTTATCTGTTTCATCAGTATTGAAATTCAATACATGTTCTCCCGAAAGAGATTTTCTTACAAAAGCATCCCAATAGCCTCTTTTAAGAACATATCCCAAATCATTAACAGCAGCACCTTTACTTTGATATGTCCGATAGGTGTAGCGGTACAATCCATTTACATCAGAGAAAACAGTAACATTCCCCAAATCAGAAAAGAAAGATAAGGGTTTGGGATTTCGAAGCGCCATTACCTGAATGGTGTAGGTGTCTTTTTCGGAATATTTCATTCCGGAATACAGCAATTGACCGTTGATTACAGTACGAACAAATGCATCCCAATATCCCATTCGAATCAATCTGTTCATTTCGGTAACAGCATGCTGATAGGATGTGTATTTTTTATAGGTATATCGGGTATAGCCATCACCTCCGCGGAAAGCTTTTACATTATCCAGATTATCAAAAAAGTCTGTTTCAACGTATAGTTTCAGCGCCATTATCTGAATGGTGTAATAAGTTTCTCCGCCAGTTTGTTCTTGAATTAAATTATCGTTCGATAAAATTTTGATTTTTGAAGCTGTGAATCCTTTAGAAACAATATCCTTTTGAGCTTTAGCAGCTTTCTTATAGTCTTTGAACTTACCGTAGGTGTAGTGGTATTTCTTGTCCGGACCAATGGTCTCTTTCACACCATCAAGGGTTGCAAAAAGTTCTGGTTGTGGCGAATTAAAATTTCCTAAATCCAACGTGAATGCTAAATCACCAGAATTTAACACCTCAATTTTTGAGTTTTGGGCATTAACAATTGATTGTTTAATTAACTCGGCTTGCGCCTTAATATCAATATTTTCAGATTCTTGGGCTGGCTCGTCTTTTTTCATTTTCGGTATTGTTACCGGATTTTTTATTGGAATCAGATTTTTACCGGGAAGAATCGTGGTACTACCAGATTTGTCTTTTGCATTTATGATATCCTTTTTAATTTCTGCCGGAACAACAGAATCGATTTTAATTTCTTCGTTGGCACTGATTGTATCACTGCTAACTTCAGGAGTGATGAACTTTTTGTCTTCAGGAATAGAATCTTTGGTTGGAGGAAGTGAACCAATTTCACTTAGTTTACTTTCATCCAAATCGATCAGTTCCAAAGTGTTTGGATAGTCCGGTTCATCCTTGGTTCTCAATGTTAACGGAAGCAGGGTAATAACACTGTGATTTTCTTTGTTTGCAAATTCGGGGGGGATATTTAAAATGGTACGAAGAGTTCTGTAACCTTCAGCTACGATTTCGATATCGTATTTTTTACCGGCATCAACAATAAACAGGAATTTACCCGTTGCGGCATTTGGTGTATAAATTCCGATTACATTTCCATCTTTACTTACTGTGATTTTAGAATTTATAACCACATCGCCGCTCGAATTGATAATTTTTCCTTTCAGTACAAATAGTCCCGCTGTATTTTCGTCAGGAGTTTTGATTAAAAAGATGTCCGTTCTTCCAAAGCTGCCTTTTCTGTAGGAAGCAAAATACGCTCTTTTGCCATCGGGTGTTGGAGTGTAATAAATATCATCGTCTGTTGAATTAATTGGGTAACCGACATTAACAGGTGCAGTCCAGCGGCCTTTGATGTTTACGCTTTTGAAAATATCCAATCCGCCCATCGTTTTATGACCGGCAGAACTAAAATATAAGGTTTTTCCATCCGGGTGAATGAAGGGAGCATCGTCATCATATTCGGTATTGATAGCAGGGCCTAGATTTTTTGCGCGGCCCCATTTTCCGTTGGGAAGTTTGGTAACGGTGTAAACATCCATGCCGCCAAATCCGCCCGGACGATTACTGGAAAAGAATATTGTTCTGTTATCAGCAGAAATTGAAATATGACTTTCCTTACTTGATGAGTTGATAACAGGAGCCAGTTTTTCAGGTTTGCTCCACTCATTGCCATTCAGTCTGCTTCTGTAAATATCTCCGCCTTCGGATTCCCGGCTATTAACAAAACCAGCTTTGTAAATATATAGTTCCTGGCCATCAGCCGAAATGGAGATGGAGGCATCGTGGTCGATTGTGTTGAGCTTTGCGATTCCCACCGGATCCGACCAGATTCCATTGGTGCGGTGGGTGATATAGATATCTTCGAAATATTGACCGTCAGAATCAATTTTGCTTCCGGTACCGTTTCTCCTTGAAGTGAAAACCATGGTGCTTTCATCAGCAGTAACTCCCGGACTATGTTCAGAAAATTCGGTGTTTATTTTATTTCCCAGATTGATGATGGAGATGTTTACTGGATTCTTCATCAATTCAATACCATTTTTACACATTTGCATATTGCGCTGAATATCATTTCGAAAGGATGTATTCTGAGGTGAAATGATCTGCAATAAATCTTTGTAAACTTTTAGAGCTTCTTTAAATTGGTAATTGGCATGATATGCTTTCGCCAAATTAAAGTATACATCCATTGAAACATTGTTTCTTGAGCTGGTGTATTGAATTGCTTTTTCTAAAAGGTCAACCGATTTTTCTTTTTCTGACACAATGTTCAGATAGCACAATCCTAATTTGAAATTTAAATCAGCATTTCGGGAGGATTCATCGAGTAACTCTTTGTAAATGATGGCTGCTTTTGAAAAGTTTTTATTGTCGAGAAATTTCTCTGCGATTTGATATTGTCTTTTCGATTTAATTTTTTGCTGTTTAGGAGAAGCAAAAAGAGAGTGAGAGTTAGTTATCCCTATTAAAATAGAGATAAGAACCATAAAAAAAACCTTTAGCGCAAAAGGTGTCTTTTTGTTCAGTTTATGGGCTGTTGAACAGGTTATATGGTTTAAATTAATTAACAATAATTAAATATAGTAGATAAGGGTCAAACTCCAATAACAAATGTAATAAAAAAGCAGAATTGTTAATAAAAACTTACAACTTTCTCTAACGCGTTTAAATTCTTGCTAAAATAGTCAATGCTGCACATTTATACTGTACAAAATAAATAATTTTGTTTGATATTTTGAGTAATAGCCAAAGAATTGGTACAAAAAAGCCATCAAAGAAGATTCGATGGCTTTTGTTTAAGTTTTTTTTTGAGGTTATATTGTTCTTTTTGTATCGAAGTTTTCCAGGTTTTCAGCAATCCTTTTTAGAAACATTCCTCCGAGAGCCCCATCAACAACCCTATGATCGTAGGAGAGGGATAAAACCATGATGTGTCGAATACCTATTGTGTCGCCATGAGGAGTTTCGATTACTGCAGGCTTCTTTTTTATGGCACCAACCGCCAAAATAGCTACTTCGGGTTGATTAATAATTGGAGTTCCGGTTGTGCTGCCAAATGCTCCAAGGTTGGTGATGGTAAATGTACTGCCTTTTATTTCGTCGGGCTGTAGTTTGTTGTTTCTTGCCCGCCCGGCCAGATCGTTAACTTTTGTGGTGATGCCAATCAGATTTAATTCATCGGTTGCTTTAATAACCGGAACAATTAAATTACCACTCGGAAGTGCAGTTGCCATTCCAATATTGATATATTTTTTACGAATGATCCGATCTCCGTCAACCGAGACATTAACCATTGGATAATCTTTTAAAGCACTGGTAACTGCTTCAACAAAAATAGGAGTGAAGGTTAATTTTTGATTTTCCTTCTTCAGGAATTCATCTTTCACTTTATTTCTCCAATGTACCAAGCCTGTTACATCTACATCAATAAAGGACGTAACGTGAGGAGAAACCTGTTTTGAATTGAGCATGTATTGCGCAATTAATTTACGCATACGATCCATTTCAATGATCTCAACATTTTCGCCCTCGTAGCTTTTGTGAGCAGTAACTGCCACAGATGAACCTGAACTAATTGGGGTGGCAATTGGTTCAGCAGAAATTAATTTGCCTGCTTGTGATTTTTTATTTTCCAGATATTCGAGAATATCTTTTTTCGTGATTCGGCCGGCTTCTCCTGAACCTTGAATTTGGTTCAATTCATCGGTGGTGATGTTTTCAGCAACAGCAATTGTTCTTACCAATGGAGAGATAAAAGTTCCACTTTCAGTTTTATTACTGATTTGAGGAGCAACAGAATCGGAAGGGACAGGTTTTAGAGAAGTTTCAATTTGGGGTTTGGCTTCTTCGAGCTTCGCACTTTCTTCAATTTTTTCTGTCTCAGTATCTTCGCCGGCAGTTGCTAAAATTGCAACAACATCTCCCACCTGAGGAGTGTCACCTTCATTGAATAGGAATTTTACAATAGTACCCGATTGAGGAGCCGGGATTTCTGAATCGACTTTATCGGTAGCAATTTCCATGATGGAATCTTCTTCTTCAACAAAATCACCAACTTTTTTAAGAAATTGAGTAATTGTTGCTTCGGTGATTCCTTCACCCATTGCAGGAATCAGGATTTCTATTTTAGCCATGTTCGTGTTGTGTTTTTTTTGATTGTGTTTATTTAGTCTAAATACTACACGAAATTAATAAAATAACAGAAACGGACAAATACATCCGAAAAGGGATTGTTTCATGTGGCAAGGATCAAGTAACAAGGATCAAGTTTCAAGTAACAAGTATCAAGTAATAAGTATTCAATAAACTTGTTCTTGAATTACGGAACTCCGAACTTTATCTAATTAGTAATTACTAATTACTAATTACTAATTGTTTATTGTAAATTCTGATCGAATGGAGTTCGGTGTAATATTGATCTTCCCAGTGTAATTTCGTCGGTATATTCCAACTCATCGCCAATGGAAACTCCTCTGGCAATTGTTGTTATAGGCACTTTAAATTTGTTCAGTTTTTTATAGAGGTAAAAGTTGGTTGTATCTCCTTCCATGGTAGTGCTCAAAGCTAAAATAATTTCTTTTGCTTTTCCTTCGCTTACTTTCTGAATTAATGGTTCAATTTTCAGATCGCTGGGACCAATTCCATCCATTGGCGAAATGATTCCTCCCAAAACATGGTAAATTCCATTGAATTGCTGTGTTCTTTCAATTGACATTACATCGCGGATGCTTTCTACCACACAAATGGTTTCATGATCGCGTTTGGGGTTGGCACAAATGTCGCATAAATTAGTGTCGGAGATGTTGTAGCAGGAATTGCAATGCTTAATTTCATTGCGCAGTTGAATAATTGATGAACCGAAAAGATTTACATCCTCTTTGGGTTGGTTCAGTAAATGCAAAACAAGGCGCAATGCCGTTTTTCTTCCTATACCGGGAAGTTTTGAAAACTCAGCAACAGCATTCTCAAGAAGCTTGGAAGGGAAATTGGTGTAACTCATTTTTACGATCGATTCTTTAGTCTAGTTCAAAAGTAGCAAAATCCAAGGAAAAAAGAGTTGGAATTCTTTTTTCAATGGCAATTGTTTTGGGCAGTCTTAAATGCTTTCTTTATTTTTGATCTACATTTTAAAATTCAGCCTGTGTCACCAGTTTCTATTCTACTTGTTGTTGTTGGGTATTTTTCCCTTCTGCTGATTATATCATATTTCACAGGCCGCAGGGCCGATAATAAAGCTTTCTTTGTTGGTAACAAACAATCGCCATGGTATGTAGTGGCATTTGGAATGGTTGGAGCATCGCTTTCCGGCGTTACTTTCATCTCGGTTCCGGGGTGGGTAAAGTCTATCGATTTTACCTATATGCAAATGGTGTTTGGCTATATGTTGGGGTATATTGTTGTTGCAAATATTCTGTTGCCACTTTATTATAGGCTGAACCTTACCTCAATCTATTCCTACTTGAATGGACGATTTGGTAAAACTTCCTATAAAACCGGAGCATCCTTCTTTTTACTGTCCAGAACCATTGGAGCTTCGTTTCGGTTGTTTTTAATGGCAAATGTGTTGCAGATTACGGTTTTTGATGCCTGGAATGTGCCGTTTTTCGTAACTGTTTTAATTACCATATTGCTGATTTGGCTGTACACGTTTAAGGGCGGAATAAAAACCATTGTTTGGACCGATACACTTCAAACTCTCTTTATGCTTTTGGCGGTTGGTATTAGTATTTACCTGATAATGGATAGGCTGAATATGGATATTGCCGGTTTAGCCAATACCATCAGCGAAAGCGATTATTCAAGAGTGTTTGAATTTGGAGATTGGCAAAGCAAGCAGAATTTTTTCAAGCAATTTTTTACCGGAGCTTTTATCACCATCGTGATGACAGGATTGGATCAGGACATGATGCAGAAAAACCTGAGCTGTAAAAATCTGGGCGAAGCCAAAAAGAACATGTATTGGTATGGCTTTGCTTTTATTCCGGCAAACTTATTGTTTCTGATTTTGGGTGCTTTGCTGCTGATTTTTGCTCAGCACGAAGGCATTGCAATTCCCGAAAGAGGAGATGATCTGTTTCCGCTTTTGGCCACACAGTATTTAGGACCAGTGGTTAGCCTGTTCTTTTTAATTGGACTGATGGCCGCGGCATATTCGAGCGCCGATTCGGCATTAACATCACTAACCACATCTTTTACGGTTGATATTTTAGGTGCCGATGAAAACGATGAGGCACATACCAGAAAATTAAGATTCCGGTCGCACCTTTTGTTTTCGCTGCTTTTACTTGTGGTGATATTGATATTTCGCGCCATTAACGACGATTCTGTAATCGCCGCCATTTTCACCATTGCGGGCTACACCTACGGTCCATTGTTGGGATTGTATGCTTTTGGCTTGTTTACCAAACTGAAAGTGAAAGATAATTTGGTACCTGTTGTTGCCATTTTATCACCGATCATCTGTTACATCCTAAAAGACAATTCGGTGGATTGGTTTGGAATTGCCATCGGGTTTGAGTTGCTGATGATTAACGGGGCATTAACCTTTCTGGGATTGTGGTTGGTGCGTAGTAAATAATTTATTTGTCCTGATACCTCATCCTATCCTTCTCCTGAAGGAGAAGAGAAAACAGCTTCAATTTTTTTTGTTTTATGGATTTGTAAAACTCCCTTGCTTTTATGAGAGGGCTGGGGAGAGGTATTCTCTAATAGCCATAAAAAAAGGAACAGATTAAACCGTTCCTTCTTTCCTTTTAGTCCAAATAATAGTTCGTTATTCTGTAATGTTCAGCTCAGGTTCGGTGGCGGTATTTCGGGTTTTGCGTGCGCGGGCCTTGGTATTAATGCTCTCGATGTGCTGGGCAATTACACTGTTAATTGCAGCGTACTTTTCAGGAAGAGCAAGCGCCATGCTATCCAGATAAGCAGTTAGCTGATCGTTAATAATTTTACGGATCACATTTTTTTGAGTTGATGCAGGAGTCACCTTTTCTAAACCGGCAGCAGATTGCTGGAATTCCAGGAAAGTACTTCTAAAATCTTCGGATGCAGCTGCAAAGGCATCAAATCGGAGTGGAACACCCGTCAAACTGTCTAAAGAAGGTCTTACATCAGGATGATTGATATTCTCGATTAATGATTTTGTTAAGGCCATCTGACTTTCGTAGCTCAGGCGGTGCAGATTCAGATTGTTAGCATCGAAAATACTCCAAATACGCTGTGCCTTTTCGGCGATGTCTTTTTCGGGAGCATGCAAGTTTGCCCAAATAAACAGCTTGGTGCAGATAAAGAGTTGGTCTGCAATCTCATCTTTTTCATGAAGGATTTTTGGCTGCGCACCACTCTTCGAGAAACGAATCGATTTCGTGAAAATCTCATTTTCACTGCCCAAATTTGTAAGAATGGCACTTAAAGCCATATCTGCGCTCCAATCGCCTTCCGAAAAGGCAATTAAAAGATTGGTTGCAACCGTACTAATTTCGGACGTGTTGCAGTAATGAAAAATTTTTTGATTCATAATTGTTTGTGTTTTAATTTGATTTTGGACTAAACGAAGGTTTAATTTAGAAAAAAATAAATAAACAATAAGTAGTATTGGTTAACTATTTGATGTTAAATGTGAGATTTGAAAGTTGGCAGGTTTGACAGCTTGTTTATTTTACATGAATCTTTATCTTGTATGATTTTTGTTGTTTTTTAATGTAAAACAAAGATGTCTGCAGTTTATTTGCAGTCAACATCCCCTTCGATTAGGCTGTTTGCATTGTTCCTGTTCCGAGAGGACTGTTTGCAGCCCATTGTTTCTTCCTGCTAAGGCAAAAAAGCACTTCAACGAACCTGCATGGGCTGTTTTAGCAGTAAAAAGTGCGTTCGGCAAGGCTGTTCACCCATCTTTTGTGTTGAGAAAGTGATTCTATACGCGAAAAACAGCAGTTTGCCTCTCATTTTTGCCTTTGCAGATGAGGTTTTTACCCATTCTGCCTCTCAAATCTGTTTTACACATGCGAAAAACAGCTTGTTGCCCCTCAAATTTAACACTGCAATGTTGTTGAAGGCCAATTTTGCCTTCAATTTGCTGCCAACAGCCTTGTCGAACGCCTTTTTTACACCTGAGTTTTGCAGTGCAGAGGTATTTAGTGGTAAAAGAGAACGTCTATTTTGAATTTGGACGAGGAAGTGAGAATTTAAGCTATTACAAATAGAGTACGATTGTGCATTATTGGATTTTGTTTGCAAAGAGGTTTGTGGTGGAGAATGTGTGTGGATAATTTTTGTGTGCTTTGATTATTAAGGGGTGGGTGGAGTGAATATAATTTGGTAAGTTTGGAATCTGTTGCAATTTCTAACTGTATATTTGGATAGTTCAATGTTAATCTCAAATAATAAGAAATGCAAGGCTATGAATTTTACAGAAAATGAGGATTTACACGCTCTAGCAGATATATAATCTGAGGCTTCTAAATTAAAATCTCTTTAAGAAATAGATCATGAAACTAAATCAATACCTTATTCTTATTTCACTTCTGTTTTTATTTGCATCATGTTCCAAAGAAGATTCTGAAGGTGTTTACGAAGAAATCGACTTATTCGAATTGGATGATTTTGTATTGAAGCAACGTAGTGATTTTGAGAAACACTTTGAGAACTTCTATGTGCAAGAATATAGTATGCTTCCTTATTATGGTTTAGATACAGAAAATGGTGTTTACGAGATTACTACTGCGGGTGTGGATCCGGGATCTTTGGGTGAATTAATCTTTTGGGTATATGCCAGGTATATGGAAACTGAAACTACTGCTCAAGGTATTGAGCGTTTGCAAAGAATAGCCAATTTACATTTTACTTCTTTACCCGATGAAACTTATATCAATTTAGAACCTTACAGTTTTGAGAGAGGAGAATTGATTCAAGTAGATGATTTGAATAAGTTTTACAATCAGGCAATAGCGGATAAAATAGAAAGTATAGAGCAAATTTGGAGGAAAGAAGGCTTTAGTTATCTTCTTACACTAAGAGACGGCAAGGTTGAAATCACCATTGGTGTAATACCAGAATAAATAATCACCTCCCGAAAATTTGTGACCTGTGGGTAATATAAAAATGCAGATAAAGAGCGTTGTTAGTGCGCGATTGTATCGCGTTCCTTACTATTGTAAAGTTAGTGCCACACGATACAATCGTGCGGTAGAGGTGTAGCTGTCATGTTGAACTTGTCGAAACATCTTATTTTAATGAAAGGATTCTTCGGCTACGCTCAGAATGACGATGGTTCGGTCTTCTTTTCTTTGTCCCCTGCTTCAGCCGGGGCATTAAAAATACATCTCTTCGATAGCCTTGATACCTCATCCTATCCTTCTCCTAGAGGAGAAGGGAAAACAGCTTCGGTTTTTAAACTCCCTCTCCTTCAGGAGAGGGTTGGAGAGAAGTTCTAGAATATCACAATCCTGAACATTCCCAGTTTTTACTATATTTGTTTTTTCAATAAAAAACAGATAGATATGAAACGTCCATGCCAAGGTGTTTTTTACATTGAGGGATAATTATTCCAGCATGGTAAGTTCCATATGGCAAATCAAAAACAAATTATAAATCATATGAAGTATAGCTTATTAGCCCTGTGTTTTGCCTTTTTGGTTTCATGTTCGGGTTCCGATGATGAAAAAGATTACAGGGCAGAGAATGAAGAAGAGATTGCAGCTTATGTGCTCGCAAACAATTTAACTGCAGAAAAAACTGCATCGGGTCTGTATTACGTAATTGAGGAGGAGGGAACAGGAGCACAGCTTACAAGTAGTTCTAACGTAACTGTTACCTACAAAGGTTATTATACCAACGGTACGGTTTTCGATGATAGTAAAGGGAATTTAGTTTCCTTCAATTTACAAGGTGTTATTCCTGGTTGGACCGAAGGACTTACCCATTTTAAAGAAGGTGGCAAAGGAATGTTATTAATACCTGCCCATTTAGGATATGGCAGTAAAGATTACAATGGTATTCCCGGAGGTTCTGTACTGATTTTTGAAATCGAGGTATATACTCCTGAAATGATTGCTGCAAAGAATGATGAAGATATACTCGCTTATTTGGAGGCAAACAGCATAAGTGCAACCAAAAGCGATTCAGGTTTGTATTATACAATTGAAGAGGAAGGAGCAGGAGCACAGCCAACAGGTACGTCGAATGTAACTGTGGCCTACAAAGGCTATTTTTTGAGTGGATCTGTTTTCGATGAAAGTAGTTCAGCAGGAGTTTCTTTTGGATTGGATGAGGTAATTAAAGGCTGGAAAGAAGGTATTACCTATTTTAAAGAAGGAGGTAAGGGAAAGTTGTTTGTTCCTGCAGCCTTGGCTTATGGTAGTTATAACTATTCCAGTATTCCGGGAGGATCAGTTCTTATTTTCGATATCCATTTGATCTCTGTAAACTAAACGGGAACCAAACTCCATTCGATTCTATGAAGATAAAGGATGCCAATCAGGTAATTGATATTGTATCGAAGTACATCGATCTTTCGGTTGTTCCATTTGGACAGGACAAAAGGTCGGTTGTTCGCATAGATACCCGTCAGCCAATGTATGGCGGCAATGGCATTGTTTACCTCTTGCAGATGTTTGATGCGGATGAGTTGATCAATAACAGGATTGGTTGCTTCATGGTCTTTTTAAACAAGTACGATCAGGCCGGATTTCACAATCACGGTCCAAGAGGCGAAGAAGAGGTTTATGTAGTAATGCATGGCGAAGGAGAATATTCCGATAAGGCAGGCGAAGATGGCAAAGTGAGAACCCATAAAATCACGAAAGGAAGCATCACTGCAGTAAGCAATGAGGGATTTCATTCGGTGCAAAACACTACTGACGAGCCACTCATCATTTTTGTGATTACTACGAATAAGGCATAAGTAAATACTTTTATTATATAGAAAAGGAACCTTATTGGGTTCCTTTTTTAGGCATTTCTTTTTATATTGAATGCGTTGAAAAATTAGAGAATTTAACTGACCTATGATATTTGAAAAATTATTTCATAATTCGGATGTACTACTAACCGAAGGAGCATTGGTTGAGAGATTAAGAGATGAATTTGATGTGGAATTTGACAAGCACATCAATCATGCGGGAGTTTTGTATACTAATCCGGATGCATTAGAGTGTCTATACAAACAATATGTTGATATTGGAGACAAGTACAAGCTTCCCATTATGCTGATGACTCCAACTCGAAAAGTGAATTTTGAATCTGTAAAAGAATCCTGTTTTAGTGATAAAGATATCATTGCGGATTCTTGTGCCTTCCTAAATAAAATTAAAAATCAATATCCTGATGGTGCAGAAAGTATAATGATAGGTGGATTGTTGGGCTGTAAGGGGGATGCGTATGGCAGTGAAATTGTTTTAGGGATTGATGAGGCATATCGTTTTCATAGGAGACAAACACTTCAATTTGCAAAAGAAGAGGTTGATTATTTATTTGCAGGCATTATGCCGGAAATAAATGAAGCTTTAGGTATGGCTCGGGCAATGGCTGATTCTCAAATTCCATATATTATTAGTTTCATGATCAAAAAAAATGGTTGTTTACTGGATGGAACTCCCATTTCCGAAGCTATAAGATTAATTGACAAGGAGACAAATGTAAAGCCACTCTGCTACATGACTAATTGTGTGCATTCAACCAATGTAAGACAGGCTTTGGCAAATGAAGTTAATGACAAGGATATCCTTTTAAAAAGATTTAAAGGCATTCAGGCAAACTCGTCTGTGTTGAGTCCGGAAGAGTTGAATAACTGTGGTATTCTGCAACAAGGTGATTTTGTTGGTATGGTTGATGAAATGCAGTTATTATATCGGGAATTCGACTTCAAAATTTTTGGTGGATGCTGTGGCACAAATGATAAGTTTATTGATCAATTATCAGCTATGCTGATTGCGGGTAAATAAGTGATTAGAATATGTAAAAAGCGGGAATCTGGATGGATTCCCGCTTTTTTAACTGAATTTTTTCAGACCTGACAAGGTTCAAAAATCGGTCAGGTCTTTCTGTTTTTCTTATGCCTCCACCTCTTCTGGCTCGGTATTGTATTTTTTGTAATTGAAGTAAGCAGTTAAACTTAGAATCAGAACAATTGCAACGGTGTAGTACACCCAGGTTGGCACCGGAACAGGATCGCCTTTAGCGTACGAATGCATACCTGCCAAATAGTAGTTCACACCAAAATAAGTCATTAAGATTGAGCTGTAGCCCCAAACCGAAGCAATATTAAAGGAGTAAACCGATTTTAAGCCGGGAATAAAACGCATGTGCAGTATAAAGCTATATACCAAAATGCTTACCAGTGCCCATGTTTCTTTAGGATCCCAACCCCAGTATCGTCCCCACGATTCGTTGGCCCAAATACCACCCAGAAAAGTTCCGATAGTTAGAAAATACAAACCGATGGTCATGGTCATTTCGCTGATACGGGTAAGATCCGTAACAGTGCTCTTAATTCTAGGGATGTTATTCTTGTTTTGCAAATTGAATAGGAAGAGGTTAATCATTCCTAAAATTGCAGCCAGAGCAAGAAATCCGTAGCTGGCAGTAATAATGGCCACGTGAATGGTTAGCCAGTACGATTTAAGCACAGGAACCAAATTGGTAACCTCTGGGCTCATCCAGCTTAAATGAGCTACAAAAAGAGTTAATCCCGCAAGAATTGATGTTGCAGCCAATGCAAAATCCGATTTTTTTACAAATATGAATCCTGAAAGCAAACAAGCCCATGCCACATAAGTCATCGATTCAAAACCATTACTCCATGGGGCATGACCTGAAATATACCATCTGGCAGCCAATCCGGTTGTATGCAGAATAAAGCCAATTCCTAATATCAGCATGGCTGCGCGCATGATCCACTTTACCTGGAATTTCGGGTTGATAATCTGGATCACCAGAAACACGATTAAAAAGAAACCAATTAGTAAATAGTAGGGAAATAATCTTTTAAAGATGTTTGTATTGTTGTAAAGAATCTCAATTTTTTGTTTGATTGGAGATGGAATCACATTTTGTCCAAATCGGTTTTGGTAGGTTTTTATGCCTGCAATATAGTTGTCTGCATTTACAAAATCGCCATTGTTTAAGGCTTGTCCTAACAAGAGAATAGACTTTTTTACAAACAAAGAATCATCTCCGGTAAAAGCCAGTTCAGCAGTTGGGTTGTACCAGGCGTGCATGTCATCGTTCGGATCAGGGAATATTTTTAAGAATTCACCTGTAAACACCATATAGCTGATGTTAACTCTTTCGTCAACCGAGATAATTTCTTTATCGTAACCTGTACGCTGCGATGGTTTTCTTGAATAGGCATCTTGTACTTTCTTCGATAATTTGTATTGACCTTGTTGGTCTAAAAAGTGTCTGAATGATCCATATTTACCCGAAATGCCAAGTTCCTTAGCCAATTCGGAATTCCCAACCTTTATCATGGCAACGGTTTGCCACTGCTGAGGATTTACAATCATACTAAGAAAAATTTGATCGGCAGGATATCCCTGAAACTTATTCTTCTTAGTGATTTTGCGAATAACTTCGCTGGCCAGGGTGTTAATGGGTTCGAAACGACCGCCATTATCTTGTACCAATAATGCTCCAAAATTCTGCGATTGCTTTAACGGAACAATTGGCAATATTTGATTTTGCGCCGAAGCCGGTAAAAGACTGCCTGCAATCAAGAAAGCCATTACAGCAAGAACTTTCACACTTTTCGATTTTGCCCCCAATGCTTTAAAACGGGTAGCCGGACTAATCAGTGACCAGGCCATCCCCAGCATCAGAATAAAATACCCAAGGTAGGTAATCCTCATTCCCCACTGGTCGTGATTTACCGAAAGAACAGTTCCCTTTTCATCTGTATCATAGGATGCCTGAAAGAATCTGAATCCATCGTGTTTAAGAATGTTATTCATGAAAATACGATGGTTTTGCTCGATGCCTTTTGTATTATCGTAAAGGGTTACTTCACTGGCAAATGATGATGGACTGTTCGAGCCAGGATATCTATCTAAGATAAATTTGTTCAGTTTCAGGGAAAATGGAATTTCAATTGTTTTTGGACCATAAGCTACTGCAACATCAATACCGTTTATCGTCAGATTACCAGGTACGCCTACATAATTATCAGATCCTTTTACAATCATTTCCTTTTGCTCATTTCCGCTTTTCACATCAAATACAAGTACTGTTGGGGCATTTTTATCTTTGCCTTGTATGTATTTGTAAATTGCCGAAGGGAAAAAGTTTTTGATTACTATTTTGGTTCCGTTTAAGTCGTATAATTTTTTAGGAAATACTACGTGCCATTTATTAGCTTCCATTGAAATTGGATCTCCCCCCATCATACTTACTTCCGAAAATTCAGTGGGCGAAATTATTCTTAAGCTATCCGAGTAATCGAAAACAATAGTATTTGCATTGGGATTACTTCCAAATGCTAAAAGATTGGCACCTATGTTTTTTTGTTCGTTGTAAGCCAGAGTAAAATTCTGCATTCCTGCCATACCAGCAGAACCAACCGCAACCATCTCAATAATCGGTGTCCCATTCAGGTCTTGTGCAATGGTCGATTGTGCATTTGGAATCATTGTTTTAAGTGATATCTCAACATTTTTATTGTCGATATTCAAATCATCACTAAATTCCGTTGTTTTTACCGATGAAACAGTAATTTTTTCGCTTAGTTGACTGATTTTTCCATTCGCTTGTGCCTGGATATCAATGTAGGAGTTCATTGTAGTAATCTGATTGGTCGTTTGTCCTTCGCGAATGTGCATATTGCCTTCGTAACCAATATATCGGGTAATCCCTGAACCTATAAAAATGATAATGAAGGCTGCATGAAACAGGAATATAGACCACTTCTCTTTTTGTAGAGCTTGTATCTGAAAATATTTACAACCAAATTAATGGTTAGTAAAAGTAACATTAACTCAAACCACCAAGCATTATAAACCAACACTCGGGCAGCTGAAGTGCCAAAATCATTTTCTATAAAGGTTGCTGTTCCAATTGAGAAAGCAAATAAAATGATGAGCACTCCCATCATTTGCATAGAGAATAGGAAATTCAGAAACTTATTCATTGTTGATAAAATTTTATTTCGTTTAAAGAATTTTATTGTCATTCGGATGAAAGTCTTATGTTTCGTCAGTTTCCGAATATGGGAGTTCAAGATACGCTTTTCTTTATAATTACAAAATATCTCAAATTGCACTTATCGTGCACATTATAATACATTTTCTCATGCAAATCGTGTAACTTGTTGTGACTAAGATCATCTCTTTTCGGGGTTCTGATATTTGTCTTTGTTATAGTAGATAAATATCTGTAATGCTTCAGTAAATATTGCATATAAAATAAAATAATAATTGTGTTTATTAAGATCAATGATAAATTACATATTTATTCCATTTGTCTTCATCAATATGAAAAGCTTGAATATCAAGAATAATAGAAGATAAAAAGGTATTAAAATTTAAATATAATAAATTTAAATAATCTTTTAATCTTGAATTAAAACATTAATCTGGTTAGTATTGTATTATAATCTATGTAACAACTGTGTTGAAACACAGTTTTTTAAATTGATAATCTATCCAAAACTATGAAAAAACTATTTCGCCTATTCTTAATCCTGTTTTTGGGATTGGTGCCTATGCTATCAATGGCACAGTTAACTTTCAAGGGGGAACTTCGTCCACGTACAGAGTATCGCCATGGGTTAAAATCATTATTTAATTCAACCGATGAAGCCGCTCTTTTTACCTCTCAACGTACACGTCTTAATTTAAATTACAACGATTCAAAATTTCGTGTAGGATTATCCCTGCAGGATGTAAGAGTTTGGGGAGATGTGGCTCAATTGAATATGTCTGATAAAAATCAATTGATGCTTCATGAGGCATGGGGTGAAATAATTTTTAATGAAAGTTTATCCCTAAAAGTGGGCCGTCAGGAGTTGGTTTATGATGATTCAAGAATTTTAGGGAATGTAGGTTGGGCGCAACAGGCCCGAAGTCACGATTTGGCTTTGTTAAAGTTTAAAACAGATGAAAACGGTCAATTTCATTTTGGTTTAGCTGTAAATAACGACTCAGAAGCTCTTAAAAAGACATTGTATACTACAAATTACAAGAACATGCAGTTTGCATGGTATCACCGAAAAGCTGACAAGTTTGATTTTAGTTTGTTATTCATGAATGTTGGTGTTCAGGTAGATGTGAATGCAGGAGTTGGTGTGGCTGATCTCGAGTCAAGATACAATCAGACTTTTGGAACAATACTGAATTATCGTCCGGGTAAGCTTTCTTTAACTGGATCATTGTATGCGCAAACAGGGGAACATGCTTCGGGTAAAGATGTAAGCGCACATATGTTTAATTTGGGAATGAATTTCCCTATTGGTGCAGGTTGGAAAGGTAATGCCGGTGTTGAAGTGCTTTCGGGTACGGATTCAAACGCGGGAGCTAATTCGGATTATGAGTCATTTACTCCCTTGTTTGGAACCAACCATAAATTCAATGGTCATATGGATTATTTCTATGTTGGAAACCATGTTGGAAGTGTTGGTTTGCAGGATATTTATGGCGGAATAAATTATGGAAAGGATAAATTTTCTTTTGCCACGGCGATTCACTTGTTTTCAACACAAGCCGATTTATACAGCGGAGCAGATAAGCAGGATAAGTATTTAGGTACTGAAGTTGATCTTTCAGTTGGCTACAAATATTCTGAAAATGTACTGTTTAAGGCTGGTTATTCTCACATGTTCGCTGCCGATTCAATGCAGGTATTAAAAGGTGGTGACAAAGATGAAACTCAGAACTGGGGATGGGTAATGCTCGTTTTCACTCCTGATTTTTTGAAAAGATAGCGCAAAAAGAAAATCCTATACATCAAAACATTTGCTAATGAGAAAACTATTCAAATTTCTAACACCACCTCCACAATGGAAACTACCGGTTTTGGTGTCTTTGGGAATATTTGTCGGACTTGGCTTTTATGTACTTTACCTTTCAAAGGCGGCATCATATCTGTCCGACAATCCGGAGACCTGTGTGAACTGTCATGTTATGGCACCGCAATTTGCTACATACCAGCACAGTTCCCATCGCGAAGTTGCTACTTGTAACGATTGTCATGTTCCGCACAATAATGTGTTTAACAAGTACTTCTTTAAGGCCAAAGATGGCTTGCGGCATGCAAGTATGTTTGCCTTGCGAATGGAACCGGAAGTAATCTTTATTTTGGAGGAAGGCAAGAAGGTGGTTCACAACAATTGCATTCGTTGCCACAGTCAAACACTGACTGATCCAAAGCTAGCCGCACAGTTACCCATGCATGCTCACAACACACAGGATCGTGTATGTTGGGAATGTCACAGAGAGGTGCCTCACGGACGGGTAAACAGTCTGTCGAGCGTTCCAAATGCCAGAGTACCACTACCTGAAAGTCCAGTACCGGATTGGTTGCAGGAATATATGAAAGAATCAAAATTAAAAAATAAATAAAACCTAAATCATAAAGCATATGAAACCAATACAAGAATCTATAGGCAAAAAGCCATTGTTGGGATGGGCTATCTTCCTGGTAACATTGGTGGTTGTATTTCTGCTTGGATTGTTAGCTTCATCAATAATGGAACGTAGAGCAGAATCGGTATTTGCTTATACGCCACAAGTTAAGCACGATCAGTGGGAGCCACGTAACGAAGTTTGGGGTGAGAATTTCCCAAGAGAATTTGAATCTTATTACAAAACAGCTGATACCACATTCCGCAGTAAATACAATGGCAGTGCTATGATCGACATGTTAGAAGTTGATCCTAGACTAGTTGTACTTTGGGCTGGATACGGTTTCTCGAAAGACTACAATCAAGGTCGTGGTCATTATTATGCAATTGAAGATATTCGAAATACATTGCGTACAGGGGGGCCAAAAGATGAAAACGACGGACCTATGCCCGCAACTTGCTGGACATGTAAATCACCCGATGTACCTCGTTTGATGAATGAAATAGGGGTTGCAGAGTTTTACAAAGGAAAATGGGCAGGCAAAGGACACGAAATAGTAAATCCTATCGGATGTGCTGATTGTCACGATGCTGAAACTATGAATCTAAGAATTTCCCGCCCGGCTTTAATTGAAGCATTCGACCGTCAGGGAAAGGATATCAACAAAGCAACTCATCAGGAAATGCGTTCTTTAGTATGTGCTCAGTGTCACGTTGAGTATTACTTCGATAAGAAACGTGTTGAAGGAGCTAATTATCTAACTTTACCTTGGGATAAAGGAACTAGTGTAGAGGCAATGGAAGAGTATTACGATGAAATTGAATTTAGTGACTGGACTCATAAATTGAGTAAAGCGCCAATGTTGAAAGCTCAGCATCCGGGATATGAAATTTATATGAAGGGAATTCATGCCGATCGTGGTGTTTCTTGTGCTGACTGTCATATGCCTTACAAATCGGAAGGTGGACAAAAATTTACAGATCACCACATACAGTCTCCTTTAAACAATGTAGCCAATTCATGTCAGGTTTGTCACCGCGAAGAGACAGATAAGTTGATTCAGAATGTGTATACCCGTCAGGATCAAATTATCGGAAACCGTGACAATTTAGAAGAGTTGTTGGTTCGTGCTCATGTTGAAGCGGCAAAAGCATGGGAGTTAGGTGCCAGCGAAGCTGAGATGAAATCTGTATTGATGGATATTCGTCACGCTCAATGGCGTTGGGATTATGCTGCCGCTTCTCATGGAGGATCTTTTCATGCCCCAACAGAAATTGGACGTGTAATTTCTACAGGTATCGTTCGTGCTCAGGAAGCTCGTATTACTTTGGCAAGACTTTTCGCTAAATACGGATTCAACGAAGAGATAGCTTATCCGGATATCGCAACGAAAGCAAAAGCACAGAAATTTATTGGTCTTGATATTGATAAGTTAAATCAGGAAAAACAAGAGTTCTTGAAAACTATGGTTCCTGAGTGGGAGAAAAAAGCGAAGGAACGCGAAAATACATATCAGGTTAAAATGTAATCTAAATAAATCTTTTAATTAAGTGTGCCGTCCAAAATGGACGGCATAATTTTTATATTTAGTCATCCCTTAAAAAGATTCCAGAATATTGATAATCAACTGATAAACTTTTTTATTCCCTACTTAAATCTGCAAGCAAATAAGTATCTTAGTTGAAAATCTTGCAGATATGGTTGGAAAACAGGACAATACACCTCAATTAAGTATTTTTGACACACCACTGGAACGATTCATCAATTTAGAGCATGAATTGTGTATTTTATCAAGGCGAATTGACTGGGATTCAATAGAAATGGAATTCTCTGTTTATTTTTCCGAAATCGGACGTCCATCTGTTCCAATCCGAAGAATGGTAGGGTTGCTTCTGTTGAAACACATTTATAATTTAAGTGATGAGTCCATCGTTGACAGATGGATTGAAAATCCCTATTGGCAGTATTTTAGTGGGGAGAAAGTTTTTCAAACACAAAAGCCTTTTGATCCAACCGAGTTTATACATTTTAGAAACCGTATTGGGAAAGAAGGAGCAGAAATATTATTGAAAATATCAATTCAGTTATTTGGCAAAGAAGCTCAGGAAAAAGAAGTATTAATTGACAGTACGGTACAAGAGAAGAATATCACTTACCCAACCGACGCAAAACTACACAAGCGTATAATTGAGAAAGTAAACAAGATAGCCAAACAAGAAGGAATCACATTACGCCAAACTTATACCCGAACCTTAAAGCAGTTGATGATAGACCAACGTTTTCATAATCATCCAAAAAGAAGAAAGAAAGCCAAAGCTGCATTACGAAAAATCAAGACTATTGCAGGTCGCCAGGTCAGAGATATCCAAAGACAATTCACCACATCTCAACAAAAGAGATATCAGGAATTATTTATCATTCTCGATAAAATCTTAACGCAACAAAAAGGAGATAAGAACAAGATTTACAGTATCCATGAACCTGAGACTCGCTGTATTGCTAAAGGAAAAGAAGCAAAGAAATTTGAGTTTGGAAACAAGACTGGGTTTGTTTTGACCAAAACCACAAAAATAGTAGTCGGCGCTATTGCCTTTGAAAATAATCCTTACGATGGGCACACTCTAGAAGAACATTTAAAACAAACAGAATATTTAACAGGAAGTTGTCCAAAAATAGGGATTGTAGACAGAGGATACAGAGGGAAAAAGAAGATCAATGGTACTGAAATAATATCACCTTCTGTTCCTAAAAGAGAAACGACTCAGTATGAAAAACAAAAAGCAAGGAAACGTTTTAGATCCAGAGCTGGAATAGAACCGGTTATTGGACATATTAAGCAAGATCACAGAATGTTAAGGAATTATCTAAAAGGCGTTCTAGGTAATCAATTAAATACAATTTTTGCCGGAACTGGGTTTAATCTAAAGAAAATGCTCAATAGAATTAAAGAGCAAATCCTTTGTGTCTTTTTTAAAACTAAATCTTTGGATGCAATTATTTTCAAAAATCAAACTCTCAAAATATCTGGCTTTTTAAGGGATGACTATTTAGAAAAATTGGATTGGTCTCAGGTTCAAATCATTTTAAGCATAAAATCATTTTTTTAATCTGCCTAAATCAATATGACTAAAAATACAAAACCCTTATGGCAATCCCCCTGGGGATATTCTGAGAGCTTTTTAATGACATTTGGTTTGCTCCTTATCGGATTTACTCTGGAATTTACTGTTGGGAGTGCTTCTTTTGGTTCCATCTTATTTCCTCAAAATATGATTCTTGGAACTGTGTATATTTTATTGATTGCTCTTGTTTATGTCTTGATAAGGAAGAAACCAATATTCAAATTCCTTTCCGGGATTTCTGCATCAATCGGGGCAATTGCCGGCTTAAGTATTTTGGTGGTGATTATGGGGATTACTCCCCAAATTCCTATGGAGAACAAGGGAATTGTAACAAGCCTTGGTTTTAATCGATTGACAACTTCCATTCCGTTCTTGTTCATCAATTTGTATTTACTCTTTATTTTAGGAATGGTAGTAGTTCGAAAACTATTTCCGTTGAAATGGAAAAACTGGGGATTTATATGTAGTCATTTAGGACTTTGGATAACTGTTTTTGCAGCAGGTTTAGGTTCGGGTGATTTGCAGCGTCTTCGCATGGATTTAAATGAAAATCGTATTGAAGGAAGAGCTTACGATGACAAAGGAAATTATTTTGAGTTGCCATTGGCGATTAAACTGAACGATTTTAAAATTGAAGAATTTCATCCGAAATTGGCGGTTGTTGATAACACTACAGGAAACTTATACGAAGCAACCAAGCCTTCCATGATCATGATAGAAAATGATTTAAACTGTAAGCTTAACGATTGGGAGATTATTGTTGATGAATTTTTTGTGACATCGGGTCGGGCAGGAGATAGGTACTATTCTCTTGTTGATTTAGGAGCAGCTCCGGCGGCGAAGGTGAGAGTCATTTCTTCAGGCAGAGATACGATCTCAGGCTGGATCAGTTGCGGCAGTTTTAACAGGCCTCACGAGTCATTAAAGATTGATGACAGGTTTTCATTATTGATGACTGTGCCGGAACCTAAAAGATTCTCATCGGAAGTCAGCATTTTTACTCCCGATGGAAAAAGGCAGGAACAAACTTTGGAGGTGAACAAATCATTTACCGTGAACGGATGGAAAATTTATCAACTTAGCTACGATGAGAAAATGGGAATTTACTCCACCAAAAGCATTGTAGAGGTAGTGAAAGATCCTTGGCAGGTATTTGTTTATATTGGTGTTTTTATGATGATGATTGGTTCGGTATATATGTTTTGGCGTGGCAATAAAGTGAAAAATGAGGAAATACACAGAAGTGTTTCAAATTAGAGTTTGTTTTTAATAGTTGCATTTAAAGTTTTGACTAATGATTTGGAATCATTTTTTATTGGCAGCAGGCCTTAGTGCAAGTACCTGGTTGTTGGCCTCTTTTCTTCCCAAACGGGAATTAATTAGAAATGGATTGGTACTGTTGGGAATTGCAGGCATTGCCTTTTTTATAGGATTTTTATGGATTAGTTTGGAACGACCTCCATTACGAACATTGGGTGAAACCCGTTTGTGGTATGCATTCTTTTTGCCTGTAATTGGTTTTTTAACCTATTGGCACTGGCGTTACAACTGGATGTTGTATTACAGTCTGGCTTTGTCCTTGCTATTTCTTTTTATCAACTACATGCATCCCGAAAATTTTTCTAAAACTTTAATGCCTGCATTGCAAAGCCCATGGTTTGTGCCACACGTAGTAGTCTATATTTTTGCTTATGCATTTTTGGCAGCATCTTCCTTGGTAGCCGTTCGGGGATTGTATCAGGAATACAAAGGACGGCTTCAGCCCCAAATTATGCTGATGGCCGATAATTTGGTGTACTTAGGTTTTGCTTTCCTAACGCTGGGCTTGCTTTTCGGAGCATTGTGGGCAAAAGAAGCTTGGGGACACTATTGGACATGGGATCCGAAGGAAACCTGGGCATTTATTACCTGGTTGGGTTATTTGGTCTATATTCATCGTCGGTTTCAAATGCCGGCAAAATACAAATCTTCTTTGTGGATATTGGCTTTAGCCTTTGTTATTTTACTGATCTGCTGGTTTGGTGTAAATTATCTGCCCTCAGCTCAGTTTAGCGTTCATACTTACAGTCAGACTCCCTAACAGATTAGTAACTGTAAAAGAAAACGCCGTTTCAATTGAAACGGCGTTTTCTTTTATTATGACTTGTAATTATCCTTCAATCTTGTGAAGAACCATTTTCTTGGCAACTTCAATGGCTTTTTCCAGTCCCTGAGGATCTTTACCACCAGCTGATGCGAAGAAAGCTTGTCCACCTCCGCCACCTTTAATTTCTTTGGCCGCTTCACGAATAATGGCTCCGGCATTTAAATCGTATTCTTTTACCAGATTATCCGAGAACATGATGGTGATGTTTGCTTTTCCATCCAAATCCGCACCCGAAATAAATACAAGATTGTCTACTTCTCCTTTTAGTTGGAATGCGATATCTTTAATGTCACCAGCACTGGTAACGGCAATTGGTTCAGCAATAATATTAACATCATTCGTTACCGAGATATTTCCTTTCAAATCATTCTTAACGATTTTCAAACGGTCTTTTATGAAACCATCCAGATCTTTTTTCAAGCCTGAATTCTCATTCATTAAATCAGTAATGTTCTTAATCAGGTTCTGATTTGATTTAAAGATGCGTTCAATTTCTTTTAGGGTATTTAACTTATCATTGATGAATTGTTCAGCCTTTACAGCTGTAATTGCTTCAATTCTTCTAACACCGGCAGCAATTGCACTTTCCGATGTAATTTTGAAATATCCAATTTGACCAGTAGCTTTCACATGTGTTCCTCCACAAAGTTCTACTGAATCATTAAATTTAATAACACGAACCAAATCACCGTATTTTTCACCAAATAAAGCCATTGCTCCAAGGTTTACGGCTTCAGCCATGGGGATGTTGTTCTTTATTTCGATTGAAATATTCTCACGGATTTTAACATTCACGATTTCTTCTACTTTAGCAATTTCTTCCTCGGTAAGTTTCTGAAAATGCGAGAAGTCGAAACGCAAATGATCAGCATTAACAAGAGATCCTTTTTGTTCTACATGCTCTCCCAATACTTCACGAAGTGCGAGGTGCATTAGGTGAGTTGCTGTATGGTTATTTGCAATTAGAGTTCTGTTGCTCTCGCTAACTACAGCCTTAAATACAACAGTCGGATCTTTCGGTAATTCTTTTGCAAAATGAACAATTAATCCATGTTCCTTTTTTGTATCAATGATAGATATTTTTTCTCCATTTGCTTCAATGTAGCCGGTATCTCCAACTTGTCCGCCACTTTCACCATAAAAAGGAGTAATATTGAAAACCATTTGATATTGGTCTTTATCTTTTGAAGAAATTTTACGGTAACGGGTAATTCTTACATCAGTAGTCAGGTAATCGTAACCAATAAATTCTTCTACATCATCTTTTAAAATCTCAACCCAATCGCCTGTATCAACAGCAGTTGCAGAACGTGAACGATTCTTCTGGGCTTCCATTTCTTCATTAAATTCCCTGCGGTTCGCAACCAAATCATTTTCTTTCAAAATCAATTCAGTTAAATCCAAAGGAAAACCATAGGTGTCGTACAATTCAAAAGCCACCTTACCTGATACAACTTTGTAGTTTTCTGATTTTGTTTTATAAATAATCTGATCCAAAAGGCGAATTCCGTTTTCAAGAGTTCGTAAAAAAGAGTTTTCCTCTTCCATTACTACCTTTTCGATTAAGTTCTGTTGCTTAATTAGTTCCGGGAAATGTTTTCCCATTACTTCAATTAGTACCGGAATTAAACGATACATAAATGGCTCCTTGAATTCAAGAAAAGTATATCCGTAACGAACAGCTCTTCTCAAAATTCTTCGGATTACATATCCTGCTTTGTTATTCGATGGTAATTGTCCGTCGGTAATTGCAAAAGCGATGGTTCTGATGTGGTCGGCAATTACTCTTAATGCAATATCAATTTCCTCATTTTTGCCATATTCCTTGGCGCTCATTTTCGCGATAGTCTGAATAATTGGCTGGAATACATCAGTATCGTAATTTGATGTTTTTCCCTGCATAGCCATGCACAAACGCTCAAAACCCATTCCTGTATCAACATGCTGATGAGGCAAAGCTTCCAGTGAGCTATCCGCTTTGCGATTGTATTGCATGAATACAAGATTCCAAATTTCAATTACCTGCGGGTGATCTTTATTTACCAAATCACGACCGGCAACCAGTTTGCGTTCTTCATCACTGCGTAAATCGATATGAATTTCAGAACAAGGACCACATGGCCCTGTATCTCCCATTTCCCAGAAATTGTCTTTTTTATTTCCGTTTATAATTTGTTCGGCAGGAAGAAATTTAGCCCATAATTCAGCAGCTTCATCATCACGGCCTAATTTATCATCATCACTTCCTTCAAAAACAGAAGCGTACAATCTATCTTGCGGCAGTTTGAATACATCAGTTAGAAGTTCCCATGCCCAATTGATGGCATCTTCTTTAAAGTAATCACCAAATGACCAGTTGCCCAACATTTCAAACATGGTATGATGGTAGGTGTCGTGACCAACTTCTTCTAGATCATTGTGTTTTCCCGAAACTCGCAGGCACTTTTGAGAGTTGGCAATTCGTTTGTATTTAATTGGTGCGTTACCTAAAAAAAGATCTTTAAATTGATTCATTCCTGCATTGGTAAACATCAAAGTTGGATCATCTTTAATAACCATTGGTGCCGAAGAAACAGTCTTATGTTGTTTTGAGGCAAAGAAATCCAAAAATGCCTGTCTGATTTCGTTAGAATTCATGTGCTATTATGTTTTATATCAATCTGATTTATGTACTTAGCTTGCAAAGTTAGATTATTTCCTTAATTTTGTTAGCTATGGAGGAAAAAAGTTTGGGCTTTTTTCTGTAAAATAAATCTAAAATTATTACATGGCGAAGACTAAGTATCAGTTTAACCCAGAGTCTATTAGTTACGAAAAAGTAGAGGCCAATTTTAAGACGAAAATAATTAACGTTCTTAAGCACATGGCTTCAAGTTCAGTCCTTGCCATTGTAATGGTTGTGGTATTGTTCTATTTTTTCGGATCCCCAAAAGAGAGATCTCTCATTCGTGAAAATCAGCAATTAGTTGCACAATACACTCGTCTTAATTCTGAATTGGTAAAACTTCAAAACGTTTTAACGGATCTGGAGCAACGGGATGATAATATTTATCGTGTAATTTTTGAGGCTGAACCGATTCATTCAAATATTCGAAAAGCCGGGTATGGAGGTGTAAACCGGTACAGTAATTTGGAGAATCTGGAAAATTCAGAATTGGTTATTTCTACCAATAAAAAGATCGATCGTATTGCCAAATCGATGTATGTTCAGACCAAATCTTACGATGACGTTGAAGTAATGGTAAAGAACAAGTTTAAAATGCTTGCATCTATTCCTGCTATTATGCCTATTGCCATAAAAGATTTTGGAAGAATTTCATCAGGTTACGGATGGAGGATTCATCCAATTTATAAAACCCGTAAATTCCATGATGGAATGGATTTTAATGGAACCATTGGAACGCCAATATATGCAACTGGTGATGGTGTGGTTGTATATAAGAACACGGAAAGGGGATATGGAAAGAAGGTTGTTATTGACCATGGCTTTGGATATAAAACGGTATATGCTCATCTTGACGGGTATAATGTTAAAAAGGGGCAAAAAGTAAGACGTGGTGAAGTTATTGCCTTCCTTGGGAATACTGGTTCATCAACAGGACCCCACATCCATTATGAAGTAAGGAAGAATAATAAGACGATAGATCCGATCAACTATTATTTTAATGATTTAACAGCCGATGAGTATGATAGTATGGTTGCTTACGCGGCCAACACTGGTCAAACAATGGATTAGTTCTATCGAAAGAAAATAGGAAAGCATAAAAAAGTGGCACGGAAAATATTATTTCGTGCCATTTTATTTGTTACTTTAGATAATAAATTGTCCCAATCGGTTCATTTCTATACAATTTATTTGGCTTGTGAAATTTAAATCGTAACATCGGTGCCTTACAAAGAAAAAAAAATCGAAAAACTATATTATGCCATTGGCGAAGTAGCTGATATGTTTCAGGTAAATACCTCTTTGATTCGATTTTGGGAAAAGGAATTTGATATTATAAAACCTAAAAAGAATAAGAAGGGAAATCGGTTTTTTACACGTGTGGATATTGAAAATTTTCATTTGATATTTCATTTAGTAAAAGAAAGAGGGATGACTCTTAAAGGAGCTCAGCTTAAGTTGAAAGAAAATAAGGAAGATACTGAGAATAATTTCGCTGTTGTTACCCGTTTACAGGAAATTAAAGGTCTTCTTCTTGAGATTAAGGACGAATTGTAATTAGTAAATTTCATTAAAATTGAAAGTAAGAGATATTGTTTCATCTATCGAGGAGATGGCTCCTTTGACTTATCAGGAATCGTATGATAATTCAGGCTTGCTGGTTGGTAGTTATGATTCAGATGTTACCGGTGTTCTTATTTGTTTGGATGTTGTAGAAAGTGTAGTTGAAGAGGCTATTAGGAAAGGAGTAAATTTAATTATTGCTCATCATCCTATCGTTTTTAAAGGGTTAAAACGCTTTAATGGGAGTAATTATGTCGAAAGAACAGTAATTCTTGCCATTCAAAATAATATTTCTATTTATGCTGCCCACACCAATTTAGATTCGGTGAAAGGTGGTGTCAGCGATCGAATTTGCGATTTAATCGGACTTCAAAACAGGAGGATTTTATCTCCGGTAAACGAAGATCTGTTTAAGTTGGTAACATTTGTACCAAATAAGTTTGCTCAAAAAATTAGAGATGCTTTGTTCGAGGCGGGAGCCGGAAGCATAGGCAATTATGATTCTTGCAGTTACACTGTTGAAGGAACAGGTAGCTTTAGAGGCGGTGAGAATACAGATCCGTTTGTGGGTGAAAAAGGGAAAGTGCATTTAGAACCTGAAGTTCGTATCGAAACTATTTTCCCAAAGCATTTAAAGAGAAAAATATGTTCGGCACTTCTAAAAAATCATCCTTACGAAGAAGTTGCTTTTGATATTTATCAACTCGAAAATGATAACAAGCAGGTAGGATTGGGCATGATTGGAGAACTTGCAGTACCCGAAGAGCCACTTTTCTTCTTAAGTAGGATAAAGGAAATATTCGGATCGGCATGCGTAAAACACACTCAGATTAGTAAGAGAAAAATTAAAACCGTTGCAGTATGTGGTGGGAGTGGAAGCTCATTGTTACATAAGGCTATCAACCAGAAAGCGGATGTTTTTGTGTCAGGAGATTTTAAATATCATGAGTTTTTTGATGCCGAAGGCAGAATAATAATTGCCGATATAGGACATTACGAAAGTGAACAATTTACAAGAGATATTTTTTATGAGATTGTTACAAAAAAATTCCCTAACTTTGCGGTTTATATTTCAGAGATAAATTCGAATCCAATAAATTATTTGTAAAACATATGACTACACAAGATCCAAAGGCTTCAGATTTTAAGGATATTTCAGTAGAAGATAAATTGCGCACAATGTACGAAATGCAATGTGTTGATTCTGAAGTAGACCAGATTAGAACGCTAAGGGGAGAGCTTCCGTTAGAAGTTCAGGATTTGGAAGATGAAATCGCAGGTCTTGATACTAGGATTGCCAACCTAAATAATGAGGTAAAAGATTTAGTTGAAACTGTTGCGAAGAAAAAACAAGAAATTAAAGAAGCAGGATTACTTATTAAAAAGTATGAAGCTCAACAAATGAATGTTCGTAACAATCGTGAATTTGATTCTATTTCAAAAGAAATTGAATTTCAAAATTTAGAAATTGAATTGTGCGAAAAGAGAATTAAAGAATTTACTTCGGAAATTGCGGCTAAAAAAGCTGTAATTGAAAACTCAGATAAAGTTTTTGCTGAGAAGAAAGCTGATTTAGAAGGCAAAAAAAGTGAGCTTGATGCAATTGTATCAGAAACTCAAATTGAAGAAGAAAAATTGGTTGCTTCTTCTGCTTTGTATCGAAAAAAAATAGAGCCAAGATTGCTTACAGCTTATGCACGAATTCGTTCAAATGCAAGAAATGGTCTTGCTGTTGTAACTGTTGAACGTGATGCATGTGGTGGTTGTTTTAATAAGATTCCACCTCAGCGTCAAATGGATATCCGTTCTCGTAAAAAGATTATCGTTTGTGAATATTGCGGACGTATTTTGGTAGATCGTTTTATTGTTGATTATGACAATAGCATGGAGGAAGCAGAGAAAGCAGAACAAGCTGAAAAGCCAAAAAGAAGAACTCGTAAAAAAGAATAGTACAATTCTTAATATCATAACAAAAGCTGTTTCATTTTTTTGAAACAGCTTTTTTTGATGTGAATATTTTTGTTGAAGTTGTACGAATTGTCTGCATCCTAAGAAATCTTCCCCGTGTTTTTATTAATTTTGGTATCTATCTTAAAACGGAACTTGCGTTATGAACTTATCACTGACTGAATTGGAAACGCTAAAACAGAAAAAGGAATCATTTTACATTTACTTTTCGGCGCCTTTTTGTGGAGTATGCGAGGTATTATCACCTAAACTTAAATGCATGATGCAGGAACAGTTTCCAAAATTGAAAGCTTTTCATGTTGATAATTTACAACAACCTGAGATTGCAGCACAATTAGGCTTATACACCAATCCTAGTTTATTGGTGTATCTGGATGGAAAAGAAGTTTTACGTCGAAGTCGATCAATAGGAGTATCTCAAGTTGAAGAGGAGATCAGACGTCCTTATCTGCTCCTTTTTAATTAGAGACGCCAAAGTATAGCGTCTCTTTACATCAATTATTCGGTTAATAAACTCCAGTGCGAAGCATTACCAGAGGACAGGCTTCTTCTGTTTCTATGCCTAAGGCATTTGCTTTGCGGTAAAATTCCGGATTTTCTGTTCCCGGAGGGAATAGAATTCTTTCAGGTTTTAAACCTATTATGTAATCGTAATAAGTTTCTTGATTTTTTGGAGAAAGATAAACAGCAACCGTTTCAACTTTTTTTTCATACGGACGACCTACATTAATTTCAACGTCGGCAATTTTGCCTTCTTTGTTTCCAACAGCAATGGTCTCGATATCATGCTCACGCAGCAAACGCACACATTGATTTGAATATCTTTCCTCGTTTAAGCTGGCACCAATAACAACTGTTTTTCTCATTGTGGAGTGGTTTAAGTATTTATATATCTATATACAACAAATATAGTAAAATGGAGAAATTATCAAAGAGGAGTAAGCGATAAGATAGATTTTATTTTATGTGAAAAAACCTTCCTGAAATTATTTCATGGAAGGTTTTTAACTAATTAAAACTACTGAGTATACCTATTTTTGGATTAAAACTGTGGCATAAGCGGCAATGCCGTCTTCAGTACCGATAAAACCCAATTTTTCTGTTGTTGTTGCTTTTATTGCTAAATCTTCCAAATCAATCTCCATTACATCCGAAAGTACTTTTTGCATTTCAGGAATGATGGGTTTAATTTTGGGTTGTTGCAGTGCTATTGTTGCATCAATATTTCCAATTGAAAATCCCTTCTGGGCAATTAGCTTAACCGTTTTTTTCAAAAGTATTTTACTGTCAATGTTCTTAAAGTCACTGGATGTATCCGGAAAATGATATCCAATATCACGCAGGTTGGCAGCACCAAGCAGAGCGTCACAAATAGCATGAATCAATACATCTCCATCCGAATGGGCAACGCACCCCTTACTATGAGTTAATTTTATTCCCCCCAGCCAAAATTCTTCTCCTTCGGCTAATTGATGAACGTCGTACCCAAATCCTACTCTAATTTTCATTTATTTAATAATTTTATCAATATTAGCTGTAAGGGTAAAACGTAAAGTGTTTTTTAACGGATTATTTTGTGTTGAAGGAATCAAGTAAGAGAAGTCCAAATCAAACATGTTTAGTTTTACTCCCAATCCGGCAGTGAAATATTTTCTGTTTCCTTTTTCTTCGTGTTCGTAATAGTAACCTGTGCGCAATGCAAATTGTTTTTGATACCAATATTCAAGACCAAGCGACCATGTAATTTCTTTAAATTCCTCACTCATTCCTCCTGGAGCATCAGAAAAAGATCCGAAAATGCCGCTCATGACCGATTTGTTGGATGATTGCCCGCCAACTATAACAGTTCCGTTATCTTCACCATCTTGAAGAGAGCCATTAGCAGGAGTTGGAACTAATAATTTATTGAAATCGGCAGCAATAGTTAATGAATTGTAATTATCCAATTCAAATTTAAGAGCAGACCCAAATCTCAGGTTTGTAGGAATAAACTCCTTCTCATCGTCTGTTGTATAACTGATTTTTGAACCGATGTTTGAAATATTAAGCCCCCAAGACCAAAGTATTTCTTTTCGGTTTCTTTTAAATTCTTTTTGGTAGTAAACCGAAATATCCGTGGCGAAAGCATTGCCGGCTTGCGTTTCGACTCCTGCAACATATTGAGCTTGTGTAAGATCTGAACGGATGTATCTGAATGCAATAGCTCCTGATAAATTATCGGTTAATCTTCTTGAGTAGGCAATGTCAAAAGCCCATTCATTTGGGTTTCTTGAGACCGGTGTTGCCTGTTCGCTTTCCAAAAAGATGATTTCTCCTAAAGTAAAATATCGAAGAGAGGAAGCAATAACTTGATTTTTATCCAGACGATAGTATCCGGTTAAATAAGCAAGGCTCATATCATCAACTAAATCTCTTAACCAAGGAGTGTAAGATGCTGCAACTCCGTAGTTGCCTTCAATCTGGGCAAATTTGGCAGGATTCCAATGCATCGAGTTAGCATCAGGCGATGTAGCCACACCAACATCACCCATCGCACCTGCACGGGAATCGGGAGTAATTGTTAAGAAGGGAACAGCTGTTGAAATGTAATTAGCTCCCGATGTTGAGGTTTGCGCCCAACTTGTTTCCATGTTTGAGAATAGCAAAATGGATAAAAGACTTGTGATTAGAGTTAGTCTGTAATTCATAATAATTTAATATAATGGTCTGCAAATATATTCAATAAACTGTTAAATCTGGTTTTTATTATTTTAGGATTACTAATTTTTGAAATTTATTCACAACTTTTCCATCATCGGCTCTAACTTTTACACGATAGAAGTAAACTCCACGACCAATGGAATTGCCAAAATCGTCTTTTCCATCCCACTGAATAGGACCAACACGATTTGCGGTTGAATTTATTGTGGTTTCAATAGTCTTAATTAATTTTCCTGATATGGTGAGTATTTGAATTAAAACATCAAGATTTCTGGAGGCTTGATTGTGTTCAAAATAAAAACCAGTACTCGTTGTAAAAGGGTTTGGATAATTTAGTACGTGCTTTAAAATAAGATCGGCATTATCAGCAACAATAAAATCAATCATATTTTCTGATGAATTATTTGCGTTGTCCCAAACTTTAATCTGAATTTCATGTTCGCCTGTTTCTAAATCTAAAAGACGGTAACTTATTTTTCCTTTTTGATAATTATCCAGGTCTGACTCATAGGAATCGTTAAGTTTATATGGCTGATCTGTTTTTTGATCGAGAATGGCAATAATATCATGCCCAATGGAATTCCCAACGGTATTTATCCCGCTGGAATCCTGAACGATTGCTAATAAAAGAGGGGATGAGCTTGTCAGACCGCCTGAAGTAAATTGTTCGTCGTCCATATAAAGTTCAATTTCAGGACCAATTTTATCTTCATCCGCATTTGGATTTGTACCTCCCACCACAATACGATTGGAGTATCCTGCTGCATCTGAATTCATGCTGTTTGCATAGTAGGAGATTTTCCCATTTCCATATTGGTAGTTAATATCTTTAGGTACGAGAAAGTTAAAATTGAAATTTCCATCGGTAACACTGGCTTTTCCTTTGAAAAGGACACTGTTTTGAGTTGTGTATTCAAATGGTTCGCCATCATTTCCGCGTGTCGATTTCGTTGTTGCTTTATCGTATATTGTTGGATAAACAGTTCCTGAAAAATCATTTAAAATTTCACCGGTATTTGCAATTATATCACCGGAAATATGAACCTTACTTAATGCTTTTAAGGTATCTGTTGCTTGGCTGATGTCTACATCATTTATTTGAATGGTTCTGGCTGTATATTTAGGATAATTTAATGTCAGAGCCGGATCACCTAGAAGTGTGAAATTCCTTTTATTGATTCCAGATCCGGTTTCATTTTTCGTTTTTCTCATAATGTCTCCCAGCCGAAGATGCTTACCTTCAGAATTCATGTCAAATACGTGATGATAAAAATTTTGATTCAAACTGAAATTTGGTGATGAAAATACCAGTCGGGTTGTCGTAAATAAACCGATGCCTCCGCCGTTGCCGCGAAGAAGAATCATTTCGCCTGAAGAGAGTTTTTTGTAATTATCAAAACGACTAAATTCACAGGTAGCAGTCATGAATAGAGGAAGTTTTGTCGGATTTTTCCAACTTAGAATATCGTCGAGCATTAGAATGTGTTCATGTGCCAGTCCGTTCTCATTTCCATGCCCGGTATAGTTCATAAGCAGGCTTCCTTTGTTTATGCTTTCGCCGATTGCCAGATTGACATCAGGATATTCCTGTCCGGCAGAACTTGTTATTTGTTCATAATCATCAAGGAAAATTCTTTGTATTTTAAATTGAGGATAGTCAGTTTCTACCTGCACAGCTAATTTATTGGCATCCCTCATGTGCGTATTATTGTCTTCATCGTCCCCAATAAAACAAATCATGCTTCTCCAATCACCCCATTCTGAATTGTTGTAGTTTAAAATTTTACTGGTAACAATTTGTGCTTCTTCGGCTGTGTTTACAGGGAAACGCCCAATGCCTATATCTACCATACCAGTTGCCTCGCCTTCATCATCATCAAGCAGTCCGAAGAAATCATCGGTAACAAAAGATTGAGTTGGACTTAAAGAATTTTCTGATTGATAGGTAAGAACCTGGTTTGTATTGTTTTCGCGGTCAGATTTATTATCAAATGAGCCATCACCAAATAGTAAAAGGTATTTTGGCATATCTAATTCACTTGTTGATCGGTCGTAAAACATTTTTACGAAATTTCGAATGGCACTAACATCTGAAGAACCAGATGAGAATTCATTGTAGATTTCCTCCGGATCAATAATACTTACTTTTAAATTGTCTTTGGTTCTGTGAAAATCGGCTATTTGAACCGCATAAGATAAAAATTTGGGAGGACTCAGGATAATCATATCTGTTTGAGCCAAAGCATGCAAATTTTGATTTTTAACCGATCCAATATTAATTGGTGTTGGGAAATAACCATTGTGGTCAAAGGCAACATATTCTTTTAAAGAACTGGCATCTGCAATAAAAGATGTTTTATTGTTACTGTAATTAGCAGATATAATTTTTGCAGATTGAGGAGAGGTGACATCCCAAATTTGAATTTTGTCATTTGTATTTTGAAGAGAAAATAATGCATTGTTGCCTGCACCAATGGTTTTTGAATCCCTAAATGCCATTTGATTGTTGGTGAAAATCAAATTTCGTCTGACATTTACCCGAAGAAAGTTTAACCATCCTTTCGACGAAGGAGAGCTTTTTGCATAATCCAGGCTCAATTCGAAATTAGCCGAGGAAGGAGTGAAATTTATAAATTTCTTTTCGATACTTGATGCATAACTGGCTGTATAGCTTCCCGTATTAACCGATGGAATTTCTACTTCTCCAATTGAATTCGTTCCGGAAAGCAGGCTGAATTTTGTTGCGGAAGATGATCTGGCCACCAAATTTGTACTAATTGAAAGAGGTTCGCTTGTTTTTAGGTTTGGGAATGAAAAATTGAAAGAATAATTTGTTGTAACATCAAAAGTATTTCCGAGCCAAAGTCTGCCACTCTCCAAAAGATTAATATTGTCTTGATCAAATACAGCGTAATCATCAAATCCGGTAACATTTATATTTGATGAAGGTAAGGATGTTGCCGATTGAATGAGAGTCGGACTTCCCATGTCGGAGCTAAGAAAATAATGTGAAAATTTGGAATACAAATGATTTTCATGAACGAATTCCCCGGCAGTTTTATCAAATCTCCACGATCTTGGTCCTTTGGCATAAAAGAGGATGAAATCACCTGAATTAAAAATGCCATCACTTCCTTTATCCATGTAAATGGGATTGTTTGGCAAATCATCCAGGCTATCTTCGTTGTTCATCTTTGGAAGCATTCCACCTCCAGAACCATAGATCCGGATATTTTCAGGATTGGAAATACCCATTTCGATTAATTGGGAATAGGTAATCTTATGCACAGCAGTGGTGTCAATTGCAATTTTCACCCATTTTCCGGATTGAAGAACAGAGCTGTTGACGTAAGATTTGCTTTGCTTTGTTGATTTAATCTGACTTTTTTTCTGAAATTTCAGTGAGAATCGAATCAATTTTTCGAGTTGGCCTGTTAAAGGATTCTTCCGTATGGGCGTAAATTTAACTTGTTGGTAATTTTGTTTTCGAATAACAACTGTGTTAATTGAAGGTTTTATTGTGTTGGGGATTGTTTTATTTCGTAAAATCTGCCTTTCAGCGGAACTTAATAATTTAAATTCCGTATCAAGTAACTCAACTGTGAATAAATCGTTGGTTGAACCTGTTAATTGAAGGTATGAATATTCTGGCAACCAAAAGTTGTTCGCATCTAAAGAAGCTCCTGTAAAAGTTAGGGTGTTAATTTTTTCTCCTGTGGGATAGGCAATTAAACTTTCTGTCCAATCCAAATTAATTGGAGTTGTAGTTTGTGAAAATGAACTAACACTTATAATGGAGAAAAGTAATATTATCAGATAGCGCATAAATTATTACAGGTATTTTACATCTAGATTAAACAAATTGGCAATTTGTGAGAATTTCGGGTATGCAAAATAAGCAAAACTTAAGACAAAGTCGAGAAAAGATATTAAGATAAAGGGAAGACTTTTCTTTGGGATCAAAGCGTATGTTTTTTTAAATTTGTTTTGTATCAGACAGTTAGGTTAATAGAGATGTTCAAGTGCTTATTCTGTATGTGATCAATGATTTTTTTGAACTGAATTATTCGTTTTAAATGTTAAATGATTTTGTAAAAAAGTAAAATTAAATACAATAAACTCTGTACTCTTTTAGTTATATTTGTTGAGTTAAGTATTTTTTGAGATAAACTACATTCAATCTATTATGAAATTAAAATCGAGCATTATTCTCTTTGTTTTTGCAATTTCACTGATGATATTACCATCATGTTCGAAAGTGAAAAATCTTGTAGGAAAGGGAGAAAAATCTAAAACCACAGGTTGGGCTTATAACGAGCCTGAGAATGGAGGTTTTGAATATCATAGCGGTTTTCAGCAAGAAACTGGTCCTGGTCTGAAATTTATTCAGGGTGGTACATTTACTATGGGAAGAACACAACAGGACGTGATGTATGATTGGAACAATGTTCCAAGAAGAGTTACAGTTCCTTCTTTTTATATTGATGAGACAGAGGTTCGAAATGTTGATTATTTAGAGTACTTACATTGGATTAAGAGAGTATTTGTTTCTTACCCAGAGGTTTACAGAAAGGCATTACCCGATACTTTAGTTTGGCGTGATGAACTTGCTTACAACGAGCCTTACGTAAATAATTACCTTCGTCATCCAGCTTATGGAGAATATCCTGTAGTTGGGGTAAGTTGGGAACAAGCAGTTGATTTTTGCGAATGGCGTACCGATCGTGTAAATGAAAGAATTCTTATTGATAAAGGAATTTTGAATAATGATCCTACTCAACGGGATGAAAATAATTTCAATACTGAAGCTTATTTGGCTGGGCAGTACGAAGGTGCTGTGAATAAGAATCTTACGGATTTAAATCCGGATAACGAAGAAAGATCGGTTCGATGGAGTGACGGTATGTTGCTTCCTAAATATCGTCTTCCTTCCGAAGCAGAGTGGGAATATGCTGCGGCTGCTTTAATTGGAAATTCACAGGATGAAAGAATTACTGACCGTAAAATTTTCCCATGGAACGGGCATTGGGTTAGAAATGATCAGAAAAAAGATCGCGGTCAGATGATGGCTAACTTTGCACGTGGACGTGGTGATTACATGGGAACAGCTGGAGCATTAAATGATGCAGGTGATATTACGGTTCCTGTAAATTCATTCTGGCCTAACGATTTTGGATTGTACTGTATGGCAGGTAATGTAAGCGAATGGGTTGCTGATGTTTATCGTCCTATGTCGCCTGAAGATATTTCGGAATTTAATCCTTACAGAGGAAATGTTTTTAAAACTGCTGTTAGAGATGAAGAAGGAAATATTGCAGAGAAAGATAGCTTAGGAAGAATTCGTTACAGAAATCAGAAAGATGAGGAGTTGGTAGGCCGTGAGAATTACAAAACTGCGGATAATAGAAATTATCGGGATGGTGATGTTGAATCAAGTATCGTTTCAGATTATACATGGAATAATCCGGAACATCAGGCTGCAGGTTCTAGTCGTATGTATGTTCAGGGCAGAGGTCAGAACGGAAGCGATTTTAGTTCTATGATAACTGATGATTCCCGGGTATACAAAGGAGGTTCATGGAAAGATCGTGCTTACTGGATGTCACCGGGTTCGCGTCGCTTTTTAAATCAGAAAGAAGCGCGTGACGATATTGGATTCCGATGTGCAATGACTCATGTAGGACATCCTGCAAATAAAAAGACAAAGTAGTTAAATCTTAAATATTTTTAAACCCCATCTTGAAAGGATGGGGTTTTTTGTTGGAAATTGCTAATTTCGTTTGTCGAACCAAATCTGAAAAAGAATACAATGCAATTGTCAAATATTTACCTTCTTTTTAAGGAACATCCAATAGTCGTAACAGATACCAGAAAGATTGTTCCCAATTCAATTTTCTTTGCTTTGAAAGGCGATAATTTCAATGGGAATCAATTTGCCATGTCTGCAATTGAAAAAGGTTGTGAGTATGCAATTGTTGATGAAAAGGAATATGCAGTTGATAATCGTTTTGTTTTGGTTGAAGATGTATTGGCGATACTTCAGGATTTAGCCAGAGAGCACAGAAGGCAACTAAACATTCCGATTCTTGCTATTACAGGAACCAATGGGAAAACGACAACGAAGGAATTGATTCATGAGGTTTTGCGGCGAAAGTTTAGAACGGTTGCTACAATTGGAAATCTTAATAATCATATTGGTGTTCCGTTAACTCTTCTTTCTATGAATGAGGAAACTGAATTTGGAATCGTTGAAATGGGAGCCAATCATCCGGGAGAGATTCAGCAGTTGTGCGAAATTGCTGAGCCTGATTATGGAATCATAACAAATGTTGGAAAAGCGCATCTGGAAGGATTTGGTTCATTTGAAGGTGTTATAGCAACAAAAAAAGAGTTGTATGATTTCATTTTTAAGAATGGAGGAAAGGTGTTTATTAATGCTGATAACGATTACCTGACTGAAATGTTGAATGCTCAGGAATCCATTAGTTATGGAAATTCGGAGAATGCATTTTCCAAGGCAAAATTTATACAGGCTGAACCATATCTGGTTTTAGAAATTAGATCAGCAATTGGGAAATTGTATATAAAAACAAAACTGATTGGTGCTTATAATTTTGAAAATGCTTTGGCTGCGGTAACAGTAGGACGATATTTTAAAATCAATGAAATTGAGATAAAAGACGCACTGGAAAAGTATGTTCCCAGTAACAATAGATCGCAATTGAAGAAAACCGAGAAAAATGTATTGTTTCTGGATGCATATAATGCGAATCCAACAAGTATGAAGGCTGCTGTTGAGAATTTTGCAGGTATGATGAGAAAAAATAAAGTCATTATTCTTGGTGATATGTTGGAACTGGGTTCTGATGCCCGTAAAGAACATTTGGATTTATTACAGTTGATTCAAGATCGGCAATTGCAATCCGTATTTTTAGTTGGTGAGATTTTTACAGAAGTGAATTCTAATAAGCAGTTCAAAACATTTAAGAACACTGCGGAATTAATTTTGGAGCTTGAGAAGACTGAACTGCTAAACCAGTATATTCTAATTAAAGGATCAAGAGGAATTCGTTTGGAGCAGGTAATTGAAAAATTGTAAGTATGGCTATCGCGTGGGTTTATTTGATTATTGCAGGATTGTTTGAAGCTGTTTGGGCTATCGGATTGAAATATGCTGAAGGATTTACTAAGTTTTGGCCTAGTGTGATTACGATTGTTGCAATGGCAATAAGTCTGTATTTTCTTGCTTTGGCGATAAAAACCTTGCCTTTAGGCACAGCTTATGCCGTATGGACAGGAATAGGAGCATTTTCGACCGCAATTTTGGGAATTGTACTGTTCAGCGAGCCAATTCATTTCTCAAGAATATTCTTTTTACTTTTACTTATGGTTTCAATTATTGGTCTTAAATTCACTGCGGCCAACTAATTAATAATCCTTAATTTTAGAAAGTAATGTTGGAGAAGTGCTTTTTCTTTCTTACGTAAAAATCAAAAATAATACTGTTTTTATACATTTCCCTGTGATCTGTTTTAGTGATAAAGGGAATCATCTTTTTGCGTTTTTCTCTCATTTTTGAGAACATGGAATAGTAGGAGAGATGAGCTTTAAAAACAGCACCAAAATTTGAAAATTCGCCACTCAAAAGAAATTTCATTGCTGCGACACCATCCAATATCATTCTTTGCAGGAGAATGGAACAGAATTTATTTTTAGGAAGATTTTTATGCAACATGAATAGGTTGTTGCGGAAATTTAAATAGAGTTTCCTTGAGCTGTGGTTTGGTAAGGTGGCTCCTCCAACATGATAAACTGTTGATTTTGGTTCTGCGATTATCCGGTATCCCTGATTTTTTATTCTCCAACACAAATCAATTTCTTCCATGTGAGCAAAAAAGTCACCATCCAATCCGCCTGTTTTTTTGTAAACGTCAGCACGAATGAAGAGAGAGGCGCCACTAGCCCAGAAAATATCAAGTTCTGAGTTGTATTGATTGTGATCGCTTTCGATTTGATCCAGTATTCTTCCACGGCAAAAAGGATAGCCTAAATAGTCAATAAAACCACCTGACGCGCCAGCGTATTCAAATTCCGTTTTATTGTGATAAGCTTTAATTTTGGGTTGTGCAGCCGCAATGCCTGGATCTTTTTCCAGATGATTGTAAATCGGGTCAAGCCAATTTTCTGTAACTTCAACATCCGAATTTAAAAGAACGAAATAGCTGTGTGAGAGTTGCTCCAATGCTTTGTTGTAACCATCAGCAAATCCGTAATTCTTATCCAGTTGAATAACCTGAATGTCAGGGTATTCTTTTTTTAAAAATGCTATGGAATCATCACTGGATGCGTTATCTGCAATAATAACATCGGCCCATTCACGTTTTGAGTGAGCAACAACAGATGGAAGGAATGTTTCTAATAATTTTTTCCCGTTCCAGTTTAGTATTACGATTCCAATTCTATTCATTTTCTTTTAACTGATGTATTACAATATAATTACTTATTGTGAGTCTTGTTTTGTGTGTTTCCATCTTTTATGAGACCATAACCAGTATGCTGGCTCCTCTTTGATTATATCTTCTAACACGCGCGTATGTTTTTCCGTGATTTCAAACTCAGCCGTATCTTTAGGATTATCAAAAAGAGGAATAAAATGTACTTCGTAATATCCCCTTTTTACTTTCTTCATATGAACAAAAATTATTGGCTGGTCAAGTTTTTTTGCGATACGTTCAGTTCCCAGCAAAACAGGAGTATCCTGATTGAGAAATTTTGTCCAGTAGTTGAGGTTGTTTTTGTTTGGTGTTTGATCACCAATAAAAACCGTAACCGTAAACTTATTTTGATTCCGGTAAGAAATCATGGTTCGCAAAGTATCATCTTTAGCTAATGGTCTGGCTCCAAAACGTTCTCTTATCTGTAAAAACATTTTATCAAAAACTTTATTGTGAAGGGGTTTGTAGATGGGCAGATAGTATGCATCTTTCCATAATGAAAATGATGTCAGCCACTCCCAATTTCCATAGTGCCCAAATACGGTTATAATACTTTTACCAGAGGCTTTGTACCGGTCAAAAATATCTGGGTTGTGAAATTTACAGCGTTTTCTAATTTCTTCTTCACTAATTGTCCAAAGTTTTATGGTTTCAATAAATGTATCGCAGAAATGACTGTAAAATTCTTTTCGTATTGCCTTGATTTCTTTTTCAGATTTTTCAGGAAAAGAGTTTTTAAGATTCGAGGTAATAACTTTTTTTCGATATCTAAAAACGTAGCAAACAAAAAGAAATACAATGTCTGAAAAGAAGTAAAGTATTGGAAATGGCAAGTAACTTATTAGTCTTACCACACCATATACCATATAGGATAGAAGTTTTATCATTGTAATGAAGTGTGTTTTTATGATTTGCTGAAGCCGGAAAATGCAATAAGTTTATTTTATCATGTGTTTAGTCACAACACTTTTAAACTCATCATGAACCATTGTATTGCTGGCAATAATTTCTTTTCCAAAGATGAAATTCTTACCTCCTTTAAAATCGCAGACCTTACCGCCGGCTTGCCTTACTATAAATGAACCGGCAGCAACATCCCAAGCCTGAAGATTATATTCGTAAAAAGCTTCGAATCTACCACAAGCAACATAAGCTAAGTCGGTTGCTGCAGAACCGGGGCGGCGAACGCCGTGAGAATTAATAATAAAGTATTCCAAAGAAGCCATAAATGTTTTCAATTGGTCGTAATCGTAGTAGGGAAAACCTGTTGCAATTAAGCTGGAATTTATCGAATCGGCCTTTGATACGGTAATTGTTTTGCCATTTAAGTATGCTCCTGATGCTCCTTTCCACGAATAAAAGCATTCGTCAAGGCTAATTTCATAGATCACTCCCAATACAATTTCGTCGTATTCTTGTAGTGCAATACTAACAGCAAAAGGCGATAATCCATGAATGTAATTTGTTGTTCCGTCAAGCGGATCAATAATCCAATTGTAACGTTCTGCGCGATAGGTTTCAGTGCCTTCTTCTGCAATAAAACCTGCATCAGAAAGAATTAGTTTCAATTCTGCAACAATTTTTTCTTCCGCAGTTTTATCAACATAGGTTACAAAATCGTGTATACCTTTTACTTCTATAACATCAGATTTAATCTTGCTTTGCTGTTCTTTTATGAAAAGACCAACTTTTCGGGCTATATCATTCGTTTTAAAACAAAGTTCTTTAAGATTGATCATGTTTTTATCATTTATTGCAAAATGGGTTTTAGGTTGAATCGTATTTTGTCAATTACAGAACCTGAAACATTGCCATTCGGATTTATCTCCTGCAAGGTAACAAATGTTAGTTCGTTGCTAAGGTTTTGGTTGTACGGAATTTCGATTTTAATGTAATTTTTAGTGAATCCATACATCTTACCATGATCATTAAAGGATTCGAACAAGACTTCTTCTGTTTTGCCTAAGTTTTCCTGATAAAATGCATTTAATTTTTTTTCGGAAAGGTTTTGCAGCATTTTAGCTCTTCTTTTTCTTTCAGGAATAGGAACAACCTCTTTAATTTCGAGAGCTTTAGTGCCTTGTCTTTCAGAGTAAGGGAATACGTGTAGTTGGCTGATGGCTAATTGCTTAATGAATAAATAGGCATCTTCGAAATCTTGATCACTTTCGCCACGACTTCCGGCAATTACATCAACACCAATAAAGGCATCAGGAAGTAAAGATTTAATTTTTTCAATACGCTGGGCAAATAATTCTCTATCGTATCTTCTCTTCATAAGTTTTAAAACTTTGTTGGAACCAGCTTGAAGAGGAAGGTGAAAATGATTAACAAACTTTTCAGATTGAGCAACAAATTCAATGATCTCGTTGCTTAGAAGGTTGGGTTCAATGGATGAGATCCGAAAACGGCTAATTCCTTTCACTTTTTCAAGCTCTTTAATTAAATCCAGAAATGTTTCGTTTGTACTTTTCCCAAAATCACCAATATTTACTCCTGTTAAGATAATTTCTTTAGCACCTTGCCTGGCAACTTCTTCTGCTTGTTTTACCGTTTCTTTAATGCTCACGTTACGACTATTGCCTCTGGCAAATGGGATGGTACAATAGGTGCAGTAATAGTTGCACCCATCCTGAATTTTAAGAAAGCAACGGGTTCGATCTCCCATTGAATAGGATGAATGAAAATCTTTAACCGACTCTACTTCGCATGGGTGCAATTCTCCGGTGCCTTTTTTCTCAAGATGATCGATGTATTTGTGGATATTGAATTTCTCATTAGCACCTAAAACGAGATCAACTCCTGGAATCGCGATAATTTCATCAGGTTTAAGTTGAGCGTAGCATCCAATTACGGCAATAAATGCATTGGCATTGGTCTTAATTACTTTTTTAATGGCTTGTCTGCATTTTTTGTCAGCCTGATCTGTAACAGAACAAGTATTAATAATATAAATATCAGCTTTCTCCGTATGCTTGATTGTTTCGAAGCCCATTTCTTTGAATGAACGGCCAATTGTGGAGGTTTCCGAAAAATTAAGTTTGCATCCTAATGTGTAGAATGCTACTTTTTTACCTTGTAACATAGTTTCTTCCCTTCTTGCTGATATGCAGCTTGAGCTAAAATAAATGAACTATCTCAAATTAAATTCGAAATAGTTCAAAATATAGAAATGATTCAAAGTGCAAATTTAGGAAAAAGAATTACTTTTTTAGTCCAACACAAGACTGTTGGAAATATATTCTTTATACAACTGATGTACAATACCATCGGTAACTCCAATTTTGGGTACGTGTATTTTATCTGCATTCGCCCATTCCATAATACTTAGGAAAATTGTTGAAGCAGGAATGATAACATCAGCCCGGTCAGGATTCATGTCAAAGTTGATCATTAATTCCTGATAACTATATTGTTTAAGGTCGTAGTAAATGCTTTTAAACTCTTGGTATGTTATGAATTTTTCTTTTTTTGGTGTTGCGAGTTTAACCAATCTGTTGATGTTGCCACCTGATCCGATAAGTTCAATGTTTTCGCAGTTAGGGCATACATCCAATAAACACTCTTTTATACGAACAAATTCATCTTTAGGGACACAATCCCGGAGAATTTTAATGGTTCCCACATTAAATGATGCGGAGAATTTACAAATCCCTTTTGAAAAAAGAGTTAGTTCGGTACTACCACCACCAACATCAACATATAAATAATCTTTGCTTGGGTCGAGAGTATCTGCAATTTTATTATCAAAAATAATGCTGGCTTCCTCTTTTCCATTGATAACATCAATTTTTATACCTGATTCATTTTCTATTCGTTGAATGATTTCAGAACCGTTAACAGCCTCCCTCATTGCTGATGTTGCACAAGCGCGATAGTTCACAACCTCATGAACGTCCATAAGGTTGCGAAATGCTTTCATGCTTTTAATTAATTTCTCGGCTTTATCTGCAGAGATAATCTTATCAATAAAAGTGTCAGTTCCCAGACGAATTGGAACCCTTACCAGTGATGATTTCTTAAAGTGAGCATTACCGCCTTCTTCAAGCACATTCATAAACAATAACCGGATGGCATTTGATCCGATATCTATGGCGGCAAATTTCATTATTTTCATAAAGAGTATATTTAGTTTTTCAGTGAGTGAAAATATGTCATGGTAATAAAAAATTGATTCAATTTAATGTAATACCTTTTTACGATCAAATGTACATATTCAGTAATATAATTTAAATGAAATTTCCCAGTAATGCAATAAATAGATTTATAGAAGGTGGCTAGCAAGTTCTGCCAGGTGACTTCTTTCCCCTTTTACCAGGTTGACATGAGCAAATATATCCTGTCCTTGCATCCTGTCCGAAAGGTATGCTAAGCCATTCGATTTCTTGTCCAGATAAGGAGAATCTATTTGTTCAATATCTCCTGTGAAAATCATTTTAGTACCTTCGCCTGCACGTGTAATTATTGTTTTAATTTCATGAGGAGTAAGATTTTGAGCTTCATCAACAATGAAGAATGTATTTGAAAGACTTCTTCCTCTGATGTATGCTAATGGAGTAATCTGTAATCTTTCATCTCTGAGCAGTTCGTCAATTTTGAGATACTCTTTACTATGGACGTTAAATTTATGCTTAATTACGCTTAGGTTATCGAAAAGAGGTTGCATGTAAGGGCCTATTTTTTCTTTGGCATCTCCTGGTAAGTAACCAAGGTCTTTATTGGCCAAAGCAACAATTGGTCTGGCAAGAAAAATTTGATCGTACATATCGATTTGCTGAAGTGCTGTTGCCAAAGCAACTAATGTTTTCCCAGTTCCAGCTCGTCCGGTTAAAGCGACCAAGGATATTTTTGGATCCATGAGGGCATGCATGGAAAAAGTCTGTTCTGCGTTTCTGGGATAAATTCCGTAGGCATTTGGTTTTTCAACCCGGGATATAATTTTTTCAACTGGATCGAAATGTGCAAGTGCACTTGAGGAATTGTTTTTTAAAATAAAATATTCATGACCTTTAATCGGTTTTTTAAGTCCAAATTCTTTTTCAGGAATTCCTTCGTTTGATTTATATAGAAAAGTAATCTTTTCATCATCAAAATCTTCAAGTGTTGTAATTCCCAAGCTAATTACGTCATCAAGATCCTTAACCTGATCGTTTTTATAATCTTCTGCAGGAATACCTAAAGATTTTGCTTTCATCCTAAGGTTGATGTCCTTGGAAATTAGAATGACCTTTTTTTTGCCGCGGTGATTGTGTAAATACTCTGCTATAGCTAGAATTCTGTGGTCAGGGATGTTTTCATGAAACGAACTTTTCATTTGCGGAGAAAATTCTTTTCCCGTTTCAACGGATAATTTTCCTAAATTTTTTCCTAGCGGAACACCGGCAGTAAAGAGCAGGTCTCCTGAGATCCGGTCTAATTCTCTGCTGAATTCACGTGCATGGTAATTAATCTGATCATTCCCTTTTTTAAATTTATCCAGTTCCTCAAGAACGGTTATGGGAATTACAACGTCATTTTCTTCAAAATTGTAAATAGAATTAAAATCGTGAAGAATAACATTTGTATCAAGAACGAAAACCTTTTTGAATTTTGCCATAATAAATGGTGTTAGAGGTTAATTTCGACAGGCGTATAGAGCCAGACTTTATTTTATCATAATTTCAAAATGCTATTGTTTAGGTTGTTAGTTGTTAAAAGCAATTTTCAAACGCTTGATTTTAGAAAATATACATGATGCTTTCAATTAAACAGTAGCATTTAATAGTATTAATTTAGCAATTTTTGTAGGAAATTCAACCTGTTAACACAAATTTTAAGAAATTTTATTCTTCTTTGTAAAATCATCAAAATTAGTAGAGAATAAAAATGAATTACCAGGAGACTTTAGATTATATGTTTACTAAACTACCTATGTATCAGCGCACAGGGCAGGCAGCTTATAAAGCCAATTTGGATACAACATTGGCATTGGATGAATATTTTAATCATCCTCATAAGAAGTTTAAATCAATTCATGTTGCAGGAACAAATGGAAAAGGATCGGTTTCTCATACTATAGCTTCTGTTTTGCAATCAGCGGGCTATAAAGTTGGTTTATATACTTCGCCTCATTTAAGAGATTTTAGAGAGAGGATAAAGGTAGATGGTGAACTTGTTTCTGAGAATTATGTAGTTGATTTTATTGGTAAGCATCAAGATAAATTTGAAGAATTACGTCCTTCCTTTTTTGAGATGACAGTTGCGATGGCTTTTGATTTCTTTGCAGATCAGCAAGTTGATGTTGCTGTTGTGGAGGTAGGTTTAGGTGGAAGATTGGACTCGACCAATATCATTTCACCTGTACTTTCTGTGATAACTAATATAAGTAAAGATCATACTAATTTGTTAGGTTCGGAGCTTGCACAAATAGCAGCAGAAAAGGCTGGAATTATAAAGAAAAATGGTTCTGTTATTATTGGTGAGAAACAGGAAGAGGTAATAGATGTTTTTTTGAGAATTGCTTCAAACAATAAATCTGATCTGAAATTTTCAGAAGACAGGTATAAAAATCAGTCATCTGAATTGATCGATTGTAAAAGACATCTTGTTTATCAATCTCTTGAAAACAATTCAATAATCAATTTGTCATGTGATTTATTGGGTATTTATCAGATTAAGAATATAAGAACCGCTCTATGTGTGTTTGATGAATTGAATAGCAGGGGGTGGAAAATTTCCGAAGCGTCTATTAAACAAGGAGTTTCTGAGGTAGGAAAAAGAACCGGCTTGCTAGGCCGCTGGCAGACAATTGGTAATGCTCCCAAAGTAGTGTGTGATACAGGGCATAATGTTGGAGGGATTAAAGAAATAATAGAGCAAATTGAATCAATGGATTACAGAAAACTACATGTTGTTTTTGGTGTGGTTGATGATAAAGATCTTATTAATATACTTGAATTAATGCCGAAGAGTGCGAGCTATTATTTTAGTCGTGCGGATATTCCAAGAGCATTGAATCAAGAAGTTCTTGCTTCGAAGGCAAAAGCTTATGGATTGTTAGGAAATGCCTACTTATCTGTGAAAGAAGCATTAGAGGCGGCAAAGGCAAATGCCCATGAAAATGATCTTGTTTTTGTGGGAGGAAGTACTTTTGTTGTTGCGGAAGTTGTATAAACAAAACTAGGGTTTTTATTGCTTGGTAATTTTTTCTGTTTATATTTGCAGTCGTTAAGGGCGATTAGCTCAGTTGGTTCAGAGCACTTGGTTTACACCCAAGGGGTCATAGGTTCGAATCCTATATCGCCCACATTTACAAAGGATTAATGTATTATTCATTGTAGTGTCCCCAGCGCCATTTATTTAAAATTAAATCTGTATAACAAAATAATCATTAAAGAATTTTTTCTTTAATGAAAACTTGATTATTTTTGTTCTCATTTAAGGTGTAAGTAAGAAATTATGGTTCAAAGTTCTAAGAAAATTCAGGGGGTTCCTGAGCCGACTATTAGGCGCATGCCGTCATACTTAGCATTTGCAGAAGGCTTGCTAAGGAAAGGACAGCAGTTTGTTTCATCTACTCAGATCGCAAACTATATGAATATCGACCCCACACAAGTCACAAAAGATTTATCTTATACCACTATTGTGGGAAAAACAAGAGTTGGTTACGAAGTTAAAGCGTTGGTTGATGTTTTGTCGGAGTTTCTGGGATTTACGATCATGGATAATGCTTTTCTTGTAGGTGCTGGATCTTTAGGTTCTGCATTATTGCACGATAGCGGATTATTACATTTTGGTTTAAATATCGTTGCTGCTTTCGATGTTAATTCTTCGACTATTGGGAAAAAAATTAATGATATTGAGGTATTTCACATAGATCAATTTCGTGATTTATCACAAGAAATGAATGTGGTAATGGGAATTATTACTGTTCCAGCTGAAAATGCACAAACAGTTGCCGATTTGATGGTAGCTTGGGGTATTAAAGCGATTTGGAATTTTACGCCGGCAAGAATCAAGGTTCCGGAAGATATTATTGTTCAGAATACAACACTCTATTCTAATCTGGCAATTATTTTTAATAAATTGCATAATGATAGAAAAGAATTATAGTAAGATATAAGGTCTGTAAAAAAAATAAAAAGAGAGGACTGTTGAAATTTTTCAACAGTCCTCTCTTTTTATTTATTGATGTTTACAATTTTAATCTTCCAGAATGCTAATGGCGTGGTCTAAAATAGTTGTATCATCTAGTTCAACAATACCTCCATAAGGGCCTTGTTCAACATGGATTCCTGTGCATTGGCCTTCATCAAAATTGGTTCCACCAAAATAATTTCTAACGGTTTCTACTTCTAATTGTAAATCTTCTGCAATCCTTTGCATACTTCCATCTGGCAAACGATCTTTAATTTCTCTTAACTCATTGAATGTGATTGTTTTAGTCATACGCTCTTAAGTTTTAATTAAAGGTTAGAAATTGATTTGCTCTTTAAATTTAACGAAAGTAATTGTTAATTTAAAATTATTGGAGTGTTAAATCATGTTAAAAAGTAAGTGTGAAACTGGTTTTTTCGTTCGGAATTGACTGTGCTGTAATGGTTCCTCCGTGTAATCGCAATATCTGTTTTGACAGACTTAATCCAATACCAGATCCTTTAGGCTTTGTTGTGAAAAATGGAATAAACACTTTGTCAAGTACTTCTTTTATAATGCCTTGTCCGTTGTCGCTTATTTGAATTGATATTCTGCCTCTTTTGTTCATAAAGGCTTTCATTTCAATTCTTGGATCGGTTGTGTGTTCGAGTGCGTGAATAGAGTTTTTAATTAAATTGATTAAAACCTGTTCAAGTAGTTGTTCGTCGGCGGAAAGCTCAAGGCTTTCAGGGTTAATGCTAATCTCACATTTGATGCCTTTTCTCTTTATTTCCTCTTCCATCAGACGATGAATGTTGTCAAAAAGTTTTTGCACCTGAAAAATTCCAAAATTTGGTTTAGGAATTTTTGTAAGATTCCGATAAGTATCTACGAAATGTAAAAGCCCGGAGCTTCTTTTGTGGATTGTTTCAAGAGCCAATTTAACTTCGTTCAGCGTCTCCAGATCCTCATCCTGAAACTTGTTGGTGTTGTTTTCCCCGAAATCATCAAGAATTGTTGTTAGAGTCGTGGAGAGAGAAGAGATTGGCGTAATTGAATTCATAATCTCATGAGTGAGCACCCGGATTAGTTTTTGCCATGATTCAATTTCCTGTTCTTCCAATTCGTATTGGATGTTTTTAATTGATACAAGTATTACCTGTCGATTGTTGATTTTAAATTCGGTGGCGTAAATTGCAAGCTTTAGGATATCTTCATTGTCAACCACTTTAACAAGTGTGTTTTCTCCATGCTTAAGGCTTAGCAGGCAATTTACAAGTTCCTCACTAAAACCACTTAAGTCCTGTATTCTTTTAAGGTTGCTTACCTGAAAAAGTTTCTTAGACGCATTGTTGATCATTTCTACCTTTCCATCGCGGTGAAATGCAATTAAACTAATTCCAATGTGTTGAATTACAGTTTGCAGATAGAAATAATGCTCTTCTTTCTCAGCTCTTATTTTTTGAAAATCAGTAATAACTGCATTGAAAGATTCCTGCAGTTTGTCGAATGAGCTTCCAAGACCTTGTACTTGAAAATTTCGTGTGAAATCAGAATACCGTATGGATTCCAAAAAATTCTTTAGCAGGCGATTGGTTTTTTCAACGTACTTAATAATTTCATAAATTTGATAGATAATCGCAATAAAAGTAAGGCTTGCTGTGAAGTAAAGGCTCTTTTTTGCAACTAAGTAAAATAATAAGAATATCGTTGCTGAGAGCACGATGATTCTTATTATAAAATTAATCCGGAAGCTTTTATAAACCATATTTTTCTAATCTTCGATAAAGAGATGTGCGTGTAAGACCAAGTTCTCCAGCCGCTTTGGAAATATTTCCTTTATTTGTTTTCAATACTTTCTGTATGATATTCTTTTCAACTTCCTCAAGGTTATAAGAGTCAAATTCAACATCATCCTGACCATTTCGTTCAGTGCTGACTTGGAAATCGGCAGGATCCAGATTGCGATCATCTGCCATAATGATTGCCCGCTCCATTAAGTGTTGAAGTTCTCTCACGTTTCCAGGCCAGCTGTAATCGTAAAGTTTGTTTAGACAAGCCTTTGAAAGAGGGTTGATGCCTTTTTTATACTTTTTAGAATATATTTCAAGAAAATGATTTGCCAAAAGTGGTATGTCTTCGTATCGTTCTCTTAAAGCAGGAAGACTTATTTCAACAGTGTTAATTCTGTATAGAAGATCCTGACGATATCTGTCTTCTGATGCCATTTGTTTTAGGGGCATATTGGTTGCACATATTAAACGGATGTCGATAGGAATTGGCTTGTTCGATCCCACCCGAATTACTTCTCTGCGCTCTAAAACAGTTAAAAGCTTCGCTTGCATCGGAAGGCTTAAATTCCCGATTTCATCTAGGAATAGTGTTCCTCCGGAGGCAATTTCGAATCGGCCGGGACGGTCGGCACGAGCATCTGTAAATGCACCTTTCACATGCCCAAACAGTTCGCTTTCGAATAGATTTTCATTTATAGATCCAAGATCAACACTGATAAAAACTTCATCTTTTCTTGGTGAGTTTCGGTGTAATGCTCTGGCAACCAATTCTTTTCCTGTTCCGTTTTCGCCAAGAATCAATACGTTTGCATCTGTTACAGCCACTTTTGTTATGGTTGAGAATACTTGCTGCATTTCAGGGGATGTACCAATAAAGTCATTAAAAGGTTGGTCAAGAACTGCATTTAACTCTTTTTGTTTTGTCTTTAGTTCTTTAACTTCATCTTTCGATCTGCGCAGTTTTATTGCTGATGATATGGTGGCAAGAAGTTTTTCATTCTGCCATGGTTTTAATATGAAGTCTGTTGCACCTGCTTTTATAGCTTTTACCGATTTTTCAATATCGCCATATGCGGTAATAAATAACACAACTGCCTGCGGATCAATTTCAAGTATCTTATTTAGCCAATGATATCCTTCCTGACCGCTAATTGCGTCTTTTGTAAAATTCATATCAAGCAGCACAACATCGTAATGATCCTGTTTCATTAGTTTTGGAATCATTTCCGGATCCGACTCTGTGTGTATTAATTCTACATGTTGTTTCAGAAGCAGCTTTAAAGAAAACAGGATATCTTCGTTATCATCAATAGCTAATATTTTACCGTTTTTTTGAATTGCCATAATTTGAATTAATTTATCGTTTCAGGTTTTAGAACTTAAATAGGAATCCAAGTTATCATTAAATTTTTAAAATTAAAAGAAAAATGTTCGGATACGTACAGTTCTTGTATTGTTTTCGTTCACAGATGCGTGGGAATCAATGGGTTTTGGTTTTTCAAGAAGTTGTTAATCAATGTTAAAAGTGTTTTGGCATGAAAGTGGTGATATTGCGGTTGTGTTTGAAAAAGGATTAAAAAAGTCGAATGATAATGGATCGAATTATTGAAAAGAAATCTTGGTATTTACTAAGGAAAAATTGGTATTTAGCTGGAGCCGTTTTAGGCGTTGTTATTTTGTATACAGCATTTTTGGGAGAGTCAGGATCCCGGCTGCGCGTTGATGCAGAGAAAATTTCAATTGGAGATGTTAAAACTGATTATTTTCAGGAATATATTGCGCGAACAGGAACGGTTAATCCAATAACCACAGTTTATTTAGATGCTATTGAAGGAGGACGTGTAGAAGAGGTACTGCTGGAAGAAGGGAGTATGGTTAAAAAGGGGGATGTGATTCTACGTTTGAGTAATTCAGAGTTAAACCTGCAAATTTTAAATTCGGAAGCTGGTTTTACTGAACAGGTAAATAGATTGCGGGATACTCGATTGAGTATGGAGCAGGATCGTTTGAATGTAAGAAGAAGTTTGTTGGAAATAGATTTAAGTCTGGCAAAGAGTAAAAGGGCTTATCAGCGAAATAAAATTTTCTTTGAGAAGGATTTGATTTCCCGTGAAGAATTTGACGAGTCAAATGACAATTACAACTATTATGAAAAAACCAGAGAGCTGCTTTTGGAGAGGCAAAAAACAGATTCCCTGGCACGTACAATTCAAATTCAACGATTGGATGCCAATTTGAAAAACATGGAAAACAATCTGGAAATGGTTCGTGCAAAGCTTCAAAATTTAAACGTAAAAGCACCTGTTGATGGTCAGTTAGGATCTTTAAATGTTGAATTGGGAGAGTCAAAGTCAAGAGGGCAGCGTTTAGGACAGGTAAATGTATTGGATAATTATAAAATAAATGCGATGGTTGACGAACTCTACATTGCACGATTAAATAAAGGATTAAAGGCTAAATTTAGTTTTAGTGGCGTTGATTATAATTTAGTGGTTTATAAAGTTTATCCAGAAGTGCGTGGGGGTCAGTTTGAAATTGATATGAAATTTGCTGGTGAGCTTCCTCCGGGGATAAGAACCGGACAAACATTTAGAACAAAAATTGAATTGGGAGAACCTCGGGAGGCTGTTTTGATTCAAAGAGGAGGTTTCTTTCAAAGTACTGGAGGACAATGGATATTCGTTGTAGATCCTAGTGGTGCTTTTGCCACAAAACGGGCAATTAAGTTGGGAAATCAGAATCCGATGTATTATGAGGTTCTTGAGGGCTTGAAGCCTGGAGAGAGAGTTGTAACGAATAGCTACGAATCATATGGGGATGTAGACAAATTGGTTTTAAAGTAAGTGGATGTTAAAAATTTTATTGAATACTGTTTTACGTAGTTTATACCGGCAAAAAGCCTATTCCTTAATGAATATTTTAGGATTGGCAACTGGTGTAACTTGTACTTTGCTCATATTAATATGGGTGGAATATGAAATGGGATTTGATAAATTTCATGAGGATATTGATCGGGTTTATAGTGTGTACGAGAATCAGAATTATGCTGATGGCGATGTTTTTTCGGTATACTCAACACCCGGGCCATTAGCCGAATCTATAAAAAAAGCATTTCCGGAAATTAAGTATTCCACAAGAATGGTTACCACCTGGGGACAATTGATTCTTTCTGCGGATGGGAAAAGTTTTGTTGAAGATGGTGGAAAGATTGTTGATGCTGATTTTTTCCAGATTTTCACTTTCCCTATCGTAAAAGGTGAAAAAGAGCATCCTTTTAAAGAGGAAAATTCGATTGTGCTTACAGAGAAACTTGCTCAGAAATTGTTTGGTGAATTGGATCCGATTGGAAGGCACATTGAGATAAATTCCAGATTTGATTATACCGTTTCGGCTGTGATTCAAAATCCGCCAGCTAATTCGTCTATAATTTTCGACTTCGTTATTCCTTTTCAATTTTTTGGGAAGTTGTGGGCTTATGATTTAAATGATTGGGAGGCAAATACTTTTCACACCTTTATAAAGGTGGATGAAGGGGTTGATTCGGATGATTTGGTGGCTCAGTTACAAACATATATTAAAGATCGTATTGAAAATTCGAATGTTGATCTTGATCTTCAGGCTTTCGGGAAGTATCATTTGTATGCGATAAATACAAATAAAGTGGGTCCGATTTGGTACGTCAGGGTATTTCTGCTGATAGCCGTTTTAATCCTTTTAATTGCCTGTTTTAACTATATGAATCTGGCAACTGCCAGATCAGAAAGAAGAGCAAAAGAAGTGGCTATCAGAAAAGTAGTTGGAGCTCAGCGAAAAGGATTAATCGGTTTGTTTCTTGGCGAATCGATATTTTTTACATTAATATCCTTAGGAATTGCCGTTGTTTTGGTTGAATTATTACTGCCTGTTTTTAGTGATTTAACGGATAGGGATTTATCATTGGGGATAAATAATATAAAATTTTTATTTAGCGTTTCGGGCATTGTACTTCTTACAGGAATTGTGTCAGGAAGTTATCCTGCCTTGTTTCTGTCTTCTTTTCTGCCAATTCATGTAATTAAAGGCATTTCAAGAAAAGATTCTGCTCTGCTCAGGAAGGTGTTGGTGGTCATACAATTTAGCATGTCGATAGGCCTGTTTATTTGTTCAGGGATTATTTATCAGCAACTTGAATTTTTACAGGAATCGGATGTTGGTTACAACAAGAACAATTTGGTTTACATTGAGATGGCAGATGATTTCAATTCAATTTACCCTAAGCTGAAAAATGAGTTGATTAAAGTCCAGGGAGTTTACTGGGTAACAGCAGCAAATCAAATGCCGGTGAATTTTACAAATTCAACATGGGATGTAGATTGGCCGGGAAAAATAAAGGATTCTGAAGATATCTTGTTTCAATTGACTTTTGTGGATTATGATTTTATTGAAACATTTGAAATGGATGTGATTCAGGGAAGGGGATTTTCCAAATTGTATGGCGGCGATAGCTTGAAATTTATTATTAATGAATCGGCAGCCAAAAAGATGAATATGGTTCACACCATTGGTGAACCTTTACGGATTTGGGCTTTTTCGGGCGAAGTGATAGGCATTGTTAAGGATTTTAATTTCAACAGTCTTCAGGTTGGAGTGGAACCCTTAATTATGATGCGGAATCCGGCGGCTTTTAAATATATAGGTATCCGAATTGGAGAAGATGTGGAGCCAATATTGAATAAAATAAGAACGGTTTGGGATTCAACAGTTCCGGACATTCCGTTTACTTATCGATTTTTGGAAGAGGACTTTAAGTATTTCTATACGGCAGAATCACGAATGAGTAAAATATTTGTTTCATTTACTATAATCGCTTTTGTTATTTCATGTTTGGGTTTGTTTGGGCTGGTTTCCTTTGTAACAGAACGTAAATCTCGTGAGATGGCACTAAGAAAGGTGTTTGGAGCTAATATGGATACGGTATTTCAGTTGTTGTTGAAAGAGTTTTTTAAGTGGGTAATGCTTTCCAATGCCATTGCTTGGGTACTTTCGTATTTTGTGATGGAGTGGTGGTTAAAAGGATTTGCTTATCGAATAGATATTGGAATTGGAATTTTTATCTTGTCAGGATTTGTATCTCTGTTGATAACTTTTCTTACAGTTTATCAGCAAATATGGAAATTGGCTTTAAAAACTCCGGTGCGTGTGCTAAAATATGAATAAGTGATTGTTTAAATACATATGACTATGATTAATACTAAAAATTTAATTAAAGTTTTCAGAACCGATGAGGTGGAAACTACGGCATTAAATAATGTCAATCTGGAAATTAATAAAGGAGAATTCGTTGCAATAATGGGTCCGTCGGGATGTGGTAAGTCAACTTTACTGAATATTATTGGCTTGCTTGACAATCCAAGTGAAGGGGAGCTGCATTTTAACGGTTATCAGGTAGAAAAGTATACTGAAAGGCAAAGAACAAATTTGAGAAAAGAAAACATTGGTTTTGTTTTTCAAAGTTTTAATTTGATTGATGAATTGACTGTTTTTGAGAATGTTGAGTTGCCTCTTTTGTATATGAAAGTATCGGGAGCAGAGAGAAAAAGAAGAGTAAATGAGGCATTGGAAAGAATGAATATTGCCCATAGAGCTAAGCATTTTCCTCAGCAATTATCTGGAGGACAGCAGCAAAGGGTTGCAATTGCACGAGCAGTTATTTCCAATCCCAAATTGATTTTAGCGGATGAGCCAACGGGTAATTTGGATTCTGCTAACGGAGAAGAGGTGATGAATCTTTTAACTCAGCTTAATGAGGAAGGAACTACAATAATCATGGTAACTCACTCGCCGTCAGATGCAGATAGAAGTCATCGTATTATTCAGTTGTTTGACGGACATATTGTAACTGAGAATATGAGACAAAAGCTTTAGAGCGAAAATATTATCGTTATTAATCAATTCTTAGGTTCATATTCTGAAAATTGAGCTGTATATTAATAAGGCAAGTATGTTTAAGAATTTCTTCATTACACTTTTTCGAAATTTTTCCAGAAATAAATTCTATACAACAATCAATGTTGCTGGTTTATCTGTAGGATTAATTTGTACAATTCTGATTTTACTGTTTGTTCAGGATGAATTATCATACGATAAGTACAATGTGAATCATGAACGGATCATTCGTTTGGGATCAGATTTTACTTTGAGTGGAAAGAGAGACCGTGTTGCGACATCGCCTTTGCCATTTGGTCCAACCTTTGCTGAGGAATTTCCTGAGGTGGAGCAGTTTGTTCGGTTTCAAGGTTCAGGAAGACAGCAATTTAAATATGATGATAAAGAGTTTTATGAAGAGCATATCGCCTTTGTTGATTCTTCAGTATTTACTATTTTTAGCTTTCCCCTGCTTAAAGGAGATCCCAAAAAAGCTCTTACTCAGCCATACTCAATAGTACTAAATGAGACTTTGGCTAATAAGTATTTTAACGGCGAGGATCCGATAGGAAAGATATTGCTTGTTGGTGAAAACGTGCCTTACACCGTTAGTGGAGTCATGAAAGATCTCCCTTTGAACAGCCATTTCAAATTTAATGCTTTTTACTCCATGAAAACTTTGGAAAGTATTCGGGGAGCAGAACAATTTAACAGCCTGCAGCCAATCGCATTCTGGTCTTTTAGTAATTACACCTTTTTGCTGTTAAAAGAAAATTCAGAGGCTGATGCTATTCTCGAAAAGTTTCCGGCTTACTATGAGAAATACATGAAGGAGCTTGGAGATCAACTGGGGGTTTCCTACAAGCTAATAATTCAGCATCTTGGAGATCTTCATTTAAGATCCCAATTGCAATGGGATGCACCAACCGGAAATATAAAATACATTTATATCCTTACAGCGATTGCCATTTTTATCCTGTCCATAGCCAGTATTAACTATATGAACATGGCAACTGCGCGATCTTCAAAGCGGGCAAAAGAGGTAGGTATTCGTAAGGTGGTTGGCGCACAAAGAGAAAATATCATTCGTCAGTTTATGATGGAGAGTATATCGTTAACAGTTTTTGCCCTTATTATAGCCTTAATATGCGTTGAGTTACTGCTGCCACTGTTTAATCAATTGGTAAATAAGGATCTTACATTGAGTTTTTTGGATACTCCGGAAGTGATATTGTTTAATGTAATTCTGGCAGTTCTATTGGGTCTGTTCTCGGGCAGTTATCCTGCTCTTTACCTGTCATCAATTCAGCCGGTTTTTATCCTAAAGGGAAGAAACGGCAGAGGCAGGGCAAATGGTTTTTTGCGAAAATTGCTTGTAATCTCTCAGTTTACGGTTTCAGCCATGATGATTAGCGGAACTATCATTGTTGCATCTCAATTCCTGTACATGAATAGTATGGATGTGGGATTTAATAAAAAAGATATTGTAGTCTCGGTTATTCGCGATTCAGTATTGCGGACCAGAATAGATGCATTGAAAATGGAGCTGAAGAAAAATCCCAACATAAAGGCTGTTGCAACTTCTAGTTCACTAATTGGTTTTGGAGGATCGAAAACGGTGCATTTGTACGAGAGTGATGAAGGGATGCAGCAATATGCATTAAATTTCAATGTTATTGATTTCGATTATATCGATTTAATGGAAATGGATATTCTGAAAGGAAGAAATTTTAGTCGTGAGATTCCATCAGATACAATCAATGCATTTATCGTTAATGAGTCGGCCGCAATTAAATTTAACTGGGGCGAAAATGCCTTAGGGAAAAAGCTTCAGGTAGGAGTGGATATTGATGGTGTTGAAGAAGGAGGAGAAGTTCAATTGGGAGAGGTGATTGGTGTAATTCGGGATTTTAATTATCAGCCTCTTAAAGATTTAATTGAGCCGATGAATCTTATTGTTTCGGAAAATCCTGATTACCGAAGGAATTTGCACGTGAAAATTAATTCTGAAAATAGAAAAGAGACCCTACTTTATATTCAGAAAGTATGGAATGAGTTTTGTCCCAACATGTCGTTTGCTTATTCCTTTTTAGATGATAGGATGAAAGAAAATTATGAACCGGAAGAAAGACTGACGTGGATTTTTTCAATTTTTTCTTTAATAAGCATTTTAATTGCATCCATGGGACTTTTTGGATTGTCCTCTTTTATGGCCGAACAACGAACCAAAGAACTGGGTATTCGGAAAGTATTAGGTGCAACGATAGGTAAGTTGGTGTATTTGTTAACCCGTGAATTTATCAGGTTGATTTTAATTGCAAATATCATAGCTGTTCCAATATCTTATTGGGCTTTAAGTGCTTGGTTGAGCGATTTTCCGTATCACATTTCAATTGGTATTTGGATATTTGCTGCCACCCTGATTATTTCTTTAGTGATTGGATTGTTTACTGTTGCATGGCAATCTTACCGGGCTGCAAGTTCCGACCCAATTAAGGCAATTAAATATGAATAAACTCAATAAAGTAGAAACCTTCTAAACCTTTTACTCATGAGAGAAATATGTGTGCCGATACCACTTGGCTATGACAATGAAGTTGCAGAAGTGGAAGTTAAACTAGCGAATAAGAAATTATCTGTGTTTTTTAGGTTGGAATCATTTTCGTGGGACGTCTCCAATGAAATGGAAGATAAATCAGATGATATTACAGAGAAATTACTCAAGATTTATAATTTGAAAAAGCTTATCGCTGAATATGATTCAGATTGGGAATTGATACAGATTTTTACTCCTTCGGAGTCATCAAAGAACATTCAGGTTCTTTTTCGTAAAAAATAGCGAATGTATTGGTTCTATGTAGAATGTGGCGGGTAACAAGTGTTTTATCTCCAGGGAATATTGTGTTTACTTTACGCTTATTTATTCCAACACAAGATTCCCGATTAAATAAACGATAAACCTAAAAATAACACAACAACCTAATTAAACAAAATGTAGTCAATTTTGCAGCTCGAAAAAGTATAGTAAAATGGCATAGCGATCTGTTAAAAAAAACATAGCGTAGTTTTGATCAAAACATAGGCATGTTTTACTAAAAACATAGTGTAGTTTTAGTCAAAACATAAGCATGTTTTTCTCACTCCTTAATAGCGATTGGTTATCAATGAGTTGCAGGTATTAAAGATAAGTGTCGGATTTATTCCTCAAAAAGAAAACCAGCCACAAAATTCAAATGAAAATATCAACCTAATTTGATTGATGAAACATCCTAAAATAAATTGGTTTTCAGCTAAAAAAGATAATGTAGTGCAATTAAAAAAAATGGCTTAAAAACGATGTATCCTCCTAAAACAACATAACTGTAGCATATTATTTGCTTCTTGTGTAACTTTTGCTGTATCTGTTCGTCTTAAGAGCGAAAAGGACAAATAAACTTAAATCAGGAAGTATGGATTGTTTAGTGAAAAATCGTTTATTCTTTTTTCTAATTGCTCAACTATTCCTTGGCTCATTCACTGTTGCAGGTCAAACATACCCATGTTATTTATACGGCAGTATTACCACTGTTGATGGTGATGTTTATAAGGGCGCCATTCGTTGGGATGATGAAGAAGTGTTTTTGACTGATGTGTTTAATGCAGAGAAAGAAGAAAATCCTTACCTAAAATACCTTCCGGAATCCAAGGGAAAAAATAATCAGGAGAGATACAATAGAAAGAGAACCTGGGATCGCTTCGAAGTCACAATTAATGATGAAAGGAGAGATTTTACCAGTATTTACGATCGAAAATTTGAATGCCGGTTTGGCGATATAAAATCAATCTCTGTAACAGGCAGTGAATCGGTAAGTTTAGAACTTAAAGATGGAAAGTATATTAATTTAAGTGGCGGTTCAAATGATGTAGGAACCAAAGTTTGGATTATTGATCAGGAATTAGGTTTGTTGAAAATTGATTGGGATCGCATTGATATTGTCAATTTTGAAACAACACCTGCTGATGGAGTGGAGACTTTTGGAGAGCCAATTTATGGAAAGATTACAACAACAAAAGGAGAGTTTACCGGTTTTATTCAATGGGACCATGATGAGCGTTTGGCAGGAGATAAATTGGATGGACGAGGTCGGGATGGAGATGTATCCATTTCTTTTGATAAAATTAAATTAATTGAAAAAACAGAAAATGGAAGCCTCATTACTTTAAATTCCGAACGACAGTTTGAATTGACCGGTGAGAATGATGTTAATAAATACAACAGAGGAATTATTGTTAGTATTCCACATGTTGGACGGGTCGATTTTCCCTGGAGTCACTTTCTTTCTTTAGAGATCCTTCCTTTTCCCAAAAATAAAGATTGTTTGTCTGAATTTAGGGTATCCGAAAGGTTGTTCGGTACATTGGTTACAAAGGATGGTAAATCGTATAAGGGAGTAATTGTTTACGATTTAGATGAGGCAATGGATTCGGAGATTTTAAATGGTTTAAATGATAAATTGGAATTTACAATTCCTTTCAGAAATATTGGAAGTATTAAACCAATGGCATACAACTATTGTCTTGTTGAACTAAAAAATGGGATGAAGCTGTATCTTGGCGACCAAACCGATGTTTCCAATAAAAATGCCGGCGTAATAATTTTTGTAAAAGAAGATGAATACAAAAACTTTAAATGGGAAGATATTGAGCGGATTGATTTTATTTGAAAATTATCATATTTAAATTGAATGTCCCATTTTTATTTTTTTAAGATGGGCTTTTTTTTTTGTAATCGACTGATATGTTTATGCTTGTTAGCGTTTAAATTTATTTAAATAAAACTCTCACACATATAATGTGTTAAAACGGAATTTTTGGCTAAAAGAAATATTCTGGGGTAATAAATAATATGTTGAAATTTTTCGCCAAATTTGAAACTTATTTATTTTTCTCTCGTCAAAGCAAAAGATTCTTTAATGCGAAGAATACATGTTTCTGCCTAATTTAATTAGGACGATGATTTATAGGAAAACCGGTTGTTATGAAAAGAAATGGAACAAGTCTACTACTAATACTATTTTTACAATTAATATATTTATCTGCAGAAGCAAGTGATTTCTACTGGATTGGTGGTTCGGGTAATTTCAATGATATTCAGCATTGGAGCGATCAGCCAGGCGGGAAAATAAACCCAGGAGCTCTTTTGCCTGATAAAGATGATAATGTGTATTTTGATGAATTTTCTTTTCCTGATCCGGGAGCAGAAGTGGTAATCACTAGTGTTGCACGTTGTTTGAATATGTATTGGGGCAATGTACAAAACATGCCTGCTCTTAAAACGGATAATAATATTGCACATTATTTGGTCATCTATGGAGGAGTGAAATTTACCACTCAGATGATTATTGACCTTGATCGTCCTTTGTATTTTAGAGCAAATACTCCTGGTAATATTATTGATTTTGGAGGAAATTCATTCAATGGGGATTTCTATTTTGACAACAACGGAGGCTGGAGAATTACCAGTGAAATGAACCTGCTTGATAATACGGTCTATTTTAATCAGGGTTCTTTAAGTATTGAAGCAGAATTAACCTGCGGAAGTTTTGTTTCCGAGAACCCGGTATCCAGAGAGCTCTATTTTAATTCTTCAATCATTAATCTTAATAAAAGCGGAGCATCTGTTTTGTCTGTTCAAACAGATAATCTGAGTCTGTATCCGGGCGACTCAAAAATAATTGTTAGTTCAGCAAATTCAACCATTGAAACAATTGGGACTAAACGTGTCGATTTTTTTGACATTTTATTCAAAGGAGATAATGGAGCAATAGAAAGTAATGTTATTCTTACTTCATTTAATAATGTAGATTTTGAGTTGAATGGAAGTTTAAAAGGAGAAAATGATTTTCAGAATTTAACTTTTACTGAAGGATACAATTATTTTATATCAAGTGGAACCCAAAACATAAAAACGAAGTTTGAAGCTCTGGGGGAATGTTATGCTTACATTTCAATTACAGGAGATGTTCTTGGTGGAAATATTTCGGCAGAATTGGTTAATTTGGATTATCTGAAAGTGCAAAATATTAATGCATTGGGTAATGCGGTTCCATTTCTGGCAAATAATTCATATAACTTAGGTGGAAATAATTCGGATTGGACTTTTGCGGCACCATCTTCTGCAGATTATATGTGGACTGGTGGGGCAGGCGATGGAATGTGGGGAACACCAGGGAACTGGGATTCGGGTTGTGTGCCATCCAGAAATAATAGTGTAATAATACCAGCCACCTTTGTAGTAAATATTGATATTCCAGCAGAATGTAAAAGCCTTACCATTGATGATAATGCGACTTTAGAAGGATCAAATAATTTAGCAATTTTTGGATCCCTGGCAGCAGGAAACTGTACCTGGGTTTTTGATGGAGAAACACAGTTTGATGGAGGTAACACAACAAACACAATAACAATAAATTCGGTTCTTACAGGATCTGTATCTTTTGTTGGTGATGGAGAATGGACTCTTAATACAGACATTACTGTTGCAAATAATCTGGAGCTGTTTAAAGGTAAATTGCATGTTAATGGAAATCGATTAACTGTAGGACAATTCGTTTCTACAAGTACTTATAACCGGGAATTGGATTTACTTAATTCAAATGTGGATATTACCGATGGGGTTTCACGTTCATGGAATATTTCGGGTAGCAATTTTACACTTATCAGTAACAACTCTGAAATTCGATTCCTATCGGACGGAGCAGAACTCTACAATAATTCTTCCGATTTTATTATTTATGGAAGAGTAGTTTTTAATTTTCCTGATGGTCAGACATTTTTAACGAATGAAGGATTTGAGCCGACTTTTGAGTCTCTTGAGTTTAAAGGGAATGCTAAATTATTTGGTAATCATCAGTTTGATCAACTAATTTTCACCAAGGGTAAATCTTATCTTTTTAATGTTGGCAGTAAACAGAAAATTACAAAAGCGGATGGTTTGATTGCTCACGGTACATGTTCCGAATACATTTCTTTTAAAGGAGAAAATGGTGTTGCTTATTTTGATTGTGACGTGTCGTCATCTGATCTTTATCGGTTAAGAATCGAGGATGTAAATGTTATTGGAGGAATTGGTTCGTTAACAGCAAATGAATCGATAGGTATTTCTGGATATGATGGATGGGTTTTTCCTGACGATTTAACCGGAGGTACTGTTTATTGGACGGGAAATGTTGATAATGACTGGTTTAAGGCTGGAAACTGGTTGGGAGGATGTTTACCAAACCGAAAAGATGTGGTTATTTTCGAAGATGCGAAAGTCTTAAACAGTTATGAAGTAAATATATCTAAAAAAGGGAGTTCAGCAGAGTGTTTGGATATGATCTGGACGAATGCCAATTTAATGAGTTTCACAGGAGATCAGCCAATATGTATTTTTGGAAGTCTGGATTTTTCGGGCATGGTAAATGCCAATTATTCATATTCAGGTGATTTTTATTTTAAATCAGAGAATCCTTCCAATATTAATGCGGGGACAGTAGATTTACTTAGCGATCTCGTTTTTGAAGGAACTAAACAAGAGGATGATTCCTGGCTTGCAGGCAGCTGGATTTTGAATAGCGGATTAAAGACATCAGGTACAATTCTTTTAAAGAATGGAGATCTGAACTCTAATAGTCAGGATATTGAGGCCAAAGGTTTTGTTTCTAATTTTGGTGTGGCCAATACAAGATCATTAAGTTTGGGCACTTCGAGTTTCAAATTGGAACAATTTGAAATTTCACCTGATGGATTTACTTTTGATGCCGGTACTTCGGAGATAATATTTACCACAGGAGGCGATTTAATTGTTTCAACAGGAGCTGTGCCGGTTGCATTCTATAATGTTACATTCGATGATGCTGATGGAAATGCCTACATCGATACTTATTCAGACGATATTTCTTTTAACAATATAGTGCTGAATGGAAATACTTATTTTAGAAAAAAGAATGTTTCTGAAATAAGTTTTGTTGCTGAAAGTATTCAATTGGCTGTTGGGAAAACTTATGTATTTGAAAGCAGTCAGACCTTTGTGTTCGGTAATGTAATTGCTAACGGAGCCTGCGAAGGAACTATTGATATAACAGGTTCGCGTGCCGATGCGGCAATCTTTAAAGCGAAGGCAGGCGTAACTAATATAACAGTAAATTCAGTTAATATTTTAAATGTCAATGCTGATCCCGTAGATACATTCGTTGCGAAAGCATCTATAAATTTGGGTGGAGCTGATGGTTGGAAATTTGAAGATGAACCTGCAGGAACTAACTTATATTGGGTTGACGGAACAGGAAATTGGGATGATCCAAATCATTGGTCGACGGTTTCCGGTATTAAATCGGGAGGTTGTGTGCCAACAGCAAAAGATAATGTGTTTTTTGATGACGGCTCATTTACCGATACAGAGCAAACAGTATATACAGGAGCCAGTGATATTCGTTGCCGAACAATGGATTGGACTGGATCTGAAGCTGCGAGACCGAATTTTGAAATGGGCGCAACTGATATTTCAGGTGTTTATATTTATGGTTCTCTTATTTTTAATTCGGCTGTAGATATTAATCTATCCGCAGTGGTTAATTTTTACTTTAGAGCAACCGAACTTCAGGAGATAAATACATTTGGATATGTGTTTCCAAATATTGTTGAGTTTGATGGTAATGGCGGAGAGTGGAAATTAAGGGACGATATGCTCATGGAAGGTGATTGTTTCATCCGTTACGGTAAATTAATAACCAATGGTTTCGATTTGGAATGCAAGAGTATCACATCTACAGATCCAACTGAGGGAGTTAATTCAAGGGGTTTAGATATTCAGAATTCCAGTGTAACCATTACCGGAAAGGAAGATGTATTGGGACGCTCGATTTATTTTAACCTTGCCGATGCATATTTGGATTTAGGATTTGAATTTTTATCTGCGAACAGTACAATTACATTTACAGATAATGCTGAAGTATTTATCGCAGGAGCCACAACACACAATATCTCATTTGAAAAATTAATATTTGAGAAGGATGGAGAATTGGATTCAGGCTTTTCTGGTATTACTCCTTATGTGAGTTATCTGCAGTTTAAAGAAAATGGTGCCGTAAATGGAAAAAATAAATTTGGAACAGTTGAATTGACTCGGGGCTTTGAATTCGAGTTTCAGAATGGCAAAACTTATGAAATGGATTACCTTCTTGCTGAAGGAAGTTGTTTTGCGCCAATCTCGCTGCATTCTACAAAAGATACTAAAGAAACTACAATCCTGGCGGCGAATAATGTTACAGGTAATTTTCTTGAACTGAAAGACATTAATGGCGATGGCTCAAAAGGAGCAGCTTATACTGCTGCAAATTCATTTGATTTAGGGAATGTTACAGGCTGGATAACTGATGGGGCAATTGCTCCGATTGCTCTGTACTGGGTTGGAAAGGGAACCGACGACAGCTGGAACAATCACGAGAACTGGAGTCGCACCCAGGATGGGAGCGAAGAAGGTTGTGTTCCTACCTTAAACGATGATGTTTTCTTTACTGCGAATTCATTTTTAGGAAGCAAATTTGTAGAGCTAAGCGCTGCCGGAAAATGCCACAGCATGACCTGGAACGATGATGTAGATCCTGGTGCAAGCTTTACTGTTGACGCGACTCTTCAAATTGGTGGATTCATGGATTTAACAGAGACGATGTCATTGAGTATGCGGGGTGTTTTTGACTTTGTTGGAGATGGATTGGCAGGTGATAAATTTGTTGATTTTGCCAATAAATCGATGAATGGTGATGTAATATTCAATGGTGATGCACAATCGTGGGTTTGGAATTCAAGTTTAATAACTTCCGGTGATTTGTATTTGGAGAGTGGTTCTGTTACTACAAATGGTAATGATTTTACTGTTGGGAGATTTAGTTCGTTGTCTTTGGGGAACCCTGATGCAATACGCAGGTTTGATATGAGCGGTTCCTTAGTGATTGTTACTTCCGATCAACCAACAGGCTGGAACCAGAAGATGAATACTACCGGAGGATTGAATTTTATTGCTAAGGATACTAAAATTACATTTGCCAATGGAGGTGGAATTTATTGTGAAACTGATACTGACGTAACCTTTGGTTTCGTTGATTTCATGAATAATGGAATTATAAAAATATTAGGTTTAGGAAAAGGATATTTTGGTTCTGTGACTTTCTTCGAACAGGGACAAGTTTATGGAAACAATACTTTTACCAATTTGGAATTCACGCTTGGATACGAAAACAATATCATTGAATCCGGAAAAACAATTACGGTAATCAATGATTTAAAAATGGAAGGCGTTCGTTGTTCTTACGCTTTCCTAAAAGCTAGTACTCCTGGAGTTAAGGCGTTTATATACAAACCATCAGGACTATTTGGTAAAATTTACAATGCTGCCTTAACGGATATTGCCGGCTCTTCAGGAACTGGTGGGGATCATCCTGTAAATTATCATTTTGATCAAGATAATACAACAGGTTTTGTATTGGTGCCGAGTACTCCCGGAGGAGACGAAGATCCTCCTTCTTTTGAAGGTAGTTTTGATCAGCCTCGTGAAGAGTGGTGTAGTGATATTGCCGTTTTGGATCATGTAAAAGGGTTTCCGATTAACAACAATACAACATTCCAGTGGTATTACAGTGCAGATGGTGTTGTTCCATATACTGAATTATTTGGAGAAACAGATGCTGTGATTGAAGTTGCTGTTTCAGGATTTTATAAAGTTGAAGTGATTTATGGTTATAATACTGTAGCGAAAGATGGCTCTTTGTGTAAAATTGAATCTGTAATTGAGGTTCAATTAGGAACCAAATCAAATGTTTCTTTGGAAATTACAGCCAACAATGTAAAGTGTTTTGGGCAGGGAAATGGACGAGTTGTTGCCAAGGTGGCAAATATTCAGTACCCGGAATATAAATTTTTCTGGAAAGATGAGGCAGGAAATGATTTTTCTGCTTCAGCATCAACCAATAAAACAACATGGGAAAGTACAGCTCTAAACTTAGCACCTGGGAAGTACAATATTACCGTTGCCGATGGCAAAAACTGTGAGTTTGATACCATCGTAAATATATTTGATGCTTACGAATTGTTAATCGATAGTATCAATAAAAAGGATCTGACTTGTTTTACCATTCCAGAAGGTGAGATTTTGGTTGCAGCATCCGGTGGTACCGGAAACCTATCTTACTTTCTTGATAATGCAGTTCAGGCAAGTGAAAATATTACAGGACTTTATTCCGGAAACTACCAAGTTCATGTTTCAGATGCAAACTTGTGTTTGACTCCTGATGAAGATGTCACTCTAAACTCAAATCCGGAGATTGTAATGGATCTGAATGGAACAGATTTACTTTGTTACAATGATAACAATGGACAATTTAATCCTATTGTTACAGGTGGTGTTACCGATTATACTTACGCTTGGACTGGTCCGGCCGGATACACGGCAACAACAGCTAATGTTTCAGGTTTAGCAGGAGGTACTTATGAATTGACTGTTACTGATGCAGTTAATTGTCCTTCGGTTTTAAGTCAGGAATTAATTGAGCCACAGGAATTAATTACGAACGAATTAACAATCGAGGCTGCAAATTGTAATGGAGAAAGCTCAGGTGAGATTTTTGTTGAAGCGGCTCAGGGGACTCCAAACTATCAATATTATTTAGATGGAGTTGAAAGTGCAACAGGTATTTTTTCTATGCTGGCACCAAAAGATTATGCTCTTCGAATTGTTGATGCAAATTCGTGTGTGTTTGAACAAAATGTTACAGTTGCTGAGCCTGGAAAAATAGGATTCTTAGTTGAAGATATTGTACTGCCAACATGTAACAATATCAACAATGGTATTATTAGAATCACACCTTATGGTGGTAATAGTGGTTACACATACAGTTGGTCAGGACCCAGCGATTACCGGTCATATTCTCAAAATATTGAAAATGTAGTTGCCGGTGATTATAGTTTACTGATTACGGATAAAAATAATTGCTCATCAGAAAATGGAGTTGATTTAAATTTAGGTTTAACAATTCAGTTGGGTTTAGTTGTAGAACAACACATTAAAGTTGCAGGAACCAAAAACGGCATTCTTTCAATTGAAACTTTGGAAGGTACAATTCCTTATTCTTTTACCGTAACAGGACCTGATGGATATTCATCCGTTAGTCCTGATAATTACGATGACAACAGTTTCTTGATTGAGAATTTAGCTGGTGGTGTTTACACGGTGATTGCAACAGATGCTTCCGGATGTTCAACAGTGCAAAAATCGATAATAATTGAAGAACCAGGAATGGTATTCACTTATATAGAGGAAAGAAAGGCTGTTGGTTGTGCTGGAAGTCCTGTGGGAGAATTAAAAGCACATGCCAAAGGTGGTGATGGAACATTTACTTATGCTTGGTTTGGTCCTGCCGGTTACAGTGGAGCAGGAGAAACAATTTCAGGATTAGCAGCAGGTATTTATACAGTTACAGCAACATCGGCCGGGCAATCGGCAACCAACACTTATGAATTATTAGCTCCGGATCCATTGTTAGCCAGTGTGGCAAATGTTAAAAATGTAAGTTGTAACAATGCCGCTGATGGTGAGATTGAATTGGATGTGAATTTTGGATCAGCAAATTACACAATAGCATGGACTAATGGAGCTGGATTTTTATCGTCAGCAAAACATATTTTAGATCTGGAGCCTGGCACATATGATTATGCCATAACTTCAGAATATGGATGTCCTCCTGTTTTAGGAAGTCAGGCAATCACAGAACCAGCTTCTCTTGCATTGACTGTTACTCCGATTAATATTTCTGCAGCAGGTCTGCGTGATGGAGAGATTTCGGCAACAGTTACCGGAGGAACCCCTCCTTATATTTTCCTGATATCAGGACCAAATGGATATTCTTATGCTGAATCAGCAAATGTTAGTAGGAATATTTCGGTGAGTGGTTTGGAAATGGGCGTTTATGATGTTGTTGTATTAGATGCAAATGAGTGTAGAATCGAAGATTCAAAAAAGGTTCACGAACCTGATAAATTACTGCTGTTTGTAACTTCAACTACTGATGTTACTTGTCCTGGAGGAACAGATGGAGCAGTTGCCGTGGATGTTTTAGGTGAAAGCGATCCTGCAAATTTAACTTATTCATGGACAGGAGATAACTATTTTAGAAGTACAGACAAAGATGTTACCGGTTTAAAAGCTGGTAAATATACTGTTACAGTATATGATTCGGTTGGCGATCCCGGCTATGAAAGTCAGAGTTTGCAGGTTGTGGTTAATGAACCAGACAAGCTTGTTGCTGAATTCTGGAAGAAAGATATTTCTTGTTTTGAAAGGACTGATGGATATATTAATATACATCCGAAAGGTGGAACTCCGGGCTACACATACTTGTGGGGAGGATCGGGAATTAGTCCAACAAACGAGGATCAACAGGGACTTTCAGAAGGAACATATACAGTTCAGATTACAGATGGGAATGGTTGTAAATCTGAAATAACTCCTATTGAGATTGTAGAACCAAAGCAGGTTTTTGTTACAGTTTCAGATTTCTACGAACCAACATGCTATGGTTTGGAAGATGGCTGGATTAAATTGGATATTTCAGAAGGAACCGGACCATATTTGGTTAATTGGGATAATTATGGTAGTATCACTAAGGATATTTTTGATGTTGAATCCGGAGATTATTCGTATGTAGTTGTTGATAATAATGGATGTGAAATTTCGGGATCTAAATTATTGAACCAGCCGGATACATTGATTGCGGAAATTAATAACTATCAGGATGTTCTGTGTTATGGAAAAAGTTCTGGAAGTGCAACAGTTGATATAACAGGGGGAACGCCAAACTATACAATTGAATGGTCGGATGGTCAGGAAACAGATGTTGCTTCAGATTTAGTTATTGGTACATATGATGTTAAGGTTGTTGATGATCATGGTTGTTCAGATGTTGCCAGTGTGGAGCTCGTTCAGCCAGAGGCTTTGAAATTGAAAGCCGAAGCCAGTCGCCCAACAACAGTGGATGCCAATGATGGTTCCATTCGAATTGATGTTACGGGAGGGGTTCTTGATTATACTATTAATTGGTCTGATCTGGATTTAAATCCATACTATGGAATTAGTATTGAGGATTTGGGAAGAGGAACTTATACTGTAAGTGTAATTGATAAAAATAATTGCCAGTTAGATTCAACAATCGTACTGGAATATCTATATGAAAACAGAATAACAATACCAAAAGCATTTACGCCGAATAATGACAGCTATAATGATTATTGGGATATTGATAGAATCGAGTTTGTACAAAACCTTAAGATTGTAATTTACGATCGATGGGGTAAAGCAGTTTATAAGTTTAGTGGAACTGGTAATCAGTATCGCGGTACCCCTTGGACAGGTGCCGATGGAAATACTAATCTACCAATAGGTTCTTACTATTATGCTGTGGAACTTGATGATGAAAAGCCAATACTGGGAACTGTAACAATTCTCCGTTAAACGATAATATTAAACCTGACCCTTAGATTCTAATGAGAATAACAATAATTCTAGGAGTGTTGCTTTTTGCATTCACTCAAGGAAAAGCTCAACAATTGCCACTTTATAGCCAGTACGTGGAGAATGGATTTTTACTCAATCCTGCCATGGCAGGAAGCCGGATGTATTCGCCTCTGCGCTTAAGTTTACGTCAGCAATGGTCGGGAGTAGAAGGGGCTCCTGAAACGCAGGCCTTGAGTTTTAATAAAAACATGAGTAATAAATGTACTACTTGTAACGTAAAAGGAAATCCGTTATCACGACGAAATAAACAAATGGGAGTTGGTTTAGGTGCTTATTTTTTTAACGATAAAGCCGGGGAAGTAGCAAGAACAGGAATTGAGTTTTCGTATGCTTATCACCTGCAATTATCAAAAAGTAAATTGGGACAAACAGGAACAAAACTTTCTTTTGGACTGGGAGGCGTTTTTTATCAGTTTAAGTTTGATAAAAGATACATTCCGGTTAATGACCCCAAAGCGGGTCCGGATGAGGTGTCGTATGTGCCGGATGCAAATTTCGGGGTCTACTTATATAACGATGATTATTTTGTAGGAGCATCAGCAGCACATTTATTTGAAGCTTCCGTTAAAATGGGCGATAACAATATCGATGATAATATCATGATGCGTCATTTTTATGCAACAGCAGGTTACACGTTTCATTTAAAAGACCTTGTTGATCTGGAACCTTCGGTGATTGTTCGTAAAACCATGAATTCGGATGTTTATTACGATCTGTCAGCCAAGTTATATATTCATCATTTCTGGATGGCGGCATCGTACAGAACGAACGATCAGATTGTGGGAATGGTGGGTGTAAATTACAACCAATATTACATAGGATATTCCTACGATCATTACACAAACAATTTAATTGCTGATAGCAGTGACGGAACTCATGAGATCACATTGGGAATCAATTTCGATATTCCAAATAAAATGAAGAGGGAGAGTAGATTGAGAGAAAGAAGAGCTGCCGATCGTAATTTCAGTAAAACAAAAACTTCCCGATACAAGAGAAATAGTAAAAGTTACATCTTCTTTTAAGATGTTTCGAATGAACTTGAATCCGGTATTTTTACATAAAATACCGGATTTTTTATATCTTCAGGTTTAAATTTAAATTAAGTACATCATGCCTTTATCTCGTTGTCTGTTTTTTATTGTCATCTCATTTCTCATTATTTCTTGCGACCAAGATGAGAATTTTACGACCGATCCAAATTTTAGATTGACATTTTCAGCGGATACAATTGCATTTGATACATTATTCACTGGCTTTGGTTCAACAACCAGGCAGTTAAAGGTGAAGAATACTTCATCCAACGCAATTAATATCTCGCACTTATACCTTCAAAATTTAGAATCACCATATCGACTAAATGTGAATGGAATTCAGTCGAACAATTTGATGGATATTAAACTTGATGCCAAAGACAGCCTTTTTATTTTTGTTGAGGTAGGTCTTGAAGCAAAAGATGAGGATGCTCCCCGGTTATTAGAAGACCAATTGAAGTTTGAACTGAACGGGCAGGTGCAGGAAGTGATTTTAGAGACTTTTGCGCAGGATGTTTATATAGTTGATGGTGACATTACTGAAAATACGATTTGGACGGCAGATCGTCCTTATTTTGTTACGAAACCTGTTTGGATTGATGAAGGTATTGACCTGATTGTTTATGAGGGAACAAAGGTTTATTTCAAGAAGAATACGGCACTTCATGTTAAGGGTAATTTTGAGGTAAAAGGAAGTTTTCAAAAACCTGTTTATTTTGGAAGTTCACGATTGGAAGAATTGTACAAAAATGTTCCCGGTCAATGGAATGGAATCTACTTTTACGATGAAAGTACGACTCACTTTCTCAGTCATTTTCTTCTCGAAAACGGCATTAATGGATTAAGCTTTCCTAAAACCATATTGGATAACAATCCAATATTGATTGAGTATGGAATTATTCGGAATTTTACGGGGAATGGATTACTGGCATCAAATTCTATTATTGTTGCTCATGATATGCTGGTCAGTAATTGTGGTGAGGAGTGTGTTCGATTAAAAGAGTATGGTTCTTGTTTGATATCTCATTCAACTTTTTATAATTCGTGGTTTTTTTCTGCTCGTTCAAAGGCAGTTCTCTCATATAATGGTCTTGGCGAAGAGGGCTTGACAATCAGAAATAGTATCCTGTATGGAAATAGATTTGATGAGTTGGAATTTGATCAAACAGAAAATGTTTTGGTTCAGAATTCTCTTTTAAAATTGAGCAATTCAGCCCATATTGATTATGCCTCAATATTCACTGAATGTTTGTTTAATGAAGATCCTGGTTTTCTTGATTTGGAAGAGCTTAACTTTAGCTTGAGTGAGAAATCGTCAGCCATAAATAAGGGAAGTATTGAATTCATATCGACCTATCTTTTTGATTTGGCAGGCAATCGCAGAGATAATGATGCAGCCCCGGATATGGGATGTTATGAATTTTCAGAAATTAAATAATATGAAGTTTTCTCTAATCCTAATTATTTGCCTGTTTTTGTGTGCGAGAATTAGTTTGGCACAATCTGTCATCGATGGATCGGAGGAAGGAATACGAGGTGATTTTAGGTTGATGTTTTACAATGTGGAGAATCTTTTTGATTGTTTTGATGACAGCCTCACGCTGGATAATGAATTTCTTCCAAGGGGAGATCGAAATTGGACATGGGAAAAATATCAGAAAAAATCACAAAAAGTGGCTAAGGTAATTTTAGCGGCAGGTGGCTGGGAGTTTCCCGATTTAATTGGGCTCTGCGAGGTTGAGAACCGATTTGTTTTAGATGGTTTGTTTAAAATTGGATATCTGAACAAAGCAGGATATCAAATTATTCATCGCGAATCGCCGGACAGGAGAGGGATAGATGTGGCATTAATTTATCAGCCTGAAACGTTTCATCCCATCGATACGACATTTCTTAAATTGATTTACGAGGGAGATTCAATCTCAACTACCCGGGAGATTCTCTATGTAAGGGGGAAAACAAATACAGATGATACTTTGCATATCTTTGTAAATCACTGGCCTTCGCGTTGGGGAGGCCAGCTGGAGTCTGAGAATAGAAGAGTATCAGCATCACATTTGTTGAAAGAAAAAGTATCTGAAATTGTTAATCATAACAGCAATGCCCTGATTATAATAATGGGCGATTTTAATGATTATCCGGATAACAGATCTTTACAAACTGAGCTGAATGCTTTATCCCCGGAGAAAGAGTTTTGCGATAATAAATTATACAATTTGGCTTATCCTTATTTGAATAAAACAGGAATTGGGAGTCATAAATATCAAGGAAAATGGGGAATGCTCGATCAATTTATTGTATCAGGAGCTTTGCTTAATAAGTCTGGTTTTTTGTATTGCGATCCAGATAATATGAGTCTTTTTAAACCCGAATTCTTATTGGAAACAGACAATACTTATTTTGGAGAAAAACCTTTTCGAAGTTTTATTGGATATAAATTTAATGATGGTTTTAGTGACCATCTTCCTATTATTCTTGATTTGTGGAGGAAATAAAAATGGCTGTCAATTGATGTTGGCAGCCATTTTAATAATTTATTTATTCTGCAGAAATAATTTCAGCAAGGTTCTTTTCATATAATTTACTGCCTGTTTTCGGATCGAAATTTGAACTTGGACCGGAAATACAACCACCTTCACAAGCCATTACCTCAACAAAATTACCGCTTGTTTTGCCTGTTTTAGCAAATGCCTTCAGCATATTAATCTTCTTTTTGTCAAGACCATTTACAATTACAGGTTTAATGTTAACGTAAGGCTTAAGTTCAAGTACCGATTGCGCCACACCACCACTTGCGGCGTAAGCTCTTCCGTGATTTAAAATACTTTTGTCGAGATTTATTGCATTCTCAATTTCCATCTCAACCTTCCAACCTTTAAAAAGAGCTGATAATTCTTCAAATGTCATTACGTAATCTACGTTCGGATCATTCATCCCTTCGCGGCGTTTGGCAATACATGGACCAATAAATGCAATTTTTGCCTTTGGATATTTCGCTCGGGCGATCTCTGCGGCATAATACATAGGACTCTTGGTATGCGAAATGTATTTTTTCATTTCAGGAATGTGCTTGTCAACAGCAGAAACATAAGCCGGACAGCAGGAAGTTGTCATAAAAGGGGCTTTAGCGGCCAGACGTTCCAGTAATTCGTCAGCCTCATTTTCGGTAGTTACATTTGCACCTTTAGCTACTTCTATAACATCAGTAAAACCCAATTTCTTGATAGCTCCCAATACATTTTCTATTTTAGAGTGGAATTGTCCAAGAACAGCAGGAGCAACAATGGCAATGGTTTCTTCCTCTTCCTTTTTTATAGATTTCATCACATCTATTATCTGAGAATTCTCCATGATTGAACCAAAAGGACAAGCCGTAATACATTTGCCGCAATCAATGCATTTATCTTCATCAATCCGTTCAATACCATACTCATCTTTTGTAATAGCGCCAACAGGACAAGCATTTTCGCAGGGAACAGGCATGTATATAATGGAATGATAAGGACAAACACTCATGCAAATACCACAATTAATACAGGTTTTTGGGTTAATCTGAGCCTGACCGTTTGCATTCCAGCTGATGGATTCCTTAGGACAGTTCATCATACACGGATGTGCAACACAACCTTTGCAAAGATTGGTTACGATGTAGCTATTCTTTACACAAGAGGTACATGCCTCATCAACAACTGTCAATATTTTGTTGATTGGGTTTTTTCTTTCAAGTGCTTCTTCAGCATACGAAGCCAGAGTTTTAAGTTCGTCTGTGTATTCATCCAAATCGAAACCTAAAAGTGGAATCAATTTTTCTTTAATGATTACACGTTCCTTAAAAATACAGCAACGATCAGATTTAGGGCTTCTGCGTGGGGCCATTTCAAGAGGAATTCTATCAAGTCCTTCCATTAATTTCCCTTCATTAAAAAGATCTGCCATTCTTGCCAGAAGATCTCTTCTGATTATCATTGTATTGTCAACGTACGCCATTCCTGAATACTTTAATTAGTGGGTTGTTTTTTAATTTTTTTTCAGGCTGCAAAAATAGATATTATTGTTTGATTTTGTAATGCTGTTCAGCACACAAAGATCATAAGTCAAAAAAAAACCTTTGGACTAATCCAAAGGCTCTTTGTTATTGGGTTTTTTTATGGGTTCAAGTCCCAGTTCCTTTCCTTTCTTCAGCATAAACTGATAGGCGGCATCATGTTCATTGGGAATTACTCCATCAAGAATGGCCTCTTTTATAGCCATTTTAATATCGCCAATTATTTTGCATGGCGATAAATTAAAAATATCAATAATTTCCTGTCCATCAATTGGAGGCTGAAAATTACGCACAGAATCCTTTTCCTCCACTTCTTTTAGTTTCCTTCGTACCAATTGAAAATTATCGAGAAACTTTTTCACTTTTTCTTCATTTTTAGAAGTGATATCGGCTTCGCATAACTTCATTAGTTCATCTACATCATCGCCGGCATCAAATAGCAATCTGCGAATTGCAGAATCGGTTACCACCTCTTGTGCCAATACAATGGGACGCATATGAAGAAGAACCATTTTCTGAACAAATTTCATTTTTTCGTTCAATGGTAATTTCATATTCTTAAAAATACGAGGCACCATTTTTTCACCAATAAAATTATGCGCATGAAAGGTCCAGCCGATTCCATCAACAAATCTTTTGGTATTGGGTTTGGCTATATCGTGCAATAAGGCCGACCAGCGCAGCCAAAGATTATTAGAATGGGGTGTTAATTGATCCAATACCTCAAGAGTATGGTAGAAATTATCTTTATGACTGATTCCATTTCTTGTTTCCCTTCCTTTTAGTCTAACGAATTCAGGGAATATTAATTTTAACAAGCCCGTTTCATCCAGCAGCTTAAATCCGATAGAAGGTTTATCTGAAAGAATTATCTTATTTAATTCCTCTATAATTCTTTCTTTTGTGATGATATTAATTCGATCCTTATTGGTACGAATAGCTTCAAGAGTTTCCTTCGATATTGTGAAATTAAGTTGGGTCGCAAAACGTATTGCCCTCATCATTCGCAAAGGATCATCAGAGAATGTTATTATTGGTTCCATTGGTGTTTTAATGATTTTATTATTTAAATCATTAATTCCATTAAATGGATCGAGCAACTCTCCAAAATTATCCTGATGCAGGCTAAGAGCTAAAGCATTAATGGTGAAGTCCCGTCTTTTTTGATCATCTTCGAGTGTGCCGTCTTCAACAATAGGGTTTCTGGAATCCCGATTGTAAGATTCTTTTCTGGCACCAACAAATTCAATTTCCAGATCTTTGTACTTTAGCATTGCCGTTCCATAGTTCTTAAAAACAGAAACTTTTGATACGCCGGCTTCTTTTGCTACTTTTTGGGCAAGTTCAATACCGCTTCCAATAACTACAATATCAATATCTTTTGATTCCCGGTGTAAAAATAAATCTCTTACAAAACCTCCAATTACATAACTCTCGAGATTTTCACGGGTTACAATTTTGGAAATAATTGAAAATATAGGGTGTTTTAAATGTTCTTTCACTTTATTTTTTTTCAAACAGTTTACTCTAAATCATGTGCTTCAGGAACCTAAAATCATAAATCCCTGATTCATTGCGCTGACAAAATTACAATTATTTAGATGGAATCTATAAAAACAAGCATTTTTTGAATCTGGCACACAAATTGTAAGATGTAAATATGTATATTTATGCATGTAAAATGATTGTGTTATTTTAATATTGAAGGTTATGGTAGAACATTTGACAGTAGAAACATTTAAAACGAAAGTATTCAATTTCGAACAAAATAAAGATTGGAAATTTGAAGGCAACCGGCCTTGTTTGGTTGATTTTTATGCGGATTGGTGTGGTCCATGTAAAGCTGTTGCTCCTATTTTAGAGGAATTACAGGAAGAGTATGGTGATAATCTGGATATTTACAAGATTGACACTGAAAAAGAACGTGAGTTGGCATCAATGTTTGGAATTCAGAGCATTCCGTCTTTGTTGTTCATTCCTACAGATGGACAGCCACAGATGTCACAGGGTGCTATGTCAAAAGAATCCTTTAAGCAGGCATTTTCCGAAGTTCTTGGTGTAGGTAAATAATATTTGAGACTAAAAGTTTTGTTAAAGCTCCTGAATAATAATGATGGTTCTGAAAAAAGTATCATTTTTGTAAGAGAGTAATAATAAAAAAGAAGTTGAACGAGAGGGTGTTCTTTTGTTGGGTTACCTCTGTAAAAAAAATAAAAATGAAAAAGATATTTTTTGCCTTGTTTGTAACAATGATAAACTTAAGTGCATTTTCCCAAGTTGCCAATGAAGTCATTCACTTGGATGATAATAGTTTTAAAGAAAAGGTATTTGATTTTGCAAATAGTAAAGAATGGGCTTTTAAAGGGGACAAACCTGTAATTGTTGATTTTTATGCAACATGGTGTGGTCCGTGTAAACGTGTTGCTCCTGTACTTGAGGAGCTTCAAAAGGAATATGGCAAAGACATTCAGATTTACAAAGTTGACACCGATAAATCGCCAATGGTTTCCGGGGCATTTGGAATTAAAAGCATACCCAGTTTTTTGTTTATTCCTGTTAAAGGAAAGCCAACAATGGCACAGGGAGCTTTACCAAAAGAAACATTCGTAAAAGCTATAAAGGATGTTTTGGGTGTTAATGCACCTGAATCAATTAAATAGGGTTTAAAAAAAGAAAGTTTAGGTTTTAGAAAGAGCCGGCATTTAGCCGGCTCTTTTGTTTTTGAACTATTTCCGATTACCTTTGTCGCAAAATCACAGTGGGGTGCCTTAAATAACAGGCTGAGATCATACCCTTTAAACCTGATCCGGATAATGCCGGCGTAGGGAAAATTGCGAATTAACTTTTCGCCAACCTGATCTTATTACAACCTCATTGCAATATATTATTAACGTTTTAACTTATAAACAATGTTTACAAGCAAGATGAACTGTGTTTTACGCAGAGCAACAGTGTTAATTTTATTGCAATTTGTATGTTTTATCGGATTCTCTCAACTTACCTTAACCGGTAAAGTTACCGATAAAGCAGGCAAAGCACTCCCGGGTGCCACAATCGCAGTAAATGGAACTTATTTAGGAACCGTTGCCAGTTCGAATGGTACATACAGGTTTCAGAATTTAAAAGAAGGAAACTATAGTTTTGTGGTTTCATTTTTGGGTTATGAAAGTGCTCAAAAAGAAGTGAAGCTGGCTAAGTCAGAAGAAATTGACTTTAATTTGGAAGCATCTGCCATTATGGCCGATGAGGTTCTTGTTGCTGCTACCCGTGCAGATCGTAAAACACCAGTAGCTCTCACTAATGTGAAAAAGGACGAAATTGTTGCTCGAAATTTAGGGCAGGATATTCCCATGATTTTATCGTCTACACCTTCGTTTGTAACGACATCGGATGCCGGATCGGGAGTTGGTTATACTGGATTTAGAGTAAGAGGAACTGATGCGAATCGAATTAATGTAACCATTGATGGTATTCCTTTGAACGATTCTGAATCTCATGGTGTTTATTGGGTAAATATGCCTGATTTTGCATCTTCGGTAGAAGATATTCAAATTCAGCGTGGAGTGGGTACATCTACGAATGGAGCAGCTGCTTTTGGTGCAACAGTAAATCTTCAAACTTCGAAAGTTGCTTCGGAAGCATATGCTGAAATTGCAAGTTCTGCCGGATCATTTAATACGTTTAAAAATACGGTTAAAGTTGGAACAGGACTAGGAAAGAATGGATTTTCTTTCGATGCACGTTTATCTAAAATTACTTCTGATGGTTACATCGATAGAGCGAAAACTGATTTGCAATCTGTTTTTCTTTCAGGAGGATACTATGGTGAAAAAACAAGTGTTAAAGCCAATTTTTTTGCAGGAAAAGAGCAAACTTATCAAGCATGGAATGGTGTTCCTAGTGTGAGATTAAACAATGATGAGGCTGGAATGCAGGAATATGCAGATAACTGGTTACTAAGTCAGGAGGCTGTTGATTTTATGAAAGCTTCAGATAGCAGAACTTACAATTTGTATACCTACAAGAATGAAACCGATAATTATTGGCAGAAACATTCGCAATTATTCTTAACTCATTTGTTATCAGAAAACACAAAACTGAATATTGGCTTGCATTATACGCATGGTGAAGGATACTATGAGCAGTTTAAACCAAACGATAAATTGAGTAAATATGGATTAGATCCAATTGTAATTGGAAGTGAAAGTATCACCAAAACAGATGTGATCAGAAGAAAATGGTTGAATAATGATTTTTATGGAACTGTTTTTTCTTTGAGTCATTCTTTCTCTACTGTTGATTTGGTTTGGGGTGGTGCTTTGAATAAATATGAGGGTGATCATTATGGTAAAATTCGTTGGATGAAAAATGCCGGTGATACTTTCCTTGATCATGAGTATTATTCAAGTACAGGAACCAAAACAGATTACAATACATATTTAAAAGCCAACATTGCAATCTCCGAACAGTTTAGCATTTATGCAGATATGCAGGTACGTGGTATTAATTATGAAATTGAAGGAATTGATGATGATTTTCGCGATCTGACTCAGAAGCATGATTTTGTGTTTTTTAATCCAAAATTGGGTTTAAATCTACAATTGAATAATTCTAACAGATTTTTTGCTTCTCTTGCAGTTGCAAACAGAGAGCCTAACAGAAGTAATTATACCGATGCTGAGCTAGGAAAGACACCAACAAGTGAACGTTTATTCGATTACGAATTTGGTTATAAATTTACTCGTTCAAATGTATTCTTTGAGGCAAACCTTTACTACATGGACTATAAGGATCAGTTGGTACTTACCGGACAAATTAATGATGTTGGAAGTGCCATTATGGTAAATGTTGCGGATAGTTACAGAATGGGAGCTGAGTTTAGTGGGGGAGTGAAGATTTCTAAAGAATTTGACTGGAGTGGAAATATCACTTTAAGCAGAAATAAGATTAAGAATTTCACAGAATATGTTGATGATTGGGATAACGGAGGTCAAATTGCAACAAGTTTAGGTACTACAAAGCTTGCTTTTTCTCCTGAAGTAACTGCTAATTCGATGTTTACATACCAAAAATCAGGATTTACCGCTCAGTTATCTTCTCAGTTTGTTGATGAGCAGTTTATCGATAATACATCAAGTAGTGATCGTAAATTGGATTCTTATTTTGTGTCAAATCTGAATTTATCATACGATATAAAAAGTAATATATTCAAAAGTATGAGAATACATCTTCAGGTAAATAATTTGTTCGATGAGGAATATGAGTCGAATGCTTGGGTTTATAGTTACAATACAGGAGGTACACGTTATAAAATGGATGGGTATTTTCCACAAGCAGGAATTAACTTTCTTGCTGGCGTAACAGTAAGATTTTAAATAAATTTGCAGGGACACAGTAGGTTGTGTCCCTGCAAAATATATTCTAACAGCATGAATTGGATTGTTGATAATGTCATTGAAATAATTGGAACCGTTGCCGGTTTAATCTTTCTTTTTTTAGAAATCAAACAGAATAATTGGTTGTGGCCGGTTGGGCTTTTAACCTCGGTGATGTACATTTATGTGTTTTTTATTGCCAAGTTGTATGCCGACATGTCTCTTCAATTCTACTATGTTTTTATTAGTATTTACGGTTGGATTGTTTGGTCGAAAAGAACTAGTCAGAAAGAACTTCCAGTAAGCAAATTATCGAAGGAATTGTTTTTAATTCTTTTCGGAGCTAGTATGTTAATTTATGCGGTAATCTCATATATATTGGTAACTTTTACCGATGGTTCGATTCCATATTGGGATGCTTTCACAACAGCCTTGAGTATTGTTGCTACCTGGATGTTGGCGCGGAAAATTTTAGAGCAATGGCTGGTTTGGGTAATTGTAAATGCGGTTTCTTTGGGGTTGTATATCTATAAAGGATTGTATCCAACCTCTGTTCTTTTCTTTTTTTATACTGTTTTGGCAGTGGTAGGATATATTCAATGGAAAAAAGATATGCTTTATACTGAAGCAATTTCCCATGAATAATTACTTTTGTATTTGGTAAAATTCAAATTCTGAAAGATTTAGATTAATAAGCATGCAAAAGAAAGCGGTAATTCTGGCTAATGGCTCATTTCCTACACACAAAATTCCTTTAAATGAATTAAAATCCTCAAAATATATTGTTTGCTGCGATGGTGCAATCAATAAATTGGATGAAGCGGGAGTTGAGCCTTTTGCAATTGTAGGTGATCTGGATTCTTTAAATCCGGAAATGAAATGGAAATACCGCGATATCATTCACCATTTTGCCAATCAGGACAGTAATGATTTAACCAAAGCCATTAATTGGTGTCTGGAAAATAAATTTTCTCAGGTTACTATTGTTGGAGCAACCGGACAGCGTGACGATCATATGATTGGAAATGTGTTTCTACTGCCACAATATGCAAAAAAAATCCGTGTAAAAATGCTTACCGATTATGGTTGTTTTACACCTATTCTCCGCTCAAAAAACTTCGACAGTTACACCCGTCAGCAAGTTTCAATATTTTCTCCAAACACGGAGACTCTAATTTCTACAGCCAACTTACGATATGCATTAACAGAGCAAAAACTGGAACTGATGAATCAGGGAACCCTAAATGAATCGATGGGGGACAGTTTCCGAATTGAATTTGAAGGCGGTCCGTTAATAGTTTATCAGGAATATTAATATATCTGACTGATTGGCAGTTGTTTTTGTGATTTTATTTTGAAGTCCTTTTGTTCTGGATACAGGAATGAAAAGCTGTTTTATAATATTCTTATAAACTAATATTCCTGTATATCTTTGTGGCGCAAAAAACTAATAAGATCTATGAAAAAAATTAACTACCTACTACTTTTAATGCTTTTCTTTGTTGGCATTCCTACCGGTAAAGCACAAGAGAAAAAACAAGACATTTCAGTTAAATTTGGAGGCTATGTGCACTCTTTATTTACCTACGATACCCGTCAGACGGTTAGTGCCCGTGAGGGATTTATCTTGCTATATCCAAAAGATGAACTTTTAGATGGAAGCGGAAAAGACATGAACAAAGGCGGCGTTTATAATATGGCTGTTATTCAGTCGCGTGTAAATGCGAAAATTGCAGGTCCTGAAATTTTAGGAGCGAAGACCAATGGTTTATTGGAAGCAGAGTTTATCGGCAATGCAGAATCGGATGTGAACGGGATGCGTTTGCGTCACGCTTTTGTAAATTTGGATTGGGGAAAGACTTCTTTGTTAATAGGACAAACATGGTCACCATTATTTGATGCTGAAATCTTTCCAACTACAGTTGGTGCCAATGCCGGATTGCCATTCAAAGCTTTTGCACGTAATCCTCAGTTGCGTTTCACTTACAAAACGGAGCATTGGAAATTACTGGCAGCTATTGCATCGGAGCGTGATTATACAAGTACCGGACCCGATGGAGCGAGTAACAAATATTTAAGAAATTCAGGATTGCCTATTCTTCAGGGACTGGTTCATTACTATGCAGGAAAGCATGTGTTTGGACTAAGTGGAGAGTTTAAAAACATCAAACCATCTTTAACAAGTACAACCGGATCGTTAGAAGATGGTAATTTAACTAAATGGAAGAATGATGAAACTCTTTCGTCGTGGGCGGTGGTTGCATCTTATAAATTGAATTTAAAACCAATTACTTTTAAGACTCAAGCTACTTATGGAACCAACTTAACTGATGTGTTAATGTTAGGTGGATATGCAGCGAAAAGTTTAAATCCTATGACTAATGAGGCCAGTTATACTGGAATAAAGGTTTTAGGTACATGGACTGATATTTCTTACCTTAAAAATAATTTTGAGTTGGCTTTACATGCCGGTTATTCCAAAAATATGGGTGCCGATGATAAGGTTATTTCAGGTATGATTTATAGCCGGGGAAAAGATATTGGAGAATTGTATCGTATTGCGCCACGGGTTGCGAAACGTTTCGAGAATTTGAAGATGGAATTGGAAGTAGAATATACAGCAGCAGCTTACGGTGACATTACTGATAAAGCAGAAGTTGAGAATACCCATTGGGTAGGAAATACTAGAATTTCGGTAGGCTTGTACTATTTTTTTTAAAAAGGAATTGAAATAAATACAGAAGGCGGACAGAGATGTTCGCCTTTATTTTTTAGTATGGAATGGTAAAGTAGAAAGTAGTTCCCTCATTAAGTTTCGAGTTAAACCAGATTTCGCCTCCCAAGAGTTCAACCAGACTTTTACTAATTGCCAAGCCCAAACCAGTACCTCCATATGTCCTTGTATCTGCATTTAAATCAGCCTGACGGAAACGGTCGAAAATGATTTTTTGTTTGTCGTCAGATATTCCTATTCCTGTATCTTTCACAAAAAAGCGGAGGTAGTCTCCTTTAATATCATATCCAATTTCAATTGTACCTATGTTGGTAAACTTTATTGAATTCTCGATTAAATTGTTGAAAATTTGCAGCAAACGCATCGAGTCTGTGTTGAATTCAGTGATGCTTCTATCATTAGGCAGAGTGGTTATAAAGGAGAGTTTTTTATTGTCGTGCAAGTCCAGTATGGCTTCGTAGATTTCATTCAGATTTACAAATAGATCATCCAGAACACATTTGTTTTTCACAATCTTTAATTGATTGGTCTCAATTTTCGAGATGTCCAATATGTCACTAATTAAGCGAAGCAGGTGTTTTGTGTTTCTTTGAATAATTGAGATAAAACGGGTACGTTTTTCTTTTTCTACATCATCGCCTGATAAAAGATCTGTAAAGCCTAGAATGGCATTCATTGGAGTTCGAATTTCGTGCGACATATTAGCCAAAAATGCCGATTTCAATCTACTTGATTCTTCAGCAGCTTCCTTTGCAATTTTAAGTTCTTCATGATTGGCTTTTATCTCCAGCAAATGAGCTTTTTCTTTTTGAGCACGAACCTTTCGTAAATGCATATTAATTGTCATAACAATGATAATAATTGTAAGGAGAATCAATACTGTTAGGGTTAGAATAACAATTTCTTTATTTTCGCGGACAAAACTATACGGTTCATTTATAATTCGCGAATTTTTTGGGAGTTTCGATCTGTTAATATTGAAATGAGTTAGTTGTTTGTAGTCAAAACAATTCTCGTATTTTGCCTTTTGGGAAGGAATGTCATCAATATTAGTGCCTGAAAGTACTCTTTTAGCCATTTCGGAAATTTGTTTTCCTTGATTTCTACCGGTAATTAATGCACCTCCAACGGCACCGAGATCCATATAAAAATCCCAAACACAGTATATTGGAACCTTGCAGTATGGTTTTACTTCTATAAAACTATTTTCATATGTGTAATAATTTCCTTCAGAATCTCTATTAAAAAGCAAATATAAAACAATCGAATTTTCATCTAGTGAGGAGAGTTCCCTTTGCAGATCCGGGATGTTATCCGGTTGAATGATTCTGTAGTGAATCAATTCTTTCATGTTTTTGATATCATCTTCAACAAATTGTGCCATGGCTTTTCCTGTGGTTGTTTTGTCGCTGACTACAACAAGTTCTGAAAACTTTGGATGGTTTTCCTTGATGAGATGAATGGTAGAACAAAAATTCATATTTTCGAAAACTCCGCTATATCCTTTCGGAACTTCAATAATTGAGTTCAAACCGCAAAACAATACAGGTACAGAGCCAAAAATCTGATCCTTATATTCTAACAGGAAATCGTAAGCGTTGTTGTCTGTTGATATAATTAGGTCGAATTTTTTATTCTTGTATTTTTCCTGATAAAATTTGGCAAGTACATTCAAATAGTTTTGCGGGAAATATCTTTTGGTATCCATATCCTCTATGTAAACAGAATAGGATAATTCAGTTGAAAGCTCTCGTTTGATACTCGATACGATGGAGTCGGTCCAACTTAACCCATTGTGGTAGGAATTTAATACCAGAATATCTTTCTGATTAGAGGAAAATCCTTTAAAGCAGAAAACCAGAATAAGGAATACAATAGATAAGTACTTCTTTAAAATTCTCATAAACATCAAATTAAATCAGTAAACAGATGCAATCTGAAGTTAAGAATTATAAAGTTTATTTAAAAGAGTCAGAAGTTTATTATTTAAGGCGGACGATGAACAGATACAATTATTAATTAAAATGCTTACAGAGTATTCTTTTCCGGTTTTTGTTTTTAAGTAGCCACAATAGGTTCTCACACCAGTCATCGATCCGGTTTTAGCTTTCCAGTTTTCTTGCAGGTCACTATCTGTTCCAAAAGACTTTAATGTCCCGGATATCCCTGCAACAGGCAATGAAGAAATAAATTCATTTGAATGCTTACTATGGTACATCTCTCTTAAAACCTGATCGAAAAAGTTGGCCGAAACAGCGTTGAAATGGGAGAGTCCGCTGCCATCATATAGCGATATATATTTTGTAGGAAGACCTTTTTGGTTCCAGAAATTTTTAACCGCTTCAATTCCATTTTCCCAGCTTGCTTTTCCTGATTCTTTTGCTCCAATTTCGAAAAGCAGATGATCGGCAAACAGGTTGATGCTTTTTTGATTGGTAAGGTTTACAATATCTTTCAGCTCCGGAGAATTAAGACTAAAAAGCAAACTGTTTTTTTCAGCCGGAAAAACCTTGTTTTCGATTGAGATTCCTACTTTAGCAAACGATTTGTTCAGAGATTCGATTAAACAGTTTTTTGGATGCAAAAGGGCTCCTTTTACTTCGAATAGAGCTCTGTTTTGCGGAATACTTCCTTCAATTCGCCTGTTATTACTTGTGTTTCCTCCAAAAATATAGGCTAGGTCCCGATTCACTGCCGAGCTGATTACCTGATTATCGAAAACCATTCCTGTGTTTTGTGGTTCTGTTTTCACCAATTTTGTTGCAGAACCAGCCTTTCCTGATAAAAAGAACAGGCTGTACAGATTGTCATGAAAGCTAATGCCGTTGGGAATTGCACCGTAGTAATTTCCGATATCTTCCCAGATCCATGTTGCTGGTATTTTGGTTTCAATATAAGAGTCGTCAGCCAGTATTTTTCCTTGAATTTTCCGGATGCCAAGAGCCTTTATTTTCTCTGTAATCTGTTGCTCAATTGGTTTTTCGTTCTCAAAATATTTCGATCCCAGTGTTGGATCCCCCAAACCTTTTACGATTATATTTCCAGCAAGATTTCCATTTTTAAGAAGTTCTCCATCGGTTTTAATTTCCGTTTTAAATTGGTAATTGCCTCCTAAAATTTCCAAAGCAGCAGCCGTCGTAATTAATTTTTGTGTTGATGCAGGAGTCAATGCCAAATGAGCTTGATTCGACGCTAAATTTTCACCTGTTTTCACATTCGAGATTACAATTCCAATACCGGCTGAATAAAAACAGCTGTCCGATACGAAATCATTGACGTAAGTCTGCAATTTGTTTGTCTCAGGTTTCTGAGCTTCACAAGAAATTCCCAATAAGGAAACAATGAAAACAAGCAGTAATTTATTCATCCATTTCATTTAAAATTTTCTCAACTTCTTTTTCGGTGTTGTGAAGCTTCTCTTTGCAAATTACAAGAAGTTCCGAAACCCGTTTTACTTTATCAGATAAATCATCCACATCCAGCTCGTCATTTTCGATGGAAGCAATGGTTTCTTCAATTTCGGTAATTGCATCGCGATAGCTTGTCTTTTTTTTTGCCATTTGTATTTATTATTTAGTCGTTGTAGTTTTTTCTGTTGATTTTTTGAACCTGACTTTCAACACTTCCGTTAGCAAACCGGGTTTCAATAATATCTTTGGGCGATAGCTCATCAATATTCTTTATAATTTTTCCTTCTTTCAAACTTAAGGTATATCCTTTTTTCAGAATATGATCAGGATTAAGATATTTTACCGATTGCCCGAATAATGACAGATGGTGCTTCTGCTGCTCAATCTGTCTTTTAATCTTGGTTTTAAGTTTTATCTGCAACTGACTGATAAGCGTTTTTTGATTTTCGATTCTTCGTTCTGTAGAATACTGAAATTGTGAATTCAGTCTTTGCTGATAATGAAATTGATCACCCAGCAAATGAGTACCGGCAGTTTTTAGTCTCTGTTTGGCTGCACTCAGCTGATTCGATTTCCGTTCCAGTATCTGACTCACCATGGGCGAGAATTTGTTGGTTAAGTGCACCAGTTTTTCCGATGAGGATAAAAGAACTTCATTCACCTCTTCTAAAAACTGCTCGCGTAAACCATTCTGATATTCTCTGCATTCGTCGAAACAATCGATTAAGAATTCGGCTGCGGCGGTTGGTGTTTTTACTTTGGTATGAGCCACCAAATCAACAATCGTTTCATCTCTTTCGTGTCCGATACCTGAAATTACCGGCAAGGGAAATTGAGCAATGTTAAAAGCCAGCCAATAGCTGTCAAAACAATTCAAATCTGCCTGCGAGCCGCCACCACGAATAATCACGGCAGTATCAAATACATCTTCGTACTCATTTATTTTATCGAGAGCCGCAATTATCGATTCTTCGGCATTATTTCCCTGCATAACAGCCGGAAACAATTTGTAGTGGAATTTGTAGCCGAATGAGTTGTTGTCAAGCTGATTTGTGAAGTCGTCGTAGCCTGCAGCCGTTGGCGATGAGATGATGGCAATGCATTTTGGAATCTCAGGAAAAACCAGTTCCTTATTCATTTCCAACACACCTTCTTCATCCAGCCGCGCAATAATTTCTTTTCTTCGTCTGGCCATATCACCCAAAGTGTAGGTAGGGTCAATGTCTTTAATATTTAAAGAGAAGCCATAAATTTCCTGAAATTCAACACTTACATTTACCAATACTTTTATTCCTGATGAAAAAGGCTGACCTGTTGTTGTTTCGAAGTAAGGTTTCAGCATTCGAAAGGTGTAGGACCAAATGGTAGCTTTTGCTTTCGCAATAATCTGATCGCTGTTTTCATCTTTTTCAATCAACTCCAGGTAACAATGTCCGTTTTGATTGTATCGCAATTCACTAATTTCAGCCACAATCCAAACACCCGAAGTAAATGTTTCGGAAAGGATATTTTTTATTTGCTGATTCAGTTGAAAAAGACTGATTCCTTTTTGGCTCATCTACTTATAATTAATGAAGTTGTGTTTCGGAGAATGGTAAATGCGCTGGTTTTTATCGCATTTGCGATTGAAGATAAGAATCCGGATCGTCAACAAATTTCTCCGGATCGATTAAATGGTCTTTTTGTTTCTCCATTTCCTCTAATTTTTTCTGTTGAATACTATCCAATTCATCCTGATTGCCGGCAATGCCGTTTTTGTATTTTATATTGAAAAGAAGCTCCCCTTTTTCAGAATAAAAATCCCATTTCCCGTCGCGCTTGTTGCTTTTGTAAGTGCCGCTAAATTCGATCACTCCATTTGAAAAGTACGATTGAGTTATACCGTCTAAATTCCCAGAGATGTAATTTGCCTCCAAATATGTTTTCCCATTTTCAAAAAAACGTTTCCAGATTCCATGTCGTTTGCCATTTTTAAAAGAAAGAGTTTCGGCAGGGTTTCCGTTTTTAAAATAGTAAATACTTTCACCATTTTTAATGCCATGATCGAAAGTTTCACTTGCACGAATATTCGCGTCTTTATCGAAATATACCCAAGCACTATCCTTTTTTGATTGAATGAAATTTCCTTTTGCAATTAATCCTGCAGATTCATTGTAAAGAATGGCTTTCGCTTTTTGTCCTTCATTGGTGAAAAATAATTCAGCTTTTAAATTGCCGTTGTTGTGATAACGTTTCATTTCACCAATCGGGTAATTATCTTTAAATGTTCCGGAATACTTCAGCTTGCCATTGGCGTGCGATTTTTCCCATATACCTTGCTTGTTCCCCAGCTCATCGGTTCTATTAATTTGCTGTGCAAAGTTTAGCAGAGGCAAAAGGATAAAGGCGAGTAATAGTGTTTTTTTTGTCATCTTATTTTTATTGGATCTATACAAAACTACTAAAAGATTGATTGATGCTAAAAAAAACAGATGGCTTTTCCCGTTAAAATCAAGACCTTTTACTGAGCGACTCTAAAAACATGTTGTACATCATTTTTAATATTTTTACGATCGTGCTGATTTTTTGTATTTTATGAGTCGGAAATTATGGGATTTCGCGTAATTATGTAATGAATTGCAGAAAGCTGATTTCTTCGGTTTTCGATGTTGCTTTAATAAAAGATTCTGTAAGTGGTGAGATAGAATAGCAGCAAAGAAAGAGAGAAAGTTAAAATATATGCATAACTAATAAAAATGGTGGTATGGAAACAATAGATTTTCCTTTTAGTTTTGATGAAATGCCGGTGGCGGCAAAATTCTTGTTGGATAGTTTTACCCGGGATATGGCAGATTTTAACAGAATGTATCCGATATTCGATGAGACCTTTAAAGCCCGTGTAAGTGCTCAAATTCAGCGGGCAAAAGAATACGTATGTTGTGGTCCGGAGGGAGCACAAATTCAAAGTTTGCGCTTTGGAATTTATAAACGTATCGAATCTCTGAACAACATGATACTTGAGGTTCAGGATAACTTCCCAATATCCCGAATCAAGGAATTTGATCAAATTGTCGAGATCATTGAAAAGAAGGATTTGAAAGCCATTCTGACTGTGATTCCAAAATTCATAGTGCAATTGGAAGCGAATATTCCACGCGAAAATGCTGAGGTAACCCAAACTATTATTGCGAAAATTTTAACACTTTTTCAGGTACTCAAATTAAATAAAATAGAACTCAATCGTTTGCTTAATTCGAGAGGTCTGCTTAAAGAAGAAGTATTTCGTTGTTTGAATCACTTGTGGGCAACCATGCAGGATATCATGGAAATTGGACAGGATTTGTATAAAAAATCAGATCCAATGAAATGTGTGGAGTACGAATCGAACTATTTAAAAATGAAAGTGAAGAGTTTTTGGGTGCATACCAGTGAAGACCTAGTGGCATCGTAACTAATCACGGTTAATTAAACTCCAAACTAAAATACAAAGCCCGTTTTGATTATTCAAAACGGTTTTTTTGCTTAAATACAAATTTGATTTAGCCTGTTTATTGCGGGTAGTGCATCAGTTCCTTTTACCACTGCGATTACAATTTGTCTTTATCATCAATCTAAAACAATGAAATTAGAGCTTAAGAATTCCCGTGAATATTTTATTACTGCTAAAAGAGAATTTAAAGCAGTTGCAATCGACCGTACTACAATTGTTGCTTGTTTTGATTTTGCATGGCGCATGGTTTTTGGGGAAGGTCATCATCGAAAGCATCGCTCAGGAGGAAAGCAGGAAAGGAATAAGGGCGAATTGTTTGCGAATACTTTTCAGGGTAAAATTGCGGAATTTGTTACCTACAGGGAGCTGTTGAAAAGAGGTTTTACAGGCATTAATAAGCCTGACACCGGTATTTACGGCAAAGGCATTTGGGACGATGCCGATTTGGAATACCGGGGCAAAAGAATCAATATTAAATCGGCGGCTTTTTTTTCCAATTTGTTACTGCTCGAAGCAAAAGACTGGAATAGGAAAGGGGAGTACATTCCTAATTTGGAGAACGGCACCAACCAACGCTACGATTTCTTTTTACTGGTGAGGAGTAAGCCGGATATTAAAAAACTGTTGAAACGTCATCCGTTTTTTTACACGAACGAATTTGATTCTGAGCAGTTGAAAGAGATAATATTGGGTGAGAAATGGACTTTCGATTTTGCGGGTGTTTGCACTCAGGAAACCATCAGGTACATTATTGGTGAAGGTTATTTGTTGCCTCAAAATTCTTTGTTGAACGGCAAAATAAAAATGGATGCAGCCAATTACTACATCCAGTGCGGTGATTTAAAGGAATTCGATTTCCTGTCCGGTGAATTGAAAAAGCTCTAGTTAGGGCTTATTTTGCAGTCTATTCCATTGATTGCTTTCAATATGTTTTCGGCAATTTTCTCGATTACCGGAACGCTCACCGAGTTACCGGCTTGTTTGTAGAGGTGTGAGTTGGCAATTTCGGGCAAAATGTAAGTTTCGGGAAAGCCCTGAAAGCTAAAACACTCTTTGGGCGTTAATTTTCTGATTCCGAACTTTGTTTTTATTAAAGGGACATTGTGTCCGCCAGTGCCCATATTGGCCGTTAAAGTGGGGCAGACATCCGATTTGTTCTCCCTCACATACTGTCTTCGGAACTGATATACGGTATCGTCTCTTGTGATATCGTTTTGCAGCATTTCAAACATGTACTTGTCTTCCCGGTAATAAAATTTCTCATCCACTTTATCTTTCAGGAATACACTTTTTACCTTTCGGGTTAATGTTTCTTTGTCCGGAAAATCAAAATATTTGTAGTTTTCAGGATACACATTTTTATCGAACCCAATGATAAAAATCCGTTCCCTGTTGTGCGGAATATTGCCGTAATCTTTTGTATTTAGAACTTTGGAATGAAAAGAATAGTTTCTCTTTTCGATTTCGTTCTGAATTACTTTAAAAGTATTTCCTTTATCGTGCCCAACCAGATTTTTTACATTTTCGAAGAACAAAACTTTGGGTCTTATTTCGTCCACAAAATCGAGCATTCTAAAAAAGTGATTTCCCCGGTTGTCGTCGAATCCTTTTCGGTATCCAGCCACTGAAAAAGGCTGACAAGGAAAACCACCCGCAAGCACATCTACCTTATTCAAGCTACTAATATCAATTTCCATGATATCGCCTTCAATCAGTTTATGAGTAAAATTTTCGCGATAGGTAACACAGGCATTTTTGTCATATTCGTTGGCCCAGGAAACGGTAAAACCGGAGTTTTTAAATCCCAGACAGATTCCGCCAACCCCTGCATATAAACTCCCAACTGTAAATTTGTTCTTCATAAATCTGATAATTGTAGTTTGCGAAAATAGGGGTTTTTATTGAAAATGAGAACTGAAACAGGATAAAGGAGAGTGGGAAATTAGAATGAGTAACCGGCCTTCAGGTGAAAGTAAGAACCAGTCCCAATTTTAACAAATAAAAAATGGCGGTCAATTAATTTGACCGCCATTTGTTTTTATCTGAAGTTGAATTACTTCACTTCTTCGAAGTCTACATCTGTTACTTCGTCATTTTTGGCTGCACCTTCAGCTTGAGGTTCTGCACCAGCCTGAGCATCTTGTGCCTGAGCGTTGTACATTTCCTGAGAAGCTGCCTGGAAAACAGTATTCAACTCTTCAACAGCAGCATTACATGCATCAACATCCTGAGCTGAGTGAGCAGTTTTCAATTTTGCCAAAGCATCTTCGATAGGTTGCTTTTTGTCAGCAGGAAGTTTATCGCCGATTTCTTTCAATTGCTTTTCAGTCTGGAAAATCATACTGTCAGCTTTGTTCAGAGCATCAACTTTTTCTTTTGCAGCTGTATCAGCAGCTTCGTTTTCTTTAGCTTCCTGTCTCATTCTTTCGATTTCAGCATCAGATAATCCCGATGATGCTTCGATACGAATGCTTTGTTCTTTTCCAGTTCCTTTGTCTTTCGCAGAAACATGAAGAATACCATTTGCGTCAATATCAAAAGTTACTTCGATCTGAGGAATTCCACGAGGTGCCGGTGGAATGCTGTCTAAATGGAAACGGCCAATTGTTTTGTTGCCATGAGCCATCGGACGCTCGCCCTGAAGAATATGAATTTCTACAGAAGGCTGGTTATCAGCAGCAGTTGTAAAAGTTTCAGTTTTCTTGGTTGGAATAGTTGTGTTCGACTCAATTAATCGGGTCATTACACTTCCCATTGTTTCAATACCTAATGAAAGAGGAGTCACATCTAAAAGAAGTACATCTGTTACATCACCGGAAAGAACACCCCCTTGAATTGCTGCACCCACTGCAACAACTTCATCAGGATTAACACCTTTTGAAGGAACTCTTCCAAAGAAATCCTCAACCAGTTTCTGAATAGCAGGGATACGAGTTGATCCACCCACTAAAATTACTTCGTCAATGTCAGATGTTGAAATACCAGCATCTTTAAGAGCCAATTTACATGGAGCAAGAACAGCTTGAATTAATTTGTCGGACAATTGTTCGAATTGTGCACGGGACAATGATTTAACAAGGTGTTTAGGAATACCATCTACCGGCATAATATATGGCAGGTTGATTTCAGTGCTGGTAGAACTTGAAAGTTCAACCTTGGCTTTTTCAGCAGCTTCTTTCAAACGCTGAAGAGCCATTGGATCTTTACGTAAGTCAATTCTTTCATCTGCAAGGAATCCTTCAGCCAACCAGTCAATAATCACCTGATCGAAATCATCACCACCAAGGTGAGTATCACCGTTAGTTGATTTTACTTCGAATACACCGTCACCTAATTCAAGAATAGAAATATCGAAAGTACCACCTCCAAGGTCAAATACAGCGATTTTCATATCCTGAGCTTTTTTATCAAGACCATATGCCAATGCTGCTGCTGTAGGCTCGTTAATAATACGTTTTACTGTAAGACCAGCAATTTCACCAGCTTCTTTAGTAGCCTGACGTTGAGAATCGTTGAAATAAGCAGGAACAGTAATTACTGCCTCAGTTACTTCTTGTCCTAAATAGTCTTCAGCAGTTTTCTTCATTTTTTGAAGAACCATTGCTGAAATTTCCTGTGCAGAATATTTACGATCATCGATAAGAACACGAGGAGTGTTGTTATCACCTTTGATTACATTATATGGAACGCGGCTAATTTCTTTAGTCACTTTATCGAAACCTTCTCCCATGAATCTCTTGATAGAAGAAATTGTTTTTGTTGGATTTGTAATAGCCTGACGTTTTGCAGGATCCCCAACTTTTCTTTCCCCGTTTTCTATAAAAGCAACAATAGATGGTGTTGTTCTTTTACCTTCGCTATTAGGAATAACAACAGGCTCGTTACCCTCCATTACAGAAACACAAGAGTTGGTTGTTCCTAAGTCAATTCCAATTATTTTACCCATTTTTAGTATTTATTTAATGTTTTAATTCTATTAATTTTTTGAGATGTTTGTTTCATCCGATACCAATTTATCAAAGCCTGTGCCATTAGTTATTTTGCCCAAAGAAATGTTATTCTGGCATCGGCAGTCGAAATTTTAGGTATTTGCCTGACATGTTTTCTGCCAAAAAGACAGAACAATCTGATTATGCATTAAGAATTATTAATGACGAATTGAGGGTTGTCCGGAAATCATTTTTAATGCTTTTGCCTTTCTTCTTTTATCTTGTTGCTTTTGCCTTATTTTATAACTTTGCAATTCAATATTCATTATTGTTGGTTAGATTTGATTAACCAAATTAATATCAAAAAAATAAAAAATGTCAATCCATAAAGAATCCGCAAAGAGAGTAACTACGCATGTGCTTTCTGAAATGAAGCTGAAGGGCGAGAAAATTTCTATGCTTACTTCGTATGATTATTCCATGGCACTAATTGTTGACAGAGCAGGAGTAGATGTAATTCTGGTTGGCGATTCGGCTTCAAATGTGATGGCCGGACACGAAACTACTTTGCCAATAACCTTGGATCAGATGATTTATCACGGAGCATCGGTTGTAAGAGCTGTTCAAAGAGCATTGGTGGTGGTTGATCTTCCGTTCGGAACTTATCAGGGAAATTCGAAAGAAGCTTTGAATTCATCCATCCGAATTATGAAAGAGGCCAGTGCTGATGCTGTGAAGCTGGAAGGTGGCCGTGAAGTTCTGGAATCAGTGAATCGGATTCTTTCTGCAGGAATTCCGGTAATGGGGCACTTAGGCTTAACCCCACAGTCCATTCATAAATTTGGAACCTATGCGGTTCGTGCCAAAGAGGAAGAAGAAGCCGAAAAATTAATTGAAGATGCTAAACTGTTGGAGGAAGCAGGTTGTTTTGCACTTGTGTTAGAGAAAATTCCAGCCACCTTAGCCACCAAAGTTGCCGAGAGTGTAACCATTCCGGTGATTGGAATTGGTGCTGGTGGCGGTGTTGACGGTCAGGTTTTGGTATTGCATGACATGTTGGGAATCACTCAGGAATTTTCGCCTCGGTTCTTACGAAGATATCACAACTTATTTGCGGAAATTCAAGGAGCTGTTGAAACTTATATTGGTGATGTAAAATCAAGGGAATTCCCGAATAAAAGAGAGCAGTACTAAAAGCAGGAGGAACGGGAATAAAGTACAAGGGATCAAGTATCCGATCCGATGATAAGTATCAAGTCTTTTTTCTTATCTTTGCGCGCTTTCATTTGAAAATTAAATAAATAAGGAGTACCAATGGCGAAAGAACAATTGGATATATTATTCGAAGACAATCATATAATTGCCGTAAATAAAAAGTGTGGTGATATTGTGCAGGGTGATAAATCGGGCGACGAACCTTTAAGTGAAAAGGTAAAAGCCTATATAAAGGAGAAGTACAACAAGCCCGGAGATGTTTTTTTAGGTGTACCACATCGTATCGACAGACCTGTTAGTGGTGTTATTGTGTTTGCTAAAACCAGCAAGGCTTTAACCCGTTTAAGTATGATGTTTCAGCAAAAGGATAAGGAAATCAGTAAAATATATTGGGCGATTGTTCAAAACTGTCCACGACTCGAGGAAGAAACATTAACTCATTACCTGTTGAAAAACGAGGAGAAGAACAAAACCAATGTTTTCGATAAATTGAAACACGGAGCTAAGGAAGCGACATTGGAATACAAGTTAATGACCCGTTCTCAGAAATATTTTATGCTTGAGGTGAAATTGCATACCGGGCGTCATCATCAGATTCGTGCGCAGCTAGCCAAAATTGGTGTTCCAATTCGCGGCGATTTAAAGTACGGAGCTCCACGATCTAAAACCGGCGGCGGAATTGGTTTGCATGCAAGGGAAATATCATTTATTCATCCGGTAAAACAAGAGCCGATTCGAATTGTTGCTCCTGTTCCAAAGAATGATAACCTTTGGAAGGAACTGGCGAATCAGCTGTAGATAAACCAACTCATATCTAAAAATACAATGGCTAAATCATAAGCAAGTGCAGATGATTTAGCCATTTTTTATTATTCATCCAGCATTTCTTTTTCAAAATACAAGGGAAGCATTTCTTTTATGGTTTCAACAATTCTGATCTTTTTCTCACCATACAAAATCAATTTGATAGGCTGATTGAATCTTTCTTCTGTTTCCAATAATACCTGTCGGCAAGAGCCACATGGAGGAATCGGATTTCCTGAAAATGAGCCATTGGTGCGTGCAGTAACTGCAATTGCTTTAACGGCTGAATAGGGAAATTTTGAATTGGCATAGAACATGGCAACACGCTCGGCACACAGGCCGGAAGGATAAGCTGAATTCTCCTGATTGTTACCTTGGATAATTTCATCGTTTTCGAGGAGAATGGCTGCACCGACACTAAATTTTGAATAGGGTGAATAGGAGCGGAGAGCTGCTTCTTTGGCATTTTTAACCAATTCTTGTTCTTTCAGAGGTAATTCGTTTACCGAATCGTATTCGAATACTGTTGTAATTATTTGGGTTTTCTTCATTGTTATTCTGTTTGCTCAGATTGTTTTACGAATTATTGGTATTCCTGCATAAAGAAATGGAAACTTGTTTCCATCCCGAATGGCAATTAAATCAATACTTTCTGAAATTTAAACATTTTTTCAATAATTATAATAAACAAGCAAGAATAGGCGTTTCCATACATCAGAAACAAATTGTTAATTAAATTAATTGTTTAAAGTAACGGAGGATAACAGGATTGTTATATTTTTATGGTTGTTTTGGAAATTGCGACTAATATATACATAAATAGATTGATTTCCCATTTTTCACACATGATTCAAAAAATCTAAACCGAATGAAGAGAGTTTTCCTATATATCGTACTGAGTTTTGTTCTTGGCACAACAGTTTTTGCAAAAGATTTAACCCGAAAGGAATACATCGAAAAATATAAAGATTTAGCCGTTCGTGAAATGCAGCGGACAGGAATTCCGGCTAGTATTACATTGGCTCAGGGATTGCTTGAATCCGGAAACGGCAATTCAATACTGGCTAAAAAGGGCAATAATCATTTCGGAATTAAGTGTCACGATTGGACCGGGCCGAGTATGAAAATGGATGATGACCGCAGAAATGAGTGTTTTAGAAAGTATGATCATGCCTATGATTCTTACAAAGATCATTCTCAATTTTTAACAACACGTTCGCGTTATGCGTTTTTGTTTAAGTACGATTCCAATGATTACAAACGCTGGGCTCATGGTTTAAAAAAAGCCGGATATGCTACCGATCCTCAGTATGCTCATCGATTGATAAAAATCATTGATGAGGAGAAATTGCATCAGCTGGACCAGAAAGGGAAAGGGGAAGATCTGATTATTGAAAGACCTACAGGAACAGATTTGGCAGATATTGATTCTTATTTGGAAATTGATCCATTTGGAGCACGATTGGAAATTGCGAATGGAATACATTATATAACCACTAAAAAAGGCGATACATTCTTTAGTATTGAGAAAAATTTAGGGGTAAACCGAAAGAAACTCTTAAAGTACAATGATCTTCCTAAGAATTATATTCTGCAGCTCGATCAACGATTGTATTTGCACAACAAGCGCGGAAGAGCAGCCAGAGGTTACAATTTTCATAGAGTGAAAGAAGGGGAAAGTTTGTATAGTATTGCTCAGGAATATGGGGTTCGATTGAAGAGTATCCGAAGATTTAATGGAGTAGATAAGAATTACAGGCCAGAGCCTGGAGAGAGAATCTGGCTAAGAAATAAAAAGCGATAAGTAATTAAATCCGGTTCGAAAGAACCGGATTTTTAATTGGTTAGGTTTCCTTTTTCGTTCTGCATAAATTTAAAATTTGTAAGGAAAAACAATATGGACTGTCAGTTGATGCAGGGGATATTTAGGTCAGGCTATTTCAGGAGAAGACAGAGTGATATTTTATCAGAAACAGTATCTATTCTCTTCAATCAATTTCTTAGCTATTAATCGTCTTTCATTTTTAGCATTCAGTCCCGGGTGTTTGGTGAATCGTTTCAAACCCAAAAGCATCATGCGCAAATCATCGCCCTGAGCGATTGCGTTTGCAGCATCCTTGGCATTTTTATGAATGCGATCGGCTGCATCGTAAAAGAAAAGCTTACTCATAGCAATTTGTTCAGCACATGCTTCTTCGCCTTTCAGTGCAATTAATTTCTTTACACGTAATAAGAGTGATTCGGATTGATAACAATCGATAATGATATCAGAAATATTCATTAATATTTCCTGCTCATCGCTCAATTTTTGCATGAACTTTTGAGCTGCTGCACCTGCAATCAGCAATGCACATTTTTTTAAACCTATAATCAATTTACTTTCCAGAGCCAATAAGCTGGTGTCTTCCTCACCAAAATCAGGAATAGACAGTAATTCTTTGGAAACATTCTGAGCTGCCGATAAAAGAGGCAATTCATTGTTGAAAGCTTTTCGCAGCAAGAAATCCACAGTCAGCATTCGGTTGATCTCATTGGTTCCTTCAAAAATCCGATTGATACGTGAATCGCGGTAAGCCCGCTCCATAGGAGCTTCGGAAGAGTAGCCCATTCCGCCGTAAATCTGAACACCTTCATCGGTTACATAGTCCAAAGCTTCGGATGCTGCCACTTTTAGAATGGCAGCTTCGGCGGCAAATTCTTTTTGAGCCTGAATAACAGCTTTTTCTTTCGGTATTCCTTCTTCAAGTAAATGAAGCATGGCATTTTGTATGTCGTTGCTGCAACGATAAATTGCCGATTCTACCGCGTAGGTTCTAGTTGCCTGTTCTGCAATTTTATATTGTATGGCACCAAAATTAGCAATCGCTTTCCCGAATTGGATTCGTTCATTGGCATAGTTTATCGAATATGTAATTATCTTTTTTCCAGCACCTAAAACGGCAGCGGCCAATTTTATTCTGCCATTGTTCAGAATATTTAAGGCGATTTTAAAACCTTCGCCCCGTTCGCCAAGCAGATTTTCCACAGGAACCTTACAATCTTCGAAAAACATCATACAGGTGGATGAGCCTTTAATGCCCATCTTTTTTTCTTCCAGTCCGAGTTTGATGCCGTTAAAAGTTTTCTCAACAATAAAGGCACTTAGGTTTTTATCGTCATCAATTTTGGCGAAAACAGTGTAGATATCCGCAAAGCCGGCATTGGTGATCCACATTTTTTGTCCGTTTAAAACATAGTGAGATCCGTCAGCCGAAAGGGTGGCTTTACTTTTTCCGGAATTGGCGTCGGAACCCGCTCCCGGTTCAGTTAAACAATAGGCTCCCTTGGCTTCACCGCTTGCCAGCAGTGGTAAATACCTTTCTTTTTGTTCTATGGTTCCGTAATACAAAATTGGAAGGGTGCCAATACCCACATGTGCGGCGTAGGCAACAGCAAAAGAGCTGTAGGTTCCCATAATTTCGGTACTAAGCATCGAGGTATTCAGATCCTGACCGAAACCACCGTATTCTTCCGGAACGGCAATGCCTAAAAGACCAAGTTCTCCGGCTTTGTCCATTAAAGAGGTCATTAATCCTTCTTTCTGATTGTCGATTTCATCCAACAGAGGGAGAATTTCTTTTTCTTGAAAATCATGACAAGTTTCCATGATCATTTTTTGTTCTTCCGAAATTTCTTCCGGAATAAAAATATCCTGAGGACTGGTTTCTTTCACTAAGAATTGTCCGCCTTTTACTGTTTTTATCTTTTCCATATTGTTTCAATTTACGGTTAGCAGTAAACAGTGAAGGCTGTTTTTTTTGAATTTACTTTCACCTTTTACCTTATTCCTTTTTCCTTACAATAACTCAAAAATTCCGGCAGCACCTTGTCCTGAACCAACACACATGGTAAGCATGCCGTATTTTTGCCTGCGTTTTTTCATTTCATGAAGCAGTTGAACAGATAATTTTGTACCTGTGCAGCCAAGAGGATGCCCAAGAGCAATGGCACCACCATTTACATTAATGATATCAGGATTCAGATTTAGTTCTTTTATCACGGCCAGAGCTTGTACCGCGAAGGCTTCATTCAACTCAATCTGCTCTATCTGCTGCATCGATAAACCTGAGCGCTTTAAAACTTTTGGGATAGCCTCTACCGGACCAATTCCCATGTATTTTGGTTCAACCCCGGCAACAGAATAGGAAACAAAACGGGCTATTGGTTCTACATTTAGCAGTTTCAGCATTTTTTCGGATACCACCAAAACAAATGCTGCACCATCCGAGGTCTGCGATGAGTTGCCTGCGGTAACACTTCCCCCCTGAGCAAAAACAGGTCTTAATTTACTTAAGACCTCTTCTGTTGTTCCCAATCTAGGTCCTTCGTCCACATTAATAATGTGTTCTTTGGTTTGTGCTTTGTCCTGTCCATTTACAAAAGTCTCCAGCACGTGAATGGGAACAATTTCGTCCGAAAAACGATTATGAGCCTGTGCTTCCAGCGCTTTTCGGTGAGAGTGAAATGCAAATTCATCCTGCTCTTTGCGGGATATGTTGTATTTCACCTGCAGGGCTTCAGCTGTAATTCCCATGTTCCAGTACCAATCGGGATGAGTTTTGGCAATTCCAAGATTCGGCACCAAGCGCCATCCGCCCATCGGCATTAAGGACATCATTTCAACACCACCGGCAAAGATACAATCAGCCAGACCGGCCTCAATTTTCGAAGCGGCAATGGCAATGCTCTCCAAGCCCGAAGAACAATAGCGGTTCACGGTCATTCCAGGAACCAGCACATTGTCCAATCCCAATAAGGCAATCATACGGCCAACATTTAATCCCTGTTCTGCCTCAGGAGTTGCATTTCCAACAATCACATCATCTACCATTGCTGCATCTAAATTTGGCACCTCTTTCAGGATGTGCTGAACTACCTGGGCTGCCATATCATCCGGACGAATAAATCTCAGATTTCCTTTTTTTGCTTTGCCTACAGGGCTTCGGTAGGCAGCTACTATGTATGCATTCATATTTTTGCTTTTTGTTGTGAGTACCGGGTGTTTAGTTTCGAAGAATTGTGCCTTTTTGCAAGAGACTTTGCATTCGTTCCATGGTTTTCTTTTGCTGGCATAGTTTTACGAAAGCAATGCGTTCCAGATTTAGCATATAGTTCTCAGAAACTTCTGTTGGTTCACTCAGTTCTCCTCCACTCAATACTTTTCCAAGTTCAATGGATAGATATTTATCGTACTCCGAAATGTAATTGCCAACCTCCATACCGTCTGCTCCAGAATAAACCAAAGCCAGTCCTTCAGAGCCTAACACTAAAATATCTTTGGTTGGCAGGGGAGGAGTGTAGCCTTTTTCGCACATTAATAAAGCTGTTTTTTTAGCGTAAAGTAATTGATGTTTTCTGCTGACAATTACTTCATCTGCGTCTTTTCGCAGATATCCCAATTCGAAGGCCTCATAGCCTGATGTTGATACTTTTGCTTGTCCGATAGTCAAGAATTTATCCCTGAATCGGTTGGTTCTGATATCGTCTGCAACCATTTCTTTCGACAGGCGACAGGCAAATTCTTTAGTGCCACCACCAGCAGGAATTACGCCTACGCCCAATTCAACCAATCCCATATAGGTTTCGGCATGGGCAATTACCTTATCGCAGTGCATGCAAACCTCGCATCCGCCGCCAAGAGTCATTCCATGTGAAGCCGCAATCACCGGAACCGATGCATATTTTAGTTTCAGCATGGTATTTTGAAAGGTTCTAACAACTAGGTCCAGTTCTTCAAGCTCCTGTTCGATTGCAAGCATAAATACCAGGCCGATATTTGCTCCTGCCGAGAAATTTTCTCCTTCGTTGGAAATAATGAGCGCTTTGTATTCCGTTTCGGCCAGCTCAATGGCTTTGTTAATTCCCTGAATAATTTCACTGCCAATGGTATTCATCTTGGTGTGAAATTCCAGATTAATTATGCCATCACCCAAATCGATAATGCTGCATCCTTCATTGCTCCAGATACTGTTAGTAGGGCGAAGATTGTTGAGTACTACCAATTCTTCCGTTCCCGTAATAGTTTTGTAAGACTGAGAGCCAATCTCAAAGAATTGCTTGTTGCCATCTTTCAGTTGATAAAATGGCAAGTCATTCTCAGCCATTCTGTAAATCCAATCTGCAGGTTTGTATCCCAATTCTTCCATCAAGGGAATGGTTTTTTTCCATCCCAGAGCATCCCAAATTTCGAATGGCCCCATTTCCCAAGCAAAACCGGTACATATGGCGTCATCTATTTTGTAAATTTCATCTGCTGTTTCGGGGATTCGGTTCGATACATAGGCAAATAAGCCCAAAAATAATTTGCGGTAGAATTGACTGACTTTCCCTTCTCCTTTTAACAGCAATTTAAATCGGTTTTTGAGATGAGGAATGGCTTTGGCTGTTTCAAATTCTGCAAATTTTATTTGTTGTTTGGTTTGATATTCAAAGTTGGATAGGTTTAGACTAAGGATTTCACTAATTCCATCTTCATTTTTAATCTTTTTATAAAAACCTTGTCCTGTTTTTGATCCCAGCCATTGGTTTTCCATTAATTTTTGAATGAAGTCAGGAATCTCAAAAACATCTTTTGATTCATCATGAACAAGTGCTTTCTTCAGATTTTGAGCTACAAGTATTAAAGTATCCAAACCAACAACATCGCAGGTTCGGAATGTGGCAGATTTTGGTCTTCCGATAATCGGGCCGGTCAATTTATCTATTTCTTCCACCGAAAGGTCGAATTCTTTCATCAGATGAAAGACCGACATCATGGAATACACTCCAATTCTGTTGGCAATAAAGGCAGGTGTATCTTTACAAATCACAACTGATTTGCCCAAGTGTCTTTCTCCAAATTCAGTGAGGAAATCAATTACTTCCTGTGATGTGTATTTTGAAGGTATAATCTCTAAAAGTTTTAAATATCTTGGCGGGTTAAAAAAATGTGTGCCGCAGAACGATTGTTTAAAATCATCCGATCTACCTTCCAAGAGCATTCCAATTGGTATTCCTGATGTGTTGCTTGTAATTAAAGAAGCTGGTTTTCTATATTCCTCAATGCGGGCATATAATTTTTGTTTGATTTCTAAATTTTCGATGATTACTTCTATAACCCAATCACAATCTTCGATACGATAAAGATCATCTTCAAAATTTCCCGTCAAAATCCGCTTTGCAAAACTCTTCAGATACAAAGGGGCTGGGGTCATTTTAATTGTTTTGGCAAGCATTTGGTTTACAATTCTATTTCTCACTTTAGGATGGTTAAGAGAGAAACCTGCCTTTTCTTCATCAGTATTTAATTCTTTTGGAGGCATGTCCAACAAAAGAACTTCTACACCAATATTTGCAAAATGACAAGCAATTTGGGCACCCATAACACCGGCTCCCAAAACGGCAACTTTCCTTATTTTACGATGCATATATAGTATTTTAAGTATGTGTTAGGAATAAATTTCTTCAATTATTAATTGATATTTATTTTTTAAAACGGTACGTTTTAGTTTTAGAGTAGGTGAGAGTTCTCCTGTTTCAGGAGACCAAACATCAGCAACCAATCTGAAACTTTTAATTTTTTTAGGACGATCCAGGTTGTCATTCATTTTTTGAATTTCTTTCCAGAAACGAACTTGAATCTTTTGATTGTAAATGATTTGATCAGCACTCTCAAATGGGATTCTTTTGCGTCTGCAATATTCTTTTAGAAATACAAAGTCGGGAGAAATGATTACTGAAGGGAATCTTTTAAATTCACCACAAACAATACTTTGATCAATAAAAGGAGATTCTTTAAGTTTGTTTTCAATTTCCTGAGGAGCAATATATATTCCTCCCGATGTCTTGAACATTTCCTTTTTTCGATCGGTGATTTTTAAAAAACGACTATCTTCCCAACAACCAATATCTCCCGTATGAAACCAAGCATCTTCGTCGAGAACTTCCTTTGTCAATTCTGGATTTTTGTAATAGCCAAGCATTACGTTTGGCCCGCGAACCAAAATCTCACCATCTTCAGCAATTTTAACTTCTACACCTTTTAATACTGGTCCAACGGTACCGAATTTTACATCCGGATAACAATTTTGATTTGCAGAGATAATGGGTGATGTTTCTGTCAGTCCATATCCTTCTTGAACAGGAATTCCCGCAGCCCAAAAAAGCCGCTCTAAACGAACTTGTAATGGGGCACCTCCGGAGCACATGAATTTGATATTTCCACCTAAGGCTTCCTGCCACTTGTTAAAAACCAGTTTGCGGGCTATTTTTAATTTGAATTCATACCACCAGCCATTGGCTCGGTTCAACTCATATCTTTGTCCCAGATTAACAGCCCACAAGAAAATTGTTTTCTTGAAAAATGGTAAGCTTTTTCCTTTTGCCATGATTTTATCATATACTTTTTCGAGTACACGAGGAACAGTAGCAAAACCATGAGGCTTTAGTTCGCGCAAATTGTCACCAATAGTATCCATACTTTCGGCGTAGTAAATGCTAATTCCTTTGTATTGGTATTGGTAATTTACCATTCGTTCGTAAACATGATTAATTGGTAGGAAACTCAAGGTTTTGTGAGATGAATTTAAATTTAAGCTGGCAGCAGATGCCAAAACATTGCTTATGAAATTGTTGTGAGAAAGCATAACACCTTTAGGATTTCCTGTAGTTCCGGATGTATAAATGATGGTTACTAAATCATCTGGTTGAATGCTATCTTTTATTGCCAGCAGCTTTTTTTGCATTATGTTTTCAGCCTTTTCGCCTCTTTCCAGCAGAGTACTCCAGTGAGTCACCGATTTTATTTTTTCAAATGAATACACAAATTTTATTGATGGATGATTGTTTAGAAGAGGTGCAATTTTTTCATATAAAACATGATCAGCTACAAAAATGGCTATAGGCCGACATTGCAGAATAATATAATCATAACTTTTGGTGTTTATTGTTGGATATAATGGTACATGAACAGCACCAATTTGTGCCAGACCCATATCAACAAAATTCCATTCTGGTCTGTTATTGGTTATTGTAATAACGCAATCATTCTTTTTAATTCCATTTTCCAGCAGAGCATAGCTTATATAATCCGAATATGTAAGGTATTGCTCAGTTGAAAACGGTATCCATTCGTCTTTTTCCTTTTTGGCAAAGGCATCTCTTTTGTCCGGAAAGTTTTTCCTGTAATTTTCTAGTAAATCAAAAATGCGCGTTACCATAAATTATAAGTTTATGCAGGTAAGATATTATAGCATATCAAAATGTAAAATTGGCACATGATGAGGCACAAATGAATATACTCTCTATGTATAAGAGGTGAGAGGATGAGGAAGTTATTCTGGCAGTAGAATGAAAATATTCTAATTGTAAATTGTTCTTGTTAAGAACCAAATTAGAGTTATATAAAATTTACGAAAAGGTTTTCGGAAATAAAAGAATAATTGGTGAGTTTTCTTTTTTAATTGGTGAGCATAAAAAAAGGAAGCTGTAAACAGCTTCCCTGTATATTATAAATGATAGTTCTTTATTTGTTGAAATCCTCGGAGAAAATCTTCAGTTTTCATCCGTTTTTTGCCAGCTTGCTGAAGCATTTTGATGGAAATGAAACCTCCTTTTACAGCTACCTTTAAATAGGATTTGCCATCGGTAACGATACGGCCAATTTCTTCACTGTGATTTGTTTTTTCTTTTTCTGTTGTGAAAACTTTAAGTCCAATTGCTTTTCCTGTTTCATTAGGAATTAACTCGGTCCATGAAGCCGGGTAAGGACTTAAGCCACGAATCAAGTTATGGATTGAGTCTAAATCTTTAGTCCAATCTATTTTACAATCTTCTTTGAAAATTTTTGGTGCCGATTTTAATGTAATTACTTCATCGGATAAACTTTCCTGAGGAATTTGAGGATATTCTCCGGTTTCTATAGCATGAACGGTTTTAACAACCAATTCAGAACCAACAGTCATTAATTTATCATGAATAACTTCTACGTTATCATTATCTCCAATCGAAATTTTTTCCTGAAACAGGATGTTACCAGTGTCAATTTTATGCTGAAGCAGAAAGGTTGAAACACCAGTTTCTTTATCTCCATTGATGATAGCCCAATTGATTGGAGCAGCACCTCTGTACTGAGGAAGAAGTGATGCGTGAAGGTTTAACGTTCCGTATTTTGGCATGTTCCACACCATTTCAGGAAGCATTTTAAATGCAACCACCACTTGAAGGTCAGCTTTTAAGGCTTTTAATTCCTGCAGAAATTCTTCATTTCGAAATTTCTCTGGCTGAAGGATTTTCAGTCCTTTTTCTACTGCGAATTTTTTAACCGCAGCTTCCTGAATTTGTTGACCTCTGCCGGCAGGTTTGTCAGGGTTTGTAATTACACCGACAACATTGCATCCTGCATTTAGTAAGGCTTCAAGAGGAGCAACGGCAAATTCGGGTGTCCCCATGTATACAATTCGAAGTTTATTCATAGTTCCTTACTCTTTTAATGTTCTGTTTCCTTTGTTGTGTTTTGGAAAATAGGGGCAGTTTTTGCATCCGTTTCCACAGCAATATCCTCTCTCTGTCAAATACTTTTTAGAAAGTATCCGATATCCATCCGGACTCATTGTATAATCTATATCTGGTTTTAAGTCGTCGAACATGCTATTCTTGATTGATTAGTAAAAATTCGTTCATCTTTTCATTCTTAATAGTGACTGACAGATGATAATGTGAAATTTTAAGTTCTCCATTTTCAAGAACAATTACGCCTGATCCCCGACAAACGCCCATCCATGTATTTAGTAATTCATCAAACCAGATGGTTTTGTTATCGTCGGAGAAATATATTTGTCGGTCGAAAGGTTTAAAATCCCAGGTTTTTCCTTTTAAAAAGTGTGGTTCGCAGAATGTGAAAAATTCTTTTTTAGTCCAGCGTTCGCCTGCATCTGTGCCAATATAAATGGCATTTTCACTCATCATATCAAAATAGGATGTTAATTCTGCCTCAGCTGCAGCTTTGTGCCATTTATTAATGAATTCATCTACTTCCTTATTCTGAGGCAGCACTGATGTGGTACACGAATTCGATATAAGAATAAAAAGTAATCCTAAAATGATGAATAGTTTATACATGTTTTTTCTTGAAAAAATTCAAAGGATTGATTTTCTTAAAGAAATCAATATAATTCTCAATATTGAATACAGTAGAGTCGGTTGTCGCTTTATAAGTCAAAATTATTCCCAAAGGCAACACGATAAATGAAGACATCCACATGCCCCAAACCGGCTCAAGAACCAACTCTTTTGAAAAGCGTTCTGCTGTCATCGAAATGATATAGTAAATAATAAAAAACAAAATGGAGATGATTACCGGCAGACCCAATCCTCCTTTGCGGATAATGGCTCCAAGAGGTGCTCCAATAAAGAAAAAGATAAAGCAGGCAAAAGGCAATGTGAATTTACGATGCCATTCGTTGGTGTATTTTCTGATCCATTTAATTTGGCCGGAAAATTCGCCATCTTTTCTGGAAATATTTTCACGGGCCTTTCTGCTTTTGTTTAAAGCATAACTAATTGTAGTAAGTTTTTTTGATGGGGAAAGTTTATTGAACAAAGAGTCAGCATCTTTTATCTTTTCTGTAATTAAGATCGATTTAATTGAGTCTTTTAACAGGCTCTTAGGTTCTTTTTGAAAATAATGCCTGGCAAGCAAATTTTTAGTAAAGTTATCTTTATCTTTTTTTAGGTTAAGCTCAAGGGAGTCTTCCTGATTTATCAATTGTCCCAAATTCAGCATTCTATAACTGGTTTTGTAAACATTTTCGTCAGTTCTCTTTAAATCTGTACCCGGCAACGAAATATTTTGCTTAAATACTCTGAATTTTATTCTTCGGGACGGATGATTTTTGTTTCTGTTTCGGGGTTTTTGTTTTACTTCCTGATAAATATTACCACTATAAAGCGTAAGATTCATAGTTAGCTTGTCAGCTGAAGTTACCATAGTCCCCGAATCGGCTACAGTTACATCTGTATTGCCTAGATTTTCACGATGATCATAAATCAAAAGATCATACATCATTCCCGTATTTTTATCTATTTTGCCAACTTTAACACTAAATTTTGGTAAGTCGTTGGTAAAAATTCCCTCTTTAAGAATTAATTCAGGGTTTTGTCTTTTGATATCACGAAGTAAGGTTGTTGTTTTAAGGGAAGCAATGGGCATTATGTTGTTGGAGAAATAAAACGCACCTAAACTAATTATGATAATTAGGATAGTTAATGGTTTCATAATCCTTTGCAAGGATATTCCTGCCGCTTTCATTGCTATAAGTTCGTAATTCTCACCCATATTCCCGAAGGTCATTATGGAGGCTAATAAAATAGCTAAAGGAAGTGCCATTGGGACTAAAGTCGCCGAAACATAAAATAGAAATTCTGCAATAACAGTCCAGTCAAGGCCTTTTCCTACCAATTCATCTATGTAACGCCATAAAAATTGCATGAGTAAAACAAACATGCAGATAAAAAAGGTAAATGCCAGAGGCCCTAAAAAGCTTTTTAAAATAAATGAATGCAATCTTTTCATTCCTTGCCATTTTGGTTGATAAATGGAATCTAAAATATCTTTCAACCAGATTAGTAAATCATGTTTGTTGAAACTTCACAATTTGTTCCATACAAAACAAGACCAATAACACGATTTGACTGGTCTTGATGAGTACAAAAATAAGGTATTTTAATTAGGTTTTGTAAATGTGGAGTATTAAAAAATTAGATACCCAAAACTTGTTTTAGTTCTGAAATCTGTGAATCCCATAATTCAATTCCCTCTTCAACTTCATCTTCTTCGGCGTAATCAGTGATAATTAAGGATAAATCGTTGGTTAGAGCATCTATTTCAATCTTGAATTCGAAGAAACTTTCATCGTCTTCGCTGTCCAGCCAATGAAAACGAATCAGGCGATTGTCTTTTTTTTGAATTAATTCTGCTTGTTGTTCGGAGCCTTCCCAAATAAAAGTAAAAATTTTTCCTTTCTGATTAACATCATCAGCAAACCATTCTGATAATCCACTGGCACTGCTTAATCTATCGTAAATTACTTTTGGTGAGGCATGGAGCACATATTCGAGTTCAAATTGTTGCATTGGACGGGCTTTGAATTAGTAAAATAATTAGATGTAAATATGTAAAAACCATTTATACAAGTCTATAGCTTTTTCATATAACCCAAAATACTGGATTTTTTCTAACTAAAAACGTGAATTGTAAGTTACTACTGAAATTTTTCGCAAGATACTTAAGAATATGGAATAAAAAAAAATAGGATTAAAACTTACCGGATTTTCATATTGTTTAGTATTTCTTTATTTGTCAAAAGTTTAATTTCAGTAATATAAGGAAAATTTAAGAAATAAAATTTAGAGATTACAATTCTAAACTTTTTAGAAAAAAATGGGTGAAGATTTTTTTTAAATGAAAAAGGATTTTATATTTGCACCTCGTTAGAAAAAACGGCGAGGTAGCTCAGCTGGTTAGAGCGCGTGATTCATAATCACGAGGTCGGCGGTTCAAGCCCGCCTCTCGCTACAAAAAGGGAATGACTGAAGAGTTATTCCCTATATTTTTGATTGAAATTTGGAGTCAAATGGGCTTTGATTTTGATATATTCATAGTCTTCGAAAACTCATTTGAATCAGGATATTTAGATATTTATTGGGAGGAGGCTGTTTTACGATCAAGTTGTGGCAGCAACACCGCTTTTACATATTAAATTGAGTCTGATTTGGCCTGATTTTTTCCCCTTGAGTAAGTATTATTTGCTTTTTTGAAAAAAAATAAAATAAATTTTAAGTGTAATATTTCTGTAATTGAGATAGTTTGCCATATTAATACCGAAGCTTGATTCAATTTCCAATAAAAAGATTTTTTTTAGAACTAAAATGCAATTATATTTGCACCGCAATCCAGCAAAAAATGGCGAGGTAGCTCAGCTGGTTAGAGCGCGTGATTCATAATCACGAGGTCGGCGGTTCAAGCCCGCCTCTCGCTACAAAAGGGAATAACTGAAAAGTTATTCCCTTTGTTTTTTTAATCAGACTAAAATTAGCGGATGATTATTTTATCTTTGTTAATCAAAAAAAATAATAGAATATGATGACAAATAATTGGTTCGAGTGCAAAGTAAAATATGTGAAAATTGATGAAGCATCTGGCAAGGAAAGAAAGGTGTCTGAGCCATATTTGGTAGATGCAGTGTCTTTTACTGAGGCAGAAGCAAGGATTCACAAAGAATTGGAACAAATGATTAGCGGAGATTTTAACGTTACAAACATCAGTAAATCGAATGTTACAGAATTGTATCCAAACGAGAATGGTGATCGCTGGTTTAAGGCGAAGGTTTCTTTTGTAGATGTTGATGAAGCTTCTGGGAAAGAGAAAAAAGCGACTCAGTATATGCTCACTCAGGCCAGTAATGTAAAACAAGCATACGAGTTTTTGGAAGAGTGTTTAAGCACTATGATTGTACCGTATGAAATTCCTGCAATTTCAGAAAGTCCATTAATGGATGTATTCCCATATTTTAGCGGCGAACTTAATGAAGAGATTCCTGCACATTTAAAACCGATTGCAGAAATGGAAACAAATGGTGACGAATTTGAATAGATCAGATTTTTCTGATCTTGGTTTTTATCGAAAACGTTTGTTTCTGTTTAAAAACATGAGTTATTTTGTGAGTTAAGTTTAGTAAAACCCTGTTTTGTGTGGTGAAAGTATCGCAAAGACAGGGTTTTATGTATTGATGTATTGTGGCTGGTAATTTTCTTTTAATTCTTGGTTTAAATTTGATTCTTGTTTTACATTTGTGCTTTATAAACAAACACTAATTTACACGGATTTAACAATTTTGGTTTCTATAAAGTTTAATCTTTAGAGATGCGATATTGTTGAAAAATCAAACGTATTATAATGATTACAAGAAGAGAACACGATCTTATTGGGTACAAAGATGTACCAAAAGATGCCTATTATGGTATTCAAACCTTGCGTGCAATAGAAAACTTTAACATTTGTGGTGTAAAGTTAAGCTCTTATCCTAAGTTTATTAAAGCTTTGACTATGGTGAAGTGGGCTGCGGCAAAGGCAAATAATGAACTGGGTTTACTTTCTTCGGAGTTAACTGATGCAATTACAAAATCTTGCGAGGAATTAATAGATGGTAAGTTTCATGATCAATTTCCTGTTGATATGATTCAGGGAGGAGCAGGAACGTCAACCAATATGAATGTTAATGAAGTAATTGCCAACAGAGCATTGGAAAAATTGGGTTATGATAAAGGGGAGTACGATTACTGTCATCCAAATAATCATGTGAATTTATCGCAGTCTACAAACGATGCTTATCCAACAGGAATTAAAATAGGTTTGATTTTGATGAATGAGGATTTGATAGAAAGTCTGAAAAAATTGATTGCTTCATTTCGTGCAAAGGGAGTTGAGTTTAATGATGTTTTAAAAATGGGACGTACTCAGCTTCAGGATGCTGTGCCTATGACTTTGGGACAGGAGTTTGAAGCTTGGGCAGCTAATTTGGAAGAGGAAATTGAGAGGTTGAATCAGAATGCCAAATTGTTTCTTGAGGTTAATATGGGAGCCACTGCAATTGGAACAGGTATCAACTCAGAACCTGAATATTCAGGAAAATGTGTGAGCCAATTGTGTGAAATTTCAGGATTGAATATTGTTTTGGCAGGAAATTTAATTGAAGCAACGCCAGATACAGGATCGTACGTAATGTACTCATCGGCTGTAAAGCGATTGGCGATTAAGTTATCTAAAATATGTAATGACTTACGTTTGCTTTCGTCTGGACCTCGTTGCGGGTTCAATGAAATTAATCTTCCTAAAATGCAGCCTGGTTCTTCTATTATGCCGGGAAAAGTAAATCCTGTTATTCCTGAAGTTGTTAATCAGGTAGCTTATAAGGTAATTGGGAATGATTTGACAGTGACATTCGCTGCAGAAGCTGGGCAATTGCAATTGAATGTAATGGAACCGGTAATTGTTCGTTCTCTTTTCGAGTCGATGGAGATGCTGATAAACGGGATGGATACTTTAAAAGAACGATGCATTGATGGTATTACGGCTAATGTTGAGCATTGTAAAGAGATGGTTTTGAATAGTATCGGAATCGTTACTGCTGTAAATCCGACATTAGGTTACGAGGCGTCTTCACGAATTGCGAAACGTGCCCTAAGCGAAAACAGAAGTGTTTATGATTTAATTCTTGAAGAAGGATTATTGACAAAAGATAAACTAGACGAAATTCTTTCTCCGGAAAGGATGATTAAGCCTCGGAAATTTGTAGAAGCTTAAACAACAATACTCTTCATAAGAGTTCTTGGCGCACTAAAGAGGTTGCTTCGTTTATCGGGGGCAACCTCTTTTATTTTGGTGAGAATTGTTAATTTTAGTGTTCATTTTAAAATTGTTACGATGTCAGAAATTAAATTTGAAACCATAGGAACTATCCGAACTTCATATAAAACCCTTGAAAACATGCCGATACAGCCAATGGGAGCGAAGGGGGTGAAGGCCAGTGTTGAATTAAAATCTGAATTTGTTGATGGATTAAAAGATTTGGAGGAGTTTTCTCATATTACTTTGCTTTACCATTTGCATAAAGTAACAGATTACAAATTAAGAGTAATCCCCTTTATGGATACAGAAGAGCATGGTGTTTTTGCAACCCGTTCGCCTCGCAGACCAAATGCAATTGGTATTTCAACGGTAAAATTGATAAGTATAGATGGGAATATTCTTCATGTTGAGGATGCGGATGTTTTGGATGGCACACCTTTGTTGGATATTAAACCATTTTTTGGACAGTTTGATAATCGCGAAAATATAAAATCCGGTTGGTTAGATCGGAAATGGGATGAAAAGCACAAAACATTGAAATCTGATGAACGTTTTAAAACATCAATGGACTAGATGGAGATTTTTTAATCAGAAATAAAAAACTGCCAGGCTTCCTGTAAAAAGGAAGTTTGGCAGCAACCTAATTTACCACATATTACCACAGAATTGACTTTTGAATGTTTGTTTTGTGATTTGGTCTTTTTGTGTTGAAATTAATTAGAGCAGCAAAATAAGTTATTGTATAATTGTTGTAATTCATTCCTGTTTAGTCCTGATTTTTTTCTGGCTGAGAGCTTTTTTACAGATTCAATAAATAATTGACTTTGCTTGTTGTTTAAATGAATTCCCATTTCTTTTAAGGTATCTTTTAGAACAGCCAAACCGGAATGTTTACCTATAATAAATTGACTTTTTCGTCCGATTAAATGTGGATCAAAAGCATGATAACTCATTGGATCCTTGAGAAGGCTGTTGCAATGAATTCCAGATTCGTGGCAGTAAATTTTTTTGCCCGAGATGGGTTTGGATTCGGAGTTTCTTCGTCCGGAAGCCATTTCTACAAATTCGCAAAGCTGAATACAGCTTTTTAAATTAATTCCACTGGATTCGGAAAGTGAAAATGCCATAGCCGCCACAACTTCTTCTAAGGCGGCATTGCCAGCCCGTTCTCCAAGACCGTTCACGGTTACAGAAACGGCATTGGCTCCTGCACTTAAAGCGGCAATGGTATTGGCTGTTGCCATTCCCAAATCGTTGTGAGCGTGAAATTCCAATTCTGTTCCGTCTAAACAATGTTGATATCTTTCAAACAGTTTTTGCACCGACATGGGGTTCATAATGCCTACCGTATCAGCCAGTCGAATTCGATTCACCTTTAGCATTTCAGCAGCAAAAACAAAATCATCAAGCAAATCGGTTTGGCAACGGGAAGCATCTTGTGCACCGACAGCAACGAATCCAAACATATTTTGAGCTTGTTTAACTATTGTTGATAAGGTGCCAAGCATCCAATTCCGGTCTTTTCCAATCGATGCCAGATGAATTGCTGAAACCGGGAAAGAGATATTGATTCTTGAAACACCCGTTCGGGCAGCGGCCTGCAGATCGTTCGTGCAGGCCCGCGCCCAACAGGTGGCATTGAAACGAAATCTTTGATCGTTGATGATTCTAATGTCTTCTTCATCCGCTAAGGAAATGGCGGGTGTTCCTATTTCCGATTCTTTTACACCAGCCTCATCCAGTAAAGCAGCAATTTTTAGCTTTTCTTCAAGAGAGAAAACAACTCCAGGTGCCTGTTCTCCATCGCGAAGAGTGGTATCGATGATGTGCATGGTGTTTTTTATTAAAGAGTTATACGTAATCTATTCGGCAATTAAATATTCGGTAACAGCTTCGCCTTCTTCCAAAGCATCCAGAATTTCATCAATTCGATCCGGTGTTACGCCTCCATACCATAGGTTGTTTGGATGAACTACCATTACCGGACCTTGTGAGCAAACATTTAGGCAGCCGGTGGTTGAAACTGTCGCGTCTATACCTCTGTCTGCACATTCTTCCATAAGATATTGAACCATGTCTACTGATCCGTTTTTATTGCAATATCCTTGCGCTTCTCCTGCAATTCGAAATGAATTGCAAACTAAAATGTGAAATTCAGGTTTCTTCATGATGATAAAGATTTTATGTGTTTTTAATTGATCATTTGAATTTTTGTTGTTGTTTTATCAACCGCATCCGGTAGCAGAACCAGTACATCCTGTTCCACATTTTGTCATTTCGGTTTTGCAGAGCGAACGAAGTTCGGTGCCTTTGTAAACAGAATCCAAGCCTTGGTCGATTAGTCCGCTCATCTCGATGATTTTAATTCCGCTTCGACCTAGAATACCTGCTGGTTTTTTGCCGATTCCTCCAACTAAAATTGCTCTGCAGTCAGCCAAAGTTTCCGCTAGTTTTTCCCAACGGGAATCGCCTTGACCAGTGTCGGGAGTTGCCCTAACATTTACCAGTTTGTATCCTTTGGGTGTTTCCCTGAAAACGTGAATTCGATCTGCTTCGCCCAAATGTTGATTCACCAAAATTCCTTCCATAGAGGTGACTGCAACACAAGGTCTTTCTTCTCCTTTTTCAACTGTAAGAAGAGCTGTTTCGGAAAGTAACTTGGCGGCTTCTGCAGAATCTTTTCCGAGTAATCCTGCCGCATCGGCTCTGCATCGTGCGCAATGAGACATCGGAGGAAGAAACACTTCTACTTTTTTACGTAAGGATTTCATAAAATCAGGAGTAGGTTCCTCCATGTGTTCCATGGCGGTATCTTTTACCGGAAACAATGGAATTGTATTCATTAAATCCACTCCAAGTGATGCAATTTTTTCTGCAATTTCTGCAATTTCATGATCGTTGATTCCCGGCATTATAATAGTATTTACCTTTACAGTAATGCCGGCTTCCTTTAGTTTGGTTATTGCTTCCAATTGTCTTTTAAGTAGATATTCTCCGGCTTGCGCTCCAAAATATCCTCTTTTGTCGTGTCGTACCCAACTGTAAACTTTTGCCAAAGTTTCGGGACGCAGGCTGTTCAAAGTGATTGTAACATGTGATACGTCCAGCTCTTTTAATTCATCGATATAAGGGGCTATATTTAAGCCATTTGTAGATAGGCAAAGCAGCATATCCGGAAAGTTATCCCGAACCAAATGAAGCGTTTTCATGGTTTGGGTAGGATTGGCAAAAGGATCGCCAGGTCCTGCAATTCCAACCACTTTAAGCTCCGGCATTATTTTCACCAATTTAATAAGATAGCTTAAGGCTTGATCGGGTGATAAAACGCTGCTGGTAACTCCGGGTCTGCTTTCGTTTACACAGTCGAATTTTCGATTGCAATAGTTGCATTTCACATTACAAGTTGGAGCTACGGGCAAATGTACCCGGGCATATTTATGATGTGCGTCTTTGTTGAAACAAGGATGAGTTGATAAATCTTTCATGATGCGACTTTTATGTGAGATTTCTTAACTTTTATTAATTGTAAATGCTCTCTTTTACATGTATTTATATCCGATAGGAGAATTGTTTTGTTTGTATTCAATCATGGCATTTACCACCTTGTCGAATAATTCCTGAGTCCCCTGATAACCAAGAAGAGTAATCCGTTGTCCTCCAATTCGATCGTGAATAGGAAAGCCGACTCTTATCAGCGGGATGTTAAAATTGCCGGCAATGTAATTTCCCTTGCTGTTTCCGATTAGAAAGTCTGGTTTAATTGTATTGCACGCCTCATTGATTTGTTCAAAATCAGAATCACTAATTACTTTGATGGTTTTTCCATGTTCCGGACAATGTCTGATGATTTCTTTTTGAAGCTTTCCGCTGTTTGCTCCCGAGGCTGCCAAAACAACTTCGACTCCTATTTCATCAAGAAATGAACACAAGGCCAGAACTAAATCTTCTTCGCCGTAAACCACAGCCTTTTTTCCAAAAATGTATTTGTGTCCATCGGCATAAGAATCCAGTAAGCGACCTCGCTGCATTCGATATTTCACAGGAATGTCTTTTCCGCTTATTTTACTTAGAATATCAAATAAAGAATCACTATTGCTCATGCCAATTGGTAAAAGGCATTGGTGGTTTTTTACGCTGTGTTCACTTTCCAGCCACGATGCTCCGCTGACTTCAGTTCCTCCGTTTTGCCCGCCTTGTTTTACTGCAGTAAAAACACCCAATTCAACCGATGCGTAGGCTTCTCCCATTTTTTCAAGCTCTGATATTGGAGTACCTCCTTTTGGTACACGATAATATTGATCCCAAACGGGGTTGTCCAAAGTATCCGAGTAATCGGGTAAAATTGTTGTTGTAAGATCAAAGTCAGCTACTATTTCTTTGATATGCCGAATATCTGAAGGTGAAACAAAGCCTGGGAAAAAATTGATTTTGTCAGCAGATGGTAATTTTTTCGCATAGTTTTTGACAACAGCTAATACTGTTGCATGAAATCCATCCATGTGAGTTCCCTGATAACTTGGTGTTGAAACGGTAAACAAACTTGGTAAATTGGAACTGGTGCTGTCGTTTCTTATGTGACTTAGTTGTGATGCAACGTCTTCCCCAATGGTTTCGCTCAGGCATGTTGTAGCAACGCCAATTGCCATTGGCTGATATTGATTGGTAACATTGGTTAGTGCAGTTTTTAAATTTGCCTCTCCTCCAAAAATGGTAGTTTCTTCGCTAAAATTGGAAGATGCAATATCTACAGGCTCCTTGTAATGACTAATCATGTAACGACGAATGTAGGTGGCGCACCCTTGAGAGCCGTGAATTACAGGAACGCAACCTTCAATGCCCTTTATCGCAATACAGGCACCCAAGGGTGAGCACAGTTTACACGCATTTCGTGTTGATACAAATGGTCTGATATATGATAAAGTTGGGATTTTTTCCATGTGAGTTAGCGTTTAAAGAATTTCCATACAGGACTGGTTACCGAGGCGTAAACCTCGTTTGCAAAGTTTAGCATGCCTTCGAAACCAGCCAATGCTTCTTTTCTTTCGTGATTGTGATCGCAGAACCCAATTCCTAATTTGTAGGCAATCGGACGTTCTTTTACGCCGCCAATAAAGAGGTCAACTCCTTTTTCTTTTACAAATTCTGAAAGTTCATTCGGATTTGAATCATCAACAATAATGGTTCCTTCATCGCACAATTTTTTAAGCAAATTGTAATCGTCTTTGTTTCCGGTTTGCGATCCTACCATTACGGTTTTCATTCCAATTAACCGAAGGGCTTTCACCAAGCTGATTGCCTTAAAGGCACCACCAACATAAATCGCGGCCTTTTTGCCTTGTAATTTTTCTTTGAATGGAGTTAAAGCAGGTAGTAAAGTCCTAATTTCTTTCGAAACTAAATCTTTTGCTTTTTGAAGCATTTCATCATTATTAAAAAAACCGGCTGCTTCGTAAAGGGCATCAGCCATATCTTCAATCCCGAAATAGGATACTTTTATGAATGGAATCCCGTATTTTTCTTCCATTTCTTTGGCCAGATGCATCATTGAACCAGAGCATTGAACTACATTTATGGAGGCTTTGTGTGCCTGACGAATTTCATTTATTCTGCCATCGCCGGTAAGGCAGGTAATAATGTTTATACCAATTTTTTCGTAATATTCCTTTAGCATCCATAGTTCTCCAGCCAAATTAAAATCTCCCAAAATGTTTATGCTAAAAGGAGGTGCCTGAAATTCATTATCTGTGCCGACAAGTTTCGACAGAGCATCGCAGGCAGCTTTGTACCCGTCTTTTTTTGTACCTTTAAAACCTTCCGCCATTACAGGCAATATATCTATTTTTTGTTCTGCAGATACTTTTCGGCACACGGCTTCAACATCATCGCCAATAACGCCAACAATGCAGGTGGAGTAGACAAATGCTACTTTCGGTTTGTAGGCTTCAATTAATTCAGTAAGTGCAGTATAGAGTTTTGGTTCTCCGCCAAAAACCACATCACGTTCGCGTAAATCGGTCGAAAAACTTAATCGGTGCAATTGCGGTCCGGAGGATAATGCACCCCGGATATCCCAGGTGTAAGCGGCACAACCTATGGGGCCGTGAATCAGGTGCAGTGCATCGGCAATGGGATAAAGTACAACCCGCGAGCCACAAAATACACAGGCGCGTTGGCTGACACTTCCGGCTAAGCTTTTCTTCTCACAATCTAAATCATGGGCTGATGTTCCTATTGTGTGTACCTGAGTGGATCGTTCTTTGATTATTCTCTCCATTGTCGTTCGTTATATATGTGTAATGCACAGGTTTATATTGAGAGGGAAGAAATTTTTCTTCGTATTGGTTTTTATTCAAAACGAGTGATAAAAATGAAGGAGGTGGGAGACGTTTTATCCTAGCTATGAGAAAAGGGTATGATTTGCAACTTAGCCAGTAACCTCCTTCATTTCATCGCATCACTACATTACCAACTCGAATGATTCTTCAGGGCAAGTTGCATCCTGCTGATCCATAAGTACTGAAAGAATTTTTTCAAGAATTCTCAATCCTCCCATATAACCTAGTGTTGGAAAATAACTGTGTCCAATGCGGTCGATAATAGGGAAGCCCATTCGTACAAATGGAATCTTTTCATCTCTCGAAATGTATTTTCCATAGGTGTTTCCAATTAATAGATCCACAGGGTTTTCTTTGATCCATTGGTGCATTAAAAGCATATCGGCATTGGCACCGTTTTTATATTTGGCCTCTGGTACACTTTTGCTTAGAATCTTTTCCATTTTTTTTTCGAATGTTTTACCGGGAGTTCCTGAAACAATGTAAACTGGTTTCATATCCATGTCTACCAAAAACTCTGCTAATGGAATCAATTGATCGGGATCACCCCATAATGCTACACGTTTACCATACAGGTATTGGTGCATATCAGTAATCACATCAATCAAACGTCCACGTTCATCGTTAATGGATTCAGGAACAGAAACAGATCCAAGTTTTGCCAGTGACTGAATAAAACGATCAGTTGCCTGAATACCAATTGGCAGATCCTGTATGCTGAATTTTACTTTACACTGATTGTCGAGATTGATAGCTGCTTTTTCCGTTGCCCATTCACCCAAGGCAAGGGTATGAAGGCTGTCACCCATGCTTACCATTTCTGGAATTGTAGTTCCTCCTTTCGGATACATTTCAAATTTCCCGTTCATAGGCGAATCCAAAACATCTGAAGTGTCAGGAAGCAAAACATTTTTCACCTTCATTAGTTTTAAAATTCTTTTTAATTCTCTCATGTCAGAAGGTTCTACCCAACCAGAGAGAATATTCAGCTGATTTTTAAGACTATCGCTTTTTTTAGCGAAATATTTTACAATACCTTCCAGCATATTGGCATAACCAGTTACATGACTACCTACGTAACTTGGAGTTGGAGCCTGTATCACGTGCTTTCCTTCCGGAATTTTACCATCCGATGCAGCCTTACTTACAATCTGCCCTAAGTCATCGCCAATTGTTTCTGATAAACATGTGGAATGCACTGCAATTATATCCGGCTCGTATATGGTAAAAATATTTGTGATTGCCTGCAGTAAGTTTGCTTGTCCGCCAAAAACGGATGAACCTTCGGTAAATGAACTGGTTGCAGCCATTACGGGTTCTTTGTAGTGTCGGGTTAAAGTACTTCTGTGATAAGAACAGCAGCCTTGCGAGCCATGACTGTGAGGCAAACATCCGTGTATTCCTAATGCGGCATACATTGCACCAATAGGCTGACAGGTCTTCGCCGGATTTACCGTTAAGGCCTTTCTCTCTACTATTTTACTTGTTGTATGATTTAATAACATCTATTTGTCCTCCTTTATTCGTTAATGGCAAAACTTCCAACAATTTCAGGGTCGGTTTTCCAAGGTGTAGTCACCATTTTCCAGATTCTTGTGCAGAGCATGCGCTCCATTTCCAGATAGAAATTGATTGCTCCTTCAAAACCGGCATAGGGTCCACCGTAATCGTAGCTGTGTAATTGTTTCAATGGAACTCCAGACTTTTGCACCACATATTTTTCTTTAATACCTGCACAAAAAATATCAGGTTTATAGTACTCAATCAGCTTTTCAGTTTCCCAATGGTTGATGTCATCAATAACCAGTGAGTTCTTTTTCATTTCGGACATCATACCGTCATAGTTGCTGAATTCGTAACCATTTTTAAGAAGTTTTTCTTTTTTTACAGCTAAGTCTTCACGGTATAATTCAAGATCTTTCTCAACAGTCAGATCTTCAATGTTTCGGGTATCGGCATCAATTTTTATGCTTGGAATAACATCTCTGCCTTCGTAATCGTCACGGTGAGCAAATTCATATCCTGCCGATACTGTGGTTACACCTATTTCCGAGAATAAATCCTGATAATGATGAGCTCTTGAACCTCCAACAAACATCATGGCTAATTTGCCTTCTGTTTTTGCTTTTACAGCTTCTCTTACCACTTCCACTTTCTTCATCTCGCGTTCTATAATCTCTTCCACTTTTGCACTTAGCTCAGCATCATCAAAATACTCAGCGACTTTACGAAGAGCTTTTGCACTGCCTTCTGCACCAATGAAACTAACTTTCACCCAAGGAATACCATATTTCTCTTCCATCATCTCAGCAATGTAATTGATGGAGCGGTGACACATAATCAGATTAAGGTCAGCGGTATGAGCATATTCCATACTTTCGATCGTAGAGTTACCACTAAAAGTGGACAGCAAAGTGATTCCAGCTTCATCAAACAATCTTTCCAATTCAAAAGCGTCACCACCAATATTGTATTCGCCAAGCAGATTGATTTGGAATTTGCCAATACGGTCTCTGTTGTTGTTGCCGATTACATTTTTGAATACACCATTGTTTGCAATGTGGTGACCCGCCGATTGAGATACACCGCGGTATCCTTCGCAGCTAAAACCGAAAATATTAATTCCCAATTCCTCTTTCATCTCGCGGGATACTGAGTGCACATCATCTCCGATTAAACCAACAGGGCAGGTTGAGAAAATGCCAATTGCTTTGGGTTTAAAAATCTCGAATGCTTCGCGAACGGCATCTTTTAGCTTAGCTTCACCACCAAATACAATGTTAGAATCCTGTATGTCGGTAGAAAAACTGTAGGTAATAAAGTTATCTTCTCCTTCAGCAGGTCTGGTTTGGTTTCTTCTTGTAAGCCAGGCGTAAAAACTGCAGCCAATTGGCCCGTGAACCAAATTAATAATATCTCTTGTTGGGCCTAATACTACCCCTTTACATCCTGCGTAAGTACATCCTCGTTGAGTAATAATTCCCGGAATGGTTCTTACGTTGGCTTGAATTTCTTTTCCTTCGGCAGGATCATTAACCACCAATGACTTTTGACGTTTTTTGGCAATTTTTGTCGGGTATTTTGCCATGATCTCATCCATCACTTTCGATGGATCCGGCAAACCCTGTGTTATATCTAATTTTTTTACCATAGCTTTTCGTTTAATTATCCAGAACTTGATCACCGCTTTCTGCAGTTCTTACACGTATCGCTTCATTTACAGGCAAAACGAAAATTTTACCATCTCCTGGGCTTTTTGATTGATTGGCTTCGATTATTGTTTCGATACATTCTGATACCTTATGGTTCGGAACAACAACTTGAAGCAGGCGTTGAGGGCGAAGTCTGGGTTCTTTTCCTAAAAGCTCCAATGCTTCAGGCTGATCATTCTTTACACCTTCTAAAACTTTAGCATCCCAAAGGCCTTTGCCGCGTCCGAATACACTACCTGTTGCAGTCATCGAAGAAAATCCGGCATCACGCAAAGCCCGTTTGGTTTTGTTCATTTTATTAATCTTGATAATGGACATTATACACTTCATACCTTCGAGTTTTTAGGTTTATAATTCTTTGGTACCTCTGCTTATTGTGTAGGCTTCATCAACTGGAGATACGAATATTTTCCCATCACCGAAGGCTCCTTTTGGAGTGGATCGGGCAGCATCCAGAATGGTGTTGATGGCGAAATCTTTGTCTTCATCTTTAATAACCATCATCAGCATTTCTTTAGGCAGTTCATCGTAAGTAACATCACCAATTTTGATTCCCCGCTGCTTGCCGCGGCCAACCACAGGCATTTTTGTTACAGCGATGTATCCTGCTTCAAACAGAGCTTTTAAGACCTTATTGGTTTTTTCAGGGCGGATTATTGCTTTTATCATTAACATAGTCTGTATTGTTTTAAATGTTTTAGATTGTGTGTTTTATTAATTTGAGCAAGATTTATCAGGCGTCAATACCAAAATCGATTAGAAGTTTTTCCAATTCTTCCATTTCTAATGGTGTTGGAATTACAAACATTTCATTGCCATCTATGGCATTGGATAATTTACGGTATTCATCGGCCTGACCATGTTCCGGTTCATATTCAATCACTGTCTTACGATGAATTTCAGCTCTTTGAACCACATTGTCACGAGGAACAAAGTGAATCATTTGTGTGCCCAGTTTTCGTGCTAATTCTTCAATCATATCACTTTCGTGATCAACATTACGTGAATTGCAAATTAAGCCTCCCAAACGAACAACTCCGTTCTGTGCATATTTTTGAATTCCTTTACAGATATTGTTTGCAGCATACATGGCCATCATTTCACCAGAAACAACAATGTAAATTTCTTCCGCTTTACCTTCACGGATTGGCATTGCAAAACCTCCGCAAACCACATCACCAAGCACATCGTAGAATGTGTAGTCTATTTCGTATTTGTCATCCCAGGCACCTAACTGTTCCAACATATTAATCGAAGTAATAATTCCACGACCGGCGCAACCAACTCCTGGTTCAGGTCCTCCTGATTCAACGCATCTTACTCCACCGTAACCAGGACGAACAATATCATCCAAATCAACATCTTCTCCTTCTTCGCGCAGTGTGTCAAGAACTGTTTTTTGAGCTAATCCTCCTAATAATAATCTTGTGGAGTCGGCTTTGGGATCACATCCAACAACCATGATGTTTTTTCCAGCTTCAACTAGACCTGCTACAGTGTTTTGGGTTGTAGTTGATTTTCCAATTCCACCTTTTCCGTAAATGGCAATTTTTCTCATGTCTGTTATTTTTATTTGGGTTAATAGTTGCCAAGCCGTATTCATAAAGCGTACCATTTGCTTTTTCAGTTTCGTTTCTCTTGTTTTTTTGTAGTATTTAAGTTCTTGTTGTATAGGTGTTTATTGTTGTTTTGTCCGTATTTATTTTGCATTGCAGGCACTTCGATTTCCTACAAATTTGTAGGAAAGATAGTTTTGGAGTACATATTTGAATTTAAGTGTGTAATCGTTGGTTCAGTAAGGGATTTCGATCTGTTTGATTATTTGATTCATACAGAAATGTATTTTAAACAAAATTTGAATTTAGGATTCAAATTGTTCCAAAATGGTTTTGTAAGTGATGGGAATTGTTTAAATGGGGGTGTGTTGGTTTTTAATGTATTTTTATTTGTATTGTAATGTTCTTTTAATGGGGTATGATTTGTAATAAGTATAAATTATTAAATGATTTATGTGTTTTGTGGGGGTGTTGTTCCTTTTTTTATAATTTTGCAGATGTACCCCGTTAAATATTCGCTTATGAGTTTAAAATGCAAAAAAGCAGGCGACGAATGTTATGGTTTTAATGAAATGTCTCTTCTTTTCGATATAAGCCAAAGACTTTTGAACAGTAATGAATTAAAAAAGGATTTATCTCCGATATTAGCTTGTTTGGTGAAACATTTGAATGCCGAAAGAAGTTTTATCACGATTTTTAATCGGCAAACAAACCGGATGATGATTGAGGCTGCCTATGGATTAAGTGCATCGCAGCAAGCAAGGGGAAAGTACGATTTGGGTGAAGGAATTATAGGTAAGGTTGTTGAATTGGCCAGGCCTGTTGTTATTTCTGAAATATCAAAATCGAAACTTTTTATCAACAAAATTAAAACGGAACTTACAAAAGACGGACATGAGTTAACTTTTATTTGTGTGCCGCTTTTGCTTGATAATGTTGTAATGGGTGCCTTAAGTGTTGTGAGAATTTACAATTCCAACATTTCTGTTAATGAGGATATTCAGCTATTGAGTATTGTTGGATCGATGATTGCAAAAACGGCTCGTTATAAGCAAGCTAAGCTTGAAGAATTAGAAGCATTACGAGAACAAAACAGAGAATTGCAAAGTCAGCTCGATAGCCAAAAACCGCATAATATTATTGGTAACTCAGGCAAAATGTGTGATTTGTATGCATTGGTAAGTCGGGTGGCCCAAACAAACAGCACGGTTTTGTTGCGTGGCGAAAGCGGGATTGGAAAAGAACTATTTGCTGAGGAAATACATGCCAAAAGCAAACAAAAGGATCGTAAGCTCATTAAAGTAAATTGTTCTGCATTGCCGGAAAGCTTAATTGAAAGTGAACTTTTTGGACATGAAAAAGGAGCTTATACAGGTGCCGATCAAATGCGAAAGGGGAGATTTGAATTGGCCGATGGGGGAACAATATTTCTCGATGAAATTGGTGATTTGCCTTTATCTACGCAAGTAAAATTGTTGCGGGTTTTGCAGGAAAGAGAGTTTGAACGTATAGGTGGTTCTAAAACCATTAAGGTTGATGTGCGAATAGTGGCAGCAACAAACCGTAATTTGGAGGAGCTAATTGAGAATGGTGATTTTAGAGAAGATTTCTATTACAGAATTAATGTTTTTCCAATATTTATTCCTCCTTTGCGACACAGAAGAGATGATATTCCAATTTTGGTTGATCATTTTATCGATAAGTTTAACCGAAAGAATAATTTTCAAATTAAAAGAATTACAACATCTGCAATAAATATGTTGATGGTTCATCGTTGGCCGGGAAATATTAGGGAACTGGAGAATGTGATTGAACGATCGTGCATAATGACGAAAGATAATGTTATTCATAGTTACGATTTACCTCCAACTCTTCAAACTGCCGATTCAACAAACAGTGTAATGGAAGGTGGAATGATGGTTGTGGTTGAGCAGCTTGAAAAACAATTGATTCGGGACGCACTCACGACTACGGCCGGGAATGTAACAAAAGCAGCTGAATTGCTTTGCATTACAGAGAGAATGCTGGGGACAAGAGTGAAAAAATATGAGATTGAAACCTGGCGTTTTAAAGTGTAATTTTAAAATAGATTTCCAAACTGTAAATGCTTTTACAAACAGAAAACATGACAACACTTCCTTTTTCCTTTGTAGAGCTGGATCTTGATGATCCGGATCATCAGACTGCATTGTTCAATTTAATGAATGCCTATATGTTGGATCGGATGGGCTGTGAAAAGCCATTACATGCCGATTCATTTCAAGAATTAGTACGTGGATTGCAAAAACAGGCTAATTATATTGGGGTTTTAGTACAAAATGAGAATGAATATATTGCTTTGGCAAATTGCTTTGTGAATTTTTCAACTTTCAAGATGTCTTCCCTCATAAACATTCATGACTTAATAGTTTTACCTGATTATAGGGGGAAAGGTGTAGGGCGGTTCTTAATGAAATCTGTTAAAGCCATTGCCAGGAAGATAGATTGCTGCAAAATAACCTTAGAGGTTCGAAACGACAATCAAACAGCTCAAAACCTTTACCTTTCGGAAGGTTTCAAGGAGTGTAATCCTCCAATGTATTTTTGGGAAGCAACTATTGATCGGGCTTAAAATTAGAAACTTCATAAGCCAAAAACCTCATAATTGCGTTAAATAGAACCACTATCCGCATCAAATTTGCCTTATTCTGAGTCTTTTTTCTTCGATAAAAATTTCTAAAAATAAATTTAAACAGCTTCTAAAGATACTTTTGAAATTAAATTGGTATTAACAACTAATAATTGCCTGCCTAATGTATTGCCCTCGCTTTTATAAAATTATAATTGTGATTTTTTCATTTAACGAAGCCGTTAACATATTATAATGACTTGCCTAAGCCTTTGGTGGAGGTATTAACAAATAATAATGGACGTTTAAGCCTTTGGTGAAGGCATTAACAAATAATAACGACCTCCCTTATTTTTGATATTTCTCTGCAAATGCTATTAATAAATTTAAACAGCTTCTTAGGCGAATTAATAATTTGGGATTATGAATTAATTACCAAATCCTTCAAGGTCGCAATCCACTTTGGATGATCGTTTAGACTCTCAACCAAGGCTAATTTTTCGCCACCGTTTCCCTCGAAAATTTCTCGATATTCTATTCCAATTTCTACTGTTGTTTCTAAGCAATCAGCAACAAAAGCAGGGCTGAAAACAAGTATCTTTTTTGTGCCATTTTTAGCTTTTTCTTCCACTACTTTATCAGAGAAAGGTTCCAGCCAGTTTTTGTCCAATCGGGATTGAAAGGAAACGGTATATTTTTCTTTAGGAATAGATAATTTTTCAGCCAATAAGCGACTGGTCTCAAAGCAGGTTGAACGGTAACAATAATAATCTGTTTCAGGAATAAATTTTTTGTGACAATCGCATTTAAAACAATTCCGCTTAGGATGAACTTTGTTTATTTGGCGGATTGGCAGTCCATGATAAGAGAATATAAAATGATCAAAATCGTTTAAATCATGCTTTTTGGCATTTTCAGCAATAGTATCCAGATATCCTTCATGGTCGAAGAATTGGTTTACAAATTTCACTTCAGGAATTACCTCCCAGGATTTGATAATTTCCATTGCCTTCTGGAAGGTAGAACCTGTTGATGAGGAAGCATATTGCGGATACATTGGAAGAATAATTAATTTCTGTGGCATATCCTTCTGTATTTTATCCAGAACGCTTTTCATTGATGGTTGTTCGTAGCGCATGGCCAACTCAACAGTAAAATCCGGGTTCAGTTCCTTTTGAAGCAAATCTTTTACTTTCTCGCCATAAATTAACAATGGGGAACCATCTTTGGTCCACAATTGCTTATATATTTTCGATGAGCCTTTTGCCCTAAAAGGAACGATAATAAGGTTCACTAATATTTTTCGTAGTAACCAGGGAATGTCAATTACTCTTGGATCGTTTAGGAATTCGAAAAGGTAGGTGCGAACATCAGATACATCAGGACTTTTTGGTGTTCCTAAATTGAGTAGTAAAACAGTCGTTTTTTTTGGCATAGTGTTCGTGTTGATTATTTAGATAAAAAGGGAGTGTTTAGCTGTTTCCCAGTTTAAAGTAATAAAAATTTTCTTCCACTGCTATACAAATCAAACAGCGAATTGTTTTTTGATTTGGTAAATAAAACGGATTGTATTTATTTCACCCAGTTAATTCCTTTTTTTAGCAGTGAAAGAGTTAATTCTTCTTTGGAACCGCTTTCAATTGGGTATTGATACGTCCATTTCACTTCAGGAGGCATACTCACCAATATCGATTCAGTTCTTCCATTGGTGTCCAATCCAAATTTGGTTCCTTTGTCAAGTACCAAATTGAATTCTACATATCTTCCCCGCCGGTGCAATTGCCAATCTTTTTCCTTTTCAGTGTATGGAATTTTATGATATTGCTTCATTATTCGGCTGTAAAGAGGCGCAAATAAATTCCCGACATCCATTGTGAAATTTAAAGCCTGCTCCTTACTTAAACCATCTGTTCCATTTAAATGATCGAAAAAAATTCCACCAATGCCACGTGTTTCTTCCCGAAAAGGAAGATAAAAGTAGTCATCAGCCCAGTTTTTGAATTTTGAATAATATTCCGGATGATGACGATCGCATACGTTTTTCAATTTCAAGTGAAAATCTTTGGCTTGATCTGCATCTATATAAATAGGGGTAAGATCGATTCCTCCACCGAACCAAAACGAACCATCTTCTAGTTCAAAGTAACGCACATTCATGTGTACAATTGGCACATGAGGATTTTCAGGATGCATGATTAGTGAGACACCTGTTGCAAAGAAATTTGAATTGGAAAGCTTAAGTTTAGTTTTTATTTTCTCAGGTAATTCACCGTGAACAGCAGAAAATTGAACACCACCTTTTTCAATAATGTTACCGTTGGCTATTACTCGGCTTCGACCTCCGCCACCACCTTCCCTTTCCCAAGTATCTTCAATAAAATTTGCTTTCCCATCACTTGTTTCAAGGACTTTACAAATTCTGTCCTGTAATTGGCGAAATTTTTCAGCGATTATTTCTTTATTCATGTAAGTGTGATTTTGGTCAGTATCGTTTTATTAGGATAGGGGTTGTTCTTTCTTTGTGGGAATAAAACGATTCAGCATTTTTTTCTCAAATTTCCAAAAGAACCGAAATTGGCCTAATAAACTACCAACAATTAGTAAGAATACTTGATAGGTTGGGGTGATTATTAGAATGCTCATGAAAATTTTAATCAGCAGGTTTGTGTCCGGACCAATTGACAGGTATTCAAAAACAGGCTTTCGTACCATAACCGAGAGGCTTCCGGTAACCGAAAAGGCAATAAAAATAAGAATCAATTGGATGTTAGAGGTAATCTCCCAACGCTTTTTAAGTTTCTCAAACATGAAGGTTTATTTAGAATTGTTTTGAATAGGAACAAATATAATATAAAATACCTTTATGTCTTAAATAGGGGGCAAAAATTCTATTTGAATTTATTGATTGGGATATAGAATATTTAATTGGAGAGTTGCAGGCATAAAAAAACCGCCTCATTTCTGAGACGGTTCAATATGATATATTTGATTTGCTTACTCAGAAACTCTTTCTAACCATTTTACCATGAATATGACTGTAAACATGGAGATTGCTGTAGCGACAACAAAAATACTCCAAGTCATCCAAACAGGTATTGTTTGATATAAGACAGCACCAATCCATAATAGTCCATTTCCTAATGCCGTAGCACCTAGCCATCCGCCTTGCATTAGACCTTGATATTGAGGAGGAGCAACTTTAGATACAAATGAAATACCCATTGGGCTAATAAATAGCTCAGCAACTGTTAAGATAAAATAAGTTCCCAATAGTAAATATGGAGCAACACGCTCAGAATCCATAAGCGGAGTACCACCTGCCGAAGGAGTAATAGTTTCCCATAATGGTAAACCGAAAGAACCTAACATCATTACAACAAAACCTAAACAAGCTATACCCATACCGATAGCAATCTTTTTTGGAGTAGATGGCTCCATGTTTCTAGCTCTTAACCATCCAAAGATACCTACTACAACAGGAGTTAAGAATACAACAAAGAATGGGTTCATGGATTGGAACAGCTCTACTGAGAAATGCCAGGTTCCAATCTTAAGTACTGTATAATCTTTAGCAAATAACGTTAATGTTAAACCATTTTGATGGAAAGAGAACCAAAAGAAGATAACAACTGAAAATACGGCTAATAAAGCATACATACGTTGCTTAATTTCTTTAGCTTCCATCTTCACTTCTTCTTTAGTGTATCCAGAGCCTGCAGCAGGAGCCTCTGTTCCTTTTGGATTTGGAAACTGTTTTTTGTTTTTGATAAATATGAATAAAGAAATAGCCATAGCCACAATTGCTGTACCAAATGCGTAATGGAAACCAGTATTAAATACATTTAAGTACCTATCTGCAAATTCAGCTAAATTAGCTACATGTACTCCACTTGCTTTATCAGCATACTCTTGAAATGTATGCATAGAAGCTTCCGAAATGTCACCATTAATGAAACTATGACAATATTCGGGTAAACTTGCATCATATTGTAATTGATTTTTTCCCAACCACCAATTACGCATTCCAATTGCAACAATCGGAGCAAAAATAGCACCTATATTAATAAATGCATAAAAAAGAGAGAAACCTGAATCCCTTAAGGCACCATACTTAGGGTCATCATACATCTGACCAACTAAGGCTTGAAGGTTTCCTTTAAAAAGACCATTACCAAAAGCAATTACAAATAATCCAATTAGTGAAATAGTTAAGAAAAATGGAACGCTTGATACCGGCGTAGGAGTAGGTACTGCTAAAATAAAGTAACCTGCACCCATCATAATTAAACCGGTTAGAATAGTGCCTTTAAAGTTATTTATTTTATCAGCGATAATTCCTCCAACTAATGCTAAAATGTAAATTGAAAAATAGAAAATAGAGTAAATAATACCAGCATTAGCTCCATCTAAATTAAATTTGGCTTGTAGGAATAATACCAGAATAGCCATCATGGTGTAGAAACCAAATCGTTCTCCCATGTTTGCTATAGCAGCTGGAATTAGTCCTTTAGGATGTCCTTTAAACATAAATGTTAGTTTTTAATTATAAAAGTAAAGTTTCAGTTTTAAGATTGACAAATATATAGAAAAAAACAGAAGACAGTAAGGATTTGTTACCAGAATGAATCTATTTAAAACGTTTTCGTAAGTAGAATTGGTTATTGAAAGTTTAGTATCTTTGATAAAGGCATTCAATACGTAAGGCATTTAAACAAAAAAAAAGATTACGATAGCAAGCCTAAATTAGATACTTGAACTATTTAGGTATTATCAGATTGTAATGTTTTGTTTATTAACTTTTGTAGAACCTATCATTTAACGATTCAAAACCCGATAATAATGAAAATATTTACTGCCAGACAAATTGCTGAGATTGATGCCTACACCATAGAGCATGAACCAATATCTTCCATCGATTTAATGGAACGAGCCGCGGGGCAAATTTTTAAGTGGATTATTTCACATTTTCCTGCTCCTCAAAGTTGCAAGGTTTTTGTTGGTCCGGGAAATAATGGAGGAGATGGATTAGCCTTGGCACGCATGTTGGCTGATAAGAATTATGCTGTTGAAGTATTTGTGCTTCGAATAACCGATAAGATATCGGATGAAGCTGAGGCGAATCTGGAGCGGATAAGAAATTTGAATACATTGGATTTGTATGAAATGACTTCGATTGAATCGATGCCATGGCTTTTTAAAGATGACATAGTTGTTGATGCAATTTTTGGTTCAGGTTTATCAAGACCATTGGAAGAATTGGCGTTGGATGTTGTGAAAGCAATAAATACCAGTGATGCAAAAGTTATTGCCATTGATATTCCATCTGGGCTGATGGGAGAGGATAACTCCAAAAATAATTTGAGAGGAATTGTACGGGCCGATTATACCTTAAGTTTTCAATTTCCCAAATTGGCATTTCTTTTTCCCGAAAATGCTGAATATGTTGGTGAATGGGAAGTTTTGCCAATTGGGTTGCATCCTGAAATAATTAAAACAGAACCCACTGCTTACAAAATACTAAGTAGAGAGTTTGTGAAGTCTTTATTAATGCCCAGGAAAAAATTTGATCATAAGGGGACTTACGGTCATGGATTGCTTATAAGTGGAAGTTACGGAAAAATGGGGGCTGCAATACTGGCTTCCCGTGCTAGTTTACGTTCAGGAATTGGTTTGTTAACCACGCACATTCCACGTTTTGGGTATCAAATTATGCAAACATCTGTCCCCGAAGCTATGGTTAGTATCGATCGTTCAGATATTATTTTTACAGAATATCCTGATTTAAGCCAATTTAAGGCAGTTGCTATTGGTCCGGGAATTGATAAAAAGCAGAATTCTTTTAAGGCAATGATTGATCTTTTAAAGGAAGTAAAAGTTCCGATGGTAATAGATGCCGATGCGATTAATATCATAGGAGAGCATCCTGAACTTAAAGAAGAATTGCCATTAGGCAGCATTTTCACACCACATGTTAAGGAGTTTGAACGTTTGGTAGGTAAAAGCGGCGATAGTTATACCCGCAACTGCATGCAGTGTGAATTTGCAAAAGAGCATGGATTGACCTTACTGTTAAAAGGAGCGTATACGGCTATTTGCTGTCCGGAAGGAACTTGTTATTTTAATCCTACAGGTAATCCGGGAATGGCAACAGCTGGCAGCGGTGATGTGTTAACTGGAATAATATTATCTTTGTTGTCGCAGGGCTACTCATCACATATTGCTGCAATAATCGGAGTTTATCTGCATGGTTTAGCGGGAGATTTAGCTTCTGTAGATGTTGGTGTAGAAGGACTTACTGCCAGTGATATTGTTGACTATTTACCAAAAGCATGGTTGTACTTAAAAAAACAGTAAGCTATTGTGTAATTATTAGATAGTATTCATCCTTAGTTTTAGTTAGACGATTTTAAACAAAAAATTCAGATTGTAATGAACCGAATGATTCTTAGAATTTTATTGGGATTACTTGTTGTAATTTCCTGTCAGTGGTATGCCGGTGCTCAAAAAAGAAAAACGCTGGATACTCCTAATACAGTAGTGTATGCATTGCCTCAAACCGTTTTAAAACTTGATGTGACTGCAGAAAAAACAATTTTAAAAAGAGGTCCTTTTGCCGAATATGCGAAAAAATATCTGAACATCTCGGATGTTGTTTCTGCCGATGGAGTGGAGTGGGAACTAAAATCCATTGATGTTTCTTCTCACGGCGAGGTAGATCCGGAAGAATATCATAAAATTACCACTTCCGTGGATTATGAACCTAGTTTAATTTCTTTGACTCCTACCGGATTAATCAGAGGTTTTAATTTGGAGAAGAAAATGTTATTGAAAGAAGAAAAGAAATTGGTTTTTATTGCTGATGATAAGATTGATATAGAATACGGAAAGTTTTCGATCGATCCAATAATAAAGTATAAAGAGGATACCATATTTAAAGTGGTGGAAACTGATACCGCTTTTGTAAAAGTTCCGGTTCTGGAAAAGCAAGCCTTGGTAAAGTCATTGGAGGAAAAAGCGGAAGAAGCCGCTCATCAGATATTTAAGTTAAGAAAAAGAAGATTTAAAATATTAACTGCCAATTATGAAGTATTGCCTCCTGACGGAAAGGCTTATGAGATAATTATTAAAGAATTGGAAAAATTGGAAAATGAATATTTATCACTATTTATTGGTAAGAGAGTTGGTTTTATAGAGAATTTTCAGTTTTTATTTACTCCTAAAAATGGTGAAAATGGCGGGGTGATTTTCCGAATGTCTCCGCAATCTGGCCCGGTTGGAGTTAATGATTTGGGCGGAAAACCAATTCGTGTTGATTTTAAAAATTTAGAGATAACAAGAGAGTTGGCAATTATTCCAACAGTTGGACTTGTTCCTCAGAAGCAAATATTTTATCGAATTCCTGGAATGGCTGATGTCTCTATTTCTAATGGGAAAGAAATTTTATTTCAGAATAGAATGCCGATTGCACAGTTTGGAAAAATAGCGAATATGCCTGCTGAAGTACTGTTGAACGAAAATTACAGTATTGAATTTTTTCCTGATTTAGGCTCAATCAAAAATGTAAGCAAATAATGTTTTTACAGAATTAAAAAAAAACCTGTTTGATTTTCAAACAGGTTTTTTTTGTGAGTCTTAACAGACTTTTATTGTTGTGCCTGATTAATCAAGCATTCTTTCAATAGTTTGAGCTCTGTTTGGACCAACAGAAACAATTTTAACAGTTACTCCGGTTTCTTCCTCAATAAAATTAATGTAAGCATTAAATTCTTCAGGGAACTCATTCTCATGAGTAACAGCAGTCATATCAGTTTTCCAACCTTTAAACTCTGTGTAAACAGGTTTGATATCGTCAGTCATTTCATAAGGAACATGCTCAACTTCTTCACCATTTACAAGGTAAGATGTACAAATTTTAATGGTGTCAAAATCGTCCATTACATCCGATTTCATCATGGTTAATTCAGTAACGCCGTTAATCATGATCGAATACTTAAGAGCAACAAGATCCAACCAACCGCATCTTCTGGCACGACCGGTTGTCGATCCAAATTCATTTCCTTTAGCTCTTAACAAATCTCCATCAGCATCAAAAAGCTCAGTTGGAAATGGTCCCATACCAACTCTTGTGCAATATGCTTTGAAGATACCAATAACTCTGCCAATTCGATTCGGTGCAATACCTAAACCAGTACAAGCTCCGGCACAAACAGTGTTCGATGAAGTTACAAATGGATAGGATCCAAAGTCAACATCCAGCATAGTTCCCTGTGCACCTTCTGCAAGAATTGATTTACCATCTTTAAGAGCATCATTAAGAAATTGTTCACTGTCGATTAACTGAAATTCAGCTAAAACTTTGATGCCTTCAAACCATTCGGTTTCATATTCAGAAATGTCGTAATCAAACTCATAAAGTTTGTCAAGCATTAAACGGTGCTTGTCAACTAACGAGTCGTATTTTTCTTTGAAGTTTAATTTGATATCTCCCACACGCAAACCGTTTCTTCCGGTTTTATCCATATAGGTTGGTCCAATTCCTTTAAGGGTTGATCCAATTTTTGATTTCCCTTTAGCCGCTTCAGATGCCGCATCAAGAATTCTGTGAGAAGGTAAAATTAAATGAGCCTTCTTCGAAATAAATAAGGTTTTGGATAGATTGATTCCAAGTTTTTTTATTCCTTCAATTTCTTTCTTGAAAATTACCGGGTCGATAACAACACCATTTCCAATAACGTTAATCTTATCATCGCGGAAGATCCCGGAAGGAATTGTATGCAGAACGTGCTTTATTTCATTAAATTCCAAAGTGTGTCCTGCGTTGGGGCCACCCTGAAAACGGGTGATAAAATCGTACTTTGGGGTTAGTACATCCACAACTTTTCCTTTACCTTCATCTCCCCATTGGAGGCCTAAAAGTACATCAACTTTCATCTGTCTAATAATTTGATAGTAAATCTTAACAAGTAATTATCCAAACCAATTTTATGATTGGATTTATAAAAATGGTTTGGGGTATGTTGTTAAATCTTGAAGAATACTTACAAGTTTTAACAGTCAAAGGTAATAAATATTTTTATTCCGTGAAGAGGAAAACGGGTCTTGTTGATAAGTCAATTTTGGGCATAAAAAAACCTCCGGTTATAGAGGTTTTTAGAGATATTTATTGTTGATAAATTAATTGGTTTCAATTTTTCGACATTCTTGACATGTTCCGTAAATATATAAGGAATGATGAGAAACTTTGAAATCCATATCATCGGAAACATTTTTACGAACATCCTCTAAACGGGTATCGCAAAATTCAAGTACTTTGCCACAACGGATACAGATCAAATGATCGTGCTTGTTGCTGTCATATGCTTTTTCGAATTGAGCGATATTTTTGCCAAATTGGTGCTTAACTACCAATTTACAATCTAAAAGAAGATCTATAGTATTGTAAAGGGTTGCTCTACTAACGCGATAATTTTTATTTTTCATAAAAATATAAAGAGATTCAATATCGAAGTGTCCTTCCCGGGAATATATCTCATCTAGTATTGCGTATCTTTCCGGAGTCTTTCGATGTCCCTTTTTCTGAAGATATTCTGTAAACATCTTCTTAACAATTTCTTTAGTGTCTTCGTTGCTCATATCAAAAAATAACCTAGGTGTTATCTAATCTAATTTAAAATAATGGGTCTAAAATAGTGATTTTTTTTAGAACTGAAAGCTTATTTAGAATAAATTTTAATTTAGCTGTATTCTTCAATATTCTCGATACGTTTCACATTATCAAGACCTTTGATCTTGATAAGTTTCATAATTAAATTGTTAAGATCTTCAGTGTTGTGAACATAGAGATGGATTAAGCCCTCAAACACACCATCATGGCTTTCAAAGTGCAGCGAGCGCATATTTACATCATGATCTTTAGAGATAACATTAGTAACTTCATTAACAATACCAATTTTATCAATTCCGGTTAATTCAATAATGGCGAGAAAAGACATTAATCTATGACTGGTCCAGTCTGCAGCAAGAATACGATCGCCCTGGCTTGACATTAACTTTAATGCATTGGGGCATTTCCTTTTGTGGATGGTTACGTTATTAGCCATATCCAGATAGCCAAGAACTTCGTCGCCAGGTATTGGTTTGCAGCAAGATGCTATTTTGTAGCTCTCATTAGCAGCTAACTCTGTAAGCATAAGGGTTTTCTTTTTATCAAGTTCTGGTTTTGAATTAGGGGTTTCAAGGATTTCTTCGTCCTCATTTTCCCCCGAACCTCCAAAAAACTGAAGTTTCCAATACTTGATAAATTTGCTTTTTGATTTTTTTCGAACGACACCATCAATTTCGTTAATATTGATTTTTCCCAAACCAATTTTATAAAATAATTCTTCTTTATTTGAAAGCTTGTAGTGTTCCAGCATTTTTCTAAATGCTTTCGCATTTAGAAGAAGACCGCTGTCAGATAATTGGTCTTCTAGCATTCTGGCACCTTTTATAGTGTATTCTTTTCTTTCTTTTTTAAAGGCTGATTTAATTTTAGACTTTGCGCGGGCAGTGATTACAAATTCGATCCATTCATATTTGGGTGCTTGTTTTTCAGAGGTTAAAATTTCTACCTGATCACCACTTTTTAATTCATGGCTTAATGGAACCAACCGATGATTTACTTTCGCTCCAATACAATGATTTCCAATATCTGTATGGATATCGTAGGCAAAATCAAGGGTCGTGGCTTTTTTCGGTAAGGTGCGAATTTGACCTTTAGGTGTAAAAACCTGAATTTCCTTCGAAAATAAATTCAATTTAAATTCGTCGAGAAAAGCCATTGCATCAGCTTCCGGATTATCTAAGATTTCACGAACATCGTTTAGCCATTTATCTAATTCAGACTCACCGTTTCCAATGGTATTGTATTTGGAATGAACTGCAAAACCTTTTTCTGCGATGTCATCCATTTTCTCTGTTCTTATCTGAAATTCGATCCATTTTCCCTGAGGTCCCATAGCTGTTACGTGCAGAGCCTGGTAGCCGTTGGCTTTAGGTGTACTAACCCAATCCCTGATACGTTCTGGTTTGGGTTTGTAAATGTCGGTAATAAGGGAGTAAATGTTCCAACATTGGTTTTTCTCAGGAACACCAATTTTTGGTGTGAAAACGACCCGAACGGAAATGAGATCGTAAATTTCTTCAATACTGGTATTCTGAGTTTCAATTTTATTCCATATAGAGAAAATTGACCTTGGTCGGTTTTTAATGGAGCATTGAATATCTGCTTGCTTCAGTTTCTCCTCAATGGGAGCAATTATGCTTTCTATTATTTTTTGCTGCTTTGTTTCTTGTTCTATAATCTTTTTAGAAATGTTGTCAAAGTCATCCGGGTGTTCATATCTCAGACTTAAATCTTCTAATTCAGATTTAATAGAATACAATCCCATTCTATGTGCTAAAGGGGCAAAAAGGAATAGTGTTTCGCCGGCAATTTTCATTTGCTTGCGCAATGGCATTGAATTCAAAGTGCGCATATTGTGCAGTCTGTCAGCCATTTTTATCAGAATTACCCTTAAATCGTCGGACAGGGTTAATAGCATTTTTCTGAAATTTTCTGCCTGCATTGAGGTTTGTTGATCAAATACGTCTGAAATTTTAGTCAGACCATCAACAATTTGGGCAACTTTTTCACCAAAATGATTTTGGATATCTTCAAGTGTATATTCGGTATCTTCAACTACATCATGCAGTAAGGAAGATACAATGGACTTAGTACCCAAACCCATTTCTTCTGCTACAATTTGAGCTACAGAAATTGGATGCAGTACATAGGGCTCTCCTGATTTACGGCGCACGCCCTTATGAGCTTCCCAGGCAAAATGGAAAGCTTTATCTATCAATTGTTTACTCTCAGGCTCACGGCTTCTTTTGCAATGTTTCAAAAGTTCCTCGTAGGCGTCAAGTATTAGTTGTTTATCTTTTTCGGTCTCACCACTCATAAAAACCTGTTTGTTCTGTATATATCGTTGCAACAATTAAAAGTAGCAAAATCTTATAATTTTAAGATACTAAATATAGGACTTGTTTGCCTTTTTTTTTGCAGGTAATCACTTATATGTGAAGTTTGCAGCAAATTACTATACATTAAACTGATGTATCATTCTGTTTGGCAAAAAAAGGAATTACTTTGGAAAAGTAATGGCTTCTTCACATTCCTTCGGTCCGCATACTATAAGGTAAAGATCATCAGGTTGCAAATACTCATTCGCTAATTCCATTATTTTTTTTGCAGTTACAGCCTTTAAATCCTTAATAAAATGAGCAAAATAGGTATTGTCTAAACCAAAAGGTAAATTTCCTTTTAATCCATCCGACAAGGCAAAAGGACTGTCTAAATTTCGAAGCATTTCACCTGAAATATAGTTTTTCACTAATGTCAACTCTTCTTCAGAGACAAATTCTTCCCTTAACCGCTTAATTTCAACGAATATTTCTTGTATTGCAGCCTTACAAACCTCAGCGCCTACCTCAGTTACAATTGCAAAATGGCCATCTTTTAAATGAGAGAGTATGATGGAGTTGATTCCGTAGGTATATCCTTTATCTTCCCGGATATTTTGCATCAATCGTGATCCGAAATAACCTCCAAGTATTAGATTTAAAAGTTGCATTCCCGTATGATCGGGATGAGTTTTCGTGAATAATTTGCGACCAATTCGGATTGTCGATTGAACAGCATCATCTTTACATACGAAGGCGGACTTTTCTTTTGAACCAATTATTTTATGATTGAAATCAATTGACTGACTTTGATTTCTCCATTTAGTTTCACCAAATAACTCTTCAACTTCAGTTAATACATTATCATCCACCTTACCAGCTATTATAATGTGGCAATTGTCAGGTGTGTAATGTTCTTTGTAAAATTCTTTAACATCTTGCAGACTGCAATTGTCAAATTCACGAATATCATAAATGTTTGCATAAGGATGATTTTTTCCATAAATCATCTCGGTGAATTTTTCTTTCGCTAAAACATTTGTTTTCTGATGATCAATTTGATACTGCTGTTTTTTATTGGTTAGAATTGTTTTGAATTCTTTTTCGGGAAAAATGGAATTCTTAATTAGATCTGCAATTAAAGAAAGGGTTTCAGAAAAATGTTTTTTAAGGCTGTACAGTGTAACACTTGCATCATGTTTGCTCGCCGAAAACCCAATGTGAGCTCCCAAAAAATCAAATTTCTCTGCAATTTCAGATGCAGTTAAAGAGGAGGTTCCCTCGTTAAGCATTGTATTTGTTAAAGTAGCAATTAACGGCTTTTTCTGCTGCCAGATTCCAGCATTAAAAATGAATTCAATTTTCACTACATCCTGACTACCACCATTAATAATGTGAACGGGAATGTTGTTGCTCAACGAATGTTTTCGTGAGGGCAGAATTTCAACGCTATCTACGGTTTTGAATTCTGGAGCTGTGTTTCTATATAAATTTTCCATTCCTATTTTTTTGAGTAGTAATAAAGTGTAGAACAATTTTCCTTTCTGAAAATTTTAGCGGAGCTGTTTAAAATGTCATTAACACTTACTTTCTGATATTTTTCCACTTCTTTATTAATGTCGTCGGCATCACCTAATAATTCATGGGTAGCCAGGTTCATAGCCTTGTTTAAATAGCTGATTTCTGAAAACACTAAGCTTGACTCCACCTTATTTTTCACTTTCTGAAGTTCGTACTCATCAACTTTTGTTGTGGCCATTTTATTCAGTTCTTCCCAAATGGCAGCATCTGCTGTTTCCATGGCTACACCTTCAACTAGTTTTCCTGTTATCAGAAACAAGCCCGGTTCAAATTCACCTGTAATGTAGGCGTCGATCGAAGAGAATAAATTCTTTTCTTTTACCAACGATTGAAAAATCCGGGACGATTGTCCGTTAGACAATACATCCGAAATCAAATCAATAATATAGAAATCCTCGTCCATTCTTTTCCCCATATGAAAGGCCATGTAGATGGCATCAAACGGCACGTTACTGTCAATTCGTTTGCTCCGGAATTCATTTTGAGTTGGTTCTACAGGAAGATTTCTTTCCTGAATTTCTCTTCGTTCAATTGGTCCAAACCATTTTTCCGATAGTTCTTTTACTTGTTGAGTATCCACATTTCCTGCAACAACCATTATTGCATTGTTGGGAGCGTAATGGTGAAAAAAGAAATCCTTAACTTCTTCTAAGGTAGCTTTTTCAATGTGATCGATAGATTTCCCAATTGTAGGCCATTGGTAAGGATGTTCTTTATAGGCCAAAGGGCGAAGATGCAACCATACATCGCCGTAAGGCTGATTGAAATACCGTTGTTTAAACTCTTCAATGACTACACTTCGTTGCACTTCCAGACTTTTTTCGCTAAAAGCCAAACTCAGCATTCTGTCGGATTCCAACCAAAAAGCAGTTTCCAAATTTGCTTTTGGAACAGTAAGATAGTAATTGGTGATGTCATTATTGGTCCATGCGTTGTTGTCGCCTCCGACCATTTGCAGGGGTTCGTCGTAATTTGGAATATTTATCGATCCTCCAAACATGAGGTGCTCAAAAAGGTGTGCAAATCCGGTTCGTTCAGGATTTTCATCTTTTGCTCCAATATTGTATAATATATTTACGGCAGCCATTGGAGTGGTCTCATCGCGATGCACAATTACCCGCAAGCCATTCTTAAGTGTAAATTTATCAAATTCAATCATAGTTTCTTCTGTGTAATTTAAGAATGGATACGCCTTAAAATTTATATTTTTCGGATTGTAATTGAGTCAGGCTCTCTTGATATTCTTGTACTATTTGAGTTATAATTTCAGAAACGGGTTGGATTTTATTGATTAGTGCAGAAACCTGACCAATCTCCAATTCACCCTCTTCTAAATTCCCTTCAAACATGCCTGTTTTAGCACGGCCTTTTCCTAATATTTCCTTCATTTCTTCCGGGGATGCACCTCTACATTCTGCTTCATGTACTTGATTGAAAAAATCATTTTTAACCAAACGGGTAGGGGCTAACTTTTTCAGAGCCAGTTTTGTGTCGCCTTCACTTAGTTTCAGTACCGATTTTTTAAAATTTTCGTGAGCCGAGGATTCTTCAGAAATGGCAAAACGGGTTCCCATTTGAACTCCATCAGCTCCTAATATCATTGCAGATAACATGCTTTCTCCTGATCCAATTCCACCAGCCGCAATCAAAGGTAATTTAATGACTTTTCTAACCGAAGGAATTAATGCCATTGTAGTTGTTTCCTCTCTTCCATTGTGACCTCCTGCTTCAAAACCTTCAGCAACAATTGCATCAACACCTGCATCCTCGCATTTTTTTGCAAAAAAAGCACTTGATACAACATGCACCACCGTAATATCATGTTTTTTTAAAAATGGAGTCCATTTTTTAGGGCTTCCTGCCGATGTAAATACAATTTTAACACCTTCTTTTACAATGATGTTCATGATCTTATCCATTTCAGGATAAAGTAATGGAACATTAACACCAAATGGTTTGTTGGTTGCAGTTTTTGCTTTTTGAATATGCTCCTGAAATGTATCAGGGTGCATCGATCCGGCGCCAATTAAACCTAATCCTCCGGCATTACTAACAGCCGTTGCCAACTTCCAACCTGAGCACCAAACCATTCCCCCTTGAATAATTGGGTATTTAATATTGAAAAGAGATGTTATTCGATTTGTCATTTTCTTTAGAATCTAATGTTATTCAATCAAAAAAAGACACAAGAACAAAGATTGTATGCTTGTGTCTGTTAATATGAATCGGTGATGATGCAAATTTAGAAAAATTCTTGATAAGAATAAGACGTGGAAGTATGATTTTAAGCATACCTATTCAACTTGTTACTCTTTAGAACGTAGTAATGTGATCTGAAAGATGTTCTTTAGATCTATTATATATATCAGATTACATTGGATTATTTTTTCGATTAGGGAGTTGCTTCTTGTATCTTAAGGAAGATATTCTTTATTTTAAGCTTCGAATGAAGGAATTTGGTGAATGATTGGCAATTGGTTGCGTTGGAATCGTGAGATTGGTTTTATTTAAATTTTAGGGTGAAAAAAAAATCATTATTAGGTCGTTTTTTGGTTTGGCGTTTAAAGCACATAAATAATCGTCAGTTTATTTCAATGTTAGCTATTATTATTGGTGTAACATCAGGAATTGCAGCAGTAATTATTAAAAATTCTGTCCATTTTATCAGTTCCCTTCTTCAACGTAACTCCTCGCTGGAATATAAAAATATACTATACGTTATTTATCCAACTATTGGAATTTTGATGGCCGTTTTATTTATAAAATATGTGATCAGACGTCCGGTTCGTCATGGCATACCAAATGTACTCTATGGCATTTCAAAATCCAATGCTCAAATTAGCCGCCACAATATGTTCTCATCAGTTGTAACATCGGCCCTAACAGTTGGATTTGGTGGTTCGGTTGGTTTGGAAGGGCCAACTGTCGCGACCGGAGCTGCTCTTGGATCAAATATTGGGCGTTTATTCCACTTAAATTACAAGCATATTACATTGCTTTTGGGTTGTGCCTGTGCGGGAGCAATGGCTGCGATTTTTAAAGCTCCGATTGCTGCAATTGTTTTTGCTTTGGAAGTAATCATGCTTGATCTCACCATGTGGTCTTTGGTTCCGCTTTTGTTAGCATCTGCATCAGCTGTTATAACCTCTTATTTCTTTTTGGGAATGGATGTTTTGTATCCTTTTAAGGTGCAAAACGGGTTTATTATGTCGGATTTACCTTACTACATTGTTTTGGGGATTTTCACCGGTCTGATTGCTACTTATTTTACAAAGTGCTACATGTTTATACATGGTATTTTCGAAAAAATTGATTCGATTTATAAGAAATTAATTTTTGGTGGATTATCACTTGGAGTTATTATTTTCTTTTTCCCCGCTTTATTTGGAGAGGGATATGATGCGATTAACTCATCTCTGTCAGGCAATTATTCCTACCTGTTCAACAATTCATTTTTCTATTCTTTTCAGGATAATTTTTGGATGATTATTGTTTTGTTGGTTATGGTGATATTTTTTAAAGTGATTGCTGCTTCAATTACTTTTGGAGCAGGTGGTGTAGGTGGTATTTTCGCACCTACATTATTTATGGGAGTTAATGCAGGTGTTTTATTTGCTAAACTTGTGCGTCATTTAGGGTTTCGAGATCTTGAGGTTAATAATTTTGCTCTAATTGGTATGGCAGGAATGATTGCCGGAGTGTTGCACGCACCATTAACAGGATTGTTTTTGATTGCGGATATATCAGGAGGTTATCAATTGTTTGTTCCTTTGATGATAACAGCTACAGTTTCTTATGCCACGGTAAAAACCTTCGAAACTCATTCTGTTTATACCATACAGTTAGCCAAGCGTAAAGAGTTAATGACACATGATAAAGATCAAAACGTATTGTCGTTGATGCGGGTTACCCGATTAATTGAGAAAGACTTTAGCACCGTAAATTCAGATGCCACATTGGGAGAATTAGTTAAAGTTATCGCTAAAGCACACCGGAACATATTTATTGTAATTGATGAGGAGAATAATTTTCAAGGCATTGTAAAGTTGGATGATATTCGGGAGATAATGTTTCAGCCAGAGAAGTATGATGAAGTATTTGTTCGTGATTTGATGGTTGTTCCAGAGGTTATAATTCAGCACGACGAGTCGATGGCTGATGTGGCTAGCAAGTATCAATATTCCGATAAATTTAACTTGGTTGTTCTTAATGAAGGTAAGTATTGTGGGTGCGTATCGAGGGCGCAAATTTTTTCTACTTACCGTCGTATGTTAAAGCATTTTTCAGAAGATTAATAAAATCGAAATTTAAGATTCTTTCTGATGCTTTGTCACAACAAACGTTTGTTTAGTTTGTGTTGATTATCAGAAATTTAGGCCATCATGAGGAAAGTTTATAAAATTTTCTGTCAAAAGGTTTTCTCCTTATTAAATATCTGTTACTTTTGCACTCCGTTTGAAGAGCTGTTATGTAAATGTATTGCCTGATTGGCTCAGATAATCAATGGGATACATAAGATTAATGGAATCGCTGGATTTTTTTATGTAATTCTCTATAGGGTCGCCTGACTTCTTCAGCCATCCGATCTATACGTATTAATAATGTCGTTAGACATAAACGTTGAATTTTTTTAGAAATGAAGAATAAAAGCTTGCTTTCCAGGTTTTTAATTTGGAGAGTGAAGAACATCAAGGAACGACAGTTCGTTCTACTTTTAAGTTTTTTAGTGGGCCTGGTAAGTGGTTTGGCTGCGCTTCTTTTGAAGAACGCAATTCATTTTACACATCATTTTTTAACGCATCGATTGCATGTTGATTCTGCCAACTTGTTGTATCTGGCTTATCCTGCAATAGGTATCTTCCTTGCTGTTTTGTTTGTGAAATTTTTTGTGAAGGATAACATCGGACATGGTGTATCGCGTATTTTGTATGCGATATCAAAGAAGAATTCTCAAATAAAACCTCATAACAACTATTCTTCAATTATCGCCAGTACTTTAACAATTGGTTTTGGAGGATCGGTTGGAGCTGAGGCGCCCGTAGTGCTTACAGGGGCATCTATTGGTTCGAATCTGGCTCGTCTTTTTCATATGAACTACAAGATTGTTACACTGATGGTTGGCTGCGGAGCAGCAGGAGCAATCGGTGGAATCTTTAAAGCCCCTATGGCGGGAATGATTTTCACTTTGGAAGTACTCATGCTCGATTTAACCATGGCATCTTTAATTCCACTTTTAATTTCATCGATTACCGGAGCTAGTGTTTCCTACTTTTTTATGGGAAAAGGTGTTTTACTTACATATGATGTAACAACTCCTTTTGTAATCAATAATATCCCTTACTATATCATTTTAGGTATTTTCGCAGGTTTGGTTTCTCTTTATTTCACCCGCTTTTCAATGTATCTGGAATCAATATTCGGGAAGATTACCAACTGTTATCGAAAAATGATTGTTGGAGGTATTTTGCTGGGGATAATGATTTTCTTGTTTCCTCCGCTTTATGGAGAAGGTTATAACACCATTCAATCGTTGCTGAATGGCAATCATACTGATTTAGTAAATAATAGTATATTCTATTTTCTGAAAGACAATTATTGGCTGTTGTTAGGATATGTGGTGCTGGTTATTGGTTTTAAGGTGATTGCCTCAACAGTTACTACAGGTAGTGGTGGGGTTGGAGGTATTTTTGCTCCTTCTTTATTTTTGGGAGCTGTTGCCGGATTTTTTGTGGCCCGGGTAATTAACGGATTTAATTTTATTAAGCTTTCCGAAAGCAATTTTACCCTTATCGGGATGGCAGGGATGATGGCAGGTGTTATGCACGCGCCTCTTACTGCAATATTTCTTATTGTTGAAATCACCGGTGGCTACGCATTGTTTGTACCAATCATGATTACAGCAACCATAGCCTATCTTACAATCATGTATTTTGAGCCACATTCAATTTACACCAAACGATTGGCAAAACGCGGCGAGCTGATTACTCATAATAAGGACAAAGCGGTTCTTACACTTATGAAAATGGGTAAGGTGATCGAAACGGATTTGAAACGAGTGAACCCGAATGCAACTTTAGGAGAATTAGTGAAGATTATTTCGCATTCACAACGAAATATTTTCCCTGTAGTTGATGAGGATGAAAAATTGTTGGGAATTGTACTGTTGGATGATATCAGAGACATCATGTTTAATCCTGAGATGTATGATGATACATACGTGTGGAGTTTAATGATTATGCCACCAGCAATTTTGGATGTTGATGCGCCTATGGATAAGGTGATGCGAAAATTTGAAGAAACAGGAGCCTGGAACCTTCCGGTTGTGCAGGATGAAAAATATTTGGGTTTTGTCTCAAAAGCGAAAATATTCAATGTCTACAGAAGAGTTTTGGTTCATTTTTCGGATGAATAGATAGTTAGAATTAGTTATTATATTCGTTAAGGTCCATTTTGCAATTGCAAAATGGACTTTTCTTTTTTTGTAAATTACTGATATTAGAATTCTATTTATTAAATTAGGACTTAGCCTATTAAATTTCATGATCGGAAACACGCGGTGGCGTCGATTTCTAATATGGAGAATGCGTCACATTAATAATCAAAGTTTTATTTTAATTCTGAGCGTACTTATCGGTATTGCTTCCGGAATGACTGCGCTTGTATTGAAAACAGCAGTATATCGCGGACGTGAGTTTTTGTTGGAAGGAATCAATTGGAGTTATCAGAATTATTTGTTTTTTCTGTACCCGATGATCGGTGTTGGCCTTACTTTGGTATTTAGAAAATATATTATTCGCGATCTTGCAAAACACAACCTTACATCACTATTGCATGCAATATCAAAACGGAATAGTATTGTGAAATTACACAAAACCTATTCATCCGTTATAGGAGCCATTATCACTGCAGGATTTGGAGGTAGTATCGGTCTGGAGTCTCCAATCATTTCTTCAGGAGCGGCTATCGGATCGAATATGGGGCGTAATTTTCATTTAAACTACAAAGAAATTACCTTGATGTTGGCTTGTGGTGCATCGGGAGCAATTGCAGCTATTTTTAATACTCCGATCGCAGCTATTGTATTTGCTTTGGAGGTATTGTTAATCGATTTGTCGCGATTTTCATTAATTCCCTTACTAATGGCCTCGGTTAGCGGGGCAATAACAACAAAGCTTTTTTTGGATGAGGATATATTGATTGAGTTTGCTATCATTCATCCTTTTGTGATACGGGATATTCCCTTTTTTATTTTACTGGGTATTCTCTCAGGACTTGTTTCTGTTTATTTCACCAAAACATTTCTTTGGATTGAAAACCGATTTGAACATTTTAAATTTCTGAGAAACAGAATGCTGATTGGTGGACTTTCTTTAGGAATACTCATATTTTATTTTCCCGCTTTATATGGAGAAGGCTATAACACAGTAAAAGCATTGGTGGGTGGGAATCTTGCTGAGGTTTTTCGTTCGAGTTTGTTTGAAAATTATACTGATGTTTGGTATATGGTAGTCATTTTTATTGGAGCATTGGTTTTTTTAAAAGTGATTGCAGCCTCAATTACTTTAGGTGCGGGTGGAATAGGAGGTATTTTTGCTCCTTCGGTGTTTACAGGAGCGATGCTGGGCTTTTTGTTTGTATTTGTATACAATCATTTCGAGTTGGGGGAGCCACTCTCAGAGAGTAATTTCACATTGGTTGGCATGGCCAGTGTTCTTGGCGGCGTTTTGCATGCGCCATTAACCGGAATCTTTTTGATAGCTGAAATTACCAGCGGATACGAGTTAATTGTTCCGTTGATGTTGTCAACTACGATTTCTTTTATTACAGTAAAAAGTTTGCAAAAAGAATCTATTGTTACAGCTCAATTGGCCAAAAGGGGCGAGTTGATAACTCATAATAAGGATCTGGCTGTTTTACGTTTTATGCAGCTTTCAAAGGTGATAGAAACTGATTTAATAAGCATTTCGGAAGATGGGAATTTAGGTGATCTGGTGAAAGTGATATCCAAATCGAAGAGGAATATATTTCCAGTGCTTACCGAAGAAGGTTATTTAATTGGGATCATTTTGCTCGATGAGGTACGTGAAATCATGTTTAATGATGAATTGTATTCTACACCAATTTGTAATTTGATGATTATGCCACCCGCATCAATTTCTTTTGCCGATTCAATGGAAAAAGTATTGGACAAATTTAAGGAAACAGGCGCTTGGAATTTGCCCGTTTTGGATCATGGCAAATACGTTGGATTTGTTTCGAAATCCAAATTATTTTCTGCTTATCGGCAGCATTTGCTAAATATAACTGCCGATTAGTAGTTTTTTAAAAGAACCGTTCCCGCAGTAGAGTTTACAATTCGATAGATTTGCCTTTATCCTTATTATGCTTCCGATATATGGAATCTCTTTGTTGAAAATATCTCTTTTGTTTTTTCATAAAATCATTGTGCAATGAATCCAGATTTCGATGCATCTTTTCATTGTATCCTTTCGAGAAATTCATGCGTTCTTCCATCATTTTTTCCATTTTTTGAAGAAGATCATTGTAACTGGAATCTTGGGAGAAGAAATCATTATGGAAGAATTGAGGATTGAAAAAATCATCATTAAAGAAATCTTCGTTGAAGAATGGGTGTTGAAATTGTTTGTGCCCGGAACTGTCCTGATTAAATAATTGCTCCAATTGTTCCTGCATATTTTTTCTCATTTCATGAATATCCGAAAAATTTAAAAAGGCAGAGTCGGGAGTAAAGTGATGGCAACTATCCGATGACCAAGTGTAAACATAGGTGGAATCATATCGAATCAGATTTCCATCTTTATCAAATTCCTTATTGACTTTAATGTCCTCGTTTGGCTTTGTTTTGTTGATCTTATTTTGAGAGAATCCGCTAAGGGAAAACAATAAGATTAAAACAAAAAAAACAGATTTAGTTCTCATTTCAATCAATTTTTTGTTTTTAATATCAGAACAAATTTACAAAAAGGGTGATTTTGTTCCGAGTTAAATTATTTTAAAAAGTATTAAAAAAGCCACCCGGAATGAGTGGCTTGTATCTAATACATTGGTAGTTTTGCTAGTCCATGTGTTTTAGCTGCACTGCATAAAGTATGACAAAGAGTGTAACTATCACTCCTCCAATTAAGGCATTTGTCATTGATGCTTCAAAATCGATTAGAACCAATGGAACTAATACCCAAAAGTAGTTTATAATTGTATATAAGTAGAAACCATTCTTTTTTAGTTTAAACATCATGAAGACACCGAGTAAACTTAGTATTGCAAAAAGACAATTAACACCAGTAACCAAACCTAGGTTCTGAGACATTTTTTCTAGTACTACGATTCCATTTTCAGTGCTTTTGTAGAAAAAACCTGAATCCATTCCTGCTTGTTCTAATTGATCCATTGCAGTAGTTAACTTTTCCATTTGAGCAGGATAGGTGCTTTCGAAAGTTGCATACTGATATACAGAATACAGTAATCCAAAGCCACCACTACCAATAAATGATAGGATACAAAGAACGGTTAAGAAAGTTGGTCTTTTTTTAGGAGTTTCGATAGTTGTTACATTTTCTTCCATAATAGTTTGGTTTTTTTAGGGATAATAAATATTAATTCAGTTTATTAAGGTTGATAGCATAAAGGGCAATAAATAGTATGGTGAATATACTTCCAAATAAGATTCCAATATTAACAAATAAGTTAAATCCAATAAACACAGGAGCTACAAAGAGAAGCAATACTTGAGCTGCCGAATAGATGTAAAACCCTGTCTTTTTTAATTGAAACATTAGAATAGCACCTGTTAAGCTTGCCACATACAATATAAATTGAGTCAGAGATATTTCAAAAATATGCTGAAGAGCTTTCTGCCCTATTTCCAGTGCTTGTTCTACAAATTTCCGGGCAAAATCATCATGAACATTGTCCAGTGCAGTTTCGAAAAGCTCTGGATCCAAAAGGTTCTTGAGAGGAGACATAATCATCCCGAAGATATTGTTTAGAATACCGAATCCACTTCCAATAAAGGTAAGAATACATAAGGTAGTTAATAGTCCTGGTCTTTGTTTTGGATTTGAGTCAACTATTTCCATACTGGTTTATTTAGGATTATTTACAATGTTAAATTTACAATAAATGTGTTAAGTTGTGAAATGAAAATTTAGAATTTAGATTTTATGTGCTTATTGAAAGGTGAGATGCGATTTTTACAAGATGATTATTGATTTTTAGAGCTTGATGAGTCTGATAAGAATGTAATGAGATTAGGGATTTTAAATGATCTATTTTCTATATGTGTTATAAATATTCTTTTAAGAATGAATTAGCTAAGAAATAATTTTTTTAATATGCTGATTTGTCTAATTTTGAAGCTGCACTTTTAGGAATATATAATTTAATTATTTTTGTGGTGCATCATCTTTTCAAGGGGGAGTAAATACTTTATCGGTAAGGAATTATATTCCTTCTAAACACTAACAAATCATTAATTCATTTCGAATAATTTCGGAAAAAAGACAAACAACAATGGAAAGAGATATTCAAATTTTCGACCTAATTGATCAGGAATACCTACGTCAAAAGAATGGTATTGAATTAATTGCTTCTGAGAACTTCGTGAGTCAGCAAGTAATGGACGCAATGGGCTCATGCCTGACAAATAAATATGCTGAAGGATATCCGGGAAAGAGATATTATGGTGGTTGTCAGATCGTGGATCAAACTGAACAATTGGCTATTGACAGAGCATGTGAATTATTCGGAGCAGAATATGCTAACGTACAGCCACACTCCGGTGCACAGGCAAATGCTGCTGTATTTTATGCTTGTTTGCAGCCAGGGGACACATTTTTAGGATTGGATTTATCACATGGCGGTCATTTATCACACGGATCACCGGTAAACCTTTCTGGTACTTTGTACAATCCTATTGCATATCATGTAAAAGAAGAAACCGGAACAGTTGATTACGATGAATTAGAGCAGTTGGCTTTGGAACATAAACCAAAAATGATTGTTGCCGGAGCATCTGCTTATTCCCGCGATTGGGATTTTCCTCGTTTACGCGAAATTGCGGATAAAGTAGGATGTTTGCTTATGGCGGATATCGCTCATCCTGCAGGATTAATTGCAAAAGGATTACTAAGTAATCCAATTCCTTACTGTCATATTGTGACTACAACAACTCATAAAACTCTTCGTGGACCACGTGGAGGATTGATTTTAATGGGAAAAGATTTTGAAAATCCTTGGGGACAAACAACTCCAAAAGGGGAAGTGAAAATGATGTCTCAGGTATTAAATTTTGCTGTATTTCCAGGACAACAAGGAGGACCTCTTGAGCATGTTATAGCTGCAAAAGCAGTTGCTTTTGGAGAGGCCTTAACTGATTCATATAAGGAGTATGCGATTCAAATGCAGAAAAATGCAAAAGTAATGGCCGCTGAATTTATGAAGTTAGGATACAAAGTCATTTCTGGTGGAACAGATAATCACTCCATGTTGGTTGATCTTCGTTCAAAATTTCCTGAAATTTCTGGTAAGAAAGTGGAAAATGTATTGGTTCAGGCTGATATTACCATCAATAAAAATATGGTTCCATTTGATACCCGTTCCCCATTTGCAACATCTGGTTTGCGTGTTGGAACTCCAGCAATTACAACTCGTGGTTTAAAGGAGGAGCATATGCCAATAATCGTTCAAATGATTGATGAGGTAATTAGCAATATCGAAAGCGAAGAGGTTATCGCTTCTGTTCGTGAGCGCGTAAATGAGATGATGTGTGAGCGACCAATGTTTGCTTGGTAGTATTATTTTACAAATATAGAAGAAGAGGAGATTTGATTCTCCTCTTTTTTTTGTTCGATATTCTGTAAAGTGCTTAACTATTATTGATTTTGTGATGTTTAAGCAATATGTTTAGTCAAATTATTTTCTCCGAAGCATTTTGTTTTTAAACATGTTTTGTTTCAATTTTTATCTTTAGTTTAAGCGCTTAAAAAGGATGAAATTATGGAATGGTATTATTATATTTTAATTGTAATTGTTGGTGTTTTTTGTGGGTTTCTAAATACGCTTGCAGGTAGTGGATCAATAATTAGTTTGGCTGTGCTGATGTTTATGGGACTTCCCGCAAATGTTGCTAACGGAACCAATCGAATAGCCATTTTGATGCAGAATATTGTTGGGGTCAGCAGTTTTAAAAAGCAAAAAGTTTTTTCTTTTAAAGAAGGGATCTGGCTGGCACTTCCAGCTATTGTTGGATCGGTAATTGGAGCCAGTCTTGCTGTTGAAATCAATGAGGATATGATGCAGAAAACCATTGGCGGTTTGCTTATTTTCCTCTTTTTTATCGTGCTTTACAAGCCTGATGCATGGGTGAAAGGACAGGCAGGGTTAATTCGATCAAAACCGAGTATAATACAAATTGTAATTTTCTTTTTTATTGGATTGTATGGTGGATTTATACAAGCTGGTGTTGGGTTTTTCCTTCTTTCAGGATTGGTGTTGGGAGCAGGTTTTGATCTCGTGAAGGCAAATGCGATTAAGGTATTTATTGTTCTTCTTTACACCCCATTTGCTTTGGGTGTTTTTATAATGAATGGACAAATTGATTATAAAATTGGTTTTATTCTTGCCGCAGGAAATATGATTGGAGCTTATGTTGCAGCTAATTTTGCTGTTAGTTTAGGAGCTAAATTTGTGCGTTACATTCTTTTATTGGTAATTATTTTCGCCTCTTTTAAATTTCTTGGAGTCTATGAAATGTTTGGATTAATATAAAATCAATCCAATTGAAAATGATAAGTGATTGATCCTTGTTGAAACGCTGAAGCTTTTGGGTCAGAATTGAAAACGGCTTTCATTGCTGCTTTTCTGGCTGCCTCAAATAGGGTAGAATTACTGGTTGTAGAACCTGGCATTCCAGGTCTTGCATTAACCACTTTTCCATTTCTGTCAACAGTTATTTCAACAACCACTTTTCCGCTTTCTTGTAAGTTATATTGTGGTTTGGGTATGGACATAGAGTTTCGGCCTTTTAAATCGTACGAAACGCCTTTATTCCCTAAACCTGAACCATTGTAATTATCAGAATCCGAAGATCCGTTTGGAGCTCCCTGATTGCCCGAAGTCGATGTATTGCCTTGAGATGAATTTGAGGCAGTACCCTGGCCAAAAACATTTTTTGCTTTATTGTTGATGTTGGCAATTTTTTCCTGTCTTTCTGCTTCTTCTTTTCTAAGTTTTTCTATTTCAGCCAAACGTTGTCTTTCCGCCTCGGCTTCTTGTTGTTGTTTAATTTCTTCTTGTCGCTTCTTTTCTTTTTCAATTTTTTTCAGTCGATCTTGTTCCGCTTTTATTTTTTTATTTTTTTCAATTTCAGCCTTTTTTTTTGCTGTTTCCTTTGCCGAAGGAACAGAAGGAGCTTCTTCAGTTTCTTGAGTAAGAATTTTTTCGTTGGCTGAACTTGTTGATTTTTCCGGTTTCGATTGAGAAACCTGTGGTTTTGGTGCAGGTTTCGAAACAGCAGTAACAGCTTGAGTCGACTGAGAAGGAGCCGGATCTTTTTTGCCTAATCCCTGATTCGTATTCCCAAAATTCACCAAAATACCTTCTTCCTCCGGCAGAGGAAGCGGCGTATGAAATCCCAGATAAAATAGTATGGCAAGTAATCCAATGTGGAAAATTATTGTCCCAACAAATCCAATTCGTTTGCCTTTAGAATTACTCATCGAATAAAATTATTTAGCTCTTGTTGCCAATATTAACTTGTATTTATTGTTTTTCGCAATATTCATTACCCTAACAACCTGCTCCATAGGCACAGATTTATCAACGTGCAAGGAGATGGTTGGATCTTCTTCTCTCGCCAAACGTTTTTGCAAACGATTTTCAAGTTGAGAAAATGGAATAGGTGTGGTTTCAATAAAAAAGTTAAACTCCTTATCTATTGAAACTGTAGTTATTGGTTTTGCAGCGGTTTGATTTTTACTTTGCGGCAAGAGTAATTTTAGCGCATTTGGAGCGATAAGAGTTGATGTTACCATAAAGAATATAAGCAACAAGAACACAATGTCTGTCATTGATGACATGCTAAAATTAGGATTTACCTTATTTCTGGTTTTTAATGCCATGAGCTAATTACTTAATTGGTTCGTTCAATAAATCCATAAATTCGGTTGTGGTTGCCTCCATAGTAAAAACGACTTTTTCAACTTTTGCTACCAAAATATTATAAGCAAAATAAGCGATTATCCCAACAATGAGACCGGCAACAGTTGTTACCATTGCAGTATAGATACCATGTGATAAAAGGGAGACATCAATATTATTGCCTGCGGTAGACATATCGTAAAAAGCCTGAATCATACCCATTACAGTACCTAAGAAACCAATCATGGGAGCGGCACCGGCAACAGTTGCAAGTGTTGGCAGGTTTTTTTCAAGTTTAGAAACTTCAAGATTGCCGATGTTTTCAATTGCAGCATTAACATCGTTTAGTGGTCGTCCAATTCGCTTAATTCCTTTCGAAATCATTTTTGATACTGGAGTTTCATTCGACTCACAAAGTGCTAATGCAGAATCTATTTTTCCTTCATGAATGTAATCTCTGATTCTGTTCATAAAATTTGAATCTACTTTTGTTGCTTTGCGTATGGCATAAAATCTCTCAAAAAAGATATACATAGCGATACCTGAAAGAACTATAATTGGAACCATAATCCATCCGCCTTTAAAGGCCAGATCAATAAAATTAAGAGAAATTTCGGTGGCTTCAGTTCCTTGTCCTTCAAGTAAGGCCTCATTTTGTGCCACGGTTTGAATCCCAGCTAAAATCAAAAGATAATTCATATTTACTATTTTCAAGTTAAATCTAACACATAAAAAAACGAGATATAATATAGAATATTATATCTCGCTAAATTAATATTATTGTTTTTGATTCTCGATACAAAAACAGGAAATTCTAATTTTAATGCAATAAGACTGCTTCAAGGTAGTAAACCCCGGCACCAGCAAGGTATCCGGCTAAAGCAAGAAGTGAAATCTTTTTCAAATACCAGATGAAATCGATTTTTTCCATTCCCATTGCAGCAACTCCGGCAGCAGATCCAATAATTAAAATACTTCCTCCTGTTCCAGCACAATAAGCTAAAAATTCCCAAAATAAACCGTCCTGAACAAAGTTGGATAGATATCCTACCGCACCGGCACTTTCAATAGAATACATTCCCATTGCACCTGCCACTAAAGGCACATTATCCACAACAGATGAAAGGATTCCAATTATTAGGTTGATGACATAGATGTTGTGAATATTTTCATCCATGTATTTGGCTAAAATATCCAAATGTCCTGCAGATTGTAAACTGGATACGGCTGACAATATACCTAAAAAGAAAAGTACGGTTGGGACATCAACTTTTTTAAGAATACCAATAACAGTAAGTCTTCTTCTATCCTCATGTTCTTTGTTCTTGTGCATAATTTCAGTGACCATCCACATAACACCCAATCCAAATAGCATTCCCATGTATGGAGGCAAGTGGGTTACGGTTTTAAAAACAGGAACAAACAATAGGGAGGATATACCTAATGTTAAAATAAAGGCACGTTCTTTGGCTGTTGTAAATTCTTTTTCGTTTGCGTTTGCTTTAGCTGGACGTTTTACATTTCCTTTCATCCAAAATGAAACGATAGTTAACGGAACAATCATTGTAAACAAAGAAGGCAGGAATACTCCGGTGATAATTTTAAGAGTAGTTACCTGTCCGCCAATCCAAAGCATAATTGTTGTTACATCACCAATTGGCGACCAGGCACCTCCGGCATTAGCTGCTAATACAACCATCGAGGCAAAAAACCAGCGGTCTTCTTTAGCATCAATCAATTTTCGGATAAGAGCAACCATTACGATGGTGGTTGTAAGATTATCAAGAGCTGCAGACATGAAAAAGGTTAAAACACTAAGTATCCAAAGAAGTTTTACTTTGTTTGTTGTTTTAATCTTATCAGTAATTAATTTAAATCCTTGATGTTGGTCAACAATCTCAACAATTGTCATTGCTCCTAAAAGGAAGAAGAGAATGGCAGATATTTCAGATAGATGATGAAGAACCTCGTGATGAGTTATAAAATCCAACATTCCTTGATGACTGTCGGCATGCGGGTTTATTGCAACATATTCATTCCAGGCTCTGCTAACGCCTGTTGAGAGAATATCAACTCCTCCAAATACGTATAGAACCCAGGTTATTACTCCTATTAATAGAGCCGAAGCGGCCTTGTCAATTTTCAGCGGATGTTCTAGTGCTATAGCAGCATATCCTAGAACAAAAACCACAACCATTAGTGTAAACATAGTAATAGATTATTTTTTAGTGAATTGTTTTTTATTAGACAAGATGCTAATATAACAATATTTACGATTTAATATTTGAGACAATTAAAGAAAAAAATCTCTTATTAATTCTGCTAAAAAACATTGAATGTGGAATTGTAAAACACATTTTCATTGACTAATGCCTACTTCTTTTTTTGATCTTTATTTGACTTGAGGAAATTGAGGTATTTTTTCACTAATCCAGAAAAGGTATTGAAGTCTTCTTTGTAAAAAATACCGATTCCTTGTGTATTTCTTGTCTCTTCGTATACTAAATATTCATTTGAACGGGTGAATGCTTTAAGTTGTAACTTTCCTTTTTTGTCCAATTTAAAATTCACATCTACATCACCAACAATATCACTATTGCTGGTTTGACTATTTCCGGTTCCTACATTACCATTAATGGTTAGCTTATCGTTAAAAACCTGAGTGGAGAGAGCTAATTCAATTTCATCATTTGTTAAATTATCGCCGGGTCTATAACTTACTCCAATGTCAAAATCGTTGCTGATTTGACTAAGCCAATTTGATAATTGATTGGATAACAGTTCGCTTGTGGTGATTCCAACAGCATAGCTGGAGTTTTTATTTTCAAAATCAGGATCTGTCGATCGAAGATATTCGGGAGTGTAAAATCGGTTTAAAACCAATAAGGATAAAATTTGCTTATTCATCTCATCTTCGGTTGAAAACAGGCCTTCCAGGATGCTTTGTGTCTGCTGATCCAGGGTAGGAAAATTGATATCAAAGCGAATAAGTGGATTCTCAAGATTCTGGCTTAGATTCATGTTACATTCAACCGGAACCTTCTTGGTATTATCGATATATGGTGTATTTAAAAGTAGATCGTATAATGTTGTTTTAACATTGTATACTGCATTAATATTAAGTGTTGCGTTGTACGGATCGCCATCCCATTTAATGTTTCCACCATTTGCTAAATCGAACTTTTTATTGATCACATTTTGCAGTGTGAAAAGGTAACTTCCTGTTTGAATTGTATAGTCTCCAAATATTTTAAAATCACCTTTTGTGTCGATTTCAAGTTTTAAATTTCCTCCTCCTTTGGCCTTTAGAACATCACCAATTTTTGAATCGAAAATAATTTGCACTTCTGTTTCCGGAGTAATTTCCAAATCGCAATTTAGGCGGATACCCGACAAGTCAATTTTATATTCATCTTCTAAATTGGTTTCCGATTGATGATTTGAATTTACGAATGTGATGAAATTACTTTCTTCAATGTCGCCACTGTTGTTTAGGGGAACGTATAATCTGGTATTCTTATCAGTCTTTGCTCTAACTTCAATGTCTAAGTCGTTCACAGGACCAAACATGGTCGTAATTCCTGTAACATAGGCTTGTCCGTAAAATAGTTCGTTGTCAGTTGGTTTGGTGTTCAGAACATTGAAAGAACGCGTATTTACTGCCAAATCTAAATTGAAGTTCTGGAATAGCTGATGAGATATAACACCATAAATGGTAGCTGTGTTTTGATCAGTATCAACTAGTTTAAAATTATTAAACTGCAATTCGGATGGTGTTATTTTAATGCTGTCGTTGCAGGTATAGGTTGTTTGCAGTTCGTTTATTGTAAAATTCGCATTTTCCAATTTAATAAATCCCGATGTTTTGGGCTTACTGGACGCCCCTACTATATGAACGTGGCCAGATGCATTTCCATTTATTTTGGAAATATTTTCTTGTAAGTAAGGATTTAATAAGTTCAAACGTATTTTGTCAATATTAATATCCATGTTTAGGGAATCCAATTCAGGGAAATAATTACCTTGTAAATTCAGCTCTTTGTGATTGTTGTGATCCGTAAAAGATGAAAATGAGAGTTTTTTCTCAACTTTTTCCCAATCGCTGATCAAATAAAAATTTCCTAAGGTGTCTTTATTAAGAACAAGGTTCTCAAGCATGAGATTGGAGTTGGATAATCTGTCGCCATAAAAGTCTGAAATTTGCAGGTAGCCCCGAACAGTCCCGTCAATTCCAATGTTTTGTTCTCGGGTCAGATCATTTAAATTCTTGAGGCTAATGTTCTGAATTTGAAAGTTGATACTGTCAGCAGGATTGGACGAGATTTTTCCATCTAAGCCAAAGTATTGATTCTTTCTGCTGATTCTGAAATGATCAATTGCAAAACTTGTGCTGTCAATTACTAACTTAGATTCTTGAACAGACCAAACACTATCAGCCATTATTAAACTACTCGGAAGCAGATTGATATCCCAAACAGGATTATTAGATTCTTTCGACTTTTGGACACTCGCTTTGGCACTAATAAAACCACTGTAGGTGACAGCATCCCAGTTATTCCAAAGCAGATCTAAACTAACCTTATTATTACTGGCAGTAATTTTTTCTGACAGGTTATACAATTTAAATTGATCTGAAACGCTAAATTTATTTGTGCGTCCTTTTATAACAAGCTCTTTATTATCGGTAGAGAGATCTAATTTGAGTTCTTCAAACGATTTATCCTGCACCGTAAGAGTAGGCGAAGTAAAATGCATTTCGATTAACTGTTCTTTTGCATTTAGTTTTCCTACTAAGCTAGTATTTGGAGCTAATTTAATATCTGGATAAAAAAGCTTTGTAACAGGTTCTGTTTCTTTTAAATTTATTGAGAAATTAAAATTATTTGTACTGTCGGTATTTACAAATTCTTTTTCCGGGGCATAGGCTGGAAAATAAACATAAGCCATATTTGCAACAGAAGAAATTAATTGGTCAATTTCATAATTCCCTTCTATTTTGGCATCAGAAATATCAGAATTCAGGATAGTTCTTTTAAATATTGGCGATGAAAATGAGTTGATTGTAAGTTTGTTGAGAACAAACTCGCCCAAACTGTTCTTGTATTCAGTATTTGTAATTTCAATAATTCCATTTGCATTATCAAATTCGCTTCCGGCAAAATTTGCATCCAGAGATAAGCTAAGTTCTGATTTTGGATCTTTTGTATTTAAATGAAGGGGGAAGAGTTTGGCATTACGAAGATGAGAACTAAATTTCATTGTTGGAATTTCCTTCGAAAAGTCAATATTTCCGGTAAAATCAAAGCCGATATTAGGATCTTCAATAGAAATTTTACCATCAAAGCTTGAATTCGTGAAAAATCCATCCAGGGAAAGGTTTTTATATTCGTAATCGTAGAAATCTACTTTACTGATATTTCCTTTCATGGCACCTTGGGTTAGATCTGTTTCTGTAAAACCGTTTACCGAAACATTTAAGGAAACATTCCCAACTTTTTCCTGTTCTATTAAACCTCCAAGGTAGAAGTTTGATGCTTTAAGATCTCCGGTAAAATTTAATCTGCTGTTTCCCGAATTCGGTTTAAATAGTATATCCGTTTTAATTTCACCCAATTCAGTTTTAAAATCTCCATAAAAGACAAAGTCATTTAAAAAACCATTAAATTGACCATTATAATGAATTAAGCCTAAATTGTCGAAGTATCCAGGCAAATTAAAGAATTCTTTTTCATAACCAGGAATGTAAACTTTTTCAATATCAGAAATCGTAGTTGTGAGCTCTTCAAAATCGGCCTCCAAATAAGCGTCTTTTAGGTAAGGAAGTCCATTCATATAAAATCGTCCCTTAAGAACGGTATTGGCACCATATACAATATCAATATCACGACCTCTTAAATCGTAAACAGTGCCGTAAATATGGCCGGAAAGAAATCCGGTCTCCCTAAATCCCAAGAGCAGATCATTAAAATAAGCTATATCTAAAAAACTAATCCGAGAGGAGATTAATTGGAAATCCAGCTTCATTTTTTTAGTGAAATGCTGCCAGTTTTGTTTGCCCGGTTCGTAGTTAAAATATAAATGTTCTGCTTGAAGCTTACTGTTTGGTGATGTAATATTTACATCCTTTAATCCCCATTGATGACTGGTTATCCATGTTTTGGCTGTAAAGTCTTTCAATTCGAATCCTGATTTTTCAATACAGCTTAAATGCTGCAGTTGAAAATCTACCGAGTCACCAACAATTTGAATGTTACGAGCTTGAAGATTAAGTTTCGAGACATAAATATTGTTATAATTCATGCCAAATTCCTGAGGAATTGTATCAGGTGCGCTATATCCAAATTGAGAATTGATAAGATCGACGTTGGCAACAGTAATTTCCCATGATTTTTGAATTGTATCAGTCGTATTTCCTTTTTTTCCACTGGATAGTGAGTCTAGAAAAACATCATAGTTAAACAATCTGTTTTCATCTTCTTGAAGATTTACATATGCCCTGTCTAAAGTCAGTTTGTTGATGAAAATTTTTTGTTTTCTGATGTTAAAAGAATCAATTTTAGCTGTTAGATTCCCAACATAAACCAAAGTGTCTTTTTGATAATCTTCAATATAAAGACCTTTTAGTATTATGCTTTTAAATGGGGAGATATTTACTCCTTCAATTCTGACGGGAGTATTTGTTTGGTCTGAAATATAATTGGCAATTTTTTGGCTTGCGTAGGTTTGTACACGACTATTCAAGAATATCAGATACGTTAAAATGGGTATCATAATGATAACCACAAGTGTCCAAATTGATATTTTGAGAAATTTTTTGATAATTTTGCTTTTTTATGAGATGCACAAAATTAGCTAAAAAGAAGAAGATTTTTACACCTTAATATAGTGTTTGCGGAGTTTTTTGATTTTTTTAACCTTTTAAGTGTGTAAAGCCATTTTTATTCTGATTTAAATAAAATTTAATGAGTACAACTATATTAGGAATTGAGTCGTCTTGTGATGATACTTCTGCTTCAATATTAAGGGATGGAGTAATTTATTCGAATATCACAGCCAACCAGGATGTACATATGGATTATGGAGGAGTTGTTCCAGAGTTAGCTTCGAGAGCTCATCAACAGAACATAATTCCGGTGGTTCATCAAGCCATGCAAAAAGCAGGAGTTACTGCCGATGAGATTGATGCAGTTGCTTTTACCAGAGGACCGGGTTTATTGGGGTCATTAATGGTTGGAACTTCCTTTGCCAAAGGTTTTGCTTTGTCTAAAAATATTCCTTTAATCGAGGTGAATCATCTGCAGGCACATATTCTTGCGCATTTTATTGATGATTTAAAGAACAAATACGAGCATCCTGATTTTCCCTTTTTGGCTTTGCTTGTATCCGGCGGTAATTCTCAGATTATTGTGGTTAAAGATCATTTAGAGATGGAAGTAATTGGGGAGACCATTGACGATGCAGCAGGAGAGGCGTTTGATAAATGTGCTAAGGTGATGGGATTGCCTTATCCGGGAGGTCCGATTATTGATCGTAATGCAAAATTAGGCAATCCTCTTGCTTATGAATTTAGCCGACCAAAAATTCAAGGATTAAACTATAGTTTCAGTGGGCTTAAAACGTCATTTTTGTACTTCGTTCGCGATCGGATAAAGGAGAATCCAAATTTTATAGCGGAAAATATGAATGATTTGTGTGCGTCGCTGCAATACACAATTGTTGATGTTTTAATGAACAAAGTTAAAAAAGCGGCAAAAGAAACTGGGATTAAGCAAGTGGCTATTGCCGGTGGTGTTTCAGCCAATTCCGGATTGCAAAAAGCGTTGACAGAGGCAGCCGTAAAATTCAAGTGGAAAGTTTTTATTCCTCAGCTAGGTTATTCTCTTGATAACGCCGCGATGATTGCAATTACCGGTTATTTTAAATTTCTTAAAAAGGAATTTGTAGAGCAGGATACAGCTCCTTTTGCCAGAATGACCATTAAATAACAAATAGAAAACGGAAGAAAATAAAGTCTTCCGTTTTTTATACATTCAAATAGTTTTTTAGTACCGTTATTGCATTATCACTAAAATAGCAGAGATTAATTGGTACTTTCTCTTTGCTTTTCAGTACAATTATTAGCTTGTGATCTGTAATGGTAAAATCTTTAATATCCTTTAAGTAAATTTTCAGCTCTTTATTTCTCCATCCTGTTTTATAAGTTAATTTTCTGGCGTTGATGGTTAAATATTCTTTTGGGTAAAGAAATTTACAACCTAAAAGTAAACCAATAAAATAAAGCGATGCAATTACCAAAACAAGTACAAGATATTCGCTAAAAGGAAAGAAATCTAGATAGTTGATAAACACAAAAAATAAGGCAGTACAAATTAAAAAAGAAATGCCCAGGGCAAGTTGTATTCCTCTCGATTCGTTATTGTTAATTTTATGGTCTCGTATATCAAATTCAAATTGGAGCATCAATACGTAGCTTTAGATTCTGTTTTAAAGTTACTAAATTGTTCGATGATATAAGTAAAAAAATACAACTGATTCGACAGAAATATTATTCATCAACTAAAATCTGACTAAAAAGATTATTCTGTTGTAACAGATCGGAGTATGATCCTAAGTTTAAATCTTTTGCGTTGATTTCCAATATTTTAATGTATTTGTTGCATTGTTCCTTCAATTTTTCAATTGATATACTGCCCTCATTATCTTTGGCTATAATTTCAACAAAATCATTTAATCCTTTAACTGTGTCGATATGGAATGTCACATTATCTATAACGTAAATTTCTCTTTTTTTCTCAACTATGGATCTTGTTCCTACAGTCTTTTCAAGAATTTTTTTTAAGTTGGAATCTGGGGTTGTTGGATATAAGTAAACCTGACTTTCATTAGAGCCTTTTTTATCTTCCCTGACATAATGAATTAATTTATTTTCAATAGATCCTTCTTTAAGTTTTAGAATGCCTGATTTGGAATGGAAGTAAGTGTCTTTTTGCTGATCAGTGCCTTTGTACGAGGCACCAATTGATAAGAGTATTTCTCTAATTTTCTCTTTGTTTTTACAGAATGCTTTAAGCTCTATATTGGTTGGCATTTTTTTTGAATTAGTTAGTGCGGAAAGTTCGGGAAAAATATTGGTTTATAAGCTGCTTTAATAAAATCCGAAATGTTTTGGAGCTTATTTCTGAATGAATCCGGCGATAGATTTGTTTAACCGCTTAATCGAACTTACTTAATTCGATTATTTTTTTTGAAATCTGGTCTAAATTCAGGATATAGTTCGGTTTCATTATTTTAATGGCCGAAGCAGGCATTATTGCAGCAATAGCTGTTTTTGGATTTTCAACGATAGTGATTCCACCATATTTTTTGATTTCTTTTATTCCAAGAGCACCATCCTGATTTAATCCGGTTAAGAGAATACCAATCAATTGATTTTTAAAGTGCCATGCTGCCGATTCAAACAAAACATCAATGGATGGTCTCGAATGATTGATTTTAGGATCTGCAGATAAAGCAATGGTAGAATCGTTTTCTATTAGAATATGATAGTTTGGCGGTGCAAAATAAACCGTTCCGACTTTTATTTCTTCCTTTTCTTCTGCCTCTTTTATTTTTACTTTACTCTGTTTATTTAGGTATTGGATGAAAGAGTCGTTTTTATTATCGCCAATATGAAGCACAACAATAACTGCCAAAGATAAATCTTTTGGTAGATGGGGGATAATGGCTTTCAAAGCCTCTAAACCTCCATAGGATGTACCTATAACAACAGCTCTAAACATTAGTTGATTTTCTTTTTATATATTTTCAGAGTAGAATCGATGTTGGCGAAATTGTTTTCTAATTGTGTGAAACGAAGACTCTCCTTTGTTCCAAGACACAAAAATCCACTCGATGATAAGCTCTTGTAAAATAAGTCGATCACTTTATTTTGCAAATCTTTATTAAAGTAGATTAAGACATTTCTGCATAGGATTAAATTCACCTCAGCAAATACATTGTCGGTTACTAAATTGTGATCGGCAAAAACTACTTTTTTTGAAAGAGATTGATCCAATTTAAGAGAGCCGTATTTAAGAGTATAATAGTCAGAAAGTTTTCCTTTTCCGCCAGATTCGAGGTAATTTCGACTAAATTTTTCAAGATCCTGAGTTGGGTATATCCCTAATTTAGCAATATCCAAAACTCTGCGATTAAAATCTGTAGCATAAATCTGACATCTGTCAAGCAGATTTTCTTCTTTTAAAAGAATTGCAAGTGAGTAAACCTCTTCACCGGTTGCACATCCGGCATGCCAGATTTTAATAAACGGGTAGGTTCTTAAATTTGGCACAACATATTCACGAAAAGAGGAATAGAATTCAGGATCACGAAACATTTCGGTAACGTTAATGGAAAGATCTTCCAGTAAGCTGATAAAAAAGCTTTTATTCCGAAGAACTTTGTCCTGCATCTGGGAAACTGTTTCAAATCTTCCAATTGCCATACGATGCATTAAACGTCTTTTGATATGTGCGGTTGAATAATCTCTAAAATCGTAACCGTATTTCTGAAATATTGCCTCAAGAAACAAAGGAATTTCTATGTCGATATTTTCGAGATATTCAAGTTTGTTTGGATCCATATTTATAGGGCGATGCTTTTTGAAGCCAGACTCAAAACTTTTCTAAGATCATCTTCTTTAAATGGTTTACTAAGGAAATCGTTCATGCCAGCTTCAATACATTTTTGTTTGTCTTCGATAAAACTGTTGGCTGTTAGAGCAATAATATATGTTGGTTCATCTACAGACTCGGAAATTTCGAAGTTTCTAATTTTTTCGGTGGCACTAATTCCATCAAGAACCGGCATTTGCATGTCCATAAGAATAATTTGATGACGATTTGTTTTATACATTTCAAGAGCTTCAACGCCATTTTTTGCAATGTCACAAGTCAATCCCATCATTCGAAGGGTGAGAGTAACCACTTTTTGATTTATTGGATTGTCCTCAGCTACCAGTATCGATAAGTTGGAAGGGAGCGTAATATTTTGATTCATGGGTGTGTTTTCTTTTTTTTCTTTGCATCCAAATTTTAATTCGAACATGAATTCTGAACCAATTCCCAGTTCGCTTTCTACAATAATTTTTCCGCCCATTAATTGAGTGAGATTTTTTGAAATGGCTAGGCCCAGACCTGTACCTCCATATTCTCTGGTGATTGAACTATCAGATTGTGTAAATTCTCTAAATAGTTTTTTTTGCGCATCTTTTGATATTCCAATACCAGTATCTTTAATTGTGAAGAATAAAGATACATGCTCTTTCGTTTTTTCAATGCACTTTATGGATAGGGTAACAGAACCGTTTTGAGTGAATTTGATTGCATTATTAGTCAAATTCATGAGTACTTGATTTAAACGAAATGAGTCTCCAATTATATTTTGGGGAATGATCTCATCTACTTCAATTTTAAAATCAATTTCTCTTTCAATGGCTTTATAATTTAAAAGATGAAAAATTGTATCGGTTACTTTTCGAATATCAAAATGAATTTCTTCAATTTCAATTTGTCCTGCTTCAATTTTCGAGTAATCCAAAATATCATTAATAATTTGAATTAAATTTTCACCTGATCTTGCCATTACGTCAAGCATGTCTTTTTGCTCAGAATTGAGTTCGGATTGTTGCAAAAGTTTTGAAAGACCCAGGATGCCATTCATCGGAGAGCGAATTTCATGCGACATGTTGGCCAAAAATAATGATTTTGATCGGGTTGCTTCCTCCGCTTTGTTCTTTTCAATAATAAGTTCTTCGTTCTTTTTTTCTAAATACGTCAGCAGCAAATCCAATTCTTTACGTTGGCGAAATAAATCTAGAAATACACTTACTTTCCCTTTCAAAACTTCAGGAATAATAGGTTTCGGAATAAAATCGACAGCTCCGGTTTCTATTCCTTTTATGATGTGTAAATCGCTTTGATGAATTGCAGAAACAAAAATCACCGGTAAATATTTAGTTTTCTTTCGCTGCCTCATTAATTCAAGGGTTTCATAACCATCCATTCCAGGCATTTGCACATCAAGAATAGACATTGCAAATTCGTCTTTCAGAGTATATTTTAGAGCTTCTTCCCCAGATGATGCACGAACAAATTCGACGTCAAAATCGCTAAGTATTCTTTCAAGGCTTATTAAATTTTCTTCCTTGTCATCAACGATTAATATTTTGTCTTTTTTCATTTTTCTGTTATTGTTTGTAGTCCAATAGTATTTTGTCAGACCCTAATTTTCTACTTTACTTAAATGTATTAAAAAAAGAAGAATTAGTTGTAAAGCCATATTTTTAACATTGAAAACAATTTATTTTCATCAATTGGTTTTGATAAATAATCATTTGCTCCTGATGAAATTGCTTTTTCATAATCTTCTTTCATTGCCTTTGCAGTTAGGCAAATAATTGGGATATTTTTAATTTCGGGAGTTTTCCGAATAATAGTCATGGCTTCATAACCATCCATTTCGGGCATCATAATGTCCATAAGTACTAAATCTATGTTTTTGTGCTCTTTTAAAACATCAACCGCAATTTTGCCATTCTCAGCTTCAATAACCTCTATTTCTTTGTCTTCAAGTATTTTACCCAGCGCAAAAATATTTCTGATTTCATCATCAACAACCAGTACTTTTTTTCCTTTAAAAATAGAATCATCTATTTCTGTAATCTTAATTTTAGGATTCTCGGGAATTGTTGTTGCGACATGATGCAGAAAGAGCGTGACCTCATCCATTAATCTCTCATCAGATTTTAATCCTTTTAAAATAATCGAATTGGTGTATTTGCTCAGTTGTCGGTGTTCTTCGCGGGATAATTCTTTGCCTGTATAAATGATTGTATTTGGTATCGTTATATTCGCTTCGGTTAGCTTTGTCAGTAGTTCATTTCCTGTAAAATCGGGCAGGCCTAAGTCTAATATTACACAATCGTAACTATTGTCTCTAATCAGTTTATAGGCTTCAATACCTGTGGAAACTTCTTCTATTTCAGCATTTGTTGATTTTAAAAGAGTTTTTATGATTTTTCGTGTAATTGCGTCATCTTCAACTATTAATATCTTTTTAGATTCTGAAAACAGTTCTTTTTGAATTTTTTTAATGGCACTGGAGAAATCTGTAGCCTTAACTGTTGGCAGTGCTTTTTTGTCCCTTTCTCTGATTCCCTCGACAGGATTTACGATATGAATTGGCAAATTAGATGCGAATGGGTGAGATCTTAAGCGATCCAATTCTGTTTCGCCATTCTTCATCAGTAATTCGACGCCGATTATTATCGCCGAAGGTTGATGAGCTTCGATAAGTACAATTGCGTCTTCAATATTTGAGGCTGCCAAAGCGTGAAACCTGTTTTCATGAATCTGGTAGTATAATAAGCTTGCTTCTTTTTTGTCGGGATGAATAATTATCACAGTAGAGCCTGTATGAGGAATCTCTCGATCATCATCAATGAAGAAAGGAAGAACAATATGTTTTTCTGTTTCCGGCTCTAAATTTGTCTTCTGTAACACCGAATCAGAGTTTTGAATGGTATTGATAGGTTGTTTTACCGGCAATAGTAAAGTGAATGACGATCCTTTTCCCGATTCACTTTCCAGATGAATTTCGCCACCCAGCATTCTAGCCAATTCTTTTGAAATAGATAATCCTAATCCCGTACCACCGTATCTTCTTGAAGTACTCCCGTCGGCTTGTTGGAATGCTTCAAAAATTGCTTCTTTCTTTTCGTCCGGTATTCCTACTCCGGTATCACTAACTACAAATGCACATGTTTCAATTTCTTTTAAATCATCACGGCGCACGATTTCTTGATCAGCAAGCTTTCTCAAAGAAACTGAAATAGCACCTTTCGAAGTAAACTTGAATGCATTTGACAGAAGATTTTTTAAGATTTGGGCCAAACGCAATTGGTCTGTTTCTATTGTTTTTGGGAAGTTTTCTTCAATATCGACAGAGAATTTTATTTTTTTCTTTTCAGCCTGATGTTTAAAATTCATTACTATTTCCTGAGCGATACTGTCGGAACCTAAGTTTTCGAAATGAACAGTCATTTTTCCAGCTTCAATTTTCGAAAGATCCAGGGTTTCATTAATAAGCTGAAGCAGATCCTTGCCGCTTTTGTTAATAATTTCGATTGATTCAATATCTTCGTCATCTAAATTACCCTTTTTGTTTTTCGCGAGAAGATTTGATAAAATAAGTAAACTATTTAATGGTGTTCGTAATTCGTGTGACATATTTGCAAGAAAATCAGTCTTGTATTGACTTGTCTGTTCCAATTCACGTGCTTTTGTTTCTAATTTTTCATGAGTTTGGGATAAACTGATGTTCTTGCTTTGAATTTCGTCTTTTTGAATTTCCAATTGATTGGTTCGTTCTTCCAGTTCCTCGTTGGCAACCCTCAACTCTTCCTGCTGAACTTGAAGCTTTTTCTCATTATCAATTAGTATTTTAGTTTGTTCAGCCAATTCTTCGTTTGCCACCCGAAGTTCTTCTTGTTGAACCTGTAATTCGCCAGCTTGTTTCTGAGTGGTATCTAATAAATTCTCCAGTCGAACGCGCGCTAATGTTGAGGCAATTTTCACTGTGATACTTTCACGAACAGCTTTAATGAATTCAATTTCCGTTTCGCTGATCTTTTTAATCGATGCTAATTCCATTACACCCCACAGAGTGTCGTTAAAAATTAATGGAACAATGACAATATTGCCAGGTTTTATTTCTCCTGTTCCAGAGAAAATTGTAAAGTAATCTTCAGGAACATCTTTAATGTGTTTTAGTTTTTTTGTTTGAGCCACCTGACCAATTAAGCCATGTCCTATCCGAATATTTTGGTATTGGTTTTTATTTGGAATGCCAATGGAGGCAGTAAGTAATAAATTATCATTTTCTTCTTGATAAACGTAAATTGCACCAAGTTCAGCTCTTAAAAATTCAGTCATGAAAATCAGAGAATGTTCCGAAACTTCATTTAAATTTTGATCTCCTTGAAGAGTCTCATTCAATTGATTAACACCAGATCTAAACCATGTGGTTTCATCATTAATGGCTTTGGCATCTTTAAGAGTTTTCACCATTTGATTCAAAGAGGTTGATAATTCATCCTCTTTCGATTTTGGGGTAAGGTTTATGCTTAAGTCACCAAGGGCAACCTTTTGTGTTTGAGTTACTACATTCTGGAAATCTTGTTGAATAATGTCGAAAGAATTAGCTAAAGCACCAATTTCATCTTTTGAATTAATACTTAAAGGAGTGCGGAAGTTACCTTTGGCAATAAGTTTAAAATTGTTCACCATTTGTTGAACAGGAACAGAAATTGATCTGGAAATATATCTTGACAATAGCAGAATTGCAATTGCCAGTAGTAAAGTAATTCCGAGCATTACCCAAATTAAAGCAGAATTGGTTTTTTCCGCTAAATTACTGAGGGTAGAACTAATTTCTGAATAATGTTGTTTGATTTCGGTTAGTTGTATTTTTGTTGTGTCAAGGTTTATATTTTCTCTTTTTGTAAGTAATTCATTTTTTATTTTTTCAACAAGACCGCAGGTTTTTCCTGCAAGACTTCTTGTGTCCTTAATGTTGCTGTTGTTAAGAGTTTTAAGAGTCTTCAGCCGGTCAACCAATAGTTTTGCATTATTGATCTCATTATTATAGATTTCAGGAAAATCCTTGAAAAGACAATTTGCTATTTCATCATTGCTTTTGAATGTGAAGTCATTGTTAACTTGTATAAAGTCTTCAGCTAAATGGTTTGCCCGCGTTAAATATTCGGCAGATTTTTCAAGATGTTCAACTTCTTTCGAAATTTTGAAGTTATAAAGTTCCTCAGTGGCATTTTGGAGTAGAGTTTGATGAACACGTACGCCATTAATTATTATGCTAAGAGTTTTGTTTGTGTTGAAAAAATAGTTTGATGTCAAACTTAAGAAAAGGATACTTGTTAGAGTAAGAAATGTTAGTAAGAAAAGTTTACTTTTAATCTTCCAGTCTTTAAATCGTGTAAGCATGTTGTTTGGGCAGTGTTAAATACTTTATGAACAATTTTGTTTGTGTGTTTTATTAATTCAGTAATGGTACGGTATTGCGTGCGAATGGTTACTAAAGTAATGCGAATGTTTCTTATTTTAACATCAATTTATAAAGTAATGTTTTTTTTCAATTATAAGCATCAAAACTGAAGGATATTTATTTTCATTTTATTCATGTATTATGGAAAGAAATCTTGTTAATGAATTGTTATTTTGTTAGGATTTATTCCTTGGTACTCATAAGTTTGTATGAATCAAAATAAACTATTAATAATCCTAAAAAGTAACACAATGAAATACGTAAGCGTCATTGCAGTTTGTCTTTTTTGTATGTCTTGTAATCCAAAACAAAAAGAGACAAAAGAAGGTCATCTTGAAAAAAGAGAGTTAGCACAAACCGAAACATCAGTTGTAACCATTGATAAGTTAATGGTAAATGCTGAAGAATTGGTTGGTAAAGAAGTTAATTTTAAGGGATTGGTAAATCATGTTTGCGCACATTCCGGCAAACGCTGCATTCTAAAGAATTCGACAGGGAACTTATCTATTCGTGTAGAAGCAAGTGGGAATTTAGAAGGATTTGATAAAGAAATGGCCGGACAAGATATTCAGGTGTCTGGAATTCTTAGGGAGAAACGACTTGATGAAGCAGCCATTGATGAATGGGAAACAGAGGTGAAGGCTAAGCATGCTTCGGAAGAAGGTGGAAAACATTGTAGTTCGGAAATGGCAAATATCAAGGAAATGCGTGACTGGATGAAAGAGAACAACAAAAATTATTATGCAATTTATTATGTAGACGGAAATAGTTATGAGGTTATGGAATAATGTAAAGCTTAGAAAATGGCTCCGTTTTATACATCGTGATCTGGGATATTTTTTTGTTGGCATCACTATTATTTATTCTGTGTCAGGAATTATTTTAAATCATAAAAAAAATGGCGAAGATCCGGCTTACCGTACCGAGTACAAGACGATACAGCTGGCTTCAAATCTAACACCAGATCAGTTAACGGCTTATTGGCATAAGAATATTTTGGATTATCGTTTAAACCGAATACTTCCTGATGACAGAAAATACAATGTTTACTTAAAAGGAGGATTGGGAAATTACGATCCGGTAAACGGACGTTTGTCGTTTGAGGTGTATGAGAAAAAAGAATGGGTCTATTTTATTAATAAACTTCATTATAATAGTAGAAAAGGATGGACACTAATGGCAGATGTTTTTGCTGTTGTAATGATTGTGTTCGCCCTGTCAGGGATGTTTATGGTTCCTGGTAAAAAAGGCATTTCCGGAAGAGGAAAATGGTTGATTGTTATTGGAATAATCATACCGTTTTTGTTCTTTCTGTAAAAGGTAATTAGCAAATAAAAGTTCATTAAGAAGGTTCAAAATGCCTTTGAAATGAACTTTTTTATTTGGTTCGTTTCTATAAGCAAGTTGTGGAACGATAATTGAATAATCGATAAAGTTCTTTAAATGCTAATTTTGTTAATCAATTTATTCCTTTAAATTGCCTGCTCTAAATCTTATTTATACCATGAATAGAATACTTGTTACACTACTGCTGATCATTTTCCATATTAGCTCAATGAGTCAAAATAAGGAGTTGAAAAAATTATTCTCGAAAGAAAAATACGATCAGGTAATTGAGAAAGCTCAGTCTATGTTGCAGGGAAATTCAGTAGATCCGGATTTAAATTCTATTTTAGGTCGAGCCTACACTGATTCCAGGCAATTCACAATCGCAATCCCGTATTTGGAAAAAACGATCACATCGGCAACTGTATCGGGTGATGTAAAAGAGATTAGTAAGGCTTATTTGGCAAAATGTTATTTTATAAATGGTGAAGAGCAAAGAGCTGTAAAACTATTAAAGGAATGTCAGAATGACAGAAAATCAAAAGAGGCTGCCAATTATGCGGATAAATATTTGAGCTTGTTTCAAACAGGAATTTATTATAAAGCATGGGAAGTGGTAGAATCGGAGAATATTCGGTTTCATTTTCAGGATAAAAATAAATTGGAGAATGTTGGTGAATTTATTGCAAGAAACGATCTTAACTATAAAAGAATTGCAGAAACTCTCGATGCTGAACCAATTAAAAAAGTAGACTTTTTTGTGTGGAGCGATAGAAATGAGGCATTTAGAAAGTTTAGTCGTCCTCTTGGATTCTCAAATTCGGATCTTCGTATCGTGAATGTGCTATACAATGAGTCGAATGATTACGAACTTTGCCATATGCTTTGTCAGATGGCAGTACAACCAAAGTTCAAGACCATGTTGATCAAGGAAGGTTTGGGAATGTATTTTGATCAAATGGATCAGAATTTATTGAAAATTGCACGACTTAGAGTTCCAAAGGATAAATTTTCATTGTTGCAGTTGTGGGAAGAACCTACCAAGTATGAAAGAGATTTGAGCTATCCGGTAGGAGCGGCTTTTATTGAATTCTTAATCAATAAAGGAGGAAAGCAAAAATTGAAAGAGTTTATAAAAATTCAAACTATAAAACATGCAAAGGAAGTTTATTCGGATTTTGACCAACTGGTAAATAATTTTGAAGCGATGTTGATGTAATATAAATTTATAAATAGGAATAGTAAGACCGCCTCCCGATTTATTCAAAAGGCGGTTTTTTGTGTTTGAAAGGATTGGTTAATAATAAACTATGATTTTTGATTTAATTTTATTCATATTTTAAACTTTTAATCGGGTTTTGTGTAGCCGATTTCCAGCTTTGATATCCTACAGTAATAATAGAAATTGCAAAAACTAACATGGCAACCGATAAAAATACCCACCAAGGCATATCAATCCGGAAGGCAAATTTGCTTAGGTAATTGTCCATAAAATACCAAGCCAAAGGCCAGGCGATAATATTTGCAAGAACTACCCATTTGGTAAATTCTCTGGAAAAGAGTGTTATTAAATTGCTGACAGTGGCTCCTAAAACTTTCCGAACGCCAATTTCTTTTGTTTTTTCTTCGGACATAAATGAAGCTAGTCCGAAAAGTCCCAGACACGAAATTAAAATGGTTAAAATTGAAAAGTATTTTAGAATAGCAATTGTACTCTCTTCCTCTTTATATTGGGACGTGTAATTATCTTCTAAGAAGTTAATAATTGTAGGAAATCCCGGATTGTATTTTTGACATACTTTTTCGATACGTGCCAAGGCTCTGCTGTTACTGTTTGTTTCGATTTTAACTGCCAAAAAATTATAATATTTATAAGGAATAAAAGCCATTGGTCCAATTTTTTGCTGTAAACCTCTATAATTGAAATCTTTTATAACACCAATTATTCGTTTGTTTGATCCCCAATGCACAATGGTCTTATCAATAACCGAATTCTTATCAATCATTTTAGCAAATGTTTCGTTTATCACTAACGTAAGAGAATCGGCATCAAAGTTATCTTTGTTAAAAAAACGACCTTCAACTAATGGGGTTTTGTATACATCTATAAAATCAGGATCTGAAAAATACATGTGAACCAAAACATCTTTAGTTGATTCGTCATTATTCCATTCATATCCGCCACCATTACTGCCAAGATTTATTGGAAGATCAGAACCAAAAGTTGAGCTTAGAATACTAGGATCAATCATTAACTCTTCTTTTATGCTTTTAAGATTTTCATTCATATTTCCATTTAACACCACGAAAGCAACGTTCGATTTATCGATGCCGGTCGAAGCTGTTTTCAAATATTTTGTTTGAAGAGTAATGGTAAGAGTGCTGATAAGTAGAAAAACAGTTAATGTAAATTGGAGAACGACTAATACTTTTCGGAAAGCCGTAGCTTTTTTTCCAGAGCTTGTAACTCCTTTCAGAACTTCAATTGTTTTATACGAGGTAATGTAAAAGGCAGGATATGCTCCGGCAAATAGTCCTGTGAATAATACTACAGAAATCATGATGCTTAGAAATCTCCAATCTGTATAATCTAATTGCAGGTGCTGTCCCAGAATGTTATTGAATTCAGGAATAAATACCCGAACCAATATAATTGCAAAATTGATTGCGATCAATGAAACCAGTACAGACTCAAAAAGAAATTGCCAGATTAATTGTGGTTTAGAAGAACCTATAGCCTTTTTTAAACCTATTTCCTTCGCCCTTTTGGATGCTCTTGCAGTAGAAAGATTCATAAAGTTAAAACAAGCAATCAGCAATATAAATAAGGCAATAATTAAAAATATGCGGATGTTTTTTAAGTTGGTTTCTTTTCCTTCCAAAGAGTATAAATGTGTTTTACTTACCGGAAAAAGCGATATTCTTTCGGTAGATTCAGCCTCCACATTATCAACATAGAAAGTACTTAGTTTTTCACTTACTGCATCAGGGTCTGTACTTGCATCCAATTCTACAAATCCCGAATAGGAATGATTACCCCAGCTTTCCCAGCCGGTCCAATCTTTCTTTTTAAATTCGAATGACATTAGCAAATCAAAATCAAAAATAGTATTGGATGGGAGGTTTTTTAATACGCCTGTAATAGTAATATCGTATTTTTCGTTTAGTTTAATTACTTGCCCAATGGGATCATCATTGCCAAAGTATTTTTTAGCGAATTTCTCTGAAATAACGATTGAATATGGATCTTCAAATACTTTCTCGGCTGTTCCTTTTAGTAACGGGAATGAAAACATCTGAAAGAAATCAGCGTCTGCATGAAAAATTCGCTCGTAATTCTTTTTCCCGTTTATACTCAATAAACTTTTCTCTCCCCAAGGATCGTAGTTTGTTGCATGTACAATCTCAGGTGTTTTTTCTTTCATTAAATCGACAAGTTTCCCCGGTATGTTAGGCCATCCGTATTCTTGTCCGCTGTAGGTTTGCCAGTTTACAATCTGAAAAAGTTGTTTTTCTTTTTTGTGAAATTTATCGTAGCTAAATTCATGATTTACCCATAATAATAGAAGCAGAGTACAGGCCATACCAATAGCCAGCCCTGATATATTAATAAAACTATATCCTTTGTTGCGGATTAAATTTCGATAGGCAATTTTAAGGTTGTTGAAAAACATGATATGGGTTTTAATATTTTGAATTGTCTAAATTATAAAAAGGAAACGGCATTGGCAGGCGCTGCTATTTTGGATTTATTGTTTTCACTCACAATTTGTCCGTCGAATAATTGAATTATTCTGCTTGCCCTTTCTGCATCGGAGCTCGAATGCGTAACCATCACAATGGTTGTACCTTCGTCATTAAGCTGTGAAAGTAAGTTCATAACTTCATTGCCGTTAGCAGAATCAAGATTCCCTGTTGGTTCATCAGCTAAAATTAAATGAGGATTGGCAACAACAGCTCTGGCGATGGCAACTCTTTGCTGTTGTCCGCCAGATAATTGTTGAGGAAAATGCTTACTTCTATTTTCGATCTGAACTCGTTTCAAAACTTCATTTACTTTTAATTTTCTCTCAACAGCAGGCACTTTTTGGTAAATCAATGGAAGTTCTACATTTTCATAAACGCTTAATTCATCGATTAAATTAAAACTTTGAAAAACGAATCCAATATTTTCTTTCCTCAGTTTCGTTCTTTGTTTTTCTGAGTAGTGAGATACTTCATTCTCAATGAATCTAAAATTGCCTTGGCTTGGGTTGTCCAATAATCCAATAATATTTAATAATGTTGATTTTCCACATCCTGAAGGACCCATTATAGCAACAAATTCACCTTTTTTAATTTCTAAATTCACCTTCGAAAGAGCCGAAGTTTCTACCTCTTCAGTTCTGAATGTTTTACATAGATTTTCAGTTTTTATCATGGCTTTGTGTTTTTAATAATTATTGATGCTGGAAGCTATTTTCATACCAATATTCATAATCATATAATAGTGAGACTCTTGTGGTTATTTGTAGTCGTTATTAAGGTTTCAAAGTGTCACAAAATCATCCAAGAGATGTATCAGAATGGAACAATTGGTTTTTTAGTTGATCAATTTGATTTACTTTTAAATTTGGAATAACGAAAGAGTAAATCTTTTTGAAAAATGAAAAAAGCAGGTAACGTATTAATTGTTGATGATAACAAGAGTGTTCTGGAATCTCTTCAATTGTTTTTGAAGCGCAAATTCGATGAGGTGATTATTTGCAGCAATCCGAATAGAATCCCCAATCTACTTTCCTGTCATAAATTTGATGTTGTACTTCTTGATATGAATTTTTCAACAGGTATTAACAATGGGAATGAAGGCTTGTTTTGGATGAAGGAGATATTGAAGATTGATTCGACTTTGGTAGTAATATTTTTTACAGCTTATGCCGAAGTTAATCTGGCAGTGAATGCAATGAAAGACGGAGCTGCTGATTTTATTTTGAAACCTTGGGATAATAAAAAACTATTTGCAACACTTAAAAGTGGTGTGGAATTGCATCAAACAAGACAAAAAGTTGAAAGTTTAGAAAATCAAAAACAGTTTTTGGAACAGGATTTAAATCAGAGTTTCGAGAAAATAATTGGTGATTCGGAAGCTATGAAACCTGTTTTTGAAACAATTAGAAAGGTAGCAAATACAGATGCTAATGTTCTTATTCTTGGTGAAAATGGTACAGGAAAAGAATTGGTTGCCAGAGAACTTCATTTGATGTCTGCCCGGAGAAATGAAATTTTTATGGGGGTAGATTTGGGATCTTTAAGTGAATCAATTTTTGAGAGTGAATTGTTTGGTCATGTAAAAGGTGCTTTTACCGATGCAAAAGAAGATCGGAAAGGACGTTTTCAATCTGCCTCCGGAGGAAGTCTCTTTTTGGATGAAATTGGTAATTTGTCGTTAGCCATGCAGGCAAAGTTGTTAGCTGTATTGCAAAACAGAAAAGTTACCCCTTTAGGTTCAAACCGGGAAGATCATGTAGATATTCGCCTGATTTGTGCAACCAATCAAAATGTTCAGGAAATGATAATTGCAGGAAATTTCAGAGAAGATTTGTTGTATCGTATTAATACCATACAGATTGAGCTGCCACCTCTTCGTAACCGGGGGAATGATATCATTACAATTGCAGAACACTTTTTAAAACGCTATGCTGAGAAGTATGGAAAAGCAGACTTGAAGTTAAGACCTGAAACGAAAGATAAATTACGAAACTATTTGTGGCCGGGAAATATTCGTGAACTCCGGCATTGCATGGAACGGGCTGTTATTTTAAATGATAAGGGAGAACTGAGCCCGGAAGATTTTCTTTTGGAAAAACAAAATTCAGGTATTGAGCTAGGAGACAGTCCTATAAGTTTGGATGAAGCTGAGAGGTTGATTATTGTAAATTCAATAAAAAGGAATCGTGGAAATATTAGCAGTGTCGCTAAAGAATTGAATATTGGCCGGCAGACATTGTATCGTAAAATTGAGAAATACAATATTTCTTAAAATCTAAAATATGATTTATCCAAAATTAACGATTGTAATAATTGTTCGGGTATTTGCTTTACTAGTTAACTGTATTTTTTTGGCTTTGGCTTGGGTGTACTATAAAGATGTACTTGTAATTGTGAATTTACTAATCATTTTAAGTATTCAGATTTACTTCTTTATCCGAAAGTTAAATGCTGTAAATCAGGATTTAGAAAATTTTTTTAAAGCAATTCGAAATAATGATACCAGTATTAAATTTCAAAACAGGAGATCAAATTTAGGTTATAATCAATTATTCACTCAATTCGATCTGATTAATAAAAGCATACAAAATATTAAAATTGAGAATGAAAACAGAAATCAATATTTCAAAGTATTGGTGGAGCATGTTGGAGTTGGATTGGTTTCTTTCAACGAAAAAGGAAAGGTGTTTTTATTTAATGGAGCAGCAAAGGAAATATTTAATAAGGCTAATTTATTTTATATCCAGCATTTGGATAGAATTCAGGAAGGAATTTCGGATTTGATATTAAATTTAGAGCCATCTGAACAAAAATTGATTTCTCTTTACCGAAATTATGAAATGATTCAGCTTTCTGTGAAAGCAACTAAATTGAAAATGTCCGGTCAAAACTTAACGCTCGTATCTTTTCAAGATATTAAAAATGAGTTGGATGATAAAGAGTTGGACTCATGGCAGAAATTAATTAGAATCCTAACACATGAGATTATGAATTCTATCAGTCCGGTAAATTCATCTCTTTCTACTTTAATTGATTTCTATCGCGATGATGATACAAATGAGCTGATTTCCAATAAAGAGGTTGATACAGAGATGATATCTGATACAGTTAGCGGACTGGAAATTATCGATGAACGAATTAAGGGCTTGTTGGATTTTGTTCATCGGTTTAGAGATATTGCCATAATTCCAAAGCCAAATATTCAGCGAATTGATATTCTGGAACGAATCGTAAAGATTTCTAATTTATTTTCTGAAAAGTTTAAAAGTTCAGACATTAAATTCGATCTGATTTGCAGGGAAAAGAAAGTTGATTTAAATGTTGATCCTGTTTTATTAGATCAGGTTATTATCAATTTGCTGACGAATTCTACTCAGGCATTTCGAGGAATTGAGAATAGGAGGATAATTCTTCGCATTGGTAGAAATGAAGAAGACAGGAGTTTTATCGAAGTTGAAGATAATGGATGTGGAATCGAAAAAGATCTTCAAGAAGAGATTTTTGTTCCTTTTTTTACTACAAAAAAGGATGGATCAGGAGTAGGGTTAAGTCTTTCAAGACAGTTAATGAGACTTCATGGAGGTACGATATCTTTTAAATCAATACCAAACAAACAAACTCTGTTTAGATTGCAATTTTAAATAATCGTTAAAAATCAATAAAGTATATTGGATGAATATATTTTTATATATATATTTGTACTCAAAATACCAAAAGAGTTCAACTATGGCAAAATCAGATAAGATAGAAATTCAGGAAAGGGTTACTACGGTAGCAATGGACATGATACTGAAATTTGGTCTTAAAGGATTAAATATGGTTGAGTTGGCTCGTGAATGTGGATTGGCAAAAGCTACATTGTATAAGATTATTGGATCGAAAGAGGATTTAATTCGGGAGATAGCACTTGAGATTTTCAAAGTAAATATAGTTGCTGTTTTAGATCCGATTATGAGACAGGACGATCCCGTAATTGCAACAAATCAGTTTCTGGACAATTATTTTAATTATGCTATTGAGAGTCAGAAGATTCTAATAGACCAGATTTACAAGGAATATCCATTAATAGAGAAGGATGTTGAAACTAATTATGATGAGATGATTGTAAATATACATCATCGATTTGTATCATGGCAAAATAGTAAACTAATAAGATCGGATATTGAGGTTGATTATTTTTTAGAATCGTTGGAAGCTCTAAATGAATTTTATATTAGAAGTGATTACTCTAAGGAGGAAATAATTAGGCGATTGCGAGCAGTATTTATTACTGCATTTAGGGGCATAGGCATACCTTTATAATTTTAAATTACGTTTGTACTGCCTATTTATGATGTATTGTAAAAAATGTAATAAAAGGAAGTAGTGGTACTTCTGTTATTTTTTTTGATTAAAATGAACTAAGTGAACCATTTAGGTTCACATGCGACAAAACAAAAATGATGAAACTAATGAAATTAATGAAGATGTCAATTCTAACGGCAATATTGTCGGTTGGGATTTTTGCATGTAATGAAAAGGCGGAGCCCAAAACGGAAGTAATTCAGCCAGTAAAGGTATATAAGGTTGAGAACAATGCTGATGAATCAGTTAAAGTGTTTACTGGTTTGGTTAAAGAATCACGAGAAGTAAAATTAGCCTTTCAAATTCCAGGTCCCCTTGTTAATTTGAATGTAAACGAGGGACAGTTTGTTAAAAAGGGCGATTTAGTAGCTGCGTTAAATGAACGTGATTATCTGGTGCAATTGGAATCGGCCAATGCTAATTTTGAGAATGCAAAACTTCAGGCCGAAAGATATACTGCATTGTACGAGAAAAAAAGCACCTCGAAAAGTGTCTATGATCAAATTCAAGTGGCATATAAATTGGCAAAAGCTCGAAAAGAAGCTGCTGAAAATGCATTGAAAGATACAAAGATTTACGCGCCGTTTTCTGGATATGTACAAGCTATGTATGCTGAGAATTTCGAGAAAGTTGCTGCAGGTCAGCCTATCGTTTCTCTTTTGGATTTAAGTAATTTGGAAGTTTCTGTTGCCTTAAGCGAAAATGATTTTTTTCAAAATAAATTATTTACAGATTTCAATGCCAAATTCGAAAATTTCCCCAATGTTGATTTTAACTTGAAATTAATTGAGATAGAAAAAAAACCAAACGGAGATAATTTTTTTAGGATGAGATTGAAAATCGATACTCAGAATAAACAAATTGTTCCGGGAATGGTGGCAAGTGTTACCACAAAATTGAAAGCTACAACTACTATACATTGTAAAGTACCGGTAGAGTCTGTTTTTAGTAAAGGGGGAAAATCGTATGTGTGGGTTTACAATGAGAGCACGAATTGCGTAAAAAGCAAAGAGGTGCAGATGAAAGGTTTTGATTCCATGGGAATGATTAACATCATTAAAGGCATTTCAAAAGGGGATTTGATTGTATCGGCTGGTATTAATAGTCTTCGTGAAGGTCAAAAAGTAAAGCAATTACTTCAAAAGTCAAACTCTAATATCGGAGGTCAGTTATGAATTTTACAGAGGCTGTATTGAATCATCGGAAGGTATTGCTTTTTGTGCTGATTGCTATTGCAATTGGAGGTGTTGTTTCTTTTCTAAAAATGTCAAAGCTTGAAGATGCCGAAATTAGTGTTAAATCAGCTTTGGTAATTACTAAGTATCCGGGAGCTTCTCCTCATGAAGTAGAATTGCGGGTTACAGATATTTTGGAGACAGCCATTCAATCTATGGATAACATAGATTGTATCGAATCCAGGTCGATGGCAGGATACTCAGAGATAACTGTAGAAATTGCTTCATCGGTGCGAACTAAAGATCTTCCTCAAATATGGGATATTCTGCGTCGAAAAGTGAATGATGTAAGTGTTTACTTACCATCAGGAGTATCTCATCCAATGGTATTTGATGATTATGGAGATGTTTATGGGATTTTTCTTGCTTTGAGCGGAGATGGTTTTTCTGATGAGGAGTTACAGGATTATTCCCGATACATGAAGAGAGAGCTGCTCCTTGTGCCTGGAGTGAAACGAATTAATTTATTTGGAGAACAGCAGTCTTGTGTTAATATTGAAATCTCTCAGGAAAAAATGGCTTTTTTGGGTATTCATCCCTATAAGGTGATTCAAATTCTTGATGCCCAAAATAAAATTGTTGATCCAGGTACTTTTAAAGTTGGGAGTAATCGGGTAAGAATTGCTTCGAATGGGAGTTTCCATCAGCTTGATGATTTAAAGAATTTATTGATTTCGGGCAGTGGTAAGAATTCAGTTTTTCTAAAAGATATTGCTGATATTAAGAAAGATTCCTATACGCCATACACCAATAAAATGAAGTACAATCAATCTTCAGCTATTGGTTTGGCAATCGCCATGGATAAGGGTGGAAATGTGATTGAATTGGGAGAACATGTTCAGGAAAAGATTGATAAATTAATGACGAATGTTCCTGTTGGAATACATATCAACCGCGTTTTTTATCAGCCGGATCGTGTAAGTATTGCTATAGAGCAATTCATGGTGAATTTAATTGAATCGGTTTTAATTGTGGTGATTGTTTTGCTTCTGGTTATGGGATTCAGAACAGGTCTTTTGATTGGTAGTGGATTGATATTTACCATATTAGGAACTTTTATTGTAATGCTTAGTTTTGACATTGCATTGCAGCGCGTGAGTTTGGCTGCGATTATTGTTGCAATGGGAATGTTGGTAGATAATGCTATTGTTATTGCCGATGGTATTTTGGTTGATCTCAAAAAAGGGATTCAGCGGAAAGAGGCTATGGTAAGGACATCTAAGCAAACAGCCATGCCATTACTCGGAGCTACTTTAGTAGCAATACTTGCCTTTTTGCCAATTTATTTATCGCCGGACAGCACAGGTGAATTTTGTGCCAGTTTGTTTCAGGTAATTGCAATTTCTTTGTTTTTAAGTTGGTTGCTGGCTTTAACTCAAACTCCTTATTTCTGCGATTTATTCTTGAAAGGTAAGAAATACAGTAAAAATGAAGGGGATAATATAGATCCATACAGTGGAAAATTCTATCAATATTTCCGTGGTTTTGTTAAATATTCTTTGCGGCACAAAACGTTAATTATTTCACTTACGGTGTTGGTATTTGTATCATCAATATTTGCTTTTAAAAATGTGAAGCAACTGTTTATGCCAAATCTGGAGTACAATCAGTTTATTGTAGAGTATTATTTACCTGTAGGTTCTGATATTGAAAATGTAGAAAAGGACCTTGGTGAGGTTGAGGCGTATTTACTTAAACAAAAAGATGTACTAAATGTAACAACTAGTTTAGGTGCAACTCCTGCCCGATATACATTGGTTCGTCCTTTTATAAATAATAATTCAAATTACGGTGAATTGATAATTGATACAAAGGATTATGAAGCAACAAAAAGATTAGGGAAAGAGGTTCAGGAATATTTAGATGCAAATTACTCCTCGGCAAGATGTCGTGTAAAATACTATTCTCCGATATTTGCAGAATATATGATTGAGGCTAAGTTTTCAGGACCGGATCCTAAGGTTTTAAGAGATTTGTCCGATCAGGCGGAAAAAATTATGGCGGCAGAACCTACAGCAGCTAAAGTAACCAATAACTGGAAAAATCCTGTTAAGGTTTGGAATCCTGTTTTTTCGCAGGCACAATCACGGGTAACTAATATTTCCCGCTCCGATGTGTCGAATGCATTGGCTTGCGCCACTGATGGTTTACCAATAGGACGTTTTTATCAGGGTGACGATATGATGCCGATTATTCTGAAAACAAAAGCGAAGGCGGACAATTACATCGAGGCTTTGGAGAATACGCCTGTTTGGGGGAATGTAGCCCATAGTATTCCTTTGCGTCAGGTAGTTTCGGATATTAAAATTGATTTTGAAGATCCAATAATTAAACGTTACGACCGTCGAAGAGCAATTAAGGCTCAATGTGATCCGGCATCAGGCTATAATGCACCAGATACATTTAAGAATCTCCATAAAAAGATTGAAGGAATTCCTTTGCCCGAAGGATACGATTTAGAATGGTTAGGAGAACATAAAGATAGCGTTGATGCAGAAGATAGTATTAATAAATTTATGCCTTTGGCATTTTTGTTAATGGTAATAATTATCATGATGCTGTTCAATAATTTCCGACAACCAATTATTATTTTAGCCATTCTTCCACTCGCTTTTATTGGTGTGAGTTATGGTTTATTATTTACCGGGAAACCTTTTGGCTTTGTGGCAATAATTGGTACGCTGGGACTGATGGGGATGATGATTAAAAATGCTGTGGTTTTACTGGATCAGATAAATCAGGACATAAGTGAGGGAAAAGAAATTTTAATGGCCATTATCGATTCAGCAGTTTCCAGACTGCGTCCGGTACTAATGGCGTCTTTTACAACCATACTTGGTATGATTCCTTTAATCAGTGATGAGTTATTTGGAGGAATGGCAGTAGCCATCATGTTTGGATTATTGATTGGTTCCCTTATTACATTGATTGTTGTACCTGTTTTGTACGCGATTTTTTACAGGGTTTCAACAAAAAGCGTAATGGAATTATAAGTGTTAGCAGATATGAAACGTTCATGCCAAAGCGATTGAGACACACGAGGAGATGATTATCCGGGCAGGATAAGTTCCATATGGCAAGAACATACAACTATAATCATATGAAAAATAAAATATTTTGTCTTTTGATCTTTTCCCTGACAGCTTTTCAGGGAAAAGCTCAGGAGTTGTCACTGAGCGAGAGTCGCACATTGGCATTGGAATACAATCAGAAAATTAAAATTGCTGATGAAATGATTGCTGAAAATGAGTCGAATGTTCGATTTGTGTACACACAGTTTTTACCGGGTTTAAAAGCAAACGGGTCGTACAATTATTATCATGATATTGATAATATCAGTTTGCCCGGTTCATTTTTACCAACAGCTAATAGCTTAGCTGAGGCACAGCAAGGAATTTTTAGTGGGACGAGCGACGTTTACTTTCCTGGATTTAATGTGGAGATGGGAAATATTGATTTCTTTTCGGCCAGTTTAACTCTTTCACAACCAATTTATTTAGGTGGTAAAATCAGAAGTTCTTATCAAATGACTAAGATGGGAAAAGAGATTGCCACTTATAACAGAAGTTTGCAGGCGTCAGATGTTTTATTAGAAACAGATCAAGCATATTGGAACCTTGTTTCTGTTAATGAAAAAGCCAATTTAGCGGCTAAGTATGTAGAATTGCTTTCGGCTTTGGTTCGGGATCTGCAAAATGCATTTGATTTGGAAATAACAACTAAGAATGAATTGTTAAAAGCTCAGGTTCAATTGAATCAAGCTAAGTTGGATTTGTTTAGAGTGCAAAACCTACAGGTTTTATCAAAAATGTCTTTATGTCAGGTTGTTGGGAAGAATTTAAGGAGCGAAATTATTGCTACAGATACAACCATTGCAATCACTCAAAATGCAATTGATGCTGATTACATGCAAAAAGCATTAAATCAAAGACCAGAACTTTTGATGTTGGGTAAACAAGTTGAAATTTCAAAAGAACAGGTGAAGCATACTCAAGCAGATTATTTGCCTCAACTGGGAGTGGGTGCATCATATAGCAACATGAGTAGTGTCGGAAATTTGCTTGGTTCTACTCAGTTTTTTGCGGTACAGGCGAATTTGTCTGTTCCGGTTTTTCACTGGCAGGAACGGAAGCATAAAGTTGCAGCTGCGCGATTTAAAAGCAAGCAAAAAGAGTTGGAAATGGATCGTAGCAGAGATTTAATCAGTCTTGATGTACAGCAGTCGTATTTTAAATTACAGGAGGCATATCAGCAAATAGAACTGGCAAAAATTTCAATGGAGCAGGCAAATGAAAATATGGAGCTTACCCAGAATAGTTTTTACGAAGACTTGGCTAGTACTACAGAATTGTTGGATGCTCAAGCATTTTGGCAAAAAGCTTATAGTGAATTGATTGATTCAAAAATTAATTATAAGCTAAGAGAAATTAGCTTCTTGAAATCAATCGGGGAATTAGAAATTTAATAGTGGGTTGGATGTGACCGGATTAACCAGTAGGATGGGTTGATGTTTATTCATCAATTTTGATTCGGTCACTCCTTTTTTATATACAGGATGATAGTAGATAGCAGGCATCAGGACAGAGAGGAATTATATCAGTTTGGAATCACCAAATTGGGTAACACATCTCAGGAAAATATTAAAATATTAGAGAACCATTTGTTTCATCTTAAGCTGAATGAGGATTATGTAATAAATTCCTATAAAGAGGTGGAGGAGTTGGTTCAATTTATTAATAGTAATGAATAAAATTTTATTTAAAATTAATAGTAAATCTGTTGGTATTTATTTTTATACAATAATACCAATTTGGGTACTTGCATTCTTTTTTTTAATGATTTTTCAAGTGGATGAGACAAGTCATTGGTCTGTTTCTAAAATGCAAAATATTAAAAATGTATTACTGTCTGGTATTATTGCAGGAATAATTTGGGGCGTGATATTTAAATTGGCAAAATTTCTCCGCAATCAAATACCTACCTATTTTCTTTCAATAACAGTAAGTTTATTGGTAAATGTTAGCAGTGCCTATCTGCTGATTTATTGTATGTATCATATAGGAGATTTGTTTTCGATTGATAATTTTCCGGCGACCTTTCCTCAATTATTGTCTTTGTATCATTCTCAGTTATTTTATGCCATACTGGTTTACTTTTTTATAGTAGGCAGCTTAATTGAAATTTTCCACGAAATAGATCGGAAATTGGGTAAAGGAGTACTCTTGAAATTTTTGTTGGGAAGATACTACAAGCCAAAGGAAGAGAAGCGAATTTTTCTGTTTATGGATTTGAAATCGTCTACTTATTACGCCGAAAAGTTAGGGCATTTTAAATACAGTAGACTAATCCAAGACTGTTTTAAAGACATTTCAGATGCAGTTAGGATAAATTATGCTGAGATATATCAGTATGTTGGTGATGAGGTTGTATTAACCTGGAAAATAAACGATGGAGTAAAAAAAATGAGATGTTTAAAGGTTTTTTATGACTTCATGGATATTCTGGAGAAGAAAAAGGAGTACTATCAAAAGACTTATGGAATGATGCCAATTTTTAAGGCGGGAGTGCATTCGGGTAAAGTAATGGTAGCAGAAGTAGGAGAATTAAAATCCGAAATTGCCTATCATGGTGATGCAATAAACACTGCTTCAAGAATACAGGGTCTTTGTAATTCTTACGAATCACGCTTACTAATTTCCGGAGATCTGCTAATAGAATTGAATAAGAAGAATGAGAAGGTTGATGGATATACTTCTTTAGGATCAGTAGTGCTGGCAGGAAAAAAAATGCCAACAGAATTATATTCCTGTTTGGTTAATTAACTTGTTTCCCTTTTTTAGGTATTTATTTATTGTAGCAAGCAACTTCTTTTCATCAAAAGGTTTTGCTATAAAATCATCACATCCGGCTTCTATGCTCTTATTTCGATCTTCTCTAAAAGCATTTGCTGTTTGAGCAATAATAGGCAAGTTGTCTCTCATTTTTTTGATAGATTGAGTTGCTTCCAAGCCGTTAATATCCGGCAATCTTAAATCCATTAATACCAAATTAATAGTTGGGTTTCTAAGGCTTAATTCAATGGCTTTATTCCCTGATATTGTGTGTAATATTTTAACTTTTGTTGGTTTTAAAGCCGCTTCAATGTATTTAAAATTGGTTTCATCATCTTCCACAACAAGAATTAGTTTATCATCCCATTTGTAGTTTTTTTTATTTGTGTTTTTTACAATTTCCACTTCTGCTCCAACAGGTTTATAAGGAATGGTAAAGTAGAAGGTTGTTCCTTTATCTTCTTCGGTTTCCATTCTTATTTTACCGCCCATCAATTCAACAAAGCCTTTCGAAATTGCTAAGCCTAGTCCTGTACCTCCATATTTCCTGGTGAAAGTTTCTTCGACCTGTCTAAAACGTTCAAATATAATCTCTTGTTTTTCCTTTTGGATTCCAATGCCCGAATCCTGAACATAGAATTCCAGAAAATTATTATCTATTAAATGGTATCCATATTCAATAAAACCTGAAGATGTAAATTTAAATGCATTATTAAGTAGGTTGGAGAGTATTTGGCGCAACTTTCTCTCTTCAGTAATCACGAATGTTTCTTCATCCGAAAGTGTCTTATTAATTATAAAATCAATTCCATCATCGACACTGTTTTCTTTTGAGAATTGAGTATGTAACTCGTCTAAAATAACATTTAGGAAGCATTTTGTTTCTTTAATAAAGGTTTGTCCGGAATCGAGTTTCGAAATATCCAGAATGTCGTTTATGATCTTAAGTAACTGATTTGAACTTTTATAGATGATATTTATATAGGTATTGCTCTGAGCTTCTGTTTTGTCAGGTCTGCGAAGCATATCAGCAAAACCAATAATGCCATTCATTGGTGTTCTGATTTCATGCGACATATTTGCCAAAAAGGCAGATTTTAAGTGATCACTCTCTTCCGCTTTTTCCTTGGCTTTCACCAATTCTTTTTGTGTAGATATAATTTCCGATATGTCATTAATGATGATCATTGATGAATTATCAAAAGGAACCATAAAGAATTCACAATGACGAACTTTGCCATTTTTAATTGTCATATGAAATTCTTGTTTCCCTATGTCGGTGTGTTCCTTTTTTGCTTTGGCGATAGCTTCTTTCCAAATATTTTTAACTTCTTCGCGATATTTTCGATCAGGAAAACACGATTTATACCAATCATCCGAAGTTTTTATGTCATCTAAAGTGTATTCAAACAGCTCAATAAATTTATCGTTAAAGTATTCAATGTTTTGCTTTTCATCAGTAATAACAATAGGAAGGGGAGATTGATGAATCATTTTTTTCAACCTTCGCTCGCTCTGTACAATTGCCTGCTGAGCATGTTTACGTTCTGTAATATCTCTTGATGTTGATAAGATTACATGTTTTCCCTGCAGAGTTACAAGTTGACTAACGGTTTCCATAGGAGTCTTTTTACCATACTTGGAAACGAAGGTTTGTTCATGAGTGAATTGTTTCTCTCTGGTTAATCTTTTTATGGAGTCGACGATATAATCATCAGGAAGATCTTCAATGTAGTTCGCTGGCGATAGAGTGAAAAGTTCATCTCTTGAATACCCCAGCATTACGCATGATGTATCATTTGCTTCTATTAATTTAGAACTGCCGTCACCAATATATTCATTAACCAGGATGATATCGGTACTTCCATTAATTAGGTTACGATATTTTTCTTCACTTTCGGCTAATGCAGTTGTTCGCTCAACAACTCTTTCTTCCAATTTATCATTAAAGAGTCTTAATTTTTCCGAATACTCATGAATTTCCTGATACTGAACTCGAATGGTATCTTCGCCACGTTCCCGTTCCTTTATTTCGTTCTGAAGTTTAGTGTAGGTTTGAGTTAATTCGGTCATGGAATGATCCAGAAGCTGTTCTTCACTAATGCGGCGAATAGAGCCATTTCCTTGACCTTGATAGATTGCCTGTGCCTTGTAAATGAATTTTTTAATGGGCCTGGAAATACTCTCCGAAATAATATAAGTAATAAATATACTTGCCAGTACAATTAGTATGGCTATACCTGTAAAAAGATATAGTTTTTTTGTATGTGCTATAGTTGCTTCCTTATAGATTCGATTTGCCTGATTTTCAGCAAAATCAGTCATTACTTTCGTTTTTTCTTTTAATTTATTGAGGTGTTCAGCGGCAATTCCGTCCACCATTTTTTTTGCACTCACCTCTTTACCACTAACTTTTAAATCGATGATTTGATTTCGAAGCTCTTCCCATTCAATAAAGGTATGATAAGCAATTCCAACATCTCTTTTGTCGCCTAAAAAGCGATTAAAAACAGTGTCGAATTGAGTCATTGCTTTTAGGTGATATAAATTGATTGTATCAATAGCCTGATCGAATTCCTGCTGCGTTTTGGCCAGAAGAATATCCTTCATGGCGCTTTCCATGGTTTGGATATGTGTATTGATATCCCGAACAGCGTTACTTACCGTATAGGTGTGAGTATAAATGAATTCGGACTCGTTGCGAAGATCTTTTACCTGGAAAATAGAGAGGATAACAAATGATACCGTAAACAGTAATATTAAACCGAATCCGGCGAGCACTCTGGTGCGGAATTTCATTCTATTTAACATGAAATCTCAACAGGTTTAAGTGTGTAACATAGTGGTAGTTTTGATCCAAATTGATCGCATTTGATACCAAGTTAATTATTATTACGGATTTACACAAGAAATTTGATTAAAGGTAGATATTTACCCATGTAGAGGTGATATTATGCAATAAAAAAAGCAGCTCAAATGAGCTGCCTGTAAAATATAATAATGATGTGTTTTTTGATTACACAATACCTGAGAATCCCATAAAAGCCATCGCTAGTAATCCGGCTACAATTAATGCTGCCGGAGTGCCTTTTATTCCTTTTGGTAAATCAACAAGGTCGAGATGCTCGCGAAGACCTGCAAAGATCACTAAAGCAAGACCGAAACCAATAGCTGTAGATCCTGAGAAAACAACTGCTTCAAGCAGATTGTAATCCTTTTGAATGGTCATGATAGCAACTCCCAGAATTGCACAATTGGTTGTAATCAATGGAAGAAATACTCCCAATGCCTGATACAAAGCCGGACTCACTTTTTTGAGAATGATCTCAACCAACTGTACCAGAGCTGCAATGATCAGGATAAAGGTGATGGTTTGCATAAAACCAATACCAAAAGCATCTAAAACAAATTTTTGAATCAGATAAGTTACAATTGTAGCCAAAATCATAACGAAAGTTACGGCTCCGGTCATACCCACTGCAGTAGATACTTTTTTCGATACTCCCAGGAAAGGACAAATTCCAAGGAACTGCGCCAACACAACGTTGTTTACGAATATGGCGGATATAATAATTATAATATATTCCATGATGATTTCTCTTTATGCTTTTCTTAATCGGTTAATAATTGCAATCAGATAGCCTAATGCTAAAAATGCTCCTGGAGCTAAAACGAATACCAACATGCCGTAAGTATCACTAAAAAGAGAGATTCCGAATACTTTTCCACTTCCTAACAGTTCTCTAACAGATCCTAGTATTGTTAATGCCATCGCAAAACCTAAACCCATTCCGGCACCATCAATAATCGAAGGAATTACCTTGTTTTTAGATGCAAAAGCTTCAGCACGGCCAAGAACAACACAGTTTACAACTATAAGGGGAATAAACACACCCAATTGTTCATGAAGAGCAGGAACGTAACCAGCCATAATCAAATCGACCATAGTTACAAATGAAGCAATGATTACGATAAAGGAAGGAATCTTAACTTTATCAGGTATTTGGTTACTTACCAATGAAATTACCATGTTCGACATGATTAATACAAAAGTAGTTGCCAACCCCATTCCCAAACCATTAATAGCGGAAGATGTTACCCCCAAAGTTGGACACATACCAAGCAGTAGAACGAATACTGCATTTTCCTTGAAAAATCCTTTTGTGAAATTTTGCATATTACTCATTAGTGCTTCCTCCTTCTTTTGGGTTTTTAGCATATTCATTATAAGCTTTTTGTACTGCATCTAAAAAGGCTCTGGAGCTTATGGTAGCAGCTGTTATGGCATCAATATCTCCGCCATCTTTGCTAACTGTGAAATTTATAGAGCCAGGATTTTTATTAATAATGCTTGCTTTTTCTTTAGCTGGATCATTTTGCTTAAACCAGTCGGCCATTTTCGTACCTAAACCAGGAGTTTCCTTATGCTCCAATACAGAGTAATTGTGAATACTTCCGTCAGGTTTTAATCCAACCATAATCCAAACATATCCCGAAAATCCATTTGTTGTAAATGTCTTAACAGCCGTACCAACAAGTATTCCATCTTTTTTAGCTGGATAAAATTCCAGAGTATCCTTTTCGTTCATTCCTATTTTATATACTTCATCACTAGGATTATTATCAAAATCAGGAACGACCTGTTTAATTGCTTTTAATTTTTTTGCCAGCTTCGCTGCAGCAATAGGTTCTTTGGTTAATTCGTAGAGTCCTCCCAAAGCAGCTGAAGCCACTAGTGTTATTATAAACAACACCAAAACCATATTTGTAAATGTAGATTCTTTTTTCCCAGCCATGATTATTTCCTTTTTTCGCCGAAACGCTTTGGTTTAACATACACATTAATCAGTGGCACAAATGCATTCATAATAAGAATGGCAAAAGATACACCTTCCGGATAAGCACCGAATACGCGAATTACAACAGTAAGTAAACCAATACCAATACCGTAAATTATCATTCCTTTATTCGACATGGGAGAGGTTACATAGTCGGTTGCCATAAAAATAGCGCCAAGTAGTAATCCTCCTGTAAGAAGATGGAATAAAGGACCGGCATATGCTTCTGGATTAGACATGTGAAGAATTCCCGAAAATATAGCTACAGTTCCAAGTACAGCTGCTGGAATATGCCAGGTGATGATTTTTTTAAATAACATGTAAGCCAAACCAAGAAGTAAAGCAACCCCAGCTACTTCTCCCATAGATCCACCCATATTTCCCATAAGCAAATCCATATTGCTTGGTACATCGTGCATTAGCTGCGATAGTGGCTCACCTTTCTTTAATCCTTCTTTAATAAGTGCTAAAGGTGTTGCACCTGTTTGCGCATCAAAATAAGCAGTGTCAAAACCTAAAGGTTTTGGCCAGCTGGTCATTTGTACCGGAAACGAGATTAAAAGAAATACACGACCAACTAAAGCCGGGTTGAATACATTGTTTCCTAATCCGCCAAAGGTCATTTTGCCAATGCCAATTGCAACCAAGGCTCCAATCAGAATAATCCAGATTGGAAGGTTGGATGGTACGTTAAAGGCCAAAAGAATACCTGTGATTAATGCGGATCCATCAGTTATAGTAGGAACTTTTTTAAGCAGATATTTCGAAATTAGAAATTCGAAAAGATAACAGGATGCTACGGCGGTTAGGGTAACAATGATTGCACCCATGCCAAAGTAAACGAATGAAAAAACAAGTGCCGGAAGCATCGCAAATACCACTCCATACATGTTCTTTTGTATGGAATCTCCACTATGAACGTGTGGAGATGGGGCGACTAGTACTTTGGTGTTCATATTTATTTGTTTATTAGTAATTGAGTTAATGTGTGAATGAGTAATTTATCATTCTGAATTACTCAGTATTAATTTTTAATTACTTGCGGGAACGCATAATCTGTCCAACTTTTCCTTTTCCCAATCGGATGTAATCCAATAAAGGACGGTTTGCCGGGCATGTAAAACTACAAGATCCACACTCAATACAATCCATAACGGCATCACTTTCCAAACGGTCGTATTCTTTTTTGTCAGCCAAAACCATTAGCAAGAATGGTTCAAGTCCCATCGGACAAACAGAAACACATTTACCGCAGCGGATACATGGTTTGGATTCTTTACGAGCCGCTTCTTCACGAGGCAACAGCAATAATCCAGAGCTGCCTTTGGTTAATGGAACATCAACAGTAGTTAAAGCTTTTCCCATCATTGGGCCACCGCCCACAATCTTACCTGTATCTTCAGGTAAACCACCTGCAGCATCAATCAAATCTTTTACAGGAGTTCCAATTCTGAATTTCCAGTTCGAAGGATTTTTTAATGATTTACCTGTGATGGTTGCAACACGCTCGAACAGAGGTTTATTTTTCTGAACCGCTTCGTAAACAGCAAGTGCAGTTCCAACGTTTTGTACCACAGCACCAACTTCAATAGGTAATGCTCCCGACGGAATTTCACGTTTAATTGTTGCTGAAATCAATTGCTTTTCACCACCCTGAGGGTATTGAGTTTTTAGCGGGCAAATTTCTATTCCTTGATAATTTCCGGCAAGCTTGGTTAAATGAGCTATAGCATCAGGTTTATTGTTTTCAATTCCAACAATGGCTCTGTCAACACCTAAAGCTTTCATTAAAATTTGAGTTCCAACCAATACTTCCTCGCCTTTTTCGAGCATAACCCTATGGTCCGAAGTCAGATAAGGTTCGCATTCTACAGCATTGATGATTAAAACTTCGGCAGTTTTTCCCGGAGGGACCGATAATTTTACATGAGCAGGGAAGGTTGCTCCACCCAAACCAACAATTCCAGCTTCGGCTATTTTTTTTATAATTTCTTCTTTGCTTGCGCTGATTTCTTTTACCAAATCTTCGCTTCGGTCAATTGTATCCATCCATTCGTCACCATTAACTTTAATGATAATAGATGTTTTACGGAAACCACTTGAATCCATTATCTCATCCACTTTAAAAACGGTTCCTGAAACCGAAGAGTGAATATTAGCGGATACAAATCCTGATGATTTCGCAATCAATTGCCCTACTTTCACTTCGTCGTTTTTTTTAACGATAGGAGTCGCTGGAGCGCCAATATGTTGAGAAATTGGAATACTTACTGTTTCGGGTATTGGCAATACCTGGATTGCACTACTTGCCGACAATTTGTTTTCGGCAGGATGAATACCTCCTAATGAGAATGTTTTTAACACTGATGATCCTCCTATTTATTTGTTCTCAGTTGTTTCGTCATTTACTGTTGGCTCTGTCTTTGGATTCTCTTCCACCTTTACCTCAGCCTTTGTTTCCTCAACAGGTTTTACACTTGTTGCAGTTGGTTTATCGGCAGGTTTTTCTTTTCGAGGCGGAAAATTCAACTCGTGAATTGCATTCGTTGGACAAACAACTACACATTTTCTGCAAAGTTTGCATTTATTGTAATCGATGTATGCAAGGTTGTTTTCCAAAGTAATTGCATCGAAAGGACACTCCTTAACACACTTACCGCAACCAATACAGGCAACATCACAAGCTTTTTTAGCAATGGCACCTTTGTCTTTATTTACACAAGACACAAATATTCTTCGACTTTTTGGTCCTTTTTTACGAAGCTCGATAATGTGGTTAGGACAAGCTTTTACACATGCACCACAAGAAACACATTTGTCTTCAATAATTACAGGAAGACCAGTTTCCTTGTCCATATACATTGCATCGAAATTACATGCGTCAACACACTCGCCCAATCCTAAACAACCAAACTGGCAACCAGTTTCACCGCTGTAAAGAGAGGCTGCAATTGTACAGGATGGTGCGCCATCATACTGATTGGTTTTTGGGCGGTTTTCGCAAGTTCCGTTACAACGGACTACTGCTACAGTAGGTTCGGAGGTACTAATTTCATGACCAAGAATGGATCCAACTTGCGACATAACAGAAACTCCGCCTACAGGGCAGTTCATTTTTGAAATGTCATCGGCTTTTACCAATGCTTCGGCAAAACCTCTACATCCGGGATAACCACAACCACCACAATTTGCGGCTGGTAATGCTTCTTCTACCTCGTCGATGCGAGGATCTTCATACACTTTGAATTTTTGCGCTACAAAAAACAGTATAATTGCTGCTGTTACTCCAATAGCACACAAAGCCAGAATAGTGATAACTATAATGCTCATAGTTTAAATGTTTACGATTTTCTCGATTGTAAATGAAAAAGTTTTCTTAAAATGACCTTTAAAAAAGGACAGTATTATATAGTAGGGAAGTAATATGGCTAATGCCGATATCCCACTTATTAATTCATTACTGGTAATTGCTGTTGCAATAATAAGAGCAATAATCACCAATACAAATGGCAATATGTAAGCAAGGAACATGGCTAACCATCCTAAGGATTCCCTATAGCTTAGGATCACTCTTTCTCCAACTTCAAATTTGTTACTGTAATCAGTAACATCAATTGATTTGTCTTTCATGTCAGACATGGTGCAAGCACCTTTTGCATGACAACCCGCACAGGCTGATACATTTACAATGCCAACCCTAATCTTACCATTCTCTATTTCAAGAATAGTCCCTTCGTGATCAATTTTTTTGGGATCTTGCATTTACGTTTCCCTATTAATTGTTGTTTGTAAGTGAAAACTCTTGCGAAAGCAAATGAGTTTCATTCATGTAACATTCATCTAGTCAATTTGGTAGTGAATGGGTGCTGTTTAACACAACGCAACAAAAATAACACTTTCGATTACATTCGATTCTGGTGAAAGTCAATTTATAGTGTGTTTAAATAGAGCGACTTCCCTGCTTTTGTAAAGTAGAGATTGCAATTTTTTTTGTATCTCTATTGAATACAGATAGTTTCGGCTATTCCTGAAAAAAATCGGTAATTTGAGTCAGTTTTGCAATCGTGTTAATTTATATTCTTTCTGAATAAAAAGTGGAGTAGAAGATATTCGCTAAAGAATTTATTAATGCCTTTTTGATTAAATTTAAATTTATGCAGTAATCTGCTCATGGTCGGTGTAGATAATATTTTGTTTTATGTTCCTTAAAATTAAATGAGAGGTGTGTTGAAATAGTTATATTTGTTCGAATCAAATTGTGAATTTTAAAGACTTTTTTTTTAATTCAAGGATAAGATTTTAAAAATTTCTAAAATATTAGTCCTTCCATATCGGTCAATCATGTACTTTATATATATATATTTGCTGTCGTGCAAATTGCTCGGATATAAAGTATGTAAAATACTTTTTTTTAATAAAATAAGCCTGTTTATGCCAACTCCTGTTTCAGAATGTTTGTATTGTCAAGACAATGAATTACTGCACAGTTTAATGATTAAAATTTGTGATTTGGAAGTGTCGCAATTATTTCTGTTTAAAGAACAATCGTATTTGGGGCGTTGTAATGTTGTGTACAAGGATCATGGTTTAGAATTTCATGAATTAAGTGATGAACAGCGCACTGCGTTTATGAATGATGTGGCTAAAACTGCCAAAGCAATGGATGCGGCGTTTCAACCTGCGAAAATTAATTACGGTGCCTATGCCGATACTTTATCGCATTTGCACATGCATATTGTTCCAAAATACAAAGATGGATATGGATTTGGTGGTGTTTTTGAAATGAATCCTCAAAAAACTACCCTTTCCGAAGCTGAATATTTGGCGGTGATAGAGAAAATTAAAATGGGATTGTAGCTTAGTCTTAGATCGAAATTCAATTGGATTCTTGAAATTGAACAACTTATTACTTGTATCAAGTAATAAGATATGCGGTATTCTCACAAAAAAAAACAGCGACATCTGGATAGGTTTCGCTGTTTTTATATTGCTATGTATTTGCTTTTTAACTGATTACGCTCCAGTTTATTTTGGTTTTACTCAATCGTTTAACCTGTTTTGCAAGAATGAAATTTTCTTCTTTGTCCAGTAGGGGATCATTGTCCAGTATTTCCTGAGCAACATCTCTTGCATATTGAAGCAACTGACCATCTTTACCTAGATTGGCAATTTTCAAGTTGTAAGAAATTCCGCTTTGCTGCGTTCCTTCAATATCTCCGGGACCACGAAGTTTTAAATCTACTTCGGCAATTTCGAAGCCATCATTTGTGCGAACCATCGTTTCAATTCGCTTTCGTGATTCGTTTGAAATTTTGTAGGAAGACATTAGTATGCAGTAAGATTGTTCGGCTCCACGACCAACCCGGCCACGTAGCTGATGAAGTTGGGATAAACCAAACCGTTCAGTACTTTCTATGATCATTACAGAGGCATTTGGAATGTTTACTCCAACTTCGATAACCGTTGTCGCTACCATTATTTGAGTTTCTCCTTTTGCAAACCGTTGCATTTCCGCTTCTTTTTCAGCTGGTTTCATTTTCCCATGAACCATACTTATTCCATATTTTTCGGGAGGGAAATATTGAGAAACACTTTCATATCCTTCTTCCAGATTTTTGAAATCCATTTTTTCAGATTCTTTAATCATTGGATAGACCAAATAAATTTGTCTTCCCAAATCAATCTGTTTTTTCATGAAATCGTAAACCTGTTTTCTTCTTTTCTCGAAGTAGTGAACTGTTTGTATTGGTTTTCTTCCCGGCGGTAACTCATCTATAACCGAAACTTCCAAATCACCATATAAAGTCATGGCAAGAGTTCTGGGAATAGGTGTAGCAGTCATCACTAAAATATGAGGGGGAATATTATTTTTTTTCCACAATCGAGCCCGTTGCGCAACACCAAATCGATGTTGTTCATCAATAATTACCAAGCCCAGATTATTGAATTGAACAATGTCTTCAAGAAGAGCGTGAGTGCCAATCAAAATTTGCAGCTCACCACTTAGTAATTGTTCATGAATAATTTTTCGGTCTTTCTGTTTTGTTGATCCGGTAAGCAAAGCCACTTTAATATTGAGCCCCTCGAGAAATTCAGTGATTGATTCCATGTGTTGTGTGGCTAAAATTTCCGTTGGAGCCATCAAACAAGACTGACAACCATTGTCAAGTCCCATTAGCATGCACATTAGTCCAACCATTGTTTTGCCACTGCCCACATCGCCCTGCAAAAGACGATTCATTTGTTTTCCCGAACCAACGTCTTTTCTAATTTCTTTGATAACTCTTTTTTGAGCATCCGTAAGTTCGAAAGGAAGATTATTTTGAAAGAATTGGTTAAAGTTTTCCCCTATTTTAGTGAACTGATGACCACGATAAAGCACCCTGCGCTTCATCTTCATTTTAAGAATGTTTAGCTGAATGTAAAACAGTTCTTCAAATTTTAATCGGTAGGTGGCTTTTTTTAGTATTTCTGCATTACTTGGGAAATGAATCTGCGTAAGCGCTTCGTGAAGATTAATTAATCCTAATTTACTCGTCAAACTTGCCGGAAGTGTTTCCGGAATTTTTCCATTTAATGATTGTAAGGCATTTTCCTGAAGTTTGTGAATTGCTTTAGAGTTGATAAAACTGCTTTTCATCTTTTCGGTAGTTAGATAAAAAGCCTGAAGGGAGGCATTCAATTTCCCATTTTTGGTCTCACTCTCTTCCAATTCAGGATGAACTACATTTATTTTCCGGTTAAATTCGGAAGGTTTACCAAAAATGATATATTCAGTCTTGGGTTTAAGGCTTGCTTTAATGTATTTAATTCCCTTAAACCAAACCAATTCCATTACACCTTTTCCATCAGTAAAATATGCTACCAGTCTTTGTTGTCTTTTTTCTCCAATTACCTCAATACTGGTTATCTCACCTTTTACCTGTATGTATGGTAACTTAGAGTGAATTTCACTGATTTCGTAGAACTTAGTTCTGTCGATATATTTGTAGGGAAAATGATACAGTAAATCTTCGTAACTGTAAATTGATAATTCCTGATTAAGGATGGAAGCCCTTTTGGGGCCAACGCCTGCTAAAAATTTTATGTCGAGTCCAGCTAATTCTGACATTCTTACGGTTCTAATTCTATTTTATATGGAGAGATAAAATTTCACCCTTTTGTGAAAATGCTTTAAAAATCTAAAAGTACAAACAAAAGTAAATTGAAAAACTTTTATTTTAAAGAAATGATTGCTTAATCTTATGCCATATTATCATTAATATTATCAGGATAATACCTGTGACAGGTGATATCTTGGCTTAAGAATTTGAAGAAATTCAAATTTACGATTAAATTCGCCAATTCTAGTTTATTGTAATTATGGGTCGAATCCGCTACAAATTAAAGAAACGTTTATATCGCTTAAAGGCCTTTCGCCGAAAAGGATTTGGGATTCATTCACCCTTTACTTTTCACCTGATTGTTAATGTAATTGAGGCAAAATTGTCTTACTATGCATTTGGTCAGTTATTTCCTTATCGGAAAATTATTGTGAATGCGTTAAAATCAAAATTGGAAGATGGTGAGATTAGTAAGGATTTGGCAAAGAAGTACAAAGAGGAAATTCAAATTATTAAATCCACAGAAGCATTGGATCGATTGCTGTTTCGCCTGATGAACTTTTGGCATGCTGAAAAATCAGCTTATTTTGGTGAAGGAATAGGATTTACTCTTGCTTATATGGCAAAGCTTGATTCCCGAAAAAGTGTTGCATGTCTGGATCGGGGAGGTGTTTTATCGGAATATTCGGATGATATTTTTCGGAACTATATGGGAATTCAGAATTATAAGAATTTTAACTATAATGAGATTTTGGAGCAAAAACCAAATTATGATTTTCTTGTTTTTTCTGAAAATACGAGAAATGAAATTCTGTCTGATTTTATTTTGAATTATGAATTGCTGCTTGCAGATAATTGCATGATTGTTATTCAAAATCCACATAAAAACGATGCTATTAACCTCTTTTGGATGCAGATGAAGAAATTAGAGAGAGTTTCCGTGAGTCTGGATTTGTTTCATTTGGGAATTCTTATTTCAAAAGACGGAATGCAGAAACAGGATTATGTAAGAAAGTATAGGTTCTAGCTATTGCATAGATTCTACGAAATTTTATCTTTGTAGTAGCTCTGCTGTAGGTATAAAAAATATCATGTATGTTGGAGCTAATTTAAAATTACACAATGACTAAATTTAAAGTATATACAAAAACAGGTGATTCTGGTACCACAGGTTTGATTGGTGGAACAAGAGTTCCAAAGCATCACCTGCGATTGGAAGCCTATGGCACCGTTGATGAATTAAACTCTTATATTGGGTTGATTCGTTCACATGATATTGAATCTAAATCAAAAGAGATTTTGTTAGAGATTCAAAATAAATTGTTTATGATTGGTTCTAGGTTGGCAACCGATGAAGAAAAATCTGATTTAAAGGAGAAGTTACCTATTGTGGAAGCAGACATTCTTTTATTGGAAAAAGAGATGGATCGGATGGATGAAGAGTTGGCTGAACTTAATAATTTTGTATTACCGGGAGGTAGTTTGGCGAACGGGTTTTGTCATGTTGCAAGAACGGTATGCCGAAGGGCAGAACGCCGGGCAAATCAACTATCAAATGATGTAGATATAAATCCACTATTGTTGAAGTATTTAAATCGTCTTTCGGACTATTTATTCGTGCTTTCGCGTAAGGTTTTACATGATGCAGGGGCAGGTGAAATTAAATGGGAGCTTGACTTGTAAATTCAAAAAAAAAAATTATATTCGCAGAATATAAAGGAACCTAATAAAATATTGAATATATGTACTGGACACTTGAATTAGCCACTAAACTAGAAGATGCACCTTGGCCTGCTTCCAAAGATGAATTAATTGATTACGCAATCCGTTCCGGAGCTCCTTTGGAAGTGATTGAAAACTTGCAGGAAATTGAGGAAGAAGGTGAAATTTTCGAAAGTATTGAAGATATTTGGCCTGATTATCCAAGTAAAGGAGATTTTCTATTCAACGAAGATGAGTACTAAAATATAAAAAAAAGGGACTTTTTATAAAGTCCCTTTTTTTATTGGTTTTTTTTCGGATGTATTTAGTTTTCGAATTGGCGTATATTCTTTCCAGATAAATATGTCTTCCTTTGATTTTGGCTGGTATTCTTCAAGCCATTGAAAGTCTTTAAGAAATTTCATTTCATTTTCAACTTCGAATAAAGGATACATATTTCCATCAGGCTTTTTAAGAAAGATAATTTTGTCAATTTTATTGTTTTCGATAAGAATACTGATATTGCTGCTCTTGGCAATATTCATTCCCATAATTACTTCCTTGTCAACAGGGTAATATAAAGTTTCCCCATTTCCTTTAATGTCAAGTTTGTAAAGTTTGTTGTCTTTAACATGCCCGAGCATATTTCTACCTTTTATCTGATTGAAAAAAGTGGTGTCTTCTTTCGCTGTTAAAAAGGAAGATCCTCTAAAATGCAGATAACGAACTGCTTCATTTTGGGTTTCAATGCCAATTGTATCAGCCACCATCTGGTTTTGTTGGGCCCAAAGAACAGGATCATTGAATAATCTGACAGTAGAATCCTGCATGGTATAAACTAATGAATCGCACATTCCCTGCATATCCGTACGGTAAAATCTTACATGATGAAAAGCCTTAATCCGTTCAAAATTGGCTGTATCTTTTTCGATCTTTAGAGTATCGGAATGAAGAAAAAGAGAATCTCTATCAGTAATCTGAATAAAGACTGCCGAATCGGTTATTAGAGCCTCCTCTGTATTCTTAAACGTTTCAAGATAATTGCCCTTCAATATTAAATTATTTACTGTGTCGCGCAATTCAACATTATTAAAGATACGGGCAAGTTCGTTGTTCCTGTCCAAATAAATACTATCACCTTTAATTTGATAAGATTTACTGTCAAGAGTTGTATTTTTAAAGAATTGAGAGATATTTGATTCTGTATTGTACCAGCCATCTTCCGAATATAAGGTTTCTTTTTCTCCAACAATTTTAGTTGGTCCTAGAATAAAAGCAACCTTACTAACCGTATTGTATTTTAAAGTATCTGAATATAGCGTGTAATCTGTAGTTACAGCTTTTACACTATCTTTAAAAAACAGCAGTTCCTGTTTTGTATAATACCTTCCAATATCACTGGTAAGAGTATTTTCTGCGTCAACAATTTTTCCGCCGTTAAAGTAGTACCCTACGCTTTCGTTCATGTCAAAATCAAGAAATTGCGTAGTAACCGTTACCGATTTGTTTTTCAGTTTTACGTTATTTCTCAATTCAGCAAATTTGGTATTGCCATAATATTTTAAGTAGTCTCCGTAAATATGAACGGTGTCGGCATTAATAATATGAACATTTCCAAATGCCTCTAAAGTGTTTAGTTTTTCGAATTGGTAAGCACTGTCACAATACATTTTTATATCGCCATGTGTAATAAAAACATTGCCTAAAAACTTATTGAGAACCGGATCTGAGTTTCTTACAAACTGAACCTCATCGGAATTTTTGATCAGAACTTTCGATTTCTTTTGAGCAGATGACGAAAGATTTGCCAGACAGATAATGCCTGTAAGTAATGTAAATATGTATCGGTTAGCTTTGCTAAGCATTTTTTGTTACTTTAATAGTTCTTGTATGATATTTTCAATACTGATTCCTTCGGCTTCAGCTTTGTAATTCTTCATGATTCTGTGTCGAAGAATTGATACTGCAACCTCTTTCACATCTTCAATATCCGGAGAATATTTTCCTGACAGCAAAGCGTTGGTTTTTGCCCCGATTACTAAATATTGCGATGCTCTGGGGCCTGCTCCCCAATTAATGTATTCGTTGGCCATACTATGAGAATGCTCTGTGTTTGGCCTTGTTTTGGCTGCTAAGTTAACAGCATATTCCAAAACATTTCTATTAATCGGGACTTTCTGAATCAATTTCTGATAGTACAGTATTTGTTCCGCCGACATTATTTTATCAAGTGCAATTTCTTTGCCAGAAGTTGTGTTTTCAACAATTGCCAACTCATCTTCAATTTTTGGATAATCAAGGTAGATGCTAAACATAAATCGATCCAATTGTGCTTCGGGAAGGGGATAGGTTCCTTCCTGCTCTATTGGATTCTGCGTAGCGAGAACAAAAAATGGCTTTTTAATCGGATAAGTTTTACCGTTTACAGTAACCATTTGTTCCTGCATTGCTTCTAAAAGTGCTGATTGAGTTTTAGGAGGAGTCCGGTTTATTTCATCAGCAAGAAGAATATTTGCAAACAAAGGACCTTGAATAAAGTTGAATTTTCTGTCATTGTTCAATATTTCAGTACCAATGATATCCGAAGGCATTAAGTCGGGAGTAAACTGAATTCTCTGGTATTTTAAATCGAGAACCTGAGCTATTGTGTTCACTAAGAGTGTTTTAGCTAATCCTGGAACGCCAACAAGTAAGCAATGTCCATTACTAAAAATGGAGATTAATACTTTTTTGATAATATCATCCTGGCCATAAATTTTTTTCCTGATTTCAGCAGTTAGTTTTTGGTAATCTGCTTGCAGGGTATTTGCGGCTTCAACTTCAGTTTTAAAATTCATAGGATTCCTTCTTGATTATTGCCGTTAATAAATCAGACACAGCCTAGGCTGTGTCTGATTTATTATGTTGGTATTTTATTTACTTTATCCAGCCTTTGAATCGGAATTTAGCATTTTTATAGGTGTCGTCAACATGAACATAGGTCTTTTCCTGTTTCTCGGAAATCCATTTGTTCAGAATTTTTTGTTGTTTCTGGTTTGTCAGCATATTTTCAAATATGCTCCAATCATCAGCTAAATTTGCTTTATGTGCTTTTGTTTCTGATTTTATTTTAATCACCTTATAGGCATCCTTACCTCCTGTAACATCCAGAAAAGCTGAAGATATTTCATTTAATTTAAGGTCGTTTACAGTTTTAGATACTGCCGGAGGTAAATTATCCTTTTCGAATTTAGAGGCTCCGGTGTAAGGATTTACAAGTAATCCCCCGTTATTTCGGGTATCTTCATCATCTGAGAAATAAAAGGCAGCCTCTGCAAAATCCATTTTGTCCTCACGAATTAAATTGGCAATACTATCCAGTTTATTAATGGCAGAGGTTCTTTCAGCCTCTTCAATTTTCGGTTTTAGAAGTATATGACGCACATTGATGCGTTCCCCTTTTCTATCTATTAGTTGAATAATATGGAATCCAAATTCAGTCTCAACTATTTTCGAAACTTTATCTGTTTTTAAATTAAATGCAACATTTGCAAATTCAGTTACCAAACTGGATCGTGGCATATATCCAAGCTCTCCGCCTTTTTGTGCACTTCCAGGATCTTCCGAATAAAGAACTGCTAGTGTTGCAAAGCTATCGCCATTTAGAACTCTTTCCCGATATCCTCTTAACTTGGTTCTGATTCTGTCTTTTTCATTATCCGAAACCTGAGGGTATTTTACGAGTTGCTGAATTTGAAGTTCTCCTGGAATAGTTGGCAGGCTATCCTGAGGAATCGAATTGTAAAATTCGCGTACTTCAGCAGGAGTGATATGAATATTCTTTGTGATTTCAGCCTGCATTTTTTCCTTTATACGTTCGTCGCGGGTATCGTCGCGAAGATCGTTTTTCATATCAATAATGCTTTTGTTGAAATATTGTTCCAGTTTTTCTTTGGATCCGATGCGCTGAATATACATTTCCATCTTGCGTTGCAACTGATCTTCAACTTCCTGATCGGTTACCTCGATACTATCAACTTGCGCTTGAGCAATCATTAGTTGTTGAATCAAAAGATCTTCAAATATTTCAGTCTTTAAATCAACACTCCCGGAAGTGTATCCCTGAGCTTGCATGCTTAAAAATCTGTTTTCTACATCCGATTTTAGAACCACTTGATTCCCAACAACAGCAATTACTTTATCTACCACATTATCTTGAGCATTGGCAGAAAAAACACCAATTAAAATCAAGGCTAAAAGAGTATTGAATTTCTTGAAAATGTTATGCATATTTTATGGATTAATAAATTTTGAATTTGTTTTTGGATTCAGCATCCCTGTAAATGTTTTCTTCCAAATTTTTAATAAACTGAATTTTACGTTTGTTTAATAATATTTTTTTAATGTCTTCCTTAACAAAAGGTAAAGGAGCAAGATTGTCTTTTAGTTCAAATTCCTGAATTTTCACAAAATAATGATGTGTTGAATCACTTGTTTCATAGTATTTTGTGTGCTTAAGAAACTTATCTTCATCTTTGATACTACCTGGAAGTTTATTCAAAAGTTCTTGAGCATAAATCCAACGATCGCTAAAATTATCAAATTTTGTGGCATTTTGAAAACAGTAGTCCTCCAATTCGGACCAATCGTCTTCTTTTTCCGATTTGTAAAGCTTTTGAACTTCTGAAAGATTGGGAACAGGAATAGGAACTTTTATGTACAATGCCTTAAGAATGTTTCGGTTTAAAATGAAATTGGCAGAATAATTCCTATAATAATTTTCGATTTCAAATTGACTAACCAGAGTGTCAATTTTCTGTTCTATTAATTGTTGTTGGTATTTGTGAATTATTAGTGATGATCTGTAGTCTTCAACCATCTTACTAACATCTTTATCTTCCTCTGATAGGTTGAGTTCTGCTTTTGATATAATAAGTTGTTTTTTAATCCACTGATGGGTATAGTTTTGGGCAATAAGAAGACTGTCCTCCTTGCTTATGCCATTTGGAATCACCTCTTTAACGGTACTTAAATAAAGAATGTTGTCATTTACTTTTGCTACAGGCTTGTCGTTTTTACTTTTATTCGAATTGCATGAATAAAGAATTACAACAAGTAGTAATAGTAAGGAATATTTAGTCATTTTGTTGTTGAACTATTTTGTTTAATGTTGATTGTGAGATTTCAATTTTGTAATTTTTTCGCAATTGATTTTCCCAAACTTCTTTTAAATACAGTTTGTAATCTGAAGCAACCTCTTGTTTAATACTTTCGAAATCAACATTGTTGTTGTATCTATTTATTTGGTTTTGATAGAATTCCATCAAACCTTTATTGTTGTGTTTTGCCGGCAACCAAACTTTTTGTTTTGTAATGCCCAAAACCAATACTCTGTTTTCAAAATTCTGAATCAGATTTATGAGATCGTTATTGTTCTCAAGTAACTGATTTTTGTAAAAGGCTAAGATACTATTGTTTGAGAAATTATCGTAAATTCGGTTGATGTATTCTATAAAATTTTCATAAATATCTTTAGATGCCTGTTGGCTAAGATAGTTTGCAAAATCTTCCTGGGTATATTCCTTTCCGTCTATTGTGAAAAGTGGCTCCCATAAATCAGCATAGGCATAATCTAAAATGGAATAAAAATTAGAAAGAAGCTCTCTGTTTTCTTTAAATTGATAGTCTTTTTTGATTTTAGCAATCAATTCTTCAGTACTTAGTTTTGAACGACTATCTGATGCAATTAGTCGTTGAATTTCTTCTCTGCAATCGTCTAATGAAGAGTAGTTTTTTTTATCGGTTAATTGTAAAATATGATATCCGAAATTGGTTTTAACGGGTTTCGATATTTCTCCAATTTCTTTTAATTGAAATGCTGTTTTTTCAATTTTCGGGTGTGTTTCAAATAATCCGAACCAAGGAAGAATGCCTCCTGATGGAGCTGATCTTTTATCTTCGGAATAATTTTTTGCTAATTGTGCGAAATCAGCACCTTTCATAAGTATTGTATAAAGCGAATCAATTTTTTGTTTTATTTCCGATTCATTTTCAGGTTGATAGTCGAGTAGTATGTGTCTGATTTTTACTTTTCCAGGATTTGGTATTTTTTCCAGAATTTGAATAATATGATACCCAAATTTCGTTCTTATGGGTTTTGAGAATTCGCCAATTTCCAATTTGTAAGCCGCAGATTCAAACCGATATTCCATGTCGAATGCGGTAAAATAACCTAATTCTCCATGGTTTTCTTTTACAGATTGATCATCTGATTTTTTTCGTGCCGTTTTTTCAAATGATTTTCCTTGCAGCAGTTCCAGGTAAATTTCCTGTGCTTTCTGATAAGCGGGAAGTGTATCGTTGGCCCGTTTGCTGATTTTCACTAAAATATGTCTCGCTCTAAGAAAATACTGGATCCGATTGAAAGCTTCCTGAGTTTTTTCTTCAGTTATAACGGTAGGGTAAAGAAACGAGTTAAGGGCAATGTCTCTGTTGATTTGTAATTCGTGTTTTACTTCGGGAAGTGTATCAATCTTTAATTTTTTTGCTTCGGCTAATTTTACTTGAAACAGGATGTAAAGATCCAGAGCTTCTTCTATGGATAACTGATTGTTTGCTTGGTATAGTTCTTTAAACTCCTGAGAAGAGAAAGGAGTGTTGTTTATTGTAAAAAGGGTATCTGTTGGATGTGATTGTCCAAAGCTTGCCATTTGGCAGCATAAAATTATCGATAGATAAAAGAATACTCTCTTCATTTAGCGGATTTAATGTGATCATTGAATCGCAAAAAAATGGTAACCTGTGCGCGACAGGCTACCATGAAATATCAGATATGACTATCTGCTGTAATTTGGAGCTTCGCGGGTAATTGCAACATCATGAGGATGACTTTCTGCCATTCCCGAAGCAGTTATTTTTACAAATTTAGCATTGTGAAGTGCTTCGATATTAGGAGCACCACAATAACCCATTCCGGCTCTTAGTCCGCCTACCAATTGATAGATAACTTCATAAAGAGTTCCTTTATAAGGTACACGGGCTACAATTCCTTCCGGAACTAATTTTTTAATATCATCTTCAGCATCCTGAAAGTAGCGGTCTTTTGATCCTTGCTGCATGGCTTCAATGGATCCCATACCTCGGTATGATTTAAATTTACGACCATTGTAAATGATCGTTTCTCCCGGAGATTCTTCAACACCGGCAAATAAAGAACCTGCCATAATTGAATCTGCACCGGCAGCAATTGCTTTTACAATATCACCGGAGTAACGTAAACCACCATCTGCAATAACAGGAACACCTGTTCCTTCAAGGGCTTTTGCAATTTCATAAATCGCGGTAAGCTGAGGAACACCAACACCTGCAATTACACGTGTGGTGCAAATAGAACCAGGACCAATCCCAACTTTTACAGCATCAGCACCTGCTTCAACTAAAAATAAAGCGGCTTCAGGAGTTGCAATGTTTCCAACAACAAACTGCATGTCGGGAAATCTTTTTTTCGCAATTTTAAGCAGATCGGCTACACCTTTTGTGTGTCCGTGAGCTGTATCGATAATAATTGCATCGGCATTTGCATGCACCAATGCTTCAATTCTGTCGAGAGTATCGCCGGAAACACCTACAGCAGCGGCTACTCTCAGTCTCCCTTTTTCATCTTTACATGCCAAAGGCTTGTCTTTTGCTTTGGTGATATCTTTATAAGTAACCAGACCAATTAATTTATTGTCGGAATCAATTACTGGTAATTTCTCAATTTTATAGGCCTGAAGAATTGCTGCAGCCTTTTCGAGGTCGGTTGAAACCGAAGTCGTCACCAGATTTTCTTTGGTCATTATTTCAGAAATAGGGCGATCCATATCCAACTCGAAACGAAGATCACGATTGGTTACAATACCTTTTAATGATTTGTCTGATTCGACAACAGGAATGCCGCCAATTTTAAATTCTTTCATCAATGCTAATGCATCTTTAACTGTTTTGTAGGAAGCAATAGTGATAGGATCATAAATCATCCCATTTTCTGCTCTCTTCACAGTCATAACCTGTTTGGCCTGAGATTTAATACTCATATTTTTGTGGATAACGCCAATCCCACCTTCACGGGCAATAGAGATGGCTAAAGCCGATTCGGTTACAGTATCCATTGCAGCTGATACAATTGGAGTGTTCAGAGTAATGTTACGGGTGAAACGGGTTTTTAGATTTACATCTCTGGGTAATACTTCCGAGTACGCAGGAACTAAAAGTACATCATCAAAAGTCAGGCCGTCAGAAATAATTTTATCAGATACAAATGACATTATGCAATAATTTTAGATTTAAATTGCATGCGAAATTACAAAAAAATAGTAGAACAGAGATTGTTCTGAATTCTAAAAAGTGTTAATTAGTTGATTCATTTCAAAAGTTACTATTTTTAATTTATTATTTATCTTCCACAATCGTGTTTCTTTTAATTAAATTAGTTGTAATTCAGTTCAATGGATCGTTTTAACGGGATTCTAAAAAAATATTGGGGTTATGCAGGTTTTCGACCTTTGCAGGATGAGATTATAAAATCTGTTGCTGAAGGAAAGGATACGCTTGGTTTGATGCCAACAGGAGGAGGGAAGTCTTTGACTTTTCAGATTCCTGCATTGGCGATGGAAGGGATATGCCTTGTTGTTTCTCCTTTAATCGCTCTAATGAAAGATCAGGTTCAAAACCTAAAAGACAAAGGCATCAAGGCTGAGCTTTTGTATTCCGGATTGACACCGAAAGAAATTGAAATCATCCTGAACAAGTGTTTATTTGGAAATATTAAGTTTCTGTATGTATCGCCCGAGCGAATAGGTTCAGATTTATTTCAAGTAAAATTAAGGCAAATGAACGTTTGTCTGATTGCAGTTGATGAATCGCATTGTATATCGCAATGGGGTTATGATTTTCGGCCAGCGTATTTAAAAATCAAACACTTGCGGGAGTTGCTTCCCGAAGTGCCAATTTTGGCTTTAACGGCCACGGCAACGCCTGATGTAGTTAATGATATTCAGGATAAATTGGGATTTAAGAATAAGAATGTTTTTCGTAAGAGTTTTGAACGCAGGAATTTAATTTACCTGGTTAGGGAGGTTGAAGATAAAAAGAGATATCTGCTAAAAATATTTAGTAAGCAGAGTGGTAGTTCGGTTGTATATGTCCGAACTAGAAAAAGGTGTAAGGAATTAGCCGAATTTTTAAAAACAAATAATATTAAGGCGGAATATTATCATGCCGGCTTATCAAATGAGGTGAAGGATTTTCGTCAGGGCAGATGGAAAAGGGGCATTTTTCAGGTGATGGTTGCGACCAATGCTTTCGGAATGGGAATTGATAAAGCCGATGTGAGAACCGTAGTTCATATGGATTTGCCTGATTCGCTGGAAGCTTATTTTCAGGAGGCTGGTCGTGCAGGCCGCGATGGCAAAAAAGCCTTTGCTGTATTACTGTACTCGAAACCGGACAGAGTGCAATTGTTGAAACGGGTTTCTACTTCTTTTCCTGAAAAAGACACGATCAAAAGAGTGTATCAGTCGGTGGGGAACTTTTTGCAGGTTGCAGAAGGGGCTGGAAAGGATGCCGTTTTCGATTTCGATTTAGCCTTGTTCTGCCAGAATTTCAAATTAAATGTGCTTCAGGCTTTTAATAGTTTAAAGGTTTTGCAAAGAGCTGGATATTTAGAGCTTACTGATGATTTGGAGCACGAATCAAGAATACATTTTCGAATTGAAAGAGATAATTTGTATAAATTTCAAGTAGCAAATAAAGATTTTGATGCGTTTATAAAAGTTCTTCTTCGGTCTTTTACTGGTTTGTTTACCGATTTTGTTCCTGTTAATATCGATTTGTTGGCAAAACGGACAAAAACATCTAAGGACTTAATTATTTTTTATTTGAAAGAATTATCTAAATACAGGGTGATTCAATACATTCCCAGAAAAAAGACACCATTCATAATTTATACTCAGGAACGATTACCGCTTAATTTTATAAAGTTTACTGCGGATGTTTATCAGGATCGAAAGGAAAATTTATCTCAGAAAATTAATGCGGTAATTAACTACGCTGAAACAACGACAATCTGTCGTTCGAAATATTTATTGGAGTATTTCGGACAAGGGCACGCTCCTGAATGCGGGCAATGTGATATTTGCAGGGAGGCCGCAGGAAATAACTTAAGCAAGGACGAGTTTGCTAATATTTATAATGAAATTTGCGCCGCATTGGGCAAGAAAACTTTATGTATTGATGAGATTATTAAAGTGTCGAAACACTCAGAAGAATCGGTTTTGGAGGTGATTCGCTTTTTGAAAGACAATGAAGAAGTTGAGTCCCTGGATGGTAATTGTATTCGTTGGATCTACTTTTAACTCTTGTTTTTATTCTTTTGTAAGCAGTAGTATATTACTATTCTGCCAAATATTCGTAAAATCTTGTTATTTTTGCATGCTTATAGTATTAGATAGAAGATGAAAGATCAGTTTGACCATATTGTTTATTCAAAAAATGTTATCGAGTTTGTTGCAGTTGCCAATGAGTTTTGTTTGCTATTGGAAACCTGCGCTAAGATATCAAAGATTGAATTTATTGAAACAGCTCAGAAGTTATTGCCTTTGCTTTACTTAAAGGCATGTTTGTTGCCTAAAAATGAAACAGACCTGGAGGAAGAGATTGAAAAATTTGTGTCTGAATCGGATTGGGAATTTATTCATTCATCGGTTCAGTCAAAAATGGGAGCTCACGATCAGTATCTTGAAGTGTTCGAAGAGGATATGGAATATAGTGAAACGCCTGTTATTGCTTCAGTTTCAGAGAATTTTGCCGATGTTTATCAGGATTTAAAGGATTTTCTTACTTCCTACAGAATTGGCACAATGGATGTGATGAACGAGGCATTGTGGGATCTAAACAATAGTTTCTATCAACATTGGGGACAGAATTTAGTAAATTCATTGCGGTCAATCCATAATTTGGTGGCAAAAAACGAAAATCTTGATGAGGAGATTGAAGATTCTGATCGCACTAAATTAGATAATATCGACTTAAGTGACTCAATCTTTTCGCAGAGGAAAAGAGAATGGGGAGAAGACGATCAATAGATGGGAAAATAAATTCATGTTTTCCTTAGAAAAAGAGTAATAGATGTTACCATTTCAAAAATCAATTACAAAGGAAGAAGTAAACGAATTGCCATTACAGGGCTTTGATGGTGAAATTGTTCTAGTCGATCGAGACATGGAACTGGATGATGCTGTTCAGTATTTGAAAAAGTTTCCAATTTTGGGATTCGATACCGAAACACGACCGTCGTTTAAAAAAGGTAGAGTGAATGATGTAGCTCTACTGCAATTGGCGGCTAATTCCAAGACTTTCCTTTTCAGGATTAATAAAATAGGTTTACCGGAGCAATTGCTTGATCTCCTTGCTGATCCGAAAATTATGAAAGTAGGGGCTGCTATAAAAGATGATATTCGGGGATTGCAAAAATTGAATGATTTTGATGCCAACGGTTTTCTTGAGTTGCAGGAATATGTCTCAAAATTTGGGATTGAAAGTTTTTCTCTGAAAAAATTGTCAGCGATTGTTCTTAATTTCAGAATCTCGAAGCGCCAGCAGGTTTCCAACTGGGAAGCTGAAGAGCTAAGTTCAGGACAATTAAAATATGCAGCTACTGATGCTTGGGTATCCCTTAAAATATTCGAAAAGCTAAAGGCTTCAATCGTATAGTAAACAAAGTTTTATTAAGAGAATTCTTCTTTAGTATCTGTCCTAATTAAATAAATTTGAATTGTTATTTTTAAGGAGAGAATCAGAGGCGAAAATTATTTTCCCGACTGGATTTCTCTCTATTCAAAAAGAAAAGAAATTTCCAAAATGATAAATTATCCAAAAGTTATCCTTAAGCAAGGGAAAGAACATTCTATTAAACGATTTCATCCCTGGATTTTTTCGGGAGCGGTAAGTAGAGTGGACGAAGGGTTGGAAGAAGGAGATTTGGTTGCTGTTTATTCGGCAAAAGAAGAGTTTTTAGGGATCGGGCATATTGCTATTGGATCCATTGTGGTGAGAATTATTTCTTTCGAAAAGGTAGAGATCAATCTTGATTTTTGGGTGGGAAAATTCGAATCGGCCTGCAATATGCGTAAAGCAATTGGTTTGTATGGAACTGCAGATAACAATGTTTGTCGTTTGGTGCATGGTGAGGGAGATGGATTATCTGGATTAATCATCGATTTTTATGCGGGAACAGCGGTGATTCAATGTCATTCGGTTGGGATGTATTTGCATCGCGAAGAAATTGCGAAAGCACTACTAGCCGTTTTGGGTGATGATTTAAAAGCTGTTTACGATAAATCGGAAGGAACAATTCCTTTTAAATCAGGAATTGAGCCGAAGAATGAATATTTGTATGGAAATACAGATTCGTTTGTTGCTCTGGAGAATGGATTGAAATTCAATGTTGATTGGTTAAAAGGACAAAAAACAGGATTTTTTATCGATCAGCGGGAGAACAGAAGCCTTTTGGAGCAATACTCAAAGGGACGATCGGTGTTGAATATGTTTTGTTATACCGGAGGATTCTCCTTTTATGCAATGCGTGGAGGTGCCGATTTGGTGCATTCTGTTGACAGTTCGGCAAGAGCTATTGAGATTACAAAAGAAAATGTTGAATTAAATTTCCCGGAGGATGCCCGTCATGAGGCATTTTCAGAGGATGCATTCAAATATTTGGATCGGTCAGCAGGAAAATATGATTTGATTGTATTGGATCCACCCGCTTTTGCAAAACACAAAAATGTGCTTGCGAATGCTTTAAAAGGATACAAACGATTAAATACAATAGGTTTTGAACAGATAAAGAGTGGTGGAATTCTATTTACTTTTTCTTGTTCGCAGGCGGTAAGTAAGGAGGATTTTCGAAAAGCCATTTTTGCAGCAGCAACGAGTGCCGGAAGAACAGTACGGATTCTTCATCAGTTAACACAACCGGCCGACCATCCTGTTAATATTTACCATCCTGAGGGAGAGTACCTGAAAGGACTGGTTTTATATGTAGAGTAGTATAAATATTTTCACAGAGGAATTAGTAACAGAATTATCAGTTTTTTGTATCTTCCCTGTCGCTTGATATTTAGTTGGTTTTCAAATTTGAAAATCCAGTAATCAATAAGTAAATCGAAAAAAATTGAAGTTTTCAGAATTTAACTTTACACCTGAATTAATGGATGGGCTTGCAGCCATGGGGTTCGAAACTCCTTCTCCTGTTCAGGAACTTGCTATACCTCAAATCATCGACAACAAGGATTTAATTTGTTGTGCACAGACAGGTACCGGAAAAACCGCAGCCTATTTGCTGCCAATAATGGATAAAATACAAAAGAATAAAATTGATGGTTTTAGCACTTTAATTTTAGTGCCAACCCGTGAACTGGCGATGCAAATTGATCAGCAAATGGAAGGTTTTGGCTATTTCGTATCGATTACATCGCTTTCGGTTTATGGAGGTGGAGACTCTTCAGTTTGGGATCAGCAGAAAAAGGGATTAATGGAAGGCGCTGATATTGTAATCGCCACTCCTGGCCGAATGATTTCTCATTTGAGTCTGGGCTATGTAAACACATCTAAATTAAAGCATTTAATTTTAGATGAGGCGGATAGAATGCTCGATATGGGGTTCTTTGACGATTTAATGCAAATTATTGGTCATTTGCCGAAAGAGCGTCAGAATTTAATGTTTTCGGCTACTATGCCATCTAAAATTCGCGAATTGGCAGGAACTATGATGAATAATCCTGAGAGCATCAATATTGCCATTTCTAAACCGGCCGAAGGAGTTTTGCAAGCGGCATATATGCTTTATCCTGAGCAAAAAATACCTTTGATAAATCATTTGTTAAGAGACAAGGATATTAAGAGTATTATTATTTTTTCTGCTACAAAGTTGAATGTAAAAGCAATTACCAAAGATCTAATAAGGCATAAATTTAAAGCCGCAGGGATTCAATCTGATTTGGAGCAAAAGGAACGGGAAGACGTTCTTCGTGATTTCAAAAACAGAAAGTATCAGATTTTGGTGGCCACAGATATAATTGCCCGGGGAATCGATATCGATTCAATCGACTTGGTGATTAATTTTGATGTGCCTCATGATGCGGAAGATTATGTGCATAGAGTTGGCCGGACAGCAAGAGCCGAAACCGAAGGTGTTGCAATTACATTAATTACTCCCAAAGATCAAAACGATTTTAAAAAGATTGAAGATTTGATTGAATCCTCAGTTTATAAAATTCCTGTGCCCGAAGAATTAGGAGAAGCTCCTGAGTACAATCCAAAGTCATATAGTGGAGGCGGGAAGAAGAAATTTTTCAAGAAAAAGAATTTCAAAAAGAAATAAATGTAAACGAACCCAAATCATGAACCATTCTAAAGTATACGACATGATTGTTGTGGGCGCCGGTATCAGCGGATTAAGCCTCGCCTGCCAAGTTGCCCAAAAAGGAAAACAAGTTCTTGTATTAGAAGGTGATAATAGAATTGGCGGTTGTTTAAATACTCACTACCACGATAAAAATGATTTTTGGGTGGAAATGGGAGCGCATACTTTCTATGCTTCCTATACAAACCTGATTGCGTTAATTCAGTCTGCAGGATTGGAACCAAGTATTGAGCCAAGAGCCAAGGTGGGAATGAAAGTGTTTACCGACCGGCACGAGAAAATCATGTCGGGGGTAAGCAAATGGGAATTGTTAACATCCGGGCCAAAATTGTTTTTCTCGAAACGAGATGGCAAAACGGTGAAGGAATATTTCGGGAATATTGTTGGTAAAAAGAACTATGACAAGGTTTTTAACCGCATGTTTAGTGCAGTAATTGTTCAAAATGCAGATGACTTTTCTGCAGAATTTTTCTTGAAGCGACGAAAAACAAAAAGTAAGGAACATCCTAAAAGTTTTATCCTGAAAAAGGGAATGCAGAGTTTTATGAATGCATTGTCCGAAACTGAAAATATTACTTTGCTTACAGGGCAGAAAGTGGTTTTGGTTCAAAAAGAGAATGAGGTGAGCGTAACAACAGAATCAGGAGAAGAATTCAACGCGAAAGATATTGCTTTTGCTGTAACTCCATCGGTTGCCGGAGGTTTACTTGCTGAGATAAATTCCGATTTGGCTGCTAAACTGAAAGAATATACCACCAAAAATATTTTATCGAGAACTGTTGTCCTGCCAAAGGAAAAATTGTCTTTCGATCCGGTTTCTTTTATTATTCCTTTGCAAGGCTCTTGCCTTTCGATGGTGACACGAGATGTAATGGAGCACAAGGAATCGAGAGGATTTGCTTTTCATTTCGAAGAAAATAATATCCGAAAAGAAGAACAAGTGGCTTTAATGGCTGAAATGCTTGGTGTTGATGAATCTGATTTGGATGAGACTATTGTGGCAAATCACCGGTTACCTGTACTGGATTTGGGACACAAAGAAAGAATTCAGGAGATTCAGAAATTGGCAGAACAGGCAGGAGTTTATTTGACCGGCAATTATTTTAACGGACTTTCGTTAGAAGATTGTGTAGAGCGTTCGCGGCATGAATGTGAACGGTACATGAAAAATAACAGCTAAAAATACAGTCTTATTATCAAAAATAACATGACGCAAAAATACATAGATCACATAAAGAAAAGCTTGCAGTTGCAGGCTTTTCAGGTTGAAAATACCTTGCAGCTTTTAAGTGAAGGAGCTACTTTGCCATTTATTTCCCGTTATAGAAAAGAGATGACAGGTAGTTTGGACGAGGTGCAGATTGGCAATATAAAAGACGAAATTGCCCGTTTAACGGAGCTGGATAAACGACGCGAAAGTATTCTTGATTCCATTGAGAAACAGGACAAGTTGACTGATGATTTGAAGCAACGAATTATGGCATGTGGTGAGTTAAATCAGTTGGAAGATTTGTATTTGCCTTACAAACAAAAAAGAAAAACCAAAGCGGTAAAGGCCAGGGAAAAAGGATTGGAACCACTGGCGAAAATTCTGATGAAGCAGGAGGAACGTGATGTAGAAGGTCGTGTAGCTCAGTTTTTGTCGGATGAAGTGCCAAACACCGAGGAAGCTTTGCAGGGGGCACGCGATATTATTGCCGAGTGGGTGAACGAGAATGAGATAGCCAGAAATTCGGTTCGAAGTATATTTCAGCGTCAGGCGGTAATCCGTTCCAAAGTGGTTAAGGGAAAAGAGGAAGAAGGCGAGAAATTCAAAGATTATTTTGAGTCGGAAGAGCCTCTGAAACGAGTAGCTTCTCATAGAATACTGGCTTTGCGAAGGGGCGAGGCCGAAGGAGTTTTGCGGGTAAGCATTGCTCCGGATGAGGAGGAAGTATTGGATCGGTTGAACCGGCTTTTTGTGAAAGGAAATACTGCCGCTTCCCAGCAGGTTGAACTGGCAGTTAAAGATGCCTACAAAAGATTATTGGGATCGTCACTGGAAACAGAGTTTGCAAACACGTCCAAAGAAGCTGCCGATAAGGAAGCCATTCGTGTGTTTTCAGAGAATTTGAGACAACTGCTTCTTTCATCTCCGCTGGGACAAAAACGTGTTTTGGCTTTAGATCCGGGTTACCGAAGTGGATGTAAAGTGGTTTGTTTGGATGCGCAGGGAAATTTGCTGCACAATGAAACTATTTATCCGCATCCTCCGCAAAATCAGGGAAGTATGGCGGCTAAAAAGCTGACCAACATGGTCGAGACTTATAACATTCAGGCCATTGCAATTGGTAACGGAACAGCCAGCAGAGAAACAGAACGTTTTGTAACCAATCTTCATTACGATCGAAAAGTACAGGTTTTTGTAGTGAGCGAGGCCGGAGCGTCTATTTACTCCGCATCGAAAGTAGCCCGCGAAGAGTTTCCCGAATATGATGTTACCGTGCGTGGTGCAGTTTCCATTGGCCGCCGGTTAATGGATCCATTGGCCGAGTTGGTGAAAATTGAAGCCAAATCGATAGGTGTTGGACAATATCAGCACGATGTAGACCAGAGTTTATTACAACAAAGCCTCGATCAGGTGGTAGAATCCTGTGTAAATAAGGTGGGTGTTAACTTGAACACGGCCAGTAAGCATTTGTTGAACTACGTGTCGGGTTTAGGCCCGCAATTGGCTCAGAATATTGTTGATTACCGTGCCGAAAACGGAGCTTTCAATACCCGTAAAGAGATATCCAAAGTGAAACGAATGGGCGCAAAGGCGTTCGAGCAATGCGCAGGTTTCCTTCGTATTCCCAATTCCGAAAATCCATTGGATAACTCAGCTGTGCATCCCGAATCGTATGGCATTGTAAAACAAATGGCGAAGGATCTAAAGTGTTCGGTGGCCGATTTAATTGCCGATCAGGAATTGCGTAAGCAAATCGACTTGAATAAATATGTTAGCGACGAGGTCGGATTGCCTACCCTGAAAGATATTATGGAGGAATTGGAAAAGCCGGGCCGCGATCCGCGAACCATTATTAAGGTATTCCAGTTTAAAGAAGGAATTTATAAAGTAGAGCAGTTGGAAGTGGGTATGGAGTTGCCGGGAATTGTAACCAATATCACCAATTTTGGCGCCTTTGTTGATGTTGGCGTGAAACAGGATGGTTTGGTTCATATCTCGCAGCTGGCAAACCGGTTCGTGTCCAATCCGGCCGATGTGGTTCAATTGCATCAGCACGTAAATGTAAAAGTTACCGAGGTTGATGCTGCCCGAAAAAGAATTCAATTATCAATGAAAGATTGCGAGCAGTAAATTTTCTACCATTTTTACAAAATCAGAAAACGAGAAATTATGGAATTTAACGATCAGGAAGTAATTGTTGATTGCCCGCATTGCAAGGGTGAAATCATTGTGAATATTTTAGAAATCACAAATCATCATACAGTAAGTTGTCCAAAGTGTGGGAAGAAAGTAGATTTATCGGCAAATGATCCTTCTGCAAAATTAGGCATTCCGAAAACCTACATGCCGTTCGAAGGTCTGGGTGATTATCTGAAACAAGTAGAGGAGAAGAAAAAGAAGAAATAATTCATAAACCTCTGTGTCCCTCAGTGCTCTCTGTGGGAGAAAAAAATAAAAATAAATTTTGACCATAGAGTACACAAAGTATCGCAGAGAAAAAAGGTGAGAATTGAAAGAGGCATTTCCGAAAAGAAATGCCTCTTTGTAGCTCTAACGACGATTAACATCTCCACCGCTCGAGTCACTTACGTTTACTTTTGAAGGATTACCGTAGTAGTTGACATCACCACCGGAACTTGCGCTGGCTTCAATTTCTTCTTCTGCATAAACAGTAACATCGCCACCACTTGACGCTTTTGCTTTACAAACTTTTGCGATTAATTCTTTCGCTTTTAGATCGCTGCCACTGCTTGCTTTACCAGCAAAAAAATCAGCTTTTCCTCTTAGTGTGGCATCAGCACCAGAGCTAACACTGCAGCTTAATTCTTTAGCATTTAATTCCATTTTGGCATCGGCGCCGCTGCTTACCGAAATATCTAATTTCTCTGCGTTTATCATGTTTCTGGTTTTGAAATCTGCTCCGCTTGAAACGTGTATTTCGGTAACATTTACCAGAGTAAGGTAAATATTCATTTTAGTTGCCCTGCGGATATTACCATCTACTTTAAGAATCAGTTCGTTTCCTTTTACACGGGTAATAATGTATTCCATAAGATTTTCGTCAGCTTCAACACGTAAAGATTCTTTGTCGCCCTGAGTCACATATACGTTCAATCCACTACTTGCCGAAATTGCAGAGAATGATCCAATTTCACGATCTTGAGTCTGAACATTACCGTTCCCTTTTTCGCCCCAAAACTGGGCACTTGTATTTCCTGTAAGCAGAAAAGTAAGACCTACAATTAGAAGGGAGGCCTTTTGGATAATTTTTTTCATAGGTATTTGTGTTTTAAGTGAAAATGTTAATCAGTATATAAGACGCCGTGAACGTGAATTAAGTTACAGCTTAAATAAAAAAAGCAGAAATTCATAAGAAAGTCTGCTTTTGATATTTTGAAGAAAAGACGAGTAAATTGAGTGGAGTGTTGCACAGAATCTATTTGTTCTGTATTGCATATTCATCTGAATTTTTAAAACAGGTTTAAAAATGGTTGTCTGATAAAGTTTTTAATTCTACTCGAAACGGCTGCTTTGCCTCTTAAACTAACTTCTCTGCTTCCAGGAATTTGAGTGTGATTTCCCAATACTATTACTGCTGGTGACGCCGGCAATCCGCTGTTTTTTATTTGGCTGAAAAACTTTGTGTTCCCGCTTATCACATCACTGTCTGTATAGCTAACCTTCGATACTACATTGATATTGGTTTCCTTAGATAATTTTTTGTGAAGCTCATCAGCCATGTCTTTTAAATGTTCAAGCCCCATATAGATTACAACGGTATCATTGTTCTCAATTTCCCTGATAATTTCGTTTAAAGCACTTTTTTCACCACCAACTTTTACGGCAGAATGAAAATGAATGCCCGATGATTTCCCTCTTTCAGTAAGGGGAATCCAAAACTCACTGGAGGCGGCCATAGCAGCGCTGATTCCTGGAATCAGTTCAAACTCTAAACCCGCTTCCAGCAGGAAACGAATTTCCTCAACCCCTCTGCCGTAAACCATTGGGTCGCCCGACTTCAATCTCACTACCTCACTGCCCAGCAAGTAATACATCAGCATCTGATCATGAATATATTCTTGTCTGCTTACCGGATTTTTGCCATCACCTGATCGCTTCCCTACATTAATAAGAATCGCTTTGTTGGGAAACAGAGCACGAACTTCATCGGTAATTAAGGCATCGTATAAAATAACATCTGCATTCTGAATGCTTCGTAAAGCTTTTATTGTGAGCAGATCGGCAGCACCGGGTCCGGCACCAACAATCCATATTTTTCCTTTTTTCATATAATGATATTTTTAACCACAAAGGGAACACAAAGGACTTCTCAAAGTCCCCTTCAGGGGATTTAGGGGTTTCTAGACTTTCGACCTTTCAAGACCTTTTGACTTTCCTATGTTTAATGCTTAAAATCCTTGGGATTCACAATTTCTGCTATGTATTGTTTGCGGATCACGAAATCACCAAATTCTTCACCTTTTGTTCTGTTTTCGGAATAATCTTTAAGAATCGGACGAAGCTCATTCAGTATTTCTATCTCGTTCACATTTTCGCGATACAGGTTGTTCAGGCGTGTTCCCTTAAAATTGCCACCCAAATAGAAATTGTACCTTCCAGGAGCTTTTCCGATAAAGCCTATTTCGGCTACGTAAGGTCTTCCACAACCATTGGCACAACCCGTCATTCGAATCACAATTTCATCCTTGGTTAAGCCAAATTCCTGAAGGCTGTCATCAATTTTATCGATCAAGAAAGGAAGATATCTTTCTGCTTCAGCAAAAGCCAGACTGCATGTGTTTAGAGCAACACAGGCAATAGAGTTGGCTCTTGTCCCGGAAATTGTCTGAGGCAAAAGCTGGTGTTTTTTCAGAATCTGACTGATTTTACCTTTGTTTTCTTCCTCAATCTTGCCTAGAATCAGGTTTTGATTCCCCGTTAACCTGAAATCTGAAATATTAAAATTTGCAATTTCCTGCAATGCCGATTTTATTTTGATCTGATCAACATCTTTCACTCTTCCGCCTTCAATAAAAAGACCCAAATACCAAAGGCCATCTTTGGCTTTTTGCCATCCGAATTTATCACCGTTGCGTACTAAAGCATAGCTTTTTTCAGGCTCTAATGAGTAACCAAGCTTCTCATTCAGTAGTTCTTTAAATGCATCAACTCCAATTCTGTCGATGGTGTATTTTAAACGGGCATTCTTTCTCACTTTTCTATTTCCCAACTCCTTTTGCAAGAGTACTACTTTTTCAGCAACATCCACAGTGTTCTCTACCGAGGCAAAACCCAGAACATTTCCCAATCGGGGATAGGTTTCCGCATCGCCAAAAGTTGTTCCCATTCCACCGCCAACAACAATGTTGAATCCTTCCAGAACACCATTGTTTTCAATGGCAATAAATCCCAAATCCTGAGTGAAAATATCTGTATCGTTAAAAGGAGGAGTGGTAAATCCAATTTTGAACTTTCGTGGCAGATAAACAGGTCCGTACAAAGGCTCTACTTCGCCGGCACTCCCTTCGGCCACTTTCTTTTGGTCTAGCCAGATTTCGTAGTAGGCCGGAGTTCTTGGGGTTAAATGATCGCTCACTTTGCCAGCCAATTCCTGTACCTGATCGAAAACTTCGGATGCATACGGATGAGGACTGGCCATCACATTTCGGTTTACATCACCACAGGCAGCAATGGTATCGAGCAATGCCTTATTAATAGATTGAATACTTGGCTTTAGGTTTCCTTTCAAAACGCCGTGAAACTGAAATGCCTGCCGGGTAGTTAATTTGATGGTTCCGTTGGCATATTCATCTGATATTTGATCGATTTGCAGCCATTGCTTTGCATTTACAACACCGCCAGGCACTCTCACGCGAATTAAAAAGGAGTAATCTGGTTCCAGTTTGGTTTTCTTTCTTTCCCGTTCGTTATCCCGATCAAATTGTTGGTAAATGCCATGAAATTTAGAGACTTGTCTGTCATCAAGAGCAATGGCTCCTGTAATTGGGTCGGCAAGACTTGCCTCCAGTGTTCCGCGCAAATAGTTGCTTTCGGTTTTTATTTTTTCGACTTCGGACAATTCTGCCCAGTTGATATTATCTGACATAGGTTTTTTAATTATGAGTTGAGTAAGATTGAAATTGGATGCTTTGTGTTGTAAAAATTCATAATTTTTAACTCAGAATGATTAATATACATCAAGCAACAATCGCTTTTCTTTTTTCATATTTTTTAGATATTCTTCTGCTTTTTCAGAAGTTATTCCACCTTCGTTCTGAATAATTTCCAGTAAGCTTGTCTGAACATCTTTGGCCATGTATTTTTTGTCTCCGCAGATGTAAAAATGAGCACCGTTTTCGAGCCATTGAAATATTTCTTTCCCATTTTCCTTCAGTCGGTGCTGCACGTAAGCTTTTTCTTCCTGATCTCTTGAAAATGCAACATCTAATTTTTGAAGTATTCCTTTTTTAAGGAATTTCTGCCACTCAAGTTGATATAAAAAGTCTTTTTTGAACCGTTGATTTCCAAAGAATAACCAGCTTTTTCCTTTTGCCTTATTTTGTTCCCGTTCTTGCAAAAAGCTTCGGTAAGGAGCCACGCCGGTTCCTGCGCCAACCATAATCAGCGGTTTGTTTTCATCATCCGGTAAACGGAACGACTCATTTTTATCAATGTAAATGGGCAAATGATCGCCTACATTAATTTCATCGGTGATGTAAGAGGAACAAGCACCGTTTCTGTCGCGTTTTTTACGATTGTATCTTACCGAAGCAATGGTAATGTGAACTTCCTCAGGATTCGCTCTCGGACCTGAAGAGATAGAGTAGAGGCGTGCATATAAACCCCGAAGAGTAGATAAAAATTGATCGCTGGTAATTTCTCCAGGGTAATCTTCCAATAAGTCATATGCATCAGCTCCGTGAAGATAGTTTTCCAATTCATCCTCATTATTCAATAGCAGTTCAAGATCCTTATTCTGAGTTATGGCTTTGTACTTTTCAAGAACCTCGCGGTTCAAAACGGTTATTTCCAGCTTGTTTTGTAAGGCCCTAAATAAACTGATTTCTTTCTCATCAATTGTAACTATTCGTTCCGGATCATCTTCCAATTTGTCAATTATCAAGTCCACCAAATCAATAGGATTATTGGGCAAAATACCAATGCTGTCTCCCGCTGTATATTCAATACCTGAATTTTCTAATGAGATTTCAACATGGTAAATTTCTTTTTCAGAATCAGTCGTTGTGATTCTCACTTTTTCCAAAACTTCGGCATAGTATGGATTGGCGCGGTTAAATTTCTTCTTTGGCACAGAAGCGCTTGCAGATTTTATCGAAACAGCAGCTTCCGGCTCTAAGTTCTTCAATTCACCAATCACTTTTTCGATCCATTGTTCGGCGATTTCTTCGTAAGCAACATCACTGGTTTGAACCGGCAAAATTGCCTGCGCACCTAATTTTGTAAAAGCTAGATCGAAATCAATTCCTGTCTGGCAATACTTCTTGTAGGTTTTGTCACCCAAAGCAAGTACCGCATATTTGGTATCGGGTAGTTTTGGTGCTCTTTTGCCGTGCACATATTCGTACAAATCTTCAGCCTGAATAGGAGCTTCACCTTCACCATGTGTACTTACGATCAGGAAAAGGTATTTTTCCTTTTTCAAATCATTTTTCGTGTAAAAGTCAAGGCCTTGTATCTTCGCATCGAAGCCCAGTGCTAAAACTCTATCGTGAAGATCCATAGCTATTTCCTTGCTGTGTCCGGTATGCGTGCCAAATAAAATAGTGATACTTTCGGAAGATTTTTGATCGGAAATTATCGGAACATCAATTGCATTCTTTTTTCCATTAATAATCCCCGATAGGTATCCATTTACCCAAACCAATTGCTCGGCAGATAAATCTTGAATCAGCTTATTTAGCTGAGATAATTGTTCTTGATTGATTTGGAATTCTTTTCCCATGTTCTTTCAGTTATAGAAAATGTTATGCCACTATTAGTTAGCAATTAGTTGTTTTTGAAGCTGGTAATTTTCAAAGTAATCTTTCAGTTGATTTCGCATGCGAATCGATTCGTAAACATCTTCACCATTAGAACTTACAGCAACACTAATGTTTGAATGTTTGTAAATGGCGGGGGAAATGAACTCACAAAAATCTGGTTGATCGTGCACATTTAATAATACCCCGGCTTCTTTTGTGTCTCGCATTAATTGTCTTACAAAGGCAGGATCTTCAACACAGCTGTAGATTAAAAAATAATCTTTTAGCACTTCCTTGCTGTATTGTTTCTCGTGATAAACAACACCTGAATTTTTAATCCAGCTAATGATTTGAGGAGCAATCACCTCAATTAGATTTGTGCTCCGTTGTAATATTTTAAGTTTTTTATAGGCATCTTCATCGCCTCCAATAATTAAGATTTTTTTATCTGTTATATCTAAGGCTATTGGTAAAAAATGTTTTATCTGTTTCGACATGATTTCTCTTTTTAAATGTGATAATCAATGGGATGTTCTTTTTCTTTTCCTAATTGGATGTTATTCCATGTTCTTTCATGGATAAAATAGAGTCCCATTTTTGTAAACAACTCAACTCCGCCAATCGACATGGCCCATTTTAAATCTCCAATCACTAAATAGGAGATTAAGATGGTATCAATGGTTCCAATCGTTCTCCACGAAATGGTTTTTAGTACACTTCGGTATGTTTTTTCCTTCATTTTAATCGACTTACAAGAATAAAAAAAGTCCTTCTGCGCAGCAGAAAGACTCGATATGTAATGTTCATTTAGGTACATAACGAATTCTGCTAGGGTGGATTCCATAACATACACACACAACAACATGTTGCTGAATTGGTTCTGTTTGTTGTATGATTTGAATTTATATTCATCCTTGTGCGAAAAATATATTCTTGAATTGATTAAGTCTGTTGTTGAGATCATTTTGTCGAATAAAAAAAGCCTTTTTGCTGTTGCAAAAAGGCTCTTGAGAATATTCTGATATCTAATTCGTCAATTTAAGCTGTTCCTTTTTGCATAACAATACTTTCCATACACATACAACATGTTGTACACATACACAAAGACATTTTGTTATTTTGAAGAAATTGACTCATTGCTAAATAGGATATTTTGATCTGTTTATCGGATACAAGTTTAGGAAGATATATTGAGGATTCCAACAAAGAGATAATAAAAAAGACTGTGTTGTCTTTTTATTATTTAAAAGAAACGTTTGCACTAGAAATCATTTTTATTGCGTAATTACATTGTTAGTTAGGTTGTTGTGTTTGTTTTTTAAGGGTGGGTAATTTAAACTGTATTTTTTAAGATGACAACATCTTTAAGGGTGGAAGAAAAAAATATGATAATTTTACATTAAATTATTCATTTGGTAGATCTTTCATAGTAAAATTATAAGCTGATATATTAATAATATCTCCCAAGAATAGAATTGTAAGCTTTTATAAGATGAAGCGGGAAGCTGTGCATCTGATTCATGAAAAATATCCTTTCGGTTACAATGATGAGATTAAATTTTAATGATTAGGAGACGGAAAAGGTTTTTAAGCTTTTAATTTTATAAGGGATGAGTAAAATTATCGGGTTAAAGTTGATATGAATGTTGTTTTTTTGCAGCGGGAGTTGAGTTTGAAGAAGCTAAAAATGAGGATACTGATTCATATTAAGTTTACTTGAGAAATAAAAAATCAGAATTAGTAAATAGTTAAGTCTATTTTTTTGCTTGGAGTTCAATCTCTTCCTATATTTACATCACGAAATTAAATCAAAAATTATGCTCCCAAAGTTTTTATTAGCAGACAATTCACAAGAGTTACCAGATACTCTTTTTATCGTTCACACACGTTCACCAAAGTGTATTATCGAATGTGATGTTGAAGATTTCAATTCCAACCAAACTGTTTATTGGCTGGAGAAAACTCCGGAAGATCAAAATCTGATTGAAGATTTGATGGATGAGGCTGAAACCTTCTACAATGATGAGTTAGAGAATCAGGAAGATCTTTATGATGAGGAGTTTGATGACTAATTAATTTGTAAAACAAAGATCATGAGTAAGAAATTGAAACGATCATCGGATAAGATGATTGCAGGTGTTTGTGCAGGTATTGCCGAATATTTAGGATGGGAAATTAGTCTTGTTCGGGTAGCCTATGTGCTGCTCTCAATATTTAGTGCTGGTTTTCCGGGTCTTTTGGTTTATATTATTCTTTGGTTTGTATTACCTGATGACAATTAGAAAATACAATGTTAAGATATATCGGGGAGAGCAATAGCTTTCCCCTTTTTTTATGTGTAAATCTGACTTGGTAAGCGAGCAATTAGAAGGCCGGTTTCTGTGTTTAATAACAGATGACAATTAAGATAATTATCATGATTTCCGCTTTCTTTTTCTTCTATTTTTGCACCGATTTTAAACAAGCAGGAGGGAATATTGACTAAAGCAAAATAGAATTTTATTTTAAAATGTTAGCTCTCTCTTTATACTAACAACAACACCTTAATTTTTTTACTGATGAAGTTTTTTAAATCTATCTTGTTGATAGGATTATTACTTGTCTGCGGCGGAGTAAAAGCAGACAATTTACCATCAAAAACCAGAGTAAACAGCAGTATTGATCTGGTTAGCCGCCATTTGTGGCGAGGCTTCAATAGTGGCACGGCACCAACTATCGAGCCTACTTTAGAATTGCAAACCGGCAAGTTCACTGTTGGTGCCTGGGGTGCATATTCTTTTGATGAGAGTTATCAGGAAATCGATTTGTATTTACAGTACAACACACCATTGTTTCAATTTAGTCTATTCGATTTTTATTGTCCGGCTCCTGATTTTTCAAATTCAAAGTTTTTTGATTTTGACAGCAATGAAAGTGTTCATTTATTTGATGTTTCGGCAAAGTATAAAGGTTGTGCTAAATTTCCAATTTCGATTATGACTTCCATATTATTTTATGGAGAAATGGATCGTGATGAAAACAATGATCAGAAATATTCCAGTTATATAGAATTGGGTTATTCGAATATGATTGGCGGAAAGAAATTCTCATGGGCAATGGGTTTTACACTTTACGATGGAATGTATGATGACAAGGCAAACCTTGTTAATGCAAGCGTTACCATGTACGATAAAATTAAATTAAGTGATCAGTTTTCACTGCCGGTTCGAGGTGGTCTTACATTAAATCCAGTAACTGAAAAACTATTTCTGACATTTGCTATCACATTATAATTACAATGAAATATATTTGAAAAGGCTGCCATGTGCAGCCTTTTTTTATGCAATCTGCCCGACAATTATAAAAGAATTGGTGATATTTAAACTTTAAAGTCGTTTTATGGAAAATTGAATGAAAAGAGTATGACAGCATTAGAAAAGGTGAATGAATTTCATGAAGCATTTGGTGTGAATGTTGAAAATACACCGGTAATTCCCGCTAAGGAAAGATGTGAATTAAGACAAAATATCATTCAGGAAGAAGTTGATGAACTGAAAGTTGCCTGGGAATCGGGGAATTTGGTTGAGGTGGCAGATGCTTTGGCAGATATTCACTACTTGATAATGGGCACTGTGCTCGAATTTGGTCTTCAGGACAAATATGCTGAGATTTTTAGCGAAGTTCATCGAAGTAACATGAGTAAGTTGGATGAAAATGGGAATCCGATCTATCGGGAAGATGGGAAAGTGATTAAGTCGGAATTGTATTCAAAACCAGAGATTGCGAAAATCTTAAACCGTTAGGATAAAATATCAGTATGATGAAACGGCCATGATTGAATAATGATTAACTCACATACGAAAATGATTAGTCACGAATGGTAAGTTTCATCGAACAACTAAAAAAAAATTATAAACAGATGAAACTTCAGAAATATCATGTTGATGCCTTTACAAATAAATTGTTTGGAGGAAATCCCGCTTGTGTTATCCCATTAGAAGGTTGGTTGGCTGATGAGATCATGTTCTCCATCACCAAAGAGAATAATTTAGCAGAGACCGCTTTTTTTGTAACTCATAAAAATGATTTTCACATAAGATGGTTTACACCTGAAGTAGAGATGGATTTATGTGGGCACGCAACTTTAGCAACGGCGCATGTGATTAAAAAGCATCTTAATTATAAAGGTGATGTAATTCGGTTTCGATCGGCAAGCGGAGAACTGCAGGTGAGTTTTGAGGCTGATAAATATGTGCTGGACTTTCCTTCCCGTATGCCTAAATTAGCTGAATTGCCCGAAATTATAAGTGCAAGTTTAACTATTCAGCCAAAAGAGGTTTATTTGGCCAGGGATTATGTATTGGTTTATGAATCGGAAGAGGAAGTGAAGGCATTAAATCCTGATAAAAATAAATTGGAACAAATCGATTTAGGACATGGCGGAATAATTTGCACTGCATTAGGTAATGAAGCCGATTTTGTGTCCCGATTCTTTACCCCCGGAGCCAGTATCTTTGAAGATCCGGTAACGGGTTCGGCTCATTGTAGTTTAGTACCTTTCTGGAGTGACCGGCTCAAAAAAAATGATTTGTTAGCTTATCAGATATCTGATCGACATGGTGTTTTGAATTGTACAAATATGAATCATCGTGTGTTGCTTCGAGGAAATGCAATAACGTATAGTGTTGGTGAGATTTATTTATAGAAGAAGGAATTGTAATTATGCCAAAGGTGTATATAGAGGATCAGGTTTTTGAAAAGAAGAATTATTCCTTGGAAGCTTTGCCAAAAGGAGAGTATGAGAATTGCCGTTTTGTGAATTGCTCATTTGCCAACAGTGATTTGTCTGAAAATATTTTTTTAGAATGTGAGTTTGATCAATGCGATTTAAGTCTGGCTAAATTAAATTATACCGCTTTTCGTGATGTGATTTTCAAATCGTGCAAAATGCTTGGACTTGGCTTTCAGGACTGCAATCAATTACTACTCTCGGTTCAATTTGAAGATTGTCAGTTAAAATTGGCTTCTTTTTACAAGTTAAAATTAAAGGCAACCAAATTCATTAATTGCAATTTGCAGGAGGTAGATTTTACCGAAACTGATCTTACCGGGGCGACAATGGACAATTGTGATTTGGGTAGAGCCGTTTTTGAGTATACAAATATTGAGAAATCAGATCTAAGAAGCTCTTTTAACTATTTGATTAATCCTGAAATTAATAAAATAAAAAAAGCAAAATTTTCTTTGTCGGGTGTAATTGGATTGTTAAGCCAGTTCGATATTGAGATTGAATGAAAGAAATTCATTACAGCAAAAAAAGAGACTCGTTTTGAGTCTCTTGAGGTATATGGGATGATTTAAATTTCTCCAGGATGTTCTTTTGAAAATTTATCAAGATAATTGTTCATTGTTCCTTTCATATCTTTTCGCAGTAATAAAATACCAATGAGGTTGGGAAGTGCCATAAGTGCAATGGTAATTCCCGAAAGGGTCCAGATAATGGTTGTATCAGCAAACGAAGCGATAAAGAAGCCAATGCAATAGATGATTCGGTAGGGAAGAACACCTTTTGCACCAAACAGGTAGGTTACCGATCGACCACCGTAATATGCCCAGGCAATAGCTGTTGAAAAGGCAAACAGAAGCAATCCAAGGGAAACAATCCATTTTCCCCATTCTCCAAAATAACTACGGGTGAAGGCTTCTGCGGTTAGGGGAGCCGAATGCATTAACGAATTGCCTTGAAAATATTCCCCATTTTCATTTACGTACTTTCCATTTTCAATGCGAAGTGTTCCGCTGTACAATTCTTCATCGTTTTTGTAAACTTTTACTTCTTCGGCAAGTGAGCGGGAGTTGATGATTGAAACAGGATTTTGAACAATTCCATTTTTCACCTGTAATTCACCAGAGAAAACGGGCAAATCTTTTTTCCCATTTAAAAAATTAAAAAGTTTATCCTGATCTTTTTTATCCGAATCGTTATATTGATCGGCCATAATCACCATGTCCGTATTTTGAAATCGGTTGGGAAGTTTTTCTTTCCAAACACCTGATGATAATATCACCAAACCAGTTAGAGAACAAATAATGATGGTATCAATAAAAGGTTCCAATATGGCAACCATTCCTTCAGATACGGGTTCTTCGGTTCGGGCAGCGGCGTGAGCAATAGGAGCAGAACCTTGTCCGGCCTCATTACTAAACAAACCTCTGTTTACTCCTCGGTTAAAAGCATAAGCAAAACCTGCCCCCAGAAAACCACCTGTTGCGGCAGTGCCGGTAAATACATTTGCAAATACAGAAACCAAAGCTGGAATGATGTTCTCGTAGTTGTAAAAAATAACAGATATTGCACCCACAAAGTAGATGATTGCCATAGCAGGCACCAGTTTATCAGTAACCTTTACAATTCTTTTTATGCCTCCCAAAATTACAATTCCGAGCAGCACAGCCAGAATTCCTCCGGTAATCATTTGATCGAAGCCAAAAGTAGAATAAAGTGAACTGGATATGGAATTAATTTGAGGCAAGCTACCTGTACCAAAAGAGGAAACAATTGTCATGGCAGCAAAAAATCCGGCAAGCCAGGGCATTTTCAGTTTGTTTTTCATGTAATACATCGGTCCGCCGGATATAAAACCTTTTTCGTCTGTTTCGCGATATTTGTGCGAAAGAGTAACCTCGACAAATTTGGTCGTCATTCCTAAAAAAGCAGTTACCAACATCCAGAATAAAGCGGCAGGTCCGCCAAGGTATATTGCAAAGGCAACACCGGCAATATTTCCTGTTCCAACGGTACCCGAAAGCGCAGTGGCTAAGGCCTGAAAATGAGAAGCGTCTCCCTTTTCTCCTGGCTTGTCGTATTTTCCCCGCACTACTTTAAGAGCATGTTTGAAAAATCTGATTTGTGGAAATTTTAGATATATGGTGAAAAAAACACCAGTGAGAAGCAGCAATAGGGTAAACCAATCGCTTCCTCCCAGATAGATTTCGATTCCGGCTAAAAAGTCATTTAGTTTGTGCATAAAGATAGGGGGCTTAGTAATTTTTGGATTAATAGATTTATTTAAAATCTTCCTAAGATAACGGTTTATTTTGAAAAGGCTAAAGTATTGGATGGACTAATCGCTTTCCTGTATTAGATAATTGGTTAAGTGTAGACTGAATATGAATAATCATAATTTGTAAAAATGACAGCCAACATAAGAATTGTATTTATTATATTTGGTGTTACGAGATATTTATTATAATTTTTTCTTCTGTAATCTAAATTTTACTAATGAATGGACTTATTGTAGTAGCTGTTGCGATCTTATTTATTTTCTATTTACTAAAGAAAACAAAGAAGAGTAGTTGGATGAGCCCGTCTTTACCCTTTCCGAAAGAATGGAAAGCTATTCTAGCTGATAAAGTTGTGTTTTATAATGCTCTTTCATCGGAGGAAAAAAAGCGTTTTGAGTTTAAAATACAGGAGTTTTTGCTGAATTGCAGAATTACAGGAATTCATGTAGATGTTGATGTTACTGACGAGGTATTGGTTGCATCGAGTGCTATCATTCCCATATTCGGATTCCCGGAATGGAAATACACCAATCTTCATGAAGTTCTTCTTTATCCGGCAGGTTTTAATGACAAATTTGAAACTTCAGGTACAGATACCAATATTTTGGGAATGGTTGGAACCGGATATATGGAAGGAAAAATGATTTTGTCGAAACCAGCTCTTCATCTCGGTTTTGTGAACGAATCCGATAAGAAAAACACCGCCATTCATGAGTTTGTTCATTTAATCGATAAAATGGATGGATCAGTTGATGGACTTCCCTCAATTCTATTGGAAAAACAGTATGCAATTCCGTGGTTGGATTTAATTAATCAGAAAATTGAAGAAATCTACAAGGATAAGTCTGATATAAACCCTTACGGAGGAACCAATAAAGCTGAATTTTTTGCTGTGGCGAGTGAGTACTTTTTCGAAAGACCAAAATTATTTGCCAGAACTCATCCAGAACTTTATAAATTAATGAGTGAGGTATTTAATCAGAATATTCAGGTTCGTAATATGAAAAAAATGAACCAAAGACTTGGGCGAAACAGCCCTTGTCCGTGTGGCAGTGGCGTTAAGTTTAAGAAATGTTGTGGACGGATACATTACAATTAAACATTAAAAAGAGTTGGCCGAAAATCATAAGAGTAGGCGTATTCATTAAATTACACTAAAATGAGAAAATTATTTTTGACAGGCTTTGCAATTGCATTTTCGTTATTTGTAATGGCACAGGAAAAAACAAGACAAAAAGAAGTTGGACTTTCTTTTAGTAATCTGGATGAATTTGGGATAATCTATAGGGTGGGAGATGAAAAGGCCCTTTGGAGGTTTAATGCAGTGTCTCTTGGAGGAAGTGAACGTAAAAGTGAAAATTTGCTTGATTCTGAAAGTGAAGACACTAGCAATAGTTTTGGTTTTGGACTAGGTTTTGGACGAGAATTTCGTAAGGTAATTGCGAATTCTCTTGAATTTAGATATGGATTGGATTTACGGTATAATTATTCTAAGTATGAAAATCAGAATGATAATTCTGTGTATAATTCTGATTCAAAAACCAATAGATTTGGGCTTGATTTTGTTGTTGGATTAACTTATGATATAAGTGATAAACTCGTTTTTGGAGCTGAGCTTTCGCCAGGTGTTGGTTATTCAATTTCTAAACAAACAACTAAGAATAGTGATGGGGATATCTCGGCAAAAATCGAAACTAAAAATTTCAGCTATGGTTTCTCTAATTCATCAGCGCAATTAACTCTCGCTTATCGATTTTAAGAAATAGATCAACTCAAACAGTATAAATGAAGGAATAGCACAGGTGTGTTGTTCCTTTCTTTTTGTGCATCCAAGTCTTTTATTAATTTTGCAGAAGAATTAATTAAGATTGTGAGCAACGCGTGATATATCCGGAAAATTTTGAAACAAAAATACGGTTCGATAAAGTAAGAGAACTGGTTAAAAAACAATGTTTAAGTTCATTGGGACGCGATTTGGTTGATGCCATTCAGTTTTCCAGTTCTTTTAACAGGGTAAATCGTTTGGTGAATGAAACCAACGAGTTTAAAACCATTTGTTTAGATGAGGATAGTTTTCCCTTAGGATATTTTATTGATGTTCGTCAGAGTCTCGAAAAAGCAAGAATCGAAGGAACTTATCTGGAGTTGGAAGAACTCTACAATCTCAAAAGATCTTTGGAATCTATTTCTGCCATACTTCGCTTTTTTCAGGGCAAAGAAGAAAAAGAATATCCACACCTGAAAAAGTTGACTGGCAATGTGAAAATGTATCCCTTCATTTTTGATCGGATCAATGCGATTATCACTAAAAACGGTAGAATAAAAGACAATGCCTCGCCGGCACTGCAGCAGATCCGCAGTAGCCTGATTCAGAAACAATCGACTATTTCGAAACGGATGCAAACTTTGCTGCGTGCAGCACAAAAAGAGGGTTGGGTCGATCAGGATGTGGCTCTTTCTATTCGCGATGGAAGGGCCGTTATTCCCATTCCGTCGGCTCACAAACGAAAAATAAAAGGAATTGTTCACGATGAATCGGCAACCGGTAAAACCAGTTATATCGAGCCATCGGAAATTGTTGAAACAAACAATGAAATTCGTGAGTTGGAATATGCCGAACGTCGCGAGATTATTAAAATATTACAGGATTTTACTGCTCAGCTTCGCCCCTATATAGGCGATTTATTTACGGCATTCGGGTTTTTGGCAAAAATGGATTTTATTCGTGCCAAGGCGATGTTTGCCATACAGGTAAAAGCGGTACTACCCAAAATGGTGAAAACGCCGACTGCCCTTTGGGAGAAAGCCGTTCATCCCTTGCTTTACCTAACCCTGCAGAAAGAAGGACGAAAAGTAGTTCCTCTGAGCATTGAGATTAGCGATGAGCAGAGAATGGTGTTGATTTCCGGACCAAATGCCGGAGGTAAATCGGTCTGCCTTCAATCTTTGGGACTGATGCAATATATGTTTCAGTGTGGTTTGTTGGTTTCTATGGGCGAGGAATCTAAAATTGGAATTTTCGACAACATTTTCATGGATATGGGTGACGAGCAGTCTATTGAGAATGATTTGAGTACTTACAGTTCTCATTTGATGAACATGAAGCATTTTCTTCGTCACTCGAATACTGATACAATGATTTTGATTGATGAATTTGGTTCTGGAACCGAACCCGCATTGGGGGGAGCCATTGCCGAATCAATTTTAGATAAGCTAAACCGCAAGAAGGTACGAGGCGTAATCACAACTCACTATTCGGGCTTAAAGCATTTTGCATCAGAGGCCGATGGGATTGAAAACGGAGCCATGTTGTACGATTCGCACCAAATGCAGCCTTTATTTCAGTTAGCAGTGGGGAAACCAGGCTCATCTTTTGCATTCGAAATTGCGCGTAAAATTGGTTTGCCCGAGGAGATTTTGAAAGATGCTACGGAAAAAATTGGTGAAGATCATATCAATTTCGACAAGCACTTGCGTGATATTGTCCGCGATAAACGATACTGGGAAAGCAAACGCGATAATATTCGTAAAAGCGATAAGCGGTTGAATGAGCTGGTAGAACAATACGATAAAGAGTTGAAAGAAGCCAGTAAGCTTCGAAAGGAAATTATAGAAAAAGCAAAAGAAGAAGCAGCTCAGCTATTGAACAGCGCAAACAAATCCATCGAAAAAACCATTCGGGAAATTAAGGAGAATAAAGCTGAAAAGGAGCGTACCCGCGAAATCAGAAAAGAATTTGAGCAGGTTAAAATTCAATTGACTGAGGGCGAATTGGAAGAAGAGGAGAGAATCAATAAGAAGATTCAGAAGCTGAAAGAGCGCTCAAATAAAACAAAAAAAGAGAAAGCAGGAGATGAATCCAAAGCTTCCCTTACAGCAAAAGCTAAAGTTCAGTTCAATCCTGATGTGATTGAAAAAGCCGATTTGGTGAAGCTGGATAATCAATCAGCCGTAGGCGAAGTAATCGAAATAAACAAAAAAACTGCTGTGGTGGCTTTTGGCAGCATTCTTACTTCGGTTAAAGTGAATCGATTGACAAAAGTGAGTCGGTCGCAGGTTAAAAAGGAAGAAAAAACTTACAACAGAACCTCTTCCTTAATTCAGGAAAAAATATCGACACGAAAATTGAGTTTTAAAGCTGATTTGGATGTAAGGGGAATGCGTGGCGAAGAGGCATTGCAGGTGGTGATTGATCACATTGATGATATCATTATGCTGGATGTTCACGAATTTCGTATTCTTCATGGAACGGGAGGCGGAATTCTTCGCCAAATGATTCGCGAGTACCTACAAACTGTAGATTTGGTGCAGCACTTTCGTGATGAAAAAATTCAGATGGGTGGTGCTGGAATCACTGTAGTTACCATGGAGTAAGCTTCCCGCAAGTATTTAAGACCTAAAATTTGTTCGTAGTTTGGTGTCCAGCACTAGCTTGGAGCCCCAAATTAAACAGTTGGTAGGTTCCATGCATAGCCTGGAGCCTCCAATTAAATAGTCTGAAGGTTCCCTGCAAAGCTGGGGATCCTGTTTCGGTATTGGAATTGTGCTCTTGCAAGCGTGTTTACCTGCACCGTAAATGTAGTTTTGTGTCCTGCACTAATGAAATACTCAAAATAAGCGGTGATGGGGCCATCTGCAAGTGTGAAGGGCAGCATCCGACTATTTTTGGCGAGGCTCTCAGCTATGCAGGGAGTGTTCATTCTATCGCTGGCAAGGCTTTTAATACATGTATGATCATGTTTTTTCAGTTTTGCAGTGATTCTAACAAGGTTGAATGATAGAAAATACGAAGTCAAATAAGGCTTTCACTATTGTTAGAAGCCAAATCGGGAACAATTTGAGGGTAAACAGATTCGCAGATCAATCCCAATTATAAAAAAATGCCATCTCAACAAGATGGCATTCAAAATATAGGTGTGAAATATATTTATTGAAATAGAGTTGTAAGTACGTAGAGGTAATGGGCAAACGTACCCGCGATTATTCCTCCAATTGTGTGTGACAGTAGGGCTTTCGATGTTAATTCCCGATAGTTAAGTGTGTCAAGCATGGCCGTGTGAGTGCTTAAATAACCACTCCAGCACATTCCCATTGCAGTAAATACAGCAATAACATTTCCGTCAATAATTCCCTTGGCAATAAATGCTTTTACCAATGACATTGCCGCACCAACAGCACCCAATGATGTTACAGGGAATGCAATTAATTCAGGATGCTTGAACCCAAACAAACCTTCAAACAACCACCAGATGTGTCCTGCTAATTCAGGTAGTAATGGAACTCCTTCGTAAGCAATTCCCTGATAACCTAAAGCCGCATCTTTAGGGCCGAAGGTCAGCATCATTACCATGGTCGAAATAATAAGTACGCCAGGAATAATAGCCAATCCTAAATCAACACCCGATTTTCCTCCATCCAAAATAGAGTTCAGAAACCGCAGAAATACTCCACCTTCCGATTTAAAACTGATTTTTTCAGTGGCTCCTTCAAAATCTGTATCTTTTCTTACAGGAATGTGATCTTTTATTAAGCGCTGCATCAATCTGGTCGAAACAACTGCACCAGCCAAAGCTCCTGCCAGGCCGATCAATGCTGGTAAAAATAGGTTTTCTTCGCTGCCTGGTATTTTAAGAGTCGACATAAAAGTGATTACGATCAAACCCATTCCAAAAGCAGTACCAAAATTGGTTAAAGAAACCAGTTGATAATTTTTAAAATACTTGCTGAAATTTTTATCCTTTGCCAAACTAATAATAGCCGGGTTGTCGGATAGAAAAGTTAGAACTCCGGCTAAAGCGGCAACACCTGGAAGGTTAAACAGTGGCCTCATTAAAGGAGCCAGAATTTTTTCCAGTAAACGAACAACCCCAAATTCAATGAGTAACTTGCCTAGTGCTCCTGAAAGTACAGTAATCCCCATGATGTAGAATACGGTATTCATTAATAGATCCCATGCCGTATTCATAATGGTGTTTAGCATATTGGCAACACCCATTTGGTGACCAACATAACCGAAAATTCCAAAAAAGGTTAGCAGAAACATTACCGCTTCATACCTGCGTTTCTTAAGGAAATCAGTTTCCTTAATCGACTTGATTGCATTCATAATTTTTGTTTGTGTGTTTGTTGTTTGTATTTCGCTGCAAAAGTAATTTTTTGGCTATTGATGGTGTTTTTTTTTTGTATGATCTTTATCAGGTTTAGGATATCATTGATATGTTTTAAAAAAGACACAGAGAAATCTTGTTTTACTTGTATTATTAATGAATTGAGACCTGTTGTGTTGATAAAATCATTTTTTAGCCAGGCACAATTGTAGTAGCTTTGCTGTCCCTTTCAAAATTGATCGATGACTACAGCCAGACGCGCCTTAAAAAAATATTTTGGATACGACCATTTCCGGCCTTTACAGGAGGAAGTGATTAAATCAGTACTTCAGGGTGAAGATGCCTTGGTAATTATGCCAACAGGTGGTGGTAAATCCATCTGCTATCAGATACCTGCCTTAATATTGGAAGGTGTAACTGTGGTTGTTTCTCCCTTGATCGCTCTAATGAAGGATCAGGTAGAAGGTTTACATGCCAACGGAGTGGATGCTGCTTTTTTAAACAGCTCACAGTCTTCGAAGCAACAGGCTGATGTTTTTGAAAGAATCTCCGAAGGAAAGCTAAAGCTTCTGTATGTTTCCCCTGAGAAATTACTCAGTCAGGATTTTTATTACATCCTGATGCAATTGAAGGTAAATCTTTTTGCAATCGACGAGGCACATTGTATCTCTGTTTGGGGGCACGATTTTAGACCCGAATACACCAAGATGGCTTATCTGAAAAAGCAATTTCCTCATGTTCCGGTAATTGCTTTAACCGCTACTGCTGATAATTTAACACAGAGAGATATTGTCAATCAATTGGGGCTCGTAAATCCAAAAAAATATAATTCTTCATTCGACCGGCCCAATTTAAGTTTGAATGTGGCACCGGGTAAGGATAAATTTAAAACCATACTTGGATTTTTACGTCAACGACCACATCAGGCAGGAATCATTTATTGCTTAAGCAGAAAAGCGACGGAAGGCCTGTCTGAAAAATTAAAAAATGCCGGCGTAAATGCTTCTTATTATCATGCAGGTTTATCATCTGAAGAAAGAGCCAGGCGACAAGAGGATTTTATAAATGATGAGGTACCTATAATCTGTGCTACCATTGCTTTCGGAATGGGAATTGACAAATCAAATGTACGTTGGGTGATTCATTACAATCTACCACGAAATATCGAGTCTTACTATCAGGAGATTGGTCGTGCCGGACGGGATGGATTAAAGGCAGATACATTATTGTTCTACAGCTTTTCGGATGTAATTGTTCACCGAAAATTTATAGAGGAATCGGCACAAAAAGAAGTTTCGCATGCCAAATTGGAACGAATCCAGCAATTTTGTGATGCTCAAATATGCCGGAGAAAAATTTTACTGAATTATTTCGGCGAGCATTTGGAGGAAAATTGCAACAATTGTGATGTATGTAAAAATCCTCCCCGCGTATTTGATGGAACAATCATCGCACAAAAGGCATTTTCAGCCATTGTTCGCTTAAAAGAAAAAGTCCCCGCAGGAATTTTAATTGATGTGATTCGGGGTTCATCACGTCAGGAAATTTTGAGTAAGGGCTATCATAAAATTAAAACTTATGGCGTTGGTAAGGATATTGCACATCAGGATTGGCAGCAATACATGCTTCAACTTTTAAATTTAGGTTTCATCTCGGTTGCCTACGATGATGGGAATGCTTTAAAGTTAACAGCTCAGGGCCGGGAAGTTCTTTTCGGTGAACGACTTGTAAATTTGGTTCATTTGGCTTCAATGAAGTCCGATCCGGAGGTAAAACCTATCCTGAAAACCGGGAAGCAAGAAGCCAGAGAGGGTTTGTTCGAAGCATTGCGAAAATTGCGTTTGCAAATTTCAAGAGAAGAGAACATTCCTCCGTATTTAGTATTCTCTGATGCCAGTTTGCAGGAAATGGCTCAGGAAGAACCTACAAGTGAATTTGAAATGAAATTGATATCGGGTGTAGGAGTCCGGAAATATCAGTTGTACGGAGACTTATTCATTAATGAAATTGTAGAGTTTGGTCAGAAGAAGAATCAGGAAGCCAAAAAGAGCGGTGAATCATTTTATCAAACTTATGAATATTACAAGCAGGGTTTTTCGGTAGAAGAAATTGCGAGCATCCGGAAAATTAATCCGGTAACCATTTATTCTCACTTGGCTTCCTTGTACGAAAAAGGAGCCGATATTGATTTGTCGGAGTATCTGAATTCCTCAGAGTTAGAGCAGATTGAAGATGCTTACCGGACTTTAAATGAGACTGGTAATGTGAAAGATCTCTATTTGTTTATGAAAGAAGAGGTTGAGTATTATAAAATACGACTTGGGATCTCCTATCTGAAAGTTCTTTCGTCCAGTTAATTTTAGCCTTAATCGTTCATATACCCACTGCATCGAAAATATTCGTATACTATAGTTATTTTTGTTAAATTAGTTCTGGTTTATTAACAAAATACCTGCAATTATTTTTTTTATAATTGCAGGTGAAGTTTACACCTTTAAATAACCTACTAATATGAAACGTCCATAATAGATAATTGTGACTCGCAGAGGAATGATTCTTCCAGCATGGTAAGTTCCATATGGCATAAACTTAAAATTATAATCATATGAAATTTAAATTGTTTTTTAGCATTGCTGTAACTTCACTTTTAGCAATGTCTTGTGGTCCAAAGGCAACAACGCCGAAACCACCTGTTGCAAAAAAAATAGCGAAAGAACTTACAATCCATGGTGATACCCGGATTGATAATTATTATTGGATGAATCAGAGGGAAGATACAGCCGTAATTAATTATTTGAATGCAGAGAACAGCTACACTGATGCTATGATGAAGCATACAGAGGAGTTTCAAACAAAGTTGTTTGATGAAATGATTGCCCGGATTAAGAAAACAGATGAATCCGTTCCTGCTAAATCCAATGGATTTTATTACTACAGCAGAACCGAAGGAGATGCAGAATACCCTTTGTATTGCAGAAAAGAAGGGGATTTAGATGCAGAAGAACAAATCATGCTTAATGTTCCTGAAATGGCACAAGGCTATAGTTTCTTTAGTATAGGAGATTATTCGGTTAGTGAAAACAATAAAATTCTTGCCTATTCAGAAGATACTTTAAGTCGTAGAAGATATACCATAAAGTTTAAAAGTCTGGTTGATGACAAAGTTTATGCTGATGAAATTGTAAATACAACAGGAGGCATTACATGGGCAAGTGATAATAAAACAGTTTTTTATACGGTAAAACACCCTGAAACTTTATTGCCTTATAAAGTATTTAAGCATGTTTTGGGTACACCAGTTGAAAAAGATGAATTGGTTTACGAAGAAAAAGACAATACTTTCTATACATTTTGTTACAAAACAAAATCCAGAAAATATATTATAATTGGTTCAACCAGTACTCTTTCTGCTGAATACAGATATATCGATGCAAGCAAGCCTAATAGTGAATTCAGTATTTTTCAGGCCCGCGAAAAAGATTTAGAATATAGCATTGATCATTTTAAAGGAGATTTTTACATCAGAACTAATTATCAGGCAAAAAACTTTCGTTTGATGAAAACTCCGGTGACTAAAACAACGAAAGAGAATTGGATGGAAGTGATTCCAAATAGAGACGACGTATATTTAAGTAATTTTGAGATTTTTGAAAAATATCTTGTTGTAGGTGAAAGAAAGAATGGTTTGAATCAGCTGCGAATCAGACGTTGGGAAGATAATGAGGAACATTACCTCGATTTTGGTGAAGAAACCTACGATGCCTGGATTTCGACAAATCCTGAATTTGAAACAGATGTTCTTCGTTACGGTTATACTTCTTTAACAACACCATCGTCTACTATAGATTACAACATGACTACGAAGGTGAAAACGGTAATGAAACAGCAGGAAGTTGTTGGTGATTTCGATAAGTCAAACTACGAGGCCAAAAGAATTTGGGCAACAGCCGAAGATGGAACAAAGGTGCCTGTTTCGTTGGTTTATCGTAAAGATAAATTCAAAAAAGGAACCAATCCGCTGTGGTTATCTGCTTATGGTTCTTACGGCAGTAGTTCCGATGTATATTTTAGTTCTGTTCGGTTGAGCTTATTGGATAGAGGATTTGTTGTAGCTACGGCACATGTACGCGGTGGTCAGGAAATGGGACGCTATTGGTATGAAGATGGAAAACTTTTAAAGAAGAAAAATACCTTTACCGATTTTAATACTTGTGCTGAATACATGGTATCCGAAGGATATGCAGCAAAAGACAAAGTTTTTGCCTGGGGCGGAAGTGCCGGAGGATTGCTGATGGGAGCAATTAGTAATATGCGGCCAGACCTTTATAAAGGAATTATTGCTGCGGTTCCATTTGTTGATGTTGTAACAACAATGTTGGATGAATCGATTCCATTAACCACTGGTGAGTTTGATGAATGGGGGAATCCAAAGAATAAGGAGTATTACGACTACATGCTTTCCTATTCTCCTTACGATAATGTGGAAGCGAAAGATTATCCTGCTATGTTGGTTACAACCGGATTGCATGACTCTCAGGTTCAATATTGGGAACCTGCAAAATGGGTGGCTAAATTGCGCGATATGAAAACAGATCATAATCCTTTGCTGATAAAAATTAATATGGATTTTGGACATGGTGGTGCTTCCGGGCGATTTGAACGTTATCACGAAGTTGCATTAGAATATGCCTTTGTTCTTGATCTTGTTGGAATTACTAAATAATTAGCATAAATATAAAAAAAGCACTCTATATAGAGTGCTTTTTTTATATATTTAGGTTCAATATTAACCTAATAAAGGCTCATGATTAAGACCCTAATTATTGATGATGAATTAAAAAGTCAATCAACTCTGCATAAATTGTTAGAGATGTATTGTCCCGGAGCAGAAGTTATTGGGTTTGCACATAATGTTGAATCGGGGATTGAAGCGATTGAAAATTTAAAACCTGATTTGGTTTTTTTGGATATTTCAATGCCGGATGGAGATGGCTTTGAGGTGTTGGAAAGAGTAAAGAATCGTAATTTTGAGGTGGTTTTTACAACTGCATTTAATGATTATGCAATTAAGGCTTTTCAGTTTGCGGCATTGCATTATTTGTTAAAACCTATTAATTATATTGAGTTACAGAGTGCTGTTAAACGTTTTCAACAAAATCATCAGGATGTTGATCTAAATGAGAAAATAAAGATTCTGTGTGATAGTTTAAGCAATCATCATCAGAAAATAATTCTCCCCACATCAAATGGACTTCGAATTGTAGAATTAAACCAGATTCATCGCTGCGAAGCTGATGGCAGTTACACCAATTTTTATTTGAGTGATAACACAGTACTGATGGTTTCCAAGGTACTTTCCAATTTTGAGGATATATTGCCGGAGGAAATATTCTGCAGAGTTCACAGCAAGCATTTGGTCAATCTAAATTACATCAGCCAGTACATTAAAGGAAGAGGCGGACGTATTATTTTAAGCTCAGGAAAGGAAGTTGAGGTTTCTGAAAGCAAGAAAAAAGATTTTCTGAAAAGACTGAAGTATCTCGCTCATTCATTAACAAATGTGAAGAAATAAAAATATCGGCTATTGTCGGTGATAGTGAAAAAAAAGGAAAAAATTGGTTGATTGAAAGGAGATAGAACCAGCTATTACTGATTTTTCAGAACATGAATTTAAGGATGAAATCAATATACAAACTCCAGGTATTTATTATTTTGGTTGCAGATATAAACTCAGGTGATTTTTAATTTTTGAAAAGAACAAGTCCCATCGTTTCAAGTCCGGAAAATGATTTATAGATATAGGCTGTTCAATTTTTTTGGGCTTATGATTCCTTTTTGAATAATAAACATACCTGTTCCCTCCCCCTTTTTAAGTAGTTGTTTTAATCGTTAGTTTTATAAACGCCATTATAAGCTGAAACAACATAGATATGAATTTGTTGTCCCTGAAGATAAATTGGTGATTGCCTCCGTAATATTTCTTGCCTAATTTCACTCGAAATTTGATCAAAATCACGACCACACACTACTACAACAATGATTGAGAGGCTAAAATCGGAGGTTTTAAAAAAGTTTGGTTCACAGCTCATGTATACGAAGGCTTGCAGGACTTTAGCTGATGAAATTTATGATGAAACAGAATATCGGATAAGTACCACAACTATTCGTCGAATTTTTGGGTTCTTAAAAACGAATACAACCCCAGCAAAATTTACTTTAAACACCTTAGCCATTTACATTGGATATGAATCTTGGGAGGCATTTTTCTCTTTACAGGATGATGTGTCCGAAACTTCCGGGAAGCAGAAAAAAAATTGGAATGATTTGTATGAAAAATCTCTTGCCTTAAGTAAAGAAACGTATAAATTAATTGTCGGGCAATCGGGTATTCCATTTCATTCGGTTGTTAGTCGGTCTCATGCTGAAGAAAGAATTAGATGTTTTTTGAATTCATCAAAAATGGCAACAGGATTTATTGCACCGGGAGGTTTTGGTAAATCAAGTATGTTAGCAAAATGGTTCGAGAAAAATTGGATAAGAAAACAGTCTGATGATGTCATTCTATATATAAATGCATCATTCATGTTGAGTTTTTTGAATAAAGATTTCAGATTGGATCGTTGGATTCAGGATCAGGTGGATTTTGAGGAGAAGGATACTTTGAAATATTTTCTGGAAAATCCTGAGGCTTGTGAAGCTCGTATTATTTTTGTTGTTGATGCACTGGATGAAATTACCTATGATAACATTAAATTGGAGAGGCTTTTTCTTCAGCTAAAATATTTTATATCAAACTATAAGGAGTCCAAAAAGGTTAAATTAATAATTACTTCTCGATGTTCTACCTGGGAGAAATTTGCTTTGCCGTTTGTGATAAAAGGGAATTCTATTCAAAATAGTTGGTACGAGTTGGGTTTGAAAGTAGACACCCAGGATCATCAGAACTTAAATCCTCTTTCCAACGAAGAAATTCAATATGTTATTGATCGTACCATAAATACGAATTTCGCACCGAATTTTTCGGTTAGCGAATTATCTTTTCGGCAAAAGAAAATGATTTCTAATCCGTTCTTCTTAGAATTGTTTGTGAAACTATATAATCCCGATAAGCATTATGTTTGTTATGAAGAGCAGAAACTATTAAATGAATTCTTACGAAATAAAGTGTTCTATTCCCGATTCTCTGAAGAGAAAATGGATATTCTGTATGGATTTTTGAAATTAATCGAGCATGGTAAGAATGGTGTAGCTGCAAAAAAAATGGAATTACGAGATGCCTTTCCCATTCATCTTAAAACTGCCGGAAATTATTTTTATGCCTACGAGGAATTAATTTCATATGGTTTGTTAACCGAATTTATAACCATAAACGAACACAATAGCTATTGTAAGTTTGTTAAAATCACCAGTGAACAATTATTGGAGACTTTGATTGGAATGGATCTTGTACAGAAAAATGGCGGGGTTGATTTTCAGTTGATTAAGACTGTTGAAAAGGAGTATGAAGGTTTTGATATCAAAAATAGATTGATTGGCTTTTTATATTCCAGTGCTTTCTATATTGGAAATCATTTGGAGTTAAAAAACTTTTTCCAATTGAGTGATGAAACTCTTTCTGACCGTGATCTGATTGACACAATACTTAATTCATCTATTTTTTTAGATGTGCAGAGAATGGAATTGATGGAGCATTTTGTAAATCAGGAAAGAGCTGAAAAGTATCTGTTTGGTAATTTTCCTGAAATCTATAATCTTACCAGAGGGAATAAAGCTATTTTAGAAATATTTGCACGAAAAGGGCGGTCTAAAAGTGTTCGCATAAAATCGTTGTCAGTATTGCTTTTGAGTTCTGTTTTTACTTTGGATATAGATGGGGCACAGCAATATTATCACGATTTGAATGATGAAGAAATTGATCAGTCATGCACTGGATTTGATATTTCTATCAGGCTTGCAAGTAGGTTGATTTACAATTATTTTATTAGCCGCGAATCCAATGAAATTGAAATTCTAAAAATGTTTTATTATAGGGAGATGGCTTATAATCAGTTGGGTGAAGATCATGGAGCACTTAATGGTGAGTTTGAGCTTATTCTTTGTATGGTATTAATTTATATGAAATCTTTTCATAAAGTGCTTCAGTTGATTGATGATGTTGAACATTTGTATAAAAATGCGAAGTCGAAAAAATCAAATTTTAATTACAACGTTCTACAATGCTATAAATTATCTGCACAGCATAGTTTGGGGATGGAAATGAATACCACTCAAATTGAGTTTTTACAATCATGTGAAAGTGACATTACAGCTTCCGAAAATTATTTCTTGCAAATATATTATCATTCGTTTCTTAGCTCTGTGCAATTTGCAAAAGGAAATCGGATTGAAGTGGAACGGCATTTTAATGTGGCACTGGAAATTTGTGAAGATGTTAATTATGGATTGTGTTCTGCAGGGATTCTAAAGAAAATGGCGAAATATTATAATGAATGGGGTGAGAAAACAAAAGAAAGTATTTGTTTGTCTGAGGAAAAGGAAATTTTAAAGGATGTAATTTCTGTATTTAATCAGGAAACCCTTTTTGTTTAAAGGGTTGTTGAAATATTTTGTAAAGCTGTTTGTTCCTGCAAACAGCTTTATTTTGTTTGTAATCCTGAGTTTTCAGTTCAAAATTTTACCTTTACCATTATTGCATTAGATTTTATTAATTTGCAATGAGAAGTGGCTGATAGGTCTTTTTTTTTTAATGGTAAAGTAAAAGCGTTTTGTTTGATATGAATAATTCTTCAAAATTTCACATATTAATAGTTTTTTCTATTTTCTTATTCTTTTTATTTAGTCTTCCTGATTTGGCTGTAGCTCAGGATAAATATTCAATTTTTGGAAAAGTAAAGATTGAAAACGGAAGTATTGAAAATACTCGAATTACCATTTTAAAAAATGCAAAAAAAATGGAGTCGGGAATTATAGATAATAGCGGCAAGTTTGAATACGAATTGGATTTTGGGAATGAATATATTCTTGAATTTTCGAAAAAAGGATTTGTTACCAAAAAAGTTAGTATTTCTACTTTTGTACCAATAGATATTCTTAGTAGAGACAATCAATTTCCACCCTTTAAATTTATGGTTTCCCTATTTCCTGCATACGAGGGGCTTGATCTTTCTGTTTTTGATCAACCTATGGGAATGATCATGTATGATAAGGAGTTAGATGACTTTGATTATGATCGGGATTACGATTCTCAAATTAGAGATGCAATTAAAAAAGCAGAAGAAGAAGCCAAGAAACGAGCAGCAGAGCTAGAGGCGCAAAGATTGGCAAAAGAACGAGCTTATAAGGCAGCGATTCAAAGAGGTGATATTAATTTTAATGCTCAGAAATATGACTTGTCGAAAGCTGGTTATAAAGAGGCTTTGGCAATTATGCCTGATGAGGATTATCCAAAAACACAATTGCAAAAGATTGATGAATTGGTTGGGCTGGAACTGGCTAATGCAGAGGAAAAAGCCCGTATAGAAGCAGAACGAAAAGCCTTGGACGAAAAATATTTAACATTGATTACTCAAGCTGATAGCCAATTTGAGGCTAAAGATTACGAACTTTCTAAAACGAACTATACAAGTGCTTTAGAAGTAAAACCAAACGAAGGATATCCTAAAAACCAAATTCAGAAAATTAGTGATTTACTGGCGCAGCAAGCACAGTTAGCTGCCGATAAAAAAGCAATGGAAGAGAAATATGCATCAGCAATTGCTATGGCAGATTCTCAGTTTTCAATTGGCGATTATCAGTCTTCCAAAACAGCTTATGCTGAAGCTTTGAGTTTGAAGGCTGAAGAGGTTTATCCAAAATCTCAGATACAGAAGATTGATGGGATTCTTGCTAATCAGAAAGCAGAAGCTGATGAAGCTGCTCGATTACTAGCGAAAGAGAAAGCCCTGGAAGAAAAATATGCTGCAATTATTAATTTGGCTGATTCACAGTTTTTATCAGGTGATTATCAATCTTCCAGAACCAGTTATTCAGATGCTTTAGGTTTGAAAGCTAAGGAGGTTTATCCAAAATCTCAGATACAGAAGATTGATGGGATATTGGCTGTGCAAAAAGCAGAAGCTGATGAGGCCGCTCGCTTGCTTGCTGAAAATAAAGCGTTGGAAGAAAAATATACATCGATAATTAATTTGGCCGATTCTCAATTTTCAGCAGGAGATTATCAGTTGTCTAAAACCAGTTATTCTGAAGCAATGGATTTGAAAGAAGAGGAAGCATATCCAAAATCTCAGATACAAAAGATTGATGGGATATTGGCTGTGCAAAAAGCAGAAGCTGATGAGGCCGCTCGCTTGCTTGCTGAAAATAAAGCTTTGGAAGAAAAATATGCATCGATAATTAATTTGGCTGATTCTCAATTTTATGCTGGCAACTATCAGACTTCTATGACCACTTACTCCGATGCGTTGAGTTTAAAAGCAAACGAAACATATCCAAGATCTCAAATCCAAAAGATTGATGGAATGTTGGCAAAGCAGTTAGCAGAAGCTGACGAAGCAGCAAGATTGGCATCTCAAAAGAAAGTCTTGGATGAAAAATACGCATCTGTTGTTGCCTTGGCCGATTCACAGTTTTCATCCGGAGATTATGATTCTGCAAAAAATACCTACAAAGATGCTTTAAATTTAAAGTTGGCAGAGGCTTATCCAAAAACTCAAATTCAAAAAATCAATGAAATATTGGATGCTCAGCAGGCGGAAGCTGATAAGGTGGCTCGTTTACTAGCTGAAAAGAAAACCTTGGACGAAAAATATGCATCTGTTATCAAATTAGCTGACTCACAGTTTGTGTCTGCTGACTATCAGTCTTCTAAATCAAACTATTCAGAAGCTTTAAGCTTAAAGGATAGCGAAGTTTATCCAAAATCCCAAATGCAAAAGATTGATGAAATATTGGCCGCTCAGCAAGCTGAAGCGGAAAATGCAAAACGCCTGTTGGCGGAGAAAAAAGCCTTGGATGAAAAATATACTTCTGTTATCAAGTTGGCTGATTCTCAATTTTCATCAGAAGAATTTCAATTGGCCAAAACTAATTATACTGAAGCTCTAAGCTTGAAATCTGGAGAAGCGTATCCAAAAACTCAAATTCAAAAGATTGATGACTTATTGGCAAACCAACAGGCAGAGGCTAGTGAAGCCGCTCGATTGGCATCTCAAAAGAAAGCTTTAGATGATAAATATGCATCAATTATTGCATTAGCTGACTCACAGTTTTCCAGCTGTGATTACCAATCGTCTCGAACAAGCTATACGGATGCTTTAGAATTGAAGGGAAAAGAATCTTACCCAAAAGTTCAAATTAAAAGAATCGATGATATTTTGTCTGAACAGAAACGTTTGGCCGAGGAAGAGGCTAGGTTAGCACTAGAGAAAAAAGGATTGGATGAAAAATACAATTCATTTATTGGTTTAGCTGATTCTCAATTTTTTTCAGAAGCTTATGAATCGTCAAGAAACAATTATGCTTCAGCTTTGGAAATCAGGAGTGACGAAAGTTATCCGAAAACTCAGATTCAGAAGATTGACGAAATCGTGAAACAGCTGAAAGCCAAGGCTGAAGAAGAAGCCGGAATTGCTGAGGCTTTGCGAGCCACTGAAAGAGAGTATAGTAATTGCATCGCTCTTGCTGATAAATATTATGAAGGAAAAAGATGGCAATCTGCAATTGGGGAGTATGAAAAGGCTCAAAAGCTGAAACCTACGGAGGTTTATCCTCCTAATCAAATAGAAGAAATTAAATTGATATTGAAAGAGTTGGAGAAATTGGAAGAGGAAAAATCAACATTGCAATTTCAGTACAAAGCATTGATTGAGCAAGCAGATCAGTTTTTTAGCCGGGAAGAGTACACAGCATCAATGGTAAAATATCAGGGAGCATTGGATTTGAAACCGGCAGAATCTTATCCTAAAAATCAGCTAAAGAGAATTGAAGTATTACAGGAGCAGCAAGCAAGAGAAGCTGAAAAATTGAAAGAGTTGAATCGTTTGTATGGTGTGGAAATTAAATTAGGAGATAAATTTCTGAAAGAAGAGCAATTTAGTGTTGCACGTCATCATTTCAATTCAGCACTTAATATGAAGCCGGAAGAGGAGTATCCTAAGCAGAAATTGCAAGAGATTGAAAAATTAGTGGCAGCATTAAAGTTAGCTGACAAGGAGGCTGTTTTAAATAACCCAACCAATTTTGAAAAGAAATTGTCTATTGCGAAGGAAAGGGAATATGCATCGATGATTACAAAAGGGGATGATTCATTTAAAGCATCTCATTTTACGGTTGCAAAGGTAATGTATGAAAGAGCGCTTGAATTATTTGATCGGGATTATCCTAAAAAGAAATTAAAGGAAATTGATAAATTGATAAGAGAAGGCAGGAATTCTGAATTAACAGAGGAATATCGTAAGTTAATTGCTAAAGGTGATGAAGAATTAACGAAAAAGAATTATTCTGTAGCAAAATTTTATTATCAAAAAGCCAGGGAGTTAGATGCTTCTGAAAAGTACGCCGATAAGCAATTGGATAAAATTGAGGAGTTTATAAATTCGAAAAAAAATCAGAAGCTGGATGCTGAGTATAAAAAACTTATTAATCAGGCAGATGAAGCCTACAATAAGGGAAATTATTCAGTTGCCCGTTTCTATTACAGAAAGGCTGCAAATCTAAAATCAAATGAGTCTTATCCAAAGGAAAGATTGCAATTGATAAAAGAAAACCAGAGTAACAAGTAGTATTTAACCACATTTTAATACATTAAAAATAATTTTATGGCCTTAAATTATCTTTGGATTTTCTTTTTTGTTGTTGCATTTGTTGTAGGATTGATCAAGTTGATCGTTTTTGGCGATATGGAGGTATTTCCCAATATGGTGAATTCAACATTCGATATGGCTAAAACAGGTTTTGATATTTCTTTAGGCCTGACGGGTGTTCTGACTTTGTGGTTAGGAATAATGAAAATCGGGGAAAATGGAGGAATTGTAAAAGTTTTTTCACGTTTGATTGGTCCGTTTTTCAACAAGTTGTTTCCTGAAATACCCAAAGGACATACTGCACACGGTTCGATAATGATGAATTTAGCGGCAAATATGCTTGGCTTGGATAATGCAGCTACGCCATTAGGATTAAAGGCGATGAAGGAAATGCAGTCTGTTAATCCATCGGAGGACACCGCATCCAATGCACAAATTATGTTTTTGGTGCTGAATACTTCCGGATTAACGATTATTCCAATATCCATCATGGTTTACAGGGCGCAATTAGGAGCTGTGAATCCTTCTGATATTTTTATCCCCATATTACTGGCAACTTATTTTTCTACACTGGCCGGTTTGATTAGTGTTGCAATTGTACAGAAAATAAAACTTTGGGACAAAGTTGTTTTGGCTTATCTGGGAGGATTAACTGTCTTTATTATTGGGTTGATTACTTATTTTTCAAGCTTGGAAAAGGATCAAATAACTCAAATTTCTACTGTAGTTAGTAATGTATTCTTATTTTCTGTCATTATTGCATTTATACTTTTGGCATCACGAAAAAAGGTGAATGTTTATGAGAGTTTTATTGATGGAGCAAAAGAGGGATTTTCAATTGCCATTAAAATAATTCCTTATTTGGTTGCTATTTTGGTTGCAATTGGGGTATTTAGAGCATCAGGAACAATGGATTTGGTGATTGAAGGAGCGCGAAGATTTTGTGTTTTTGTTGGTGTAAATTCCGATTTTGTAGAAGCTTTACCTACCGCATTGATGAAACCATTGAGTGGTAGTGGTGCCAGAGGCATGATGGTGGATGCGATGCAAACGCACGGAGCAGATAGCTTTGTTGGCAGATTAGCATCAACACTGCAAGGAGCTACAGATACTACTTTTTATATTATTGCTGTCTATTTTGGAGCTGTGGGAATTAAGAATACAAGATATGCTGTTACCTGTGGACTAATTGCTGATTTTGCTGGTATTGTTGCGGCAATAGCAATTGCTTATTTGTTCTTTCATTAAGAGGAGAAAAAGATTACTTTTGCGATTCAAATTACTGGATAGGGATGATAAAATTTAAGATTGAAACTGAATATATTGAGTTGATTAAGTTGATTAAAGTAACTCGTATTAGTGAGAGTGGCGCTCAGGCTAAGATTTTTGTTGAAGATGGAATTGTATTTCGAAATGGAGAAGTGGAAACTCGTAAAAGAGCAAAAATTCGTCCCGGTGACAAAATTGAAATTTTCGATGAAGTGATTATCGTAGAATAATTTTTCTGAAAAAATAGAAAAGCGCAGGTACTGTAAATTGCCTGCGCTTTCTTTTTGCCATAAGCTAAGGGCTGGTGGCAAAAGTCTATTAATAAAATTCTAAAAAGTTCTTAACCGACCCTAAATAGTAATCTTTCCAACCTTCAACAATCTCATCGTAAGCTTCATCAGGTATGTTGGTATGAGTTAGTTCAATCCGGGATCTTGAACCGGCTTTTTTTATCAGCAAGGTCACAATTGATGGACTTTCAGTTTCTCCAAAGAACCACTCCTGAACTATCTTATAATCTTTTACAATCTCCAGATTAACACCTGTAATATCTCCTTCCCAAAGAGAGAAAATAGTGCCGGGGTTTTCATCCATTACAGCTGGATATCCGGTCCAAAGTTCAATTTGAAAAGAATTGGTTAGGGCATTATATACTTCTTCCTGCGAGGAAGTGATTTCTAGGCTAAATGTGAATTCTTTCATTTCATGTTATTTTTCAGTCTCAAAATTAATCTGAATAATAAGAATGTGGTAACTTTTGTAAAAGAATTTTGCCCTTATCAAGGAAATCTATACGATAATAAAAAATTGTAATGTGGAGATTACAATTATTAATAGCTTTAATAAATCTAAATAAGAATAAATTTTTATATTTGTATCGAAACATTTAAATATGATTATAAATATTAAACTATAAGTTATATGTCTAGCTTTGAAATCATAATGCCTAAGTTGGGCGAGAGCGTACAAGAAGCTACTATCACGAAAATGTTCGTGAAGTTGAATGATCAGGTGGAAGAAGATGATATGCTTTTTGAAATTGCAACAGATAAAGTGGATTCTGAAATACCTTGTCCGGTAGACGGAAAAGTAATTGAAATCCGATTTAAAGAAAATGACGTTGTTCCTGTTGGCGAAGTCGTTGCGATCATTGCCTTAGGTGATGCAGATGATGTAGAAGAACCAGTTAAAGCAAGCGTTAGCACTTCTGTATCCGAAACAATTCCTCAGGAAGCTGCAGGAAGTGTAAGTTCCTCTGATATTCAATCTGCTTCAGGCCGATTTTATTCTCCGCTTGTGAAAAGCATTGCGAAAAGTGAAAATATTACTGTTCAAGAGCTGGAAACAATTACTGGACATGGTACCGAGGGAAGAGTTCAAAAACAAGATGTTTTGGATTACTTGTCCAGTCGCAATGGAACAACTGTTTCTGCTCCTGAAGTTAAAACTGTTTCTGCTCCTGCTAAAGCTCCAGCAGCTGAAAAGCCTAAAGTTTCAATGTCAATTGGAGCACAGGATCAGATTGTGGAAATGGATCGTATGAGAAGAATCATTGCCGATCACATGGTAATGTCGAAGCAAACCTCTCCGCATGTTACTGCCATGGTTGAAGCGGATGTTACCGATATGGTTAATTGGAGAAATAAAGTAAAGGATGAATTCTTTAAAAAAGAAGGAACCAAGATTACTTACATGCCGATTATTATAGAAGCTGTTTCTAAAGCTTTGCGTGAGTTTCCCGGAGTGAATGCTTCGGTTGACGGATACAACGTTATTCTCAGAAAGAATATTAATGTTGGTGTTGCGGTAGCTCTGCCAAGTGGAAACTTAATCGTGCCGGTAATAAAGAATTCAGATCAGAAAAACCTAATTGGTTTGGCAAATGATATGAATCGTTTGGCAACCGATGCACGAAATAATAAATTAAGTCCAGATGATATTCAGGGGGGGACATTTACAATATCAAATTTTGGATCCTTCAAAAATGTAATGGGAACGCCAATTATCAATCAGCCACAGGTTGCAATTTTAGCAGTTGGAACCATAGAAAAGAAGCCTGCCGTAATTGAAACTCCAGCTGGAGATGCAATTGTTGTCCGCCAAAAAATGTTCTTGTCTCTTTCTTATGACCACCGTGTTGTAGATGGAGCTTTAGGTGGAGCATTTTTGCGAAGAATCGCAGATTATCTTGAAGATATTGATAGTAATAGAGCATTTTAAATCATGGAAACATTGGAAATAACATCCGTAGAAAATACTACAAACAAAACTGATAAGATGACTGAAAGTAAAAAGTTTAGCATAAAAAAAACCTCAAAGGAATTGCTTGGTCGTTGGTTTCATTTGATGACCTTGGGTAGAGCGTTGGACGAAAAAGCTCCAAACTACTTAAAGCAGGCAATAGGCTGGTCTTACCATGCTCCTTATGCCGGACATGATGGAATTCAATTGGCTATTGGGCAGGTATTCGATCGTAAAACAGATCACTTATTCCCTTACTACAGAGATATGCTCACCTCTATTTCTGCAGGATTAACGGCCGAAGAGATTATCTTTAATGGAATCTCAAAAGATACAGATGTAGCAGGTGGTGGTCGTCACATGTCAAATCACTTTGCAAAACCGGAATGGAATGTTCACAATGTATCTTCCTGTACAGGAAATCACACATTGCATGCAGTAGGTTTAGGTCGCGCAGTAAAAAAATACAAGCACAAAGGAGTTGTAATTAGTTCTCAGGGAGAATCGTCGGTATCGGAAGGATATGTTTACGAGGCCATTAACGGAGCAACCAATGAGCAGCTTCCTGTAGTATTTGTATTTCAGGATAACGGATATGGAATTTCGGTTCCTAAGAAAGATCAGACCGCGAACAGAAAAGTTGCTGATAACTTCCGTGGAATGAAGTACCTGAAAATTATTCATTGTAACGGAAAAGATGTTTTTGATTCGATGAATGCAATGACTGAAGCAAAACAAATTGCTCTGGAAACTTCAACTCCGGTAATTGTTCAGGCCAACTGTGTTCGTATGGGTTCACACTCCAATTCCGATAAGCATGAGTTGTACCGCGATAATGCTGAATTAAACTACGTTACAGAATACGATCCATTGGCGAAGTACCGAAGGTTATTGGTTCGTTACAAGCGTTTTACCGAAGAGGAACTGTTGGCTATTGAAGCAGAAGTGAAACTGGAAGTAAAAAAAGCGCATAAAGCAGGTTTAAGTGCACCGGATCCTGATCCGGCATCCATTCACGATTTTGTGATCCCTGAACCGTATGTTTCTGAGAAATATCCTGAAGGATTACACAATTTTACAGGCAACAACAAAAAGTTGATTGAAGGATTAAATGAGACCTTAAAGGCAGAATTCCGTCTTAATCCAGATACTTTTATTTGGGGACAGGATATTGCCAATAAAGATAAAGGTGGAATTTTTAATGTTTCCAAAGGGATGCAGCAGGAATTTGGTAAAGACAGGGTATTTAATGCTCCTATTGCCGAAGACTATATTATGGGAACAGCGAATGGAATGAGCCGTTTCAACGATAAAATCAGAATTGTTGTTGAAGGTGCTGAATTTGCTGACTATTTTTGGCCTGCAATGGAGCAGTTTGTTGAAACTACTCACGAATATTGGAGAACAAAAGGGCAGTATTCACCGAATATTACCGTTCGTTTAGCATCTGGTGGATATATTGGCGGAGGATTGTATCACTCGCAGAATATTGAAGGAGCATTGGCAACTTTTCCGGGTGTTCGCATTGTTTACCCATCGTATGCTGATGATGCAGCAGGTTTGTTGCGTACTAGTATCCGTTCGAAGGGAATGACTGTGTTTATGGAGCCTAAGGCTTTGTATAACGATCCGAAAGCATCGGCTGCTGTACCTGATGACTTTGAAGTTCCGTTTGGAAAAGCAAGAGTACGAAGAGAAGGTGCTGATTTAACGATCGTGACTTATGGAAATACAACCCACATGTGTGTTGAGGTTGCCGATAAGTTGGCCGAAGATACAGGAAAACAGGTTGAGGTAATTGATCTTCGCTCATTGGTACCGATGGATATTGAAACGATACTAAAATCGGTAGCAAAAACCAATAAAGTAATGGTTGTTCATGAAGACAAAGTATTTTCAGGATTTGGAGCTGAAATTTCAGCAACAATTACCGAAAAAGCTTTTGATAAATTGGATGCTCCGGTAAAGCGTGTAGGATCTGAATTTACACCGGTTGGTTTTAATCGTATATTGGAAAAAGCAGTTCTTCCAAATAATGATAAAATTTACGCTGCTGCAAAAAAGCTGATAGAGTATTAATATCAGATTAGGAGATATAAGTTATGAGATTTGAGACATTTTTAAAGCGCTCATTTTTTTTCTCATCTCTCAGTTCTCACATCTAAAACCCAAAGATAAAATGAAAAAAATAGGTTTATTCTATAGTTTCAATACGAACAAAACAGCTAAGAATGCTGAGAAAATAAAGAAAGCTTTCGGAACTTCTGCCGAGGTGGAAAGTGTAAATGTTGAGGAAGTTGACGAAGAAATTTTTTTGGCTTACGATAATCTGATATTAGGTGTTCCAACATGGTTCGATGGTGAATTACCAAACTACTGGGACGAGTTTATGCCTGCTATTGAGGATCTAAAGCTAAAAGGCAAAACAGTTGCTTTGTTTGGTTTAGGCGATCAGGTTGGATATCCTGAAAATTTTGTAGATGCAATTGGTCTTTTGGCAATTGCACTGGAAGAACGAGGAGCAAAAGTAATTGGATTGACTTCTCCGGAAGGCTATAAATTTGAAAAGTCTGTTGCTTTACGCGATAGCAAATTCTTAGGTTTGGCTCTCGATATCGAGAATCAGGCAGGTTTGTCAAACGAAAGAATTGAAGCTTGGGTAGAGCAATTAAAAAAAGAGTTTAAGTAGATTCCTTTATTGTAATTAAATAGTTGACAGGCTTCTCCGAAAGGGGAAGTTTTTTTTTTGGATAGAATCACGGAATAATTTTTTCAAATTATTTTTTTGTGATATTATTATGTTTTTCTATTTTTAAAAGCTTCTAACTTTAATTTCAAGTATTGTCCCAATGAAAAATATTAATCAATGTCCTTCAGGATTAATTTATAATGGTTTATCCATTGTCTATTTACATTCCTTTTCGATAGGAAATAAAGTGAAATTTGATGATCAACATGTATTTGTTGAAACCCTTACTAATTCTATTGACCATCAGATTTTTAATTTACAGGGACTTGGTGATGAGAAGTTAATTTGCAGATACAAATTGAAAGGTTTCAGAACCAGTATAAAACTTGAAGATAATGGCCCTGAGATCAATGGATATGTGCATGTTGAAGCATCTTTATTTTTTAATAATACAGTATGTATTTCCTATCGGTTGGTGATTGATTCAACCAAAGATTTAGACTGGGATCATGAAGGTTTTTGTGAATCAAGTACTTCATTAAATACTGATGAGCTAATTGCGCTTGCAGGAATCCCATTGGCTACTGAGCATTGGTCGCAAAATGGAGATTTGGATTGTTCTGATATAGATAACGATGTTGAAAGCATCAGTATCTCAGAATTGTATCTTGATGAATCGACCAACTGGTTAGATATTCCTGTTGAAAAAACGGGTAAGAAAGAGGTATTTTTAAAAGTTCTTGAGCGATACAAATTTTTGTTTACTAAGAGCAATTCCGAAAGTTCGATAGTTGATCCAATATATGTTTTTATTGATGTTTGGGAGAATGTTGGTCATCAGCAGGGAATAAGCTTTGCAAAAATGGCTGAAGATGAAATTATCGAACACATCGAAAATCATCATCAATCTGAAATGATAGGCTTGCTTACTCTTTATCCGTATGAATGGCCCTATCGGTTGAGTTCTGATTTTGAAGAGATATGTGGAAAGAATATTGCTATTGACACAGATGATCTTGTTTTAGCAAATCAAAATATTTGTATTGTATTTGGGACTTATGGTTTAAGAGGGAAGGATTCGCCAACCGATTGGAAAGAGCATTTGGCCGAAAGAGCAAAATATCATGTGTCTTGGCCTGAATATTTGTTGATTGTTGAAATGATAATCGCTAAGAAGCAAGCAATAAATAATGCTCTTTCTCATTTTATCAATAACACAATTAAGGTGTCCCGACAAAAAAACACACGCAAATTGATCGAAGAAAATGCCTTGCTGACACTTGAAATATCAAATACCTTATTAAAGCTTGATGCAGTAAGATTTTCCCGATTTGTTTCTCATAAAATTATGTATGAGCGTACGGAGAAAAGACTTGGTTTGGAGAGAGATTACAATCAGTTACAGAATGCAATTAGTCAAATTGACCAATCTTTAAATAATGTGACAAACAGCAGGGAGATAAAGCAAGCTAATTTATTAAATCTCATTTTAGGAATTATTTCGGTAGCCTCGCTTTTTAGTATTTTACTGACTCCGGCAGAATTGCCGTTTTTTAAGGCAATTGCTGCCGATGAAAGGCTCGCATTTAATGGAGGTGTAACAATTATTATCCTTACATTTTTATTAATATTTTTAAGTGTTGTGTTTGGTGCATTTAGACTGATTAGAACTATTTTTTATAGAAAATAATGATACGTAAAGCAACAGAGCACGATAAGGAACAGGTTGTTAATCTGTTTTGTGAAAACATAAAGAAGCAAAAATCTTATATATCTCATGGTGAAATACAAATGGGGATTGCTTTGGATACAGGAATATTGGCTGAAAATTATTCTTTGCTATGGAAAGAATATTTAGATGCCCAAATGAATGAGTTTAAGGATACGGTTTTAGTTTCGGAAGAAAACGGGATTGTAAATGGGTTTATTATTGGAGAAATTGCGAAGGATCGAAATGAATGTTTTGGTGTAATTTGTGATATTGTGGTTGATCAATCATGCCGGAATATGGGCGTTGGAGTCTTGTTGTTGGAGTCATTAATAAGCACTTATCAATCTAAAGGTGTTACCGATTACTATTTAGAATCTGGAATTAATAATCATGAGGCTCATCAGTTTTTCGAAAAGATGGGATTCGGGAAAGTTTCAGTTATTTATCGGAGGAAGGATACGTGAAATTGCAATCGGAATTGTAGTGAAATTTAATTAGAACCTTTTTAAATCAGTTGTATAAGCTGTCATCTCCAATTACAGGTCCGAAAAAAATTATAGATTTACCACGTCGAGAAAAACTTATGAATAGAATTATTCCCATACTACACAAACATTCCTACAAAGGCCTCTACGAATGCTGGATTTGTTGATCCAGCCTTTTCCATTTTTATTCAACCCGAAGTTTTCTTGCTTAGCCTAACTACCTAAAATTCATACTTGGTTGATGATATTCTGCACGGTATCAATTGATGTGACGTTTACTATTTTAATGTGGCATCAGTAGATTGCGGTATTTGACTCAAAACTCAACAAACACTAAAAAAAACATGAAAAAACTGACACTTATTTTATTTGCTCTGTTAAGCCTGACTCTGGTGCAGGCACAAAAGAGTTTCACACTTGAAGATATCACCAATAATGGAACCTTCCGCGCCCGTTCGGTTTACGGATTACGGTCTATGAACAGCGGAGAGTCTTATACCGTTTTAAAACAGGGAATTCGAATTGAGAAATTTTCTTACGCTACAGGCGAATCTGAAGAAATAATTTTCGATTTAGCAGAAGTTGGTATTGATAAAATTAAAAGAATAGATTCTTACCAGTTCTCTTCCGATGAGCGTAAGATTTTGATTGCAAGTAATCGCCGGAATATTTACCGACATTCTTATTCAGCAGAATTTTATGTGTACGACCGCGATAAAAAGACTTTGGAAGCTTTGTCGGCAGGCAGACAGCAATTGGCTGATTTTTCACCTTCAGGCGATCAGATTTGTTTTTTTAGGGACAACAATCTCTTTATAAAAGATCTTCAGAAGAAGAAAGAGGTTCAGATTACCTTCGATGGAAAATACAATTACATTATTAACGGAGCACCCGATTGGGTTTATGAGGAAGAGTTTTCCTTCAGTCAGGCATACCAATGGTCGCCCGACGGCAAACGAATTGCCTTTATGCGTTTTGATGAGAGCAAGGTGAAACAGTTCAACATGACTGTTTTTAAAGGAACCAATCCTGAGAAAACAGAGAATGCCTTGTATCCCGAAAATTATACGTTTAAATACCCAAAAGCAGGAGAAGACAATTCTATTGTGAGTGTTCATGTTTACGATTTGCAATCAGCAGTAACTAAAACAATGGATATTGGAGAGGAAACAGACCAATACATTCCGAGAATGCAATGGACACAAGATCCGAAGGTGTTGAGTATTGTGAGATTGAACCGCCATCAGAATCATTATGAACTTTTGTTGGCTGATGCAGCAAGCGGAAAATCCAAATTATTGTACGAAGAGAAGAACAAAGCATGGATTGATATTAACGATGACTTGAGCTTTTTGAAGGATGGGAAACATTTTATTTTCACCAGTGAAAAGTCTGGATTCAATCACATTTATTTGTACGATTTGCAGGGAAATCCGGTTAGACAAATAACCAGTGGCGATTGGGAGGTCACCCGGTTTTTAGGTTACGATGAGTCAAGCAAACTATTTTATTATCAGGCGGCAGCAGTATCTCCTTTGCAACGCGAAATTTATGCTGTAGATATCAAAGGAAAGAAAACCACTTTGCTTAGCGCGGACAAAGGAAGTAATACTGCAAATTTTAGCAAAGGATTCAAATATTACATCAACTACTTTTCGGGTAATGAGCAACCTGTTTTGGTGACTTTGCACAATGCAAAAGGAAAATTGATCCGCACGTTGGAAGAGAACCAGGATCTTAAAAAAAGAATGCAGGAGTTCAAATTGCCAAAACGTGAGTTTTTTAGCTTTACAACCTCCGAAGGTGTTGAGTTGAACGCCTGGATGATGAAGCCGGTTGATTTTGATAGCAGCAAGGAATATCCTGCTTTGTTAACCTTTTATGGCGGTCCGGGTTCACAGGAAGTGCTGGATCGTTACAGTTTCGATTGGTCGGATTATTTGGCACAGGAAGGATTTGTGGTGGTTTGTGTCGATAACCGGGGAACAGGTGGCAGAGGAGAAAAATTCAAGAAGTGCACCTATATGCAAATTCAGAATCTGGAAGCCATCGACCTGATTGAAACAGGAAAGTACATGGCAAAACAGCCTTTTATTGCTGCCGATAAAATTGGCGTGTATGGCTGGAGTTTTGGCGGACAAATGTCTTCTTTGTGCATGTTTCGCGGAGCAGATGTGTTTGCTGCAGGAATTGCTGTTGCGCCGGTAACTACCTATCGTTATTACGATAGTGTTTATTCGGAAAGATACTTGCGCACACCGCAGGAAAATCCGAAAGGATACGATGAATATGCTCCTATTTACTTCGCAGATCAATTAAAAGGAAAATTTTTACTGGTACATGGAACTGCAGACGATAATGTGCACATGCAGAATACTCTGGAGCTGGCCGAAGAGCTGGTTCAACACAACAAAAAATTTCAGATGCATTTGTACACCAACCGAAATCATGGCATTTATGGCGGGAATACCCGTTTTCACTTGTTTGGTATGATGACCAATTTTTTAAAGGAGAATCTTAAGTAAGAACGAGAAAGTGTGATATTCAATCGTGTTTCTTACCACAAAGGAAAACGAAGTGCAGCACAAAGAACACAAAGAAAATGAGCCCGGGGAAATACTCCGGGTTTGTTGGTTCTGGAATTGCCTTGAAATGACCCCTCTAAATGGTCTTAAAAAACAACTATAAATATAAGTGGAAGTCCCCTTTAGGGGATTTAGGGGTTGTACCTGGGAAATGATAAGAAAAAAGTAACTCTTCCTTCCGATTGAATGTAATCCGCTTGCAACAGAAATAATACCTGGCCTGAAAAGCACAAAAACCAACAGTCGGGGGATTTACTGTGGGTTTGTATCGACTGCCTAAGTTTTTTTTTATTTCGTTTGAATAGTCAGTAACTTACATGTTGTGTAAGTGAGCTAGTTACTAATCAGTTCGATATGGATGATTTCTACCTCCCCAAAATGAAACGGTTTTTTGGAGTGCTTCTTTTATTGTTGGGCTTTCTCAGCAGCAACAGTCTTATTGCTCAGGAAGACGATGTTTGTATGATGTGCCACGACGATCCTTATCTTACAAAGGAAGTGAATGGTAAAACACGATCTGTATGGGTCGATTTACCTGTAATAACGAATTCTATTCACGGGAAAATAAGCTGTATCGAATGTCATCCTGAAGCTGCAGTAGAGGACTGGCCACATCCTGAAACAATGTTGCCTGTAAATTGTGGGAATTGTCACGAACAGGCAGCAGAAAAGTATAATATGGGTGTTCATGGCAAAGCACATCAAAAACAAGCCAGGTATGCGCCCGATTGTAAGGAGTGTCATGGAAAGCACGATATTCTTTCTCACAACAATATTAGTTCGCGAACCTATAAAATGAATATTCCCGTGTTGTGTGGAAGATGTCATCGCGAAGGAGCACCTGTTGCACGAACCTATCAGATTACAGAACACAATATTTTAGAAAACTACAGTCAGAGTATCCACGGCAAAGGATTGTATAAAAGCGGTTTGATTGTTACAGCAACCTGTAACGATTGTCATGGAAACCATTTGATATTACCCCATACCAACCGGCTTTCGAGCATTTCCCTTAAAAATATCGCAGCTACCTGCATGAAATGCCATGCCCGAATAGAGCAGGTTCATACAAAGGTGATCAATGAGCAGTTGTGGGAAAAAAAGCCGGGAGCTATTCCTGCCTGCACCGATTGCCATCCGCCTCATATTGTAAACATCCAGAATATTGTCGAGAGTATTTCCGATCGTTCTTGTCTGCTGTGTCACGAAAAAAAAGATATTCATAAAATTGTTAAAGGGGATACCATTTCTCTTCAGGTTGATGTGAATGATCTTACAAATTGGGCTCATAACAACATCACCTGTGTAAAATGTCACTCTGATGTATCTGCAAAAAAATATCGCCCCTGCGAAACGGCGGGAAAAGTAGATTGTTCCGGTTGTCATGCTGAAGTTGACGAAATATATATGGCAAGCGGGCATGGTGCAGCCTATTTGGAGGGAAAAGAATCGGCGCCCTATTGCACCGATTGTCACGGTACTCATATTGTCAAACCTAAAAAGGATGAGACTTCGCCGGTTTACCGGCTCTCTATTCCAATACTTTGTGGAGGATGTCACCGGGAAAATGGCCGGGCAATTCAGCAAACAGAGCTCAAAGAAGTAGATGCATACCACGATTACTCCATGAGTGTTCATGGTCGAAGCATGACCCAAAAAGGATTGCTTTCGAGCGCTGTGTGTACCGACTGCCACACCACCCATTTTATGCTGAAAGACAGTGACGTGAGATCCTCGGTTTATCCAAAAAATATCCCCGCTACTTGTGGCAATTGTCACAAGGGAATTTACAATGAATATATACGGAGCGATCATGCAATTTCAAAAAACAATGAAGAACAAAAATTTCCGACCTGTACGGTTTGTCATTCGGCTCACCTTATTTCCGAGATCGACAAAGATGAATTTATGCATGAAATTACTCATCAATGTGGCCTTTGTCACAAACATTTGTCAGAAAGCTACATGGATACCTATCATGGGAAGGCCTATCAGCTGGGTTATTTAAAAGCAGCCCGATGTTCCGATTGTCACGGCGCTCATTCCAATATGAATGTGAAGGATCCAAATTCAGCCGTTGGCTACGACAATATTGTGGCAACCTGCCAGAAATGCCACGAGGATGCAAACATGCGGTTTACCGGATTTTTAACTCACGCAACACATCACAACCGCGATAAATACCCGGCTCTGTATTTCACCTTTTGGGGAATGTCCTCCTTACTGATTGCTGTGTTCGGTTTTTTTGGTTTGCACACCCTTTTATGGTTGCCCCGATCCTTGCGCGAACGAAGGCGGAAGAAACTGATGCCTCATTTTGGCAAGGCTGTTTATATCCGGCGATTTACCGAAAGCCAACGGATTACCCATGTGTTTGTTATTTTAAGTTTTGTGATATTGGCCCTAACCGGTATGATGCTTAAGTTTGCAAATATGCAATGGGCCAGACATCTGGTTGATTTGTTGGGTGGTGTTGAAATGGCAGGTACATTGCACCGTTTGGGGGCCGTAGTTACTTTCGGATATTTTGTTTTTCATCTTTTTTCACTCATTAAAAACAAGAAAAAAATGGGTTTTGGATGGTCGCAATTTATATTTGGCAGGCATTCTCTGCTGTTCAACCGTCAGGATGCTAAAGATTTTTGGGCAAGCATGAAGTGGTTTGTAGGAAGGGGAGAACGACCAAATTACGGGCGATGGACTTATTGGGAGAAATTCGATTATTTAGCCGTATTTTGGGGAGTGGCCATTATCGGTTTTACCGGATTGGTCTTATGGTTTCCCGAGCTGTTTACCAAGTTTATGCCTGGCTGGCTGATTAATGTGGCTCAAATCATTCATAGCGATGAAGCCTTGCTGGCAGTAGGTTTTATCTTCACCATTCATTTTTTCAACACGCACTTTCGTCCGGAATCCTTTCCCATGGATACCGTAATTTTTACCGGTCATGTGCTGTTGGAGGAATACAAAGCCGACAGGCCAAGAGATTATGAAGAATTGGAAAAATCGGGCAAGTTGAACGAATTAATCGTCGAAATGGAGATTCCTGAAGAGAAAAGGCGGATCGTGAAAGTATTTGGTTTCTTTTTCCTTTTCGTAGGATTTCTTTTGATTGCTTTAATCATCTACTCCTTGCTTTTTGGATCCAGTTAAATGCCTGATTTTGTAAGGGAATCTAATATAGAAAAGGAGTCAACGCTAAGGAGCACAAAGAATACAGAATATGAAGGGCTCAAACATCAATAGACTGAGGTAAAACCCTAGGTCTAATGAATCATGAACATCCGTCGCAAAGGAAGTTGACAAACTAGAATTTCTGTTGGCAAAATGCTCCCGACGATCAAATTTGGCTAAAACCACGCGGCAAAATGCTCCCGACGACCAAACTTGGCTAAAACCGTTGGCAAACTGCCATCTTACAAGTTGGAAACTGTTATTTCTGTTGGCAAAATGCTCCCGACGATTAAATTTGGCTAAAACCAGGCGGCAAAATGCTCCCGACGATCAAACTTGGCTAAAACCACGCGGCAAACTGCTCCCGACGATCAAACTTGGCTAAAACCACGCGGCAAACTGCTCCCGACGATCAGATTTGGGTAAATCCACGCGGCAAAATGCTCCCGACGATTAAATTTGGCTAAAACCGTTGGCAAACTGCTCCCGACAATCAGATTTGGCTAAAACCACGCGGCAAACTGTAGCCTGTTAATTTATCCAATCCATAAGGTTTGTATAGTCAAGCTTAATGTTATTAATATCGTATTTTAGTAATGATTAATCGATCAATAAAGGTAAACTAGTATCCAATCAAGGAATATGTTGTTGGAGTGCATTTGCTTGAGGGCTCTTTTTTTATTGTTGGTTTTTACAGCAGGTAAGCTCTCGTTAATTGCCAAAGCTGTTTTTGGTGTTCAAATTATCTCTTCTTATAAAAGATCTGTTTGGCTGGCGGGATTTCTTCCTTTTCCCGGTCAGATCTTTCTGTTTGCAAAACAGGCTCATTTGTGCGCCAAATAGCTGTCACGGAAGGGGTGTTGGAGCATACGAAAAAGCAAACCTGTGTAAATGAACAGACAAAGAAGCGAAAGTTTGGTGTGTTTTTCCAGAAAGTAAATAATGTCTTAGCATCTGAAAAGTGCTTAATTTTTCCCTCTTAATTTTAAAAAGAAATAGGGACATAGTACTATTATTAAGTTTATCTTTAACACTTAATTATTTGGAACAAGGGAATCGTTTTGCATGATTCAAGTAAAACAATTGGGATTTGCGATTGAAGAAGCGAAAGATCTCTTGCAAAAATAGAAAGTTTATAATGTCTGATTTTGAGGGATAGAAGACACAATAACAACAACTTACACAAGACAACAGATAAGTGATGTAAGACGCATAGCGTCTTAGCCACTTGTTAACAACAATTAATTCGAACGAAACCAATTATACATGAAAATATCTTTTAAAGCTTCAATAGTTATATTGCTTTATCTTTCAACAATAGTTAATTGTGCAAATGCCCAAGCGCAACAATTAAAATTCAACAAACTTGACGCTAAGGCTGTACTAATTGGAGAACAAATTAATTTACTAAGTGATAACTTAGAGTCTATCAAAGATATTAGCGAGTATTCTGAGAAAATTATTCAAGTTCTTGCTGTTTCTGACAGTTTGTTTGTTGATCAAGACGATTTCTGCAATTCATACTGGTTGGTGAAAATTAAAATCGGAGAATTAACAGGTATTGTTAATGGCAGGCAAGTATTTAAACTTTTAGAAGGAAAAACGTATTGGCCTAATGACAAAAAAATTAAGATTTTTAAAACGCAATTTTTTGGAATGGGTATTGATTATGACGGAGAACTTTTAGGATGCCCTGTTGACCAACCTATAATATTAAAAGATGACGAAAGAAATTATTTTGGATTGGTAAATTTAATGCCAAATGAACTTTCTGGAAAAGCGCGTTGGGACAATACATATCAATTTTTCGAATTAAGAAATGATGATGGTTACAATGATGAAATAACCTCAATAGAAGTAAACCAATCAAGTTACATTCTTAAAATTCATAGAAACTTTATGGAAGGAGAAAATGATTTTAAAGTGAAGCTACAATATGAAAATAAAATGTATTCTGCAGAATTTGTGCACTTTGGAGAAATAGAATACTAAACTGTTGTTAACAATAGTTAAAATTAAAGGGCGTTGACGCTCAACTTGATAATGTAACAAAAACAATAAACGCTGGGCGGTTTTGATAAGGCGGTGGTTCTAAAATCGCCCTCAAATTTTAACAAGACCGGTTAGCCACCAGGTCAGAAAGACACTACAAACATGAAGAAACAGATAATTAAAACATTACTCCTTTTACTTATAGTTAGTTGCAATACTATTGACTACAAACCAAAATATAAGGATTTTGAAAATGCTTGGGAACGAGAAAACTTGATTGGTAACGTAAAGAAAATCACACAGTACAAAGCAAATGTGACTGATTTAGAAACAGGTAAAACTGAGAAACCAGTTATTGAATTCAAAAAAGAATTTACCGAGACTGGAAATATTTCTTATCAAGAGCATTTTAATAATTTTGGAAAGCTGCAACAGTGCACAAAGAACACTTTTGACAGGAACGGATTTCGGATTGAATCAATTTCGGAAAATTTTGTTATGCTAATGAAAACAGAAGAAAAGGTTGTTTTTGATACAATTATGAAAAAGCAGGTTTCTACTCATGCTATTTTTAACGATTCGATAAAATTTGATGCTTTCTTCAAATACGATAAAAACGGGAATTTAATTAAAGCAATAAGCATTGAAAACGCTGATACTACAATAAACCGCTTAGAATATAAATATGATAACTTTAAGAATATTATCTTCAAAAAACAGATTCAAAAAGTTGATTCAGTTACTTATGAATATTTCGATGAATTTAAATATAATCAAGAAGGAAACATTGTCGAATCATCTTTCAAATCAGACTATGCTGATACGAAATCCACTTATGAATATGACAAGGAAAATAGACTACTAAAAATATCAGAATTTCAATCAGGTCAAATCCAAAAAGAGACAACCTTCGATAAGTTTTACAATAAGACTTTAGTCCGTTTTTTTGTAAATGAAGTTCCTAATAGAGAAATGAAATATGAATATAAATTCGACAATAAAGGGAATTGGATAAAAAGTGAGGTTTTTGTTAAAGAAAATTTAGAATTAAATAAGATAATTCCGATTTTCATTGAAACTAGAAAAATTGAATATTATGAATAATACTTAGCGGCTAACAAAAGCTAAATTGTCATGGGCGTTGGCGAGCCATTTGAAAGTTTAGTTCAATTAATAAACACCAGCAAGCCAATTAAACTTGTCTTGCTCAAAATATAAACAAATTTATCGTGGCTTGCTTACTTGGCGGTTTGATAAGACAACTGTTTTAATCGCCCACGAAACTTAGTGTGCCAAGAAGCAGTACATCGTCATAAAATAGTACTGCATGCTTTATTTGAGATGGTGGAAAGCCTTTGTAAGCTTGACCCACCGATGTTGTTTTACAGGAAGGGGCATCAACCACCTAAAGGTGCTGAGGTAAAGAGCCATGGTGCTGAGCGTTTAGGAGAATCTGTGCCATGAGCATAGCAGGTGTTAATAGAAGAGATGAACGAAAGTGAACCACTGATGAGGTATCGGGAAGTGGCAATATTCTGTCAAAAGTCGCAAAGTATGTTATGCGATGAAGAGTACAACGGGAGCCTGTTTATTGGTTGTACGGCAGGCGGGTTATTCCCTTCGGTCATGATCTCCACTTCGTTACGGTACAGGTGGCATGACTTCTATTTAGGCTCAGATAAGGAACTTGGGAAGCTGTTTTATCATGTTAAGTGAAAGGCATAATAAGAACAACTTAGAGGCCAAATAACGATGGATAAAAGCAGTGGCGGATCTATCCGTAGTAGTGATGAAGTTTCTGTAATGGAGATGGAGCAAAGGGATAGAGTTGTATGGTTTTAGAACAGAAATCAACTCGAATGAGGATGAATCTATGGAATGAAACAAACAGGAAGGTTTTATTCCTTATTTGGAACTAATCTGAGAATCAAAGCCCAATGTTCTAAATAATGTTTTGCTAATTTTATAAAACAAAAGGATAAAATACCTTTGTGTAAAATCAATCAATAAAAATAAAAAAATGAAAATAGCAGTTCCAGTAACAAGCAGCAGACAAATCGATGGTCATTTTGGGCATTGTGAATTTTACAATGTGTTTACAATTTCAGAAAACAAGGAAATCGTCGATGTACAAAAGATGGAATCACCGCAGGGTTGCGGCTGCAAATCGAACATAGCATCGGTTTTGGCAGAAGCGGGTGTAACCGTTATGCTTGCCGGAGGAATTGGCAACGGAGCAATTAATGTGTTGAACAATTCAGGAATTGAAGTAGTTCGAGGCTGTTCGGGCAATGCCGAGGAAGTGGTTAAGCTGTATGTTGCAGGCCTGGTAAGTGATAGTGGCTCGAGTTGTCAGCATACTCATGGCGAAGGACACCAATGCAGTCATTAAATAAATAGCAGGCAAGTAATAGGTTTGGTACAAGTAAAAAGGTTTATAGTCAGCACTGTAAACCTTTTTTTTAATGGTGTGAATAAGTGCCGCTTATCCAACGATTTTTTAAGGGGTTAGATAAGGTGAAAATAGTTGTGAAATTGAAAATATTCAATCACTTTTATTATTTAATTTGTATAAGTAAATGTGATTTGTATTTACATTAAGGTTTAAGCTTAGGCCATTATTAATCAGTGTTATAAAACGACTGTAAGAAGTGTTATGAATGTTAAGATAAGAAAGTCCGACATCAATGATTTTAATTTTTTAGTGAAATTAGAAGAGGAGTCTTTTCCTGCTTTTCAACGAAGTACAAAACAGAGTATCAAACATGGTATTCAGAGTGAGTTTCAGGAGATTTTAATCCTCGAAACAATAAATAAAAATAAGCTTAAGGTTGGAGCTTTAGTTTTATTTAAATACAGTAAATCACTGCGAATATACTCCATCGCGATATTGCCCGAATTTCAAAGTATGGGCTTTGGGGATTATCTGCTTAAACATGTAGTTGAGTATGCAAATCGACAGCATTTTGAAAAAATATTGATAGAGGTAAGTGCTAAGAATATTAAATTAATTGATTGGTATAAAAACAGGGGCTTTACTTCTTTGGAAACAATAGCAGATTATTACGGTGAAGGAGAAGCGGCTGAAAAAATGGAGCTCAAAACCAATGTTGTTTCTAATTCTTCCAAAACAACGAATATAATTGTAATTAACCAACCTTATAAATGGACATTCCCGGATATAAATGCGAAGATTATTACGGTTAAAGAATATATTAATAACCCGGTATATCAAAACAATACAGATTTTAGGATATTTAACTTGTGCAGCAGCTATAAGTACCAAACTTATGGTTATTATGTTTCTTTGTTGGCTTCGGCACGCGGACAGCGTGTTATCCCCAGTACCATAACCATCCGCGATTTTCGAATTTTGAACGTGGTGCACTCTATTGCCTATGATATTGAGGAATACATCAATAAATCATTGCATAAAGAGAAAGGGAATGTTTTCTCTTTGCATATTTATTTTGGACAATCGAGAGTTAAAGGGTACAGTTCGTTGGCTGCAAAGCTTCATCAATTGTTCGAAGCTCCTTTGTTTAAAGTAGACTTTATTAAACACGACGACAAATGGATTATTAAGAAAGTACAGGTTTTAACCCTGAATAAGGTGGCAGAGCAGGATTTAAATTATGTGTACGAATTTGCCAAAAAGTATTTCAATAAAAAAAGGTTTCACAGCACGAAACTGGTGAACTATAAGTATGATATAGCCGTACTTGTAAATCCTAAGGAAGAGAATTCACCTTCTTGTCCAAAAGCATTGCATAAATTTAAAAGTGCAGCCAATCGAAGAGGATTATACTTAGAGTTTATCACAAAAAGCGACATCGATAAAATTAATGAATTTGATGCTTTGTTTATTCGGGAAACAACAAGTGTGAATGATCATACTTACGAATTTTCCCGAACAGCTTATGCCGAAGGTTTGGTTGTTATTGATGATCCCTGGTCTATTTTAAGGTGTTCCAATAAGATTTATCAGAATGAAATATTTAAGAAGCATAAATTGTTAACGCCTGAAACAGAAGTTTTCACCAAGAATTTATTTGATCCGAAAGTTTTGAATAACATGAATTATCCCTTGGTATTAAAACAGCCCGACAGTGCTTTTTCATTAGGGGTGATAAAGGTTGAAAATAAAGCGGAAGCCCTTGTTGAAATAAATAAGCTTTTTAAAATTTCGGATATGGTTGTTTGTCAGGAGTTTCTTTACTCGGATTTTGATTGGAGAATTGGAATCATTGATAACACGCCGCTGTTTGCCTGCAAATATTACATGTACAAAGATCATTGGCAGATATACAATTGGAATGGCGAGGAGGAAGACAAGTCGGGTAATTCCGAAACTGTTGGCATCGAATCGGTTCCTGAAATTGTTGTGCAGACAGCTTTAAAAGCATCAGCTTTAATAGGAGATGGTTTGTATGGAGTAGATTTAAAAATGATAGATGGTAAAGTTTATGTTGTTGAGGTAAATGACAATCCAAATATCGACGATGGTATTGAAGATTTTGTGTTAAAGGATCAGCTGTACGATACAATTATAGATTCGATATATCAGAGAATAGAGATTGCTAAAAATGTGCAGCGAATAGATTTCAGACGAAAATAAGCCCTGCAATCCGGTTGCCTTTTATAAATTACAAATGATTTAAAATGAAATTTAAATAAAAAGATTGCATCTTCAGCAATACATTTGTTTTTAAAAACATAGTAATGCCAATGTCGTGATGACATTGGCATTACTATGTTCTGATAGCTAAGTTTTTGTATGCGATCAGATAGGCGTGATCTGCTGGTAAAAAAGTATTTATCGGTCAATGAAAAAATTGACTGCTGTAGTAAAATTCCTTAAATTTATGTAAGGTGTTATACATCAAATTGTTATAATCTATTTATTGTTTCATTTTAAAATTAGATGCTATGTCAAGTACAGGAGGAATTGTTGCAGGCTTGCTAGCTGGCTGTGCAATAGGTGTTGGTTTAGGGATTTTATACGCTCCCGATAAAGGGGAGGTAACCCGAAAAAAAATGAAGGCGAAGGCAAAAGAGAAAGTTGAAGAATTAGATGCAGTCTTCGATAAGAGTGTAGAAAAGATGCGTGCTAAAATGGACGAAATAATTGTGGCCTTAGAGAAAAAATTAGAAGAGTTCAGAAGAAAAGAAAAGGAAGAAGAAGAATTAGCATAATTCTTTCTGACATCTGTTTGTTATTGAAATCAAATTATTGAAGTTTCAGTTTGCTAAAACAAAAAGATATTGGGAAAAATCGCCGAACAGTTCACACAATTAAAGGAGCTGCTTATTGAGTATTTCGATTCTAATCTTGAATACTATAAGTTTGCTGGTTTCGAAAAATTAATGCGCTTCGTTGTCGCCATGACCTTTGCTGCAGTGTTTTTTACATTGCTTATGCTTGCATTGTTTCTTTTTGGATTTAGTGCTGCCATATGGTTGGGCGATTTGCTGGGAAATGAAGCTGCAGGTTACCTGGGCATAGGTTTCTTTTATCTCTTTTTGTTGTTATTGGTTTATCTTCTTAAAAAACCCCTGATTGAGCGCCCATTGATCAAATTCTTTCATCAATTCCTTTACAAAAAGGAAAATAAAGATAATAAACCAAGCTGAATTTTATCGATTCGAATGCCAATGTTATGGACTTATTATTCCAGATTTTATACATGCAATTACAGGACGCTGTAAAAAAAAGACACTAAATGAAACGCTTTCGGTCACTTAAGGATATGGAAAAAGAAAGATATCGCCTTTATCTTGAAAAAGAGTTGGCTGGTTACAAATTGGAGTATTTTTTTCGAAATGCCAGAACAAATTTTAGTGCTGAAAATCTTTTTCAGAGCAGTATTGGAAATTGGCTTGGAAGAGCGATAGGGCGGTTAAGATGGAAGAAATCTACTCCTTAAATTTTCATAGATAGACTACTTTTGAAAGACAGAAGTATGACTTAAGGATAGCAAAAAAAAACAGAATAATAAGCGATTAAAATTGGAGGCTGTTGAAAAATAAAATTTCAATAGTCTCTTTTTTTTGAGAATAGCATCAGGAAATTAAGAAAGAAGGATCGGGTATTTTGCGTCAAATAGAGCTGGAATTGGAAGGCCGCAAAGCTTTGCATAAAATTATTTTCAGCTTATTTTGTCTGTTTTTTGACAATTGAGAATTACATTTAATCACTATTGGTGTAAAAATTACAAGTGCTGATAATCAGGGTGTAACATCCGTTGTTTAGATTGATGTTAGATTGAAAAAAGCAATTGGGAATCGTAAGATTTGGAAATTAGGGATTTTTCCTCTTATATTTGTGGCATAGATTTGTCAACGTAATCAGATCGAAAGAGAGATTGTAGATGTTCGTTGACAAAGTTAAAAACAAATTATGAATCTTTAAGAGGTTCGAACCAGCAAAAAGAATATGCAATTTAATTCAGTAATTATTATTAGCGTCATTATTCGCGTCCTTCTGGACACGATTCGAGGCTGAGCATATTTAAATTAAACGAATTTAATTTTACAAAATATCTAAGGCCTCTTCAAAACGAAGGGGCTTTTTTTTTTTGATCCGGTTATTGTATGTTATCATTTAAGGTAGTCATTATCGTCATTATTATTTCAATTGTCATTATTAGAATGATGATCAGGGAAGACGTGCACAGACAATAACTTTCGAAAAACGAAATTATTAGCGCTCTTTCCAACGAAAGGGCGTTTTTTTTTGACGCAAACTGAAACAAACAAGAATAAACTATTAACGAATTAACCAAAATGTATAAAAATAAATTACGCAGTGATCAGACGACACAAGGCCGAAGAATGGCAGGAGCAAGAAGCTTGTGGCGGGCAAACGGAATGAAAGAAGACATGTTCGGAAAGCCGGTTATTGCGGTTGTGAATTCATTCAGCCAATTTGTACCGGGACATGTGCACTTGCAAAATGTAGGGCAAATGGTGAAGACGGAAATTGAAAAGGCCGGCTATTTTGCTGCTGAATTTAATACGATAGCTATCGACGATGGAATTGCAATGGGACACGACGGAATGCTCTACTCTCTGCCTTCACGCGACGTAATTGCCGATAGTGTTGAATATGTATGCAACGCGCACAAGGTTGATGCCATGATCTGTATTTCCAACTGTGATAAAATCACTCCCGGAATGATGATGGCAGCTATGCGATTAAATATCCCAACTGTTTTTGTTTCGGGCGGACCGATGGAAGCCGGTGAGTCGAAAGGCGAGAAGCTTGATTTGGTTGATGCCATGGTAAAAGCCGGTGATGATAGCGTAAGCGATGAGCGCATGCAGGAGATTGAAGAATCAGCTTGTCCAACATGTGGAAGTTGTTCAGGAATGTTCACCGCCAATTCAATGAACTGTTTGAATGAGGCTTTAGGTTTGGCATTGGCTGGAAACGGAACATTACTGGCTACTCATAAACTTCGTAAAGATTTATTTATTGATGCGGCACAATGCATAGTAGATATTACTGATAAATATTACAAAGAGGGTGACGATCGGGTTTTACCTAGATCAATTGCTACAATAGATGCTTTTAGAAATGCAATGACATTGGATATTGCAATGGGAGGATCAACAAACACTGTGCTTCATTTGTTGGCAATTGCCCATGAAGCCGAAGTTGATTTCACCATGAAAGATATGGATGAGCTGTCTCGTAAAACACCTAATTTGTGCAAAGTAGCTCCAAATTCACCTAAATATTACATCGAAGATGTGAACAGGGCGGGAGGAATCATGAGTATTCTGGCAGAATTGGATCGCGGCAATCTTTTAAATACCGATGTATATCGTGTCGACTCGGCCAGCTTAAAAGAAGCTTTGGAATTGAATGACCTATTTTCTGAAAAATTGACTGCTAAAGCATTGGAGAGATACCATTCTGCACCAGGTCAATCGGGTAGGAACTTGACTTTCGCCTCTCAAAATTCTGCTTTTAAAGAGCTGGATAAAGACAGAGAAACCGGTTGTATCCGAAGCATGGAAAATGCCTACACTCAAGATGGTGGATTGGCCGTTTTGTTTGGAAACATCGCTCCAAACGGCAGCATTGTAAAAACAGCCGGAGTAGATCCGTCAGTTTTCGATTTTACAGGTACAGCAAAAGTATATTATTCGCAAAAAGATGCTTGCGAAGCTATTCTTACAAAACAGATTAATGCTGGTGATGTTGTTGTGATTCGTTACGAAGGACCAGCTGGCGGACCCGGAATGCAGGAAATGCTGTATCCAACCTCTTACTTAAAATCAATGGGATTGGGAGCAAAATGTGCCCTGATTACTGATGGACGTTTTTCTGGTGGAACTTCTGGATTATCAATTGGGCATGTGTCTCCTGAAGCAGGAGCCGGAGGCGCAATTGCTTTAATTCAGAATGGTGATAAAATTGAAATCAGTATCCCTAATAGAAGTATTAATGTCTGTATTTCTGATGAGGAATTAGCACAGAGAAGAAAAGAGGAAGAAGCATTTGGTCAGGAAGCATTTGTGCCTCGAGGACGTAACCGTCAGGTTTCAAAAGCTCTGCAAGCTTATTCAAGACTCGTGTCCTCGGCAGATAAGGGCGCAATAAGACAATTATGAATTATTAATTAAGAATTAATAATCGGGATCAAAAACGTAAAGAAATTCAAGACTTAAAGTTTTCGATTTTTGGCTAAAAACAACAAACACAATGGAAGTAGCAGCAAAAACAAAAAATACAAATGGAATGAGTAAAACCATTGAAAGAATATCGGGAGCCGAGATTTTGGTTCGAACGCTTATTCAGGAAAATGTAGATACCATGTTTGGATACATTGGTGGTGCAATTATGCCTGTTTACGATGCTTTGTACGATTATCAGAATGAAATGAAGCAGTACATGTCCCGACATGAACAGGGAGCAATGCATTCGGCCCAGGCTTATGCGAGAATTAGTAAAAAACCAGGTGTGTGTTTTACAACTTCGGGACCTGGCGCAACAAATGTAATTACCGGATTGGCAGATGCATATCTGGATTCAACTCCTATGGTTGTAATTACGGGACAAGTTGCCAGTGGTTTATTGGGAACAGATGCTTTTCAGGAAACCAATATGGTTGGCTTATCCATGCCGGTAACAAAATGGAATTATCAAATCACAAGAGCTGATGAAATAGCTAAAGTAATTGCTAAAGCCTTCTATATTGCCGGTTCTGGTCGTCCGGGTCCGGTATTAATTGATATTACAAAAGATGCTCAGATTGCTATAGCGGATTATGACTATAAAAAGTGCGAAGGAGTTCGTTCTTATCAGCCGGTTCCAAAATTAGATCAGTCGGAGATTGAAGCTGCTGCAACATTAATCAATGGAGCTAAGAAACCATTGCTTCTGGCCGGACAAGGAATTTCTCTTTCGGGAGCCGAAAAAGAATTGATGGAATTTGTTGAGAAAACTCAGATTCCGGTTGCTTGTACCTTATTGGGATTATCATCATTCCCTACCGATCATCCGTTATATGTTGGAATGTTAGGAATGCATGGAAATTATGGTCCGAATATGAATACCAACGAATGCGATGTTTTGATTGCTGTGGGTATGCGTTTCGACGACAGAGTAACCGGAGATACAGCAAAATATGCCAAACAGGCAAAAATCATTCATATTGATATAGACAGATCAGAACACAACAAGAATATTACAGTTGATGTACCTGTATTTGCAGATGCCAAAGAAGCTTTAACCGAACTGAATAAGTTGGTTAGTGGTGGAGAAAAGGCAGATTGGATGAAGACTTTCAAAGATTACTATCAGCTTGAGTTTGATAAAGTAATTAGTAAGCAGGCTTATGCCAATAAGGAAAACATTAACATGGCCGAGGTAATTCGATTGTTATCGGAACAGACCAATGGAGAAGCTATTTTGTGTACCGATGTAGGGCAGCACCAAATGACAAGTGCCAGGTATTATGAGTTTAAAAAACCAAATACCCAGATCACATCAGGAGGATTGGGAACCATGGGATTTGGTTTGCCTGCAGCCATTGGAGCTCAAATAGCTGATATGGGTGCGACGGTTGTATCTGTTTCCGGAGATGGCGGATTCCAAATGACTTTACAGGAACTTGCGGTAATCAAACAGTATAGCTTGCCGGTTAAAACAATTGTACTGAACAACTCATTTTTAGGAATGGTTCGTCAGTGGCAGGATTTGTTTTTCGAACAGCGGTTTTCAAATACTCAGCTGGAGAATCCTGATTTTGTAAAGATCGTTGATGGATACGGAATCAAAGGGAAAAGAGTATCTAAAAGAGAAGATTTGGATGCAGCAATAAAAGAAATGCTGGAAACACCAGGCGCTTTCTTTTTAGAAGTGATTGTTGAGACGGAGTGTAACGTACTGCCAATGATTGCACCTGGAGCAGCAGTATCGGATATGCGATTGGAATAAGTAATAAAGTAAAAGGAGAAGGTTTAAAGGCTAAAAGTGAAGAGAATAAACCATTTGTTGAGTTTTATCTCGTATCTCATTTCTCACATCTAATATCTAAATAAAATGAAAGAATATACAATTACAGTTTTTTCTGAAAACGACATCGGTTTGTTGAATGAAGTAACCATCGTTTTCTCGAGAAGAAAAATTAACATAGAAAGCTTAACTGTTTCCGAATCGGAAGTAAAAGGAGTTTCCCGATATACCATTGTTGCTTTTATGGATGAAATGAAAGTTGAGAATGTGGTTCGTCAAATAGAAAAGATCATCGGGGTATTTAAGGCCTTCTTTTTTGAGGCTGATGAGATTGTTCATCAGGAAGTGGCACTCTTTAAAATTGCAAATTCTCCCGATTTGAATGGAAATCTGGAAGCATTAATGAGAAGTCAGAATGCGAAAATTCTTACCGTTCATCCGGATTTTCTGGTGATTGAAAAAGTGGGATATAAGGCTGAAAACCAGGAATTATTCAATGAATTGGAGCAATTTGGTGTACTTCAGTTTGCCCGTTCGGGTCGGGTTGCTGTATCCTGTCAGCAAAAAGAATTTACAAGTTATTTAAAAGAATTATCAAATTAAAAATAGATGTAAGATGATAGAAATGAGATGTGAGAAAATAGAATCGTTCACATTTCACTCTCAAAATCTAATATCTAAAATCTAATATCTAAAAATAGAAAAAATGGCAACAATAAACTTTGGTGGCGTTGAAGAAAAAGTAGTTACACGTGAAGAATTTTCATTGGAAAAAGCACGTGAAGTAATGAAAGATGAAACCATTGCGGTTATCGGATATGGTGTTCAGGGACCAGGTCAATCATTAAATTTAAAGGATAACGGTTTTAACGTAATCGTTGGTCAGCGTAAAGATTCTAAAACCTGGGATAAAGCTGTCGCTGATGGTTGGGTTCCAGGAGAAACTTTATTCGAAATCGAGGAAGCTCTTGACAAAGCTACCGTTATTCAATATTTGTTATCAGATGCCGGACAGATTGCTGTGTGGCCAACAGTACAGAAATATTTGAAACCTGGAAAAGCGCTTTATTTTTCTCATGGTTTTGGTATCACCTACAAAGAGCGGACGAATATTGTACCTCCAGCTGATGTTGATGTTATCTTGGTTGCTCCCAAAGGATCAGGAACCAGTTTAAGAAGAATGTTTTTGGAAGGACGTGGTTTGAATTCTTCGTACGCGATTTTTCAGGATGCAACAGGAAGAGCTTTCGATCGTGTTGTGGCATTAGGAATTGGTGTTGGTTCAGGTTACCTGTTCGAGACCACTTTTAAAAGAGAAGTTTACTCGGATTTAACGGGTGAGCGTGGCACATTGATGGGATGTATCCAAGGAATTTTTGCTGCACAGTATGAAGTTCTTCGTTCTAACGGACATTCTCCTTCTGAAGCGTTTAACGAAACTGTAGAAGAGTTAACTCAGAGTTTAATGCCATTGGTTGCTGAAAATGGAATGGATTGGATGTATGCAAATACTTCAACAACAGCACAACGTGGAGCATTGGATTGGTGGAAGCCTTTCCGTGATGCGACTAAGCCGGTTTTCGAAAAATTGTATAAAGAGGTTGCTGCCGGTAACGAAGCACAACGTTCTATTGATTCGAACAGTCAAAGCGATTATCGTGTGAAACTGGATGCTGAATTAAAGGAACTTCGCGAAAGTGAAATGTGGCAGGCGGGTACTGCCGTTCGTAAATTAAGACCGGAAAATAACTAGAAATACATTCAAAACCTGACAGGTTTTTAAATCCTGTCAGGTTTATTTCAAGCTTGGATGTCCCATTAATAAGAAAACAAAGTTTGCCTTAGTTTGCAGGTTAATAGGGATTTATGTTTGGTTTGTGTTTCTGGAAATGTATTTGAATTAGTTTGAAGATCGTAGTTGCAAATGAATAATTGTTTTTCCCAAAGGCCATAAGTTTTTAGGTTTGTCAGGGATTGGGAGATTTCTCCTGTTATTCTAAAACAGTACAAAATTTTAGTAAGATGATTTATGACAGTATTCTTATTGGTTTTAACCTGATTATTGATCTCATTATTGGAGAATCAACAAGGAAGACTGTGTAATATCCCAACTAATGTAAGGTTATAAAGCAAGGTTCTTCCGAAGACAGGGGGGATTTTTTTTTGCAGCAAAAACTAGTAACAGTATACGTAAAAACACAAATACAATGAGTGATAAAATATTTATTTTCGACACCACACTTAGAGATGGTGAACAAGTTCCGGGATGTCAATTGAATACAATTGAGAAAATTGAAGTAGCCAGAACTTTAGAGGCTCTTGGAGTGGATGTTATAGAAGCAGGTTTTCCTGTTTCAAGCCCGGGAGATTTCAATTCAGTCGTCGAAATAGCCAAGGCGGTTAGTAATCCCATTATCTGTGCTCTTACCCGTGCTGTTGAAAAGGATATTGAGGTAGCTGCTGAGGCTCTTAAATTTGCGAAAAGAGGAAGAATTCACACCGGAATCGGTACTTCTCCTTATCACATAAAATCAAAATTGAATTCAACCCCCGAGGAGATACTTGACCGTGCTGTCCGCGCAGTAAAGTATGCCAAGCGTTATGTCGAGGATGTTGAGTTTTATGCCGAGGATGCCGGTCGTTCAGATAATGAATATTTGGCCCGTGTAGTTGAAGCGGTAATTAAAGCAGGTGCTACGGTTATTAATATTCCTGATACAACAGGATACTGCCTTCCCGGAGAATATGGTGCTAAAATAAAGTATCTGATGGAGAATGTATCCAATGTTCACAAAGCTATTTTATCAACTCATTGCCATAATGATTTGGGTATGGCTACAGCTAACTCTTTAAGCGGCGTAATTAATGGAGCCCGCCAGGTAGAGGTCACCATAAACGGAATTGGTGAACGGGCAGGAAATACTTCATTGGAAGAGGTGGTGATGGCTATTAAAACGCATCATGCCTTGCCTTTTCACACTGATATTAAAAGTCAGGAAATTTATGCCGCCAGCCGTTTGGTTTCTTCTTTAATGAACATGCCTGTTCAGGCAAATAAAGCCATTGTTGGAAGAAATGCATTTGCTCATTCATCAGGAATTCATCAGGATGGATTCTTAAAAAACAGAGAGAATTACGAAATTATCGATCCTGTTGATGTTGGGATTAAGGAATCGGCAATTGTATTAACCGCAAGAAGCGGACGTGCAGCCTTGAATCATCATTTAAGTCAAATGGGTTATACATTATCTAAAGATCAGTTAGATGATGTTTATACCCGGTTCTTGGTGGTTGCCGATCAGAAAAAGAATTTGACAGAGAAAGATCTTTCAGAATTAATGGGAGATACTAATGATTTACAGAAGTCAGTGGAATTGGAATTACTGCAGGTAGTTTCCGGTAAATCAACCATTCCAATGGCAACGGTTCATCTGAAAATAAAAGGGGTTAATTGTGCTGCTACAGCAGAAGGAAACGGGCCGATTGATGCTTGTTTTAATGCTGTTAAAAAACTAATTGAACAAGAGTTTACCTTGGGCGAATTCCTGGTTCAGGCGCTTACCCGCGGAAGTAATGATCTTGGAAAAGTTCATGTTCAGGTAGAACACAAAGGACGTGTACATTATGGCTTTGGGGCTAATGTTGATATCATTACAGCTTCCGTTGAAGCATTGGTTGATGCACTTTCCAAGATAATATAGGATAGAATTAGAAGGAAATATTCAGAAACTATTTGAATTTGTTTTTAGAATTTTTTTTCGATGAAAGATGAAGCGTAACAAGGCAAATTTTATGCGAATAGTAGTTCTATTTTAAATGGAATTTAACGCAGTTAGGCTTTATTTATTCATATAAAAAAAACTGAAGGATAAATTGAAACAGTTTCTTAAATACAGAATCGTATTAAAAGAGTTATATGGAACCAAAAACACTATTTGATAAAGTATGGGATGCTCACGTGGTTGAGAAAATTGAAGGAGGCCCTAGTGTATTTTATATTGACAAGCATTTGATTCACGAGGTAACCAGTCCTCAGGCATTCTCTGGATTAGAGGCAAGAGGATTGAAAGTTTTTCGTCCTGAAAATACCATTGCGACTCCAGATCATAACATTCCGACAGAAAATCAGCATTTAACGATTAAGGATGAATTGTCGAGAAAGCAAGTTGAAACTTTAACGGCTAACTGCGAGAAAAATAACATTACACTTTATGGTTTAAATCATCCATATAATGGGATTGTTCATGTTGTTGGTCCGGAGCTTGGACATACACAACCGGGAATGACTCTGGTTTGTGGCGACAGTCATACTTCAACGCACGGTGCTTTTGGAGCTGTAGCTTTTGGTATTGGTACTTCGGAGGTAGAAATGGTTTTGGCAACTCAGTGTATTTTGCAGCCGAAGCCTAAAAAAATGCGAATTACTATTGATGGGCAACTGCAAAAAGGCGTTACCGCAAAAGATCTTACACTTTATGTGATAGCACAGCTGGGAACCGGCGGTGCAACCGGATATTTCGTTGAATATGCCGGATCAGCTGTCAGCAGTTTGAGCATGGAAGGTCGAATGACTGTTTGTAATATGAGCATCGAAATGGGAGCCCGTGGAGGAATGATTGCTCCTGATCAAACTACTTTCGATTATGTAGAAGGTCGTGAATTTGCACCAAAAGGCGATGAGTGGACAAAAGCTTTGGCCAAATGGAAAGAGCTGAAAACTGATGAGGGAGCTAAGTTCGATAAGGAGTATGCATACAAAGCTTCGGATATTGAACCAATGCTTACTTATGGAACCAATCCAGGAATGGGAATTGGTATTTCAGGAAGTATTCCAACAGAAAAAGATGTAGATGCAACAGAGTTGCCAACATTTAAAAAGTCATTGGACTATATGGGATTCAACCTGGGAGACAAGCTGATGGGTAAAAAGGTTGATTATGTTTTTGTGGGTAGTTGTACCAATGGTCGTATTGAAGATCTTCGAATGTTGGCTTCGGCTGTAAAAGGAAAGAAAAAGGCAGATTCAGTTACTGCATGGATTGTTCCCGGATCAAAACAAGTTGAAAAACAGGCCATAGAAGAAGGTTTGGTTGAGATTTTGGAAGAAGCAGGATTTAAAATGCGTCAGCCTGGTTGTTCTGCATGTTTAGCCATGAATGATGATAAAATTCCGGCAGGAAAATATAGTGTTTCTACTTCGAATAGAAATTTTGAAGGAAGACAAGGCCCTGGTGCAAGAACAATGTTGGCCAGTCCGCTTACAGCTGCCGCAGCTGCTATAACCGGAGTTGTTTCCGATCCAAGAGAATTGTTTTAATCAAATTCAGTTATCAGTAAATAGTAATTAGTAAACAGTATTTGGTTAGCATTACGATAGCTATCGGCTAACTGCTAAAAGTTAAATAATTATGCCAATAGATAAATTTACCACATTGGAATCGACATATGTACCGCTTCCTGTTGAAAATGTGGATACAGATCAGATTATTCCTGCACGTTTTTTAAAGGCAACAAGCCGTGAAGGATTTGGTGAAAATCTTTTCCGTGACTGGAGATATACTCCTGATGGAAAAGAAAACCCGGATTTTGTTTTGAATCAATCAGAATATTCAGGACAAATTTTAGTGGGTGGAAAAAATTTTGGAAGTGGATCTTCCAGAGAACATGCAGCGTGGGCAATTCACGATTATGGTTTTAAAGTTGTGGTAAGTAGTTTCTTTGCTGACATTTTTCAAAACAATGCATTAAATAACGGAGTGCTTCCGGTGATTGTTTCGCCTGAATTTTTGTCAAATCTATTCGATGAAGTTGAGAAAAATAAAGATCAAAAAATTGTAGTTGATCTGGAGAATCAGAGCATTAGCTTGAATGGTAAAAGCGAAAGATTTGTAATTAATCCTTACAAGAAAAATTGTTTGCTGAATGGATTCGATGATATTGATTTCCTTCTCGCAAGAAAAGAAAAGATAGAGGCTTTTGAAGCTAATAACTAATAGAACAAGTAAAAATGAACGAACTGCGCAGCCTGGAAATAATGGACACTACCCTAAGGGATGGTGAACAAACTTCTGGGGTAAGCTTTAATTCCGAGGAAAAGTTAGGAGTTGCAAAATTATTGCTTCAATCCTTAAAAGTCGATCGGGTTGAAGTAGCCTCAGCCAGAGTATCAGAAGGAGAATTTAAGGCAGTACAGCGAATTACCAAGTGGGCAGAGGAAAACGATTGTCTGGATAAAATTGAAGTTCTGGGTTTTATCGACGGAACAGCCTCTCTTGATTGGATTCATGCAAGTGGAGCAACAGTGGTGAATTTGCTTTCGAAAGGTTCGTTGAAGCATTTGCAGGGACAGCTGAAAAAAACACCGGGACAACATGTTCAGGATATTAAGAATTCCATTGCTTATGCTTCAAATTTAGGAATCAAGGTGAATTTATATCTTGAAGATTGGTCGAATGGAATGATTTCTTCACGGGATTACGTATGGTATCTTTTGGATGAGTTGCAGCACGAAAATATTCAGCGTTTCATGCTGCCCGATACTTTAGGTATTATGAATCAGGTTCAGGCTTTCGATTTTTGTTATGCCTGCCGCGAAAGATACCCTAAACTGCATTTTGATTTTCATGCTCATAACGATTACGATTTGGCTGTTGCAAATGTATATTCGGCTGTGTTGGCTGGAATGAACGGTATTCATACAACGGTAAACGGTTTGGGCGAAAGAGCGGGAAATGCTCCTTTGGCCTCTGTAGTTGGAGTGATAAAAGATCATTTGGCCCGGAAAATAAATGTCGATGAGAATAAAATAAATCGCGTAAGCAGAATCGTAGAGACTTTTTCAGGAATACGTATTCCTGCCAATAAGCCTTTAGTTGGTGAAAATGTATTTACACAAACTTGTGGTGTGCATGCCGATGGCGATTCAAAGGACGATTTGTATTTCAATCGTTTAATGCCTGAAAGATTCGGACGTGAACGTAAATATGCGCTTGGAAAAACCTCTGGAAAAGCAAATATTAAAAAGAATTTGGAGGAGTTAGGGATTACTTTGGAAGAAGAAACCATGAAACTGGTTACACAACGTGTAATCGAATTGGGAGATAAAAAAGAAGTAGTTACCATTGATGATCTTCCTTATATTGTTTCGGATGTTTTGAATCAGACCATGGATGAGATGCCGATTCAGGTGAAACATTATTCATTGTCTTTATCAAAAGGAATGCGTCCGTTTGTATCCATTAATCTGGAAGTGAATGGAAAAATGTACGAAGGAACATCTTCCGGCGATGGTCAATACGATGCTTTTATGAATGCCATTTGGAGTATTTATGACGAATTGGGCAAAGACCGGCCGGTACTTACCGATTACCTGGTTCGAATTCCCCCGGGAGGAAAGACAGATGCTTTGGTGGAAACTTTTATAACCTGGAATTACAAAGGAAAAGAGTTTAAAACCAGAGGATTGGATCCGGATCAGATCGAGGCGGCAATAAAGGCTACTCTTCGAATGCTTAATTTAATTGAGCAGCACGATAACGCACATAGTGAGCAGTTGTCTGAAAATAACAATAAAAACTAAAAATGTGTAATTGGATTTTGAGACAATTCAATAATCTAATATCTAAAGATCTTACAACAAAATGAAGTACAAAATAGCAGTATTGGCCGGAGACGGAATTGGTCCTGAGATCGTTGCCCAGGCAAGAAAAGTTACCGATGCAATTGTTCAAAAATTTGGACACGAATTTGAGTATACCGAAGCTCTGGTTGGAGCTGTTGCCATTGATGAGGTAGGTAATCCTTATCCTGATGAAACACACGAATTGTGTATGAATTCGGATGCCGTTTTATTTGGTGCCATAGGTCATCCCCGGTTTGATAATGATCCATCAGCAAAAGTTCGTCCGGAGCAAGGATTGTTGGCCATGCGTAAAAAATTGGGCTTGTATGCTAATCTTCGTCCGGTAAATACTTTTAAGTCGCTGATTCATAAATCTCCATTAAAAACAGAATTGGTTGATGGGGCCGATTTTATGTGTATTCGTGAATTGACCGGAGGAATCTATTTTGGCCGTCCGCAGGGACGTACCGAAGATGGAAAAACTGCTTACGATACATGCGTGTACTCCGCCGATGAAATTGAACGAATTGTTCGTTTGGGATTTGAATATGCAGGAAAACGCCGCAAAAAACTAACCATTGTTGATAAAGCAAATGTATTGGCTACATCAAGATTGTGGAGAGAAGTTTCTCAAAGAATTGAGCCTGAATTTCCTGAAATTGAAGTAGAATATATGTTTGTTGACAATGCAGCTATGCAGTTAATTACCTGGCCAAAACGTTTCGATGTAATGGTTACCGAAAATATGTTTGGAGATATCCTTACCGATGAGGCGAGTGTAATTTCCGGTTCGATGGGAATGCTGCCTTCAGCATCAATAGGTGTTCACACTTCGGTATTTGAGCCAATTCATGGATCTTATCCACAAGCTGCAGGTAAAAATATTGCCAATCCTTGTGCTACGGTTCTTTCTGCAGCCATGATGTTCGAATATGCATTTGGCTTGATGAAAGAAGGAGCTTTAATTCGTGAAGCAGTTGACAACGCATTGGAAGCAGGTATTGTTACTGAAGATATTGCTGATGGCAAAAAGGCTTACTCAACAAGTGAAGTGGGTGATTGGTTGGCAAATTACATTCAGAATGCTTAGTTAATGATCTGAGTTCGATTATTGTTTCCTTTTATAAACCGTTGAATTATCCTATAAACAGATCTTTAAACAGCAGGTAAATAGTATACTAGGTAACTAGTCATGAGTTTTCTAATTACTAACGACTGGTTACTTTTCCTGCTAAAAGCACCTAAGCAAAAAGTAAATTTTATAGATGATCAACAAGTTAACAATCGAACCCAGCTTAATACACATCATAAGTAAGAAGCTGTTTAAATTTGTTTTTAGAATTTATTATTGATGAAAAATGAAGCGTAATAAGGCAAATTTTATGAGAATAGTGGTTCTATTTAAATGGAATTTAACGCAGTTAGGCTTTATTTCTTCATGTAAAAAAACTGAAGGATAAATTTGAAACAGTTTCTAAGAATAAGCCTGAAGGAATTGCATACTTTCAGGCTTATTTATTTTTATAAAGAAAAAGGGGGAGACATGTCAAAAGAAATTTATTATCCGCTAATGGCGGATATTGTTAAAGCAAACAGGCGGGTTCAGGAGGTGGTGTTGGAAACTCCTTTACTTAAAAACTTAAATCTATCATCAAAAAACGAAGCAAATATTTATCTGAAAAGGGAAGATCTGCAACAGGTTCGTTCCTATAAAATAAGAGGTGCATATAATAAAATATCCAGTTTGTCGAAAGAGGTGCTGGCAAAAGGAATTGTGTGTGCAAGCGCGGGCAATCACGCTCAGGGAGTTGCCTATTCCTGCAATAAACTGAAATGTTTCGGAAAAATCTACATGCCCGAAACAACCCCTCGTCAGAAGATTAAGCAGGTGAAAATGTTTGGCGGCGATCAGGTGGAAATCATTCTTACCGGTGATACTTTTGATGATGCCTCGGCCAAAGCAAATGCGGATGCTCTGGAGCTGGGACAAACCATTATTCACCCGTTTGATGATCCAAAGATTATTGAAGGACAGGGAACCATTGGCTTGGAAATACTGAGGCAGCTTAAAGAGTGCATTGATTATCTGTTTCTGCCGATTGGCGGAGGCGGTTTGGCTTCCGGAGTAGGAGCATGGATCAAGGAATTTAGTCCGAATACAAAAATTATAGGTGTTGAGCCCGAAGGGGCTGCTTCCATGAAAATGGCATTCGAAAAAAAGGACAATGTGGCTTTGGAGACAATTGACCGCTTTGTAGATGGTGCTGCAGTAAGAAAAGTGGGAGATCTTACCTGGAAAATATGCGAAAAGGTTTTGGATGGAATTGTGGTTGTTCCGGAGGGACTCATCTGCTCAACCATTTTGCAGATGTACAACGAGGATGCAATTGTGGCTGAGCCTGCAGGGGCTTTATCCATTGCCGCTCTGCAAGTAATGAAAAAAGAAATAAAAGGGAAGAATGTGGTTTGCGTGCTAAGCGGAAGCAACAACGACATTACCCGCATGGAGGAAATCAAAGAAAGAAGCCTTTTGTACGAAGGTTTAAAACACTATTTCATGGTTCGTTTCCCGCAGCGTTCGGGAGCGCTGAAAGAATTTGTAAATGATGTATTAAGTCCTGGTGATGACATTACACATTTTGAATATTACAAAAAGAGCAGCAGGGAAAAAGGCCCTGCAGTGATCGGAATTGAAGTGCAAAACCCTACCGATTTAGAGCGCATACAACAACGAATGACCGAGCGAAATTTTATTTTTGAATACCTGAACGATAAAACGGATTTGTTTCAGTTCATTGTTTAAAAGTTTAGTTCATAACAACCAAAAAAGCGATAGTCCCAATTTGGGCTATCGCATTTTTTCTGTAGAAAATGTTATCGAATATTCTTTACTAGCGGGGGCTTTCGTTTTCTTCTATTTGGTTGGGTTCGTCTAGTTTCAAATCAAGTTTAATATCACAATGGTCAGATAACCATTTTTTAATTTCTAATGAAAGCTCATTTTTTCTCATTATGAATTCTTCGACTGTAAACTCAGGTATTGTAACTGTTTTGACCCCTGATATCCTAGAGTTTTATTCTATTTTTTAATTTTCATTTTTATAGAGCGATTTAGGCTCTGTCAAAATTTAATAATACTAAGCTATTTTCCCTAGCTTTTTAATTAAATGCTGATCCTGCTTCCACTTTTCATTTGGAGTAATTCTCCCAAGTAAACCATGTAATCTTTCACTATTATAGAATGGCACATATCTTTTTATAATCTGCTGTATTTCACCGAAAGTACGATAATCGACTCTGTCAAAGATATCTCTCTTTAAAGTACCATGATATGCTTCAATATGCGCATTTTCTTCAGGTGTTGCCACGTGAGTAAATTCTTGTTCAAACCCGACTAAATGAATGTAATCTCTCACATTACGAGCAATAAACTGACTTCCATTATCAGATCTGATTATCAGAGATTCTGGAGTTGGATATTCATCGACAATTGTTGATAATAATTCAATCACCTCTTTTTGCTTTACATTGAATGCAAAAGTATAACCTAATATTTTTCTAGTATGAACATCAATTATCGATAAAAGATAAGCGTTCTTTCCCATATTGGGAATCCAAATCATCTTGATATCCATTTCAAGACACTCCATAGGATGGCTTGTGTGAACCTTCCTAAATCTTACGAACTTGCGCCCACCACCACTTCTTTTAATTCTTGAATTAGGCTTTAAAAGTCCTGTATTACTCATTATTCTGTACACTTTCTTGTGATTGATCTTATAACCCTTACGCTGAAGATACTTTGTCATTATTCGATAACCACAATCAATAAACTCATGCTCCAATACGCCTTTTATAGCTTCTACAACAGTCCTTTCTTCAACCAGGCCATCGTTACTATGCTTGGTTTGCTTGCTAGGCAAAACACCTTTTCTGCCATTTAACTTCTCTTTATAGTAATAACTACTCTCAGAGAGTCCTACATACTTTAACAAATCTTTGATACTTGCAGTATATTTTTCGAAGAAACGATCTACTAGATTTTTCTTGGATCGTCTGTTCCAAACTTTTTTTTTAGAAGCTCTTTCTGAATTTCCAATTCTATTTCCCGGTCTGCTAAAAGCTTGCGTAGAATCCGAATCTCTTCCTCAGCTTTCTTCATCTCTGGACTGCTGTTATCATATTTAACTCTTAAGCCAGCTTCTCCCTTAGTATCGAACTTCTTTTTCCAATTATAGAAAGCTCCAGTACTAACATTATACCTTCTACAAACTTCTACTACATTACCAGTTTCTGCCTCGCTTAAAATGGCTAGTTTTTCTTCTAATGTCCAACGTCTTTTCATACCCTAAATTTAACTGTTTTAAATCTGAAATTTTACTCCAGTCTTTTTCGGGGCTAAACTAGTAACTAACCATTCCATAGGTTTGTCTTTTTCAAATTCAAAAGTCATTTTTGCATATTTTTCACTTTCTTTCTTGATTTTTTTTTCATCATCAAAAGAATAAACTTTAAAGAATTCTAACTTTTCTTTAATTTTGGTTGGAAGCCAATAACTATTTGCAATGTTCAAGATTTTTTTTGTTCCTTTTTCATAATCCTTAATGTCCACTGTCAATACTTTATCTTTCATATAAATATAAAAAGGTTCACGACTAAGTCTTTCAAAGTCATCAACTCCAAACCTCATAAAATACCTGAATTTTTTAGTGTAAATAATATAACTATTGCCTTTCAAAAGATCAACTAATTCAAGTACTTTATCCGTTCGTCTTTCAATAAACCTAGATTCTAAACCAAATTTTTGATACAATACTATAGCAATATATAATGCAGTCAAAGCTATAACTGTTCCGACTGCCGTAAATGATGCTGATAAAATTGTAAGTAAACTATCATCTTGACTAGCTAAGAAAAAAGGAGAAATTAAAGAAATTACAATAAAAATTACACTTACTATTAATAGCCATTTCTTTGACAAATTTTTCATTAGTTCAAATATGTTTTTTTTTATTAAATCTAATGGCAGTTCCTGCCACACGAACGCTTAGTTGTTAGTAGTTATTTATTTCTTTTCTTTGACATCCAATTATCAACCCTACCAAAAACAGTACCAGTTGCTTCTTTGATACTTAAAGAATCTATATCTGTTGGAATCCAGAACAGATCATGAAACGTAATCCTTAAAATATCATTATGTCTTTCTAGTGTGAAATTAGAGAGCGTTTCTAAGTTCTGCGGATCTTTCCAAAACGAAAATTGTAAGCTGTAATTCGGATCAGTTTGCTTATTAATTCCAAGTTCATCAACTAATATGAAATTGAATTGATTTTTGCCTTCTATAATAGCATCAAAAATATTAAAATGGACTTTTTTTAAGTGCCATATCCGAGTCATGTTGTTTTTTACTTTGTACTGCTCGACTGCATTTACTCCTTTCGCACGATTAGTATAATTCTTATACGAATAGCCTAAAATAGCAACTATCAGTATTAAAATTGTAATTATTGATTTAAATCTTACCATAGTATATCTCTGGTTTATAATAACAGCTAACTTCTCCCACTGCTAGCGTGAGAGCTTTTTGAAAAGTAAAAGCTAATTCTCATATTTATTATATCTCACCATATCAATTAAGGTGTCAATTTCCTGTATGTTAAAATATTCTTCATTCAATGTATCAAGACTAGTCGTTTTTTCTTCTTTCAATTTAGTAACAAAATCCACATATAATTTTGATGCTTTATAAAAATCTCCTTGAAGTTGATTATACTTATCTAAAGAGGCTTGATCTTTAAATATAAGTGTGTTGTTCTGAAATGTAATATTATTGTTTTCCGTTATTAAAAAATCAATGTTATTATTATATTTTTCGTAGTAGTCAATTTGAATTTGTTTCGTTTTATAAATGATTGACAAAGCCGTATTCATATTTTCTTTCAGTTCTACTATCATTTTTTCTGTTTCTGAATTGTCGTGTTCTTTTTGATAGTTCTCAAATTTGTCTAACCAGTTTTCACTTAAGGATAAACAAGTTTTATAATTCCACTTCTCAACTTCTTCTTGGTTATTAATATTCATTTTAATTTTTTTTAGAATATTAATATTCTTGATGTCTTCTGTTTTTGAGATGTCTGTACCATCAATTGAAGACAATTTGAAATGATATTCTTTCCTTTGGGAATTCGCCTCGGAAGCATATTGTTTTACTAATTCTTTTAGTTGTCCAACATCATCTTTTTTTGTTAGGAGTCCATATTGAGGCGAAAATAAAATTGATAAGACCATGAAAAATAACCAAAGTATTAAAAATGTATTTTTCATAACACTCCAAGAAAACTTTTTTCTAAATAAATCATACAACCCTTTTGCAAGCGATAATAGAAATGGGAAAATTAACATCCCTAAACTGTAACCTATAATTTCATTTGAGTGTAATTCTTGCCCTCCAAAATATTTAATTAATGCTGAAGACAAGAAAGTAATAATTATTACTATCCAGACAATTCTTTTTTTTAATGTTTCCATGAGATTATGTTTTGTTTTGTTGTTCTTGACGAAAGGATGCACCTATAAAAAAAACTGGCATGAATAAAAGTAACTGGTATTTTGTTTTTCCTTCTGCTTTGCAGAACACGAGCTACAAGCTCGCGGGGGTTAATCGGGTGTGCAACGGCTAATTTTGTTGCCCGTAGTTTTTAATTCTTTGGTTGCATCAACACAAAATTATTAATTAGAAAATTATATTTTTCTGGATTTTCATCATAAAAAATCTTGGGTACATGCAGACCAACAGAATATGTATAAGGTAGTTTATATATTGAATAAAATAGAGACTGCATTTCATATTCTATATCAACCTCTCTTACGATATAGTTGTATTTAATTTCAATTGACTCTCTATTACTTATGTATACTTTTCTTGGCTTGAAATTCCAAATGTCAGAATTCACCATTTTGGATAATATCTTGCGATAATTCTTCTCTAATCCCATGCTTTTATTGTCCCATAAATCCCAAATAGTAATTTTTTTTAATTTCATATCTTTCAATTCTATAACGTTTACTAAGAATGAAATAGCACTATCGATTTGTACACCCCTTATGATCGTGTGTTCTGAAACTCCTCTATCAATACTATAATTATTCGGAAAATCCATTGAAAATCCATACTTGAAATTCGAATAAATCAAGGAAAGAGAGTCTAAATGTTCAACAGAATTTCCTTCTAAATTACTTTCTTTATAAGATGCTTCAAAATCAGATATATACGCTTTAGTTTCAACATTGAGTTGCTTCAAATAAGTGAATGCTATAAGGAATATTACAAAAGCAACAAACACATAAAAATTTCGAACTTTTTTATCCATGGTATTTTCTCAATTTATTATAGGTTCTAATCCAATAGTATATAAACATTATTAAACCCGATAATGGTGTCAGAAGTATTGAAATTATCAAAATGTATCCCCAATCCTTTTTCTTGATTAGTCCAGCTGACATAAAAAATTCTTGAATTCTAAAAATCATATTTCTCTAAGGTTGATGAAAGTGTTAAAGTGTTTTCTTAAAATTACTGGGAACGGTCACTTGTAAGTTAGGGAGCGTATTTTTTATTTCACCATTAAATCATTAATCCTAAATTCAAGACAATCGCTTGTTCCAACCTGCACAATGCCACAGTTCTTATTATCGTGAATATTAATAATAAATTCTCCTGCCTCCAATAATGATAAATGATTATCAGCACATTCTGGAGTTAAGGCAATGTTTAAATCATTCTTTTCCCATTCGATAGTTGGGTATAAAATTCCGGAGACACCTACATTACTAAACTTTCTTTCTTTCATAACATTGAAAAATGCGCATGAAATCTTGTATTCTTCTAGCACATTAACTTTTCGCGCAAATTGATTGGAAATAAATTCAAAATGCGCTTGTATCCACTCATTTGTAAATAGGGGATTTGTTTTTAAGAAATTCAAATATTTAGCTTGGAGAATCTCATTTTTCTCTTGAAATTCTTTGTCATGAATAATTGGAATAACTTCTATAGGTTTATTTACAACCCATTTCCCAACTGTTATAATTTCATTTTTTCCAATCTCCCTGTTCTTGATTGATTGAGACGTTTCGAAAATTGCTGTTTTTTCTTTGTGTGAAGCGTAAAAAACTGATTGGTTAAAATAATTAGCTCTCCCAATCTTTATTTCTTGCAAATTGGTATTATGTGAAATATCTGACTTTGATTTAAACGAACGACCATTATTTAATCTGGCACGATAGAAAATTTGTCCAATTGGAATCGTCATAGTAACGAATGGTATTATTACTTGCTCATTAATAATATCATATATTCTTTGGTAACTATTTTCCAACATTAAATCAACTTTCTCAAGTGATTTTAAAGCTTTATAAGATTCCTGCAATTGGTCAATCATTGTCTTGTCAGTAGTTGATTTTAAATATGTACCCTAACGCAAAAGTGTATTTATCGACGCATATCGGGCGATAATATGTGTACTAAAGTAGTAAATCGAAACCAAGATTCAACCTGTCAAAGTTGCCAACTTGCAGGGATGTGAGTAATTGCACAAAAAAAGCTTTTCTATTTTGGAAAAAGGGCCAAGAGGAGAGTCATTTTATCTATTGCAGTTCGGCTTTAGCCAACTGAAATTAAAATATTCTGAGTGTTTTGCTTTAGCATCATCTTACTTCTATAATTTCCTGCTTGCAAGGGTATCATTAAAAACAAAGGGCTTCACATTGTGTGAAACCCTTAGCTGTAGTTTTAAAGCACTTCGGTATCTACTTCGTTGGTTTTGTAACGGCGTTTTACCAATTCGTTATTTTTAGCGATTAACTCGGCAATTGTTTTGGTGGTAGCTTCGTAGGTGGCAGGATTTACTTTTGCCATGGTGTTCATATATCCCATCAAGTCATCATTAATCGTTGTGATGCCTTCTTTCTTCAATTGACTTGCCGAAGCTAAATCTTTCTTCACACTCTCGCCCTCGGCTTGTTGCAAGGCCAAATTTTCAAAATCTTTTTGAGCCATATCTAATTTTGCAATTGTTTCGGGAACACCTTGCAGTTTTGCTATAGCAGCTATAACATCAGGCTTATTTAAATCGTTGAGTAAGGAGGCAATATCTGCCGATTCCTCGGAATAATCTTCTTTTTGTATTCTCAAACCATACTGTACTAATACATTGTTTACTATCAGAGCTGCATTTTGCACTTCAACAATAGGAATATGTAAATAGCCTTCTACCAACTTAAACAAGGCTTTAATTTCCGTATCGCGCACATGGTCTTTCTCTGCCAATTGAGAGTAAATTGTTAATCGCTTTAAAGCCTCGGTGAGTGCGGTGTTTATTGCACTTACTTTTGTAATAATAGAAGTTAAATAAATGTCGGAGCTCCAATCGTATTTCGCAAATGCTTTTAGAATAAGGATTAGTAGAGCACTAAGGTCGCCATTACGACTGGTTGTCTTAATTTTGGAAATCAATGTCATAACTTATCATTTTAAATTAATATTTATGGATTATTCAAACTGTCATTTTTTGTTTTGTACTCAGTACATTGTGTCAAAACCCAGGTTGTGAAGCTTTGTACTCCCTACATTGGGCAAAAACTTAAGTTGTGAAGCTTTGTATTCAGTACATTCGGTAAAAACCTAAGTTGTGAAGCTTTGTATTCAGTACATTTGGCAAAAACCTAAGTTTTCAGGCTTTGTACTCTGTACATGGAATAAAGGATCAATTTCTTGTCTTTGCTATATGTTCATTGATCAAAAAATAATTATTTAATAAATTAATGATTTTTTTTTGATCAGCATGTTCCTGTTTTTGTTTGTATCTGTATTGTTATAAATTAATTAAGTTTATTTTTGCAGGAGGTGTAACAAATATAGTATTTTTTACAATTGAACAAAAAATATTGTAAGTTATTGTTCATTTTTCTTCTATGATCAATAGTTTATTGTATTCTGCCGATTCCTTTGCACATACTCTTACCCAATGCCTATTATTTTATGTGGCTAAAGCCTGTTTATTAGCTTCCTGTTATCTGTTGCCTGAAACAAGAGCAATAAACAGTTTGATTCTCTTTTTACATCAGTAAATGTTTTGCGATTTTTTTATCTGTTGCAGTTTGACTTTAGCCAACTGAAATTTGAATCATGTGGCTAAAGCCTATCTATTCACTTCATGTTATCAGTTGCTTAAAAGCAACTGCAATAGATGTTTTGCATTAGTTTTATTTCACTCTCTCAATCATTTATATTTTCTATTGCCTAAAAAATAAGAGCAATAAACAGTCTGGTTTTCTACTTGCATCAGTAAATGCTTATCGCTTTTTTTAAAGCTTGATAGTATATGAATCTTTCCTGCATTGTTCAGCTTCAGGATTTTGTCTGTTTATTTGTGATTTTCACCAATAAGGTTTTGTTATGATAATGAAAAGTCTTAACTTTTTGGTCACCAAAGAATTCAAAGAAAACCCAAACCCTAAAAAACTTTTATATGAACAATGAATTTTCAAGAAGAGAGTTTATCCGAACAGGATCTTTCTCTTTAGCGGGAATGGCAATTTTGCCCTCATTCTTAAGCATGGGATGCAATCGGATTACCGAACAATCGGGCTTAGAGGAGTATTACTCTCATTTTAATGTTGACAGAGAAATGCTGCAAAAAGTGATGGCTGAAGCATTATCAAGAGGAGGAGATTATTGTGATCTGTATTTCGAACATTCTCTTTCAAACTATGTTGGACTTCAAGACAAGCAGGTAAATCGTGCAGGATCTAACATTGACTATGGAGTAGGTGTACGCGTTTTAAAAGGCGATCAGACCGGTTATGCTTTCTCAGAGGAAATTTCTTTGGATGCCATGAAAAAAGTAGCCAAAACTGCAGCAAGTATTGCAAATGAAAGCAAAAAGTTTCCACCCATTAATTTGCAGGAAAGAGTACATCCTGAATTCTGTAAAATTAAAACTTCCTGGGAGGATGTATCTATCAAGCAAAAAATACCATATCTCCAGAAATTGAACGATAAGGTATTCAATTTGGATGATAAAGTAGCTAAGGTTCAGGTGTATTTGGACGACAGTTCTTCTTATATTCTTTTTGCGAATTCCGAAGGCGTGATCAGTTTTGATTATCGCCCGATGGTGAGTTTTATTGCTGTTTGTGTTATGGAAAAAGGAGATCGGCGGGAAGATTTCTTTGCATCCCGTTCCATGAGAACCGGATATGAATATTTGAATGAAGAGCTGATGGATGAAATCGCAAATGAAGTTGTGGTGGGAGCCAATAAACAATTTGAAGCTGTAAAACCAAAAGCAGGGCAAATGGAGGTGGTTTTAGCTGCCGGAGGCGCTGGTATTCTATTACACGAGGCAATGGGACACGCATTCGAAGCTGATTTTAATCGGAAGGAAACCTCAATCTTTAGCGATAAAATGGGGCAAAAGATAGGAGAAGATTTTGTGACTATTATTGATGATGGAACCAATCCAAATTATAGGGGAACTCTGAATATTGATGATGAGGGAATCCTTACCCAGAAAACAAAAATGGTTGAAAATGGTGTGTTAACCAGTTATCTGCACGACAGAATTAGTGCAAAATATTACAATGTGGCACCAACAGGAAATGGTCGCCGGGAATCTTTCCGTTATGCCCCAATTCCGCGTATGAGAAATACATATATGGAAGCCGGACCTCATAGCAAAGAAGATATTATTGCCAGTGTTAAGGATGGAATTTATGTGGATACATTTACAAATGGAGAAGTGCAAATTGGAGCAGGGGATTTTACTTTCTATGTGAAATCGGGTTATTTAATTGAAAATGGTAAACTGACCCAACCAATAAAAGATGTAAATCTGATTGGTAATGGGCCGGAAGCTCTTCGTCAAATCTCAATGGTAGGTAAGGACCTTAAAATTGATTGTGGAACTGGAACTTGTGGTAAAGGCGGACAAGGAGTTCCTGTATCTATGGGATTGCCGACGGTTAAAGTAGCACAACTGACTGTTGGTGGGGTTAATGCTTAATCATGCATTAGAGTTTACTTGTAATCAATTAAAAAGAAGTTTCGATGAAAGACAATAAAAAAGTGGAATTGGCCCAATGGGCTTCCAAATATGCCACAGAAAATGGCGCAAAAGAAGTTTCAGTTTCTGTTTATGATTCTAAAGAATCAGAGGTTGAAGTGAGAAAGCAGAAAATTGAAAAAATACAGGAATCGATTCAAAGTGGATTAAGCCTTAAGCTTTATGTGAACGGTAAATACTCAACACATTCTACAAATCGATTGGACAGGAACGATCTTGAAAAATTTATCAAGGAGGCTATTCTGGGCACGAATTATTTAGCCGAAGATCAATATCGTTCTTTACCAGATCGTCATCTTTGTTATGATGGAACCGAAAAGGATCTGAAATTATTTGATTCAAATTACGACTCGATAGATCCTCGTCAGAAAATCGATTTGGCCATGCAGGTTGAGGCTGAAACGACAGGTATGGACGAAAGAATTATCAGCGTTACCGGATCTTATAGTGATGGATCGTACCGTAGTTATTTAGTGTTGAGTAATGGCGTTGACGGGTTTAAAGAATCAACGTCTTATTCTATTGATGCAAGTGCGTCAATTAATGGAGGTGATAGTCGTCCAAGTGATTATCATTATAATGCCGCAAGATTTTGGGATCAGTTATCTGGAGAAGGTGTTGGGAAATATGCTGTTGAAAGAGCTTTAAGGAAAATTGGAGCCAAGACTATTCAATCGGGAAAAATGGAAATGCTGATTGAAAACAGATCAGTAGGCCGTGTATTTAATTCTCTGCTGCAACCCATGTTTGGTTATAACCTTCAGCAAAAAAGATCCTTTTTAGAAGGAAAAATTGGTCAAAAAATTGCTTCTGATTTATTGAGTATTACCGACAATCCATTTATTGAATCAGGACGTAATTCACGATTGTATGATGGTGATGGTTTGGCTTCCCGTAAAATGACGGTAATAGAGAATGGTATACTTCAGACCTACTATATTGATGATTATTACGGTAAAAAGTTAGATATGGAACCAACTACAGGCTCGTCATCTAATTTGATTTTTGAACTGGGAGATAAAGACTTATCAGCTTTGACCAAAGATATGAATGAAGGTATTTTGGTAACTGGTTTTAACGGAGGTAATTCCAATTCAGCAACGGGTGATTTTTCGGTTGGAGTAGAGGGCTTCTATGTTAAAAAAGGAGAAATACTTCATCCTGTATCAGGAATGAACATTACCGGAAATCATAAAGAGATTTGGAATAATTTAATTGCGATTGGTAACGATCCATTAACTGATCGTTCGTGGCAAACACCAAGTATGCTGTTTGAAGGTGTCGATTTTAGTGGATTATAATATTGCGATAATAAGTTTAACTCAGCCCTGTCAATTTGATAGGGCTTTTTTGCTGCAGAAAATATTAATCTTACTTTTACCCCTTGTTCAGCAAACCCATATTCAATAAGCATGTACAGAAGTGTCATTCTAACGTTTTTTGTTCTACTAAGTCTGAATTCTTTCGGACAAAATGATTCTCTTGCATTTCAGTTTGCCGAGGCGAATAAATATATTGAAGCGAAAGACAGCATTGTTCAGGTAAAAAAGAACAAAATCGCCTTGCTGACAGATTCCCTGCATCATTCAAATTTTGAGGACCGAAGAAACGAGGAGTACAATTTATTGGTGAGATTGACCAAAGAATACGAGTATTTTGTTTACGATTCGGCTTTTTATTATGGGAATTTGGCATTGAAAACGGCTTATCGGTTAAAGGATGCATCAAAAATTGCTGAAGCCAAGTCAAATGTTTCCCTGATTCTTCTGCTCCGGGGATTATACAAGGAAACCATCGACAGCATTCAGACCATCGATCCGATGGCCTTGGATCAAAAAAAGCGCATTGACTTTTATTCTGTGGCTTATCGTGCCTATTACGATTTATCCAATTCCCGTTGGGGATATTATGCGCCCAAATACCGCGAAAGCGGGAATTTATATGTGAAGAAAATTGCAGCAGAGGGTGATCCTGAATCTTTCGAATATATTCTGGCTTTGGCATTAAAAAGTCAGAATAATAACGCCAGTTACGATGTTCAAAAGTATTGCACATCCTTACTGAATAAAAAGGATTTAACCCCGCATCAGGCTGCGATAACCAATTGTATTTTGGGCATTTCGTATTTAAAACTGCAGGAGAAAGAAAAAGCAAAATATCATCTATGTAAAGCTCTTGTTGGTGATATTCAGTCTACCACAAAAGAAACTTTGGCGGCGAAAGTATTGGCAGAACTACTTTTTCACGACGGAGATTTAGAGAAAGCAAACCGGTTTATCTCCGAAGCTCAGAGGGATGCGGTATTTTACGGCAGCAATGCGCGGCAATTGGAGATATCATTCATTCGGCCCGATATTGAAGCTGCTGTTTTGAATAAAGTAGAAAAGGAAAAAAAGATCATATCCAATATTTCTCTGATCGTGTCTCTTCTGGCCTTGCTGTTAATTTCTTTTTCCATCATTATCTACCGGCAGGTAAAGGAATTGAAAAAAGCCCGTAAGGAGATTTTGGAGAGCAATAGTAATCTTCGGCAATTGAATGAACAGCTTCGTGAGGTAAGTAAAATTAAGGAAGAGTATGTTGGTTACTATTTTAATTTCAGCTCGCAGTTTATCGAGAAACTGGAAGCGATGAAAAAAGCCGTTTCGCGCCAGCTAATCACGAAGCAATATGATGCCATCGAATCGGAATTGAAAAAATACAATTCGAAGAAAGAACGCGAGAATTTGTTTCAAGACTTCGATCGGATTTTCCTGAAATTGTTTCCTGATTTTGTGAATCGATTCAATCAATTGTTCGAAGAGAAAGATCGAATCATTATAAAAGATTCTCCATGTTTAAATACCGATTTACGGATTTTTGCCATGATACGCTTAGGAATAAACGACAATGAGAAAATAGCCGGTATTCTAAATTTTTCGGTGAATACCATCTACACTTATAAAACGAAAATTAGGAATCGTTCCATTTATCCCAATGAAGAATTTGATTTAAAGGTGATGGCGATTAAGTCGGTTTAACTGTAATTAATACTCATCCCATATCAAGGCACAATAAATTGTTTTGCACGAAAAAACTCCCAATTTGTTGGTAGACAGTTTGGGAGTTTGTTTTTTATTTGAGTACTATTAATCAATAGACTTAAAAGCGATAAGCTAAGGATAATAGGACAGAAGAACTATCAAAACCATATCTAATATCGGAATGGTCTACTTTGTTACTATACTCTGGAATCCTTCTTTCTTCCGATGTTTGTCCAAATGTATATTTAAGGTAAGGCAGAACTTCTGCACCTAATATTAATTGATCACTAATTATATAATTTAAACCAAACACTAGATTAAGTCCAGGTGTAAATAAATTACTTTTTCTTTTACTTGGATCAGTGGTAGATCCATTGTTTTCTTTTGAGTGATTATATCCAAATGATAAATCGAAGCCATATCTGTATTCAAGATTTTCTGTAATAAGTTTTCTGTATTCTTTTCCAGCTCTAAAACTTAATCCGAATTGTTGAGAATCACTATCATTAAATGCTTTGTCTGAATTTCTATCTTCATTCATCCCTGATAAAAAAATGGTATTGAATCTCCATAATGACTGTTCTGTACCAATTTTATAGCCGAAGCCAAATTCATCCAAATTTCTAAAAGTGAGACCAACCTCTTTTATTTTAGTTGTTTCTTGAGCCATTACAAAAGTTGATAGAGCAAGGGCCACTAATAAGATTACCATTTTTTTCATGTTCTATAGTTTTAGTAAATATTATTTATAATTGTTACTATCTAACAATATTTATGCCAATATGTATTAATGTGTTATTTTATTTAGGGAAAATAAATTATAGAAAATTGAAGCTATCAATCTATTATGTGTATGGCTTATAAAAGATATTGTATCTCATCTATATTTTGAAGAGTTTTGTATGTTGTTAATTGTAAGGTTATTAGATTGTTAGATGTTTCTACGTGCTATTTTGATCTATATCTTGGATAGGTATTTAGTTATTCCCTATTTTCTCCGTTTACTTTGATTTTAAATACCGAACTTAAACACTCAAAGCTTTTGTTTGGAACTTTTAATACTAATCTTTTGATTCAATTAACTATGAATTTTAAATCAACACTGTTTTTTATTGCTGGTCTTGCAATGATATTGGCATCCTGTGCCAATGGCAAATTAGTCCGGAATGTTGAATCGCCCGATGGAAAAATTGGCGTTCAATTCAGTATGGTCGAAGGACAGGCCACCTACGAGGTTTTGTTCAATGGTAAAAAAGTAATTGAGCCGTCTACTCTGGGCTTCGATTTTCAGAATATGCCATCCATCGAAAAAGGATGGAAGATTGTCAGCTCCCAGCTTTCATCAAGTAATTCAAGCTGGGAAATGCAGTGGGGCGAGAAAAGAGTGGTTGTGGACAATTTCAATCAATTGGTATTGAATTTGGAAGAGGAAAATGCTCCAAACCGAAAAATGAACCTGGTGTTTAAAGTATATAACGATGGTCTTGGCTTCCGTTACGAATTTCCCGAGCAGGAAGCCATGAAGGAAGTTATCATTACCGATGAAAATACACAATTCAAATTAACAGGTGATCACAAAGTATGGTGGATTCCTGGTGATTGGGACATTTACGAACACTTATATCATACTACCTCACTTACCGGTATCGATGCAATTGCATTGCGTTCCAACGACAATCTGGCTCAAACTTATATTCCTGAAAATGCGGTGAATACTCCGGTAACGATGAAAACCGCAGAAGGTGTTTACTTGAGCTTTCATGAAGCAAATCTGACTGATTATTCAGGAATGACTTTGAAGGTAAACAAAGAGAAGTTGATGTTGCAAAGTGAATTGGTAGGTTCGGATGTGACTGGTTACAAAGTAAAGAGAACAGTTCCTTTTAATACACCTTGGAGAACCATTCAAATTTCTGAAAATGCAGGCGGTTTAATTGAATCCGATTTGATTGTAAACTTGAATGAGCCCAATAAAATAGGATCGGTTGATTATTTTAAACCGATGAAATATGTAGGTATCTGGTGGGATATGCATCTGGGAACCAAATCATGGGATATGGCCAGTGGCAAGCACGGTGCCACCACTAAATACGCAAAAGAACTTATCGATTTTGCTTCAGAAAATAAGATTGGTGGTATTTTGGTTGAAGGATGGAACACAGGTTGGGAACATTGGATTGGTTTCGAAGATCGTGAAGGAGTTTTCGATTTTGTTACTCCTTATAAAGATTACGATTTAAAGGAAGTGGTTCGGTACGGAAAAGAAAAAGGAGTAGAGTTGATCATGCATCATGAAACTTCGGCGGCTCCGAGAACTTACAATCAGCAAATGGATACAGCCTATCAATTGATGAATTCGCTGGGAATTCATTCGGTGAAAACAGGCTATGTTGGCAAAATTATCCCGAAAGGAGAATATCATCACGGACAATGGATGGTGAATAACTACAGAAGAGCTGTTGAAACCGGTGCGAAATATCAGGTTGCGGTTAACGCTCATGAACCAATTAAGGCAACGGGTTTACGTCGAACTTATCCGAATGTAATTGCCCGTGAAGGATTGCGCGGACAGGAATTTAATGCCTGGGCAAGCGATGGAGGAAATCCTCCGGAACACCTTCCAATTGTAGCATTTACACGAATGTTGGCAGGGCCTATCGATTATACGCCGGGTATTTTCAATATCAAGTTAACACCAAACAAACCAAACAATCAGGTGAATACAACCTTGGCGCAGCAATTGGCATTGTATGTGGTAATTAACAGCCCTATTCAAATGGTTCCCGATTTAATTGAGAATTACAAAGGAAACGATGCATTTCAGTTCATTCGCGATGTAGCCGTAACTTGGGAAACCAGCAAGGTATTGAATGGTGAAGTAGGGGATTTTGTGACCATCGCCCGTAAGGATCGTAATTCTGAAAATTGGTTTGTCGGATCAATTACGGATGAAAATGCCCGCGATATGAATATAGATTTGAACTTTCTTACTCCAGGGAAGAAATACAAAGCAACACTCTATTTGGATGGTGAAAATGCTCACTGGGATAAGAACCCAACTGAGTTTCAGATCCTAAATCAAGAAGTAGATAACACGTCAAAATTAGAATATCATTTGGCTGAAGGTGGCGGAGCCGCAATTAGTTTAATTGAGATGAAGTAATTAAAGACAATAAAATTGGCGAAAGTGGTGTCCCCTAAGGGGATGCCACTTTTTTATTTGGGAGAAGGTAAATTCCTTTAAGATATAATCATAAGTAGTGTGTGCTTTTTTTATTTAAAGGTCTTATGTTTGTATTTCAGATAATGATTTGAAAAATATACTCACACAAACATATTTATTAAAATGCTAAAACTTAGTTTAAAAATTGCCGCTTTTTGTCTTGTCCTTCTGGGAATGATGGGAAGCGTGCATGCGGAAAATGATGTTCGCTTAATGCGATATCCTGACATCAATAAAAATTTAATTGCCTTTGTTTATGCGGGCGATATCTGGACAGTAGATTCCAATGGAGGTGATGCCAAGAGGTTGACTTCGCACAAGGGGCTGGAATTATTTCCTAAAATTTCTCCGGATGGTAACTGGATCGCATTTTCGGCGGAGTATTCGGGAAGTCGTCAGGTTTATGTAATGCCTTCAACAGGAGGAACACCTAAGCAGTTAACCTATTACAATTCGCTTGGAATGATGCCTCCCCGTGGTGGATTCGATAATGCAATACTAGACTGGAATCCGGATAGTAAATCCATTTTGGTGCGAATGAACCGTACTCCTTTTGGAGAGCGAAACGGAACCTATTATCAGGTAAGTATTGATGGGGGATTGGAACAGGCCTTACAAATTCCGGAAGGTGGATTTGGCGTGTTTTCACCAGATGCTAAAAAGTTGTGTTTTGCTCCAATCAGTCGCGAGTTTCGTACCTGGAAGCGTTACAAAGGAGGTAGAGCTGCTGATTTATGGATTTATGATTTAGAAAATGATCTATCGGAACGAATCACGACATTTGCAGGTTCCGATCAAATTCCTTCATGGTATAAAAATGCCATTTATTTTGCATCAGATCGAGATTTAAAGTTGAACATCTATAAATATGATGTGGACAGCAAAGAGATTACTCAAATGACTCATCATAAAACATTTGATGTGATGTGGCCATCGGGTGAAAACGGTCAGATTGCTTATGAGAACGGCGGACAGTTATTCAAATTAAATCTGGAAACAGGAAAAGAAGAACGTGTTGTTGTGAACATCAACTTCGATAATCCGAATGTATTACCTTATTATAGAAATGTAAAAGATTTTATACAAAGTGTTGCCGTTTCTCCTTCAGGGAAAAGAGCTCTTTTTGATGCTCGCGGCGATATTTTTTCGGTCCCTGCCAAGAACGGACCAAGTATCAACTTAACACAAACTCAGGGAGTTCGGGAAACTGCACCAAGCTGGTCACCAAACGGGAAATACATTTCTTACTATTCAGATGCTAAAGGAGAATACGAAATTTATCTTTTGGAGAACAAAAAGGGAGCAAAAGCGAAACAAGTAACTTTTGGTTCTTCGGCCTGGATGTATGATGCCAAGTGGTCGTCGGATAGCAAATACATGCTGTTTTTCGATCGTACTTTAAAGCTGAAATGTTTAAATGTTGAAAGTGGAGAAGTTAAAATAGTTGATGTTGCCAGTCGAAACGAAATTACCGATTTCTCATTTTCACCCGATTCGCAATGGATTGCCTATGTGAAAGACAGTAGTAATGACCAGGGAGCAGTTTGGGTTTATAATATCACGACGGGCATGAATTATCATTTAACGGATGATACTTTTGGTGATTCATCGCCTGTATTTTCAAAGGATGGAAATTTTATTTTCTTTTTATCGAACCGTGATTTTAATCTTGATTTTTCAAGCTTCGAGTTCGATTATTTGTACAACAATGCAACCCGGATTTTTGCCCTGTCGTTAAAGGCAGACGGGCCTAAACTGTTTGCGTTAAAGAACGATGTTGAAGAGGTGAAAGAAGATAAACCTGTTGTTGATAAAAAGAAAAAACCGAAAAAAGAGGAAGCAAAACCTGAAGAGAAGCTAAATGTAGAAATTGATTTTGAAGGCATTTCCAATCGCATAACAGCTTTCCCATTATCATCCGGAGATTACAATAATCTGGAAGCTGTTGATGGAGGAATCTTATACACAAGCGATGGAGCTTTGCATCATTACATCATAGAAAAAGAGAAGGATGAGGTGATTTTAGATAAAGTTTCTGGTTATTCTTTAGCCGGAAATGGTGATAAATTTTTGTATTGGGCGGGTTCTACTTATGGTATTACTGATTTAACTGCCGGTCAGTCGGCTGATGCAGGTAAGCTTCAATTGGATGATTTGGACATGAAGATTGATCCAAAAAAGGAGTGGAATCAGATTTATACCGATGGATGGCGCATTTTCCGTGATTACTACTATGTTGAAAATATGCATGGTGTAGATTGGGCGCAAATTAAAGCCAACTACAATCAGTTGATGCCATATGTGAGTCATCGTGCCGATTTGGATTACATCCTGGGCGAAATCATATCGGAAACCAACACCGGACACGCCTATGTAAATTATGGTGATTTTGAAAAGGTGAAATCTGTGAAGACAGGTTTGTTGGGGGCAAAATTAAAAGCTGATGCTAAAACGGGTAAATATGTAATCTCTAAAATTTATCAGGGAGAAAATTGGACTACTAACAGACGTTCACCTCTAACAGAGCAAGGAGTTAATGTGAAGGAAGGCGATTATTTACTAAGCATTAATGGCCACGATTTAAGTACAGATGTGAATCCATACTTGTATTTGGAAAATCAGATGGGCAAAATGGTTGAGATCACAGTGAATAGTGTGCCGGGCCGGAATGGAGCAAAAAGCTATACCATTCAACCAATCGAAAGCGAATTGGAATTGATGTATCTGAATTGGGTGAACGAGCGCCGCCAGATGACAGACAAATTATCCGGAGGAAAGATTGGATATATCCACGTTCCAAATACCGCAGTGGAAGGCAACAGGGAATTGAACCGAGGCATGTATGCCTATCACGATAAACAAGCCTTAATTATTGATGACCGTTACAATGGCGGCGGATTTATTCCCGATCAAATGGTTGATCTTTTAGATCGTAATGTATTGTCTTATTGGCACCGCAGAGGTCTTGAGGCGAATCAAACGCCCGCAGTTGCTCACGATGGACCAAAGGCAATGCTGATCAATTCGTACTCATCTTCAGGGGGAGATGCGTTCCCATATTATTTCAAGAAAAAAGGTCTTGGCAAATTGATCGGAACCCGCACCTGGGGCGGATTAGTGGGTATGTCGGGCAATGCCGGATTGGTTGATGGCGGTTATATTGCTGTTCCCCGCTTTGGTATTTTCGATGAAAATCAGAAATGGATCATCGAAGGAGTTGGCATGTATCCGGATGTAGAAGTTTATGATGAGCCACATTTGGTAGCCAAAGGAATCGATCCTTCCCTGCAAAAAGCAATAGAAATGCTGCTAAAAGAATTGGAGAATCAATCTGAAGAAAAGGTAGTAGCTCCGGCGGATCCAAACCGTTCCAATTGGATCGAAGAGGATGAAAAATAAGGCAAAAGGTGAACTGAGAAAACCAATGAAGGTTTATCCAGTAAACTTTTAGCAATAGTTATAGAAAAGGAGTGCCAATTCAATTGGTGCTCCTTTTTTGTATCAAACTTAGTTCGTAAGTGTTCTCTTTTTCTTCAGGCAAATAGGATAAGGCTGAGGTTCAAATGAGTTTTCTTTCAACCCCCAAAAATCACTTAAAAACATGTAAAAAAAATAGTACGGCTAAAAAGAATAATTCCATTGAGCATAATGGATAATAGGTCGATATTTATTATTATTTTCATCCTAAATAAAAAACAAAAATTATGATACTACAAATTTCAGATTGGTGGAGTTCGATGGAAATGGTGGAAAAGATTTTCTGGGGCATTTCAATTCCATTTTCTCTTCTGTTTCTAATTCAGATAGTACTTACTTTCATTGGTGGTGATATTGATGATATGAGTGCTGAAGGTGATGCAGATGCTGTTGTGGAAGGCGATACAGGAATTGATTTTCAGTTTATAAGCTTAAAAAACCTGATTGCCTTTTTTGCTGTATTCGGATGGACAGGTATAATTTGTTTGGATATGGGTTTAGGGGCAGGTGTCTCAACATTAATCGCTACTCTTGCTGGTTTAGTTATGATGTTAATAATGGCTTCGATTTTGTATTTCATGGGAAAGCTGGTCGAAGAAGGAACCTTAAATCTAAACAATGCCAAGGGGAAAATTGGCAATGTTTATTTATCTGTGCCGGCCAATAGAAAAGGAATGGGAAAAGTACAAATTGAAGTACAGGGGCTTCAAACTTTGGATGCACTTACTGATAGTGATTCAGATATTCCTACTGGTGCAGTAATTCAGGTTGTGGATGTTTTAAATGATCAAATTTTAATTGTAAAACCTTATTAAATAAACTACTAATAACAAGTTATCATGGGAGAATATGTTGTTCTATTAATTGCGGTCATTGTAATTGCCGTTTTTTCTTTAATTGTATCTTTTTTTAAGAGATATAAAAGATGTCCGTCGGATCGGGTTTTGGTTGTGTATGGAAAAGTTGGTAAAGGAGTAGATACCGAATCTCGTTCGGCCAAATGTATTCATGGTGGTGCTGCCTTTATTTGGCCAATTATTCAGGATTATGCCTTTTTGGATTTAACTCCGCTTTCGATTGAGATTAATTTGACAAGTGCTTTGAGTAAGCAGAACATTCGTGTTGACGTTCCTTCTCGTTTTACAGTTGGTATTTCAACTGAAGGTGGTGTAATGACTAATGCTGCCGAGCGTTTACTTGGCTTGTCTCAGGCGGATATCAGCAATCTGGCAAAGGATATTATTTTTGGTCAGTTACGTTTGGTTGTTGCAACTATGGATATTGAGGAAATCAATAGTAACCGCGATAAATTTCTAGCGGCTGTATCATCAAATGTGGAAGCCGAATTGAAAAAGATTGGTTTGAAACTGATCAATGTGAACGTAACCGATATCAACGATGAATCGGGATACATTGAAGCATTAGGTAAGGAAGCTGCAGCAAAAGCAATAAATGATGCGAAGAAAAGTGTTGCTGAGAAAAACCGCGATGGTTCTATTGGTGAAGCAAATGCACATCAGGCACAACGTGTACAGGTTGCTGCTGCTGATGCATCGGCTGTTGAAGGAGAGAATACGGCAAAAATTACCATTGCAAATTCTGATGCCCGCAGAAGAGAAAGAGAAGCAGAAGCAGAACGTTTGGCTTCGGCTGCAGAGAAAGTGACTCAGGCTCGGGCCTTAGAGGAAGCTTATGCTGCAGAACAATTGGCTGAAAATGCCCGTGCAACCCGTGATAAAGCGACACAGACAGCTAATGTTGTGGTTCCTGCCGAGATTGACAAGCAAAAAATTGAGATTGCCGCTGAGGCGATTGCCGAACAAACCCGTCGTCATGCGAAAGGGGAGGCTGATGCGATTTTCATGAAAATGGAAGCAGAAGCGAAAGGGATTTATGAAATTTTAAGCAAGCAGGCTCAAGGTTTTGATAAACTTGTTCACGCTGCCGGAAGCGATGCCAAAGATGCAGTAATGTTAATGATTGCAGATAAGTTGCCTGAATTGGTTAAAACACAGGTTGATGCTATTAAAAACATCAAGATTGACAAGGTGACTGTTTGGGAGAATGGCAACGGAAAAGATGGCAAAACATCCACCGCGAACTTTATGCAGGGCATGATGGGATCTATTCCTCCGATGGAAGAACTTTTCAAAATGGCTGGAATGGAACTGCCAAACTACTTGGGTAAAAAAGTGGAAGAAGGCGAAACCGTTGAATTCGACGATGTTTCGGATACCAAAGCAAAAGATGAGAAATAAGCAGGTATCTGCTTGAAATTTGGAATAGGAGTGTCGGTTGGTACTCCTATTTTCATATTTATTTTCTTGATTTTTATTCATAAGGTTTGACCCTTTGTAGATGCGATATCGCTTTCAGGGAAAAAATATTAGGTATTCACTTTATTGAAACTTAACCGGCCAAATCTTAGCTAAATCCCGGATCTGTTGATTAGAGGGTAAATTATGTCATTTTAAAAGCGAAAGAGCAGTAAATGTATAGTGTTAAAAATCATTAAGAAAATTGTTAAGTAGCTAATTGTTTCTTTAATTTATAAAAGTTACACTTATGTTGTGTAAATTGTACTACAAATCACTAAAACAAATCACAAATGATTAAGAATTTTTTTAGCAAAATGAGTCTTTGTACTGTTTTGGCACTAATGGGAACAGGAATGTTGTCAGCTCAAAATAATACAGATGCTAAACTCCCTATGGATCCGAATGTAAGGACTGGGAAATTAGACAATGGATTAACCTACTATGTTCGCCATAATGAAGAGCCTAAAGATCGGGCTAGTTTTTACATTGTTCAGAATGTAGGCGCAGTATTGGAAAATGATAGTCAGAATGGATTGGCTCATTTTCTGGAGCATATGGCTTTTAATGGAACTGAACATTTTCCAGGGAAAGGTGTTCTTAATTATTTGGAAAAATATGGCGTAGCGTTTGGTCGTAATATCAATGCTTATACCAATGTAGATGAAACTGTTTACAATTTAAGTAATGTTCCTACTACAAATGAAAACCTTCTGGATTCCACACTTTTAGTATTGCACGATTGGTCGAATTATTTAAGTCTTACTGGTGAGGAAATCGACAGCGAACGTGGAGTAATTCATGAAGAATGGAGAACCCGACGATCTGGAGGAATGCGCGTTTATTTAGAGAAAAATAAACTCATTTATCAAGGTTCGAAATATGCAAAACGCGATGTTATTGGGGATCTGAATGTGATTGATAATTTTGATCATCAGGTGATCAGAGATTTTTATCATGACTGGTACCGTACCGATTTGCAGGCAATTATTGTAGTTGGAGATATTGATGCCGAGAAATTTGAGCAGAAAATAAAGGAACTGTTTGCACATATTCCTGCCGTTGAAAATCCGGAAGAAAGGGTGTATTTCGATGTGCCTGGGAATAAGGAACCAATTGTTGGTGTAATTACAGATCCTGAAACCAGCAGAATTAGTTTTGAGATTGTTTACAAACACAAAGCGACTCCTTTTGCCGAAAAAAACCTGAATTATTACCGTAAGCTTTTAATCGAGGATCTTTATTCAAGTGTAATTGGAGATCGTTATAATGAACTGCTCCAAAAAGGAAATGCACCATTTATAACTGGGTATGCAGCGTACTACAATAAGGCCCGAAAAATGGATGTTTTTCAAAATGGCGTAACCCTAAAAGAGGACAATATCCTTGGGGGAATTGAAGTGTTGTTGAAAGAAACGGAAAGGGCCAAAAGATATGGTATTGTGGCTTCTGAATTGGAACGTGCTAAAACGGCCATGTTAAGCCAAATGGAAAGAGCTTACCAAGAGAGAAACAAGCAAAACAATGATCGTTTGGTTCGTGGCTATCAGCAAAATTATTTAACCAATGAGCCTGTTCCGGGTATTGAGTTCGAGTTCGAAGCAATGAAACAATTATTTCCAGGTATTAGTACAGAGGAAGTTAATGCAATTTCAAAAGGATGGATCACCGATGAGAATGTGGTGATTACCTTATCAGCTCCTGAAAAGGAAGGACTGGAATTGCCAACCAAAGAGCAATTACTTGCTGTGGTTGCAAAAGTGAAACAGATGGAACTAAAACCTTACGAAGATAAGGTGATAAGCGAACCTTTACTATCAGTGCAGCCTAAAGCAGGAAAGGTTGTGAAAGAATCTAATTTGAAGGGTTTTGAAGCTACCGAGTGGACATTGGCTAATGGAGCAACTGTAGTTGTGAAAAAAACAGATTTCAAAGAAAATGAAATTAGTTTACAAGCTTTCAGTAAAGGTGGAAACTCTTTGTATGAGGTTAAAGATTTGCCTTCTGCAGAATTGCTTGGTGGTTTTGTACCTAATTTTGGATTGGGGAAATTTGACAAGATTAGCCTGCAAAAATTATTAACGGGTAAAGAGGTTAAGGTAGCACCATATGTAGGTGAATTATCAGAAGGACTTAACGGGAATTCATCCATAAAGGATTTTGAGACCTTATTGCAGTTGGTTTATATGTATTTTGAGCAGCCGCGTTTCGATCAGGAGGCTTTTACAGCATTAAAAAGCAGATATAGAGCCTATGTTGCCCATATGGGAGCTGATATAAATAAAGCGTTTAGCGATTCCGTATCAATGACCTCCACCAATCATCATCCAAGAACAATTCTGTTTAACACAGATATGATTGATAAATTGGATTTTGAGACGATGAAACGCATTTATCAGGAGCGCTTTGTTGATGCCAGCGACTTTACATTTGTTTTTGTAGGAAATATCGATGCAGAGCAGGCGAAACCAATGATCGAAGCTTATTTGGGAAGTATTAAGGATATCGACCGTGAAGATAACTGGAAAGACAACGGTGTGGATTATCCTGAAAAAGATACTTATAACCATTTTGACAGAGAGATGGAAACTCCTAAGACAACCATTGAAATTGATTTGCATGGTAATATTGAATATTCAATTGAAAATTCGATGATGATGGATGTCGTTGCTAAACTTTTAGATAAGAGATATCTTGAGGTAATTCGCGAAAAAGAAGGTGGATCTTATGGCGTAGGTGTTCGTGCCGGAGTAGATAAATTTCCTCGTGAAGAGTATAAATTGGTTATTCGTTTTGATACCGATCCTGCCAAGGCTGAAAAATTAAAAGGAATTGTATATAGTGAGATTCAGGCTCTTTTTAATGAGGGAGTTAAAGAAGATGACTTACACGAAGCGAAAGAAAACTTTATTAAGGTTCGTCAGGAGAATCTTCGTAAAAATGACTACTGGTTAAATGCGATCAATCGTTATTATGTGTACGATGAGGAAATGATGAGTGCTGAGGATTACGAAAGCATGATCAATTCAATAACTAAAGAAAAAGTAGAGAAGTTTGCCAGAAAGTATTTTGCAGTACCTGCAAAAATTGAAGTGGTAATGTCTCCAAAACAGAAAGAGATTTAATTCCAATTCATTAGTATAGTAAAAACGGATGCTCAATATTGGGCATCCGTTTTTTTTACACTTAGCTGTCTAAATTTCCCCTCATAAGAGATGATATCGGGGAGTGTTCTATTCAATTTCCTTGAATTTATATAAATTGCAGGGTGTAAATTAAAATAGAGATAATGGAAATATCGTTTAATGAATTTGAGCAATACATAGATGATAAAATTTTAAAGCGCGGTTTGTCGTATTTTAAGAATAACAAAGTAAATCAGCCAATAGAAACAGGAATAGGGGAATATGAGGCTACAGTTGAAGGGACTGAGGATTACACGGTAAAATTGGTAATTAAGAACGATATGATTTTGGAACATGTTTGTAACTGTCCGTATGATATGGGACCTTTCTGCAAGCATGTTGTTGCTGTTATTTTTTATTTGCAACAAGATCAATTGAATTTGAAAAGAAATCCACTTACTAAGGCATCCGAAATACCTGCAGTGAAAAAGAAGCGCAAAACTTTGGCGGATAAAGTAATTGCAATGCTTGAAAATGCATCTCATGATGATCTGAAACAATTTATCCAAATAAGGCAGAGGAAGATAGAGGATTCCGGAATCAATTATTGGCTTACTTTGCTCAATACAATACTTCAGAATCGAAAAGTTTTTATGTAAATCAAGTGAGATCAATTGTCAGTTCAGCTTCGGATAGATATGGTTTTGTAAGTCATTCATCTTCACGTGATGTTTATTATGAAGTAAATAATCTTCTGGAATCGGCACAAAAGCAAATGGATAGAGGTAACTATAAAAGCACTTTTTTTATATGTACAGCTAATTATGGAGGAGATGGTAAAGGCTGTTAATTATGGTGATGACAGCAGTGGTTATTTAAGTTTTGGCATCGATTCATCTTTTGACTTATTAGTGCGTATTGGAACATTACAACAGGATGAATCGATTCGGAAATTGTTGTTGGATTATTGTTTGAAAACCTACGAGAACAATACTTTTGGGGGGTGGGACTGGCATTTAGGATGTCTCAATATAGCATCATTATTATTAAAAACAGAGGCCGAAGTAGAAAGTTTTTTTGCGTTGACAGATCATTCAGAAGTGTCGGAATATTCGTTGGAGGAAATGCAGGCAATAAAATATAATGTGTTGCTAAAGTGTAAAGGTGAAAGTCAGGCTGCCGAATATTTAGAGGCACACATATCTAATTCGAAATTACGATGCATAGCAATTGAGAATGCTCTGAAAACGGAATTGTACGAAAAAGCAATTGGTATTGCTATGGATGGTATTAAATACGATAAAAAAGACAGGCCTGGATTGGTTGTTGAATGGTATGATTGGTTATTGAGAATTGCGCAGAAACAGAACGATACCGAGAAAATTATTGAGTATGCCCGTTTTTTATTTATGAAAAATTTTAGATCGACACAGGATTATTATCAGATATTGAAAGAAAATATAACTCCTGAAAAATGGTTTTCGTTTGTGAATGAATTGGCAAAAGACTTAAAAAAATCAAGTAGGTGGGATCTTAGCGGTTTGTTGGCAAAAATTTACATAAACGAGGAGTGGTGGGATAAACTTTTGGTTTTTTTGCAGAAAAATCCGGATTTCCCGACCATTGATACTTACAGTGAATATTTAATAGGTAATTATTCTGGTGAAATCATTAATTTATACGCTGTTGCTGTTAAGAAATATATGGAAAATAACATAGGGAGAGGTCATTATCAGAGCATTTGCAGATACATAAGACGAATGATTAAGCTTGGTGGAAGAGATGAGTCGAATGATCTGATTGCATATTTAAGAAAAGAATATCCAAAACGGAAGGCTTTGTTGGAAGAATTAAATATGATTTAAAAGATAAAGAGACCATCTGAATTTTCAGACAGTCTCTTTTACTGGTCTTGTTTTTCTGTTTACAGATGCTTGTTCCTCAAACAATTACTTTTCATTATTAATGGTTAATTGTACATCCATCCATTCTTCCAAAGTGTTCAAAATTTCTTTTTTCATTTCAGAAGGAAAACTATTGATTCTGCTTTTATGCGATCCTTCAGGGTTCACAAATTTTTTGCATTTGTTATTTCCTTTTAGATCAACTGCCGTTGCCGACCATGTATCGTTCTCACCATATATAAACAATATTTTTTCCGCATCAGTCTGCAGCCATTTGTTAATTTTAATCATCGATGAGGCATCAAATTTCCGGATGGGTTCGTTAGGGAAAGTAAAATCGAAAGTAATGTCCTTTTCATCGTTCAGGTATTGTTTGAAAGGAGCAATTTCGTAGCTGTACATTCCAATCTCGGTTAATGCCTGATGATAAAATGCAAGAAGTGTTTTGATGTTGTTTACATCGAAAAAATCGATATTTGACACTTTAAACAAATGCTCGGAAAGCTCTTGAGGATTGGCGTTTTCATCGGGAATTTCATCAATTCCACCCCATTGCCAATAGGCAAATGGATATTCTAGAATACTTAAATCAAGTGCTCTTGCTAAGCCCATGGTAAAAGAATAGTTTTTCTCTTTTGCATATGCCTCTGCAAGAGGAAGTAATTTTTCTCTGTTTTTAAAGCAAGTCAATTGAAATTGGCGAATTTTATCTCTGATTTCCTGATTTCCTGCACTTGCCAAATAGTTTTGGATTCTTTTGTCTTCACGGGCCAGATTGTGTGGTGCTACATAGGGCACACTAACATCAACATCATTTGGATAAAAGTAACGGTGATAAATAGTGGTTTGTCCTCCTTTACTAATTCCGGTTGTCAGCCATTTGTTCGGATATAATTTTTTTAAAGCTTGAATGATTGCATGCTGATCGGCAGCTGCCTGTTTGATGTTTAGATATTGCCAATTCAAGCTGTCGGGCATTGAATTTTTAAAATAACGATGCTCAATGGTCAATTGATTTGCATTCAGTAATTTGCTCAGTTCGCCAGCTTTATCAGACCAAATTTGATAACCTTCCAGTTGAACAACCATTGGCTGGTTAAAAGCATGATGCCCCAATAAGACCCTTTGCTGGAATGTTCCTGCTTTGGGATTTTGATGATCAAGATCTTGTGTAAAATAGAGCTCGTAATATTCTGTAAAAGTAGAGTCTCCGGAAATCTTTTTTACACTTACTCCTGGAATTTCCTGAAGCTGGTTCAGCAGGTTTTTGGGTCTTGATTGTTGACAAGAGATGTTGCCAACGATAAGAAATCCAATCAGAAGGAATGTAATTTGTTTAAGTTTCATTGCTTAATTATTTTAGAAAACATTGGGAGTGTTAATGATAATGTTTATAATTTAGTTTCTTTCTTTTTCAACATCTTCAATGCTTTTAGGAATGGGTTTGCCCAATAATCTCGCACCATCTTTGGTAATTAAAAAATCTTCTTCATTTCTTATGCCGCCAAAATTCTTGTATTGTTCTACTTTATCGTAATTAATGAATTCCTCAAATCGTTTTTCGGCTTTCCACATGTCAATCAATTCAGGAATAAAATAGATTCCCGGTTCAATGGTTAAAACAAATCCAGGTTCAAGTTCTCTTCCCAAACGCAATGATTTTAGTCCAAACAGCGTACTTTTTGCCTCTCCATTGTAACCAACACAAAGCTCGCCTAAATTTTCCATGTCATGAACATCCAATCCCATCATATGACCTGTTCCACATTGAAAGAACAAAGCGTGAGCACCCTGTTGAACTGCATCTTCCATATTTCCTTTCATAAAACCCATTTGTTTCATTCCTTCGGCAATAGTTAGGCAGGCAGTAAGGTGAACATCTTTAAATTTAATACCGGGTTGTAGTTTTGCAATGGCAGCGTTGTGGGCATTTAAAGCAATCTCATAAATTTCTTTTTGGCGTGTCGTAAATATTTTATCCACAGGAAATGTGCTGGACATATCACCGGCATAATGCATTCCATTTTCAGCACCACAATCAAGCAATACCATATCTCCGCTTTTTAAAGTGTTGCCATGATAGTGATTATGAAGTGTTTGTCCGTTTACAGTGGCAATGGTTGGGAAAGAGGGTTGTCCGCCCAACCGAATTGCTGTTTCCTGAACTTTGGCAGCAATTTCATATTCTTTCATTCCCGGGCGAGCCATCCGCATGGCTGCAAGATGCATTTCTGCTGTAATATTAACAGCCTCTTCAATTTGAATGATCTCTTCGGCTGATTTGTAATTTCTTTGATTTACAACTGCTTGAATGAATTCAGGGGATGCATTTTTTACTGAAATATTGGGATGTACATTCAATAAGGACTGTAATTTAATTTGATGTTCAGGGCGGTAAGAGGGTAAGTGATGGACTCTTTGTCCTTTTGTTAAAGCTTTGTCGAGGTACGTTTTTAATGCAGACATTTGAGCTGTCTCTTTAATTCCAACAGCTTCACTTTTTTCTTTAATTGTAGGTTGTGTCCCCATCCAAACAATATGGTCTATGGTCAATTCATCGCCGAAAATAATTTCACGATTTTCATCGATATCTATAATTGCATTTAGTCCGGCATAATCCGAACCAAAGAAATATAGAAAGGTACTGTCCTGACGGAAATGATAGGTGTTGTCAGCGTAATTCATTCCACTTTCATCGTTGCCCAGAAAAAGCAGAATTCCTGATTGAACTTCTGCTTTAAGCTTATTTCTTCTGTTAATATAGGTTTCTTTTGAGAACATAGTTTTGGGTTTTTTGCTTGTGTTAATCGTGTCGGGAACTTTCTTGTTTCAGATACGAAATTGTAAATAATAAAATGGATGTAACTCATTTGTTAAATCAGTAAAGTCAGAAATTAAAACTTACGGGGATATAAGGATTCCATAAAAGAAAATGCTCTGTTAAGCAGATTGAACAAAATAAGATGTGAAAGGGGAAAATTGAAGAGTTTTAACAAATCCAACATTCGTACAAACCTTTGTACGAACAATTGTATAGAAGTATGAATTTGTTACAGTAAAACATTCTAAATAAATCGTTAGCTGAGGTGTAAATGTATAAAAAAAACAGATGATATATTTTGCTTATATACTTTAAAATGAGTTTAAACTGTAATTAATTAAATTCTCAGTCAAAAGGAATTGATTTACAAGAATTCAAGTATGATTGGAACAATAATAGGAACCAATACAGTAAGTACAATTCCGCTGAAGACGGCAATAATCGCATACTCTTTTCCTGAGTAGCGTACAATTATGGGCATGGTTGTATCCATAGCAGTTGCTCCACCAGATGCAATGCCAGCTAGCTTCCCAAAGTATTTTACAAATAATGGCGTTGCTAAAAGAGTCAGTATTTCCCTGATGATATTGGAAATTAAAGCAATAACACCCAGCGTTTCGCTATGGAATTCAGTAATGATAACGCTGGATAAACTATAGTAGCCAAATCCGGCACCTACAGCCATTGCTTCGCCAATGCTAATATTCGAAAGCATAGCGGAAACAGCAGAAACGCCAAGAAGAGATCCTACAATGACTGATAGAGGAACCAATATAATTTTGATATTCACCTCGCGAACCACTTTCCATGAGTCACGGTCGGTTCCAATACCAATTCCTACTAAAAACATCAATAAATAAAGAGCATATATACTGAAATCCCCTTCTAAAAGAGAGGAGGGTAAAAAGCGTGTTAGTCCAAGGATTAGCCCAAGGATAAAGAAGCTAAGAATGATTAAACTGCCTTTCATGTGTCTAAATTTGTTTTTTATTGCCACATGGAACTCGCCAGCATAGTCATCCTCGTGTGTGAGAAAAGTCTTCTCATGGCTCGTTTCATATGATTCTAATTTGTTTTTAGTTGCTATATGAAACTTACCATGCTGAGATAATCATTTCCCTGTCTGTCAAAATCTCTTTGGCATGTACGTTTCATAATAGTTGAAGTCGGGGGTTATTTCTTTTTGAAAAATAGGGTGTAGGTAAAATAGGCACAAATTAAAGAACCTAAAACAGCTCCAATTGTTAGGATCAAAGCCTGTATTCCAATAGAATGAAGATTGTTTATTATTTGATTATTGGTTCCAACACCTATCCCTAAAAGAAAAAGCAATAGAAAAATAGAAAATGATGTTAAAACACCAATAACTTTGATGATTTTTGGGCGGTTGCCAATAAGAAGACCAATTCCGATTCCTAAAATCATTATGGATAAAACGATGATAATATCAGTTAGCATAGCTGTAACAATCTTATTAAAACATGTTTTTAAATCTGAAGTTGCAAGATTGGTTTTTTCTTTCAGATAATAAAATTGTAACGTCAGATAGTTTATTTTTTAGTGTAATGCTATTTTAGGACGAGACATTCCAGTCAATAAAAAAGGCTGCATCTTTCGAAACAGCCTCTGTGATATTTTTGTTAGAAGATAAGTTTGTAATTTGTCTGATGCTGGTAAACTTCACCGGGTTTTAACCAACCCTGTTTAAAGTTTTTATGATTGGGCGCATCCGGATAACCTTGAGCTTCTAAAGCAACACCTGAGAAAGAACCGAATTTCCCAGCTGCGATATATTTACCTGTATAAACCTGTAATCCGGGGAATGTTGTTGCAATTTCCATTGTCACTTCACCATTTTTATCAGAAAGTTCAGCTACTTTTCTTGGTGTTTCAGTCGATTCTCCAAATGCAAAACAGTCGTCGTAGTTCTCAATATCTTCTATGTCTCTGTCTATTTGTTTTTTTGTTCTAAAGTCGAAAAGAGTGTTCTTGATATTGTATATTTTACCACTTGGAATCAACAGATCGTCTGTTTCTAAAATGAATTCGGTATCCACCTGAAGTTGATGGTCCAGGATACTCTCAAAATTGTTTGATAAGTTAAAATAGGCGTGTTGAGTTAGATTAACCGGGGTTGTTTTATCCGTTACTGCTTTGTAATGAATCTGCAATTCGTTATCATCTGTCAACTTATAAATTACCTCAGTATTTAAATTTCCAGGGAAATTTTCTTCTCCGTCAGGACTCAGGTAAGTTAATTTTAAATCACTATTGTTATTAATTTCGGCTTTCCATACTTTTCTGTCAAACCCAATATCACCACCATGCAAATGGTGCATTCCATGGTTGCAGGGAAGCTGAATTTCTTTTTCATTAAGTGTAACTAATCCTTTGTTAATTCGATTTCCAAACCGACCGATTAAAGCTCCAAAGTAAGGATAGTTTTTAAGGTATTCCTCATTTGTATACTCTTCAAGCGAATCAAAACCCAGCACGATTTCTCTCTCCTCATTGGGCAAAGGAAGAGTAAATGAGGTAAGAATACCACCATAATTGGTGATTTTTGCTGTCAGGCCGTTTTTATTTCGGAGGGTGAATAGTTGTACTTTTTCTCCATCACGTGTCAATCCAAAATCAATTACATCTATCATTTAAAATATTGTTAGTTTTTATTCAGAAGCCCGAAAGTAAAACAAAATATCGATTTTTTATTTTAGAAAGGGAATTTTTCACAAATTAATTAACTTAAAGTCAATCAGAGGAATGGCGTGCTTAATCAGCTTTTTAGCATAATCGGTTTTTGCTGAGGATGTAAATAATGGCTTTTGTTAAAGGATCATTATGCCTTTGATACCTTGTGCTTTGATGTAAATATCAATTACGGCATCTGCTGAGCCCATCTCTTTTTTTACAGTAATTCCTATGAATTTTAAGTCTTTGGAAGTTTTAAAAGAAAATTCAGTATCTGCAGTGAAAAGTTCCTTAACAGCCTTTACTTTTTCATCTGAATTGGGAATGATAAATTTAAACATGTATAATGAAGGCCATGTTAATGACTCCATAAGTTGATATCTAAGCTTTGTATATTTTTCTTTTTCCATTTTGTGTTTAAATAAAATTGGAGGTCAAAAATCGGAATTTTTTTTGAATTCATTGGCTTTTGAAAATTGAATGTTCAAATAGAAACGAATAAAACCTGCTATTTGTTTCACTTAAAGTTTAAATTGGGAGGTTTGTCGAAATCCAAACGAAAATTTAAAAACCGGTTCAGATTACCTCATAAATACTTATCTTTATGCGTTATAAATAAAAACTACTGATAATTAGTGTTATTGTTAAGAAACTCCAAATAAATATTATAAATGAATCGGAAAATAACCATCGTTTTACTGGTAATTGCAACATTGGCAATTTCTTTTGTCGCTATGAAAGGCTTAAGCAGCTTAAAAGAATCTCCTAAAAAGAACTTAGATAAAAAAAAGCTGCCGCTTGTCAAGGTTGAAGCAGTAAAGTACAATGACATATCTTCTCCTATAGTTGAGAAAGGACGACTGGCTTCAAATTTAGAAGTGAATTTAAGTTCGGAAGTTGCGGGTAGAATTGTTGAGACCGGTGTTCCTTTAAAAGTGGGACAGAAGTTTAAAAAAGGTCAATTGCTGATTCGTATTTACGAAGAAGATGCAAAAATGGATTTACGTGCTCTTAAAAGCCGGTTTCTGAATAAGCTGGCTGAGAATTTGCCGGATATTAAAGTGGATTATGTAGATAATTTTGAGGCCTGGATGAATTTTTTCAATGCGATTAATTTGGAGGAAAGTGTTCCTGAATTACCAATAGTTAAATCAGATCAGGAAAAGGTATTTATGGCAAGCCGAAATATTTTAGGCGATTATTATGCCATTAAGAGTGCCGAGGTTAAATTGGATAAAAGAAAAATATATGCACCCTTTGATGGTTCTTATGCAGAGGTGAATACTCAGATTGGGTCGGTGGCCGGCGTAGGGTCAAAGCTTGCAGGTATTATTGAATCAAATAATCTGGAACTTCAGGTTCCAATTGATTCGAAAGAAATTTATTGGCTGAGCTTAAATGAAAAGGTAGATATTTTGGATTCGGATGGAGAGGTTACTTTTACCGGTAAACTGGTAAGGAAGTCTGATTTTGTTGATGAGGGAACGCAGTCTATTTCGGTTTTTGTAAAGTTGGAGAAAACGAATGGGAATGAATTGTATCAGGGGCAGTTTTTAACTGCTCGTTTTAATGGGAAAAAGATTGCCAATGCAATGGAAATCCCCAGAAATGCAGTTTTTAGTTCCAATAAAGTGTTTGTCGTTGAAGGAGATATCCTAAAAGAAAAGGAAATTAATGTGATCAAACGAAATGAGAATACTTTGGTTTTTAATGGTTTGAAAGAGGGGGAGATATTGGTTGTGGAACCTCCTGTTAAAGCAACTGAAAATATGCAGGTACAAATCAAGAAATAGCGTATAATGAGAAATATAATATCACAATTTGTAAGATATCCGTTTTACGGAAAAATGATTATTGCTGTGCTTGCTATTGCAGGATTTGTCTCTTTGGTTTATATGAAGAAATCATTTTTTCCGGAGACAGAATCTAAAACAATTACAGTTTCGATGGTGTTTCCAGGCGCTTCACCTAAGGAGGTTGAAGAGGGCATTACCTCACGGATTGAGGATGCTGTTCGGGGAATTGTAGGAATCAAAGAAATGAATTCTGTATCATCAGAGGGCTTTTCCCGATTAACCATCACCACAACCGGCGATTACGATTTGGATGAAACATTAGCCGATGTAAAAAACTCGGTGGATGGAATTCCGACCTTTCCATCCGGAGCCGAAAAAGCCGTTATTGCCAAGCGGAGAGCTACATCACCTGCCGTGCGCATGGTGGTTACAGGAGATGTCGATTTAATCAGTTTGAAAAAATATGCCGATCTGATTTACGACGATTTAATGCGATCGAAAGTCATGTCGCAAATATCTTTGTCTGGTTTTCCAAATCTGGAATTATCTGTTGAGGTCAAAGAGGATAATCTGCGAAGATATAATCTGACATTCAGTGAGATATCTGCTGCTATTGCCAATAATAATATAGATATTTCGGGAGGGACAATCAAGAATGATGTGGAGGAAATTCTAATTCGATCGCGCAACCGGTCTGTCGATCCGGATCAGATTGGAGACATCATTTTAAAAGCAAACTATGACGGGAGCTACATCCGGATTCGTGATGTGGCGAATATTCATTTTCAGTTTCAGGATGTTCCTAATTCAACCTATGTTAATAAAAATCCGGCCATCTCGATTCAGGTGAACAAGCTGAATAATGAAGATTTGGACGACATATCGGTATATTGTAATAAATATGCCAAAGAGTTTAATGAAAAATATGATGATGCCCGTCTGGAGATTAGTTTCGATTTCATTAGTCTGCTGCAATCACGATTAAGTTTGCTGTATAAAAATGGTGGGTATGGTTTGTTGTTGGTGGTTATTTCGTTGGCCCTTTTTCTGAGTTTTCGCTTATCATTGTGGGTTGCATGGGGAATTCCAGCGTCCTTTTTAGGGATGTTTATTGTTGCCAACTTAATGGGAATCACCATCAATATGATTTCCCTTTTCGGGATGATATTAATAATCGGTATTCTGGTTGATGATGGTATTGTAATCGGAGAAAATATTTATTCGCATTTCGAGAGTGGCAAAAGTCCCCGAAGAGCAGCAATAGATGGTACAATGGAGGTTGTTCCTGCTGTTCTTACTTCAGTAACTACAACCATGGTGGCTTTCTCACCACTTTTACTGGTTTCCGGGAATATGGAATTTATGTACGAAATGGCCTTTGTGGTGGTGGCTTGTTTGAGTCTGTCGCTTTTCGAAAGTCTTTTTGTATTACCGGGTCATGTGGGCAACGAAAAGGTTTTGAACCGCGATCGGAAGGACAACTTTTTTAACCGTTTTAGAGGAAAAATTGAAAAAGGGATCCGTTTTGTAAGAGACCATGTTTATACGGCTACATTAGATCGTATAGTCCGTTGGAGGTGGTTTGTTGTTTTTATTCCCGTAGCTCTGTTCTTTATTACTATTGGCTTATTTAGCGGAGGATTCATCCAAAGTACCTTTTTCCCAAATGTGGCTTTCGATACTTTTGCTATGAATATTGCTTATAAGCCGGGAAGTAATAAGGAAATCACTATAGCCAGATTAAAAGAGTTCGAAAAGGCAGTTTGGGAGGTGAACGAAGAATTGATGAACGAATTTCAGGATACCGCAAATTTCATCAAATACACAAGCCTTTCCTCGGGGAATGCTTTTGGAGGACAGGAGTCTGGTCCGCATGCAGGGAATTTGTCTGTTACTCTCCGGGATATGGAAGGAGCCCCGGTTTCCAGTTTTGATATTTCAGACAGAGTTAAGGAGAAATTGGGAGATGTTTCTGATCTTGAAAAATTCACTATAGGAGCCAGCAACCGTTGGGGTGCTCCTGTTTCGATTAGTTTGCTGGGAAATGATTTGGAACAGCTAAATCAGGCTAATGAGTATTTTCAAGGAGAGTTGCGCAAAATGTCCTCTTTGTACAATATTAACGACAACAACCCATTGGGAAGTCGCGAGGTAAGACTTAAATTAAAACCAAAAGCCTATTATTTGGGTATGAATTTAAGTTCTATAACAGCTCAAATTCGTCAGGGTTTTTTCGGAGGACAAGCGCAGCGTTTGCAGGAAGGAAAAGATGAGATTAAGGTTTGGGTTCGATATCCGAAAAGCGACCGGATTTTTATCGGACAAATGGAAGACATGAGAATTCGTACGCCGAAAGGTGAATTTCCATTGTCGGAATTAATTGATTATGAAATTTTACGTGGACCTGTTAGTATACAGCGGTACAATGGAGCACGTGAGATTCGTGTTGACGCAGAATTAATTGATCCTAGTGAGCCGGTGCCACCTATTCTGGACTATATCGAAGCCACAATTTTACCCGATTTGGAAGCTAAATTCCCAAGTGTTCGTCCGGAGTATCAGGGGCAGCAAAAACGCTCTGCCGAAGATATTCATGAATTGAAAATTTATTTCAGCATTGCTTTTATGCTGATCGTTTTTATTGTGATGATTCATTTCCGAAGCTTTACACAGGGAATAATTATATTACTGATGATTCCTTTGGGCTGGATGGGATCTGCCTGGGGACATGGAATTGAAGGGTACCCTGTTTCCATGTTAAGTGTTTGGGGAATGGTTGCTCTTTCGGGGGTAATTATCAACGATGCTGTGGTCTTCCTGTCTAAGTACAATTCGCTGATTGAAGAGGGAATGGAACCTGAGCCTGCTGTTAAAGCCGCTGGCAGAGCCAGATTCAGGGCTATTATTCTAACCACAATAACAACCTCAGTTGGTTTGTATCCATTGATATTGGAGAATTCATTTCAAGCTCAATTCTTAATTCCAATGGCGATTGCTTTGGCATATGGAGTATTAATCGGCACGCTGTTTCTTTTGTTATTTTTTCCGGTATTAATTTTAATCCTGAATGATGTAAGAAGAATAACAAAGGGCATATGGGAAGGCAAAGAAATCAGCCCCCGGGATGTTGAGCCTAAGGTGAAAGAATCAAAGGTAAGTTTGGATTAAAAATATGAATCGCCCTGTATAAATTGCCCCGGACTTTGGTTCGGGGACCGGGGATTAAATAAAGAACAAATCAAATGATCAGAAAAGTATCATTATTTATAGCCTTCATTCTGTGTGGTCAGTTTATTGTGCAGGCACAGGAAGAATTAAGTCTGTCTAAAGCCATCGAGGTAGGATTGGAGAACAATTATCAGTTAAAGATCTATCGAAAATCAGAAAAGGTTTCTGAATTGAATAATACCTGGGGAAATGCAGGAGCTTATCCCAGCCTTGAATTTAATCTTGCGTATCGAAATAGTAAAGATTACAATGAAGATGCAGATTTTACCCGCAACAGTTTAATTCCTTCTTTGGATGTAAACTGGACTTTATTTGATGGGTTTGCGGTACAGATCCGAAAAGATAAATTCGATGATCTGGCTCAGTTGTCGAAGGGAAACACCATAATTGCCATCGAAAACAAAATTGAACTGATCATTCTTTCCTATTATAAGGTATTGTTAGAGAAGGAGCGCATGGAGGTTGCCCAAAAAGTGATGATTTTATCGTCGGATAGATACGAGAAGGTGAAAGTTGGAAAAGAGCTGGGAAGTTCGGTTACCTATGATGTTTTACAGGCGCAAAATGCATGGTTGCAGGATCGTTCATCCTTCCTGATTCAGGAAGTGAATTTTAATAATTCTGTTCGGGACTTAAATTTTCTTCTGGGTGTTAAAGAGAGCGAAACCTATACTTTCGCCGATGAGTTCTTACCCGTAAATGAAGAATTTCAGATGGCTGCATTGCTGGATAAAATGCTTTCGGGAAACAATACTCTTAAAAATAGATACATACAGGAAATGTTGCTGAAAAGGGATGTAGATATGGCACGAAGCAATTATTATCCTCGTGTTTCATTGGGAGCCGGTGTACAGGAAAACTCAACCCGGCTGAAACTGGATGGTCTGCCTGCTTCAACTGCTGATTCGCATAATTTTTATGCCAATGTGAGCTTGAATTTCATGATTTTTAATGGAAATTCGAATCGAAGAGCCATGCAGATTGCAAAAATTCAGGAAGAAATAGGAAAGGTTGAAACGGAAGATGTAAAACATTCTCTGACTAATTTACTGGCTCAGCAATTTGAGTTGTATGAAGTTCGAAAAGAACTGTATCAGCTTGCTGAGGAGAATTTAGCGGCAGCAGAGCTCAACCTCAGCATTTCAAAGGATAAATATGAGTCTGGCAGCATCAATTCGTTCAACTACCGGGATATTCAGATCACCTATCAGAATGTGGCTTTGTCAAGAGTGAATGCTATTTTTAATCTGATTCAATCGAGAACGGCATTGGTGCGAATGACAGGTGGAATTTTAAGCGAACAGACGAAATAAATACTGCGGATGTAAACAGTCTTACAAAAACAGGGAATTGTCATTCTAAGCAAAGCCGAAGAATCCATTTTTTTAATGTGGTGTTTCGAGAAGCTCAACCTGGCATTTGTACCAAGGAATTATCCCGATTTTTTCGAAAAGATTTAAACGATTAAAAGCTTGCTGGTATTTGTGTTGCATCACAAATACCAGCAAGCTTATTTTTTGTATAGAGAACAAATATATAGCTAAAAAGAAACATTTTATAAGATTGGTTTTGATGTTAATTTGGGATTACACGCAGAGGATAACGTTTTGCAGAACTATAAAATAGAAACATAAAAATTTCCCTTTAAACGATAAAGTACTATTAGAACAATTACGTTTTCGACTTGCACCATTTTTTTTATGGAAACAGGTAAGAAATGTCTGGCTCACTTATATAGAATGTTGTATATTAGACTGATATACTGGATTTTTTGCAATAAATGTCCAGGTCTTCGTCGTTGAATTCATATTCTTAATTTATGGCTGGGCATTCACGATTTGGTATTTCTTTTTTATTTGAATTTATTGAGGAGAAATGCTCAATTTTACGTGATGCGGTATATTCCAGATTCACCATTCTGCTTGCCTTTCACCTTTTAATTGTCATACTAAGGATTTTATACGTGCAATGGAGTTCTTTGGAAATTTATTCAGAAGAAGCACAATATTGGATCTGGTCTCGTCACCTGCAGCTGTCCTACTACTCCAAACCACCTTTAATAGCTTATTTAAACTGGTTCTCCACTTCACTTTTGGGGAATACTCCTTTAGGCATTCGGATCAATGCCATTCTTGTTGGATTTGGCATTGCAATGACTTGCTATTATCTTACTTTGGAACTCTTCCACAATCGCAGGACAGCCACAATCGCATCTTTTCTAAGTTATGTTCTGCCCTTTATTTGGCTTCCCTCATCTTTCTTCACAACCGATAGCCCTCTTCTGTTATTTTGGCTTCTCTCTCTTTTTTTATTCTGGAGAGCTGTAAATAACAATTTCATGAAGAATTGGATTTATTTTGGCATTTGCCTTGGGTTGGGTATCATTTCAAAGTATTCCATCCTTTTAATACTGCCTTGTTTATTTGTATTTTTATTGCGAAGCCATTCCCATGTTTTTCGAAGCCGAAAGCTCTATGTTGGAGTGAGTATAGGCTTACTGTTTTTTTTGCCTGTTGTTATTTGGAATATAAAAAATGACTTTGTAGGTCTGCGTCACGTTCAATATCTTGCGGGAAATACGAAAGAAGCTGTCCAAATAGAGAAGCTGGCTTTTAATTTTTTGGAATATATTTTCGGGCAGATTGTCATTTTATCTCCATTCTTTATAGGTTTTTATATTAAAATCCTAAAATCATGGATCCATAAGCAGCTTTCAGATGAAATGGTATATCTTATCCTTCCGGGTATCATGGTATTCTTTGTTTTTATGCCCATTGCATTCGTCAGAAGATCGGGCGTTGAAGTAAACTGGCCCATGTTTGCCTACGCCACAATTCCGGTTGCTTTGGCTCATTGGGCTGTAACGGGAAAAAAAACCGGCAGATTAGGGGCGGGTGCTGCAGCAACTTTTATGCTGGTGTTACTCATTACCAATCTATCCGTTCTTGATAAAGTGGGAATTCAGAAAATTATTCACGTTAAATTAGATCCGACAAGTAGGTTAGCAGGCTGGAAAAGCCTTGCCCAACATGTTGATTCATTGAAAAGAAGGATTCCTTCTACGAACTGTTTTGTATTTTCGAATAACTATCACATTAGCTCCGAGATGCAATTTTATCTTGAAGAACAACCAGCAACTTATTTTTTAAATTACAACAACCGCATGAATCAATTCAGCCTTTGGCCGGGACTGGAACAGTTTGTCAACAAAAAATATTATGGAATTTTCATCAGTACAACACCAATAAAGGACAAATTAAAAGATAGTTTTGAGGAGATTGGCTCCTTTACTACCCGAAAAACTCTCTATCGCGGAACAGAAATCAATAATTTCAATATCTATGTTTTAAAAGATTTCAAGGGATTTGAGGAGAACAACAGTCACTACTAAGTCTTTGGCTCAGTTTTATTAGGCGGATGAATCTATTAAACGCTCTTAAAAGCGTGATTTTGTGCCTTGCAGTCATCCCTGCTTTTTCGAAAAAATTTAAACTATAATCAGCTTGCTTATCAGTCTGTTCAAAATTTGTTTAGCAATACGGTTTTAAACTCCCTGTTAAAAAGTTTCTTTTCGGACAGTATTTTTTACTGCCCAAAATGATCGGGAACTAAAACTGAAACAACCTCGCCAACTACGCAAAGCACCCCGTTTGCAAACAGTTCCGCTTCCACAATTACTTTTCGAGCTCCAACTTCTTTAATTTTCCCTTTAATTACTATTTCGCCGCCAATGGGTGTGGGTTTTAAATATTTTACCTGCAACGAGGCCGTAACGCAACGGGGAGCGTTGGTTTCCGAAAGCTCAATTCCCTGTGCTTTAGCCAAGGCCAATGCCGCCGAGCCGGTTCCGTGGCAATCTATCAGCGAGGCCAGCAGTCCGCCGTATACAAAACCGGGAATAGCCGTGTGATATTCTTTGGGCACAAAGCGGGTAATCGTTCCTTCACCCTCCCAAAAAGTTTTAATCTGATGTCCGTGTTCATTTAACCTGCCGCAACCGTAACAATGCGCAAAATGGTCCGGGTAGTAATCCTGTATTCCTTTCATTGTAACTATTTTTTAGTTCTGACTTTTATGTGATCTTCAGTTTGAAGATACCAATAAGATTGGTGTGCTAAAAAAAAATACGGGAAAATCCATGCCGTCAAATGGTGATAAACAGAAAATGAAAAAGTTGGTATGAATTTTACCATTGATACCAATTTAATATCAACAGCCTGCTTAAAATACCAGCTTGTCATGCTCTTACTGTATGCAAGCCGTTTTGGTCAGGGTATGACTTGATTCTATAAGCACTATTTTATAAGATGAGTTTTGATGTTAATTCGGTATTAGTTCCCCACAACTTCTAGTTCGTAAAATGTTGTTTCAGGATCAACAACACGTGTAAAATTCAGGCCTTTATTATTGAGAAGCACGATTTCTGCAGTCGTGTAAATGATATTGCCATCCACCAGATGACCACCAATCATATTACCTGTGCTATCCGATACCGAGATATGAATATGATTGTTTTTACCATGGTCTGCAAATGTTCCGGTTAAAGAAACAATTTCGTAATGACCCTTTAAATGCAAAAGCTCTTTCTGATTTGCGGGCCGAATAATCAGTTCTCTCAAACTTCCCACACAGGTAGAAACCGATGCCGATTGCAGCTGATTGGTTTTAACAAATTGTGCCATTTCCTGTTTCAGATCCATCCCCGGTTTTAAGCGCAGGGCATACATTTCAACATTATTTTGCTGGCAGGAAACCAAACTGATAAAACCTGCAAGAAGCATAAAGGCATTTAATTTCAACATAGACATATTTTTAGGAAAATGTAAAATTAGAAAATATAAAAATGGTAAGAGCCAACAGGGAACTAAAAGTTTTCGCAAAAAAAGAGGGGGGCAATACCAATTGAAGAGAAGAATTTGCCAATGGAAGGGGCACCTAGGCCAATTGGAGGGTGGTACATGCCTGGGGGATAGTGTTTATTACAGGCATTTTGGTGAGAGTGTTCATATAATGGTGTCATTTTTTTTGTTCTCTTTCTATTTGACAAGCGAATTTGCTTTGCTCGAAACGATTCTTTTAATTTTAAAGGGACTTTTTTGCTGCGATTCGTAGTAGGTCCGCATTTGTATTTCGGATATGATACCAATGGTAATCAGTTGAATTCCCCCAAGCACCATAAGCAAGGCTAAAATAAGGATGGGTTTCCCCCAAATGTCTTCTCCCATTATTTTAAGGCTTAACAAATAAATATTTAGAATGGCTCCGACTGTAAATATCAGAATGCCCAAACCGCCGAAGATATGCATGGGTTTTTGCATGTATCGGGTAAGAAAAACCATTAAAATAAGATCGCTTGCAACTTTAAAGGTTCTTGATAAATTGTACTTTGTTTTTCCAAATTGCCGGGCATGATGTTTTACCGGTATTTGAGTAATGCTTGCCCCGTTCGAGCTGGCAAGAATAGGAATAAACCGGTGCAGTTCTCCATAAAGGCCAAGTTCTTTGGCAATTTCATTTTTGTAAACTTTAAGCGTACAGCCATAGTCCTTTATATTCACTTTAGTGAGCAAACGAATTAGGTAATTGGCAATTTTGCTGGGAATTAAACGCAAAAGCAAGCCATCTTTTCTATTGCTTCGAATTCCTGCTACCAAATCCCAGTCTCCGTATTCGGCCAATTGCACCATCATGGGAATATCTGCCGGATCGTTTTGCAAATCCCCGTCAAGGGTGACAATGTATTCTCCCGTGGCCACCGAAATTCCGGCCGCCAATGCTGAGCTTTGTCCGTAATTTTTTCGAAGTTGAACCATTACAAAGCGTTCATCATTAATATTCAGAATGTTGTTTCGGGTTGCATCTGTTGAGCCGTCATCTACGAAAATAACTTCATATTCGTAATCGGTTAATGATTGAATAATTTTCTCGCTTAAAGGAGCAATATTTAGTTCCTCATTGTAAACACAGATAACAAGACTGAGTTTTTTCATGCTTTTAGTTCTTTGTGAGTTTATTCTTTAAGATTACAGTGGTTCTGTTCTCGAAAACATCTTTTTGTTCAAATATTTTTACGGCAAATTCAGAGTAGTTTGCATCCTGCAGACTTTTACTTGTACTGATAACACAGGCATCAGGATGATTCTGCAGGAAATCTTTAATGCTTTCAATACTTTCCAGTTTTATAATTTTTTGCTTTAGATAAAAAGGATAGGAAGGATTGAATTTTTTATAGCAGGCAATGGGTTCATCTTTATTGATGTATGGCAGCGACAGGGTGACCGGGTTTTGTTTGGCAATTTGAAAAAAAACAATCTCCGAAAGGAAAAAGGAGAGAAGAATAAAAGAATAGCTGATTAGATGAATCGTGAAATTTAACGTTCTTTTTTTATAGAGTTTCAAAGCAAATCCGGCTCCAATGATTCCGGGCAAAAGCAGTAATAGCTGTGGTTTTAAAAAAGTGTATTGTTTCTCAATATCCAGAGCGAAATAACCTGCTGTAACAATCAGAATGGCAACAATAAACAGCACAATGAGCTCCCACCTGTATGCAGGCTGTTTTTGTTTGGCGAGCAAAGAACCAATAAGAATCGCAAAAAACGGGTAGGCAGGTGCAGTATAGTTTGGCAATCGAGTTGACGACAGACTAAAAAACAGGGTGATTGTAAGTCCGGCAACAAGAGCAAACAGCAATACATCCTTCTTTTTATTTCGATAAGCATGCGATAGGGCACGAACCAGAAATATTGAAAAAGGAAACAAACCCATCAGTACAAAGCCAGATGCCATTAAAAAGCTTCCTCCATGACCTTCTTTGGTGCTGGCAAAGCGTTCCAGATTGTGTTCAAAGAAAAATCCATGCGTCCATTCTCCATGAGTTTCCCGATGGACCAAAAGGTACCAGGGTAAAGCTATTGCAGCAAAAATGAGAAGTCCGGATATGGGTTTTAATCCCCAAATAGTAGAGGATTGTAATTTTTTGCTGAGCAGTAAATAGAGGAGCATAATGAATCCGGGCAGTAAAACCGCAATAGGACCTTTCGATAAAGCGCCCAGAGCCAGGCAAATATACATGCCCATTGCAGCAAATCTGTTTTTTTCCTGAAGAGATTCAAAAAACAGGAATAAAGAAGCGGTAAAGAAAAACAGGAGGTACGGATCGGGTACTGCCATGTGAAAGAAAACCCCAAAATGAAGGGAAGATATCAGAACCAATGAACTGAAGTAGGCTGATTTAATGCCCAGCCATTTTTTCACAAAAAAGTATGTGATTAGTAAGCTTAAGGCTCCAAAAACGATCGAAAAAAAACGTGCTGACCAGGATGAAATACCAAAAATTTTGTACGATAAAAGCATGAAAAAGTAGTGTAGCGGAGGTTTATCGGTGCGCAATTCATAATTGAACCCGGGAATAATATAATTTCCGCTTTCCATCATTTCGCGGGCACACTCTGCATTTTTGGCCTCGTCTAAAATATAAATTGAGCCGCTAATTCCAGCTGTTGCAACAATAACATACAAAAGCAGAATAAGAACAGGGATTTTAATTTTTGGGTGGATACTTATAAGGAAGCTTCTCATTACTTTTAGGGTTTATGGATGGCAATGGAATTTTAGTTTTTGTGATAAGAAATGAATATAAGGATGAATTTAATTTGCTGTTTTGAAGCCGGTTTAATTTGGTTTCTATTATCCAAATGAAAAGAGCCGATTCAAGAACACCCAGAATAGCCCCAAAATACACATCGATAAAAAAATGCTGCAAAAGATAGACTCGTGAGATACAAACCAGACTTGCTATGGTTAAGGACATGTAACTAAGAAGGAATTTCCGATAAATCCAGATGATTAGGGTGGTTGCAGCAAATACGGTCATTGCATGACCCGAAGGGAATGAATTTTTATAGTAAAAATGAATTCCTTCGGGGATGTGAATTTCACTTTTCGACAAGTAAAACAATGGCCGCATTGAATTTACAAATATCATTTTTTTAAACAGATAGGAAATCAGACCCGAGGATATCAATAGCAGCACACTAAGTATTGCGTAATAGTATTTTTTGAAAAGGAAAACAAAGGCAAGAACCAGAAGAAAGCTGCCATCTCCAAGCAGGGTGATCCAGAAAAAAAACTGATCGAGAAAAGGAGTATGGAGCGCATTAATAAATAAGGAGAATTCAATTTCGGAAAAGGCCAATAGAATATAGCCTCCGGATACAAGTAAGAGGCAGAAAATAAGCATGCTGTAAATTAGCTGTTTTGAAATAATCCTCATAAGACAAAGTGTTTTTCTACTTATGATATAAGTTGTTTGTTAGCGTTATTGAAGTAGCAATTGCACAAGTTTTTCGTTTTTATTCAAACGAACATGGCTTGAAATGCATTTATTTACATACAAGTTATTGTTTTTATTTGTTAAATAATCTAACTTGAAATTACTTTTTTCTATCTAATTTATTTTCTGTCATTTTGTTTGGTTCCAAATAAACAAGTAATTTCCAGATGCTTGGATAAAAAATACTTCTGTAGAAATAAGATAAGCTTCAATCTTTCTTTAGATTTTTGGATTACATTTAGTTCCTAAATTGAGCAATTGGAATCTGCACTCTTAAAATAGTTGAGTTGGAGTAGAAGGATTCATTAACCTAAATTATAAAAGAATTATGCGATTCTATTTCCTCATTGTTTTTCTTCTTCCTCTTCAGGTTCTGGCCAACTCTTCGGCAATAGATTCTTTGAATGCAAAGTCTGATGATAAATATGAGTACGGCTTGAACATTAGAAAAACAATTATCCCTATTTCCCTAATCTCTGTTGGTATAATTGGTTTTGAAAATAATGGTTTTGAGATCTTTAATGAGGAGATTCAGGAGGAAGTGGCCGAGAATATTGACAGGCGTTTTACGATTGATGATTTTATGCAGTATGCTCCGGCAGGTGTGGTTTATGCGAATAACTTACTGGGAGTAAAAGGAAAACACAGCTTTTCAAATCAGTTGCTAATACAAGGAACTTCTTTATTTATTATGGGAGCGGTAGTTAATACTTTAAAATATTCAGCCAAAGAGGAGAGGCCTGATCATTCCGGATTTACATCTTTTCCGTCGGGACATACTGCTATGGCTTTTGTGAATGCAGAACTCCTTTGGCAGGAATATAAAGATGTTTCAGTTTGGTATGGAATTGCGGGATATTCTATGGCAGCTTCAGTTGGGATATTTAGAGTTGTGAATAACAAACATTGGGTGACTGATATTGCTGCAGGAGCAGGAATTGGAATACTAAGCACAAAAATATCCTATCTGATTTATGAAAAAATACTTACTAGAAAAAAGAACAGAAAACAAACTGCTCTGATGGTACCATTTTACAATACAAAGCAACTTGGTCTTAGCTGTTCAATTACATTTTAAGAATTTAAACAATGATTAAATTCTAAATTTCCTGTAAAATTTACAGATGTCCTCCTGGTGGCATCTCTGTCCATTGTACGATGTTCAAGTTTTTCTCTGCCCATTCTTTTGGGGGGTAATAATAAGTCTTCTTAAAGTTTAATTCCAAATCTTTCATAACTTTTCATTGATTGTAGTTGTAACCGGCAAGCTTGCCGCTGCTATTCAGCGGAGTTTATTTCTTCTTCAAATGAGTCAGTAACAAATATATTCCACATATTATCTCCAGAGCAACCAAAACAACTATATACCAATTAATTTGTGATGATATAAATATTGCGGTTGGTCCATCTATTCCTCCAATAATTCCAATTGCTCCTGCTTCTTGTTTTGTAAATAAATCAATCATATCTCGAAAAGGAAAAATATATGATATGATTAATAGCGAATTAATAATGAACAATATCCAAATAACATTTCCTATTTTAAAGTGTATTTTATTCATATTCTGTCTTGTTTCATATTTGTTTTTTGCTATTCTCAGAGTTTAATTCCAAATCCGTCATATGTAAACGTTCCGCTTCCGTGTTTTAATTTTCCGTTTTCGTACAATTACTCTTTCGGATAACTTAAATTCTTATCTAATAATGTAAATATAAAGGTGGTGTGAGAGGTGTATCCCGGCTATTCTAGTCGGGACCATCTACTCGACTGTGTGCTAGCATTTATTCTTCTTTATCTACATTTATTACAATTCGTCTATAACCAGTCAAAGCCGGAATACCTTTGTCTGTTATTTCTAAAATAAGATGAATTGTCTTTCCTGAAGCATCAGAAGGTACAAGTATTTTACATTTAGGGGAAGAATTCTCTTCTATAGTTATTGCACCTTTATATGTACTTGGTTCATTATAAACAAACCATTTATAATCTAATTGATTTCCATCAGGGTCTTTTGATTCAGTGGCATCAAAAATCAAAGCATTTCCAGCTTTAGCTCTTTTATATAAACATTTTAAAGAATTATCACCATCTACAATGGGTACAGGGTGATGGTTTACAGCAGAATAATCATCTGTAGTAGTCCATATCATACGAGCTGCAAAATTATTCCAGATATGTTGTTTCCATTTGTTTATGGCTTCAATTCCCTCTTCTGTACTGCCATACATGTAATAAGGGTCATATTGAGTTTCATCTTTACCACTTTTGACAATGAAACTCATGCCTCGAATTCCACTTTCTTTATTAGTGGAGAATCGTCCGCCCCAGCCACCATAGTCGATGTGGTCCGGAACGTTTAAACCATTGGCGTAAACATAAAGAAAAGAAGGAGAGTCGCCTTCTGTTGCCCAAATTCTATTTGGGTAATGCACACCAAAGGGCTTGATGTTCTGAATATTGTTCTTCGCCCAATCGTCAGATGGTGCCCATCCATAGATTTTTTTGTTGCGTATATATACAATGTCAGGAAAGTTTTTCGCAATCCAAGCACCCGCATCATCTTGCCCAAGCACGTCATAAAGTCGTATTTTCTTTACGAATGCGTTTAATGCTTTTTTGTTTCGGGTATTTTTTACTTTCCAGAGAGCTTGTGCAACAGTATTCATGCCACCCCATCCGGCAATCCATACCGGGCGGTTATCCCCTTTCTTGTCTACCGCTGAAATAATTAATTCTGACCCCTGAGAATCTTTACCCTCTCCCACGCCGGACATATTGGATTTTGCCTGCCCTTGCATTGTGATTGACCTTAAATAGTCGGCTTCCGGATAACCGGTTGCTTGTTTCTTCAAACAAGGTAACACTTCTTCATACCAATTGACAACTTCAATTATCTTTGCGGTTTTGTCTGGGTCGTCTACCCAAACCTGTGAACTTACAAGCCCTTCAATGTCAATCGCATTGGAACAGACCAAAAGGTGAATCATGGATTGGATATCATCGGGGTCACTACCACCAAGGTCTGTAGTGACAATGAATCTTTGTTTGTCGCTCTTATTTACTTGCGCAGAAGAAAATTCTACGCATAAAAGAAATGTAAAAATTAGAATGTATTTCATTTTTTTAACTGTATAAAATTTTATTTACTCTCTTATTCGCTGTTGCTCTACTGACCATCTTGTGTAATGCTTGCACACAACGGCAGTCTGTCTAAAAACGAATCAAACTGTTCAATCGAATTTTAAATATAGCAGTTTTAAGGATACATAAAAATTGAAAATGCTTTAAGCGTAGCAAGGTGAAAGCTGTGAGATGGTTAAGGCGTATCTGTAATTGTTATCCCAATCTATTTTATCATTGGACATTAGGCTATCAGTTAACCTAAAATTGAATTGACTGCATAATAAGAGCCGTATGAATTGAGAGATTTATTGCCTGTCCCGATTTCAATTCCAGTATGGTGCGATTGAGAGATGAAAAAAGTTACAGTTGAAATAACACCGAAAGGAATTTCAATTCCAGTATGGTGCGATTGAGAGGAACGGAAAAAGCGTATAGAGCAAAGGCGTTACTTATTTCAATTCCAGTATGGTGCGATTGAGAGCATTCTAATTAAAATTTGAGAACAATCATCATCCATATTTCAATTCCAGTATGGTGCGATTGAGAGCCAAAACAGTCCACGACTGAACTACTCTAATATCTATTTCAATTCCAGTATGGTGCGATTGAGAGTTTAAACCTAGCTATTAATTTAGTTAGGTTTTTTTGATTTCAATTCCAGTATGGTGCGATTGAGAGAATCACGGCTCAAAGAGCAGAACTCACCAAATTAGAATTTCAATTCCAGTATGGTGCGATTGAGAGACCGACTAAATTTGATGAACATGGCTTTAATTCGTATATTTCAATTCCAGTATGGTGCGATTGAGAGTCTTGGCTCTAAACGGGAATAACATGTAATTCTGCTATTTCAATTCCAGTATGGTGCGATTGAGAGCAAAGATCCATCTAAACCATGGATGGTATTTCTTCATTTCAATTCCAGTATGGTGCGATTGAGAGATTACCCCTGCTTTGGTTTCGGGTGTAAGTATGCTATTTCAATTCCAGTATGGTGCGATTGAGAGTTTATTGGTACTAAAGTACTCCTGCACTAAAATTTATTTCAATTCCAGTATGGTGCGATTGAGAGTCATCCATATTTGTTTCTCCACTTCTAAAAGTTGAATTTCAATTCCAGTATGGTGCGATTGAGAGGGTTGTTGGTCAGGAAAAAACAGGTACCAATGAATTTATTTCAATTCCAGTATGGTGCGATTGAGAGGGGCACCTGCAATGATACAATGTTTACAAGATTTGAATTTCAATTCCAGTATGGTGCGATTGAGAGGGTAATGAGTATCTGGTCGGCCATGTCCTGATTATATTTCAATTCCAGTATGGTGCGATTGAGAGATTCACTCACTTTCGTGGTCTGTATGGTACATAAACATTTCAATTCCAGTATGGTGCGATTGAGAGGTTACGCTATGGCCTGTCGGAATATTTACGGCAAAAATTTCAATTCCAGTATGGTGCGATTGAGAGGATGAGTCTTTTAGTCTTTCAAAGAATGTTTCTTTATTTCAATTCCAGTATGGTGCGATTGAGAGTCGCCAACAAGGAAAACATGCCGGCGGGGTTTATAATTTCAATTCCAGTATGGTGCGATTGAGAGTGCAATCAATGTTTCTTTGGCTTCCTCATCTTATGAATTTCAATTCCAGTATGGTGCGATTGAGAGTTTCGGTTATAGCTACTGCTCTTATATATCCTTGAAAATTTCAATTCCAGTATGGTGCGATTGAGAGACTTATCAGTGTAGGGAAAAATGCCTTTATTGAAATTTCAATTCCAGTATGGTGCGATTGAGAGGCAGCTGCGTCGACTTGATCTTTGAATTTTCCAAAATTTCAATTCCAGTATGGTGCGATTGAGAGCATTTAGCAGAAGAGTTGGGGCATATACCTGATTCTATTTCAATTCCAGTATGGTGCGATTGAGAGGTTTTTAGATGCAGAAAATACGATTGACGAAAAGAATTTCAATTCCAGTATGGTGCGATTGAGAGACCAATGTTTTAATTGCCGAAGCCGGGCGTGCGATATTTCAATTCCAGTATGGTGCGATTGAGAGAATGGTATCGTAATGCTTACTGAAATTCTCGAAATTATTTCAATTCCAGTATGGTGCGATTGAGAGACAATCCATTTAACATCAAAGACACAACTATCGACATTTCAATTCCAGTATGGTGCGATTGAGAGCTTCATCGCCATTCGCAAGCAGTGTGCCTCCGTTCATTTCAATTCCAGTATGGTGCGATTGAGAGTCGTCGGCTAATTTCGATTGTGCTCCAATAATATCATTTCAATTCCAGTATGGTGCGATTGAGAGTTTAGCCATCTTTAAAGAGTGTTTTAATGAAATGAATTTCAATTCCAGTATGGTGCGATTGAGAGCTTCCGAACCATTCCGTTTGCGACCGGCCTGCTTTATTTCAATTCCAGTATGGTGCGATTGAGAGAAAGCTTTAAAATAATTTCGCAGCCAATACCATTTAGATTTCAATTCCAGTATGGTGCGATTGAGAGGAATACCGCGACCGCATTATTCAGGTGCCAATACCAAATTTCAATTCCAGTATGGTGCGATTGAGAGATGGAGCAACTGCGCATTACGATACTGTAAGTGTCAAATTTCAATTCCAGTATGGTGCGATTGAGAGGTTCTTGATGAGACTGTTGCAGAATACATGTATCAAATTTCAATTCCAGTATGGTGCGATTGAGAGATTTACTTTCCCTATTAAATTCTTTAAACTGTTCTTCATTTCAATTCCAGTATGGTGCGATTGAGAGTATGGAGCAGGACAAACACCATACGGATATTCTAATTTCAATTCCAGTATGGTGCGATTGAGAGCATCAGAAAATGAAGGGAAGACAAACTCTATAGGAAATTTCAATTCCAGTATGGTGCGATTGAGAGCACAAGAAAAGGATTTAGATAGCCTTTCTCAGTCAAATTTCAATTCCAGTATGGTGCGATTGAGAGGGCTCTTCTCGAAAGTAGGAGTAAATTTATTATCTAATTTCAATTCCAGTATGGTGCGATTGAGAGGAGGCTTCGAAATATTAATTAAGCTTTATTAAGCTGTATTTCAATTCCAGTATGGTGCGATTGAGAGTTTCGGATGGTGCAAGCTCGACATTAAATGTCTATAATTTCAATTCCAGTATGGTGCGATTGAGAGATCCGATTGGAGCAAAGAACTCGTTTTGTGACTCAAATTTCAATTCCAGTATGGTGCGATTGAGAGTGCGAGGGAATTGATTGAGGAAACAATGCTTTCGAATTTCAATTCCAGTATGGTGCGATTGAGAGGTGAGATTGTAGATATGGTTTTTGCCGACCCTCCATTATTTCAATTCCAGTATGGTGCGATTGAGAGATTGGAGCAGGTTACATCGGAGGAGCAGGTATTGAATTTCAATTCCAGTATGGTGCGATTGAGAGATTTATGCCAATGATCCTAAACATGACGGGGTCATTATTTCAATTCCAGTATGGTGCGATTGAGAGATTAATTAAAGCAGCGGTTGTATTAGGCAGAGAGTGATTTCAATTCCAGTATGGTGCGATTGAGAGGGATCTTGGATAGGTAAAGATGATAATATTGCTCAAATTTCAATTCCAGTATGGTGCGATTGAGAGCTGTCTGGATTTTGGATGCTACCGGACGTTCAAAAATTTCAATTCCAGTATGGTGCGATTGAGAGTATCACCATCGTTCAACACTTGAATTGTTCCTGCTGAATTTCAATTCCAGTATGGTGCGATTGAGAGGAATGACTTTGCAACAATGGCCGCGCTTGTTTTTGATTTCAATTCCAGTATGGTGCGATTGAGAGCAAGAGAAAATATTAAGAGAAATAAGCTTAATGATTAATTTCAATTCCAGTATGGTGCGATTGAGAGTAACATCTTCTTTAGATGTTTTGGGTCTGTTACATCATTTCAATTCCAGTATGGTGCGATTGAGAGCATCAGAAAATGATTTTGCTAAAGCTTTGGTGATGATATTTCAATTCCAGTATGGTGCGATTGAGAGAGAAGACAAATAAAAAGCGTATTAAGAACTGGGTTTATTTCAATTCCAGTATGGTGCGATTGAGAGAGCTATTGAGATGATGGACAATAATGTAGAACAAAGATTTCAATTCCAGTATGGTGCGATTGAGAGAAAAATGCCCTCCAACTGCGAGGCGGTGATTTCGGATTTCAATTCCAGTATGGTGCGATTGAGAGATATCGCGCCATATAGTAAACAAGCTTACGGCAATATTTCAATTCCAGTATGGTGCGATTGAGAGAATTTTGAATGTTTCCAAACTCAACCTGCAAATTTATTTCAATTCCAGTATGGTGCGATTGAGAGCAATGAAAATACGTTTGAGTCTTTGGCGCGGGGTAATTTCAATTCCAGTATGGTGCGATTGAGAGAAAAGCTTTGCCCTTTAGCAGTTGCTTTGTCGAAGGATTTCAATTCCAGTATGGTGCGATTGAGAGTTAACAACCAGTAATCGGCCAATTGCTGATCGCTTAATTTCAATTCCAGTATGGTGCGATTGAGAGAACCAAAGTTTACATTCAGAGAAGTTGTTTTTCCGGAATTTCAATTCCAGTATGGTGCGATTGAGAGATTCTTTATGCCAGATTTTATTGTTGAGTATGCTCCATTTCAATTCCAGTATGGTGCGATTGAGAGAGGGAAAGGTTATCCCTGGTGTGCAGCCTACGTAAATATTTCAATTCCAGTATGGTGCGATTGAGAGCCAACCAAATAGATTGTTAATCCCGGACGAATTAAATTTCAATTCCAGTATGGTGCGATTGAGAGTTGACAGGAACAGCATTACCAATTTGTTTATATTGAATTTCAATTCCAGTATGGTGCGATTGAGAGATCGTGATCATCGATAATACAGGTTTTGTATCCTTTATTTCAATTCCAGTATGGTGCGATTGAGAGGCTGTGACTGTTGTGCCATCATTGGGCTTGTATTGGTATTTCAATTCCAGTATGGTGCGATTGAGAGATCAAATACTACGATTGAATACGGTCTTCTTCTTACATTTCAATTCCAGTATGGTGCGATTGAGAGTTGACTGTGAGATACCATTACAGAACACAATATGTCGATTTCAATTCCAGTATGGTGCGATTGAGAGTATGACATTTCAGTTCTCCCAATACAACAATCTTCTATTTCAATTCCAGTATGGTGCGATTGAGAGCCTTCTGCGGTAAATACATCATTCACACCATCGTAAATTTCAATTCCAGTATGGTGCGATTGAGAGTTCATGCAAGGTGAAAACTACGATGTTAAAGTATTATTTCAATTCCAGTATGGTGCGATTGAGAGTTCGCATGATTCTTTGAATAAACACATTGAAAAGCTATTTCAATTCCAGTATGGTGCGATTGAGAGATTTTAAACGGAACGGGTCAGACTTCTTACGATGACCATTTCAATTCCAGTATGGTGCGATTGAGAGTTAAAGCATTGGTATACACTGCCTTTGTTGTTAATCGATTTCAATTCCAGTATGGTGCGATTGAGAGCCTCGAAAATGTAGGTGCCCCCATGTTGGTAAATGATTTCAATTCCAGTATGGTGCGATTGAGAGTTACCTGGTTGCCGGTTCTTAACTTTAAAGTGAACGTATTTCAATTCCAGTATGGTGCGATTGAGAGATAGCGATTCAATTGATGATGATCTGCTTGATGCATATTTCAATTCCAGTATGGTGCGATTGAGAGCATGTTTGTAGGTGCCAATCGTGAATACATTGTTGGATTTCAATTCCAGTATGGTGCGATTGAGAGCTCATATTGCCGGGGAGAAAGATCTTTTTGCTGCTTAATTTCAATTCCAGTATGGTGCGATTGAGAGTTAGCATGTCTGACATTAACAGCAGAATACTTCAAGTATTTCAATTCCAGTATGGTGCGATTGAGAGTTTAGGATTGGATTTAGTGCCCTACCATCAAGAACATTTCAATTCCAGTATGGTGCGATTGAGAGTCATAGGCTGCATCATCTTCATCATTCATTAAAATATTTCAATTCCAGTATGGTGCGATTGAGAGTCCTTTTCTTCTTTTTGGGTGTGAGGTGAGTTGGTTATTTCAATTCCAGTATGGTGCGATTGAGAGTACCGCAAACCTACGCCCCTGCATTTGCATTAAATTATTTCAATTCCAGTATGGTGCGATTGAGAGCTTTTGCAGAAAACGAGAGAGAGTACGGATTCCGAATTTCAATTCCAGTATGGTGCGATTGAGAGCTGGGAATGTTGAAAATGAGGATGATCCTTTGCATGATTTCAATTCCAGTATGGTGCGATTGAGAGAACGGCATTAATGAAACGGTATGCTCCTGTTCTGATATTTCAATTCCAGTATGGTGCGATTGAGAGCTGCGTAAGTAGTTCAGCCGGACAAACATTAATAGTATTTCAATTCCAGTATGGTGCGATTGAGAGCTTGTAAACCCACGTCACACTCACATTATTTATGTGATTTCAATTCCAGTATGGTGCGATTGAGAGCCTCCATAGTTTTCAATAGTTGCTCACGTTTTATCCTATTTCAATTCCAGTATGGTGCGATTGAGAGCTTCTCTTTTTCCTTACGATCTCTGACAGTAGTAATATTTCAATTCCAGTATGGTGCGATTGAGAGATAGGGCCGCCACAAAACCTTGTTACAATACCAATATTTCAATTCCAGTATGGTGCGATTGAGAGACGGTGGTATTAATTCAGCTTATAAATTGAGAGTCTATTTCAATTCCAGTATGGTGCGATTGAGAGCATATTCATTGTAAATAACGCCTCCAATCTAGACAAATTTCAATTCCAGTATGGTGCGATTGAGAGACTAAAAAATTGGTGGGTTGTAAAATCCCCATTCGCATTTCAATTCCAGTATGGTGCGATTGAGAGAAACTTCCCAAAAACTTCCCAATAAAGAATTTAAAAATTTCAATTCCAGTATGGTGCGATTGAGAGATTCTATCTGACCATCATCGGCAACCCGCATTGGCAATTTCAATTCCAGTATGGTGCGATTGAGAGCTTGTTGTTGAATACATTATAGTAAGGTTTGTTGTGATTTCAATTCCAGTATGGTGCGATTGAGAGAGGATGCAGATATATCTATTGAGGTGCCATTGGTAATATTTCAATTCCAGTATGGTGCGATTGAGAGCTAAGTGCATAACCGGCACGTTTACTTACAGATTTTATTTCAATTCCAGTATGGTGCGATTGAGAGGCTACAATAATGTCCCCGCCGTCAATTATTCCTGTATTTCAATTCCAGTATGGTGCGATTGAGAGTTTAGCCATCTTTAAAGAGTGTTTTAATGAAATGAATTTCAATTCCAGTATGGTGCGATTGAGAGTCCTGCGGTTGGTGACGATGTAATCAGGATTGGTAGATTTCAATTCCAGTATGGTGCGATTGAGAGTTTGAGCATTATTAGAATCTGTATATGCTTTAATTTTATTTCAATTCCAGTATGGTGCGATTGAGAGTACCTAATCGATCAGGTCTGCGACCTAACTCGATCATATTTCAATTCCAGTATGGTGCGATTGAGAGGACGTAACGAAAGGTTACAAAACGCAGTCGATGGGAATTTCAATTCCAGTATGGTGCGATTGAGAGACAACGCTCCGGCACCATCGAAACCTTAAATCTGCCATTTCAATTCCAGTATGGTGCGATTGAGAGAATCAAGGCCGAACAGGAGTTAATCAATAAGGACTACATTTCAATTCCAGTATGGTGCGATTGAGAGCAGATATCCAGCTTTCAAAATCAGCAATATTCTTCTATTTCAATTCCAGTATGGTGCGATTGAGAGCCGTTCCAATTCCTTTTAAAGCTACACTTCCAACTTATTTCAATTCCAGTATGGTGCGATTGAGAGTATCACTGTTTATCACTTCGATTATATTTGAAACATTATTTCAATTCCAGTATGGTGCGATTGAGAGTTCTTTCCCCGGGGAGTACTGGCTAATATTACTTTATTTCAATTCCAGTATGGTGCGATTGAGAGTCCATTAGGTTCATATACACGCCTAATTGATTCATATTTCAATTCCAGTATGGTGCGATTGAGAGTCCGTAATTCTTTACGTATCCGTGAATCGCTTCGTGATTTCAATTCCAGTATGGTGCGATTGAGAGAACATTTTGCAGATATACCCCTTTGATGTATCGCATATTTCAATTCCAGTATGGTGCGATTGAGAGTTTCCGGTTAGAGTGTCAACATCAATAAATGATACTTATTTCAATTCCAGTATGGTGCGATTGAGAGGCCTTTAAAAACGATAATAAGTGTGTTGAGATAATATTTCAATTCCAGTATGGTGCGATTGAGAGTAATCTTCACCATGTTCTTGACACAAACTCTGAATCATTTCAATTCCAGTATGGTGCGATTGAGAGTCCTAAATAATCAATTCCTTTGTATTCGTTCAATAGATTTCAATTCCAGTATGGTGCGATTGAGAGCTTCGACCATATGTTTTTCAACACGTTTAGATCTTTATTTCAATTCCAGTATGGTGCGATTGAGAGTCGACCGACGACTCAAAAAAAAACATCTGAAAATCAATAAATTAAGATTCTAAGATGTGGCTAAAACAACAAGCTTTAGTTGTCGATGTGTAAAAGTATAAAAAAGATAGGGTTTCGACAACATGGACGAAACATTAGTTTTTTCGATATGTCAAAGAACGTTAAGGTCGAAGTCACATGTTTTAAAAGGGGAGAGGGATGACCTGTAATGACTTATCGACAACTATAAGAATTGATCCAAATCATTTTTTTCATGTCCAATTACTTCTTTTTCCAACCATTTTTGTTCTCTGCTTTTAAATAAGATCAAACTATCGCGTTCTTCCTCATTCATAATAAATTCAGCTTTCAAAATTAGTTCTTTTAATTTAACCTCTGTTATTTCGCCTTCGAAAACCGAATTCTGAATCCAATTTAAATATTGTCTGCACAATTTCAACATTTTTCCTACACGCTTTTCGCCCATGTCGTAAACCAAAATTACATACATTACCAGTAAATTTTAAACGGTTTATATTCTTCTATGTCCAACAAATGTTTTTGCAATTTATAACATTCTAATTTTATCAGATGCTTGTAACTCACACTTCTATTTAAACTTCGGTGTTTTATGGTTTCTTCCAATCGTTTTTCAAAAGCCTGTATAAACTTTTTCTTTCCTTTCTCTTTTAAAACAATTCGGTTCAATTTTTCTTCGAAATCATTTTCCTGAATTTCTTTTTTGTTTAAAACCTTAAAAATAACCCGATCTACTAAAAAAGGTTTGAAAACTTCAGCCAAATCCAAAGCCAGACTAAATCGCCGTTCTCCGGGTTCATGCAGGAAACTAATGGTAGGCTCCAGCTGAGTTTTCTGAATGGCACGCAAACATTCCGAATAGCACATCATATTGCCAAATGAGATGAGAGAGTTTACAATATTTAAAGGAGGGCGCTTGGTGCGTATTCCCATCTCGTGATCATTGATAATTAAATTGAACGCATCGTAATAATTTTTCCGGATATTTCCTTCAATGCCCATTAATTCATCAATTTCCTTTGTTTCACCAATTTTTTCCCGAAGGAGCTCAATACTATCAATTACTGGCATCAAATCTTTACCTCTGTTATCGTAATACCTCAGGTTTTTAAGCATATTAAACGAAGCTCCTTCGATAAAAGACTGGGCAACAACAATACGTTTTGATTTTTTTAAATAGGCCTGGGTTTGGGCTATCAGCATTTTTCCCGAAAGCAATTTACATTTCGGAGCAAACGATCCGGTGTAGTTTTCATAGTAATCGTAAAAATGCACGGCAATATCATTTTTACCTAAAAAGTTATAAAGAGCCGAATTGGCATCCAACGATCCCAATACATACAATTGGTCAACTTGTTCAACTGGCAAATAGCGGGGTTTCAAATCATTTCCTTCCTCATCAACAGGTGTAAATTTTAGTGTGTTATCCTTTCGCGATAAACGGCCAGGATTGAATAGGTAGTATGTTTTTTTCATTTTCAACGATTAAATTCAAGTAATAATGATATTAGTTCTCTTCTTCAGAACTATAACAAAAATCGTAGTAAGAGCATTTTTTACACTTTGGCTGATTTATGGCTTCAGGGCATTTATCGGAGTGTATAATTTTATCAATTTCCTCAAGTAATTCAACAATTCTCTCTTTATCGGGGATACTCAAAAACACCTCTTCCGTTTTGCGTTCCTTCGGATATTCGAGTATGCCGGTTACACCTTCTATACCATTTAATTCCAATACATAGATGTAGTACTTTACCTGCCAGATATGTGTTTCGTGAAATTTACTTGACTTTTTAACTTCATGAATTACTTTGTTTTTTGCATCGTAAAAATCGATTTTTATGGGGCCAATTTCAACTTGTTCATATTTGGATGAGCGTTGTTGGTAAGAGGTTTCTTCAATTAATACTCCCATGGCTACATCTTCCGAATTATCCTCAAACCGGATATCATTGGCATGTAACCACATTCTTCGATGACAGTAAAAGTAATATGATATAAGAGTTCCAGTTATTTGCATTATAAGAAGCAGTTTTCAATGTTATCAAGAATCAATCCTTCGGTGGAAGAGTAATTATCCATTGTGATGAATTTTATATCCATAATGTCAGCTAGATATTGTTGAGGCATTTGAGCTTTATTGTATTGATTAACTCGGATGTTCAATATACGACCACTTAATTGCTTAATAAAGTCGCTGATTTTGATTTTTATGCGTTTGGTATTTGCATAATCTTCTTGTGTCTTAAGCTCAGTAAGTAATTCGTTAAGCCTTTCATAGCAGGAGTCAGCTTCATTTTCTAAAATATAGTATTGTACTTGTTCTCCAATATTATTATTGATGAGTTTGAATTTCCCAAGGTTTTCGAATTCAGCATTATTTATGCATTTAATCATATTGTATGATTTTTCGGTGTTTTCTATAGATTTAAACTCACCTATTGTGAGATTTTGGCGAATGCTTTCAAAGAATTTTGATTGCACCTCAAACAACTCGTTTTCATTTATTGATGCTGGTATCTCTTTGCGACAGAAATCAAGAAACTTTTTTCCTTCATCCCGATAAATTAGTCTTGCTCGGGAGCGACCATTATCGCTAACCAATTCAAAGAAGTACACCTGTCCTTTATCTAAATTATTATTTCTATTGCAACGGCCTGCACTTTGAATAAGACTTGGTAAGGGACACATGTCACGATAAACGACAGGGAAGTCGATATCAACACCTGCTTCAATTAGCTGCGTTGATATTAAAATTACTTTTTTGTTGACTTTTAGTAAATTTTGAGCTTGTTCTATTATTCTTGTTCTGTCATCGGGAATAAAATGTGTATTCAGCAGAAGAATATTTACCGATTTTCCCTTCAGTTCATTGTAAAGTTTTTTTGTATCGGCAATTGTATTTAATATTACTAAGCAAGACCTGTCTAATTCAAGGATATGGTTTACCAACGATTCATTGGTTTGTTGATCGGAAAGCACTTCTATTTGGTAGCGATTAAAAATATCTTCTGCAAAATATTTTTTGCAATCGATTAGTTCATTCGGCACCGAGTAATCCTGAAATAACAAATCTGCTCTGCAGTCTTCATCTGTATCTTTAATTGGAATGGCCAACTTGGGCATGGTTGCAGTTGATAGTATTGCAAAAGAATTGTTCCTCCTGCAAAATTCATCTAACCATGCCGAAAAGAAAATATACAAACGCGGTGGTAGCGCCTGTACTTCATCAATTAAGAAAATGCGGTTTTTAAAGTTTGGGAGCTTTAGTAAAGTGGAATTTCTGTTGCTCAAAAGCGTTTCAAAAAACTGAATAAACGTTGTTATTACAAAAGGATGGTCGAATGTATTGTGAATAAAGTCTTCTTTCAATATTTCTTTTAAATTATTGTTCGATTGATCGTTTTCATACGATTGTTGTGCTTTTTTGATGCGCTCATTTTCTGTTTTTGAGTTTACGGAAAGTACATCATCTAGAAGTTCTTCGGCAATTTTTTGTACCTGTTCAGTGATTGATAAAAAGGGAAGAGAATAAATGATGCCAAGATTTCCCTTTTGCTTTCGAATCTCATTAGCAACAGAAAGCATTGTAAACGTTTTTCCTGCTCCGGTAGGTGCAGTAAGTGTAAAAACACGTTCATCTGTAGTTAACTTACTCTTGATTCTTTCAACGGCTTGTAATCGTATTTGTGTACGAAGAATATTAAGTTTTGAATTATTGGGGGACTTTTCAAACTTGTCAAAAGTGAGTTCCAGATTTTCAGAGAGCTGTATCGTGTTTTTTTCGATATTTTCGTCAAAAAAGAAATCTTTATTTTTTCCTGCATCTCTTTTATCTGATTCAACTAATGCAGCAAAAGCCTCCTGAGTATCCATAAAGGATTTTAAAGGCGATTGCTTCCATGCTTTCTTTTGATACTTGGACAAAAAAGAAACAAACATATTTTCTTGTTTTCCCCACTTTAATTCGAATGATGCACAATCTAACTTCAATGTTTTATTTAGAAATTCATTCATAGGGAGATTACGTCCATTTTCTTTAGCAAATTCAGTAGCCCTAATTAATTCCTCCGAACCAATGAAAACTTTGTCGAAATTTGGCAGGTTTTGGTGATGTTTACCTATAAGTACCGCAATTTGTAAAATAAACAAAGAAAGTTCTTCTTGATTTTTTAGACCTTGATTATTCATTATATCTTTCATATTGACCAAGGCATAATTAACCCAGCCAATTACCGATAAATAGGAGTGATTTGCATATCCATTGCTTTTCCCATACAGTTTGTTCTGAAAATTCGGGTTAATTTTACCCAAATCGTGAAACAAAGCTGCTACTTCCGCAATAGGCAAAGCAGAACGAAGAAGAGTACCCTTTTGTACTCCCCTTATATGTTCTTCCAATAATTTACCCGGATGCGATTCAAATTTTAAATCATGCACCATTGTGATTTGTTATTAAATTCAAAATAGATTCCTTCCGATTTTAATGTGGATTGATTTGAAGGATATACCACCTTGCAAAACTTTTCAGGCAAATTCCAAAAATCGTCGTTCTGAAAGGTTGGAATCTTATCAAATCCAATTCTGAACGAAGTTAAATCGTCCATTAACGGTGGATAATTATCTGTAATAAAACCGAAAGTTGTAAATGTTCCGTTCTTCTCAACAATCTCACCTTCTTCAAGAAACTTAATCTCTGCAGGGCAGTTGTGCAAACCTAAAACAGGTGTATAGCAAGCTTTCCCTTGTTTGCAAAACGAACAAAACCGATCGAAGTAGTCTTTGCATTCCGTATTCTTTAATGCCAGTACAACCGTATAGCTGGGATGTTTGATAAACTCCATCTGTTTCGGTGCTTTATCCCAGCAATTAGAAACATTTCTTAAAGTAAAACCCCACGATTGTTTTACAACTTCATTGTTCACTTGAACAGAATACATAAAACCTTCACTTAGCAAGGGGAACAAGGGTTTCATATCGTTTCGTTCAATCCCAAGCACCGCTCCAATCATTCCAATAAAGGCAGTTTTAGTAATGAAATCGTGCGAAAGCGGATTATTATTAGTTTCGGCCTTACGGAATTGCGCCCAATTGCCTTTTATTTCTAATTTTATCGCTTTCATCTTAGAGTGTCATTTCTTTGAATTTATCTCCTTTCAATTCGTTTTTAATGGATTCAATTTCTGTATAGAAACGAATCTCTTTAATTTTAGGAGAGCTGGTAATCGCCTTTAGTTTTTCAAAATTTAAAGTATAGTCCTCCATTGAACGGATTTGTTCATCTTCTTTTTCCGACTCAATACCTATTAGCCTGTCTGTGCCGTATAATTTATCCGTTGCTTCTTTGTAAACAATTTGGAGCATCAAAACCGAGCTTTGGTTCGATTTACTTCGGGTATTAATGTTGTTTACACTGTTCCACATGGCTTTGAATAAGTCGTTAATATCCTTTGTTTCTAAGCCACTTAATTTGCCGGAATAAGGATTTACCCATCCTTGAATTTGGTTGATAGCATAGGGAACCACGGTTGTCGTTCCAATTGAACCACGGGATTTGTCAGCACTTGAGGAGAATACAGACGTGTTTTGATGGATACGTAATTCCGATTTATTTAATGATGGGTTTAAAAGAGCAAACTGAACAGGTCCAGTTAAATTAACAGCGGCACCTTCTTCTGTCGAAATGCCTCCAAATAATCGAACATCGATACAGCCTGTTAGTAGTTCAAGAGCAGTTTTGTCGAGTTTTTTATCTTTTTTTAATGCATCCATTATTTTCTTGGCTTCTTTCTTTTTATCAGCATCAGTCATTTCTTGGCCAGCACACTCCTTGTCAATATATTTTGCCCACAAGGATTTCATTCGGGCAGAAGAACCAGATTCTTTGCTTCCTTCAGCAACTTGTGATTTGTCGTTGAATACATACACTTCAAAAGTGTTCGGAAACAGAAAGTTTTGCTCAATAAAATAGTCGCGTACATACCTCTTAATTCGTACATCGGATACCAATACTTTTTTGGTTTCTTCATCGTAACGTTGTTCTCCCGTAAAAGGATCACCGTTTGGGATAGTGTATTTGCTTTCGAAAAGGAATAAAATTTCTGATTTTTCTATTGTATTTTCCATGATATAAATATTTTAATTGTTTTGTTGTTCGTTGTTTGAATTTGTTTTGCCATAGTAACTTTCAAAAAAGCCTAATGCACAATTGTTGCGATTATATTTTTCGCCTTCAAAAAGATTGATGGTTTCGACCAATTGCAAATAGGCATTTTTCACATCAGGATATAATCTGCCGTGAATAGTAAGTTTTTCATTAATAAAACCAGAAAACTTAACCAATTCATCTATTGTGGTGATTCTTCGGGAAAGGTTTCCAACATAAGCTTTTTCAAATGATTTAATCGGACAATCTTTACGCCATGCGGCAAATTGCTCTGCCATTATGCCTAGGTTTTTACCCAAAGCATAGCTTTTTGTTTCTGTGATCTTCATAAGATTATTATTTTTTTGGATGTTCATTAAAAAATAGAAGTCGTATTTAAGGATATAGAATTCATATAGTTTTAAGTGTTTTTCAGCATCGCGTATTTTTAACTCAAGTTGTTCAATGAATGAAGGTAGCAATACAATATCCTGATAATAAGTATTTGTATAGATTTTGGGTATTATATTCAAATAGTGTGAGTTCAGGAATGAATCTCCTCGTTTCACATTTGCCAATAAGTTTTTTAATGAATTTAAAATATTTGTCTTATAAGGGTGTTTTAAAACTCCATCTTTTTCCGACAAATCCTTGATGTTATTTTTTGCATCTAATACTTGAAGTGCTACTTTCTTTATAAGACTTTGTTCCATAGTTCCGACTTCTACAAAATCTTCATAACTCTTTTTGGTTCCGTTAAACCAAATGAACGTAACATCAAATGTTGTCTTGTCATGAAAAGTTTTATCAAGCATTGGAGCAAAAAAATTATCGAATGGATTCTCTTCTTCAAATTCGTTGATTATATTAATTTCACTCTTAATTTCGTTGCTTAGTGCGTAAGAATCTCTAGAATAAAAGTCTTCAAGTATATCTTTTGTGATAGTATCATGATATGGCATTACGTTTACTTTATAAGCCCCACAATTTATTGTTGGATTTGCATATGCTTTCTTGGCATAAACAATATTCATGAGTTCTTCTTCACTAAATGTTCTGCCTTTATATGCATTTTTTTCTCGATTGAAGTTTGGTATTCCGCCGTAATAATTATGTTCTCCTCCTATTAAAGATTTATACAAGCTTTTCTTTAGAATAAACGTTCCATCTTTAGGGCTTTTTTCAACAAATTCTTGAGCAATTACAGAATCAATAAATTTTACTATTCCTGATAATTGAAGCCAACTTCCTTCATTAAACTTAAAGTGAAGAATAGTGATGTGATCTACTTTGAAAAGAGAATGTATTTTTAAAATATGCTTATTGAACTCATTCCTAAATTTATAAATCACAGGATTTTCAACTTTTGTGGCAAAATCATTGCATCGGATGAATGAGGGTTTCTCGATAATACTGTTATCACTTTTTGAATATAGTTTATATGAGCCTTTATCATCTGTAACAATGTTACCATTCTTCTTTTTCTCATTAACGAAAGAATGGACAATATCACCGAATAAATATTTAGATGTTGCATCATTAGAGGATGTTTTAAAGTTAAGCCTATATAGCCCTTTTTGTTTATCTTCATCTTCGATTTCCATTAAGTTATCGAAATCAAATTCAAACGAATCTCCTTTATCTAAAACAGGTAATTCGTAAAAAACAACATCAATAGGATTGCCGTCTTTGTTTTTCTGTTTTCGTAGATTCTCAACTTCGCTCCAAACATGGTTTATTTGCTCATGATATTTATGGGCATCAGGAGCTTCGCGGTAAAGTTTTCCAATTTTTATAACTGTATCTAGCATATATTTGCAGTTTTTAAACCCCCAAGAACAAATAGTTCTTGAAGGTTTATTTAAGTATTCAGTCTAATAATCCACCACCATGCGGGCTTTTAGGTAACCGTTATAGAAGGAAGAGTTGTGGCGTTTAAAAATTTTCATCAGGTTATCGAGCTGATTCGAAAGCAGGTTATTTGCTTCCGAAATAAGTTCTTCGAGGCTTTTTGTAGCCATGCCCGATTTAATTTGGTATTCGCGCGGTTGTCCGTTCAGTTCCAGAAAGTGGTCGCAGTCGGCTTGCAGATCGGTAATTTGTTCGGCAGTAAGTCCGTAACCGGCAGTTAGTGCTTCTTGATTTTCGCTGGCTGCGCTAATAATCTGTTTTACACGGCGCAGCATGTCTTCGTTTTTCATTTTAAACAAGTCGGAAGCACTATCGCTCATTTTGTCGGCCAGTTCAGGCTTATCATTCATCAGGGCAAATACCTCAACAACATCGTTTAAAATATCGGCCTTTTCGCAGATTGTGTGTTTAAGTGTCAGTTTAATTTTCCCAATCGCCACCTGCGATTGTTCCTGCTCGTCGGCAGCATTGTCTATGGCCAGACTAATGGCATCAAGTTGGTTTTTTACTTCGCCGATTTTGGCAACGCTTTGCCAAATTGCAGAATTTGCATTGAGATAGGATAGCGAGACATCCAACATGTGCTTGCTGTTCATTTGTCTTTGATTCATAATACTGTGTAATTTAAAATTATTGATTTATCCCCATGGATGAACAATTCCATACGGAGGGGAGTTAATTCATAGCTGCGTACAGGTATTTCTTTGTTGCATCTACCTATTTCCTTATTGTAAGCATCCATTTCTTTCGTGTTAGTACTTGTTTCTTTCTTGTCAGCACCTGTCTCTTGTTTGTAAATGCTTACTGTTTCACTGTAAGCGCTTATTTCTTTGCTGCAGGCAGGGGTTTCGTAAACTCATTTCCTCAATCAATCTTCTCAACCCAACCAAAACCACTCGAACTTTTCTCACTGCATCCGGCATTCCAAATCATTTTGTGCACTTCAAGAGGAGCATTTAGTTCAAATTCAAATAAATTACCAACAATGCGGCTTTGTTCTTTGGTTCCGGGTTTCATTACAAAACCAGCACGTTTAAAATCGTTTAGTCTTTTAGCATTGATTTGTACGGGGCTAATTAATTTTGGCTGGCGGGTGTTGTTGTATTTCTCAGTCAGATGCTTTACTGTCAGGCTATCGAATAGTTTATCCTTAGGCGAAAGATATTGTGGGTGTTTGTCATTTTCTTTTTGATAGCTCACCACCCACGGCGTTTGCAAATGGTAGTGCATATTTTCAGTAAACTCAGGTTCGGGTAAGGCAGCTACATTGGAAACCTTAAAATCGATTCCATTGAATTTATCGCCCAGATAAAATTCCTGTGCCATAAACAGTCCTTTAATAAAATTACTGGCCGCCTTGTTCACATCGAACGAAATTTGCAGTTTAATTTCATGAGCAGAAATTTCAAACAGTTTTTTCTCTTTCCAGAGTTTAGGTTTTCCAAAGTTCAATCTCGAAAAGCAGAACAGTTTGTAAAGTTTGCTGTCGTTTTCGTTCTTCCCATAGCCTTTGTTGTGCAGGAAATTGGCAAAGTCGGCATCAGCATGTTTCAATACTTTGTAAATCCACGCACTAATGTAATACTGATAATCCATGGGTAACATGCGTTGCTTTGTGGTGCGGTTTAATGTCAATTCAAATCTCATTGCGATACGGTTTTAAGTAATATGTTATAATAAATCAATTGTCATATGATAATATTTTTATATTGCTTTGTTTTTTTTTAGTGGTTTTAATTAACTGTAATACAGTGCTTTTTTTTTATTTTGTATGGTGAGGTAAGCAAGTTAAGTAGAATTAATAAAATTTTAACCTGTCAAATGTGCCAAGTTTATGAAAAGAGGAAATATGGCGTTCTCTCCCCGGGGCATCGGCAAAAGTCGGTCAGGGGTTTTTCCCGATCATCGGGATCGGGCATTCCGCTTATTTTCCAAATAGGCTTCATTAATGATATTATAAATGAAACATATTATATCATACGGCTATTTTAATCAGTTGTAGATGTGTGGATCATAAATTTCCAGTGGAAATGATCAGATTATCTTTTAAACGCAGTACATTTGAAACTTTAGCAAAGCTTTTTTTCGTTAAGCTTATTGTATGGTAAAGGGGCAATTTGCATTCTGTATTTTGTTGAAAGCTTACAGATAAGTGAAACTTAACTGGTAATAACAATATTTTTTACTCCAATCTAGTTTCAAAAGTCATTGTGGGAAAGGAAACAGTAAAAAGCCAATGAGCGAAATAATGGATCATGAAAAGCTGAAAAAATATTCAGTATTGGGACTTGGAATGAATCATGAACATGGCTTTTATGAACAACTTGGATTTAAATCATTGAGAAAACCTCAAAATACGATGTTGTTTGCTGGAGCAGATGCAGATAAAATAATTCAGTAAATTAAATAATCAGAATCTATGATCGAAAAATTAAAAATAATTCCAGAGCAATCATTACTAAAAAAAGAAGAGCAATCATATCATTACATTGATAGTTTTCAAAGTCAATACATAGCGTCTGAATTTGATATAATTTATCTTGGAAAATCATTTTTATCAAGCAGTCCGAAATGGGTAGATAATTTAATGGCTATCAGGGATAAATTAGTAGGAGTGTTTGGCTTAAAAACTTCAGCTCAATTAAAGGCAATGCAAGATGTTGATAATTTGAAGTTTGAACCAGGTGCTCAACTTGATATTTTTAAATTGTATAATATAACAGAAAATGAACTCATATTAGGAGAGGATGATAAGCACCTTAGTTTTAGGGTTTCATTATTGCTCGATAGCATAAATGACGATGTTAATAAAAAGAGAATTATTTTGACTACGATGGTCGAATTCAAAAATCTATTTGGAAGACTTTATTTTATTCCAGTTAAACCATTTCATCAACTTATAGTGAAAGAAACGCTAAAAGAGATGATTATAAATATAGAAAAACATTAATACTTAAATGAATTATGAACTTTTATAAAATTGTAAGTGTCACAACATCTGTATTATTCATTTATTTGACAATTCAGCTTGTTTTTATGTCTGATTCTTTTGTTTCCGGCATGGGACTGCAACCATCAGAAACGGCATCTGTTCTTGCAAAAAGGGCCGCAATGTTTATGTTAGGAATATCAATATTGATGTTTGCATCAAGAAATTTAACTCCTTCAAAAGCAAGACAAATTATTTGTATCGCAACAGGTATTACTTTATTTGGATTGGCTTTTATGGGCAGTTATGAGTTTATTCGAGGATCTGTAAATTCTTCAATTTTTATAGCCATTGGTTTTGAAACTGTATTGTGGATTTCGTTTGGTATAATTTTATTGAAGAACAGAATTGGTCATGAATAAAACGCTGACAGCTCTTTTTAAGTGTTTTATATGGAGTTTTTAAAGGAAGTATATTCTGCAATTTAAGTAAGAACCTAATTACACCAAAATATTCAATAGTGAGTTTTATTGGATAAGTGCCATTTTTCTTGTCTTTTCGGTTGTCCAGTATCTTGAAGTAGCCATTTCAGGTTGTATTATTGTCTCGTTTTTGTCGTGTTTTTATACTTTTAAAGCTGCAAAAAGCATCTTAAACCGCAATATGTAAGAGAAAATAAGCCAAAATAAAAGCGGTTACTGGGAGTGTAACCGCTTTATAATCATTAATCTTACATTGTCGGGGCGAGAAGATTCGAACTTCCGACCCCACGCCCCCCAGACGTGTACTCTAAACCTGGCTGAGCTACGCCCCGATATTGTAGGCAACAAATATAGTTTATGTCTAAGAATTGTCAAAAAGAATTGCGTTGAAAGATTCGAGTTAATTGATGGTGGCATCTACTTTTTCTATGAATAAACACACTTGTAGTTATCTAGATATTTTGTAGATTTGCTACTCGAAAACTTATTTAGAAACAGAATAATTAATATATATGGAATTTAAGTCAATGAATCTGAAGGATACCAATCCTTCTACACCTGAAGGGGATGTGGAAAATGTAAAATGTCTGATTGTTGGATCTGGACCTGCCGGATATACTGCAGCAATTTACGCCGCAAGAGCAAATTTAAACCCTGTTTTAATTGAAGGTTTGCAACCCGGAGGACAATTGACAACAACAACAGAAGTAGACAATTTCCCTGGATATGCTGATGGTGTTACTGGACCAGCTATGATGGCTGACTTAAAAAAACAAGCAGAGAGATTTGGTACAGATTGTCGTTGGGGACTGGTAACGGAAGTAGATTTTTCTTCTTATCCTCACAAGGTAATTGTTGATGGGAAGAAAATTATTATGGCAGAGACAGTTATTTTAGCAACAGGTGCTACTGCTAAATATTTAGGTTTTCCAACCGAAGAAAAATACATGGGCTCGGGAGTTTCCGCTTGTGCAACCTGCGATGGTTTCTTCTACCGTGGAATGGATGTAGCAGTAGTAGGTGGCGGCGATACCGCTGCCGAGGAAGCAACTTATTTGGCAGGATTAGCCAGAAAAGTATATTTGATTGTACGTAAGCCTTTTTTACGTGCTTCCAAAGCAATGCAGGATCGTGTTGCACGAACAGAAAATATTGAAGTTCTTTATGAGCACAACACCAAAGAGCTTTATGGTGACGGTGTAGTGCAGGGGGCTAAGTTGATAAAGCGAATGGGAGAGGCCGATGAGACTGAAGTAGACATCAAAATAGATGGTTATTTTGTCGCAATCGGACACACACCTAATTCAAAGATATTTAGTAAGTATTTAAAAACTGATGAGCAAGGTTATGTGTTAACTGAGCCGGATTCGACTAAAACAAATGTCCCTGGAGTGTTTGCTGCGGGTGATCTAAAAGATCCTCATTACCGTCAGGCAATTACTTCGGCGGGCTCTGGTTGTATGGCAGCTATGGATGCTGAAAGATTCCTTTCCGAAAGGGAGTAAGAAAAAATTCTATACCTAATTAAATTGCCCGACTACTTGCTGGTCGGGTAATTTTTTTTGCGTAAAAAAACGACATTCGAAAGAATGTCGTTTGTATTGTATTGTTTAGAATACTATTGATTGAAAATATCAGCAAATTTCTCGTTGCTGTATTTGCCTTCGTTCAATTTCTTAGCAACCTCTTTAAATGCATTAACAGTGTATTCAACATCTTCTAAGGTGTGCATAGCAGTAGGAATCAATCTAAGCAGTAATTGTCCTTTGGGAATTACAGGGTAAACAACTATAGAACAGAAAATATTGTAATTTTCTCTTAAATCCATAGTTACCTGAGTTCCTTCAGCCACACTACCTGATAAATAAACTGGTGTTACAGGAGACTCTGTTACACCAATGTTTAATCCTGCTTTAGTTAAACCAGTTTGTAGAGCATTGGTTACGTTCCAAAGTTTCTCACGCAATTCAGGAGAGTTTTTCAACAACTCCAAACGCTTAATAGATCCTTCCACGATAGGCATTGGCAATGATTTCGCAAAAATTTGAGATCTCATTGTGTATCTTAGGTAAGTACCAACTTCTTCGCTGCAGGCGATAAAAGCACCGATACCGGCCATTGCTTTTGCGAAAGTACTGAAATGTAAATCTACTTTATCTTCAACACCGAAATGCTCAATAGTACCAGCACCGGTTTTTCCCATTACACCAAAACCATGAGCATCGTCAACAAGTAAACGGAAATTGAAATCATCCTTAAGAGCACAAATTTCATCTAATTTACCAAGGTCACCAGCCATTCCAAACACACCTTCAGTAATTACAAGAATTCCACCACCTGTTTTTTCAGTCCATTTGGTAGCTCTCTCTAATTCTTTACGAAGATTGTCCATATCGTTATGCGGATAAACGAAGCGTTTTCCAACATGAAGTCTCAATCCATCCATGATACATGCATGTGATTCAGAATCATAAACAATCACATCATGACGACCAACCATTGCATCAATGATAGAAACCATACCCTGGTAACCAAAATTCAAAAGAAATGCGTCTGGTTTCCCAACAAATTCAGCTAGTTGAGCTTCTAATTCCTCGTGACGACTGGTTTGTCCTGACATCATACGAGCACCCATTGGATATGCTAATCCCCATCTTGCAGATGCTTCAGCATCTTCTTTTCTCACTTCAGGGTGATTTGCCAATCCGATATAGTTATTCAAACTCCATGTCAAAACTTCTTTTCCACGAAATTTCATTCTAGATCCGATTTCTCCTTCTAGTTTTGGGAAAGCAAAATAGCCATGAGCCTGCTTCGCGTACTGCCCGATATTCCCCTTTTGTGTTTTAATTTTGTCAAAAATATCCACGATATATGCTTTTTGATTTATTTCATTGTAATTGTGCAAAAGTAATCTTTTTTAGAATTTTAGCAATAAATTATAAAGAATTGTATAATATGAGTAGAAAGTATCCTATATTTCGCTTGAAAACTATATCTTTGCAAAATGCAAAAAAATAGAGTAGCTATACCTATGAGAAAAATTGTTTATCTTTTTTTACTGTTCGCCTTTGTTTTAGGTGGATGCAGTGAGTATCAAAAACTTCTTAAGAGTAACGATAATCCTTTGAAATATAAGAAGGCTGTTGAATACTATAATGCGGAAGAATATGTAAAAGCGTCAACTCTTTTCGAGGAGTTGTTACCTATTTATCGGGGAACAAGTAAGGCGGAAACAATTAGCTATTATATTTCCTATTGTTCGTATGGTTCGGGAGATTATATTTCTGCAGGATATTTCTTCAGGAATTTCCTGAAAACATTTCCGGATAGTCCGTATTCAGAAGAGAGTTTGTATATGAGTGCATATTGCTACTATTTGGAGTCACCAAAACCAAGATTGGATCAGACATCAACAAAAGATGCTATTGATGCTTTTCAATTATACATTAATCGCTATCCGAATTCTACCCGAATTCCAAAATGCAACGATTATATTGATGAAATGCAGGATAAGTTGGTATATAAATCATTCTTGAGTGCAAAGAATTATTACGACAGAGGGCATTTTCCTGCTGCAATTGTTTCTTTGCAAAATGGCATCAAAGATTATCCCGGCTCATCATATCGTGAAGATTTAATGTTTATGCTTTTGGAATCCCGGTTCGAATTGGCATTGTTAAGTGTTGAAGGCAAAAAAAGAGAAAGATATAATCTCGCAAAAGAAGAATATTATTCTTTTGTAGACGAATTCCCTGAAAGTAAGTACCAAAAACGTACTGAAAAAATGATTGAAGGTATAGAGGCCTACTTGAGTAAGTTTAATACGAATATTTAAAATAGATCTAATTCTTTTATAGTATGGATTACAAGAAAACAAATGCAGCAAGTTCTACAATTACCCGTAACATGACTGAGTTAAGTGAAGAAGTGGGTAATGTTTACGAATCTGTAGTGATTATGGCAAAACGTTCTAATCAGATTGCTGTTGAACTGAAAAGTGAACTGAATAAGAAGTTGCAGGAGTTTGCATCTTATACAGATAACTTGGAAGAGGTTTTTGAAAATCGGGAGCAAATTGAAATCTCTAAGTATTACGAGAGATTGCCAAAGCCATCATTAATCGCAGTTGAGGAATTTATTAGCGGAGAAATCTACTACAGAAATCCTGCAAAAGAGGTACAAGCAGAAGATTAATTACAAAATAGTTTAATCGTTCCCTTTGTTGTAAAAGGGAACTTTTTATTTTTAAATATGGTTTATGTTAAAAGATAAAAACATTATTCTTGGAGTTACTGCAAGTATTGCGGCTTATAAAGCGGCTTCTTTAGTGCGTTTATTAGTGAAAGAAGGAGCAAATGTAAAAGTGATCATGACTACCTATGCAAAGGAGTTTATTTCTCCGGTAACCATGGCTACCTTATCCAAAAATACCGTATTATCAGATTTCTTTAAACATGATGATGGATCATGGAATAGTCATGTAGATCTTGGTATTTGGGCAGATTTATTGATTATTGCACCAACAACAGCCAATACAATGGCTAAAATGGCCAATGGTATTTGTGACAATTTACTTTTAACAACCTATCTTTCAGCTAAATGTCCGGTTATTCATACTCCTGCAATGGATTTGGATATGTTTAAGCATCCTGCCACATTGCGAAATATGGAAATTTTAAGATCTTATGGAGATCTGTTTATTGAACCTTCGAGTGGTGAGCTGGCTAGTGGACTCTACGGAAAGGGGAGGATGGAAGAACCGGAGATTATTGTTCAGAAAATTATTGAGTTCTTTGAATCTAAAAAAAAAAACTAAGCAGTAAGAAGATTTTAATTACCACAGGACCAACCTACGAAAAAATTGATCCTGTGCGTTTTATTGGCAATTTCTCATCCGGAAAAATGGGCTTTTCAATAGCCGAAGAATTAGCTTCTCAGGGAGCTCAGGTAGTTTTGGTAAGTGGTCCCACCTCTTTAAGTACTCAAAATCCAAATATTAAACGTATTGATGTTGTTTCTGCTCAGGAAATGTACGAGGCATCACTAAAGGCATTTCCATCTTGCGATGGGGGAATTATGACTGCAGCAGTGGCCGATTTTACACCTCTTACACCCGAAAATACAAAGGTGAAGCGAGGAAAGGAAAATTATATCATAGAGCTTACTCCCACAAAGGATATTGCAGCATCTTTGGGTGCCATTAAAACAACAGAACAGTTTTTGGTCGGTTTTGCATTGGAAACAAATGATGAAGAAACCAATGCCAAATTGAAATTGGAGAAGAAAAATTTAGACTTTATTGTTCTTAATTCTTTGAATGATAAAGGAGCCGGATTTCAACATGATACCAATAAGATAACGGTAATCAATAAGAGCGGAGAGTGCAAAAACTACGAGTTGAAAAGCAAATCAGAGGTGGCAAAAGATATCGTTAATGAATTGATTGCATATTATGAAGAATAAATATTGGTTCACTTCCGTTTAAATTTTTAACTTTAGCTGTTAACTTTTGAAATCCAATTATGCGAAAACTCATTGTATTGCTATTTTCTTTTATCATCTCTATTCCTTTGTTTTCTCAGGAGTTAAGGTGCAATGTTCAGGTTGTGAGTCAGCAAATTCAGGGAACCAATAAGCAGGTATTTAGAACACTTCAGACTTCGGTTTACGAGTTTATGAATACCACCAGATGGACAGATCATGTTTATAGTTACGATGAGAGAATAGAATGTACAATTCTAATTAATTTGACCAATCAAATATCGGCTGATGAGTTCAAAGGAACTGTTCAGGTTCAGGTTAGCCGACCAGTATACAATTCATCTTATAATAGTGTATTGCTAAATTTTAAAGATGATGATGTACAGTTTAAGTATGTAGAGTATGAAGCGTTGGAGTTTAACGAGGCAACTACGCCTTCCAGTTTAACTGCATTGTTGTCGTACTATGCTTATATTGTTTTAGGTTTGGATTACGACACCTATTCTATGGATGGTGGGAGTGTTTACTACGCAAAAGCCGAGGAGATTGTAAATAAGATGCAAAATTCAAATGTAAAAGGCTGGAAGGCTTTTGAAAGTAGAAAAAACAGATATTGGTTAGTCGAGAATATATTAAACAATGCATATAGTCCTGTTCGCGAGTGTTTATATCGTTATCATCGTTTGGGCTTGGATAATATGGCAGAGCGTTTAACTGAATCCAGAGCCGAAATAGCCGAAAGTTTGCGTTTGCTTCAGAAAGCATATAGAGCAAAACCAGGATCATTTATTCTTCAAATATTTTTTGATGCAAAAGCAGATGAGTTGGTGAATATTTTTTCAGAATCTTTCACGGATGAAAAGAAAAGAGTTTTTAATATCCTCAGCGAAATAGATCCTGCCAATATTTCAAAATATAATAAAATAATAGGGCAAAAAGAGAAGTAATTCTATTTTAGGAATAAGTTTGTTTTGCCGAGTTACCATGATCATTTTTTAGATTCCTATGCTTCAATCCATATCAATTCAGAATTATGCTTTAATTACAAAGCTGGATATTGAATTTTCAGATGGTTTCTCAGTAATAACGGGAGAAACAGGTTCTGGTAAGTCAATACTTTTAGGAGCCTTGTCCTTAGTTTTAGGTCAAAGAGCGGAGGTGAATGTGCTTAAGGATAAAGAACAAAAGTGCATAATTGAAAGTTCATTTTCAATTGAAAGATATCAATTGGAGAAGTTTTTTGCCGACAATGAATTGGATTACGAAAAGGAAACTCTGCTGCGAAGAGAAATTCTTCCTAATGGCAAGAGCCGGGCTTTTGTGAACGATTCTCCTGTAAGTGTAAAAATTTTAAAAGAGTTAGGTTTTCGCCTGATTGATGTGCACAGCCAAAATCAGAATTTAGTGATTGGAAGTTTCGAATATCAGGTAGGCATTGTAGATACTTATGCAGGCAATTCGGAGATCTTAAAAAAGTATCAGGAGTGTTTTGATAAATTTCAAAAGCTAAAACAGGAGCTTCGTAAACAGGAAGAATTAGCCGCTAAGGAAAAAGCTGATTTGGATTATTTTCAGTTTCAATTGGAGCAATTGCTCGATGCAAAGTTAGTCGCCGGGGAACAGGTTGAAATGGAAGCTGAGTTGGAAACTCTGACTCATGCCGAGGAAATTAAGTCGGGTTTGGTTAAAGCGTATGAAAATTTGTCGGAAGGTGAATTTCCGATTGTTATACAGCTGAAAGAGGCACGGAACGCAATTGCTCAAATCAAAAACGTATTTTCAGATGCTGAAAGTTTCTTTGAGCGATTGGAGAGTGCATATATAGAATTGAATGATCTGGCACAGGAATTAGATCGAAGTAATGAATCTGTTGAATTGGATCCTTCACGAATTGAATTTTTAAATCAGAAATTAGATGCTGTTTATTCCTTACAGCAGAAGCATCATGTAAATTCTGTTGAAGAATTAATTCAAATCCGGGAAGAATTGATACAAAAAGTGGATAAAATTGTTTCTGGTGATGATTTCATTGAAGATTTGAAGAAGCAATTGAAAACGCAGGAGGAATTGGTTCTTAAATCAGCTGAAAAGCTTACAGATAGTAGGGTAAAGGTGATTCCTGCTATCGAGAAAACAATAGTTTCCCAGCTTGTTCAGCTCGGAATTCCCAATGCAAATTTTAAGATTTCGACACAGATTAAAGAAGATTTTCAGTATTTGGGACGTGATTATTTAAGCTTTCTGTTTAGTGCGAATAAGAATGGTCAGATAGAGGAAGTGCAAAGGGTTGCTTCAGGGGGAGAGTTGTCTCGTCTGATGTTGAGTATCAAGTATTTAATCTCATCATCAACCGCATTGCCATCCATCGTTTTTGATGAAATTGATACGGGAGTTTCCGGTGAAATTGCAGCTAAAATGGGAACTATGATGAATAAAATGGCAGAAAATATTCAGGTAATCAGTATCACTCATCTTCCTCAGATAGCAGGGAAAGGTAAAAATCATTATAAGGTTTATAAGGCAGATGATGAGTTGGAAACCTATTCAAATATTGTACTTCTCGACCAACAAAGCAGAATAGAAGAGCTTGCTAAAATGCTAAGTGGAGCAGACCTCACACAGGCAGCTTTGGAGAATGCTAAGGTACTGTTATCTAATTGATTATTATGTGGGTGATCGAATTAAAGAATTTATTCAGTCTTAATTAATGAGCTTATTTAGGATCATTCTTAATTTAATGTGTTATCTTTGAAGCTGAAAAAAATGATAATTACAAAGTATGTCGTATAATTTATTAAAAGGGAAAAAAGGGATTGTTTTTGGTGCCTTGAATGAAATGTCTATTGCATGGAAAGTTGCAGAACTAGCCGTGGCAGAAGGAGCTGAGATTGTTTTAACAAATACTCTTGTTTCCATCCGAATGGGTACAATTGATGAATTGGCTAAAAAATGTAATGCTCAGGTAATTCCTGCTGATGCTACCAGTCCTGAGGATTTGGAAGTGTTGTTTACAAAATCGATGGAGATTTTGGGTGGTAAAATTGATTTCGTTCTTCACTCAATCGGTATGTCGCCAAATGTTCGAAAAGGACTTGCTTACGATGAATTGAATTACGAGTACTTGAAAAAAACATTGGATATTTCGGCTATTTCATTTCACAAAGTGCTGCAAACAGCTAAAAAACTTGATGCAATCGCTGAGTGGGGATCTGTAGTTGCTCTATCTTATGCAGCGGCACAAAGAACAATGTACGAATACAACGATATGGCTGATGCTAAATCGATGCTGGAATCGATCGCCAGAAGTTTTGGATATATTTACGGACGCGAAAAAAGTGTTCGTATCAATACCATTTCTCAATCACCAACAATGACTACTGCTGGTAGCGGAGTTAAAGGATTCAATTCTTTGATTGATTTTTCGGAGCGAATGTCACCTTTAGGGAATGCTACAGCTGAAGAATGTGCTAATTATTGTATCACTTTGTTCTCTGATTTAACGAAGAAAGTTACCATGCAGAATTTATTTCACGATGGAGGTTTTTCAAGTATGGGCATGAGTTATAGAGCTATGAGCCAATACAATAAGAGTTTTGATCCTTGTGATTGTAAAGAATAATAAAAAGCTAAATATTATCTTTTGAATCTGGATTGAAAAATCCGGATTTTTTTTTGCGAAAAATCATGAATTGAAAAATGCTCAGATTTTTAAAATCTACTGATAATATGTACATTTGCCCTTACTTTTCAAAAATCAGAATCGTAAAAAAATAGCAAAACAAAAAATAGTTGATGACCACAAAAGCAACAAATATCCATCCTGTGTTTGATCGGATTTTAGGAAGGGAAGATAAAGAAGGGTTTTTAAATCAAAATTCTAAGGTTATTTGGATGACTGGACTTTCCGGATCAGGTAAAACCACTATTGCTATTGGATTGGAAAAGGAACTTCAGAAGAGAGGTTTTTTGACTCAAATTCTAGATGGAGATAACATTCGGACAGGAATAAATAAAAATTTAGGCTTCTCGGAAGAAGACAGAACTGAAAATATCAGACGTATTGCTGAGGTGTCTAAGTTGTTTTTGAATTGTGGTATCATTACAATTAATTGTTTTGTGAGTCCTACTATTGACATTAGGGATGTTGCAAAGGAAACAATTGGGGAAGAGGATTTTTTAGAGGTGTATGTAAATGCATCTTATAAAGTATGTGAGGAGAGGGATGTAAAAGGATTGTATAAGAAAGCCAGAAATGGAGAAATTAAAAATTTTACAGGTCTTGATTCTCCTTTTGAGCCACCTGAGAATCCGTTTTTAGAAATCAAAACCTCTGAAATGACACCTGAGGAGTCGGTAGAAAAAGTTGTGAATGCAATTTTACCTCAGTTAATAAGAAATTAGTGAAATTGAAAACCAAGTAGACTTTATTTATATGACTATTTTAATAAATGGTCTGTTAGAAAGCAAATAAAATATTTTCGAATGAAGGAATACAATATTAATCATTTAAGAGAACTGGAGGCTGAATCTATTTTTGTGATTCGTGAAGTTGCTGCTCAATTTGAAAATCCGGTCATGTTATTTTCCGGAGGAAAAGATTCTATTATCATGTTTCATTTGGCTCGTAAGGCTTTTGCACCTGCGAAAGTACCATTTGCAATGATGCATATAGATACAGGACATAATTTTGCAGAAACCATCGAGTTTCGAGATATGTTGATGGAGAAAACAGGAACTCGTATCATTGTGCGTTACGTTCAGGATTCTATTGATCAGGGAAAAGTTGCAGAAGAAACTGGATTTAATGCTAGTAGAAATAAGTTGCAAACAGTTACTCTTTTAGATGGTATCGAGGATTTAAAGATAGATTGTGCAATGGGCGGTGGTCGTCGCGATGAGGAAAAAGCCAGAGCTAAAGAACGTTTTTTCTCTCATAGGGATGAGTTTGGTCAGTGGGATCCAAAAAATCAGCGTCCTGAATTGTGGAATTTGTTTAACGGGAAGAAAAATATGGGAGAGCATTTTAGAGTGTTTCCTATTTCGAATTGGACCGAAATGGATGTGTGGCAATACATTTACCTTGAAAATATTGAAATTCCTAATTTGTATTTTTCTCACGAACGTGAAGTTTTTCAAAGAAATGGAACGCTTTTAGCGAAAAGCGATTGCATACCCATGCGGCCAGGCGAAAAGACAGAGAAAAGAATTGTTAGATTCCGAACCATTGGAGATGCTACATGTACAGGAGCTGTTGAATCGAAAGCTGATACTCTAGAGGAAATTATCGAAGAAGTTGCAGCTACAAGAACAACCGAGCGTGGAACAAGAGCTGATGATAGAAGGTCGGAAGCTGCGATGGAAGATCGTAAGAAAGAAGGATATTTTTAAAAATAGAATGTGAGGCTAAAAGCTAGAAGCTAACGGCTAAGAGCTAAAAATACAGATATGTCAGAAAAATCAGCAGGATATTTAGATATGGAGCTTTTACGATTCACCACTGCAGGAAGTGTTGATGACGGTAAGAGTACCCTTATTGGAAGATTATTATATGATAGCAAAGCTATTTTCGAAGATCAAATGGAAGCTATCGAAATCAGCAGTAAAAAAAGAGGCGATGAAGAAGTCGACCTTGCTTTACTAACCGACGGTTTAAGAGCCGAACGTGAACAAGGAATTACTATTGATGTTGCCTACCGTTACTTTGCAACCCCGAAACGAAAGTTTATTATCGCCGATACTCCGGGACACATTCAGTATACCCGCAACATGGTTACCGGTGCGTCTACCGCTAATGCTGCATTAATTTTGGTTGATGCACGTAATGGTGTAATTGAACAAACGCTTCGTCATTCATACATAGCCAACTTATTGCAAATACCGCATATTATTGTGTGTATCAATAAAATGGATCTGGTTGATTTTTCTCAAGAAACTTACGAAAGAATTAAGGCCGATTACCAGAAAATGGTTGTTGATAAATTGAATATTAAAGATGTTCGTTTTATTCCTATTTCGGCAAAATTGGGTGATAATGTGGTTGATGCATCAACGAAAATGGATTGGTATTCTGGTACGCCATTGTTGGATTTATTAGAAAACATTAAAATTGTTGATGATCGTAATCATGGAGACTCAAGACTACCTGTGCAGTATGTAATCCGTCCGCAATCTGACGAGTTTCACGATTACCGTGGATATGCGGGTAGGGTCGCAAGTGGGGTTTTTCATCCTGGCGATAAGGTTCGGATTTTGCCTTCGGGAATTGAAACAACTATTGAGGCAATTGATTCTTTTAGCGGGGAACAAGAGGTTGCTTTTACTCCTCAATCAGTAACATTACGATTAAGTGACAATATTGATATTTCAAGAGGGGATATGATTGTTGATGCGAATAATGTACCGAATGTAAGTCAGGAATTTGAAGCAATGCTTTGCTGGATGAACGAACGGGCCATGATGCCCCGTGGAAAATATACAATTAAGCATACTACCAACGAAACCCGTTGTATGATTCTGGATGTGAAATTTAAGGTAAATGTAGATACTTTGGATGAAGTAACAGATGATAAAGTGGTAGGATTAAATGATATAGCATGTGTATCTTTTAAAGCTGCAAAACCATTGTTTTTCGATTCGTACAAAAAGAACCGCTTAACGGGAAGTTTTATTCTTATTGATGAAGGAACCAATGAAACGGTTGCTGCTGGTATGATCTTATAAAATCCAATTATTGGATTGTAAATGAGGCTGTCTCAAATGAGATAGTCTCTTTTTCGTTTTATAGTTTTTTATATTTATCACTGATTTCTTATTTTAGAGATATGAAATTAGTCCCTCAAAAATCTCATTTCAAAGCCTATCATCAAAACCAGATGATTCTTTTTCCGCCTTCTCTCTCGGATTTCATATCATCTGAACACCCTGTTCGTACCATCAGCAGTATTATTGATGGTGTCCAGATAGATCGTATCCTTGAAAAATACAGTTATACGGGAGCAAAGGCCTATCATCCCAAAATGATGCTTAAGTTATTAGTTTATTCCTATTTGTGTAATGTATATTCCTCTCGAAAAATAGAGCAGGCGGCATCAGAAAATGTACATTTCATGTGGTTGTCAGGGATGCAAAAGCCAGATCACAATACGATTGCCCGCTTTAGAAGCAGTCGATTAAAAGGTGTTTTAAAGGAAGTGTTCAGTCAAGTAGTCCTGTTACTGGTAGATTCCGGACATATTGATCTACAAACCATATATGTCGATGGCACCAAGATCGAGGCCAATGCAAATAAGTTTTCGTTTGTTTGGGGTAAAGCCATTCAAAAGAATATCCAACGCATGAAGGATCGGTTGGGGGAACTTTGGGATTATACAGAGCAGGTAGCCAAATCGGATTTAGCAAATGTAAGTAAGCCCGATTTAAGTGATGTTGATCCAGAAAAAATAGAGCAGACCATTGAGACAATTAATGAGGCCTTGAGGGATAAGAAAGTGGATGCTAAGAAACGCCGGCAACTCAACTATGCCAAGAAGAATTATGCTGATAATCTCCGAAAAAACGAGCAAAAGCTAAAGATATTGGAAGAGCGAAATAGTTATTCAAAAACGGATCCGGATGCAACCTTTATGCGAATGAAGGATGACTATATGCAAAATGGTCAGCTAAAACCAGGATATAACCTGCAGTTTAGCACACAAAATCAATTCATTGTAAATTATTCAAACCATAATAATCCAACCGATACAAAAACCTTTATACCTCATATGAAAGAGGTTCAACAGTTGTATCCAGACAAACTAAACAGCGTATGTGCAGATTCCGGTTATGGGTCTGAGGAGAATTATGAATTTCTTGAAGCGGAAGGATTAACCTCTTTTGTGAAATACAATTACTTTCATAAAGAACAAAAGAAGGGAGCCAAAACTTATTGCGAGTTTCACCCCAACAATTTATTCTACGACTCTAAACAGGATATTTACTACTGCCCAATGGGACAAGTAATGAATCTTAAGAAGATAAAAAAGGAAAAAAGCCAAGCCGGTCATTTTAAGACAATCCATGTTTATCAAGCTCAAAACTGTAACGGATGCCCACTTAGGGGGATGTGTCACAAAGCAAAAGGTAATCGAACGATTCAGATCAATCACCGACTCAACGAATTAAGAAGTAAAGCACGAGAACATTTAACCTCAGAAGAAGGATTGAAGCACAGGAGTCAAAGACCGGTTGATGTAGAGGCCGCTTTTGGTAACCTTAAACACAATAAAGGATTTAAACGATTTTTACTTCGTGGCAAAGAAAAAGTAGAAATCGAAATGGGATTATTGGCTCTAGCCATAAATCTTAAGAAAATGAATAGTAGAAAAGTGGCCTAACGGCCTTTCTTAATTCTTTTGAAGTCCTATTTCCTCTATATGAAACCTCTGTTTTGCATATTGGAGGTAAAAAAGACTTCCAAAAACAAATAAGCAGTATAAGGCAGTTTAATCTCAAAAAAACAAAAGATCATGAAAAAGAGGATGTCTACTTTGTTATGAGACATCCTCATTTTTTTTGCAATAAAAAAGAGATTGCTATCTTGGCAATCTCTTTTTAGATATAGTCGCAGTGTTCTTAAAATTTGAATCCAAAGGTCATTCGAACCTGATGGTTTGTATTGTTCAGGCTTATGATATCATTACTGCCTGAGTAGATAACAAAATCTTCATCGTACTCTTTATATTGATAGGCCATATCAAAGAAGAAGTTGTTCTGTTTAATTCCAAAACCTGCAGAGTAAGTGTTGTAACCTTCATCAATAAAACTTTTGTAAGGATCTCCAATTTTAGCGTATCCTCCGCGTATACTTATGTTAGGTGTAAGTCGGTATTCGGCACCAATTCTTAAATTAGAAGTTGACCGGTATGAGTTTGCAATGTCTTGATTTTCGTTCATCAAATCTCCAGCGTCACTATCGTTAAATTCGGCATTAGAGTAGTCAATCATTTCGTAATCTACACTAAGTACGCCTTTTTGTCCGAATAAATAAGCGGCACTAAGGATTGTTCTGAATGGAGTTTCAAAATCATAACTGGTTCTTGATACAAACTCCGACTCGTAGGCATGATATGCTTCCCCGTCTTCAGGAAATGCATCAGGAATATTTGGATCAAATTCTGAACTTACTGATGTATCGTAAGTTTCGTCAAGATTATAAAATGTAGGTGTGTGAATTGCTGCACCTAATCTCAAACTGTTTGTGACTTTATAAATAGCTCCAAATTTAAAGTTAACACCGACACCAGATGTTGTCATGTATTCATTAAAAGTAAATTCATTCAATGATGTAATGTTATCAGCAAGGGAAAATTCTGAATAAGAGGTTGTTGATTTGTGGTATAGGTCTTGAATTCCAACAGTTGCTCCTAAGTACAATTTGTGTCCGTAATTAGCACCAAAAGACACTACATATTCGCCAATGTATCCTTTCTCGTCAACCCTTTTTTGCTGATCCATACGATCATTTCCGAAGAGCACCGATTGATAGTTTAAATCATCATCATTATTGATTAGGTAAGTGTCGTAAGCAAGTTTTTCTTCAAAAGAGTACAGATTGTCTGGAGAATTGCCAGCGGCCAATTCGGCCCATTTATCAAGCAATGATGTTCCTGAATTTAAATTGAATAAATAACCTTCTCTATTGAAATTAGCAATTCGGTTGTAGCCAATCCCAAAGTTGAAATTTTGCCATCCTTTTTCAGGTGCTATTCTTGGAATAAAACTAGCTACATAGCCAACATTCCCTATGGTAAAACTATACTTATCCTCAGAAAAACCATTGTTTTTTGATTCAGTATATTCAATGGAAGGAGTAAATGTAAATTCTGAACTTCTGTAAACACCGATACCTGCAGGATTTATACTTAGGCTTGAAAAGTCGCCTCCTAAGGCACCGAAAGCACCACCCATGGCGGTTGAACGCGCAGTTCCGTTAAATTCTTGTCTCGAATATTTTAGTGCATTATCTACACTCTGAGAATATGAAGTTCCTGCTATTAGGGACAAGATGAGCAAAAAAGTATATCGTTTCATAAAAAAGATTTTTAAAATGTCTTGTGTTATTCTGATCAAAAATTGCAATCATTCAATTAAGAGAGTAAGCTGAAAAGTTATATCAGATTTAGGATGATCGTAAATTCGTTTTTGTTGGTTCTGTTTATAATCACCGGAGCTTGGAGAACGAAACTCCGGTGATTATATTTTATCGCCTTCTGGTACTTCCTGAGTTACTGGAATTTGAACTTCCGCTCGATGATCTGGAACTTCCACTTGATGATCTTGTTGAAGTTCCTGATGATCCGGAACTGCTTCTCGAGGAACGAACCGATGATCCTGATGATCCTGATGATCTTCTGGTTCCGCTGTTGCTGTAACCGGAATTAGATCTTGAAGAACCTGATCTGTAAGTTGATTTGGACGAATTACTGTTCACTTTAGAATAAGACGATCTTGTCGACGATTTTGAATAACTCGAATTGTTAGAATTTGAAGATCGGTTGTAAGAAGGTCTTGTATTCGTTTGTGGCTTATTATAGCTTGGTGATGTACTTCTACGGGTATTGGAATAACTGTTTCTATTTTGATTGGTATTTCCGTTGGAATAATTACTTCTGCTATTAGTCTCTGTTCTTGTTGCAGGATTAGTTCCATAAGTAGATCTTCTGCCTGAAGTACCATTTAATACAGTTCTTCTTGTTCCATAAGAATTTCCATTGCCTGAGCTGTAACGGGCCGCAGCATTACTTCTTCTGATATCATCGGCAGCAGAGCTTGTTGATCTTCTGGTTGTGCTTACAGTACCAGTTTTTGTGCTCGAAACTGCTGACCTTCTGGTTGATGCCGAAGTTGCATTTGTGTTTGTTCTTCTGGAGGCACTTGTATTAGTTACAGTTCCTGCTTTATAATTATTTGATCTTCTTTTTCCATCATAAGTTGAAGAGGCATAATTATTGTATCCGTGGTGACCATAATATCCATGATGTCCGTAGTAACCATAGTATGGATAGTAATGTCCGTAATAATGATTTGAGAATCCCCAGCCGAAATTCAAATCCCAATACCAACTGTCGCCAAAGCCCAAATTAAATCCCCAATAGGAATTATTGCCATAGTATCCGTATGGATAGTTGTAAGCAAACAGATTGCCGTATCTCATTGTGGAATAGTTATAGCCATTGTAAAAGCGGTAATTGGTCCATGTTGGTGTCCACCATACATTGTTTCCATCTACGTAAACATTCCAGTCAGGATCTCCGGCCAGCCACATCGCGGTATTGTAACCGCTGTTATCGTAGTAACCAAATCCCTGAGGATACATTTCCCGTAAACGTTGAGCTTCTTCCTGATCCCTTTCCGAACCAGTAAATCCACCTAAGTAATAACCTGAATCACCTTCATAAATTACTGTGTCAACACTACCAATTGACTCATCATTTAATATTTCGGTGTATTTTTGTTGTAATGCATCAAAATTACGATCATCAAGAGCTTCCGATTCAATATTTGGATTGGTTTTTGTTGATGATTGTGTTGCTGTTGCCGGAGCTAAAGAATTGCTCTTTTGAACAGCAGGGGAATTGGCTTCAACTTTTTGAACTAATAAAGGAGCCTGATTTGGGTTGTAATACAAATCATCTTCGTAAACCGCTGTTCCCATATAAGATGGGGAGCAACTGGCTGCAAAGAATGCTGTAACGAGTAGAATTTTTAAATAGGTTTTCATCGCTTGTCCTCCAATAATGAATTATCTAAGATTATTTTTTACTTTTGTAAAGAATTATAACTACCCTAAAAGTAGCAAATACCATACCAAAACAATATATAATGGCAAAAGTTTTAACCAGTAGAAGCGAAAATTATTCGCAATGGTATAATGACTTGGTGATCAAGGCAGATTTAGCAGAAAACTCTCCTGTAAGGGGATGTATGATTATTAAACCTTATGGCTATGCTATTTGGGAAAAGATACAGGCTCAATTGGATAGAATGTTCAAGGAGACAGGTCATCAAAATGCATATTTTCCTCTTTTAATTCCTAAATCATTTTTGAGTAAGGAAGCTGATCATGTGGAAGGTTTTGCAAAGGAATGTGCAGTGGTAACTCATTACCGTTTGAAAAATGATCCGAACGGAAAAGGAGTGATTGTTGATCCGGATGCTAAGTTGGAGGAAGAGTTAATTATTCGGCCAACTTCTGAAACGATTATTTGGAGTACTTATAAAAACTGGATTCAATCGTACCGCGACTTACCAATTCTTTGTAATCAGTGGGCGAATGTTATGCGTTGGGAAATGCGGACCCGTTTATTTTTGCGTACATCAGAATTTTTATGGCAAGAAGGCCATACGGCACATGCAACTAAAGAAGAGGCATTGATCGAGACCAAACAAATGGTTGATATTTACGGTGAATTTGCCGAGAAATGGATGTCTGTTCCCGTGTTAAAGGGACATAAAACAGAATCTGAGCGTTTTGCAGGAGCATTGGATACTTATTGTATTGAAGCCTTAATGCAGGATGGTAAAGCTCTTCAGGCAGGAACATCTCACTTTTTAGGACAGAATTTTGCAAAAGCATTTGATGTAAAATTTACTAACAAAGAAGGCAAAGAGGATTATGTTTGGGCAACTTCATGGGGGGTTTCAACTCGTTTAATGGGTGCTTTGGTAATGGCTCACTCCGATGATAATGGTTTGGTTTTGCCTCCAAAACTGGCTCCTATTCAGGTGGTAATTGTACCTATTTACCGCAAAGCTGAAGAGTTGGAGAAAATTGCAGAAACTATAAATCCTATTGTTGCAAAACTAAAAGCCAAAGGCATTTCAGTTAAATTCGATGATAGCGATAATCGCAAGCCGGGATGGAAATTTGCTGAATACGAATTAAAGGGTGTACCTGTTCGTTTGGCAATTGGTGCCCGCGATTTGGAGAATGGAACCATCGAGTTGGCCCGTCGTGATACCCTAACAAAAGAAACAGTTTCTATTGAAGGTGTAGAAGATTTGATTGAAAATTTAATGGAAGAAATTCAGAATAGTATTTTCCAGAAAGCATTAGATTTTAGAACAGAAAAAACGACTAAAGTGGATACTTACGAAGAGTTCAAGGAACTTTTGGAAAGCAAAACCGGATTTTTCCTTGCTCACTGGGATGGTACAGCCGAAACAGAAGAGAAAATTCAAACGGAGACTAAAGCAACAATTCGCTGTATTCCTTTCGAAGGAGATGGAGAAGAAGGGGTTTGTATGGTAACCGGTAAACCTTCAAAGCAAAGAGTGGTATTCGCAAAATCTTATTAATTAAGAAAAGTTAATTGTAAATATTATCAAACAGTCATCAGGTATCTGATGACTGTTTTTTTGTATATTTACTTTTCATTTTTAAACAATAACACAATGAATATCTTAAACACAAAAGCAGCCATACTATCAACAATTATGGACAAAGCTTCATTAAAGCAGGTTGTTTATAAAAATACCAAGGAAATATTCGAGGAATTACGAACTGTAGTTAAAAATCTAATTGAAGAGTACAATTCAGAATTGGGTGAGGTCGATGAAAATATACTTCTTTCTTTTGAGGACAAAGGAGAATTTGAATATCAAATTAAGATTGCATCCGATATTTTAGTTTTTAGTTTGCATACCAATGTATTTCAATTTAACAGAGATCATAATGTGTGGAAGCAAGCTTACGTGAAAACAGATCCTGACAATGCTTACTCAGGCATTATCAATGTCTATAATTTTTTGGCCGATTCTTTTAAATATACTCGATATGAGGATTTAGGATATTTGGTTGCCCGAATTTTTATCAACAGAGAAAAGCATTACATTGTTGAGGGGAAAAGACAATTGGGTTTGCTGCAAACGGATTTATCGGTTTCTACTGCCGATCATGATAACCTGCGAAACATTGTGGAAACTGCCATTAATTATTCTTTGAATTTCGATTTATTGGTTCCTCCATACGATAATGTGAAGATCATGTCAGTAGGACAGATGTTCGAGAAAATTCAGAATGCAAGAATCCCAACGGGTAAACGATTGGGTTTTCAGTTTAAATCCGATGATGTATAACAGTTAAGATTCGCAATAAGAAAACCTGAATCAAATTCATTTTCAAACATCATTTTAGTAATATTGCAACGCTTCACCAAATAGTTTTTGGAAGTGGTTATGTGTGCATTTTTTAATATAAACACCAGATATGAGTGCCTTAATAGAAAAATTTATACGATACGTAAAATTCGATACTCAATCGGATACCGAAACCGGGTTAACTCCCAGTACACCCGGACAAATGTTTTTGGCAAAAGAATTGACCCGGGAATTGGAAGAGATGGGATTGGAAAATATCAGTCTTGACGAGAACGGATACATTATGGCTGTACTTCCATCCAATTTGGATCATGAAGTTCCTACTGTTGGTTTTGTAGCTCATATGGATACAAGTCCTGATTTTTCAGGAAAACATGTAAAGCCTCAGTTTTGGGAAAATTACGACGGCAAAGATATTGTTTTGAATGAAGAAAAGGATATTGTGATGAAAGTTGCTGATTTTCCGGAATTGAAGAAATACAAAGGTCAAACAATAATAACAACAAATGGGACTACACTGTTAGGAGCCGATGATAAAGCAGGTATTGCTGAGATCATGACTGCTATAGAATATCTTACCGAACATACTGAAATAAAACACGGTGCTGTTCATGTAGGTTTTACGCCTGATGAAGAAATTGGAAAAGGAGCCGATTTTTTTAATGTGAAGAAGTTTGGAGCTGAGTTTGCCTACACAATGGACGGTGGAGAAATAGGTGAGTTACAGTATGAGAATTTTAATGCAGCATTTGCAAAAATCAACTTTAAAGGCCGCAATGTTCATCCTGGAATGGCAAAAGATAAAATGATTAACTCGATGTTGATTGCCAATGAATTTCTGACACGTTTGCCGGAAGATGAGGTGCCTGAAAAAACACAAGGATACGAAGGTTTTTATCATTTAATTTCGATGACAGGAAATGTTGAGAATTCAAACCTTCAATATATTGTCCGCGATTTTGAAATGAAGAAGTACGAAGAAAGAAAACAATTTGTACAGTCTCTTTGCGATGAGTTTTGTGAGAAATATGGCGAGGGAAGTGTTAGTCTGGAAATAACCAATCAGTATTACAACATGCGCGAAAAAATTGAGCCGGTGAAATACATTGTTGATATTGCAGAGGAGGCAATGAAGCAAGTTGGAGTTGAGCCAATGATTATTCCAATTCGTGGCGGAACTGATGGAAGCCGTTTATCTTATATGGGACTGCCTTGTCCAAATATTTTTGCAGGGGGACATAACTTCCACGGAAGATTTGAATACGTACCGGTAGAATCAATGGAAAAATCGGTAGAGGTGATTTTAAAAATTGTAGAACTGATTTCGAAGCGATAATTGAATAAATATACAAAGAGAAAGGCAACCGTTTGGTTGCCTTTTTTGGGTGATCAATTTCCGGATTATCTATATAATATGAAGAAAATATACAGAAACAAATAATCTATCAAAAAGAATTTTAAATGAAAGGTTTATTAACAATTGGGCTGCTAATTCTTAGCAATACATTCATGATAATTGCATGGTACGGGCATTTGAAATTTTCTGAGTGGAAATGGTTTGGTAAACTTGGCTTGATTTCAATTATTCTGATCAGTTGGGGAATTGCTTTATTTGAATATCTATTTCAGGTGCCAGCTAATAAAATTGGTTTTAAAGGGAATGATGGACCGTTTACCTTAATTCAATTGAAAGTATTGCAAGAGGTTATAACTTTGGTAATCTTTGCCATTTTTACGCTTGCGGTATTTAAAACAGAAACATTTAGAATGAACCATATCATTGCATTTCTATTACTGATTTTGGCCGTATACTTTATGTTTAAAGAATAAAGAGGAATTTTATTGCAGCAATGAATTCTTTTTTGACAGATAGGAGAAAGCTTGGAAAATAATTTTCGGACAAAATTAATGTGAAGTAAAATCAAAAGACAATTGTCTTTTTTTATTCCATTAATTTTTCGAATATCCTTCCACCTAAAAACATGGCTTTTAAAATGGGATGAATCTCTTTTCCCAAATCAGTAAGGCTGTATTCCACTTTAGGCGGAACTTCAGGGTAAACCTTACGGATCACCAAACCATCCTCTTCCAATTCTTTTAGGTTTTTGCTAAGCATTCTGTCGCTGATGTCCGGCAAAAGTTTCACCAATTCGTTGTACCGCTTGGTTCCTTGTATCAGATGCAAAATGATGGTTGCTTTTCGTTTTCCTTTAACGAAATTGATAAATGTATCTATTGGACAATCTCCTTTTTTCAAAATTAAAAAGTTTTTATGAGCTGATAATCAGTGATTCCGAACAAAATGTTAGTAGCCTTCCAAAGTGTAAGTTCTTGATTAGTAATTAAAATGATTGTAGCTTTGGTGCAAGATAAGAATTAAATCAGGATAAGAAATGGATACTAAGAGAGAATTTAAAGCGCTGCGGATTTACGAAGAAGAAGGGAAATACATTCGAAGAATTGAAAAAAGGAAAATTGAAGATCTTCCGGATGGAGAAGTAATTGTGAGAGTGAAGTATTCTTCTTTGAATTTTAAAGATGCACTTTCGGTTTCAGGAAATAAAGGAGTGACTCGAAAATATCCGCATACGCCGGGTATTGACGCGGCAGGAGTTGTGGAATATTCAGCGAGTGAAAGGTTTAAAGCCGGCGATGAAGTAATTGTAACCAGCTACGATTTGGGCATGAATACCGATGGTGGTTTTGCAGAATATATTCGGGTGCCGGAATCTTGGGTCGTTGCAATGCCAAAAGAATTGGACTTTAAACAAGCCATGATTTATGGAACTGCTGGATTTACGGCTGCTTTATCAGTGTATCGCTTGTTGTCGGCAGGACAAACTCCAAAAATGGGGCCGGTAGTGGTTACAGGAGCCTTAGGTGGAGTGGGTAGTATTGCTATTAGTATATTGGTTAGTTTAGGCTTTGAAGTAATTGCAGCGACTTTCGAAAACAGTGGTGGTGAAGATGAATTACACGAATTAGGTGTTGCTAGTCGCATTAGTAGTGAAATTACTGATGATCAATCGGGAAGACCATTATTAAAGCCACTTTGGGCTGGAGCCATTGATGTTATTGGTGGAAATACTTTGCATACACTTCTTAAAGCTTGCAAACCATTGGGAAATGTGACCTGTTGTGGTAATGTTGGCTCAGGAGATTTAGCAATGACGGTTTACCCTTTCATTCTAAACGGAATTAGTTTAATTGGTATTGATTCTCAGAATTGCCCAATGGAATTGCGCCAAAAAGTTTGGAACAAGTTGGCTTCCGATTGGAATGTTTACAGCAACAAAGAGCAGGTTATTGAGTCATCTTTAGAAGAATTGGATACCTATATTGATTTAATGTTGGCAAAGAAGAGTCGCGGGAGAGTTATTGTGAAACTATAGTTTTTTAAATATTAAAAGAGAAGAGGCTGTCTCAAATGAGATAGTCTCTTTTTCGTTTTATAGTTTTTTATATTTATCACTGATTTCTTATTTTAGAGATATGAAATTAGTCCCTCAAAAATCTCATTTCAAAGCCTATCATCAAAACCAGATGATTCTTTTTCCGCCTTCTCTCTCGGATTTCATATCATCTGAACACCCTGTTCGTACCATCAGCAGTATTATTGATGGTGTCCAGATAGATCGTATCCTTGAAAAATACAGTTATACGGGAGCAAAGGCCTATCATCCCAAAATGATGCTTAAGTTATTAGTTTATTCCTATTTGTGTAATGTATATTCCTCTCGAAAAATAGAGCAGGCGGCATCAGAAAATGTACATTTCATGTGGTTGTCAGGGATGCAAAAGCCAGATCACAATACGATTGCCCGCTTTAGAAGCAGTCGATTAAAAGGTGTTTTAAAGGAAGTGTTCAGTCAAGTAGTCCTGTTACTGGTAGATTCCGGACATATTGATCTACAAACCATATATGTCGATGGCACCAAGATCGAGGCCAATGCAAATAAGTTTTCGTTTGTTTGGGGTAAAGCCATTCAAAAGAATATCCAACGCATGAAGGATCGGTTGGGGGAACTTTGGGATTATACAGAGCAGGTAGCCAAATCGGATTTAGCAAATGTAAGTAAGCCCGATTTAAGTGATGTTGATCCAGAAAAAATAGAGCAGACCATTGAGACAATTAATGAGGCCTTGAGGGATAAGAAAGTGGATGCTAAGAAACGCCGGCAACTCAACTATGCCAAGAAGAATTATGCTGATAATCTCCGAAAAAACGAGCAAAAGCTAAAGATATTGGAAGAGCGAAATAGTTATTCAAAAACGGATCCGGATGCAACCTTTATGCGAATGAAGGATGACTATATGCAAAATGGTCAGCTAAAACCAGGATATAACCTGCAGTTTAGCACACAAAATCAATTCATTGTAAATTATTCAAACCATAATAATCCAACCGATACAAAAACCTTTATACCTCATATGAAAGAGGTTCAACAGTTGTATCCAGACAAACTAAACAGCGTATGTGCAGATTCCGGTTATGGGTCTGAGGAGAATTATGAATTTCTTGAAGCGGAAGGATTAACCTCTTTTGTGAAATACAATTACTTTCATAAAGAACAAAAGAAGGGAGCCAAAACTTATTGCGAGTTTCACCCCAACAATTTATTCTACGACTCTAAACAGGATATTTACTACTGCCCAATGGGACAAGTAATGAATCTTAAGAAGATAAAAAAGGAAAAAAGCCAAGCCGGTCATTTTAAGACAATCCATGTTTATCAAGCTCAAAACTGTAACGGATGCCCACTTAGGGGGATGTGTCACAAAGCAAAAGGTAATCGAACGATTCAGATTAATCACCGACTTAACGAATTAAGAAGTAAAGCACGAGAACATTTAACCTCAGAAGAAGGATTGAAGCACAGGAGTCAAAGACCGGTTGATGTAGAGGCCGCTTTTGGTAACCTTAAACACAATAAAGGATTTAAACGATTTTTACTTCGTGGCAAAGAAAAAGTAGAAATCGAAATGGGATTATTGGCTCTAGCCATAAATCTTAAGAAAATGAATAGTAGAAAAGTGGCCTAACGGCCTTTCTTAATTCTTTTGAAGTCCTATTTCCTCTATATGAAACCTCTGTTTTGCATATTGGAGGTAAAAAAGACTTCCAAAAACAAATAAGCAGTATAAGGCAGTTTAATCTCAAAAAAACAAAAGATCATGAAAAAGAGGATGTCTACTTTGTTATGAGACATCCTCTTTTGATTTAAAAGCAAATTGGTCTTAGAGGTCTGTAGCAAGAGAGTGCTTTTAATGTATTGTTGTTGGCAATACAAGTCAAATATTTGGCAGAAGAATAGCGATTCAAAAAATAGTTAATCATTTAAAAGTATTGATTATGCAAGTGATTGAAACATTGGAGTCAAGAGTTTTCAGTCTGAAAGCAACTATTTTTTTGTATCTTGCCCCCTAAATTATTGAGGAAATTAGAATGAGTTCAATTCAGGCAATAAGTATAGATAATTTGGGGAGGGATAAATCCCAGCTAAAGCTTGTTGAAGAGGCTGAAAACAAAGCCGTTTTAACTCATTATCTGCATAATTATCAAAATGGTGTGAAAAAGCACTATGAAAAGGATGCTCTGTTAACTCTAAATAATTACTTGGAATGCGAAGAGCAAAGCGATAATTTCCCTGTTTTGCTTGAAAATACATTACAACAACTCTTATCTGAAGTTGAAAATGTACCATTCCCAACTCCTGAAAATTACAAGTTTAAATTTATTGATCTTTTTGCCGGTATTGGCGGGTTTAGACTTGCATTGCAAAATGTTGGAGGGAAGTGTATCTATACCAGTGAGTGGAATAGTAATGCTAAAAAGACTTATCGTGCGAATTTTGGAGAGGTACCGTTTGGAGATATAACCAAAGAGAAAAATAAAAATTACATTCCCGATCAATTTGATATTTTATGTGCGGGCTTTCCTTGTCAGGCATTTTCAATTGCCGGGAACCGAAAAGGTTTTGCTGATACACGGGGAACTCTGTTTTTCGATGTAGAACAAATTATCAAAAGACATCAACCCAAAGTTGTTTTTTTAGAAAATGTTAAGAATCTGGTATCTCATGATAAAGGAAATACGTTTAAAGTAATTCTTGAAACATTAGAAGTAAAGTTAGGATATAAAGTGTCTCACAAAGTTTTAAATTCGGTAACACATGCAAATGTTCCTCAAAACAGAGAACGGATTTTTATTGTAGCTTTTGATCCGAATCAGGTTGAAAATTATTTGAATTTTGAATTTCCCGAAGAGATTAAATTAACAAAGACCATTCACGATTTTATAGAAAAAGGGAAGCAGGATGAAATTTATTATTACAAAAAGGATCATAAATATTACCCGGAATTGGAGAGATCAATGATATCGAAAGATACCGTTTATCAGTGGCGTAGGGTTTATGTGAGAGAAAATAAAAATAATGTTTGTCCGACCTTAACTGCAAATATGGGTACCGGTGGACATAATGTGCCGCTTATTAAAGATGATTTTGGAATACGAAAACTAACTCCAAAAGAATGCTTTGCATTTCAAGGCTATCCTGTTCATGATTATATCTTGCCCAAGCTAGCGAACAGTAATTTGTATATGCAGGCAGGTAATTCGGTTACAACAAGCTTAATTGAGCGAATCGCTAAGCAAATTTGTATGGTTTTATGATATCATTTGCAGGAAAATAATTAATGAAAACGAATACATATATTGAATTTTGCCAAGATGAATAAAGTACTTTTAAATCAATTAGTTTATTTTAAAAGAGTAAATATCCCTAAATATATAGAAGCTAATATTCAATCAATAGCACTAAAGCATCTTGAATTGTCTGATATGGGCAAATTAAGGGATAGAATGGAAGGGCAGCTATATTATAGTCGGTTGAGAGATGATATATTCTCAGAATATGCTTTTGAGAATATAATTGGTCTGCGGAAATTTGATTGGGATAAACGAACTAAAAAAAATTACAAGAGAAAAAAGTATGTTTTCGAAAATAAGACTCTGAATTTAGTTTTATTCGCGGGCGATTCGTTACCAAAATTCAGTGCTGATCATGTAAGTAATTGCATTTTTGTTCATGTTAATACTGATAGTCGTGTTCTTTTAAGTGGTTTGGCAACAAAGAGTATGATTGATGAAATGACTGTTGAACAGGATTCAAAAATAATTGAGTTTGCTGATTTTAAAGGTTTATTAGAGTACAATTCAATGGAGGAGTTAATCATGAAGATGGAATAAAATATTATTCTTATTACTTTAGTCTTTAATTGATATTTTGACAAAATACTCGTTTGTATTAAGAAGGTAAATCAAAAAAAATAGGAATGAAAGAAGTTGAAAAGCTATCAGAAAGTACTAATTACAGTGCAGTTAATTTGGGTGATTTAAAAGATATAATGGATTACTCTCTAATACATCCTGCAAGTAAAAACTTAATAGAAGGCAAAGTTTTTTTAAAAGATGCGACTAAAGCAACCGGCACTGAAATTTCGTTTAATTCGCTTCCACCGCAATCTGAGCAATCTTATTTTCACATTCACAGAAAAAATGAAGAAACCTATATAATTATTAAAGGTTCTGGTTTTTTTCAAGTGGACGAAGATTGTTTTAGTATAAAAGAAGGAAGTACAATACGGGTTGCACCTCAAGGGAAACGAGGCATCTGTAATTCTTCCAACGAAACAATGATATATATGGTGATCCAGTCTAAAGAAAATTCGTTGGAAGAGCATACTGTTGCCGATGGAGAAAGAGTTCCTGTTGAACCAAAATGGAGATAAGAACAAATAAGAAATTGTTTAAATCTGGTGATTACAGGATGAAAAACCCGCAGTAAGTATTCTATTGATGGCAATGGAACAAAAAAACAAAAATATCTTCTATGCAGGATCTAAAAGTCGTTCGAATAAAATGATCATATAAATTCCCGGAAGATCCCTTTCAATTAATATTCACTTCATATCGTATTGCAATATTTCTTCTATTTTGCAGAAGAGAAGTGATTCTACGCATCTTTTCTTTAAATTTGCCACATGCGAAAAAGGCTTACTTTCCACATATCCGACACAACAAAATTTAAAGAACAATTGCTTTTTTGGAGCAAGAAGTTTCAGTGCGTGTGTATTCTTGACAGTCACGAAGTGAACCTGAAGGAGAATTCGAAAATGGAATACAATACTTACGAGTTGATTGCCGGTATTGATGCCCTTCAAATTATTGAACCAGCGCAGAATTGCTTTGATAGCCTAAAAGCTGAGATTGATTTTGCTAAAGATTGGTGGTTTGGTTATTTGGGTTATGATCTTAAAAATGAGATTGAGAATTTAAGTTCAGATAATCAGGATGGACTGGACATGCCGCAAATGAATTTTTTTCGTCCGCGTTGGGTGTTTCTTTTGGATGTGGATACTTTATTGATTCATTATTTCGAAGAGGAATTTTCCGAAGAGGATATTTATAATTTGGTCATGAATATTCAGAATATATCTGTACCAAAAGAGAAAGAGGTTACTGTTGCGGAAATAAAATACAGAATCAGCCGGGAAGAGTATTTAAAAGCAATCAGGCAATTGAAGGAACACATCCGAATAGGCGATATATACGAAGTCAATTTTTGTCAGGAATTTTATGCGGAGGATACTTATATCCGGCCAAGGCAAACGTTTCGAAAATTAATGAAGGTTTCGCCTACGCCATATTCATGTTTTTACCGAATGGGAGAGAAGTATTTGTTATCGGCAAGTCCTGAGCGATATCTTAAAAAAGTGGGACGGAAAATTATATCTCAACCCATTAAGGGAACAGCTAAAAGAGGTGCGAATGAAGAAGAAGATAAGTTAATTAAAGAGAATTTATTTTCTGATCCTAAGGAGAGAGCCGAGAACATCATGATAGTGGATTTAGTTCGCAACGATTTATCGAGAACTGCAGCAAAGGACTCAGTAATTGTTGAGGAATTGTGCGGTATTTATACATTTCCGCAGGTTCATCAAATGATATCTACCATAGTTTCGGAGCTGAAAGAAGATGTTCATTTTGTAGAAGCAATTCGTCAGACTTTCCCAATGGGATCGATGACCGGTGCACCAAAGGTTAGAGCTATGAAATTGATTGAGAAATACGAATCAACCAAAAGAGGACTGTTTTCCGGAGCAGTTGGTTATGTCACTCCTGATGGTGATTTTGATTTTAATGTGGTAATTCGAAGTATTCAGTATAATGCAATGAACCATTACCTGTCTTTTATGGTGGGTGGGGCTATCACCATGCAGTCAAATCCTGAAAAGGAATATGAGGAATGTATGTTGAAGGCAAAAGCCATTATGAAAGTGTTAAAAGAGTAAGGGATTTTTTATCTTTAAACTTTGAGCAAAAACTCATTGGTTACAATTAAATATTATTTGATGCAACGTAAACTTGTCCGTTTTGTAGAAGAGGAAAATTTATTTTACCGCGATGAAAAAATTTTGGTTGCGGTAAGCGGTGGAGTCGATTCCGTTGTTTTGCTTGATCTTCTCTGTAAAATGGAAGTAGAGTGTGGGGTTGCTCATTGCAATTTTCATTTGCGGGACGAGGAGTCAGATGGTGACTTTGAGTTTGTGAAAAATTTGGCCAAAGAGAAAAACCTGGCGTTTTATTCAAAAGATTTTGACACTAAAAAGTATGCTGCCACGAACAAAATTTCCATTGAAATGGCGGCCCGCGACCTGCGTTACAATTGGTTTGAACAGGTACGGGAAACTTCTGGTTACAAATACATTGCTGTTGGCCATCATGCTGATGATGTTGCGGAAACCGTTCTTATCAATTTGGCTCGCGGAACGGGGATTCATGGTTTATCGGGAATTAAACCGAAGTTAGGTAAGATTGTGCGTCCACTGCTGTCGTTTACGCGTAAGCAGTTACTTGCGTATGCAAAAAAGCATTCTCTTGATTTTCGTGAGGACAGAACAAATGCGGAAACCGATTATGTGCGGAATAAAATCCGCCATCAGATCATGCCTGTGTTGGAGGAGATTAATCCTGCTATTCGTGCGACCATGACCGAGAATGTACAGTGTTTTCGTGAAGTGGAACAGATTTACAACAGGGTAATTGAACAGAACCGTTTGCATTTGGTTTTCACACGAAATAATCAGTTGTTAATTTCAATTCCTAAGTTGAAAGAGCTGTTGGCACCTGTGTCTCATTTGTACGAACTGCTTTCTCCCTACGGCTTTCATCATCGTGATGTCCGCAAAATTGCAGAATCTATTCATGGAATTTCGGGTAAGTTATTTTATTCGGCAAGCCATCAATTGCTGCGCGATAGGGAATATTTAATTCTTACGGAGATTTCAGAAGGAAATACTAATGAATATTTAATTTCGGATGAGGAATCTAAACTTAAATTACCAGTAGAGCTAAAGATTTCGTTTCTGGATCGGACGCCTGGATTTCAGTTCCCCAACAGCACTAAAATTGCCTGTTTTGATGCGAACAAACTTCAGTTCCCTCTTAAGTTACGGAAATGGAAGGAAGGAGATTCATTTCATCCAATCGGTATGAAAGGCAAGAAGAAGATCTCCGATTTTTTTATCGACCAAAAATTCTCTCTTCAGGAGAAAGAGAATACCTGGTTGTTGCTTTCGGGCAGTAAAATTGTGTGGATTGTTGGTCACCGCATGGATGATCGATTTAAAATTGCAGGCAACACCACCAAGATATATCGATTGGAATTGGTTTAGTCGTGTTAAATGAAATCTGATTTAGACGGAAATTTGTGCCCGCAATTTTATAAATTAGTTCTTTCATATTAAACAACTAATCAAAATACCTTAAACATGATACAAGTAAAAAAATGCATTGCCTTTTCCCTTTTTATTCTGTTATCAGGATTTTGTATTGCCCAAACGGAAAATTCTATTCATGAAGAACTTCAGAATCTTAAGAAATACAACGAAAATCTTAATCAACGAATGGATCAGCTGCAAAAAATGGCAGATGATTTAATTTGGTTTGAGCGGGTAGGAGATGTTGCGCATATCGACAAATTATACATTTATGGTCCGCCAAAACGGAAAGAAAAAAATGAAACAGCATTAGGTGCAGGTAATCCTGTTAAATTTTGGACCTATGTTTTTGTTCCGAAAAATATTGATGTAAACAGGAAATATCCTTTAATAGTACTGCCACATGGTGGTGTTCATGGCGATTTTACGACTTATTACACGCATATTGTTCGTGAGCTGATTTCACAGGAATATATTGTTGTGGCGGCAGAATACCGGGGAAGCACAGGATATGGAAAAAGTCATTACGAAAAGATCGATTACGGTGGATTGGAAAATGAAGATGTTTATGCCAGTCGAAATTATATGATTGAAAACTATGGTTTTGTGGATGAGAAACGTGTTGGAATTATGGGATGGAGTCACGGAGGAATGATTGCACTTTTTAATCTTTTTAACCATCCAAAGGATTATAAGGTTGGATTTGCAGGTGTTCCGGTGAGTGATTTAGTGGCGAGAATGGGTTACCAAACCGAAGATTACCGAGAGCTGTATTCAGCCGATTACCATATTGGAAAAACAGCTCACGATAATTTGGCTGAGTACCGACGTCGTTCTCCGGTTTGGAATACACACAAGTTTCAAAATACACCATTGCTTATTCATACCAATACCAATGATGATGATGTAAATGTTTTGGAAGTTGAACATCTTATTAAGTCTTTGAAAGCAGATGGAAAGAAATTTGAATATGAGATTTTTAAGGACATTCCGGGTGGACATTCTTTCGATAGAATGGATACAAAAACAGCTAAAGAAATTCGGGTGAAGATCTATCAGTTTTTAGCAAAACAATTGAATCCAAACCGACCAATTAATAGTATCAAGGAATTACAAAAGGCAGGATATCGTTTTTAACGAATAGGTTGTTAGAATAAACAAAAGAGCTTGTTTTTAGTGAACCAGCTCTTTTGTTTCGCTTCAGTTTTAGGCCTCAACTTTTTGAAGTAAGCTTTCTTTTAAATTTTTGAGTAATGATTTTTTTACTTTGCGTGGCTTATCAGCACTAATTTCTTCCAGAGCAATTAGGGCAAGATTACCAATTTCGAAAAGACCAACAGGATTTTTGTCGTAGTTGTAGCTGCCAATTACATACTCTAATTTTGATTTTAGATCGTTGTATGCTTCATTTCCGGGTTTATTCAAGCACTCTAATGCTTCTTGACAAACATCTCTAAGTTCTTCATTTTTTGTATCCATAGCTTTTGGGTTAAAAGTTAATATCTAACTAAATTTACGGAATAATTGTTACTGGAGAGTTGTTAATATGTTAATCTTTGTGTTTTTGTTTATGTAAATTTATATTTGTCATGTCGAAATTGTTTTCGATATGGATCACAATGGTTTGCGCTATAGATGTAAGAATATCAAAAGTTAGTAAATAAACGTTTCAGCTTGCAGATTCAATTTACGAATAAATTGGAAAAAGAAAAAACAATGCGAATATTCGCAGTGTTTTCCTTTTGGAATTTTTAAACTTTTTATCACAATGGAATGTTACCGTGTTTTTTAGGCGGATTCTGTTCGCTTTTGTTCGCACACATATCCAAAGCCTGCACCAGTTTGTAGCGGGTTTGTTTGGGCTGAATAATTTCATCAATATATCCCAATTCTGCAGCTTTGTACGGATTGGCAAATTTATCACGGTAATCCTCAATAGCATCTGCTCTTTCCGATTCTGTAAGTCCTTTGTGCATAATATTAACAGCTCCTTCGGCGCCCATAACGGCAATTTCGCCGGTTGGATAGGAATAATTAATATCTGCCCCAATGTGCTTCGAAGCCATTACATCATAAGCACCACCGTATGCTTTACGGGTGATTAAGGTGATTTTTGGAACCGTAGCTTCTGCGAAAGCATATAACAGCTTGGCGCCATGTTTAATAATTCCACCAAATTCCTGAGCCGTTCCCGGAAGAAAACCGGGTACATCAACGAGAGTGATTAACGGAATATTAAAAGCATCGCAAAAACGAACAAATCTTGCTGCCTTAACCGAACTATTGATATCTAAAACTCCAGCCATAAAAGCAGGATTATTAGCTACAATTCCCACAGGCTTTCCGCCCAATCTGGCAAAACCAATACATATGTTTTGAGCATATAGCGGCATTACCTCAAAAAAGTTATGGTCATCAACTACAGTCTCGATAATATCTTTAATGTTGTAAGGTTTATTTGGATCAACGGGAACCATTGTTTGAAGTTTTTCATCTTCGCGATGAATATTATCAGTACAAGGTTTTATGGGAGGATCTTCCATGTTGTTTGATGGAAGAAAACCAATTAATTCACGAAGCATTATCATTGCCTGCTCGTCGTTATCGGCAGTAAAGTGAGCAACACCACTTTTAGAATTGTGAGTTATTGCTCCACCCAGTTCTTCTTTGGTAACTTCTTCGTGAGTCACTGTTTTTATCACATCGGGTCCGGTTACAAACATATAACTTGTATCCTTCACCATCATAATAAAATCGGTAAGAGCAGGAGAGTAGACTGCCCCACCGGCACATGGCCCCATAATGGCAGAAATCTGCGGAATTACCCCGGAACCTCTAACGTTCTGATAAAAGATATCAGCATATCCGGCTAAACTCTGCACTCCTTCCTGAATCCGTGCTCCTCCTGAATCATTCAAACCAATAATTGGAGCGCCCATTTTCATGGCTAATTTGGTGATTTTAACAATCTTATCGGCATTGGCACTACTCAACGAACCACCAAAAACAGTAAAGTCCTGGGCGAAAACATAAACCAAACGACTATCGATTTTGCCATAGCCACAGACAACTCCATCTCCGAGTATTTTGTTTTTCTCCATACCAAAATCGGTAGAACGGTGCGTAACCATCTTGTCTACTTCCACGAAAGTTTCGGGATCCATAAGGTCCAGAATTCTCTCCCTGGCAGTTTTTTTACCATCAGCATGATGTTTGGCAATTCGATCTTGTCCACCACCAGCTTCGGCGGCTTTATTTAATTCTTCAAATTTTTTAATTTTATCTTCAAGTGTCAACATTTCTTTATAATTATAAATTTTGAATGATAAATTATGAATGTCTTTTCAAGTTGGGGAATTCATCAATTAATACCCATAATTGTTAATTCGTAATTTTACTTAGTCAATAAACACCAAAGGTTGATTTCCGTCGATGATATCCTCTTCATGAACATAGATTTCTTTTACAATACCATCTTTCATGGCTTTGTATTCGCTCTCCATTTTCATTGCTGATACAATAATTACGGTGTCTCCCTTTTTTACTTCACTGCCCAATTCAACAGGAATCTTAACTACCTTTCCGGGCATTGGTGAGGTGATTGTACTCTCCGCAGCTTCAAGGTTGCCCGAGTTTCGTGCTTGCAGATATTTGGTTTCAGCATCAATAATTTCAGCATCATAGGAATGGTAAAATGTGTTGACTGAATACTTTTTTGGAGAATCAGTTTCAATTAATTCCACATTATAGGAGTTGCCCTTATATAGAACAGAGTATACGCCATTTTCAACCTGCAGCATATCCAAATCATACTCTTTGGAGTCAACCATTATCTTAATTTGATTTCCCTCTTCGGCTAAAAGTTCAACTTTTGCCATGCGTTCGCCCAATTTTATTTCAATTGCCATTTTATTATTTTTTGTTTGTCTTTTAGTTTTCACTTGCTCTAAACATTCCCCTTCTGCGTCCAAATTCTTTCCACTTGTTTTGCATCGATGCTTTTGGACAAATTTGAGAGCTTTTCAATTTGTTGTGATAATTGACAAAGGCGGTAACTATGGCCAGATCTTCAAAAGACTTTTTGGCTTCATCGGCACCAAGAAGAAAATCTTCGTTTTTTTGAATAAAGTGAGTATCATAGGTGCCGTTTCTAAAGTCAGGACAATCCATGATTTTTTCTAGATATTTGATTGAGGTTTTTACACCTGTAATTTTATATTCGAAAAGAGCCCGCCGCATTCGTTCAATCGCTTCCTCTCTTGTTCTGGCCCAAATAATTAATTTTGAGATCATTGGGTCGTAGTGAATTGGGATTTCGTATCCCTCATAAACGTAACCATCGGTTCTAACCCCTAAACCCATTGGTTCAGTAATGTGGGTTATCACTCCGGGGCTCGGCATAAAGTTATTGTCTGTATCTTCCGCATAAATTCTGCATTCGATTGCGTGTCCAAATTGAAAAATATCTTCTTGTTTCATTTTCAATTCATGTCCTTCTGCAATTAAAATTTGTTGTTTCACAAGATCGTATCCGGTTACCCTTTCGGTGATAGGATGCTCGACTTGTAATCGTGTATTCATTTCGAGGAAATAGTAGTTGTGGTTATTGTCTACCAGAAACTCAATGGTGCCTGCTCCATGGTAATTAACTGCTTTAGCGGCAGCAACAGCATGTTCTCCCATTTGTGCTCTTAATTCAGCGGTCATCAGCGGAGACGGAGTTTCTTCCACCACTTTCTGATGTCGTCTTTGAACGGAGCATTCTCTTTCGCAAAGATGAATTACATTTCCGTGTTTGTCACCAAGTATCTGAAATTCGATGTGATGAGGAGAAGAAATGTATTTTTCGATATAAACAGCGTCATCACCAAATGATGCCATGGCTTCTGATTTTGCAGCTCTTAGCCCTTCCAGAATATTCTCTTCTTTGTCGATCATTCGCATTCCTTTTCCACCACCTCCGGCTGAAGCTTTAATCATTACGGGCAAACCTATTTCCCGAACAGTTTTAAGTATTGTCGATTCATCTTTTAGGTTTTCTTTAGTCCCTGGAACTACAGGAACGCCACTTGCAATCATGGTTTGGCGAGCAGTGATTTTGTCACCCATTGTCGCAATTACTTCGGGAGTTGGACCTATAAAAATGAGACCTTCTTCTTCACAGCGTTTTGAGAATTCAGCATTTTCGCTTAAAAATCCATAGCCGGGATGTATGGCGTCAGCCTTAACACGTTTTGCTGCGTTTATGATTTTATCAATATTTAAATAACTTTCGGCTGATGTTGCAGCTCCGATATGAACTGCCTGATCGGCATATCGCACATGCATAGATGTTCGATCGACATCGGAGTAAACAGCAACAGAAAGAATTCCTAATTCTCTGCATGATCGCATAACGCGCAGAGCAATTTCTCCTCGATTTGCAACAAGGACTTTTGAAATCTTCTTGATCATATTTTGGTTTTCGTTTAAAAGCCTGTAAAGGCTTTGTTTTTAATCAACTAATCTATCTGATAGTTAGAAAAATATTTTTCCAAAAAGAATAATGTACAGCATAGATATGTTGTAGAACATTTAAATGTAATCAAAATTTCGAAGTTTTCAAGTAATTAAATATAAAGATGTATGCATGTGTTGATCATAAATTACCCTTGATTTAAGGTGTTGAATGCAATTGTAAATCAAGGGTTTATGAGCTTGTTGTCTAACAGTGTAAGAATTTCAGTTCAAAAAAATCTTAAAATGGGTGAAATCCGCCAATTATGTTGCAGAACAAGGATGGGATTTCTAAGAATTTAGTGAATTGAGGCAATAATAAGGATGAAAAGGAGGAAGTTTTTAGCAGTTTTCACAAATATTCTTCTTGTAAAATGAATATTTAGACCCGGAGAATGGCTTAGTTTTCGTTTTTTACCTCTCCACCAAATTCAAAACCAAGACTTTCCAGTTCTTTTTTTATGATTTGTAAATCGATATTATTTCCTTCTAAGCGTAAAAGTTTTTGTTCCAGATTCACTTCTGCGGAAGCAATGTTTTTAATGGCTCCAATGTGTTTTTCTACACTGTTTTTACAATGGTTACAGCTCATTCCATTCACTATTACCAGTTTTTCAGTACTTCTTTTCTTGGTTTCAATAGTTTTAAGTTCACTTTTCCCAGAAATATACTTTTGTAAATAGCCATTAAATATCAATAGTACTAAGGAAATACTACTTCCCCATTTCAGCCAGTTAGGAAGTTCCCAGTGACCTTCATGTGCCCCCATATGATCATGCAATGGTCCCATAGTGAACCATTCCCGTGGGAATACATTATCAATTAATAATCCGAAAAGCAATGCTCCCAAAATAATTGAGATTAAGTAAGACCACATCGTTTTCTTGCCTAGAACTTTATTTAGTACCGTAATGGTTGCAGCATTGGTTGCCGGACCAGCCATCAGAAATACCAAGGCGGCACCAGGAGAAATACCTTTCATCATTAAAATTGCAGCAACCGGAACCGATGAGGTTGCGCAAATGTAAAGAGGAATAGAGGCTACAAGGATTACCAGCATTCCAATGAAATCATTTCCAATATAAGCTGAGAAGAAATCGTTTGGAATTAACACTGAAATTACAGCAGCTAATAAAAGGCCAATAATTAGCCACTTCGAAATGTCCTGCAGAAAATCTACAAATGCATATTTAAACATTGTGTAGATTGGCGATCTTTTCTTTTTAGTTTCAGTATTGCATTCTCCTTCACAGCCACAGTTCGATTCTTTTTTTGTTGAGCAACAGGAATCGGATGCTTGCACAGGGATGGGTTTCTCATCTTTATCAAAATGATTGGTGAGAAATCCACCAAATAGTCCGGTTAGCAAAGCTATAAATGGTCGAATGATTGCAAAAGGCAAGCCTAACAGCGAATAAGTTACTAAAATTGAGTCAACACCAGTTTGAGGTGTTGATATTAGAAATGATACAGAAGAACCTTTGGAAGCGCCACTCTTATAAAATGAAATACCGGTTGGGATTACTCCGCAGGAGCACAATGGGAGAGGAATGCCAAGAAGTGCTGCATATAAAACGGATTTCCCATTTTTTGGACCTAAATATTTGTCGATAAATTTTTGTGGGAAAGCTACTTTTAAGATTCCTGCAAATAAAAATCCTAGCATTAGGTAAGGTGACATCTCGTTTAAGATATCAATAAAATCTATAAAAAACTGATTGATATATTCCATAGTAAGCTTCTATTAAGTAACCGAAATGCTATCGTAAAAAGCAAATACGGTGAATTTTCAAATTCAAAAGTATTAAAATATTTGGATAAGTATATAAGGTATATTAGTAATAAAAGAGCTGATGGTCTAAGAATACCAACATGTAGGTATTTCTACTTATTCAGTCTTAATCTAATTTAGCATCCTAAAATAATGCTCATTATTCGAGCAGTGAAACTAAAACCTAATTATTTAAACTGATGAAAAAGGGATTACTATTTATGGCTGTGATTGCTGCTTTTATTACAACAAAAGCACAGGAGGTTCAGGAACCAAAAAGTATTGGCACAACCATTTTGGAAAGAGTAAAAGATGAGAAATTAAGTATTGGCGGATATGGGGAGATTCATTACAATCAACAAATTAGTGGCAATACCCGTTACAATGGAAATATGGATGTTCACAGAATGGTGTTGTTTTTTGGATATCAATTTAATGATAAAACCTCATTTGTTACGGAAATTGAATATGAACACGTAAAGGAATTGTACGTTGAGCAAGCATTTTTAAATTACAATGTTCGTCCAAATACAAATTTGAGAGCAGGTTTAATGTTGGTGCCAATGGGTATTGTGAATGAATATCACGAGCCAACTACTTTTAATGGTGTTGAACGTCCGAGTGTGGATAACAGCATTGTTCCTACTACATGGCGCGAAATTGGAGTTGGTGTTAGCGGTCGTATGCCTTCATTTCCATTAAAGTATCAATTGTATGTAATGAATGGTTTTAACGGATACAACGGAGCAGGCGTATTAAGAGGTTCTGATGGATTTAGAAAAGGTCGTCAGAAAGGTGCTGAATCTACATTTACATCTCCATCTTTATCTGCTAAACTTGATTATTACGGAGTTAAAGGTTTAAATATTGGTTTGGCAGGATATTTTGGAAAAACACAGTCATCTGCTTTCAACGGATTGGATAAGAATGATGATTTTGCTGAAGCCGCAGCTGATTCAACTCGTGTTGGGATAAGCATGTTCGGAATGGATGTGCGTTACAAAGTGAACGCTTTGCAATTAAAAGGTCAGTACATTCATTCTTTTATTAGTGATGCAGCCGAATACAACGATAAAACGGGTAAGGATCTGGGAAAGCAAATGCAAGGTTATTATTTAGAAGCAGGATATGATTTATTGCAAGGAAAAGAGCAGGCTTTAGTTCCATTTGTACGCTACGAAAATTATAACACTCATCATAAGGTAGCAGGAAACATGATTGCTAATAAGGCTTACGATCGAGAAGAAGTATTCTTTGGATTAAGCTATCATTTGGCAAAAGGTGCTGTTGTTAAAGCTGATTACCAAATGTCAAAAGACGGTAATGATGAGAAAAAGAATTTTGTGAATTTTGGTGTAGGCGTTTGGTTCTAGAACTAAAACAATTAAAATATTTACTTCAAAGCATTTTGGTTTTTCCATTGTGCTTTGAGGTTTTTTAAGTAAAGGAGATTTGTTGATGAAAAGATGGATAAGTATTCTGCAGCCAGTGGTTATTTTTGTTTTGATTAGTGGAGTGTTTAGTGCAAGGGCAAGTAGTTTTCCTAAATCAATACAGAAAAAAATTGAAAAAGAAGTTCAGAAAATATTCACTTCTGAAGATTTGATAATGGATGATATTGACAATCTAAATTTGGATACTTTTAATTGTGAGGGGCTAAGAGATTTACATTTGAGTACCCTAAAGGAGGCGGATAAATTAATGGGATTTGCTTGTTTTGCATCATCAAAAGGGAAGAATGACTTTTTTGATTATATGGTTCTGTTCAATCAAAAACTGGAGATTCAAAAAGTAGTGGTACTAATTTACAGATCTTCCTATGGCGGCGAAATTATGGCTAAATCGTGGTTGAAGCAGTTTATTGGAAAAGTAGGAGGAGAGGAGATGGAATTTGGAAAAGATATTGATGGAATTTCCGGAGCCACTATTTCAGCTCCGGCAATGGCTAAAGGAATAAAAACTCTTAGTCTGCTTTTAAGCGAGCTAAAAGCTAAAGGGGAAATCTAAGCTAGAAAGAATATATGTTCGATTAAAATTCGAAATCCAATAAGAATTAGAACAACACCTCCAATTATCTCAAATCGTTTGCTCATTTTACTACCAATTTTCTTGCCCAGCAACATCCCGAGCATTGAAACGATAAAGGTTATTATACCAATTATAATGGCTGGAAACCAAATAACAACGTCAATAAGGGCAAGGCTTAATCCTACAACCAAAGCGTCTATACTTGTAGCTACAGAAATGCCTATAAGAACCAACAGTTTTAGTGGGTTAAAAGAGCAATCTTTTTCTTTGGAAGTTATGCTTTCATATATCATTTTACTACCCATTCCTGCCAGTAGAATAAAGGCAACCCAATGATCAAAATCTTTGATTAAATCTTTTAACTCCCAACCTGTATACCAACCTATAATTGGCATTCCTCCCTGAAATACAGCAAGAAAAAAAGCAATTTTAGCAGCTTGAAAGAAATGAATCTTTTTTATGGCCAATCCACTGCATATAGATGCAGCAAACGAGTCAACAGAAAGTCCGAGGGCAAGAAGAAGTATACTTAATAATTCCATGTAATCGTATTTTTTGGATTGCAAAGATATATGCTTCTTACTTAAGAGCCGAAAAAAAAGCAGTTTCTGGTAAAGAAATTGCCTATTTAAAAGTATTCTAAAAAGTTAGGCTGATTTTAAAGAGAAAATGAATTTGCTTCCTTTATTTTCTTCACTTTCAACCCAAATTTCGCCGCCGTTTTTCTTAACAAATTCTTTACAGAGAATAAGTCCCAGACCGCTTCCGGTTTCATCCATAGTGCCATTAGTTGTAAAGTTACAATCTAATCGAAAAAGTTTATCCTGATTGTTTTTACTAATTCCAATACCATTGTCTTTTACTGAAAGATGAATAAAATCACCATCCAATACAGAAGATAAGAAGATTTCGCCATTTTCATCTGTGAACTTTAATGCGTTGCTAATTAGATTTCTAACTATGGTATTTACCATGTTTACATCGCCAAATGCCACAGTGTTTGGTTTTATGTCTGAAAATAATTTTATTGATTTATCGGCAGCTTTTAATTTGAAAATAGCAAGATTGGATTGAATTAATTCATATAAATCAATTTGGATTGGAGTGAATTCAAGGATTCCACGTTGATCATTAGCCCATTGTAAAAGGTTTTCAAGTAGTGTAAATAAACTGTTTGCCGATTCGTTAATGTTGTCATTATATTCTTCTATGATCTCTAAATCTTTTCCTCTCTGTATTTCCGATTTTATCAGTTCCGAAAATCCTAATATGGCATTAAAGGGTGATCTTAAATCATGAGCTATTATTGAAAAGAATTTATCCTTTGTGGCATTCATGATTTTTAATTTGGAATTGGAATCTTCCAATTTGCCATTTATAATTTTTATTTGATTGTTTATTTTTATTTTAGAACGGAAAAGGATAATGATCAGAAGGATAACAGCAAGCGCTAAGAAAGAGAAAATATAAAGGTATTTTGCTCTCATTTTTTCTTGTTCCAGTTTTTCTTGAGTAAATTGGTTTTTCACTCTTAAAATTTCGTTCTCCTTCTCTTTTTTTTCAGAATCAAACTTTGTTTGAAGTTCTACTATCTTCTCGGTTCTTGATTTTTGTTGTATGCTGTCTTTAAGAGAGTTGTAGTCTATCATTGAGGAATAGGCTTTTTGGTATTTCCCTGTTTTATTGTAATATTCAGCAAGGAGCTTTAATAAATCACTTCTTTTGCCTTTTGTCTTTAATTTTTTAGTTAAAGAAATTCCTTCTTCAAGATATTTGTAAGCCTGATTGAAATTACCCAAGCTAAGGTGTATTTGAATTAAGGTCTCCAAATTATAGATAATTTCAGTATCAAGTTGTAATTGTCGATTGGTAGATAATGATTCGCGCAAGAATACAATTGCTTTATCTGTATTCCCCATTTTAAAATAATTTTCACCAATATTATTCAGACACAATGCAACGCCTGCTTTATTATTTGCTTTCTTATATATTGCGAGACTTTTTTCGTAAAATGTTAATGCTTTATTAAAATTTAAATCGTCTTGATATACAATTGCCAAATTGTTGTAAAGAACTGATAGCGTGTCCTCATCCTTTATCTCTAAAGTGATTTCCATGGCTTGATTGTAATAGGATATTGCCTTTTCCCTTTGTTGTTCATCGGCATAAATATTTGCCATATTAATGAGAATGCTAAGCTTAGTATCTTTGTTGTCCTGCACTTCATTATATTGAAATGCTTCTACATATTTGCTTAGTGCTAATTCAAAATCTCCTCTTTCATAGTACACTTGTCCAAGCCCGATAAGATTATGAATTTTATTTTTGTTATTCTTGATTGCTTCGCTTATTTCCAGAGATTTATTGTAGTGGGAAATTGCACTGTCGTATTGGCTGGCTATTACATAATGGTATCCTAAACAGGAATGTACTCTACAAATATTTAAAGAATCATTCAGTATATAAGCTATAAATTTAGCTTCATCAAGAGCTTCTTTTGCATGTACCAGATCTCTGTTCACAGAATAATTGTAAAAACATTCAATTTGGGAATCGATGATCAATTTATGGTTATTATTTTTCAGGGATAGTTGTAACGCTTTATTTGCAAAATAGATTGCACTATCAGTTTTTACCGTATAGTACGTTCTTGATTTGGTTAGATATCGTTCTATCTTAATACTATCCTGATTCTTTACGTCATCTGAAACCCTATTTGCAAATAGAGTGTTGGAGAACGAAATATAAAAAAGCAAAACAAGTGGTAGGGGAAATTGCATTGTGGTTTTGGATCTTAAGTTTGGATGCTATTATTAAATCGGATTGTTTTAATTGTTTAGTTGAGGTTTTTTGTGGTATTGTTTATTCATAATTGTCTAATAATGAGCCGAAATATAGTAATATTATTCTAATTAATATTGGCTGAAATAATAGTATTATTATTTTGATAAATTATTGATGGAATATATTATATCTTTTCGTTTTTTTTTGTAAAAAAGTGTTTTGAATTGGACAAATATTTTGATTACTACCTAAGTAACTTCCACTATTTTTTTGATGATAAATGGATTTATTTAAAATACACGCAGTAATTTGTGTGTGTTTAATTATTTGTCTATAAGTGCCTTGTGAGAGTGTTTTCGGCGCAATTCAGTTATTGATCCGGAAACAAATTGGGATGATTGAGAATAAGTTCTTAAGACGAATTCGGAATTGATGGTTGATGCTACAGCGGCAATTCGTAAGTAAAATGAATTGTTTTTTTTTACAGGAAAAAATATTCACACCCAAATTCATAATATAGATGGTTTTTGTTTCTTTCAGCTACAGTATTTGCATGCGAAACAAAGATGCCATCAAATTGTTTTGAGTTTAATTTTGAATATTTTTCCCTTTACTATTTTTTTTATGGAAATTAAAGAACAATGTTTTGACTGATATCTAATGCAGTTACAGAATGGGTAAGAGCACCAATTGAAATAAAGTCAACACCGGTTTTAGCAACTCCGGCAATCCTGCTTAAATTCATATTTCCCGATGCTTCAACCAAAGCTCTGCCATCAATAAAGTCAACAGCTTCTTTCATTAATTCATTACTCATATTATCGAGCATGATGATATCTGCGCCTGCAGTAACAGCTTCTTTAACTTCATCTAAGTTTGTTGTTTCTACCTCCACTTTAATATCCGAAGGAATGGCTTTGCGAACCTGTTCAACAGCGGAGGCAATGCTGCCGGCAACCTTAATGTGATTGTCTTTAATCATTACCATATCATATAAACCAATGCGATGATTGGTTCCTCCGCCCATTTTAACTGCATATTTATCAAATGTCCGTAGCCCGGGAACTGTTTTTCTGGTATCCAATATCTTCACCTTTGTGCCTTTTGTCTCGGCAACGTATTTAGCTGTTTCGGTAGCAATTCCCGACATTCTTTGCAGTAAATTCAAGGCTAGTCTTTCACCGGTTAAAAGAGCCCTGAATGTTCCATTTATTTCCAGAATAACATCACCTTTTGATACCCGCTCACCATCTTTAAATTGAGGATTCCATTTTAGATTTGCATCCAACTTTCGAAATACCATTTCGGCAATATCCAAACCTGCTATTATCCCATCAGCTTTAGCAGTCATACTTGCTGTGGCTAAAGTATTCTCGGGTACTATATTATTTGTGGTAATATCACCACTTCCTATGTCTTCTTGAAAAGCATGATTAATGATGAGTTCAATTTCCTGAACATTAAATCCTGATTCTTTCATATGTGATAATTTAATCTTGAGATCGGCGATCTACAGGAACAAAATAAATTTCTTTATTGATTTGTTGAATTGAGTGAGTAAGGAATCTTGATTTTTCTTTCGGGAAATCTTCTCTGAAATGGCCACCGCGACTCTCTTGTCTGGATAAAGCAGCCGTTGAGAGTAATTTACATACCCGAATAATATTTTGCAAACGAACGCTGTAATATTCATAATTTTCGAAAGGGAAACTATTTTCGATCGATTCTAAAAGTGAAATAACTTCTGTCAATTCTTTTTGGTTTCGCACGATTCCAGCCTTCAAATTCATCTCATTTGCAATTTCATTGCTGTGATTTAGAAATGATTGTTCGAGTTTTGTATTGACATGCATCCGGGTTTGATTCAACGGAAAAGAATCTTTAACCAAAGAAGTTTTTCTGGCATGATCGATAGCTCTCTTACCAAAAACCAAACACTCAAGCAATGAGTTTGAAGCAAGTCTGTTGGCGCCCATAACTCCTGATGAAGCTATTTCCCCACAGGCATACAGTCGCGATATATTGGTTTCAGCGTGTATTCCGGTTTTAATTCCTCCAACCATATAATGCGCCGCAGGAGCAATTGGAATTTCCTGAGTCATATCAACGCCTGAAGATTCGCAATTTTTATTAATAGACGGGAACCGATTTTTTATTTTCTCTCCATCAAGATGTTTAAGGCTAAGAATCACATGATTGCTTTGACTTTGTTTCATCTGATTGAAAATGGACCGGGCAACGATATCTCGGGGAGCTAATTCGGCCAAAGGATGAATTGCCGACATAAACCGTTCTCCTTTTGAATTTATAAGATGAGCACCTTCACCACGAACAGCTTCGCTAATCAGAAATGTATATCCTTCCTTAGAATAAAACGAACTGGGATGAAACTGAATGAATTCCATATCCGCTACTGTAGCACCGGCCTTATAAGCCAGGTTGATTCCATCGCCAACTGTAGTGTGCGGGTTTGTTGTTCTTTGATAGACAGCAGAAGCTCCGCCCGAAGCAAGAATTGTATTCTTAGCTTCAATTAGGAGATTGGTATTGTTGGTGATATTGTAGCTTTTTGCTCCGGCACAAATTTTATTTTCAACAAGCAATTCAAAAACCATATGGTTTTCAAATATTTCTATATTGGGATTATTCACTACCTGTTTAATCAAAAAAAGAGTCATTTCTTTTCCTGTTGAATCACCACCGGCATGAAGAATCCGCCTTCGGTGATGCCCTCCTTCAAGTCCCAAAGCCAGTTTGCCGTTCTCTTTATCGAATTGCATGCCCAAATCGATTATATCCTGAATACGATCCGGCCCCTCGTTAACGAGAATTTCCACAGGAATAAGGTCACACAAACCACGACCTGCGGTTAAAGTATCTTCTAAATGATATTGAGGAAAATCTTCAGGATCGGTAACAGCAGCAATGCCTCCTTGTGCGTAGTAAGAATTGCTAACATCAATCTTCGATTTTGTTAAAATGGCAACTTTCCCAAAGCGGGAAGCATAGTAGGCTGAATATAAACCAGCCAGTCCACTTCCGATTACTAAATAATCGAACTGTTTGTGTAGCATTATTAAAAATCTTGGTTCGTGCGAAATTAGGGAATTTCATTTTATTTCGTTGCAAAATTATACGAATTTTAAAGAACAGGAATAGTATTCGTTGATTTTTTGTGTGATAATGCTCTTTTAAGATACATGAAAAGCTAAAAAAGGCGGTAAATTGAGAATTTACCGCCTGCTATTAGCTTCTAATTATTTAATGAATTCCGAAAGTAGTTTTCGAACCGAAGCAACAGATTCAACTTTGTATTTTGCCGCTGTATTCTTAAGTCCAACTTTTATGGTATGTGATGATTCAGGAAGTTCACGGAACATGTATTCATCAGTCCAATCATCTCCAACAGCCATTACGAAATCAAAATTTTGGTTTTTAAGAAATTGCATCGCGGCAATTCCCTTGTTAATTCCACCGCTTTTCACCTCAATTACTTTATTGCCTTCTAATATTTCTAAGTTGTGATTGGCGATCATTGTGGTTAACTCGTCCCGAAGCTCATTTGCTCTAAGTTCTCCTTGTTCAGGTTCTGCTTTTCTGAAATGCCAAACCAGAGAATAATTTTTTTCTTCGATAAAAGACCCTGGTGTTTGGTCAACAAAGGTTTCTAAAGTAGGACGAATATTTGGTTTCCATATATCCGAAGCATTGCTTAGCATTTTCCACTCTTTTTGATTTTTTCTAAGCCAAACACCATGTTCAACAATCAAATTGATTTTGTGTCCGTCGAACCATTTCTCCAGACTATCTCTATCTCTGCCACTTATAATTGTAATCACATTACGAGGATCTTCTTCCAGTTTGAAAAGAATTTTATGAAGCTCTTCATCCGGTTTTGCATCATTCGGGTTGGATCTGAAACCGGTTAACGTTCCGTCGTAATCAAGGAATATGGCTCTTTTTTCAGAAGAATGGTATTTCGAGCTAAGATTTTCCATGATTTTACTATTGATTTTCTTCGCATAGAAGGAGTTTTGTATCTTCTCAACTTTTGATAAAGATTTTACAAACTCACTGGACCATTTGAAAACATCATATCGTTTTATTCTGTCCTGAAGAAAGATCATCCGTTCCCGTTGTTCATCAAGCGGCATGATTAAGGCCTGATTAATAGCGCTTGCAATTTCGTTACTATTGTTCGGGTTAATAATCAGAGCTTCCCCCATTTCTTTGGCAACGCCTGCCATCTCACTTAAAATGATAACACCTGTTCTATTTGTTCTTGATGCTACATATTCTTTCGCAACCAGATTCATTCCATCGCGCACAGGTGTTACCAGAGCAACATCACATGAACTGTACAATTCAATCAGGTTTTCGAAGGGTAGCGAACGGTAAAAATACCAAACCGGCGTGTAGTTAATACTCCCGAATTTACCATTTACAGTTCCAACCAATTCATCCACCTCTCTCTTAAGGTTGATATAGTGTTCCACGGTTCCACGGGATGGTACCGCAAGCATTATCAGTGTTACTTTGCCTATAAATTCAGGATAATCTTCTAAGAATTTTGAGAAAGCCCGTAAGCGGTTTGGAATTCCTTTCGAGTAATCCATTCGATCGATCGAGAGAATTAGCTTTCGTTCAGGTGAAACCAGAAAATATTTTTCCAGCTCACGATGAAGCTTCGATTTTTCCTGAAGCGGCTTTTGAAATGTTTGAGTTGCAGCGTCTCTAAATTTATTGTAGTCAATTCCCATTGGAAAGGAATCAACAAGTATAATCCGGTCTTCGATGTGAATTTGGTTGAATGAAATTTCATAACCCATTAAACGACGTACCGAACTGCAAAAATGTCTTTGATAATCGAAAGTGTGAAAGCCTATCAGATCAGCACCCAGCATACCTTTTATCAATTCTTTTCTCCAAGGCAAAATTCGAAAAACTTCAAACGAAGGAAAGGGGATGTGAAGAAAAAAACCAATGGTAACACCAGGTTTTTTCGATTTTATCATTTCAGGGACCAGCAATAGTTGATAGTCATGAATCCAAATTGTATCTCCTTCCTCTATGGTTTCCAGTGCTTTGTCAGCAAATTTTTGATTCACGCTTACAAAAGCATCCCACAGCTCGGGGGCATAATCAATGTATTGCGCAAAATAATGAAAGAGAGGCCAAATAGTCCGGTTACTAAAACCATCATAGTACAAGTCTATTTCCTGTTTTGACAGGTGAACAGATACACAATCTTCTTTTTGTAAATTCTCTTCGATTTTTGCAGTTAGCTGATCGTCAAGATCATCGCTTGGTAATCCCGGCCAGCCAATCCATTTTCCATTGTATTCTTTGTAAACCGACCTCATACCTGTTGCAAGCCCGCCAACACTCGGAATTAATTCGATGTTGTCATTTTCTACGTTAATACTAAAAGGGAGTCTGTTGGAGACAATGTGAATTCGATTCATAAAAAGGAGATTTAAATTTTGGTTTAAAAACAGTCTAAAGTCATGGAAAATCTTTATTTTCCGTGGAGTTTTTATGGTTAAGCTCTAAAATAGCATTTTTTTATGAAGAATTTAAATTACGGGGTAATAGGAAATTGTAGAAGTGCGGCACTGGTTTCGGAAAAGGGGTCGTTGGATTGGGTGTGTTTGCCACAATTTGATTCATCTTCGGCATTTGCTAAGTTGTTGGATAAGAGTAAAGGTGGTAGTTTTGAAATTTTACCTGAGAGTGCAACAAATATAACACAGGAGTACCGAAAAAATACAAATATTTTAAAAACAAGATTTGAGTGTGTCGATGGAGTTTTTGAAGTATTGGATTTTATGCCCAGATATGTGACAGAAAAAAATGATTACTACATGCCATCTGATGTGATTCGTTTTTTTCGATTGGTTTATGGGAAACCAAAATTTCGTATTAAATACAATCCGCAACTCGATTATGCCCGAAATATTACAGAAAATAAAGTGTCGGGAGAGGAATATATCAAATCCTATACAGCATCAGGAAATTACGATTCCTTGTATTTGTATTCCAGTTTTAATTATTCCGATATATTGAATCAGGAAGTCATTGAATTGGAAAAAGATGGGTTTTGCCAGGTAAGCTACAATCAGAAATTGTTGGAACAAACACCCGACCGCATTTATTTGAAATTGCAGCGGACAAAAACATATTGGCTGAACTGGAGCGAAAAAACCAAAGTACTGCCGAAATACAACGAAGAAACCAATCGAAGTGCATTGGTTTTGAAATTGTTAAGTTATCAGAAAAGTGGAGCTGTTCTGGCAGCATTAACAACTTCTTTACCCGAAACAATTGGGGAAGTTAGAAATTGGGACTACCGCTTTTGCTGGATTCGCGATGGCTCTATGGTTGTTAAGATTCTCACTCAACTGGGGCATTATAATGTGGCAAAACGATACCTGAATTTTATTATGGATATCATTCCTGAGAAGAATGAGAAAATTCAGATCATGTATGGGATCAATGGTGAAAAAAAGCTTTCGGAATATGAATTGGATCACCTTGCAGGTTATGAAGGATCAAAACCGGTAAGGGTTGGGAATGCGGCCTACAAACAAAAGCAGAATGACATATATGGGATATTGCTGGATTTGATTCATCAGCATTTCGCTATGTTCGAAAATTCTCTCGACCATAGTGAGGAATTGTGGACCATTGTAAGAAGTATTGTGAAGGTTGTAGAGGAGAACTGGAAAAAACCGGATCGTGGAATTTGGGAAATCCGGGGCAAGAGTCTCCATTTTACTTTTAGTAAAGTGATGTGTTGGGTGGCTTTCGACCGGGCGGTTAAAATTGCAAGTCTTTTGAAGCGCGATTATTATGTAGGAAAGTGGACCATTCTTCGGCATTCGGTGAAAGAAGATATCATGAAAAAGGCCTGGAGTGAAAAGAAACAGGCGTTCACCCAATTTTATGGCTCTGAGGATATGGATGCTTCGGTTTTGCTGATGGAAAGCTATGGTTTTATCAATGCCACAGATGAGAAGTATAAATCGACCGTACTAACCATTCAAAACGAATTGGAACACGACGGTTTGATGTATCGTTATAAAAACAAGGACGATTTTGGGACGCCAAAGTCAGCCTTCACAATTTGTTCTTTCTGGTTAATCAACAGTTTGTATAAAATTGGCAGAAAGAAGGAGGCGAAAGAGAAATTTGATAAATTGCTTACTTACTCGAATCATCTTGGTTTGTTTGCTGAGGATATCGATTTTGTGTCGAAACGGATGCTTGGGAATTTCCCACAGGCCTATTCGCATTTGGCGATAATCGAAACAGCTCTGAACTTTTCAAATACTAAAGCAGAGGACGAAGAGAGCCTTCTGGATCAATTGAATAGTTAAGAAAATTACAAATGATTGTTTGAACAGCACCATATTGACATCGGTTATTTGGTGCTGTTCTTATTTTTTGATTTAGCCTTTCAGTAAACTGATTACCTCTTTTAAGGTTTTGTTTTCGTTTTCGAGTAATTCGATTCTTTTTTTAAGGCCATCTACTTCTGCATCTATCTGAGATAGTTCCATGCCTTTTTCTACCGCCTTTTGTGATTGATTCTCTCTCTCGAGTCTATTCGCAATTTCCTGAAAAATATTTAATTCAAGAGCCTGACAGATACTCCATAGTCTGTTTACCTGAAGTGTTGATCTGTTCAGTTGTTGGTGAAGTGAAATAGGGCGGATATTAATTTTCATTGCTAACCAGCTTACCGTTAGGTTTCGTTTCGATAAGTTTTGTCGAATCATTCGGTGAATGCTAAACGGGATTTTTTCTGATTTTGGGTTCATGCGTATTTGGCGGGTTTAAAAATTAATATTCTTCCTGATTCAGTTCATCCGTTTCTTTTACAGAAATTGTAAACCTGAGAGCAAATATGCTTTCTACAAGTATAAAGTTAAACCTTATAAATAGTAAAATCAATAGTGTAGTAATGAAAATACATCCTTTAAGATGTATAAAACTTAATAATTTAAGTAAGAAAGATATTCCGATATGTAAATTACCTACCTGAATAAGTAAAAAAGATAATTATAGATGTAAAAAACGTTTTATAGTAAGTAAAGTACATGGTAAAATATGTAAAAAGCATCGTATAAATAGTAAAATATATATCCGAAGATGTAAAATACGTATTAGGGGTACATAGCGTCCAACTACGAAGCTTTTGTTGGTGACTGAGAAGAAAAAGAGCTTGCCGAATTACGACAAGCTCTCACTAAAATACCTGTTTGATCTTCTTATTTCACCAACAGCTTTCCCTTGTATATTTTCTCACCCGAAAGGTTGATGATATGCACACCGGGTTTTAATTGTTCCCGGTTTATAATTACGTTGTTTCCTGTGATGTTTTCAATAATCCGAACCACCCGGCCACTTGCATCCACAACCACCAACCGGTATTTCTGATTGGTTTGGTTGGGAAAAACTACATTACTCTTGTGCAACAGAGGATTCGGGTAGATCTTTAATTTATCTGCTTTATTCGAGTTTAAATCATCTTCAATTCCGGTTGCTACATCACTAAACCCAACCAAGGCTTTTATGGCCAGGGAGGTATTGTTTCCAAATACTTCGTTATAAGGTTCCCATGCATTATTGTAATGCATGTATGCAGTATTGGCCCATTCGGCATCTGCTTGTAAGGGCAGGTGAGCAACGGCAAATGTGTCAATGGGCATTTCGTATAAAACTTCGTAGCCTACAAAGAAATTCTTGTCAACAGCAACAGGGAAATCCAGTTCGATGTCATTAAATTCTCCTGCCACCAATTCTGTAAAGGGAACAGATTTAGAGTAGACTTCATTGGTAGGTTCATTGGATCCGTTCCAAATTTTAATAATTATATGCGGATCAGCGGAATTTGACTGCAGTAAAGATGGCATAATTTTGATCTGTTTAACTGCATTTAAATTAGGATTTATCATCTCAAATTTCTCAGCGTATTGATCAATTTTCAGGTTCGTTTGTCCTGTTATATAGCCATCATTATCGCCGGTAAATATATATTGAGTCAATTGATTCTCAAATTCACCTTCTATATTGTAAAGCAAATCATCATCAAAATCATCGGCATCAAGAACGGTAATGTATCCTGTTTTAATTTCTGTGTCGTTGAATTCAGCATCATGAACAACCAATGTCACGTCAAATGTACCAACGGTACTGTAGGTAACAACAGGATTTTGTTCTGTTGAACTTTCAGGCGTTCCACCCGGGAAACTCCAGTTCCAGGATGTGGGTGTCCCAACGGTTTGATCAGTAAATGTAATTTGCGTATCCACATTAATATTTGTAGCGCTGGCAGTAAATTTAGCGCCAACTGTTTTTACAATTATAGCGGAGGTAATTGTTTGAGTATTTGAACCAGCAGCATTTGCTGCAGTTAATGTCACCGAATGAACACCTGGAGTTTTGTAGACAATTGCCCGGGGATGTTCGTCGGCCGAAGTTGTTGTTTCGGCTCCTTCAAATGTCCATTCCCACTTGGTAAACCCATCGCCAATACTTCTGTTCATGAAATCAACTGCTTCTCCTATTTGAATAGAATCTTTTGTCATTCCAATTAGTGCAACAGGAGCAGCAGAGCTAAAATCATCATCAGCTGTAAATACCCCATTACCATGAGTTGCAACAGCAAAGAATCCATCTCTGCGAGCTTTTATCATTGAAACAACGCTGGTTCCGATTTGGTTAATTGCTTGCTGTGTCCAGATAGTAGAACTTCCCTCAAGTTTTGTTGTACTGTACAAACCGGTACTGGTACCTGCATAATAGGTAGTGTCAGTTGGTGAAACCATGTAAGCTGCTGAGCGGATGGACGGACCATTGTTCTCACCATTTATTTCTTCCAGATTTCCACTTACAGGAGTCCAGGTGGTTCCCCCATCGGTAGTACTAAATATACTTTCAATTCCGTAATTGGAAAATCCGACCAATACTTCATTCGCATTTAAAGGGTTTGCATCAATAGAAATTACATTTCCAGCTGGCATATTTGTTCCTGTAATGTCGTTTTTCTTTGCCCATTTCGAGTGCGAATTTTCAATTTTATAAATTTTTCCTGTTGATGTTCCATAATACAGAATGTGAGCAGGGAAGGTTGAGGATTCCATTGCCGATACAGTTCCGCTTGCTTTTGATATTTCCAGTTTTTCCCAATTTATATTGGCTTCATTGGATTGTAGTTTTGGAATTTCAAAAATATTGGAATTTCTCCAGATGTATTGTCCTGCAGCATAGTATAAAATTTCACTGTTGTTGGCATCCTCAACAAATGGATTGATAAACAATTGTCCGGTTGCTCCCTCTGGATCAACACGGGTCCAATAGTAACTTGCCTCATCTGTTACGTTATTTTCAAGGTAAGTGGTGCCGCTTTGTGAAGAAGAGTAGATACTGGTACCTAAATTAAAAATACTGCAGTAACTGCCGTCGCCTGACCCCCAGGCTAACCAATCTTTATCAGAATCGGAAGTTTCAGCAAGCCAGGTACCGTTGTCCTGAAATCCGGAAAGTAATACTTTGTTTGTTCTTATATCGTTATCAACAGCGACTGTATAAGCTTGTGTTGTTAGGTAGCCATTGTTCAGAAATTCCCAATCAACAGGCATGCTTTTGTCTCCTGCTGTTTCAGAAAATGTATCGTCTGTTTGTTTATAGTTGTTCGTAATGCTTATTCCACCATCGTGTCCGCATAGTAATGTTGCATTATCATTCTTAAATACTAATGCATGTACATCCGGATGATGATTTGGATACTGACTAATATTATTTTCGGTAGCGTAGCCTCCGATCCAGTAGGTTTTTGATTCATCGGTCGATTTCCCAACACTTAAAGGACTTGCTTTTGTAGCAAAAGCATCATCGGAACGAAGCAGATTAGTGCCGCCGATAAATACCATATTTTCATTATCCGGAGCAACTTTTATTACCATATTGTAAGACCCCTGTGAGTTGTAACCATTTACATCTGTGTCCCCGTCGCCACCTTCCGGTAGATTTTGTGACCGGTCTACCCATGTTGCCGGAGTTGTTGCGGCAGCATTATAAGTCAATTTCCAAAAACTGTGATCCTGAAAACCTGCTCCTATTGTTTCACCTAAAATATAAACAATATCATTGGTCGTATTACTTGGTGCATGTGCTAGTACCACTCTGTTATAATCTGCAGAAAATCCACTAGGAGTAATGTCTTCCCATTCATTTAAATTTCCTGTTACCGATCTGTAGATTCCTTTTGTTGTACCATCGGCACTTAAAGAAGCGTACTTAATCCCGCTGGGAGTACAGATAATATCTTCATAATAGGAATCTGACGCGATAGCATCAGCCCATGTAGTTCCTCCATCTGTAGAACGTTTAATACCATCAGCAGTTGCAACATATACATCGCTGTTGTTCGGGTCAACGCATATATTCCAGATATAATCAAAAGCATCATATATTTCAGATGTGTTGGATGCGGTAGAGGCTAAAGATGTCCAGTTGTCGCCGTTATCCGTTGATTTAAACAGCCCATTTCCCCGGTAAGGAGCGCCACCTGCCGATGCTGAATTACCTATTAGTTCTCCGGTTGTATAATACCAGATTGCAGTGTTGTTTGGATCTTGTGCAATAGAAGTTACACTAGGGTGGTCTTCAAGCTTTGTTGTTCGGGTCCAACTAACACCGTTATCGGTTGATTTCCACATCCCGCTGGTTATTCCTCCAGCAAGAATTATATTTTCATTTGCTATGTCAACAGCCAGAGCCCTGGTTCTTCCACCAACATTTCGAGGTCCGCTATTGATATAGCTTAATCCTCCTGTTTTTAATCTGCTTTGCAAACCTGAGGCTGAGGAAAGGACATATGCCTTTTCCAGTTCTTTAATGTTTAATGGGATCTGTCCCGTAAGAGGGTTTTTTAGTATATTTCTTTCGTACAAGGCTCTGGCAATAGGATCATCCGCACGTTTTGGTTTTCCCGCTTCTTTGTCCGCAATTTTAGCCAACTTTCTCTTGTTTAATGTTGGATTGGTTAAATCATTGTACGTTTTTTCGGTTATTACGATATTTTTCACTCCTAGTGTAGAGTGCTTTTGTACTGTTAGTTTTTTATTTTGCGCAAGTGTTGGAAAAGAAATCGCTATTGCGAGTAGTATGGTGAAAATTGATTTCATGTGTTTTGATTATTTAATGCCGAATACGTGCAAATTAAGTTTTCTTATCAAAGAGGAAGCAGACATATTACGTTTCCCTAATTTATTTGTTAGTTGAAAAGTAATTTTTATTCCAATTTTTAAATTACAATTGGGGCTGTTCTCCTGTATTCAAGGAGCCAATAAGTAATAGGATAAGGACTAAATTGAAATTAATTTTATTGTTTTGTTTCTGATTTATAATCTACCAGTTTGTAAAGGGGTGTGTTGTGCACTCCTTCGATGCTGGATATTAAACAAGAAATGGTTCTTGCAGATTTCAAATTAATAAATTGTTGTTCTGTAATTTTTATTTGAATGCTTTGTTCCTTCTCGAAAGTTGAAGTAAAGCCTGCACCATAAGATTTTATGGAAATAACTTTTCCGTTTAGCAGGAATTTATTGTTCTCTGATAAAAATTTAAAGTCACTTATTACAAGAGAACAAGTACCGGGGGCAATTTGTTTTTCAATGGGGATTCTTTTTTCCTTTTGGATTGAGTCTTGCTTTTTTTCAGTGGAAGCAAGTTTATTAGGTGGGGTACACGCTAATGTTAATCCCAGAATGGCAATAAGGGGTAAAAAATGTTTCATATACGTTGTGATTTCGTTAGTTGTCACAAGTTATGAAAAATGTATTAGTTTTTACCTTGTACTTAAGCAAAAAAAATACCCCCTTGAAAAAGGAGGTATTCTATATTTAATTACTTGAAATCATTTGTGTTGCATGATCCATTTCTTTGCATTTACAAATGCCTCAATCCAAGGTGAAACCTCGTCATCAATACGGTTCTCATCGTAATGAGCCCAATTCCATGGGTAAGTTGCTCTTTCCAGGTGAGGCATCATAGCCAAATGACGACCATCATTTGATGAAATTGCGGCCGTTGCAAATGGCGAGCCGTTTGGATTGGCAGGATACTGATCAATATTGTATCTCATAGGAATCTGATACTTGTCTTGTTCGTATGGCAAATCAAATTTACCTTCCCCGTGAGCGACCCAAATGCCTAATTTACTTCCTGCCAAAGACGAAAGCATAATTGAGTTATTTTCTGGAATGAATACACTTACAAATCCAGATTCGAATTTATGTGATTCGTTGTGAAGAAGTTTTGGGTGTTTTTCATGATCAGGATAAATTAATCCCAGTTCGGAAATTAACTGACAACCATTACAAACTCCAAGACTTAAAGTATCTTTTCGAGCGTAGAAATTATCAAGCGATTTTTTAGCTTTTTCATTGTAAAGGAATGCTCCGGCCCATCCTTTTGCCGAACCTAGTACATCAGAGTTAGAGAAGCCTCCAACAAAAACAATCATGTTCACATCCGATAAATCTTCACGTCCGGCAATCAAGTCAGTCATATGAACATCTTTAACGTCCATTCCTGCCAAATGCATCATCCAAGCCATTTCGCGATCGCCGTTTACACCTTTCTCACGAATGATGGCAGCTTTAACACCCGATTTTTCTTTTCTTTTTGGATCAATACCGAATTGTTCGAATTTCCCGGTGAAGTTTTCGTCGAATTTGAATTCCAATTCATTCTTTTTGTAGGATTTAAATCTTTCCAAAGCCAATTCTTGGCCCGCTTGATTTCGATCCAGTAAATATGAAGTTTTGAACCACAAATCGCGCAAAGAAGCAATATCAAGATCAAGAACCTGATCGTCTTTTGAGATCTGCATTTTTCCGGCTTCAGCAAGAGTTCCAATTGTGTGGAATACAATTCCTTTGTCCGTAAGAACCTGTGAAATAGATTCAAGATCTTTCACCTGAAAAATAATACCAGGGTTTTCGCTAAACAATACTTTAACCAAATCGCTTTCGTCAATCGATGAAAGATCAATATCAGCACCAAGTCTGTTGTCTGCAAAACACATCTCCAACAATGCTGTAATCATACCACCAGCCGAAATATCATGACCGGCAAGTATTTTACCTTCCAATATTAATTGCTGAATAGTTTCAAATGCTTTTACAAAATATTTAGAATCTTTAACATCAGGAGTTTGTGTGCCCAATTTATTTACGATCTGAGCAAAGCTGCTTCCTCCCAATTGAAAATCATCTTTCGAGAAATCCATATAGATTATATGAGAATTCGCGTCATTCTTCAGAACTGGAGAAATTATTTTTTTGATATCAATTATTTCACCTACAGTTGAAATGATAACTGTTCCCGGAGAATAAACCACATCGTTTTCTCCATATTTCTGGGTCATTGAAAGAGAATCTTTTCCTGTTGGAACATTAATTCCCAATTCAATGGCAAAATCACTAATTGACTGAACAGCCTGATACAGACGAGCGTCTTCACCTGGGTTTTTACAAGGCCACATCCAGTTTGCCGATAATGAAACTCCTTTAAGTCCTTGTTCAATTGGAGCCCAAACCATGTTGGTTAAGGATTCAGCAATGGATAAACGACTGCCATTTTCAGAGTTTACCAAAGCTGCAATTGGTGTATGACCAATAGATGTAGCAATTCCTTTTTCGCCTTGAAAATCAATTGCAACGGCGCCTAAATTATTCAATGGCAATTGAAGCGGGCCCGCACATTGCTGCATGGCTATTTTTCCAGTCACCGATCTGTCTACCTTGTTGGTTAACCAATCTTTGCAGGCAACAGCCTCTAATTGAAGAACATTTTCGATGTATTCTTCTATTTTATTACCATCATATTTAACAGCTTCAAATTTTTCATTCAAAGTTGTATCTGTCATTACAGTTTTTGGTGGTTTTCCAAACATTTCCGAAAGACCAAGATCAATTGGATTTTGTCCGTTTTTTTTATCCTCAAAAGTGAACCTCATATCACCGGTTGTTTCGCCAACCTGGTAAATTGGGGCTCTTTCTCTCTCTGCTATGCGGGTTAAAAGGGCAACATCTTTTTCTTTAATAACCAATCCCATTCTTTCCTGAGACTCGTTGCCTACAATTTCTTTAGCTGAAAGGGTAGGGTCACCAACAGGAAGGGCATTCAAATCAATTTTACCGCCAGTTTCTTCAACAAGTTCTGATAGGCAATTTAAGTGTCCGCCTGCTCCATGATCATGAATAGAAACAATAGGATTCTCATCGATTTCGGCCATTGCCCGAATTGCATTACAAACTCTTTTTTGCATTTCAGGATTTGAACGCTGTACTGCATTTAATTCTATAGAGTTTGTGAATTCACCGGTTGCAACAGATGAAACGGCTCCACCGCCCATTCCAATTCGGTAGTTGTCTCCGCCTAAAAGGATTACTTTATCTCCCTTTTCAGGAGTATCTTTTTGAGCTTGTTCCAATCTTCCATAGCCAATTCCTCCGGCCTGCATAATTACTTTATCGTAGCCGTATTTCTTATTGTTCTCGAAGTGTTCGAAAGTAAGAACAGAACCACAAATAAGTGGCTGACCAAATTTGTTCCCAAAATCACTTGCTCCGTTTGATGCCTTAATTAGAATTTCTTCAGGGGTTTGATACAACCATTTTCTGGGATCAGTAGCATTTTCCCAAGAACGAGCAGCTTCCAGTCTAGGATATGAAGTCATGTAAACAGCAGTTCCGGCCATTGGTACTGATGCTTTTCCTCCTGCAATTCTATCTCTAATTTCACCACCAGTACCTGTTGCTGCACCATTAAATGGTTCAACAGTAGTTGGGAAATTATGTGTTTCCGCTTTAAGCGAAATTACCGTATTAATATCTTTGGTTTGAAAGAAATCTGCTTTATCATGAGTGATCGGAGCAAATTGTTCCATTTTAGGTCCTTCTAAAAACGCACAATTGTCTTTGTAGGCAGATACAATTCTGTTATGGTTTACATTTGAGGTCTTTCTAATTAATTGGAAAAGTGAAGATTCTTTTTCTTCACCATCAATAACAAACACTCCGTTAAAAATTTTATGACGACAGTGCTCCGAATTAACCTGAGAGAAACCAAACACTTCGGAATCAGTTAATTTTCTGCCGATTTTTTCTGAAACTCCATTTAAATAATCAATCTCCTCACTGCTAAGAGCTAAACCTTCCTGTTGGTTGTATGCTGCAATGTTTTCAATATTTAGAATAGGTTCCGGTTGCTTTTCAATGGTGTAGATGTCTTGACCAATTTTTTTATAGAAAGCTTGCAGCATAGGATCGTATGTGGCTTTCTCGCTTTCTTTTTTATGAAATTCTTCAATTCGTAGAATTCCTGAAATACCCATGTTTTGGGTTATTTCAACTGCATTTGTACTCCAGGGAGTAATCATTTCCTTTCTTGGGCCAATAAAAAATCCCTCTATCTCATCTTCTTGAATTTTTTCGGCATCTCCGAATAGCCAGGAAAGCTTTTCAAAATCCAATGCATTCAATTGGTTAGTTGTCTGAACAACAAAGTGTACTTCGTCTTTTTTGAAGAATAGTATCATCTTAGAGTCTACTTATGAAATTTATAATAATGGTTGAAACCTGTTTCAAAATGCAAATATAGGTAAAAGACTTTACACAATGTAACAAAATGAATTCTCTAAGACTGCGGAATTGCTCTTTGGCTATTTGTAAGCTAAAAAGTATGAACTGAGAATGGCATTGGGCAATAGTTGCGGATGTGTTTTTTATACCGGTTGACTAAAAAATCTTGAAAACGTATTAGTGTTCGGATATGTTGAAAAATAGTAAAATAAATTTCTGTTTTATGCGAAAAGAGAGTTTCTTTGATCGCAAATTAAAAGGAGATCTTATTTGAAATGTACTTTACGCAAAGGTTTTCGGTGTTTTGAATTCTAAATAAGAACTTTGAGAACTGATTTTGATCTTATTTGTTTGATTTTTAGAAGTAAAGTGTGATCTTCTTGTTTTGCATACATGTTGAAAAACAACTTTTATAATGTTACAGATCATTGATTGCCGTTTTTCAAATCGATATTTTTGTAACCTATTTAATTTAAAATATATCTATCATGAAACCATCCCATATTGAACATATCGGTATCGCAGTAAAAAGTTTAGAAGAAGCAATTCCATTCTACGAGAAAGTATTAGGATTAGAATGTTATGCAGTTGAAGAGGTAGTGGATCAGAAGGTTAAAACAGCTTTTTTTAAAGTTGGAGATACCAAAATTGAGTTGTTGGAGTCAACAGATCCAGAAGGTCCAATCGGTAAGTTTGTTGCGAAAACAGGTGGCGGAATGCATCATATGGCATTCGCAGTTGAAGATGTCCAGCAAGCATTAACTGATGTTCAGGAAGCTGGTTGTGAAGTGATTGACAAAACGCCTCGTAATGGTGCAGAAGGTTTGAAAATTGGATTTTTACATCCGAAATCAACTCAGCGTGTGCTGACTGAAATTTGTGGCAATAAATAAGAATACTCAATAAATAATAATAACTCAATTAGTTATGGCTAGTCAGGATAAAATTAAAAAGTTAATTGATTTAAGAGCAGAGGCTAAGCTTGGTGGAGGTGTGAAAAGAATCGAATCTCAACACAAGAAAGGCAAGTTTACAGCTCGTGAAAGAATCGATATGCTTCTTGATGAAGGAAGTTTCGAGGAATTTGACATGTTTGTATCGCACCGTTGTACTAACTTCGGTATGGAGAAAACGAAATTTTTAGGCGATGGTGTTGTTACCGGTCAGGGAACAATCGACGGGCGTTTAGTATTCGTATTCTCTCAGGATTTTACTGTTTTTGGAGGATCGTTATCTGAAACTTTCGCTCAGAAAATTTGCAAAATCATGGATATGGCAATGAAAATGGGTGCACCGGTTGTGGGTCTTAATGATTCAGGAGGAGCTCGTATTCAGGAAGGTGTAACTGCTTTGGCAGGTTATGCTGAGATTTTCCAGAGAAATATTATGGCTTCTGGAGTTATTCCTCAGATTTCAGCAATTTTTGGTCCTTGTGCAGGAGGTGCTGTTTATTCTCCGGCTCTTACCGATTTCATCATGATGACAGAAGAAAAATCATATATGTTTGTGACTGGTCCTAAGGTTGTTAAGACGGTTACCGGTGAAGATATTTCTGTTGAAGATTTAGGTGGTGCTAAAATGCATGCCAGCAAATCAGGTGTATCTCACTTCATGGTAGAAGATGAAGAAGAAGGTATCATGATTGTTCGTAAGTTGTTATCTTACATGCCATCAAATAACTTGGAAGAAGCCCCAATTACAGCTTGTTCAGATCCTATTGATAGAATGGATGATATCCTCAATGAAATCATTCCAGCAAATCCGAACATGCCTTATGACATGAAGGATGTTATTTATTCGATTGCTGATGATGCTGAATTTTTGGAAGTTCACCGTCATTATGCAAAGAATATTATTGTAGGTTTTACTCGTATGGGTGGAATGTCTGTAGGTGTTGTTGCCAATCAGCCTAGTTTCCTTGCTGGTGTACTTGATATTGAGTCTTCAAGAAAAGCGGCCAGATTCATTCGTTTCTGCGACTGTTTCAATATTCCAATTTTAACTTTGGTTGACGTTCCTGGTTTCTTGCCTGGATCAAGTCAGGAGTTTGGTGGTATCATTACTCATGGTGCGAAATTAATGTTCGCTTATGGTGAGGCTACAGTTCCAAAAGTAACTATTACTCTAAGAAAATCTTACGGTGGTGCTCATGATGTAATGTCTTGTAAGCAACTTCGTGGTGATTTGAATTATGCATGGCCTACAGCTGAAATTGCTGTTATGGGTGCAAAAGGTGCAATCGAAGTGCTTCACGGAAGAAAAATGGCTGAATTGTCAGATGATGAAAAAGTGAAATTCATCGCTGAAACTGAGCTTGAGTACAACGAGGCATTTGCAAATCCATACAATGCAGCATCATATGGTTATATCGATGATGTAATTGAGCCACGTAATACACGTTTCAGAGTGATTCGCGCATTCCAGTCTCTTCAGACTAAAAAGCAATTGAATCCACCTAAAAAACATTCTAATATTCCATTATAAAAAAAACGTTCTATGTTGATGAATATTTTATCTATAGGAAGTCAAGGTGGATGGACTGTTGCCATTGTAGGTTATTCCATTGTATTTGTTGCATTGGTGCTGCTGGTAATTGTTTTTGTCAATTTGCCTAAACTCTTACATCTTAACTTAAGAAAAAAGTTGGTGAGAGAAGGTCGATCTGGCTCTGAAACTGATGACTTAAACATCGAGGGAGGTGTAAATGCTGCTATTGCAATGGCCTTGCACATGCACTTTAACCAGAATCACGATGATGAAAGCAATATCATTACAATTAAAAAAGTTACTAAGAATTATTCTCCGTGGAGTTCTAAGATTTATGGAGTAATGAATCAACCAAGATAAGCAAAATGAAGAAGTTCAAATTTACAATACGTGGGCAAGAATACGATGTTGAAATCAAAGATTTTGAAGGATCGAATGCCAAAATTGAAGTGAACGGAACGAGTTATGATGTTGATGTGCATGTTGCAGAAAAATCATCAAAAACTCCTAGATTGGTTCGCAAGCCGGTTGTTAACAAACCAGGAGAAGGTAGTATCAAAAAAAGTGGAGGAGGAGCTTCAACAGTAAAAGCACCGCTTCCGGGTAGTATTATTAAAATTAACATTGCAGTTGGTGATTCTATTAATCCAGGAGATACTCTTTTGGTAATGGAGGCAATGAAAATGGAAAATAATGTATTAGCCGAAAAAGGAGGAACCGTTAAAGCCATAAAGGTTGCAGTTGGCGATAGCGTACTTCAGGATGATGTACTAATTGAAATAGCATAACATTTCAATAATAAAAGGCAAAAACTATATAATGAGAAAACTTTATTCATTGGTATTCTCAATGATTTTGGTAATGGGGTTAGCTTTTAACTCCATTGCTCAAAAATCATCGGATACCGCAGAAAAATTAACAACGGGAAAATGGGTTAACCATGAAGATGGATATATTCCTAACCCTGTTGGAAATTCCGATATTACAGTAAAAAGATACAAGATTTTCGAATTCAAAAGTGATAATACATTTATGATGGATTCGGTAAAACAGCGTTTTACTGGAAAGTGGAAAGCAGAAGGGGAAAATGTTATAATGACATTTAATCCAAAAACTGTAACACACCTGCAAAAAAATATTGATCCGAACTCCAATTCGAATAATTATCTTACAACTTCAGAAATTCTTGATCTTGGTTCGCGTATAGCCAAAGTAGATGGTGATTTTCTTAAGTTTGCTAACTCCAGTCTTGATTGTGAAAATAACTCAGGTGCGGTCGTTGGGTTAAAGAATTTTTACGAATTTACTGGATTCGCAAATGTTACCGGTGGTAACTTATTGATGGTATTGATTGGTTTGTTTTTCATATTTTTAGCAATTAAATATGATTACGAGCCCCTATTGTTAATTCCAATCGGAATGGGTGTTATTATTGGTAATATTCCAATGTTTCAGGCTGTTGATTTTAATTTGAAATTAGGAATTTATGAGCCTGGATCAGTAATGAATATTTTATATTCGGGTGTAGTTAGTGGTTGGTATCCTCCATTAATATTCCTTGGTATTGGAGCTATGACTGATTTTTCATCTTTAATTAGTAATCCTAGATTAATGATTTTGGGTGCAGCAGCTCAGATTGGTATTTTTGTTACTTTTTTGGGAGCTCTTTGGTTGGGTTTTGCGCCACCGGAAGCGGGTGCAATTGGAATTATTGGTGGTGCCGATGGTCCTACCGCAATTTTCTTGTCATCGAAACTGGCCAATGGAATGAATGTGATGGCTAATGGAGAAACGGTTAAAAATCTGATTGGACCTATTGCAATTGCAGCATATTCGTATATGGCTTTGGTTCCGGTAATTCAACCTCCAATTATCAACTTGTTAACAACTAAGAAAGAGAGAAAAATTAAGATGAAACCGCCACGTGCAGTGTCTCGTCTTGAAAAAATTATTTTCCCTATTATTGGATTGTTGTTAACTGCATTTATTTCGCCAACAGCATTGCCGCTTTTAGGAATGTTATTCTTTGGTAACTTACTAAAAGAGTCAACAGTAACTAATCGTTTGGCTGATACAGCAAGTAATGCATTGATCAATACAATCACAATTTTGTTGGGAGTTACTGTTGGAGCGTCTACGCAAGCAGATGTTTTCTTGACTAAAGATTCCATCTTAATTTTTGGATTGGGAGCAGCTTCATTTGTCGTTGCTACAGCGGGTGGTGTAATTTTTGGAAAAATTATGAATTGGCTTTCACCAAAAGATCGTCCGATTAATCCAATGATTGGTGCGGCAGGAGTGTCGGCAGTGCCGGATAGTGCTCGTGTTGTTCAAACAATGGGATTGCAAAATGATCCAACGAATCACTTGTTGATGCATGCAATGGCACCTAATGTTTCCGGCGTTATTGGATCGGCGGTGGCAGCTGGTATTTTATTGAGTTTCTTGATGTAATAAACATCATTATAGATATTGTAAAAGGTTGTCGGTTTCGACAACCTTTTTTTGTTATTTTTTTTTCACGTCTAAAATGTTATATTTATATACATTAATTGATCAGATGTAAAATGGTAATAAAAGGAGTGGTGGGAACTGATTATTTAGGTTCTTGCTTCTCTTTTTTTTTCTTTTGAGATTTTGGCAATCTAAACCTCATTCATTATGGAACTGGGAGAACAAATTAGCAGGTCTGGAAATTTTGATTCTAATAGCAAAGGGGATTGTTTTGTTAGTATTGAGTTAAAACAATCAGGAGGGGTAAATTTTGTATTGGAATCAAAAGTGAAAGTTTTCTATGGGAAATCAATCGAAAAGCTATGTAGATCCATATTGGCTTTTTTTTCAATTGAGAATATTGCCATTGTAATTAAGGATAATGGGGCGTTGCCTTATGTTATTGCTGCTCGAATCGAGTCGGCAGTTAAACAATTGATTACATCTGAAAAGGAATTTCTTTTCGATTTTATCAAAGATAATTTATATCCATCAAATAAGGAACGGTTTCGGTTTTCCAGGCTTTATTTGCCGGGAAATACGCCATACATGATGATTAATGCTGGTCTTCATAAGCCCAATGGTATTATTTTGGATTTGGAAGATGCTGTTGCAATCTCAAAAAAGAATGAAGCAAGATATATCGTGAGAAATGCTTTGCGTTCTCAAACTTTTTATGGAGCTGAGAGAATGGTTCGAATAAATCAAGGAGAATTAGGCATTGAGGATTTGGCCTTTATTGTTCCTCACAATGTACATGTGATTTTAGTGCCAAAATGTGAGTCTGCCAATGATATTTACAGGGTTGAAGAAGAAATCAATAGAATTAAGAAACGAGAAAATGTGATACAGGATATTTTTTTGATGCCAATTATAGAAAGTGCTCTTGGTGTTGAAAATGCTTATGAAATTGCCGTTTCATCACACAATATTGTTGCGATGGCAATTGGTTTGGAAGATTATACGGCAGATTTGGGTGTTCAGCGAACCAATACGGGCACAGAATCATTGTATGCAAGAATGCGGGTTGTAAATGCTTGCCATGCAGCTAAAATACAGGCAATAGATTCTGTTTTCTCCGATGTGGGGAATATGGAGGCGTTGGCTGAAAATGTAAAAAGGTCAAAATCATTGGGCTTTCAAGGTATGGGTTGCATACATCCTCGGCAGATAGCAGTAATACATGAAAATTTCGCACCAAATTATAATGAAATCAAAAAAGCAATGGAAATTGTGAATGCTTTTCATGAAGCAGAGAAGAATGGTCTTGTTGTTGTATCGGTTGGAACAAAAATGGTTGATCCTCCTGTAGTAAAGCGTCAATTAAAGGTACTTGAATTAGCAATTAAACTCGGACTACTATCTAAAGATTGGAGGAGCGAATATGTCGGTTAAATTGATTAAAAATGCTGTTGGACGAATGGTTCCAACGGAAATTAATGGGCAGGAGGCAATTCCTTATATGGGAGTTGGAAAGTTTATTCCTAAAAAAAGAAAGTATAATTCTCTTATTTCTTCTAATGCAGATTTTCCTGTTGATGGAAATAAGCAAGTAAAGAATTTGAAAGAAGCCTTGCAAAAAGCAGGTTTAGCTAATGGTATGAGGATTTCCACTCATCATCATTTTAGAGATGGAGATTTGTTGGCCAACAAGGTGTTTGATATTGCGCATGAGATGGGTGTGAAGGATTTAATTTGGTTTCCATCAGCATCATTTCCTTGTCATGAACATCTGATTCCATATTTGGAAGATGGTACCATTTCCCGCATTGAGGGAAGTATGAATGGTCCGCTGGGTAAATATTGTTCAGAAGGTAAAATGAAGGGCGTGGCTGTTTTGCGTTCTCATGGAGGAAGGTATCAGGCTATTCAGGATGGAGAAGTTCATATTGATATAACCATTATTGGCGCGGCTTGTGCTGATTCTTTTGGAAATGCAAATGGTCTTAACGGTAAGTCAGCTTCAGGTTTACTCGGATTTGCTTTGGCGGATTCTCAGTTTGCTGATAGGGTAATTGTTGCCACAGATAATATGGTCGCATTCCCTTGTGTCCCATGGCAAATTCAGGGAAACTATGTTGATTTTACTGTTGAAATGGATCAAATTGGTATTCCCGAAAAAATTGTTTCAGGTACGACACAAATTACGAAAAGTCCTGATCGTTTATTGATAGCAGAATTGACAGCACGATTTTGTGAGGAGGCAGGAATTATTAAGGATGGATTTTCTTTTCAAGCCGGAGCCGGAGGAACTGCGCTTGCCATTGGTGAGTTTTTTGGTAAGATAATGAAAGAAAAATGCATAAAAGCCCGGTTTGCCAGAGGGGGTAGTAACAAATATCTGGTTCAGATGCTTGAGGATGGATTTGTAGAATACATATTAGATGGTCAAACTTTCGATTTGGAAGGAGTGAGGTCTATGCGGGAAAATCCAAATCATGTGTGGACCAGTCCTTTCACAAGTTATAATTATCACAGCAAAGGGAATTTTGCAGGAATGGTTGATGTCGCAATTTTAGGGGCGACTGAGGTTGATGTTAATTTTAATGCGAACGTAGTGACTCATTCAGATGGCTATTTATTGCATGGCATAGGTGGTTGGCAAAATTGTTTGTTTAGCAAGACTGTAATTCTTCCCATACCTCTTTTCCGAAATAGAATTTCGGTTGTTAGAGAAAAAGTGACAACCATTTGTGGTCCAGGCGAATTAATTGATGTAATTATTACCGAAAGAGGAATAGCAATTAACCCTTTGCGAAAAGATTTAATTGCAAAATTAAAGGAAAGCAATTTGCCGGTTAAGTCAATCCATGAATTGAAAAAGGAAGCTGAAGAAATATGCGGTGTTATGGAAGAATGTATTTTATCCGACGAGATTGTAGCTGCTGTAAAATGGGTTGATGGAACTGTTATTGATGTTGTGAGAAAGGTTTTATAGGAGGAAGTATTGAATCAAAAAAAAAAGAAGCTTCGGGGTTTCCGAAGCTTTATTGTTTTACCAAAGTTTAAATTTACTTTGTATTGAATTCTCTACTTTCGCTGCAATTTTAGGAACTTCAATATCTAAAATACTGTTGATGTAACTAATACATTTCCCGCAACCGGTATTGGCTCCGGTGTATCTTCTAATCTCTTCAATTGTAGTTGAATTTTTCTCATGAATTGCCTTATCAATGGTTTTTCTATCTACCATCTGACAGTTACAAACTATATCCCTCATTGTTTTTCTTCTTATTAATAATAATCTGCTGTAAATATATACATTATTCAATTTAAACCATCAAATTTGAGGGTGTTATTTTAAATGGTTCTAGATAAGGGTGGCGAGGAATGGTTTATTACAGCTGATTTTCAAGGTATATCTTCATCTGCCTGTACATGTCAATTACTAGGTCTTTTTTAGGTAACGTTTCGAATATTTGTTTTAAGTAAGTCTTTTCACTTACTATTTTAAAGCTTTTTTTATACTTAAGATCAAAAATTAAAGACATCTGATAAAGTTTTAGATCGTTGAGTGTAAGCACGTCCTTAAAGTCAACATGTTTTTCGTCAATAATGTTTTGATATAGCTTTTTAGAGATTTCCGGTTTATCCGATAATTCCATTTCGAGTCTTTTGTTGCTGCCCTGTTTGTTGTTTGAATAGTAATCAGAGACAATACTAAGAATATCTATTTTATCAGCATCTCTTAAGATTTGAATAAAAGGCAAAAGCTTTGGATCAATTGATTTTGGAAGAAGTAATTCATTGTGGTTTTTAATACTTTCAATTACCACATTTGTTTCTTCCTCAGTAAGCTCCGATAAAAGATTGTTTTCGGTGATGGTTGAGATGCCAAGTTGGATATGATTTATTTCCTCTGTGTCGGAGAATGTTCCAAACTTAGTCAACTGCTCAAATCTGCCAACGTCATGTAATAATGCAGAGATTTGTGCCAAGATCACATCAGACTCATCCAAACCGGATTCATCACCAAGTTCCTTAATTAAATTAACTACACGAAATGAATGATTTCGTTTCAAATTAATATTAGACTTAATTTCTTCGATCTCATTTTCAAAACCTGCAACATAGCTGTTAAACCATGTTTCTATACTATTGTAGACTTCCTGCTTCACTTCCTAGTCATTAAAAATTGCCTACAAAACTACTCTTTTTATCCAATTTTGGAAAGAAATTAAGAGGGTATTGGCTTGTGAAAAAGGAGTGCCAATACAACTACTTGATCAATGTATTGTATTTTGTTGTCAATGGTTTATAATTAAAGATTAAATAGGTTTAATGATTGGATGCCAAAAATAAGAATGATCAGCATTAGTATCCATCTAATGAAATTGGCACCCCAATTTACTGCAAAATGTGAAGCTGTGTAGCCTCCAAATATATTCCCAATAGCAGCAATGGCACCAATGCCATAATGTATTTGATCATTCATCATGAAAACGATCAGTGCAAAGGGACTGTATAGTAAAACAATAAAAACTTTTAAGGCATTTGCTTTAATCAGGTCGTAACCCATTTCCAGAACTAGTATGCCAATTAAAAAAATTCCTACACCGATATGAATGAATCCTCCATAAATACCAATTGCAAAGAAGATTGTGAATTGCTTGGATCCGAATTGTTTGTTTTGAAGTATTTTAGAGCCTGCAAGCCATTGATTCGGCTTGAAAAATAAGAAGAGCCCCATTGTAAGCATAACTCCGGCTATTAATATCTCAAATAGATCTTTGTTGATGTTTATTGCAATCTGTGCTCCTAAAACAGATCCAAGAACTGTAGGTAAGGCTAGTAGAATACCTTTTTTTAGTTCTAAAACATTTTGTTTTTTGAAATTGTAGGAGGCTACCAGTGTTTGCATGATCACACCAAATCGAATTGTTCCATTGGCAAATGGAGCAGAGAGTCCTAAAAGCATGAATAAGGAATAGGAGATTACGGTTCCGCTTCCAGCAATCGTATTGATAAAACCCACAGCAAATCCGGCCAGTAAAAGTAAACATATAATGGGAAAGGAGTAAATATCCATTTCCTGAAGATTAGCAAATAGTTCAGCCATGCCATTTGTTCTATGTAAATGGATTTAATTAATTGAAGGTATAAAAAAAAACGGCAATTCTGAATTTAGAATTGCCGTTTTTGTGGTGTCGGAAAGGATATATTTCTTTTACTTCAAAGGAGCATTATTTAGGATGTCAAGAAGATGTTTCCAAAACTTATCTACTGTTTTAATATTAATCCTTTCATCAGGAGAATGTACGTCCTTGAGTGTAGGGCCAAATGAGATCATATCCATATTCGGATATTTTTCAAGAAAAAGACCACATTCAAGTCCTGCGTGAATAGAACGGACAACAGGATCAACTCCAAAAAGCTTTTTGTAGGAATTTACCGCAATAGTAAGTATTTCTGATGAAGGGTTTGGAGCCCATCCAGGATATCCATCGGAATGTACAATTTTTGCATTTGCCATTGTCAGACATGTGCCAACCATTTGAGCGATGTTGTATTTTTCACTATCCACATCACTTCTTTGTGATGTGGTAATTTGAATTTTATTATCGTCTAAAAATTTTATAGAAGCTAAGTTTGTTGAAGTTTCAACCATGCCAGGCATTTTCGAACTCATGGAAAATACACCATGAGGACAGGCATATATAGCATCCATTAGGTTTGAAGAGCTTTCTTGATCAATAACAAAAGTTGGTTTGTCGGTAGATTCAAGAGAGATTTTTAATTTAGGTTCAGTAATTTGCCAAACCTCTTCCATTTCTGTTGCGTAAATATTCAGATCAACACGGATATTTTCTTTGAATTCAGAAGGAAGGGTAAGAATAGCGTAGGCCTCACGAGGAATAGCGTTTCTTAAATTTCCTCCTTCAAAACAGGCAATACGAATACTATATTTTTTATTTATTTGCCAAAGAAAGCGATTCAAAATTTTGTTTGAATTTCCACGACCTTTATTAATTTCATCTCCTGAATGCCCGCCAAGAAGACCTTTTACATCAATTCGTACTGAAAAATGTCCATTTGGAACATCTTCCTTGGTATATTCCATTGTTGCTAAGGTATCAATACCTCCCGCACAGCCAATAAATATCTCACCTTCATCTTCCGAATCAAGATTTAATAGTATTTCGCCATCAAAAAAGCCTGATTCTAAGGCAAATGCACCTGATAAACCTGTCTCTTCATCAACAGTAAAGAGACATTCAATAGGGCCATGTTCAATATTACCAGAGGTAAGAAGTGCCATTTCTGCAGCCATTCCAATACCATCATCTGCACCTAGTGTTGTGCCTTTTGCTTTCACCCATCCATTATCAATCCATGGAATTATAGGATCCTTATCAAAATTATGAATTGTTTCATTATTCTTTTCACAAACCATATCCATATGCGATTGCAAAACAATCGTCTTTAGGTTCTCTTTTCCGGGAGTAGCTGGTTTGCTGATTAACACATTCCCAATCTCGTCTCTTTTTGTTGGTAAGTTGTGTTTTTTTCCGAATTCAAGAAGGAAGTCAATTATTTGATCTTCTTTTTTTGAAGGTCTTGGAATTTGACAAATATCTTCGAAATGGTTCCAAATTTCGGTGGGTTGTAATTCTGCGAGTATTTTTTTCATTGTTGCTTAAATTTTACCAAATGTAGCAAATTATGAAATTTGTTAAGAAATTCCATTCAATTTTTTAATGATGTTGATTTTCATGTTTTTTTTATTTTTCACATTGACACCCCTTTCTCTGTTGTGGTGTAGTGAGAAGTTGTTGTTGTTTTTCTTGCGATTGCTTATTTTAAACTGGGGTGTTGGTTGAAAAACTCTTATTTTTGAAGTTTAGTCGTGTTTTTCTTAAAAAAAAACATATTTTTTTTATTTTTTTTTTTGAGTTTAAATATGTTGTTCTTTTTTTAAGCTATAGTGTTGATTTTTAAAAGTCAATAAACAATACTTTCAATTGAATTATCTAGGATAATTTACGAAAAACACACTAAAACATGACATAAGTCATATCTTGAAAAAGTGTTAAAAGTGTGTTAATTTTTGTTAAAAGCTTTTTTAATGCTATTTTTAAGATCTAGAATTACCATTAACCATTTTGCATCTTTACTTAATTACTAACTAAAAAGTTTTTTTTATGAAAAAAATGATTGGACTATTTGTATTGCTCATTTTTATGGGAATGCAAGTAGTAAATGCGCAAAGCAAGCAGATTTCTGGTACTATTACCAGTGCTGAAGATGGTCTGGGCATGCCCGGAGTATCTGTTGTTTTAAAAGGTACTACTATTGGTGCCAGTACTGATATTGACGGACGATATTCCCTGGAAGCTAAATCTACAGATGTATTGTTGATTAGTTTTGTTGGTATGGTTACCCAGGAAATTAAAGTTGGTGACAGAACTGTCATTAACGTTGTAATGGAAACTGAATCTATTGGTATGGATGAAGTTGTTGTTACGGCTTTAGGTGTTACCCGTGAGAAAAAGTCCCTTGGGTATGCAGTGACTGAAATTGGTGGAAACGAGATGAGTGAAGCTAAAGAATCTAATATTGTAAATTCTCTTTCTGGAAAAGTAGCTGGAGTACAAGTTAGACAAGCTAATACTATGGGAGGATCTGCTAATGTTGTAATTCGTGGATCAGCTTCGATTACTGGAAATAACCAGGCACTTTTCGTTGTAGATGGAGTTCCAGTTGATAACAGTAACACGAATACTGTAAATCAGCAAGCTGGTTGGGGTGGATATGACTACGGTAATGCTGCAGCGGATATTAACCCGGAAGACATTGAGAATGTATCTGTGTTGAAAGGTGCAGCGGCAACTGCTCTTTATGGTTCTAGAGCTTCTAACGGAGTTATCTTAATTACAACCAAAAAAGGAAAACAACAAAAAGGAATTGGAGTTACTGTAAATAGTGGTGTTACATTTAGTACTATTAACAAGAACACAATGCCGGAATATCAGTACGAATATGGTGCTGGATACAGTCAGGATTGGAGTTTTCCGAATGCTATTAATGGACACAATGTGGTTAATGTTAATGATGATGCTTCTTGGGGGCCAAAATTCGATCCTAATTTACAAGTAGTTCATTGGGATGCTTTGGATCCATTGGCAGATAACTATGGAGAAACTCGTCCTTGGGTTGGTGCAAAGTCAAAGGTTTACGATTTTTTCGAAACTGGAGTTAAAAATGTAAATAGTATTGCTTTAGAAGGTGGAAAAGATGATTTTACTTTCCGTTTAAGTTTTACTAATTCAGATGAGTCTGGTATTCTTCCTAATAGTAAAATTAAAAAGAACTCGCTTACATTCCGTTCAAAATATGATTTGTCAGAGAAATTAACGGCTGAGTTTAGTGGAAATTATGTGAATACTAAAGGGAAAGGTCGTTATGGTACAGGTTATGATGATAATAATCCTATGCAAAATTTTGCACAGTGGTTCCAGACTAACCTTAACTTTGATCGTATGAAGGCTAATTACATGTCTGCTGATGGAGATCAACGTACATGGAATGCCAGTAGTCCGACAAATTTGAATCCAATTTATGCAAACAATCCATATTGGACTCGTTATAAGAATTATGAAGAGGATGAAAGAGATCGTTTGTACGGTTTTACAACCTTGTCTTATAAGTTTAATGATATGTTCTCGCTAAGTTGGAGAAATACGTTAGATTATTATAGTGAAGAACAAAATGAAAGAAATGCAATTGGTTCTAATGCTACTTCCCTTTATTCTAATTACAGAAGAACCTTTAAAGAATTGAACTCAGACTTGATGTTGACTTTCAAGAAACAGATTAATGATTTTAGCATTGCCGGATTAGCTGGAGCTGGTTATAGAGAAAATACCGTATCTACTATTTTTTCTTCAACTTCTGGTGGATTAGTTGTTCCTGGCTTGTATACTGTTAGTAATACAACTGTTGCGAATTCTCCTACAGAGACTCTAAGAGAGAGCAATATTAAAAGTGTTTATGCTAATGTGTCTGTTGGGTATAAAAACATGGTTTATCTGGAAGGATCTTTCCGAAGAGATGAATCATCTACTTTACCAAAAGGAGATAGAGCTTTTAATTATCCTGCAATATCAGGTAATATTATTTTGTCGGAACTAGGGAGTCTTAAAGACTTGAGTTTTCTTACTTTTTCAAAGCTTAGAGCTAATTATGCTGAGGTTGGTAGTGGTACAAATCCTTATCGTATTTTATCTGCTTATACGAACTACGCAAACTGGGGAGATAACTCTATTTATTCTGTAAATCATCAACAGCAAAATCCGGTTCTTAAAGAAGAAAGAACTAAATCATGGGAACTTGGATGGGAAGCTTCTTTATTCCAAGGTCGTTTAGGTTTTGATGTTGCATACTACAAAGCAAATACTTTTGATCAGATTATGCCTGCTCTTGTAACTCCTGCTAGTGGTCGTCAAAGTGTTATTGTAAATTCAGGAGAAGTTGAAAATAAAGGATGGGAGATTCAGTTAACAGGTACCCCTCTTAAAACAGGTGATTTTTCCTGGAATATGAATGTGAATTGGTCTAAGAATGAAAATACAGTGAAGGAATTGTATGCAGGATTAACTAATGTGCTTATTACTTCAGCATGGGATGTTACCGTAAACGCTGCAGTAGGTCAGCCATTTGGTGTAATTAAAGGTACAGACTTTGTTTATACCAATGGTAAGAAAACTGTTAGTGCTAGTGGATATTACCTTAAAACAGATGATACTGATTTAGTTATTGGTAATATTCAGCCTGACTGGAATGCCGGTATAACCAACACCTTTAATTATAAAGGTATTTCTCTTCGTGCTTTGATTGACATTCAACAAGGTGGTGATATTTATTCTGTTGACCGTAAGTATGGTTTGGCTACAGGTTTGTACAAAGAAACTGCAGGTTTAAATTCATTGGGTAATCCTAAGCGTGATGCGGTTGCTGATGGTGGAGGTATTTTACATGCCGAAGCTGTATATGCAGATGGAACACCAAACACAACTTTTGCAAGAGCAGATTCTTGGGGCGGAGATCAGTATTATGGACGAACACCTACTGCTCGTTACATTTATGATGCATCATATGTTAAGTTAAGAGAGGTAGCTTTATCTTATTCTCTACCAAAATCTTTAATAAGCAAAACTTTCTTGTCTAAAGCTGTTATTTCGGCGATTGGACGTAACCTGTTAATTCTACATAAGAATACTCCTGGTTTTGACCCTGAAACTGGTCAAAGTTCTGGAAACAGACAAGGTGTTGCAAATGCATCTTACCCAACAACTAGATCTTATGGATTTAACATTACATTAGGATTCTAAATTAACTTATGAAAATTGACAAAATGAAAAAAATAAAATATATATTGATTGGCGTCTTATTAATTGGCGTTGGTTTTGCAAGCTGTAGTTTGGAGGATAATATTGATCCCAAGAGTGCTACAGTAGTTCCTGCAGAAACTCTTTTGACGAATGCTCAGATTCAGTTTGTTGATCAGTACAATAGTATGAGTGTAAATAATAATATATCTCGTTTGTTGGCTCAGTACTGGATGGAAACTACTTATACTAACGAGAGTCGTTATGATTTTCAGGATCGTGGTATACCTGATACTTTTTGGGACGAATTCTACCGAGATTGCTTAATGGATCTTCAAGAAGCTAAGAATGTTATTGATGCAGCTGAGTTTGACGGATCATTATTGTTAAAAGCAAATAACCAGAAGGCAATTATCGAAATTCTCATGGTTTATACTTATTCGGTATTAACTGAAACTTTTGGAGATATACCTTATACTGAGGCATTAATGGGTAGTGAGAATACTTTGCCAAAATATGAGGATGCTGCTACTGTTTATGCAGACCTTTTGGCTAGACTGGATGCTGCTTTAACTACTTTGGATCCCAATAATGGAACTTTTGACAACGGTGATTTATTATTTGATGGAGATATTGAATCCTGGAAAATATTTGGCAATTCATTAAAATTGAGAATGGGTATGAGAATGGCTGATGTACCTTCTTTCAATTCAAAGTCGATTGTTGAAGCTGCGGTTGTTGCTGGTGTTTATAATGCTAACTTGGAAGGTGCTTTCTTTGGATATATTGGTACTGATCCTTATGTTAACACTATTTATGATGGTTTTATAGTTGATGGTCGTTTAGATTACGTTCCTTCTAATACTTTGATTGATATATTGAACACATTGAATGATCCAAGAAGAGCTCTTTGGTTTGATCAAGTAGGTGGTGCTTATGTTGGATTAACTTATGGTAAAACCGCTGGTGGGAATTATGATAACTTCTCTCATTTTACTCCTATGTTTTTTGAAGCGTCTTTGGAGGTGCCTTTGGCAGATTATTCTGAGATGGAATTTTTCTTAGCTGAAGCAGTTGAAAGAGGTTATGCTGTTGGCGGTACAGCTGCAGAGCATTACAATAATGGTATTACTGCAAGTATCCTTTATTATGGAGGTACTGCTGCAGATGCAGTGGCTTATCTTGCTCAACCTGCAGTTGCTTATGCAACAGCTACTGGTACTTGGAAACAAAAAATTGGTACTCAAAAATGGTTAGCAATGTATAATAGAGGTGTAGAAGGTTGGGCTGAATGGAGAAGATTAGACTTTCCTATTTTTAATGTGCCTGAGGAGTTAACTTATGGTGATATTCCTGTACGTTACCCATACCCTTATAATGAGAATGATCAAAATTTGGATAATTATACTGCTGCTGCGACTGCTATTGGTGGTGACAAAGCGACAACCAAACTTTGGTTTGACGTTAATTAAGAGAATTTTTTAAATATAAAGGAGCCGGACTTTTGTTCTGCTCCTTTTTTTATACTATTTTATGGGAGTGATAATTTATAGAACTCTTACTTGTCAGGAATACCATTTCAACTATTACGAGATTTTTTAACGAATTATTTTTAGTTGATGAAATATTTGAGCAAATGCGAATATATAGATAGAATATATCTAAGTTTTGGATTTAAGCATAATGAAGTTAAATAGTATAACAAACTCCCAATATAAAATTCCTACCACTTGCACTAATTCCAGATGAATAGGGTCGGTATCGCTTGTCTAAGATGTTTTCCACACTTATATTGATATGAAGCTTCTTGCTGATCTGAATTTGATTGTTAAAGCTTAAAATCATCCAGAAAGGCGAGTAGGGATTACCATTTTTGTCTTTGGCATACAAATACGCTTTGTCTCTTTCTGTACCAGCAAGATCCTTATAACTGATCTCATCATTAAATTCAAGGCTTAGTTTTGATGTTAAGTGTTTCGCTTTATAGGTTACCGATGTATTTCCAAATAATGGAGGAACGTGTCGTACAGGGCTGCCATCTTTGTATTTCCCTTTTGTAAATGTAAAGCTTGTATTGGCCGAAAAACGATCAGTTATCTTCAAAATCGCACTAAAGTTACCTCCCCATATCTTGGCATTATCTGTATTTACGATGGCTTGAACCGAGCTTTCTTCACCATCATAAATTAGAGTGGTTTGCCCGTTGAACGAAAAATCTTTTCTAAGCATAGCCTGATCTAAGAAGGAGTAGAATCCATTTAAGTCAAGAAATAGAATGTTGGAGAAATTTTTACTCAAATTAATTTCAAAATTATATACCGTTTCAGGTTTTAAATTCTTGTTCGGAACAACAACTTTTCCGGGTTCCGAATCAAAAACCTTTGCAACATCATCTATATTTGGAGCTCTGAATCCTGATGTTGCATTTAGTTTAAGCAACCATCCTTTATTTGATAAATAACTTATGCCGATGCCTGCATTTACAGCCCCTAAAGAAAGATTTAAGTTGTCAAAAGGGAAATTGTAAAAGCGATTGTTCAGATTAGATGTTATCCAAAAATGAGAATATCGTATTCCTGTATTCAGGGTCCATTTTGAATTTAACTTCCACTTTAAGTTGGAGTATAATGCCAAACTGGTGTATTTAGAATTATCAGGGTAACGACTTGCTGTTTCTAATTTTTCATTGGAAAAAATATCGGTATCATTTCCGTAAGAATTTATTTTATTGTGAGTCCATTCACTTCCATAAAACAATAGAGAAGATGAATTTATTTGCTTTTCAGCATCAGCATTTACGGAGTATATTTTAAGATTCTCATCTCTGTTTGTTAGTGTTGAAGAACCGAATTTTCTGCTATGTCTGCTTTCCTGATAGTTTTGATAACCAGCTATTACTTTGTAAGAATTATATAGAAATGTTGGTTTGGAATTGTTGATTTTTAAAGAATGCAATTGAAGTTTTTGTGGTCCGTAAAACCACTCGGCATATTTTAACTGACCACCTGAATATTGTATTAATCGATCGTATCTTGGAATGTTTGATGTTTCGGAATGTTGAAAATTATATTGAAGATCCATAGTTTCTGAAGCTTTGAAACGTATTTTTTGCAATACATTAATCTGGGAATAGCCACTGTGTTTTTGATTTTCAGGATTTGGATTTTGGATTATTGCATCGATGCCATTTCTGCTGATTACATATTGAGGTCGTAAGTAATAATCGGGACCATGTTTTCCCATTTTTAGATCCGAGAAATCAGAATAGCTAACACTACCAGCTAAACTCCATTTGGAAGTTCCAAAACTGTATTTGGCATGATTCATTGCTTCATTATTGGCAGATGAATATCTGGATTTAAATGAAAAGTTAATATTAGGCACTTCAGAAGTTGACAGACGCGGTTTAATCGTGTGAAAATCCATTACGCCACCAATTGCATCACTTCCATAAATAATGGATCCTGGGCCCAATATTACTTCAGCCGATTCAAGACAGTTTGGATCAATATTGATTATATTTTGAAGGTTGCCACTCCTGTAAATGGCATTGTTGAGGCGAATACCGTCCAATACAATGAGAACTCTGTTGGCAGCAAATCCTCTAATCATTGGACTGCCTCCTCCCAATTGGCTTTTTTGAATGTAAACCTGATTGCTTTCCTTTAATAAATCTGCACTGGTTTGAGCTGTACTTTGGTTTATGTGATCTTTGGTTATTTTTATAAGCTTTATTGGTATTTCATTACTGTTTTCTTCCCATTTATTTGCAGATATCATGACCTCTGATATTCGGAATATGTTGGATTGAAGGGAGACAATGAATGATTTGTTTTCTAATTCAGAAAAAGTAAATTGAAGGTTTTTATAAGAAGGATGTTGAAAATAGATAGGCTTGTTTTTTGAGAAACCAGCCAATCTTGCTTCTCCCATACTATTGGTTGATATGGAATTTTTTGAATCAAAGATGTATACATTTTCTATTGCTTTGTTTGTTTTTGAATCAGTAAGTTTAACTATCTGAGCAAATGCACTCAAGTTATAGAGTAGTGAAATAATACAAAGAAACAGACGGATCATTTGTTTATGATTTTCAGGATTAAGTTTAGAATCCAAATGTATGATAAATATTTCATCTGAGGAATGGAAATAAAAAAAGGCATCTTTAGAATGCCTTTTTTTTAACTAAATATGTAAATTAATTACTCGAAATTATAACTTTTTCACCCTGATCGTAAACAAGATCTTTAGGGATTTTTGCCCGTTGGATTCGATATAAGTCTTGTAACAGCTCGTTACGAATAAATCCGTTGGTTTTAATCAGCTTATCTGCGGTTTCATAATCACCGTTCCCTTGTATTTCAAGAACTAATTTTGATAATGACTCAATGGCCTTTTTCATTTTGTAAAAATTTACTTTGTAAGTACCACTTTTTATATTGTATTTAAAGGCCTCATTTTCTTCAAAATAGTAAAACCGAATCATATTGGCAACTCCTTGTGAATCCTTCACTCCAAAACGAATAGATCTAAATACATCTGCCATATAAGTAACGTAATTATCCATTAGTTCAACATCATCAATCTGGCCCATATCAGTAAGTTGTCCAAGGAAAAACATTCGAAGAACATCATTTTTTAATTCATTTATTACATTGTAATGTTCTTTTAAAGCTTCTTTTACACTACCTTTTCCATTTATGGTTTGTGAGATTCCAAGACCATCGCTTATTTCATAAAAAATTGTATTTAAAAAAAATGACTTAAATAATACGTGTTTGCGTTGTTTTTCATCTATAACTAAATTCGTAATCGGTTGAAGAATCTGGTCAAATTTGGCTTGCATTACATTCTTGAAATGTAATTTTTTAGCGCAAGTAGTTATGCTGTTGCCAATAGGTAGGTTTAAACCAATTAGTTTATTACCTGCATTGCAATAACCAGAATTGTATAAAACATCATAAATTACGATTTCTGCCGATTCAGAGGGGGTTTCTTTTTTATATTCATCGGATACAGGAAGGCTTTTTTGCAAATAAGGAAGTAGCAAAGAGTATTTCTCAACATCCTTAGTCCATTGTTTGTTTCTTAATAAAATAAATGCACCGTAGGAATATTTTGTCCAGATGAAATGATCTTCTGTGTTTGAAATAGGGCCTGCAATAAAATCGATGGGATTGTCTTTCAAATTCATCCACAAATGATCACTTTTCTCAAAATTATCAGAAAGTAAATCTTCAGCACGTTGCAAAAGGTATTCCTTAAAATCTTCAGTTTCGCAGAGTTCGGCTGCACTTTTTAAGGCTGAAACAGCATTATTTACGTGGTTTTGATAAGCTATGTGGTAAGGTAACACCTTTATTAATCCATTTTCGGTACGGGTTAGTGTTGTAAAAGCACTGTATTTATTGTCATTTTTTAAAGAGAAGAATTCTTCCTGATTTATATCTTCAGGAAAAAAACCAATTCCTAAGGGGCGGGGAGGAAAATCATCGGTGAACGGAGCAAATCCATCTAAACGATCCCATGGGCCGTAATTGATCATTGCGTACTCCTTCATGTCTGGATCAGTAATCACATTTAAGAGTTGATTTTTATCACCATATGCCTGCAACCAATAAATTTCATCAATAGCATTTGCTACTCTGATTAGTTGAGAAAATAATTTTATTTGATTGGCAGTAAGATTGCTTAAATCGGCGGAGAGTTTAACTTTTGCATAATTTGCCAATTTGCGTTGCATTACAGAGTCGTATTTTTCTTTCTCTTCAGTTTTTTTTGGTTGACAGGAAAAAGCAAATACGATCGAAATAATGAGTCCAAATATAAATATCAGTTTCCGATTCATAACAATAGGGTTTTGAATTTAAAATACTGTGATTAGCTTATATATCAATTTTAATGCTTCCTTAATTTGTCAATATGGATAAGTCGTTTAAGAACGATTTGAAGAATATGATTAGTTAAAAGTTACAAAAAATTGAATAGGAAAAAAAATGAAATTCAAGATGTTTGGTTGTGTTTAATTGTCACAAATATAGATGTTTGTGTTCTGTTGCAGGTGCTGTTTTTTTTTGATTTCAATCTATTGTCAGGCAATTGAAAATAGATTGAAATCAAATTATTGGAGAAACGTGGGCATAATATTTATTCATTCTCTTTGGGATACTCAATTCGAGCATGATAAACGTTAATAAGAGCATTTGTAAAAATTTCCTTGACTTGATTGATATTTTTGAAAGTAATATCAGCATTTTGGAAGCGGTTTTCGGCAATTTGCTTGTCAATTATTTTATCAATAAGAGTCCGTATCGTTTCAGGCGTTTTTTCTTTTAAACTCCGTGATGATGCTTCTACGGAATCTGCCATCATTAGTATTGCTGTTTCTTTGGTGAAAGGATCCGGACCTGGATATGTGAATTTTTCTTCATCAATTTCCTTGTCAGGATATTTATTTTTAAATGAAGTGTAGAAATACTGGACTCTTCCGGCACCATGATGGGTTTCAATAAAATCTATAATTAGCTGAGGAAGCTTGTGTTTCTTTGCAATTTTAACCCCAAATTTAACATGATCAGTTATAATCTGAGCACTTTTATCAAAATCTAATTTGTCATGAGGATTCGAGTTTGTTAATTGATTTTCAATAAAATAAGCCGGGTGTTTCATTTTTCCAATGTCATGATATAAAGCTCCGGTACGAACCAGTAAAGGATTTCCACCAATTTTATTGATAGCCGCTTCGGCTAAATTCGCTACTTGCAGGCAATGCTGAAAAGTTCCTGGAGAGTGCTGTAGTAGTTGGCGTAAGAGCGGATGATTTTGATTCGAGAGCTCAATTAATGTAACATCAGAAAGAAAGCCAAAAAGTTTTTCGAAAATGTATATCAGTGAGTAAGAGAATGTTATTGATAAGCAATTTATGGCAAAGAACATGAAGTTTATCCATTTAATGTCAGCGATATTTGATTCTTGAGTTATGGCAAAAGCAAAGTAGACAATGCTATAGGTTAAGAAGGTAATGATTCCCGTTAATACCAACTGTCCGCGGCGCTCTAATCTAGGTAGGCTATAAATTGCCATAATACCAGCTGAAAGTTGAAGAAATACAAATTCGAAGCCATTAGGGGCAAGAAATCCGGTAAGCAAAACGGTTATTATAAAAACAAAGAGAGCGGTTCGACTATCCATCAGAGTTCTCACAACGATCGTTATTAACGCGAATGGAATGATGTAGACATTGACTTTAGTGAATTTAAGAACAAGAGTTGTTAGTGCAACGTATAGCAGCACAAATAATAGTATAAAGAGTAGTTTTTTGTTGTCATGTAAGATTTGCTTTCTAAAATTTCGCAGATAAAGAAACAGTAAAAGAATACATGAAATAATTAGCATGCATTGTCCAATAACGATTAAATAATGGTTCTGTGACGATCCCAGAATATTTTCATAATCCTTTTTTAGTGATTCTAAAACAAGAAATGTATGATCATCTATTACATCACCAACAAGAACAATCCGGGTTCCAGATTCAATAATACCTTTTGAAATGGATACCATGGACAACATACTGGCTTTAACCTGTTCAGACATTGTTGCATCGTAAAACAGATTAGGCAAAAGATAAGAGTCAATGTTTAAATCCTGAATAAAACTCTGATAAGCAGAAGAAGGAAAATCTGTTTTTAGTTGATTCGTGATAAATTGATATGCACTTTTGGGTGTATATATATTTTCAACAGGAACAACTTCGTTTAAATTATTTACTGATTTATTTATGAAATCTGGACGTTTGTAGCCTAATTCTTTCTGTTCATTTTGAAAATCTGCGATTCCAAATTCATAAATTTTATTGAGATTGGATATCAGATGTTCTTTGAGTTGTGCGAATTCTTTTTTTGTAGTTTGATTCGAATTATTTAGTTTTTTATAAGAACCCGACTTTGTGAACAGGTTCAATTTCTTATCAAAATCAGTATTGAATTTATTCGTTATTTCTGTAATTACAGCAGTATCTTTTTTAAAGAAAGGGTAGAATTTGTTCAATATGCTGTCTTTCTCCTGCGAAATTTCACTTTCAGTTTTTAAAAGAGCAAAATCAAATGGTGCAATTAAGGTTTCGTGCATCCATGGTTTTCCTTTTTGGTATTCGTATTTGAAGTTGCCAATATTAGGAAACAATAGGGTGATGAGAATAATGGTTATCGAAGTGATCAAAAACCTGTATATATTGTTTAAATTCTGTCGAATCCACCTGAAGTATTTATTCATTTCTGTTTGCGATTTGTATGCTGTTTTATTTTGAAATTCTGATTATAAAAATAATGCAATATTTTGTGCTTAAAAACTATTCGTTGTTTCTTTTGGATGACTTATTTTATTGGCAATTTTGTGAAACCAAATGTAAAAACATAATTTTATTCTTTATATTTGATTTGTATGCTAAAATAACACAATAAATGAATTACGGAATTTCCGATCTAAGTATTATACCTGTCCGAAAAGAGCCGGCTGAAAGAAGTGAAATGGTAACTCAATTATTATTTGGGGAGCATTTTGAGATTCTTGAAGATATCGAAAACTGGTCAAAAATTCGATTGGCGTTTGACAATTACGTAGGTTGGGTTGATACCAAAATGATTACTCCGATTGATGAAGAACTATTTAAAACACTAAGTAAGGAGCTTCAGGTTGTTGCTAATGATACGTTTAATTTGGTTTTTCAGGAGCAGGATTACTCTAATAAATTGATTGTTCCTGGAAGTTCATTCCCATTTTGTGATTTGGAGAAGAAGTCATTTCGAATTGCTGATAAGGATTATTTTTATCAGGGCAAAGTTTCTGAAAATACTTCTGCCGAGCACTTGCGTGATTCAATAATCGAAAGTGCTTTAAAATATTTTAATTCCCCATATTTATGGGGAGGAAGAACTCCTTACGGAATAGATTGTTCCGGATTAACTCAAATTGTTTACAAGCTTAATGGTATTGTTTTGCCAAGGGATGCAAGTCAGCAGGTTTTAATTGGAGATACTCTAACTTTTGTAGAAGAGGCCCTGCCTGGTGATTTGGCTTTTTTTGATAATGAAGATGGAAAAATTACTCATGTTGGTATTATTTGGGACCGGCATAAAATTATTCATGCTTCTGGCAATGTTCGCATTGATAATGTAGATCATCAGGGAATATTTAATGTCGATAAAAAGCGTTACACTCATAAGTTAAGAGTGATTAAAAGAATTATTAACCAGTAAATTCTATTCAGTAACAATTTCCGGAATTCTATCATGTACACTTATCAATATCCACGGCCGGCACTAACTGTAGACTGTGCTGTTTTTTGCAAATCTAATAATTCGCTTTATATATTGCTAATTCAGAGAGCTGATCCTCCATTTCAGGATATGTGGGCATTTCCTGGTGGTTTTGTTGATATGGATGAAGATATAGAAGAGGCAGCTTATCGGGAACTTAAAGAGGAGACAGGTTTTGTTGGTGTCGGATTAGAACAATTTAGAACATATGGTTCTGTTGACCGTGATCCGAGGGGAAGAACTGTGTCCATCGTTTATACTGTAACAATGGAGTCAGATGAATTGCCGGCTGTTAGAGGAGAAGATGATGCCAGGCAAGCAAAATGGCAATCTGTCGAAAAATTGCCAGCTCTTGCTTTTGATCATGATCTTATTCTGTCTGATATTCTGAAGCGATCACAAATTTGAATTTATTGATTCCAGATAGCTTAGACTGTCTGGTCCCAAATTGAAAATTAAATCTAAAATACTCAGATTCTCAATAAAACCATATTTTTCTCCAAACACTTGGGTGTATTTTTTTGCTGTAAATGTATTGTTTGTTTCTAATTTTGAAGACTTCGGGTGTATCTTTTCCCGGAAATCATCATATTCAGATGTGCCAAAATCAACAAAGTCCTCAGTGAACTGAATATTTGGTTCGATCTCAAGAATACCGAATATTTCTTTCTGGATTTCATTGTTGTATTCAAGTAAATAATCCCATTTTTGAATGAAGAAGCACTCTAAATCATCAATATAATACTCGTAAAAAGGAGAAGATTTGTAGGCTGACTCAATGCCTTTCCAGTGCAATTTTTGCCAATTGGTATCATATGATATCTTAACATCCTTGGTAAGTACCTTTTTATTTGTTGCCTTTACAACTGGAACGGATAGAGGTAAAATACCATTTGCTCCATAAATATTACATCGGTTTCTGTACGACTGTTTTGAATAATGTTCCCATTGTTCAATCACGATTTCTGGGTATTGAATTAATTTACAGTAATATTGAATGGGGGCAAAAAAAGATGTTGTCAGTAAGACTTTGGAGTTTTTCATAGATTATTCTGAAACTGTTGATAAGAACTACAAAAATAAGGAAAAGAAAAAGACACCGCAATGTGTGTCTTTCATATAATTTTTGTCTTAGTTGATTAGTGAATCCATTTAAAAACCCTGTTCCATCTGATTTTACTGAAAGCAGTTTTGTCTTTATCCAATGAAAGCCATATAAATGAAGCTTTTCCTACGATATGATCTTCAGGAACATATCCCCAGTATCTGGAATCGGCTGACATGTGTCTGTTGTCACCCATCATCCAATAGTAATCCATTTTAAATGTAAATTCCGTTGCAATTTTTCCATTGATATAAATCGTAGAATCCTGAACTTTTAAATCGTTCCCCTCATAAGCATTAATTGCTCTTTCGTACAAAGGAAGAGTCTCTAAATTAAGGGAAACTGTTTGTCCTTTTTTAGGAATTACTAATGGTCCAAAATTGTCTCTGTTCCATGTGTAATGGTCACTGAAAGGAAAAACATCTTCAGAAATACCTAGAGTTGAATTTCTTCTAATAATTGAAACAACATTGCTCAGTTTTTTCAATTCTTCAACTTTACCAAGGGAAAGAGGAAGATTGTAATCAGATCCTCGATGGTCGATGTCTGCTTTAGCAATGTTTAGTTCTTCCAGTTTTCTTGGATTAATAGGAGTTCCATTTGTGCGAACCACGTAGTTGTATTGCATATCCTCAATTTTATCCTGAGGTTTACCATTAACATGCAATTCACCGTCTATGCATAATAGCGTATCTCCTGGAAGTCCTACACATCGTTTGATGTAGTTCTCTTGTTTGTCTACCGGACGAGTGGCTATTTCTGTGTTTTGAGCCAGATACTTTCGTGCCATATCAATATATTTTTTCTCTGACTGAAGAGTCCGTCCTTTTTTCATGTCATCAGACATAAATTGATCACCTAAACCTCTTAAATTTGTATAGTAGTCTGGATTTTCTCTTCCGACGATAATAGTATCACCGGCAGGGAAGTTGAATACAACAACGTCGTTTCTTTTCACTTCGTTGATACCGGCAAGGCGTTTGTAAGGCCATTGAATCCATTCCAGATACGATTTAGTTGATTTGGTTAAAGGCATTGTATGATGTGCAAAAGGGAAGGATAGCGGCGTGTTTGGAATTTTTGGTCCATATGCTACTTTGCTCACAAAAAGATAATCTCCTACCAGTAAGGATTTCTCCATTGATGAAGTAGGGATTGTATATGCTTCAATAAAGAACATTCTAATAATGGTCGCAGCTACAATTGCAAAAATAATAGCGTCAACCCATTCTACCATTGCACTTTGTTTTTTCACACCTCTTTTTTTCCAGAAAGCCCAATGCACTTTTTTACTAATATATACATCAAAAAGGATGGGAAGGCCTAATATTAGCCAGTAATTACCTATCCAAATAATCATCAACAGGCAGACGATCAGAGCGATTGAAAATTTAAACCATTTGTTTCTTAGTATACTGCTCATTCATTTTTTTTTTAATGATTACTTATATTTTTTTTTATTTCAGATGTTATGCTGAACTATAGTTTTAAAAGATCTTTCATACCAAAAAATCCTTTCTTTTCAGGCATGAATTCTGCGGCTAAAACAGCACCAAGAGCAAAGCCCTTTCTACTATAAGCCAAATGTTGAATACTGATCTCATCAACTTCTGAATGCCAGGTAATTGAGTGCGTGCCCGGAACAGAACCATGTCGCTTAGCAAATATACTAAGTTCGTCTTCCTTCATACTTGTGGCTTCAATCCATTTTGTTTTTTTTGGATGATTCTCAATAATTCCTTCAGCTAAAGTAATTGCCGTTCCGCTTGGCGAATCTAACTTGTGAATATGATGAATTTCTTCCATGTCGGCATTGTATTCGCTGAAAGGCGCCATAAGTGACGCTAGTTTTTTATTGAGTTCGAAGAACAGATTTACTCCTAAGCTAAAATTTGAGGCATAGAAAAAGCCACTGCCTAGCTGACATTTTTCTTTAATTAAATCTATTTTATCCAGCCATCCTGTTGTGCCAGATACAACGGGAACATTGGCTTCAAAGCAAATCTGATAGTTGCTAAAGGCTGAATCAGGATTTGTAAATTCAATTGCAACATCAATATTTTTAAGGTTCTCAGTATGCAAATCGGCTTGATTTTCCTGATCAATTATTAATCCTATTTGATGGCCCCGGGTTAGAGCAATTTGTTCAATTTCCTTGCCCATTTTTCCGTACCCAATAAGTGCTATTCTCATGTGTGTTTTTTTTAGGAGCTTGTATGGCTAATGGTTTTACTCCTGTTTAATGATTTCAAAAATAATAAATCCAAGGCATAATAAACTGCTAAGAGTCGATTATTGTCTTATTTGAAAATGCTTTTTCGATAATCAGTATTAAGACCCCATTAAGCATTTGGATTTAGGAGATAAACAAAAAAAAACGGGATTGTACAAAACAATCCCGTTCTAAAGTAAATAATTTATAATGTTATTTAGCTGTCTGAGCTTTTCCAACAACAGCTTTAAATGCTTCAGGATGATTCATTGCCAAATCAGCTAGAACCTTACGGTTAATTTCGATGTTAGCTTTATGCATCAAACCAATCAATTGTGAATATGACAAACCTTCTAGTCTGGCAGCAGCATTGATACGCTGAATCCACAATGCTCTGAAGTTTGATTTCTTCTTTTTTCTATCACGGTATGCATACTGCAAACCTTTTTCCCATGTGTTTTTTGCTACCGTCCAAACGTTAGCTCTTGCACCAAAGTTACCTCTGGTTTCTTTTAAAATCTTTTTTCTTCTAGCTCTTGAAGCTACAGAATTTACTGATCTAGGCATTGTTTCTGTTTTTAGAATGTTAGCGTTCCATTTAAGGACTCTTTTTTGCTAAATCACCCGGTTAATAAACTTTAAAAATCAAATACTGATTTTTACAACATATTAAGCATTAACTTAACGTTTTTCTGGTCTGCTTTATTTACAGAACCAAAGTAAGTAAGATTTCTCTTTCTTTTAGTGCTTTTTTTAGTCAAAATATGACTTTTAAAAGCGTGCTTTCTTTTGATTTTTCCAGATGCAGTCAAAGTAAATCTTTTCTTTGCGCTGCTATTTGTTTTCATCTTAGGCATTGTACAACTAATTATTGATTATATATAAATTACTTTACTTTTTCTTTGGTGTTAAAAACATGGTCATACGTTTTCCTTCTAATCTTGGCAGTTGTTCAACTTTACCAAGCTCTTCAAGATCCTGAGCAAATTTTAATAAAAGAATCTCACCTTTGTCTTTAAAAAGGATTGATCGACCTTTAAAGAAAACATAAGCCTTTACCTTCGAACCTTCAGTTAAGAATTTTTCGGCATGCTTTAATTTAAAATTGTAATCATGTTCGTCGGTATTTGGTCCGAAACGAATTTCTTTCACTACAACTTTAACCGCTTTAGCCTTTAATTCCTTTTGTTTCTTTTTCTGCTGATAAAGATACTTTTGGTAATCAGAAATCTTACAGACTGGTGGATCGGCATTTGGTGAAATTTCAATTAAGTCCAATTCCTGTTCCTCAGCAAATTTTAATGCTTCAGCAATAGAATAAACTCCTGGTTCTACGTTCTCTCCAACAACGCGAACGCTACGTGCCCTAATTAATTTATTAATTTTGTGTAGAGCTTCCTGAGGTTTTCTTGGCCCCCTGTTGTTTTTATGTTGAAATCCAGCTATGTCTAGGTCCTCCTAATTAAGTTAGTATTTTTCAATAGAAGACATTTGATCTTCTACTTCTTTATTTATAAAATCTGTAAATTCCTGAATGCTCTGAGAACCCAAATCACCTTCTCCTTGTCTGCGAACAGAAACAGTACCCTCGGTAGCTTCCTTTTCGCCTACAATTATAAGGTATGGGGTCTTTTTCAATTCGCTGTCACGGATTTTTCGACCGATTTTCTCATTGCGATCATCTAATACGGCGCGAATATCGGAATTATTTAACGAATTTAAAACTTTTTGGGCATAATCGTTATATTTTTCGCTAATTGGCATAATAACAACCTGTTCAGGTGTTAACCATAAAGGAAATTTACCACCAGTATGCTCCAGTAAAACGGCAACAAATCTTTCCATAGAACCAAATGGAGCCCTGTGGATCATGATAGGTCGATGTTTCTGATTATCACTGCCAACGTATTCTAACTCGAATCGTTCCGGTAAGTTGTAATCAACTTGTATGGTTCCCAGCTGCCATTTACGGCCAATTGCATCTTTAATCATGAAATCGAGTTTCGGACCATAAAAAGCCGCTTCTCCATATTCAACAACGGTATTTAAGCCTTTTTCTTCAGCCGCTTCGATAATGGCTTGTTCTGCTTTATCCCAATTTTCGTCGTTGCCAATATACTTTTCCCGGTTTACTTTATCGCGTAAAGATATTTGAGCAGTGTAGTCTGTAAAGTTTAGTGCTTTAAAGATAATGAAAATGATATCGATAACTTTCTTGAATTCATCTTTCAATTGATCTGGTGTACAGAACAAGTGAGCATCATCTTGTGTGAAACTTCTAACACGGGTTAAGCCGTGCAATTCTCCACTTTGTTCGTAGCGATATACAGTACCAAATTCGGCATATCTAACAGGCAGATCTTTATATGAACGAGGTTTGAATTTGTAAATTTCGCAATGATGCGGGCAGTTCATTGGTTTTAGCAGATATTCTTCTCCTTCTTGAGGAGTTTGAATTGCCTGAAATGAATCTTCACCGTATTTTTCGTAATGACCTGACGTTTTATACAAGTTTATGTTTCCAATATGAGGAGTAATAACCTGCTCGTATCCAAATTTTTTCTGTACGCGTTTCAAGAAAGTTTCTAAACTTTCTCTTAACTGTGCACCTTTTGGTAACCACAATGGCATTCCCTGACCCACATTTTGAGAGAAAGTGAATAGTTCCATTTCTTTCCCAAGTTTTCTGTGGTCGCGTTTTTTGGCTTCTTCCATCATTATCACGTATTCATCAAGGTATTTCTTTTTAGGGAAAGTAATTCCGTAAACACGTGTAAGCTGCGGGCGTTTTTCATCACCTCTCCAGTAAGCTCCCGCAATAGAGTTTAATTTGATGGCCTTAATATAGCTGGTGTTAGGCAAGTGTGGTCCTCTGCACAAGTCAGTAAAATTTCCTTGTTTATAGAAACTGATGGTGCCGTCTTCCAGATCATTGATTAACTCCAGTTTGTATTCTTCGTTTTTTTCTTTAAAAAACGAAATAGCTTCTTCCTTGGTAACATCTGTACGCTTGTATTCACTCTTGTTTCGAGCAAGTTCGAGCATTTTTTGTTCAATCTTAGGAAGATCTTTATCGGAAAGAACCATTCCGTTTCCTAAGTCAACATCGTAATAAAAGCCCATTTCAATAGCCGGACCAATACCAAATTTCACTCCGGGATATAATGCTTCCAATGCTTCTGCCATAAGGTGAGCTGAGCTATGCCAAAACGCATACTTACCTTCAGCATCATCCCAAGTATGTAATTTAATGTTTGAGTCTTCGTTTATTGGACGAGAGATATCCCAAATTTCATCATTTACAGTTATAGATAAAACTTCTTTGGCAAGGCTGTTACTTAGACTTCTGGCAATACCAAGGCCAGAAATCCCTGCTTCAAACTCTTTTACAGAATTATCCGGAAATGTAATTTTAATCATTATATAATTTTAAAAATTTGTTTTTTTTTATTCAATCCACAAAGATATAACTTTCTACTTAATTTTCAGATGAATTTGCTTGCCAATATTTGGGTATTGTAAGAATAATGTCTGAAAATTTTTACGGTTTTATTCTTAACAGTTGGAAGCGGAGTAGTCTTTTTACCCGATAAGGAAGAATGACAATGAGTAAAATTAAACAAATGATGCGTGGTAACAAATAATTATCAAGTAGTAATTTTTCTTTTCTGTAAAAAAGTGGAATCTTTGAGAGATTAATAAACAACCGATACTAAAATTTAAAATTATGAAGATAAGTCGACAGATATTAACTTTCTGCATCCTTATGTGTTTTGGTTTTTTGTCTTTTTCACAGACTGAAAATCAGAAGATAAGCATGGAGGATTTGATGCTTAACGGCACTTTTAGTCAGAAATCTGTTCAAGGATTACTATCGATGAAAGATGGTATTCATTACACAACATTAGAAGAAGGTGGTACTAAAATTGTGAAATACAGTTATGCTACAGGCAAGGTTGTAGATACTTTGTTGAATTTGAATCAAATAAAAGATGTGGAAATAAAGAGCATTAATGAATATGAGTTTAGTGCTGATGAAAGCCGTATTCTGTTAATGACAAATCCGGAGCGCATATACCGACGTTCTTTTACTGCTGATTATTTTGTGTTCTCTTTTAAAAACAGAGAGTTGGTTCCTTTGTCGAAGAATGGAAAGCAGCGTTTGGCTACTTTTTCGCCGAATGGCAATCGGATTGCTTTTGTTCGTGATAATAATCTGTATATTCATAATGTTTTGTTTGGTTCTGAAATTAGAATCACAAAGGATGGGGAATGGAATAAGATACAAAACGGAACACCTGACTGGGTTTATGAGGAAGAGTTTGAATTTAACAGGGCTTTTGAATGGTCTCCCAATAGTGAGTTTCTTGCTTATATGAAATTTAATGAAGGCGATGTGAAGATGTTCAATATGAATAAATTTGAAGGTTTATATCCACAGATAAAAGAGAATGCTTTGTATCCCGAAAATTATACTTATAAATACCCAAAAGCAGGAGAGAAGAATTCAACGGTTGAGGTGTTTGTTTATAATATTGAAGACCGAATTACGAAAAGAATGGATGTGGGTGAGGAGAAGGATCAGTACATTCCCCGCATTAAATGGACTCAGGATCCTAAAATGCTAAGTATTTATCGATTGAATCGTCATCAGAATAAACTGGAACTGTTGCTTGCTAATGCTAGAACCGGTAGTTCGAATATAATGTATACACAAGAGAATAAGTATTACATCGAGGAAGGAAATTTTGATTTCTTAACCTATTTAAATGATGGCAGGCATTTTATTTATTTGGACGAAAAGGATGGATTCAATCATTTGTATTTGTTTGACATGGTGACAGGTAAATCAGTACAGCAAATAACAAATGGGGATTGGGATGTAACTGATTTTATAGGATTTGATGAAAAAAATCAGGTTTGCTACTATCAATCAGCCGAAGTATCGCCAATGGATAGAAATGTTTATTCGGTGAAATTAAATGGCACGGCAAAAAAAATGCTCACTCCTGATAAAGGAACTAATAATACTGTTTTTAGCAACGGTTATAAATATTATATCAATTATTTTTCCAGTATAACTCAACCCGAAACTGTTAGTCTGTTTAATAGCAAAGGTAAAATGATTCGGGTCTTGGAAAACAATGAGGAGTTGGTTGCCAAATTAAAGGAGTATCAGTATTCGCCAAAAGAATTCACAATGCTTCCTGCTGCCGATGGAATGACGATGCTGAATGCTTGGATGATTAAGCCATTTGATTTTGATCCATCAAAAAAATATCCTGTTTTAATGACACAATACAGCGGGCCAAACTCGCAAAGTGTTCTTAATTCATGGAGTTTTGATTGGTACCAATATTTAGCTCAGGAAGGATATGTTGTTGTTTGTGTGGATCCTAGAGGTACAGGTGCCCGGGGACAAATGTTTAGAAAATGCACCTACATGCAATTGGGAAGGTTGGAATCAGACGATCAGATTTCCGCAGCCCGCAGCTTAGCCAATGAAAGTTTTACAGATGAGAATAGAATTGCTATTTGGGGATGGAGTTACGGAGGTTTCATGTCTACACTTTGTTTGGAGAAGGGAAGTGATGTATTTGCTGCTGCAATTGCTGTTGCACCGGTAACGAACTGGCGGTATTACGATTCTGTTTATACCGAGAGGTTTATGAGAACCCCTCAGGAAAATGCCAATGGATATGATGATAATTCACCTATTAATCATGTTGATAAATTGAAAGGATCGCTTTTGCTTTGCCATGGAACGGCTGATGATAATGTTCACATTCAGAATACTTATGAGTTGACAGAGCGTTTGGTGCAGGCAGATAAGCAATTTGAAATGCAGGTTTATACCAATAGGAATCATAGTATATATGGTGGCAAAACAAGATTGCATTTGTATAATCGATTCAATAAGTTTTTAAAAGATAATTTATAGTCAGTAAAATGACAAATGAATTGGAAAGAGGAAATTGTTTTTGGTGATTTCCTCTTTCCTTTTGCTCAAATAGTCAGTTTTTTAGCTGTGTCAGTATTCTTTTTTTGATATTTTTTTTTAAAAATCTCTTGTCAAAAGCATTGGAATATCTATATTTGCAACGCTAATAGTAGGAACAACGGTTCTTATTAATATGCGAGAATAGCTCAGTTGGTAGAGCACAACCTTGCCAAGGTTGGGGTCGCGAGTTCGAGTCTCGTTTCTCGCTCAATGATTATTGAAGTTTATCCTTTTGTTCAGTAATTGGTGTTTTGTTAAAAGGAAAATGCGAGAATAGCTCAGTTGGTAGAGCACAACCTTGCCAAGGTTGGGGTCGCGAGTTCGAGTCTCGTTTCTCGCTCAGTTAAAACTGTTTCATCAATATGGAACAGTTTTTTTATGCTTTATAATTTGGATGGTATTTTTGAATCAAAAAAAAAGGACTACTATAGAAGCAATCCATTCACTATTAAATTGGTATAATATATCAGTTGTTAGAATGTGAATCCAAAATCTAAGCTAACTAACCAAGCATTTAAACCATCACTTCGGTCATAGTAGGCAGTTCGCAATCCAATTCTTTTTAATTGACCAGTTTTATTTTTCCGCAGAGGAGATTTAAAATTGCAAATTCCCATAACCGGTGAATATTGAAAGCCAACACCAACTTTATAGCTGTTAAAATCCGATAAATCGTAATCCGAAGTATAAAATTCAGGAGTGTTTGATGCGCTGGCTTGTCCGAACTTATAGAAATCATCAGCAGCAGTTTGATTGTGATATCTAAAAAACGGCGAAACGATAAACGATGGACTTACCGTCATTGGAAGTTCTATGCTTGCTGTATGAGCTGAAATTCCCCATGAATCAGAATAGTATCGATAGAAGGTTTTTAATCGGATAAAATCGCTTAAATAGTAGTTCCATCTTATCGAGATAGGGATTTTGGTTCGACTGTCATCAAGATGTTCTATATGACTCCTTGTTGCCAACTCATTTTTGTTATCTGCAAAAGCAGAAGCATCATCAAAAAATACCCGGTGAAATGGAGTGGATAACAGTCCGCTTTGTGAAACTACTTCCATTGAAAATAAGGCCTGTGAACGTTTATTGATTACTTGAGAGTATGATAAGCCAAATTTTAAGGTTGCACGCACGTCATCTTTAAGATTTGCACTGCTAGTACCTCTTAATTCTGTAGGATAAAGTAATTTCCATTTATCGCTCATATACAATCCATCAATGGTAAGAGATCTGTTCTGATCTTTAGAATTGATGGTGTATGAACCACCTGCATGATATGAGCTAACATCAAACTCCTGCGAGAATCCGGCTAGAACGCTGTAAGCATTGCCCGAATTAGCTAAAGTGTGAGAATAAGATGCATTAATATGAGCTCTTGCATCCATACTCGAAGCAGATGTTTTGTGAGTGTCGAAGTAATCGATATTGTCAGTCGAAGCTGAGGAATAGATATCAATACCAAAATTTAAATTCAGGCTCGATAAGGAATCAACAGGAATGTGAACCACAAAGCTTGGGGCTACATTAGTTAATTCTTCGGTTCCTTGTCCGCCGGTAACAGGAGAATGATCGCCATCCTGCTCGTAGTAGTTAAGCAGGAAATCCACTTCGGTCTCTTTGTAATCTTCCGATGATTTTACTTTTTTACGACTGTTTTCTTGTTTGTCGTCGATGCTGTTTTTATCTGTTTGGGCATTTACTGCAAATACTACTGATAATAGCAATGTTAGGGATAAAATAGTTTTTAGTTGCATCCGCATCCTCCTCCTGATTTTCCTCCATTGGCACCTGCTGCACCTTCTCGGTAAGCCTGGAAGTTTGATTCGTAAACTTCAAGTTTTTTGGCCTGAAGTGCCATTTCTTCATCATTTAAATAGGTTTTTTGATAAGCTGCTACTGAAACACAGCTGTTCATTGCAATCATCGCAAATAAACCCATGATGACTAAGTTAATTTTCCTTTTGTTTTTCATTGGTTTCTCCAATTTGTATTTGATAATTATTTTTTTTTTTGTTGTTCTGATATTCCAGTTTTAGATTGTTTGAAGTAATCAGTTTTTGATCATCAGTGACTAAAATGCACTCAATACCATTTAACCGATTAATTAATTCAAGTCCATTGTCTTTTCCTAAAACAAAAACAGAGGTTGCCAGAGCATCAGCCAGTTCTGCATTGGGACAAATAACTGTAACACTGCTTAAGCCCTTCACAGGATAACCTGTTCTTGGATCGATAATATGACTGTATTTTACGCCATTGAATTCAACAAACTTCTCATAGTTTCCTGATGTTACAACGGCTGTTTCTCCAATTGTTAGCCAGGAGTAAATCTGGTTTTTGTTCTTGGGGTTTGTGATACCAATTTTCCAATCTTTACCACCTTCATCTTTTCCCCAGCTAATTAAATCTCCTGATGCATTTACAAGTGCTCCGTCTAAATTCATTTTCGCCATCAATTCAAGAGCCTTATTTGCAGCATATCCTTTACCTATGGCTCCAAAGCCTATTTTCATTCCGGCTTTTTTTAGGAATACGCTGTGTTTTTCTTCATCAAGAATAATGTTTTTGTAATTTATTTTTGAGACTGAAGCAGTAACAGATACTGAGTCGGGCATGCTTTTCATACTGCCGTCAAATTTCCATATTTTATCCATTGAGGCGTAACTAATATCAAAAGCACCGTGGGTAAGATTAGAAATTTTAATCGATCGACGAATCAAATTGAAAAGTTCCTGATCGACCACAACGGGTTTGATTCCAGCATTGGCAATTATTTTACTGGTTTGTGAATTTGCATCCCATGATGAGATTAGGAGCTCAATTCGTTTAATTTCATCAATACCTGTTTTTATGGCCAGTCTGGCTTGATTTTCATCACTTGTTACAGCTGTCATTTCAAAACGAGATCCCATTAGTAACAATACTTCGGTATACGATTTATTATTTTGAGATGAAGCTGAAAACAAGGCTCCCGTCATTAGAAGTAATAAGATGCCAAATTGTTTCATGCTTTATTGTGCGATAAGAGATTGGATGTGTTTAATGTAGGCTTCAGGAGAAATTTTTTTGTATCCTGTTTTCCCGATAACTTTTGCATCCGAATTCATTAGAATGATGGTTGGAAATTGTCCATTTGAATTGTAGTTGGCAGCTAAAGATTCATTAATAATAGTTTGCTTTTTCGATAATTTATTCTTTTTCAAGCGAGGGAAGTCTACGTCTAGAATGACTAATTTTTCTTCTGCAAATTTTTTGAATTTATCTGTATTTAAAATTGTCTTTTTAAGCAGAATGCATGATCTGCACCAATCCGAGCCAGAGAAGTTAAGGAATATGGTTTTGTTTTCTGTTTTTGCTTTTTGTAAGGCTTCTTCTAAATTGTTTTGCGCCATTGCTGATGCACCATAGAAAAAGGTTAAGCAAATAAGCAGCAGTGATGTTTTTATAATTTTCTTCATAAATGTCATTATTTACTATAAGTATAGATACTTTAATTTCAGTATTTATTTTTAATAAATCAAATCTATGAAAAATATGTCTTGTGCGATGTAATTAAATTGTTAAAAGATGCAAAAATAAACATATTTAGATTGTACAGTTGCGAAAGATATTATTAAACACCTTTATAAGCTAATGCCATTGTTGTGTAAAATGCTTTTTGCCTCGTTGCCAATTATTGGTTTTAGTAGAGAAACCAATTTGTCAATTTTTTCATTGTTGATATCCAAAAGGCCAAGAAGTATGTAAGCAGACTTACGATCTTGTGGTGCATCTTTTACAAGTTCAATTAAAATTTTAGCTCCAGAGCTATATTCTTTATTGGATATAACAGATAGATTCACGAAAAATTGACTTGCTGTTCTTATAACATCTCCTTCTTCTTCAACTTGAATAAAAGGAAACAAACCCATGATCGCTTTTGGTTTATTTTTTCGGATGGCAGCACTAAAAGCAGTTAGCATTTTAATTCTTTCTGCGCTGCTGGTGTTTAATTGAAGATGATCGTACATCTGGAACAGAACCGGGATCATCTTCTTGTTTTGACTTTCACCATAAAGAAAACAGGTTCTGAATGTCATCACTTGAAATTCATTTTTGTCTAATTCATTCCATTTTTCAGGTTGAACTGCCAATTTATCCAGGTAGGAGTAATCTTTTTTGTTTTCTGCCATGTGTTCTGTAATAATATCCGGCAAAGATAGAAAATGAATTTCATCTCCAAAGGACATTAAACAAAGGGTGATCAATTTTTTGAAGAAATTTCATGAATGTGTGATTTGGTTTTGCATTTGTATCTTTTTTGTTAATTTTGCTAGCCCTTGCCCAGGTGGCGGAATTGGTAGACGCGTCAGCTTGAGGGGCTGGTGGCCGCATGGTCGTGCAAGTTCGAGTCTTGTTCTGGGCACATATGAAAAAAGCAGAGGGGTAACCCTCTGTTTATAAGACGTTTCTAAACGTACAGGCATTAGGTTCAATCAAAAGTTCAATCATTTTTTTTGAAAATCAGAGCCTAAATGATATTCAATAGCCTGAAAAACTGAAAATTATGGTTTTTTGCCTTCCGATTTACGATCCAACACAAGTGATATTTCAATGAGATATCAATCACCACAAATCAAAATAAGATCGTATAATAGAATGAACTTTTCTATGTTGTCCTTTGCTTGTTAAAGACAAAAGAGGAGTTGAATCCATTTATTGATGAAACTGAAAAGGAATATAATCACAAGACCTTACATGTTTTTTTTAGAAGACGTGCTTTTATTCCTAAAACAGCAAGGCAATTTACCGATTATTTATTGACTGAAGGAAAGCTTCAGGAAAGATCTTTGATTCAATGATCGGATTTTTAAAGACCTCTTCTAATGTACTTATTCCTTGTGAACTTATAGAAAATAATTCAGTTTAAACTCTCTTGAAAATGTTCTTCTTTCATAATTATTAAATAATCATATCTTAAGTCTGTGTCTATGCAAGGGTTTTACTTTCAGCAAATTGAAATAGTCAGAAAGGATAAAAAATACAATTTCATCATTATTGGAAGTGTTTCATAAGTCTGAAAGTAGTTAAATGAATAGTATTATTTATTAAGTTACTAAAATACTTTTAAAAACACAGAATTGATTCTTTTTTGCTTGGCTATTCCTTGAGTTGTATGTTTTTATTTTATCTTTAAAACGATATTTTGAAAAAAAACAGCAAATAATGAGTTCATCAATTCAGCATATAGATTATTTTTCTGTAAAAAAAATGAAGCGTGGGGATGCAAATGCATTTGATGATTTGTTTAAAAAGTATTCTTCACTTTTATTTAATTTTGCTGTTAAGTATTTAAAGTCGAAAGAAGAAGCAGAGGAAGTTGTGCAGGAAGTATTTCTTTATGTTTGGGATAAAAGAGATGGTTTAAAACCTGAACATTCTTTCAATGCTTATATTTTCACAATAGCCTATAATATTATTAAGAAATATTTTATTAAAAAATCTAAGGATAATGCTTTTAAAGATGATTTGATTTATTCTTTGCTTAAAGAGGAAAATAATCTGGACAAGACCATAGATTATAAATTTTTTCTTGAAAAGGTGGAGCTGGTTATTGATGCTTTACCAGAAAGGAGAAAAGAAATTTTTATCAAAAGGAAGTATTACGGGCTTTCAATTAAACAAATTGCCGAAGAACTTGAAATCTCTCCTAATACCGTAGAAAATCAGCTTGCTTCTGCTCAGAAGCAAATTCTAAAAGAACTTTCTAAAAGAAAATTGGCAGGAGTACTCTTTTTTGCTTTTTTTGTTTCGATTTAATGAGAATTTAATTCACTGGCATTTAGGTATATATGTATTTTATTTATTTTTTTTGTCATTTTTTCACCTTTTCGGATAGTGGATTTTTCGCTTAAATGGACATTATAGATATCATGCAAACAAATAGGGAAAAATTAAATCGCTTTTTATCGGGTAAATATTCATTCAATGACTATTTGTCCATATCCTCTTATTTCAAAAATGAAGAGTGTCATGAAGAGTTGAAGAAACATATGGAAGAGGAGTGGAATGAAACGAAACCGACTGAGGATAACAAGGAACGTTTGGATGGAATTTTGAACCGCTTGCATGATCATATAAACAGTACGGGCAAAATAAAAGAAAGTGTCTTTCAGTCGTTTTACAATGTATTCTCAAAAATTGCCGTTGTTTTATTGATTCCTGCTTTAATTACCATTTGTGTTTTATCGTACGTTTCAATTAATTCTCATGGAAAGATTGAATCCTGGGCTGAAATTCATTCTCCAATTGGATCACGAGTGAAATTTCAGTTGCCGGATGGAACTCAAGGATGGCTGAATAGCGGATCCTCCATTAAATATCCAGTCAATTTTGCACAGAATCGGAAAGTTGAGATGTCCGGTGAAGCCTGGTTTGATGTTGTGCATATCAATTCGGATGGATTTAGGGTACTGACACCCTATTTTAATGTTGAGGTGGTTGGTACTCAGTTTAATGTGAATGCATATGATGATGATATAACTACCGGGGTTATCCTGGAAAGAGGAAAAGTAATTGTGCTTGGCAAAGATGAAAGTGTGAAAGGGGAACTTGAGCCTAATCAACAATTGGTGTATGATAAATCAACAAAGGAACTTGTTAAATCAAACATTGACGCAAAAAGCTACACAAGTTGGAAGGAAGGATTGCTGGTATTTAAGAATGCTACTATGGCAGAAATAGCAAAAAGACTGGAACGAAGATATAATGCCGAAATAATTCTGCATGGCGATTCATTAAAGGCTTCAATATTCAGGGCAACTTTTCAGGACGAAAATCTCGAAGATATTTGCAAAATGTTATCAACTGTGGCTCCCATACAGTATAAAATTCACAAAAGACTACAACAACCAGACAGCACTTTCCTAAAAAAGAAAATAGAAATGTGGTTAAAATAAAATATAAAACAAAAAAAATGCCTATGACAATGTTATAAAAAAAACAGGGAGGTATTTGCACTACCTGCCCTGTCGATTAATTAGAATTTAACTTTAAGAAGTAGTAAATCCATTAATTACAAATTTATGAAAAAAAACAAAACCTGCAGGCTGTTGGAAGACAATGGCTTGTTAAAAATGCTTAAGATTATGCGTTTAACCATTTTTATCTTATTTGTTTCTATATCGCAAACGTTCGCGATTAAATCTTACGCTCAGTTGGCTAAAATCACATTAGACATGAAGAATGTAAGTGTGGAAGAAGTTATCGACCAAATAGAAAGTAACTCGGAGTACTTTTTTATGTATAACAATGATTTAATTGATGTTAGCCGTAAGGTAGATATCAAGGTCGAAGAAATCAAGATTGATCAGGTATTGGATAAACTATTTGAAGATACTGATGTTTCTTATTCGATTCTCGATCGTCATATCCTGCTGGTGAACAGTGAGGGAAAAGAAAAAAACAACTTGCAGCAAAAGTCAGTTTCTGGAAAAATCAAAGACTCTTCCGGTATTCCACTACCAGGAGCAACTGTACTTGTAAAAGGTACTACAAACGGTACAATAAGCGATATTGACGGAAATTATGTTCTTTTAAATGTTCCAGCTGACGCAATTCTTGTGTATTCATTTATTGGAATGAAATCGCAGGAAATTTCTTTTGATGGAAGTGCAAACGTTAATGTAACATTAACCGAAGAAACAATCGGGTTGAATGAAGTGATAGCTGTTGGTTATGGCACACAGAAAAAAGCAAATTTGACTGGAGCCGTAGGAAGTGTTCAGATGGGGGATATGGAAAGCAGACCTTTGACTAATGCCAGTTTGGCTTTACAAGGTACTGTTTCTGGAGTATATGCTTTGCAAAGTTCAGGAAAACCAGGAGATGATGATGCGGTTATTTCCATTAGAGGTGTTGGAACATGGACTGATAATTCACCATTGGTACTGATTGATGGATTTCCTGGCAATATGTCTGATGTTAATGCAACTGACATTGAATCAATATCAGTATTAAAAGATGCAGCATCTTCTTCCATTTATGGAAACAGGGCTGCCAATGGAGTTATTTTGATTAGCACAAAAAAAGGAACTGCCGGCAAGATGAAAGTGAGCTATAACGGCTATTTTGGCGTACAGAAAGCAACCCGTTTGCCAAGTGTTTTAAATTCGGTAGAATATGCCACACTTCGTAACGAGGCATCGGCAAATTCAGGAAGTGTTCCAAATTACACCGATGAAGATATTCAAAAGTATGCAGCACACAATGACCCAATGTATCCTGATATTGATTATTTTAAAGTGTACTATGGTCAGGCAAATACACAGAATCATCGTGTAAATATGTCTGGTGGTAATGAGAATGTGCAGTACGCGTTTATGCTTGGGCATTTAAATCAAGATGGTATTATGGTAGCAACCAGTTACAAAAAGACCGATTTTCGTTCGAACATAGATGCTTTTTTCTTAAAAGATAAAAAATTAAGGCTGTCTACTAAATTGGCTGGTAACCTTGGTGTTAAAGGTGAGCCTACCAGTGTTTGGAATGCTACATGGTATGCCACACTCGCCCCAATATATCCCCTTAAAAACGCAGAAGGAGAGTATATGAGCGTAAACGGGGAATTAAATCCTTATGCCGAAATTAAAACTGGTAGTACAGCAGAAACGAAACGCTATAATTTTAGTGGGCAGGTTGAAGCTGAATATGAAATTGCTAAAGATTTAAGTGCGCAGGTTACATATGGATATAATGTTGTTACATCAAACGGGAACCGTTTTAATGCGAATGTAGTATTAGCAAATAAGGACGGAAGTTCAAAAACAGAATCATCAGATTTGGATGTTCGTAATAATACAGATGTTCAGACAATGTTGACTTCTTTATTGAAATACAACAAAATATTTGGAAAACATGAGTTAAAATTGTTAGCCGGTTATTCTGAAGAAGAGTTTACTTACGATTGGCAAAGTGGCTATCGAAAAAACTTTGTTAACAATGACCAGCGAGTACTCAATCTTGGCGATGCTGCTACTCAGAAAAATAATGCCGGGAGTTACGACCTTGGTTTGCGATCCTACTTCGGGCGTATAAATTATGTATTTGATAACAAGTACTTGTTTGAAGCTAACATTAGAAGAGATGGATCTTCGCGATTTGCTTCAGGAAATCAGTGGGGAACGTTTCCATCTTTTTCAGGAGGTTGGATTATTTCGAAAGAAGATTTTATGCAAGATGCTAATTGGCTTAATTTCTTGAAGCTACGTGCCTCTTGGGGACAGCTTGGAAATGAGAAAATACCAAACTATTATAACGGGAGTGATATCTTGCAGTCAGGTAAAGATTATTCGCTTGGAGGTGCCCTATATTCAGGTGTGGCTTTAGAAGATATGATCAATAAAGATTTATCATGGGAAACATCAGAACAATTGAATTTTGGTATAGATATGACATTGAGAAATGGCATGGAACTGACCGTTGATTATTTTGACAAAAAAACAAAAGGTTTACTTTTAGATCGACAAATTCCATGGACTATGCAATTGAATGCACCTTTCGTAAATGCCGGTGAAGTTCAGAATAAGGGAATTGAAGCTTCTTTAACCTACCGGAAAACGTTTTCAAATGGTCTTAAGTTCCGTACTACGTTTAACGCATCTCACGTTGTAAATAAAATTACAAAAATGGATCCGGAGAAACTTACTTCTCCCAAGGCTCAAAAAGTGGGGGACGCCATTAATTCATTTTATGGCTACAAGATGGATGGAATTTATCAGGTCTCTGATTTTGACTATGATGGAAGTACGTATACTTTAAAGCCTGGTGTTGTTTCTGTTTCAAACTATGTTGCGCAGCCGGGAGACATTAAGTTTAGAGACCTTAACGGCGATGGCGTTGTAGATCAGAATAACGACAGAACAGTAATTGGGAAACAGTTCCCGGATCTTACTTATTCGTTGAACCTAAATTTGGAATGGAAACAATTTGATTTTAGTGCATTCTTTCAAGGTGTACAAGGCATTGATGGCTATTTTTATTATGAAATTGCTACGCCATTTAGTGGTGTTGCCAATCTAGGCTCATGGTGGAAAGACAGATGGACACCTGAAAATCCATCCAACACTATGCCACGGGTAACTTTAGACGAATATCGTACGAATGTTCATTCGTCTTTCTATGTGGAAGATGCATCCTACCTCCGTTTGAAGAATATTGAATTGGGGTATACCCTTAGTCCTGAAATTGTTTCCCGAATTGGATTAGGTTCCGTACGAATTTATGGAAGTATCCAAAATGCTTTTACCATCACGAATTTTAAAGGTTTTGATCCTGAGCAAAAAGTTGATCAAACCAGAGCTGAGGCTTTTCCTCAGGTTCGTGTGATGACTATGGGTATAAATGTTAACTTTTAAAAGATCCTAACGATGAAAAATACAAATAAAATCATTACTATATTTTTTCTTTTATCAGTTTTGTTTGGTTGTTCAGACGATTTTCTTGATAAAACGCCTCTTGATAGGTTGTCCCCTACCACATTCTATAAAAACGAAACCCAGGCTAAAATGGCACTAATGGGTATTTACAATGCCATTCAGCCAAATGCCACACCGACTCATTTTTATCAGTTTGAATTTATGTCGGATAACGGTTATTGTCAGGCAGCATGGCAGGGTTCAAATGAAATTGGCTCATGGAGTACCAATTCAAACAGCTGGGCTCCGAATGCAAAATGGCAACAAGATTATAAAATCCTTACCAGGGCAAATCAATTTATGAAAGACATCAATACAGCTCCGGTAAGCGACGAAGTGCGAACTCAGATGGTGGCGGAAGCAAAATTTTTACGAGCTTATGCCTATTCTGATTTAATTACTTTTTTTGGAGATGTGCCACTTATAACCGAAGTGCTGACACTTGATGAAGCCTACGTATCACGAAATGCTAAAAGTGAAGTTCTTACTCAAATTCTTTCTGATTTTACTGATGCTATCGCTGTATTACCAAAATCTTATTCTGAGGTAGGACGTGCGACTAAAGGTGCAGCATTGGCCTATAAAGCAAAAATCTTGCTTTATAATGAACAATGGGATGAGGCTGCACAAGCAGCTAAGGATGTTATGGATCTTGAGGTTTATGATTTTTTCTCAGACTACTCTGGTCTTTTCACAGAAGCCAAGGAGAATAATAGTGAAGTTATTTTTGATATTCAATACACAACAAATCAACCCCAACCATGGCCGGCAGAGCCATTTGTTCTGGGTACCTGGCAAACGTCGAACATTACAGCCGATATGATTAATTCATATTACATGACCAATGGGTTGCCGATAACAGATGCAACATCCGGTTACAACGATCAGGATCCTTATACAAACAGAGATCCAAGACTTGCTAGTACTGTAGTTCTTCCGGGTTCAACATATGGCGATGCTACTTTTATTCCTGCCAGTTATGCTGAATACCCTTGTGGCGCCAAACCACGTAAGTATGCGGAGTATGGAGTTGCCGACGTCAACACCAGTACCCTGAATACGATCTTGATGCGATATGCAGACATCTGCCTGATGCGTGCTGAAGCGCTAATCGAATCTGGTAGTACGGATCAGGAAATTTATGACCTGATTGATGCTGTTCGTGCAAGAGTGGGAATGCCTGCTGTTGAATCTGTTGAAGGAACCGGGCTTAACCAAACTCAACTTCGTGAAATAGTAAGACATGAAAGAAGAGTCGAATTTTGCATGGAGGGAACACGGTATGCAGATATGCTGCGTTGGAAAGATGAATCCTTAGTACATGATGTGTATGGTTATGACAAATCGAAATTATCTGACCCTGCAGACCCAACTAAATGGGTGTTCGAACAGATTAAGATAACTACTATAAACTTTAATGCAAGCAAGGGGTGGTTGTGGCCAGTACCTCAAGGAGACATTGATATTAATGAAAATTTACTCCCGAATAATCCTGGGTATTAAAAATATCAATTAATAAGGCTAAGCCAAGGTCTTTTTTAAGATCTTGGCTTTTGTTTTTGAACTAATTCTTACGCTTTTTGGTTCTTATTGATCCACAAAATAAACCACTGACAAGATTTGCAAATGGAATCTATTTCATTTTTTTAAAATCAAATTTCCGGGAATTTTAAAATAGATATGAATCGAAATTAATAAGTATAGATTTTAATTGTGAATAACACTTTTATTGTCGAATAAAAAAACATTTCGACAAAAACATCGATTAATGAGGGGAAATTCACAAATGGGTTCGCTTAAAACTTGCAAATTCCTAAAATACACATTTCAGAAAATCAATTTGTAAATTTAAATGGTAAGGTCTGTATTGGTTGTCGCATGGTGTATAATACGCATCTCCAAATTATAAGCAATAATTTGACCTCCCTGTGTGGCAACTTCCTATATTTTTTATTTATTTTCGGAATTCGTATATTAAAAAGTATTTTAAACCTTTTTTTTGAAAGTGTGAATAAATCAAAACTAATGGACAGGTCGTATGGTAAATATTTGTAATGGAAATGTTATTTCTGCGAGAAAAATTCACTCTTAAAGCAATACTTTCAGCTGAATCTGTTAAATACAGTTTCTCGCTATCTGTTTTTAATTCGTTTGTCCAACAAGCTGCTGCAACCAAAAAACCAATAGTAACTCAAAGAAACAAATTATGCGAAAAATTATTTACCTGTCTTTTATTTGCTTGTCCATATGGATGGCTTCTTGCGCTCCTGACGGATATGAGAAAACTCAATTTGGAATAAAAGCTGCAATTGACTCAACTGAGATTGAAGTACAGTTTTTCTCACCTGAAATTGTTAGGATTATCAAATCGAAGCAAGGCTTCAATTTCGAAAAAAAATCTCTTTCGGTAATTAAATCGCCGGAAGCACAACTACTGGAAATAAATAAAACAGATCAGTTGATTACTGTAAAAAGCAGCGCACTTCAGCTGACCCTCGATCTTGTAAGTGGTAAGATTGAATTTGCTGACCTGAACGGAAATGAATTGCTGACAGAAAAAGAAGCTGGTTCCAGATTTACTCCGTTTGATGATGCCGGCAAAGCCAGTTTCACGGTAAAACAAGCCTTTGCATTGGAAAATGATGAAGCACTTTACGGACTTGGGCAGATTCAAAATGGCAAGCTGATGCAAAGAGGCCAAACCCTCGAAATGAAGAATTCAAATCTGAATATTACGATCCCTTACTTCTATTCCTCAAAAGGTTATGCTCTTTATTGGGATAATTATGCCGTAAACACTTTTGTAGATAATGATGAAGAAACTTCGTTTGAGGCAATTGGTGATTGTGCCGATTATTATTTCATGTATTCAGGGATAGGAACAAAGGCAGTGGCACAAATGCGAGACTTAACAGGTCAGGCGCCCATGATGCCATTATGGACATTTGGATATTGGCAATCCAAAGAACGCTATAAAACTCAGGACGAGCTGGTAAATGTATTGAAAGAATACAGAAAATTGCAGGTTCCGATTGACGGAATGATTCAGGATTGGCAATACTGGGGCAAAGACAGTATGTGGAATGCCATGACTTGGAAACCAATTGAATATCCTAACCCGAAAGTCATGGCTGATCAGGTTCACGGAATGAACGGTCACCTGATGGTGGTTGCATGGCCGGGATTTGGTCCGTTAACCAAGCAATACAAAGAATTTGAGTCGAAAGGCATGCTAATAAATTTTGATACTTGGCCACCCAATGGAGGTGTTAAACCTTATGATGTTTATAACCCGGAAGCCCGCGATATTTATTGGGATTATTTGAACAAGGGTGTATTCTCGATTGGAACAGATGCCTGGTGGCTTGATTCTACAGAACCTGACCATATTAATGTGAAAGAGAGCGATTTTGTAGAACCTACTTTTCTTGGGTCATACCAATCGGTGTCTAATGCTTTTTCTCTGGAACATACCAAAGGAATTTACGATCATCAACGGGAAACGACCTCTGAAAAGCGGGTGTATATTTTAACCCGTTCATCATTTGCCGGACAGCAACGAAATGGCGCCAATTCATGGTCGGGAGATACCGGTTCGAGTTGGGAAAATCTGGGAAAACAAATTCCGGCTGCCGTAAACTTCTCATTGAGTGGTGTACCATATTGGAATGCAGACATTGGAGGTTTCTTTGCCGGCAGATACAATAAAGACGGTGGTGCTAAAAATCCTGAATATCAGGAGCTTTATGTTCGTTGGGCTCAGTTCGGTGCCTTAACTCCAATGATGCGTTCGCATGGAACAGATATTCCTCGTGAAATTTATCAGTTTGGTAAACGAGGAGATTGGGCTTTTGATGCCATTGAAAAGATGATTAAGCTGCGTTACCGAATGCTTCCTTATTTGTATTCAACAGCTTGGCAGGTAACCAGCAATTCAGGTTCGTTTATGTATGCGCTGCCCTTGCTTTTCCCTGATGATAAAAAGGTTGCTGATTTGAATGATGAATATGTATTTGGTCAGTCTCTGTTGGTAGCACCTGTTATAAAACCCATGTATACCGGTAAAAATAATGATAAGGTTTTCAGTAATTTTAGTAAAACCGATAGTCGCCGGATTTATCTGCCTGCCGGGACTGAATGGTTTGATTTTTGGACAGGCGAGAAATTGGCTGGCGGTCAGGAAATAAACCGAGAAGCACCAATTGATCTGATCCCATTGTATGTGAAAGCAGGTTCTATTTTACCATGGGGCCCTGAAGTTCAATATGCATCAGAGAAAAAGTGGGACGATCTGGAGATTCGTATTTATCCCGGTGCTGATGGTGAATTTACTTTGTATGAAGATGAAGGAGACAACTACAATTACGAAAAAGGAGCTTATTCAACTATTTCTTTCAAATGGGACGACGCACAGCAAACATTGAGTATTTCAGACCGAAAGGGAGAATTCTCAGGCATGTTGTCTGAACGTCAGTTTCGTTTGGTTTTGGTGAATTCAATTTCAGGAACTGGTTTGGCTGAAAATACTCCTGTGAGAACAGTAACATACATCGGTAAAGCTCTGTCAGAAAAACTTTAAATCATTGTTTAATATGAATACAAACCGCAGAAATTTTCCAAACAAGCCTGTATAGCAGGAGGATTTTTCTGTGGTTTTTTCTTTCGGGGTTTGATTTAAAGTCTAATTCTCTTTTGGGAAATTAACAGGTGACTTCATTATTTCATCATATAGATTATTTATCTGTTGAAATAATGAAATATGGAGATAGAGAAGAATTTGGTGATCTGTTTAAAAGTGTTCTTAACGTTTATAGAATTTGTGAATATTAATATGTTTACATGTAGCTATTTTTGATTAGGTGACTTTTTTGTTTTTCGAATAGTGGAAATTGATCTTAAATGGACACTGTAGATATGGCATATTCAGAGTACCATTTAGATTTTTGCATTGATTCTTTTCTTTATTCTGAAGAACATCCAATTAAAGTTGTGCAGATATTGAAGAAAACGTATTTTGTACTTTTATTTTGAACCTTACAATTTAATAGAACCTAAACCCAAAACTGAAATGAGATCATCTATTTTTTTCTTATCCATTTTTATACTGGCTTTCTTTGCTTCCTGCCAACCTAAAAAGGCGATTAAAACCTTCAATAAAAACGAATTTAAATCCTGGGCGCAAACTCCACCTATGGGTTGGAACAGTTGGGATTGTTATGGACCAACCGTTGAAGAACATGAAGTGAAAGCCAATGCCGGCTATATGGCTGAAAAGCTAAAAGCTTATGGTTGGGAATACATTGTGGTGGACATTCGCTGGTTTGTCGAAAATGACAAAGCAGGAGGATACAACCAAACAGATCCGCGTTATGTGATTGATGAATACGGACGTTACCAACCTGCGGTAAATCGGTTTCCTTCAGCAAAAGAAGGTAAAGGGTTTAAAGAATTAGCAAATTACATTCATAATAAAGGCTTAAAATTTGGGATTCATATCATGCGTGGCATACCGAAAGTGGCTGTAGAAAATAAATTGCCAATTAAAGGAACAGACGGTATTACAGCTGATCAGATCTATTCCACAGAACTACAGTGTGAATGGTTGAAGGACAATTATACGATTATAGCAGATAAATCAGGTGCACAGGAATATTACAACTCAATTTTTGAATTGTATGCCGAATGGGGTGTTGATTTTATCAAAATTGATGACTTGTCACGCCCGTATCATCAAGGAGAAATTGAACTGATTCGCAAAGCGATTGATCACTGTGGCCGTCCGATTGTCCTTAGCACTTCCCCCGGAGAAACACCCATTGAAGCAGGGGAACATGTGCAAAATCATGCCAATATGTGGCGAATGGTTGATGATGTTTGGGATACCTGGGCACACATCACCCATCTAATGGATATTTGTCAAAAATGGTATCCTTACATTGCACCTGGAACCTGGCCCGATTGCGATATGATTCCATTGGGACGCATCTCTATTCGCGGGGAGCGTGGAAATGACCGCATGACCCGTTTGAGTATGGATGAGCAATACACACTAATGACTTTGTTCACAATTTTCAAGTCGCCGTTAATGTTTGGAGGTGATCTTCCAAGTAATGATGAGTTTACACTTTCCTTGTTGACGAACCAGGAAGTATTGGAAATGCACCGTGAAGGAAGTAATGTACGTCAACTTTTTCAAAAGGATGGAAAGCTTGCCATTACTTCTAAAAATTCCATTACCGGTGATATTTATCTTGCCCTTTTCAATATTTCAGATTCACCTGTGGAAGTTGCTGTTGAGCTAAATGAAATTGGTGTAAATTCAAACTGTAAGGTGATTAATTTGTGGACGGGCGAAGAAATCAGTACGACTTCGGATACATTTGGCCGTGAATTAGCTGCTCATGCTTGTGGATTGTTCAAATTAAGACAGTAAAATAATTTTAAGACAGAAACATAATACTCTATGAAACGATTTTATTTATTGCTGAGCTTGATTGTTTTATCGTTATTTCAGACCGTGTTCGCTAACGAACCCGATTCAGCTTATGTGTTTTCTTATGCTACAGTTAAAAATAACGGCAGCAACGGATTGCATTATGCCTGGAGTACTGATAAAAAAAACTGGCATGGCATTGGTCCGGAATATAGATTCCTTTTCAGTGATTTTGGACGTTGGGGAAGTCAAAAAAGATTGATCACACCCTATGTTTTTCTGGATCAGAAGGAACAGTGGCACTGCATTTGGACTTTAAATGAAGAAGTCGGGCAGTTTGCACATGCAGCCACAAGTGATTTATTTACCTGGGGCAGACAAGCCTATCCCTATGTAATGGACAAAGGCAATGTTCTTTTGCCGGAAATTTCCTTTCAGACTGGTTCAGGAAATTATCTGATTAGCTGGCTGAGCGATCAGGATGGAAGTCAAAAGGTATATAAAACAACGACTACAGATTTTAAAACCTATACAACGACAGTTGAAGGAAGCGAAAGTGATCGTTTAAACGACCGCGTTGTTGTTATGATTGATGGTGAAAAACAAACAGGTATCATTCAAAAAACATCATGGAAAACAATTGATGGTTTGATTAAACATTATGAATGGAGTCAGTACCATGAACAACAAAGAAATGAAAGTCTGAGTGAAGATTCTCAACGATTCAAATCATTAAAAGCGCTGGATGCTGAAATTTCCATCGATTTGGAAAAAAGCAAGTCCATTAGTGATTTATTGATTGGAATATTTTTTGAAGACATCAATTATGCTGCCGACGGTGGTTTGTATGCCGAATTAGTTCAAAACCGTGGATTTGAATATGCTCTTAGTGACAGAGAAGGGCATGACAAGAATTGGAATAGTACCACTGCATGGAATTTCACCGGTGATAAAAACAGCTTCAATATTGATACGGTCACTCCAATCCACCCCAATCAAAAACACTACGCTGTTTTATCAATTAAAAAGCAGGGGGAGGCCTTGGTTAACGAAGGTTTTGATGGCATTCCTCTGAAAGCCGGTGATAAATACAATTTTTCTGTTTTTGTTCGCGGATTGGATGGGGCTAAAGGTAAATTGCTGATTCGTTTGGTGGATGAAAACGGGAAAGTATATGCTGGAGCTTTCAGCAAAAGCATTAGTGCTGATTGGAAAAAACAGGAATTTGTGATCATTGCAAACGGTGATTGTGATAAAACTCATCTGGAAATAGTTCCGCAATTTACGGGCAAAGTGGCATTGGATATGGTTTCTCTTTTTCCAAAGAATACATTCAAAGGGAGAAAGAACGGCTTGCGGGCAGATTTGGCTCAAACAATTGCTGATATTCATCCTCGCTTCATTCGTTTTCCGGGTGGTTGTGTAGCACATGGCGACGGTCTCGACAACATCTATCGCTGGAAAAACACGATTGGCCCGCTGGAAGCCCGGATGCCGCAACGGAATATCTGGGGGTATCATCAAACTGCAGGCTTGGGCTATTTTGAATATTTTCAGTATTGTGAAGATACCGGGGCTGAACCATTGCCGGTGCTGGCTGCAGGTGTGCCCTGTCAGAACTCCGCAACCGGAGGAGACGGACAACAAGGCGGCATTCCAATGTGCGACATGGGTGATTATGTGCAGGAAATTCTCGACCTGATTGAATGGGCCAATGGGGATAAAAATACCACATGGGGAAAACGAAGAGCTGAAGCCGGACATCCTCAGCCTTTTAATCTGAAATACATTGGAATTGGAAATGAAGATCTGATTACTGATATTTTCGAGGAACGTTTTACCATGATTTTCAAAGCTATTCAGGAAAAATATCCTGAAATCACAGTGATTGGTACTGTTGGCCCAACTTATATGGGTACCGATTACAGAGAAGGCTGGGAATTGGCTGCAAAATTAAATGTTCCAATGGTAGACGAACACTACTATCAGTCTCCTGGCTGGTTCTTAAATAATCAAAACTATTACGACAAATATGACCGTTCCAAACCCAAAGTTTATTTAGGAGAATATGCAGCACACATAGCCGGCCGTAAAATGAATATCGAAACAGCCCTTTGCGAAGCATTGCACCTGAGTAACGTTGAACGCAACGGCGATGTGGTTAGTATGACATCTTTTGCACCGTTACTGGCCAAAGAAGGACATACACAATGGAATCCGGATCTGATTTATTTCAACAACACAGAAGTGAAGCCTACGGTTGATTATTACATACAAAAGCTTTATGGTCAAAATTCAGGCGATGAATATATTCCTTCAACAATTACTTTGTCTGATAACCGGAAGGAACTAAAAAAACGAATAATTTCATCGCTGGTGCACGATAGTAAAACAGGTGATTACATTTTGAAACTAACTAACCTGTTGCCGGTTGAAGTGAACTCAACGATTAATTTGGAACAACTTCAGATAAAAGAAACAGAAGCAGTTGTAACAATTTTAAAGGGTGAACTTATCAACGAAAACTGCACCCCGGTAAAAAGTTCAATGGTTATCAATAAACAGTTTAATTATCATATACCTGCGCACTCCTTCTCTATCATTCGAATTAAATCAGAATAAAAATAATGTTTACTAAAATGAAATTAAAAAAACAGATTAAAAGGCCGTTGATATTTATATCACTCTTCATTCTACCTTGTTTTTCGATCTTCGCTCAGAATAATTTTGTGATTGATGTAAAGAATGTTGGTGCAGAAATACAGCCTGAAATGTACGGCGTGTTTTTCGAAGATATCAACTTTGGTGCCGATGGCGGACTTTATGCCGAACTTATTAAAAATCGTTCTTTTGAATTTGAACATCCATTTTTAGGGTGGATCCCTTTTGGTGATGTAAAAGTTCAGCAGGAATCGCCTTGTTTCGATAAAAATCCAAATTATGTCCGTTTTAACGAAAAAGGACATAGAACGGGAACCGGACTCGAAAACAACGGTTTCACAGGCATTGGATTTCATCAGTATGATGAATATTTGTTTTCATTTTATGCGAGATCAATTAGCAATGATGATAATAAATTTAAGGTAGAATTACTAAATGCCGGCAATGCTGCAATTGGAACCAGTGAAATTTTAGTACAAGGAAATGCCTGGAAAAAATATACGTGTACAATAAAAGCTAAGGAAACTGAAGCAAAAGGTAAAATCCGATTTATTTTGGAAACAGCAGGAATAGTTGATGTAGACCACATTTCTCTATTTCCGAAAGAAACATGGAAAGGCAGGAAAAATGGATTGCGCAAGGATCTTGCTCAGGCATTATATGACTTGCACCCGGGCGTTTTACGTTTTCCTGGTGGATGTATTGTTGAAGGAAATACCTTAAAAACCCGTTATCAATGGAAAAATAGTGTTGGTCCGGCTGAGAACAGACCTTTGAATATCAACAGGTGGTTTTATACTTTCAAATATCATTTCTTTCCGGATTACTATCAAAGCTACGGTTTAGGCTTTTTTGAATACTTTTTGCTTAGCGAGGATATTGGAGCAGAACCTTTGCCTGTATTAAGCTGCGGTTTGGCTTGTCAGTACGAAAGTAAAGAGTGTGTTGCGGTTGACAGTCTTGATTCATATATTCAGGATGCTGTCGATTTAATTGAATTTGCCAATGGGAAAGTTAGTACTAAATGGGGAAAAATGCGGGCAGAAATGGGACATCCCGAACCATTTAATTTGAAAATGATTGCTATTGGCAATGAGCAATGGGGAGATGTATATGTAGAGCGACTGGAGAAATTTGTGAAAGTAATACGGGAAAAGCATCCTGAAATTAAAATTGTTGGAGGTTCCGGTCCTTCTTCTGACGGCAAGCAGTTTGAATACCTGTGGCCTAAAATGAAAGAATTAAAAGTTGATCTTGTTGATGAGCATTACTACAAAAATCCTGAATGGTTTTATAAGAATGCAAAGAGATATGATACATATGACCGAAAAGGGCCAAAAGTTTTTGCCGGTGAATATGCAGCACACGATACGGATAAGGCAAATAATTTGCGTGCAGCATTGGCTGAAGCGGCATTTATGACAGGATTGGAGCGAAATGCTGATGTCGTTCACATGGCAACTTACGCCCCGTTATTCGCTCATGTTGATGCATGGCAATGGCGTCCGGATATGATCTGGTTCGATAATCTTTCTGCTGTTTGCACTCCAAACTATTACGTTCAAAAAATGTATGCTAAAAATGCTGGAACAAACGTGCTTTCAATAAAATCGAAGGATGAAAACATTACAGGACAAGATAGTTTGTATGCAAGTGCCGTATTGGATCATGAAAACTCAGAGATAATCGTTAAAGTGGTAAATATATCTTCTGTTAATCATGAAATAAATATCAAACTGGATGGATTAAAAAAATCATTTGAAGACAAAGAGGTGAAAATAACTTGTCTGCATTCTAATAATCCTGACTCACAAAATACATTGGCTGCTCCATTGGCAATTGTACCGGGAAATTATTCCATTAGCTCTGAAAAAAACAGCTTTAAACTTTCGGTAATGGGCAATGCTTTTTATGTGTGCCGTCTAAAAATTAAACAATAAATCTAAACTTGAAATATATGTTTTCAAACTTAAAAAAGCACTTAATATCAATTCCCGGACTCTGTTTTTTTGTATTCAGTGTCTTGTTTGGCTGCAGCTCTGATAAAACAGGAAATGATACCAGTGCCTATTTATTTGCCTATTTTACAGGTAATGCTCCCGGCGAAGAAGCCATTCATTTTGCAGTAAGTGAAGACGGTTATCACTATCGGGCTCTCAATAATAATAAGTCCGTAATTGATTCAAAACAAATCAGTACCTCGGGTGGTGTGCGCGATCCGCATATTTTGCGAGGTGAGGATGGTAAAACCTTTTATATGGTAGCTACCGATTTGTATGTGCCGGAAATGGGTTGGAAAAATTATGCTATGGTACTGATGAAATCTACCGATTTAATTAATTGGACTTCTTCAGTTGTGAATATTCCCAAAGCTTTTCCTGATCAGTTTGGCGATGTCTGGCGAGTTTGGGCTCCGCAAACCATTTATGACGAAGAAGCCGGCAAATACATGGTTTATTTTTCGATGATTCAGAAAGATGGTCCTGATATAATTTATTATGCCTATGCCAACAGCGATTTTACGGCTTTGGAAGAAGCACCCAAACAGCTGTTTTTTAATCCTACAAACAATGCTTGTATTGATGCAGATATTATAAAAAAGGATGGTGAATTTTATTTGTTCCACAAATCGGAAAGTGGCGATCCTGGAATTAAATTGGCTGTTTCAAACAAATTGACTGAAGGTTATGAGTTCGTAAATACAGATAGAGTGGACAGAGAAACGGAAAATGTTGAAGGTTCTGGTGTATTTAAATTAAATAATTCCAATGAGTGGATATTGATGTACGATGTATACGGACTTGGGCGTTATCAGTTTACAAAAAGTACAGATTTTAAAAACTTTACTGTAATCGATCAGGATATTTCGATGAACTTTCACCCAAGACACGGTACGGTGATGCCAATTACTGATAAAGAATTAAAATTACTGGTATCAACTTACAGCAATTACGACGATTTACTGGTTGATGCTAAATCTCCAGTGCTGAAGAAAAACAATGTCTGTTTTAAAAGTGAAGATAAAACAATCTATTTGCCGGTACAAACCGGAGCAGATTTGAATCATTTCGATCCAGAATTCAAAGCCTTTTCAGGAATCTCTTATAGTCCCAAAGGGCCACAGGATTTCTCGAAAGGATCGGTGAAATACACGTTTAAAATTGATGGAAAAGAAAGTCAAAGCTTCGAGGTATCGGTTTCTGAAGATCACAACCCTGTTTTAGAAGGTTACAAAGCCGATCCTGACATTCTGTATTCTGAGAAAACAGGCAAATATTACATTTACCCAACCAGCGATGGTTTCAATAACTGGTCGGGTTATCAATTCAGTGTGTTTTCATCGGATAATTTAGTTGACTGGACTGACGAAGGTGTTATTATCGATCTGAAAAAAGATGTTAGCTGGGCCAATCGAAATGCCTGGGCGCCCTGTATTGTCGAAAAGAAAATTGACGGACAGTACAAGTATTTCTATTATTTTACTGCAGCACAAAAAATAGGTGTGGCTGTAGCCGATAACCCTACGGGGCCGTTTGTTGACAGTGGAAAAGCATTAATTGATAAAAAGCCAAAAGGAATTACAAATGGGCAGGAAATTGACCCGGATGTATTTACCGATCCAAAAACCGGCAAAAGTTACCTGTATTGGGGGAATGGTTATATGGCCGCAGCCGAATTGAATGATGATATGGTTTCTATCAACGAAAAAACCACAAAATTGATGAATGTTGATAACACTTATCGTGAAGGCAGTTATGTGATTTATCGCAATGGAACCTACTATTTTATGTGGTCGGAAGATGATACCCGAAGTCCGAATTACAAAGTGCGCTATGCAACTTCAGATTCGCCGATGGGAAAATTGACGATTCCAGAAAATAACATTGTAATCCAACAAGATAAAGATCAGGAGATTTATGCCACAGGACACAATTCAGCCATTCAAATTCCAGGCAAAGATGAGTGGTATTTGGTATATCATCGTTTTACCCGTCCGAAAGGAATCACAATGGGAAGAGCCGGCGGATTTCACCGCGAAGTGTGTATTGATAAATTGGAATTTGATGCCGATGGAAGTATAAAAGAAGTAAAGCCAACTCTTTCAGGTATCGATGCTGTTAATTAAGGATGGATTGCTGAGTGTTTAATTATCAAATACTGTACACGATGAAAAAATTGTTTTTATATACGATCCTTTTGTTCACATTCTTACTGAATGCTTGTTCGCCCCAAAAAAGTGAAGGAACATTTGAAGTTGGAGATAAAACATTTCTGCTTAACGGGAAACCATTTGTTGTTAAGGCAGCCGAAATGCATTATCCCCGCATTCCGAAAGAATATTGGGAGCAACGTATCAAGATGAGTAAGGCTCTAGGCATGAATACAATTTGCCTGTATGTTTTCTGGAACATTCATGAACCTGAAGAAGGTAAATACGATTTTACCGGAAATAATGATGTGGCAGAATTTTGTCGTTTGGCTCAAAAGAACGGGATGTATGTGATTGTTCGTCCCGGACCATATGTGTGTGCCGAATGGGAAATGGGAGGTTTGCCCTGGTGGTTGCTTAAGAAAAAAGATATTAAGCTGCGCGAGCAAGATCCCTATTTTATGGAAAGGGCAAAACTATTTATAAACGAAGTAGGAAAACAGCTGGCCGATCTCCAGATTACCAAAGGTGGAAATATATTAATGGTGCAGGTTGAAAATGAATACGGTTCTTTTGGTACAGATAAACCTTATATTCAAGCTATCCGCGATATCGTAAAAGGTGCAGGATTTAATGATGTCCCATTATTTCAGTGCGATTGGAGTTCCAATTTCCAGAACAATGCATTGGATGATTTGCTGTGGACCGTTAATTTTGGGACAGGAGCCAATATTGATGAACAGTTTAAAAAACTGAAAGAGCTTCGTCCTAATACGCCTCTTATGTGCAGTGAATTTTGGTCAGGCTGGTTTGATCATTGGGGAGCAAAACATGAAACCCGAAGTGCAGCCGATTTGGTGAACGGAATGCAGGATATGTTGGATCAGAATATCTCGTTTAGTTTATATATGACTCACGGCGGAACCAGTTTCGGACACTGGAGCGGTGCAAATTTTCCTAATTTCTCGCCAACTTGTACCTCATACGATTATGATGCGCCAATTAGCGAATCAGGAAGAACAACTCCCAAATATTTCGAAGTTAGAAAATTGCTGGAAAAATATTTGCCTGAAGGTGAGTTGCTAAGTGAAATTCCCGATTCTATTCCAACCATTAGCATACCAGCTTTTGAATTGGATGAAACAGCTCTCTTGTTCGACAATCTTCCTGAACCAAAAATGAGTGAAGACATTAAATCAATGGAATTTTTTGATCAGGGATGGGGAAGTATTTTATACCGGACCAAGCTTGAAAAATCGGATAAACAGCAATCTTTAGTGATAACTGAAGCTCATGATTGGACACAAGTTTTTATTGATGGGAAAAAAATAGCTTCTCTTAGCCGGCTAAGAGGAGAAAATACAATTTTATTGCCTCCTGTAAAAGAAGGTGCCGTTCTTGATATTTTAGTTGAGGCCATGGGACGGATGAATTTTGGCAAAGGGATTTACGACTGGAAAGGGATTACAGAGAAGGTTGAAATAAAATCGGATAAGGAAGTAAAGGCACTAAAAAACTGGCAGGTATACAGTATTCCTACCGATTACAGTTTTGCTGAAAACAAGCATTATACCAAGCTGACAAATTCTGAAAAACAACCTGCTTTTTACAAAGGAAGGTTTGTGGTTGATAAAAAAGGAGACACTTTTCTGGATATGAGCAACTGGAGCAAGGGCTTGGCCTGGGTGAACGGACATGCCATTGGCCGCTATTGGGAAATTGGTCCGCAACAAACGCTTTATGTTCCCGGATGTTGGTTAAAAGAAGGTGAGAATGAAGTGATTGTTTTTGATTTGGCATCGCCGACAGAAGCTAAAAGCCAAGGATTGCGCCACCCAATATTAGATGTTTTAAAAGGAAATGGAGCTTATGCTTCGCGTAAACCTGGAGAAACTCTTGATTTAACCAATGAGATGCCTATTTATAAAGCTTCATTTACAAAAGGAAATGGTTGGCAGCATATTAATTTTAATAAACAAGCGAACACCCGCTACTTTTGTTTGGAAGCCTTAAATTCCTTTGGAGACGATAATTTTGCTTCCATTGCCGAACTGGAAATTCTTGGTGAAGATGGCAAACCCTTATCGCGACAGCATTGGAAAGTAATATATGCCGATAGTGAAGAATTAGATGCGGCCAATAATACGGCAAGCAATGTATTCGATTTACAGGAGTCAACCATATGGCATACAAATTACTCAACAACCAAAGCAGGTTTTCCACATCAGATTGTAATTGATTTGGGCGAAGAAAAGCTTGTTACAGGCTTTTGGTACTTGCCTCGTGCCGAAGAGGGGAAACCGGGTATGATAAAAGATTATAAAGTATATCTAAAGCAAACGAGGTTTAAATTATAAAAGCAGAAAAAACACAAGATGAACAACAGTAAAAACCATTATTCCTTAGCTGGAATAATGGTTTTGTTTTTTCCTCGTGTATACGGATAAACGAAAGTGAGTTCTCAGAACTAAATGAATACCATCACCACAAAGAAAGTCTGATTTTGTTTCGTTTTTAGATATTCACTTAATAATTGTTTTCTTCCGCAGATTGTTTTGACCCCTGATATCCTAGAGTTTTATTCTATTTTTTAATTTTCATTTTTATAGAGCGATTTAGGCTCTGTCAAAATTTAATAATACTAAGCTATTTTCCCTAGCTTTTTAATTAAATGCTGATCCTGCTTCCACTTTTCATTTGGAGTAATTCTCCCAAGTAAACCATGTAATCTTTCACTATTATAGAATGGCACATATCTTTTTATAATCTGCTGTATTTCACCGAAAGTACGATAATCGACTCTGTCAAAGATATCTCTCTTTAAAGTACCATGATATGCTTCAATATGCGCATTTTCTTCAGGTGTTGCCACGTGAGTAAATTCTTGTTCAAACCCGACTAAATGAATGTAATCTCTCACATTACGAGCAATAAACTGACTTCCATTATCAGATCTGATTATCAGAGATTCTGGAGTTGGATATTCATCGACAATTGTTGATAATAATTCAATCACCTCTTTTTGCTTTACATTGAATGCAAAAGTATAACCTAATATTTTTCTAGTATGAACATCAATTATCGATAAAAGATAAGCGTTCTTTCCCATATTGGGAATCCAAATCATCTTGATATCCATTTCAAGACACTCCATAGGATGGCTTGTGTGAACCTTCCTAAATCTTACGAACTTGCGCCCACCACCACTTCTTTTAATTCTTGAATTAGGCTTTAAAAGTCCTGTATTACTCATTATTCTGTACACTTTCTTGTGATTGATCTTATAACCCTTACGCTGAAGATACTTTGTCATTATTCGATAACCACAATCAATAAACTCATGCTCCAATACGCCTTTTATAGCTTCTACAACAGTCCTTTCTTCAACCAGGCCATCGTTACTATGCTTGGTTTGCTTGCTAGGCAAAACACCTTTTCTGCCATTTAACTTCTCTTTATAGTAATAACTACTCTCAGAGAGTCCTACATACTTTAACAAATCTTTGATACTTGCAGTATATTTTTCGAAGAAACGATCTACTAGATTTTTCTTGGATCGTCTGTTCCAAACTTTTTTTTTAGAAGCTCTTTCTGAATTTCCAATTCTATTTCCCGGTCTGCTAAAAGCTTGCGTAGAATCCGAATCTCTTCCTCAGCTTTCTTCATCTCTGGACTGCTGTTATCATATTTAACTCTTAAGCCAGCTTCTCCCTTAGTATCGAACTTCTTTTTCCAATTATAGAAAGCTCCAGTACTAACATTATACCTTCTACAAACTTCTACTACATTACCAGTTTCTGCCTCGCTTAAAATGGCTAGTTTTTCTTCTAATGTCCAACGTCTTTTCATACCCTAAATTTAACTGTTTTAAATCTGAAATTTTACTCCAGTCTTTTTCGGGGCTAAACTACAGATAAATTAAAGTGCTCCGCTAAATCATCACAATAATTATTTTATTAAATTACATCATCAGATGATAAAATTCTTTCTTCTGCTGAATAAAATAACACATTAGATGTCATCTGATATAATTATTCTTACAGCTGATATTATAATTTAATTCGCAGATCATATAATCTATTCATCTGACTTAGATATTTATTACGCAATAGATGTTATTTTATATGCTGATGCATTAATAAGATCAGCAACAATTCTATAATTCGTAAATTAAAAGGAAAAAAGAAGCCAGCATTCCTGCAAATTAGGGACAACCGGGATCAATCGATTCACTCTCTGTGCTACTCCGTGTTCTCCGCACACTGAAAATCAGGGATTAACAGCCGAAATTAAATAGAGCTGACCACAAAGGACACAAGGGTACACGGAGAAGAAAACACCATTTTCAGAACTGAACAGAGCATCTGTTTGAGGAAAAAGGAGAATGTTCATAATTCTGTGTCAAACTATTTCAGGATAAGTCACAATCGGTATTACTGTTTTTTTTGAAATTCACTTGGCGTAATGTTGAACTCCGCTTTAAAGCAGGATGCAAAATATTTAGGATCCGAGAACCCTACAGAATATGCTACTTCGGAAATGCTAATGTGACTTGATTTTAGCATTTTGGAGGCATGCTTTAGTTTAATGTTACGAATAAATTCAATAGGCGATAATCCTGTAATTGTTTTAATTTTCCTATATAGTGTTGATTTGGATAGGTTTAGTTGTCCGGCAAAAGAGTTGATGTCAAACTCTGTTTCCGTTAAGTTTTTTTCAATAATGAGAATGGCATTTTTTAAAAATTGTTCATCCATTGACGGATAATCTAATGAAGAGATATTTATTTCTTGATTAGATTTAAATTCCTGCTGCTGCTGTTTCTTTTGCAAAGTGAAATTATGGATTCGTGCCTGTAACACATTTATTTCAAAAGGTTTGGAGATGTAGGCATTTGCTCCGGCATTATAACACTCAATACGATCATCTATGCTGTTTTTGGCGGTAAGAAGAATAATCGAAATATGATTTGTTTCTATATTGTTTTTTAGTGTTCGGCACAACTCGAGGCCATCCATTTCAGGCATCATTACATCGCTAATAATTATATCTATATCCGTTGATTTTACAAGCTCAATAGCTTCTAAACCATTTTGGGCCGTTAATACGTTATAAGATTTGAGCAGGCGTTTTTGAATTATTTTAAGTAGTTCAACATTGTCTTCAACCACCAGGATATTTATGTTGCTGATTTTTGAAGATGTTTCCGGATATTCCTGAAGTTTATCATCTATATTATTTAAATCTAAACTTTGTGCTTCCGGATATATTTCTTCAATTGTATAACTTTTTTTATCAATAGGAATCTCTATGCAGAATGTGGAACCTGTTTTTGGTATGCTGTTAACGGATATTTTCCCGTGATGAAGTTCTACTAAATCTTTTGTCAGAGATAAGCCAATCCCATTTGTTTCGCTTACATCAGTTGTTTTGTTATTATAAAATCGCTGAAAGATATGTTCAATATCTTCGGGTTGAATTCCTATGCCTGTATCTGATACTTTAATCGAAATAAATTCTGTATTTTCTCTGATGAGAAGAGTAAGCTCAACAATAATTTTTCCATCTCTAGGGGTATATTTAAAAGCATTTGATAGAAGATTAAACAGGATTTTATCCATTTTATCGGCATCAAAATAGGCGCTTATTTCTTGAGGTGTTGAATTTAATTCAAATAGAATATTTTTTTTATCAAACATTGGTATAAAGTGGTTGTAACAGATATTATTTATAAAGGATGAAATGTCCGCCTTTGCAACACGCAATTCCATTTTACCACCTTCCACTTTTCTGTAATCAAGTATTTGCTGAAGTAATCTTTTGAGTCTGACAATGTTCGATCGTATAATTCCAAATTCGGGCATGTTTTTTTGAACTGTGGTTTCAATATCATCTATCAAACAATTTATTATCGTTAAGGGTGTTAACAGGTCATGAGAAATATTTGTAAAATATTTTAGTTTTGTTTGGGTGATTTCCTCAGATTTGCTTTTCTCTATTTGGGTGATTTTTACTTCATTTTTCAATTTACTTCTGCCCAGAATTATTTTGAACAGCAGGAATATTCCTAGAGTGAAAAACAAAAAATACAGGAGGTATGCAATGTTTGTTTCATAGTATGCCGGTTTACGGTCAATCGTAAGTTTTGTGATGTTAGTACTCCATAGGTTATGTGCATCAGTAGCTTTAATACAGAAAGTGTAATGTCCTTTTTTTAATTGATTGTAAACCGCAAATTGTCTGTCGTTTTTAGGATAAACCCAATCATTATCTACTCCTTCCAATTTATATGCATACTTTATTTTTTTTGCATTTATATAGTCGAGAGTCGAAAAATAAATTTCAATGTTTTTATCCTCTGGTCTTAAAACAAGAGAGTTATTCTTGAAATTGAATTTAACTTCACTGTTCTGGCTAAGAATCGATTTGTTCTGTACTTTTATGTCTGTAATTTTTGTTTGAACTTTAGTTAGTGGGGAGTTTAAATTTTCCGAAGGGATAAAACGTGAGTATCCTCTGTTTCCACCTATGTATATATATTTTGAATCAGTTGTTTTACAGAATGATCCTTTGAGATGAGAATTGATTTGAACTCCATCAGAGGCTGAATAGACAAAATAGGCATTGTTTTTTGGATTAAATTCTATTATTCTTTTATAGGTAGTAATCCAAATATTATTGTATTTGTCTGAAATAATATCTAAAATGGCCTCTCCTTTTAATCCGCAATCTACAGTTCTGTTTGTAAATGATTTATCAGTAGCATTGTATGCAATTAAACTACCTTCTTTTGTGCCAATCCAAATGTTTTCACTCAAATCGGCAGTAATGGATTGGATATGGTCACTCAATAATTCACTTTGAATGTTTTCGATTTCTAAATTGGAAATTTCATCTTCTGTTACTATTTGCGGGATAGCTATTTTATATATTCCTTTATTATTAGAGATTATCCATAAGTTATCATTTGTATCCTGCGTTATTTCGTTTATTGAACCGATTTTCTTATTTATCAGAAATATATTCTCAGATCCTCTTGGTTGAACAAATAAGGCGTTCTTGGTTCCAATCCAGATATTAGACTTATTATCTTCAAAAATATGATTTATCTGACCAGGGGCTTTGTATGTATTATTTAGAAAGCTTTCTTTTAGAGAAGTAATGTCAGATCCCTTTTTTTTAATTTTTACAATTTTCGTGTTTTGATCATTTGTTATCCATATTTCATTTAGGCTTGAAATATAGATGATGTTATTCGTTTTGAGTAATTCCGGTATGTTTTTTAATTTTTCGAATTCTGTGAAGTATCTAATTGTTTTCGTTTCTGGTGAATATATAAATAGACCTAACCTATTTTGGTTTACCCAAATATCCTTATCGTTATCAACACATATTGAGGTGAAAGAGGGGGCTATGTTGTTTTTGGTATTAAGAACATCTGTTGGGAAATTACTAATTGCAGGTTTGTCAAAATCAATTTTAAACACCCCTTCGCTAAAGGCTCCAATCCATAAACTACCATCTCTGTCTTTTATAATTTCACTAAAAATATTGTTGGTGTTTTTAAGTAATTCTTGTGTGTTGACAGGAATAAGATCACCTGATTTGTCATACATATATGTACTTAATCCAGACAGAGACATTGACCAAATATATTCAACATTATCGTCCTGAGTAAAGCTAAAGAAGGTTTCTTCTTCTTCAGAATAATTCGTCTTAGGAATTGTTATTTGTGTATACAAATCATCATTTTTTGCATTAGGGGTAAACTTATACAAGCCATCATTCCAGGTACCTATCCAGTAATTATTCTGATTATCCTGAAATATTTTAAATGGATTGTTTGTACGTCCAATTTTAGGGTATTGGATAAATCGATCACTTTCCGTATCATATTTATGTAATCCTTCTTCCCATAGCGTTAACCAGATATTATGATATGAATCTTCAAAAAGTTTATTAATTCCGCCATTAGGAATTGATTTTGAGTCATTCTGATTATGCGTATATCTTTTTTTTCTTGAAAAATCAGGATTGTATCTGTACACAGCATTTGATGCTCCAACCCAAATGGTACTATCACTGCCAATTAATATATCACGAATGACCATCGATTGCAATATACTATCAGGATGAGTTTTAATTTGATAGGTGTTTCTGTTTAGAATACTTAAACCTTCATTCGTTCCTATCCAAAGGTTATTATTGTTGTCTTCAGCGATACAGGAAATTTCGTTACTGGCAAATAAGTTTGGAGAATAAATATCTGATCTGAAAATTTTTATTCTATTGCCATCATATCTGCACAGTCCTTCGGGAGTTCCAAACCAAATATACCCTTCGCTATCCTGAAAAATTCGATGAACAGAATTGGAGGGTAATTGATCCATTATTGGCAGTTGAGAAACCCTAATATTGTTCTGACTTTGGACATTAAAAATAATGAACTGTAACAGGCCGACAATGACTTGAAAAATTAATCTGTTGATTTTTATTTTGGGCAGTTTATAGTTTGAAATGTTGATCATTTTGTAGCTCTCTGTGATTAAAATCTATTAACAACGGACATCTTAATTCAACCAGTTATTACACAAACTTAATATAAAAAGTGCACCAATTTTTTATTTGAAGGTTGCAAAATTTAAGTTTTTTCCACAGGGTGACATATCATTCAAAGAGGTAGAATAATCGTTCGTTACATGCCTTTTTGCGCTTAATCTGGGCGGTGGTTTAAATTCAAACCTTTAAGAATGATACCTAAACTTTCTTTACAATTTATAAGATCAAATTTACGGAACCTAATTTTTAAAAATAACCTAATAAAGAAATGAGGCCTATGAAAGAATGCAGTTTTAGAAGAAATTTTATTTGGAATCCAAATTTTTATTTGATGAAACATTTGGGTTTAAAGTTTTTGTTGGAAAACAATATCAATGGAAAAATTAACTAATCTATATCGTAATGAAGGAAGTATTTAATATTTTATTAAAATGTAGAAAAATAGGGGGAAGAAAACCTTTGTTTTCTGCAGCTATTTTAATTATGCTGATAATTAATTCATTTAATGTTCAGGCGCAAGAAATGCAAACGATTACAGGTAAAGTCACCGATACTTCTGGGGAAGCCTTAATTGGAGTTAATGTTGTTGTGAAAAATACAACTATTGGTGTAATTACCGATTTTGATGGTCACTTTGTTTTAGAGGTTCCTCAAGATGGTACTTTGGTTTTTTCTTATTTGGGTTTTGTTGCTCAAACGATTTCGCCTGAAGGGAAAACAGCAATTAATGTTACGCTTAAGGAAGATATCACTAAGCTTGATGAGGTGGTTGTAGTTGGTTTTGGTACACAAAAGAAAGTAAATGTTACCGGATCTGTTGCAACTGCCAATGCCGAAGATTTGAAAGAAAGGCCGGTGGCTAATGCTGTTCAGGCTTTACAAGGTTTAATTCCAGGATTAAATATCTCAAATAGTGGTAATGGAGGAGAATTAAATGCTAAAAAATCTATTAATATTAGAGGGATTGCAACAATTGGCGATGATTCAAATGGAGATCCATTGATTTTAATTGATGGAATGGAGGGTGATATCAATACCATTAATCCTCAGGATATAGAAAGTATATCAGTATTGAAGGATGCTGCAGCATCTTCGATTTATGGTTCTCGTGCACCATTTGGTGTAGTTTTGGTAACCACAAAGAGAGGAAAAGAAGGTAAAACTGTTATTAATTACAATAACAGTTTTAGATTCAGTACACCGGTATTACTTCCGGATATGCAAAATTCATGGGAGTTTGTGAACTTTTATGATGATGCCAATTTTAACGTATCTAACTCGCATTTGTATAGTGATGATTATAAAAATTTGGTACATAGTTATTATAAGGGAGAATTAGATCCCACAGATGTTGCTTATCCTGGTAGTGGAGGTAAGTGGAATTATGACTATACATATGGTAATGTAGATTGGTTAAAAGAGTATTATAAACATTGGTCTCCTTCACAAGAACACAATATGAGTATAAGTGGAGGAAGCAAGGGTGTTACTTATTATGTTTCTTCAAATTACATGACGCAAGATGGCTTTATGCGTTATGGCACAGAAAGTTATGATAGATTTAATTTAACGGGAAAGATTTCTGCGGAGTTGTCTAAATATGTTAAAATCGATTATTCAAATCGTTTTGTTCGTGCAGAATACGGAAGACCTACTAATATGAATGATGGTTTTTATGACAATATTTTACGGAGAGCACGACCAGTAAGACCTGTTGCAGATCCTAACGGCTATTATATGTCAGATATTAATTACATTCAGACCATGTCGGAAGGTGGACGTCAAAAGGAACAAAACGATAAATTGACACAACAATTTAGAGCCACATTTACACCTGCAAAAGATTGGAATATTATCGGGGAGATGAATATCAGTACTGATAATAACTGGACACATTGGGATCAAAAAAGAGTGTATGCTCATAAGCAAGATGATCCGGAACAAACATATAAAGCTATTACAAGTCCTGGGAATGAACAGGTGTATGAATATGCATATAAATCTACATTCCTGAACCCAAATATTTACACAAATTATACGAAAGAGTTCGGTAAACATACGCTTGCTGGAAAATTGGGTTTCCAGTCAGAGCAAATGAAATATCGTAAAATGAGTGCACAACGCACTGATATGGTTAATTTGGATATGCCTGTTTTAGATTTAACGACCAACAAAGAGAATTACTCTATGATGGGACAATATCAGGAATGGGCAACTGCAGGATTTTTTAGTAGAGTTAATTATGATTTTGAGGGTAAATATCTTGCAGAATTTAACTTGAGGTATGATGGTACTTCACGTTTCAGAGTTGATAAAAGATGGATTTGGACACCTTCTTTTTCATTGGGATGGAATATTGCTCGTGAAGATTTTTGGAGTCCTTTAGTTGACTATTTAGGGACTTTAAAACTTAGAGGGTCTTATGGTGTTTTATCAAATCAGAATACAACTAATTGGTATCCTACGTATCAGACTCTTAATACTGGTGCTTCCAATGGTATGTGGTTAATTAATGGAGCCAAACCAAATACGGCTTCAGTACCAGGTTTAATCTCTACAAGTTTGACTTGGGAAAAAATTAAAACCACGAACTTTGGGGTGGATTTTGGGATGTTGAGTAACCGATTAAACGGATCCTTTGATTACTTTGAAAGGAAAACGGAGAATATGGTTGGTCCTGGTATAGAGTTGCCTGCAATTTTAGGTATAGGTGTGCCAAAAACAAATAATACAGATTTAAAAACCTATGGTTGGGAATTGGCATTGCAATGGAGAGATAAAAAGGGTGACTTTAGCTATGGCGTTCGTCTAAATATTTCTGATTCTCAAACTAAGATTTTAAAATATCCTAATAGAACAGGAGATTTAGGTCAGTATCGTAGTGGTGAATTAACTGGTGATATTTATGGTTATACAACCATTGGAATCGCCAAAACGGATGATGAAATGAATGCTCATTTAGCTGCGTTAACCGATGGCGGACAGACTGCTTTGGGAAGTAGCTGGGCTGCTGGAGATATTATGTATGCAGATATTAATGGCGATGGTAAAATTGATAATGGAAGTAATACCATGAATGATATGGGAGATTTGAAAAAGATTGGAAACAATACACCTCGCTATCTTACTGGTATTAATTTAGATGCAGCATGGAAAGGATTTGATGTGCAGATGTTTTGGCAAGGTGTTCTGAAACGTGATTTTGATCCGGGAGAAAATAGTATGGTTTTTTGGGGAGCAACAGGTAGCGGTCAATGGTGGTCTACTGCAATGACAGAGCATTTGGATTATTTCCGTGATGATGTTAATCATCCTCTGGGTTTAAACACAGATTCATATTACCCTCGTCCGCTTTTTAATAATAAAAACCATAAAACTCAAACTAGATACCTGCAAGATGCTTCATATATGCGTTTGAAAAATCTTCAAATTGGATATACATTTCCTAAGGCATTGGTTAGCCGGGTAGGATTACAAAACTTAAGATTATATGTTTCCGGAGAAAACCTGTTGACAATTACTAATTTATCTAAAACGATGGATCCGGAAACAGCTGGTATTGGAAGACAGGGAGGTACAGTTTATCCATTGTCGAAAACATATAGTTTTGGTTTAAGTGTTAACTTCTAAAAATGATAGCAATGCGAAAATACAGTTATATAACATTATTTAAAGGTCTTATTTTTGGGGCATTCACCATATTTATGGTTGGTTGCAACGATTACTTAGATGTTACTCCACCTTCTCAAATCTCACCAGAGAGTTATTTGTGGGATGAAGCTCATTTAGCTGCATATACGATTAATTACTATGTAGATGATAAAGAGTATAACGAAGGCAGAGATGATAAAGGAGGTAGATTACCCAGCCATTATGGAAGTGGTGGAGAATCCTTTTATTTTAATGACTTAGCAACCGATAATGAAACAACCCGAGGTTCCAGTAATAAATATGTTCCTGGCGTTTGGACAGTAGGTGCAACAGGAGGAGATTGGAATTTCTACAATATTAATGCTCTGAATTATTACTTACAAACCGTTGTTCCTAGATATGAAGCAGGTGAGATTTCAGGTAATACTACTAATGTAAGTCATTATGTTGGTGAAGGTTATTTTTTACGTGCTCATGAATATTTCTTTAGATTAAGAAAAATAGGAGATTTTCCAATTATTAAGGAAACTTTACCTGATAATCAAGAAGCTCTTACCATGGCATCTAAAAGACAACCTAGGAATGAAGTTGCCAGATTTATTTTAGAAGATTTAGATAAAGCGATTGGTTTATTAAAGGATAATCCAGATGGAGGAAAAGTGCGTATTACGCGAAAAGCTGCACTTTTATTAAAAGCAAGAGTCGCTTTGTTTGAAGCAACCTGGTTAAAATATCATGCAGGAACTCCAATGGTTCCAAATGGTCCGGCTTGGCCAGGAGCTGATAAGGATTACAATAGTTCTTATGCATTTCCAAGTGGAAGTTTAGATGGTGAAATTGACTATTTCTTAACTGAGGCAATGAATGCTTCAAAAGAAGTGGCTGATGCTGTCGGACTTGTTAACAATAGTGAAGTAATTCAGGAGAGTGAAAGCCAAGCTGTGAATGATTACTATAACATGTTTGCTGCACCAGACCCTTCTTCTTACAGTGAGGTTTTGATGTATCGTAATTATTCAGTTGATTTGGGTAGAGCGCATAGTTATAATCATTATATCTATCATGGTGCACAAAAAGGATACACCCATCAAATGGAGCATACCTTTCTGATGCAAAATGGATTGCCTGTTTATGCTGCAGGAAGTGGATATCAGGGTGATGATCATATTCAGGATACAAAAATTGATAGAGACTGGCGTTGGAGATTGTTCATGAAAGCTCCTGGTGAAGTAAAGGCTTTTAAAAATATTGCCACTCCGGAAACTTTTGAAATGGCACCGGTTGTTTACAGTTCAGATGGAAAATATTCAACTTCTACAGGTTATATGCTTGGTAAAGGTTATGCTTTGGATTATAACATGCAGCTATTGGGGCAAGACATCACTGCTCCTGTAATTTTCAGAGCTGCTGAAGCGTATTTGATCTACATTGAAGCTTGTTATGTGAAAAATGGAAGTGTTGATAGTAAGGCAGATACATACTGGAGAGCTTTGCGTGCAAGAGCTGGTGTTGAGGAGGATTATAACAAAACAATTGCAGCTACAGATATGAATCAGGAGGCTCTGTACGATTGGGGAGCTTATTCACATGGAAGTTTAGTTGATGCAACATTATATAATATTCGTCGCGAACGCCGTTGTGAATTAATTGGAGAAGGTCAGCGTTATTACGATCTACTTCGTTGGAGGGCAATGGATCAATTAAATGGATTCCAAATAGAAGGTTGTAAAATATGGGGCCCAATGAAGGATGATTATGAAGATGGCATTTTGTTGGCAGATCAGGCTGACGAAAAGAAGAATACGACTTCATCTTCTTTCTTAAGTGAGTACTTACGTCCATATCAGATTGTTCAATCGAATAATAATTTCTACAACGGTCTTTATTTTACAGAGGCTCATTATCTTGAACCAATTTCTATAAAGCATTTTTTAAATACAGCTAGCGATGGCGAAACAATTTCGACATCTCCTATTTATCAAAACCCAGGTTGGCCTACAGTAGCAGGTCAGGGAGCTGAACAATAGCAGTAATTTTTATAATGGTAAATTGAGACAGACCTTTACGGAGGTCTGTCTTCTTTCAAAATAATTCTTGTAAAGTTTTTTAAGGTTAAAATTTAATTACTCAATTGTCTTTAATAAATGCAACACACTTACATCATAATGTTATTTATTTTATGCTATTTTCCTTCATTTTCTATTGATGCAGATTTGGGATGTGATTCTATTTTACTAAAGCGGGATTCTTTGTTTAGTAGTCCATTCAAAACTCAGCCAGAAGGAAAAGGAAAAAGACATGAGGTACTGAGATCAACATATACTGAAAATAAAATTGCAGGTAAAAAGAAATTAACCAATAACTCTGATTTAAAATATAAAGCTTTTCGTCCAGGGGAGTTGTGGTTAGATGATAAGGGACAGCATATTAATGCACATGGAGGTGGCATGTTGTTTCATGAAGGAAAATATTATTGGTTTGGAGAGCATAAAAGTGTCAATACAAGTTGTGCATTGGTTGGTGTGCGATGTTATTCCTCAACTGATTTGTACAATTGGAAGAATGAAGATGTTGCATTATCTGTTGAAAAAAACGATACATTAAGTCCAATCACGGCAGGCTGTACAATAGAACGTCCTAAGGTGATATTTAATAAAAAGACAAAGAAATTTATAATGTATTTCCACTTGGAGTTAAAAGGTCAGGGATATGGCGCAGCTCAAGTTGGAATTGCAACAAGTGATCAGGTTACCGGGCCTTATAAATTTGTGAAATCATTAAGACTAAATGCTGGTATATGGCCTGTAAATATGAATCAAGATCAACGAACATCAAAATTGGCAGTTGATGATTTTAAAGAATGGTGGACTCCTGAATGGCGCAGAGCTATTGAAGATGGCTTATTTGTACGACGGGATTTTGAGGGAGGACAAATGTCGAGGGATATGACATTGTTTGTGGATGAAGATGACAAAGCTTACCATATTTATTCTTCGGAGGAAAACTTAACTATTCATATTGCTGAGTTGACAGACGATTACTTGAATTATACAGGGAAATATGTCCGTTTATTTCCGGGTGGACATAACGAAGCACCTGCTTTATTTAAAAAAGAGGGAAAGTATTATTTAATTACATCAGGATGTACCGGATGGGCACCTAATGCAGCACGTTCAGCTGTAGCTTCATCTATTTGGGGACCATGGGAATCCATTGGAAACCCTTGTCGGGGAGAAGGAGCTGAGTTTACGTTTGAATCGCAAAGCACTTATGTTTTACCTGTTTCCGGAGAAAAATCAACTTTCATTTTTATGGCTGACAGATGGACTCCTCAATGCCATGTTGATGGCAGATATGTGTGGTTGCCAATAAAATTTGAAAATAGTAAGCCTCTTATTGAATGGAAGAAAGAATGGAAATTGAGAGATTAATTTTAAGATAGTACTAAAGAAATAATAATATAAACATCGATACTATGCGAAGGTCATTGTTATTACTAGCTTTAATTTTGGTTGGTAATGTATATTGTCAGGAGAAAACTCTTGATTGGGAAAATCCACGGGTTTTTGGCATTAATAAGGAAGCCGCCAGAGCAACTTTTTTGCCTTATCAAAGTAAAGAGGCAGCTATTGCTGATGATTGTCAAAAATCAGATTGGTATTTGTCTTTAAATGGAATTTGGAAATTTAACTGGGTTTATAAACCAGAAGACAAACCAATGGATTTTTATACAGAAGAATATGATACTTCGGCTTGGGGTGAGATGCCTGTACCGGGAAATTGGGAGTTAAAAGGGTATGGTACTCCAATTTACACCAATATTACTTATCCATTTCCTAAGAATCCGCCATTTATCGATCACAGCCATAATCCGGTTGGAAGCTATAAGCGAAGTTTTACATTACCGGAAGGATGGAAAAACCGTAGAGTGTATATTCATTTTGAGAGTGGAGCGGCTGCTATGTATGTGTGGGTAAACGGACAAAAGGTTGGATACAGTCAAAATACCAAAAGTCCTACCGAGTTTGATATCACAAAATACGTAAGAAAAGGGGAAAACAGCATAGCCATAGAGGCTTATCGATGGAGTGATGGATCTTATTTGGAAGATCAGGATTTTTGGAGGCTATCCGGCTTCGACCGAAGTATTTACATGTATAGTCCGGATCAAATTCGTATTGCAGACTTTTTTGCAAAACCAGCTTTGGATGCAAATTATAAAAATGGAGTACTGGATGTAGAGGTTGATCTTGCCAATAAGCTTTCCGAAACAAAGTTAGTTCACGTAAATATTAGTCTTATTGATAAGACAGGAAGGCAAATTCTATCGAAAAGCTCTTCAATTGAATTGAAAAGTGAAAGAGAACAACAGATTCAGATTAAAGACAATGTGGATAAACCGTTGCTGTGGAGTAATGAAAGACCAAATTTATACACTCTTTTAGTTACATTGTCGGATCGTGATGGAAAGTTAATTGAAGCTGCATCGTGTAAAGTTGGTTTCAGAAATGTAGAGATAAAAGATGCTCAGTTAATGATTAACGGAAAGTCCGTTTTGGTGCGTGGAGTTAATTTGCACGAACACAATGCATACAATGGGCATGTTGTTGATAAAGAAACGATGTTGAAAGATATCAAACTCATGAAACAGCATAACATTAACGCGGTGCGTATGAGTCATTATCCTCAAAGTCCTTTATGGTATAAATTATGCGACGAGTATGGACTGTTTTTAGTTGATGAGGCGAATATCGAGACTCATGCGATGGGTGCAGAATGGCAAGGTTGGTTCAATAAAGATGTACATCCGGCATACTCACCAGAGTGGGCGCCAGCACATAAAGACAGAGTGGAACGTTTATTTCAACGTGATAAAAACCATCCGTCGGTAATTATTTGGAGCATGGGTAACGAATGCGGAAACGGCCCTGTCTTTTATGACATTTACGATTGGTTGAAAAAGGCAGATCCAACCCGTCTGGTTCAGTTTGAGCAGGCCGGGCAGAATCGGAATACAGATATTGTTTGTCCAATGTATCCAGGCATGGAAAGTATGAAAAAATATGCTGACCGTACTGATGTAACCCGACCTTATATTATGTGTGAATATTCACATGCAATGGGGAATAGCAACGGGAACTTTCAGGAGTATTTTGATATTATTACTTCAAGCAAACAAATGCAGGGTGGTTTCATCTGGGATTGGGTAGATCAGGGATTGCAGGCAACAGATGATTCAGGCAGAGGTTACTGGGCTTATGGTGGAGATATTGGAGGTTACAAATATACAAATGATGAAAATTTCTGTGCCAACGGTCTTGTTTCTCCTGATAGAATACCACATCCAGGTTTAGAGGAAGTTAAAAAAGTATATCAGGACATATTATTTTTTAATCAGGATATTGAAAATGGTATTGTAACCATTCAGAATCGATTTCTAACTCGAAATTTAAAAGAATATGCTTTTAAATGGATACTGAAAAAGAATGGTGAGATGAGTGCAGAAGCTCCGTTTAAAGTCTCATTAAATGCCGGGGAATCAAAGGAGGTTAAATTAAAGCTTCCTAAAATAACTTCTTCGAAAGGAGTAGAATATACATTGGATATTTATGCTTTTACTGCAAAAGCAGAAGCTTTAATTCCTGTTGGATTTGAGATTGCAAGGGAACAATTTGTTTTTAAAGGCAATGATTATTTCGAAAAAGAGCATGCAGTAACCGGAGATATCTCTTACGAGGACAAAAACAACCGGATTGTTATATCAGCTTCAAATAGTAAGATTACCATTGATAAATGGAGTGGTTTATTGTCAGGATATCAATACAAAGAAACAAATTTGTTGAATGGAAGTGTTGAACCTGATTTTTGGAGAGCTCCAACCGATAATGATTTTGGAAATGGAATGCCTTCGAAATTAAATATATGGCGAAATGCAGGACAAAACAGAACCGTAAAAGATGTAAAAATAACTCAAACTGATTATTTTGTTACGGTTGAGTCTGACTTGTGGTTAAACGACGTTGCAAGCCCATATCAATTAACTTATACCGTTTATGCAGATGGCAAAATCAAAGTAGATGTTAAATGGATTGCAGGTAGAGAGGGGCTTCCGGAAATTCCCCGCTTTGGTATGCAGTTAAAATTTGACAATCAGTTTGATCAGTTTAGTTATTATGGCAGAGGTCCATGGGAAAATTATTCGGATAGAAATACTTCAAGTTTTATTGGAATCTATTCAAGTACTGTAGCTGATCAGCAAGTTGATTATATCAGACCTCAGGAGAATGGAAACAAAACGGATGTGAGGTGGTTGACATTGACAAATAACGAGGGAATAGGATTAGAAATTAAAGGATTACAGCCTTTAAGCGTGAAAGTGTCTCATAATCCGGTAGAAGATCTTGATTCAGGTTTAACTAAAAAACAAAGACATCCAAGTGATGTTACTCCTCGACATCAGGTTTATCTGAATGTTGATTTTAAACAACGTGGATTAGGAGGTGATGATAGTTGGGGACGTTATCCGCATAAACCATATTTATTATTGGATAATACGTATAGCTATAGCTATACAATTAGTGCCGTAGAAAAGGCGAATTAAATCTATTGTTTGATCTCCCATATCTGCTTGCAAATATGGGAGACAACTTTAAATAGAAATTTTTGTAGAAGATAATTGTATTATCTGGAATAATTCATTTAGAAGTATTATGAAATTTAAAAATAAAAACATTTTACTGATAGGACTTGCAGCATTGTTTGTTGCTTGTTCTGCCACAGGTTCAAAGAGTAAGGATAATGCAGCAACTTTATCTAAAATTAAAAAAAATGATGTCGTTTCAATTATCAAAAAGGTAAATGATCATTGGCAATTGACCCATCAAGAATCTGGATGTGCTTTTTGGGACAATGCAGCTTACCATACTGGCAATATTGCGGCTTATAAGCTTACAGGAATAGAGAAATATAAAGCTTATTCTGAGGCTTGGGCGAATAAGAATGAGTGGAAAGGCGCAAAATCAGATAATAAGGCGAATTGGAAATATACATATGGAGAATCACATGAGTTTGTGTTGTTTGGCGATTGGCAAATTTGTTTTCAAACCTATATCGACTTATATAATCTTTCTGAGGAAAAGGATTCTTTGAAAATAGCTCGTGCCATCGAAGTAATGGAATATGAAATGAGCACAAAAAATAACGATTATTGGTGGTGGGCCGATGGTTTGTATATGGTAATGCCTGTAATGACTAAACTTTATAAAGTGACCAATAATGAACTTTATCTGGAGAAGTTATACGAATACTTTAAATATGCGCAAAGCATTATGTACGATGAAGAAACCGGATTGTTTTTTAGAGATGCAAAATATGTATATCCAAAACACAAATCTGTTAATGGATTAAAAGACTTTTGGGCAAGAGGCGATGGATGGGTATTTGCCGGATTGGCAAAAATAATTCAAGATATGCCTGATAGCTGCGTACATAAAGCTGAATTTATTGATATTTATAAAAAGATGGCATCAACATTAAAAGATTCTCAACAACAAGAAGGTTATTGGACCCGCAGTATTTTAGATGCAGAGCATGCGCCGGGACCTGAAACCAGTGGAACAGCATTTTTTGCATATGGCTTTTTATGGGGGATGAACAATGGAATTCTTTCAAAAGAGGAATATAGCTCAGTTGCTGCTAAATCCTGGACTTATTTAACCACGGTTGCTTTGCAGGATGATGGAACGGTAGGATATGTTCAGCCTATTGGTGAAAGAGCGATTCCAGGTCAGCAGGTTGATGAAAATTCAACATCAAATTTTGGCGTTGGTGCATTTCTTTTAGCTGCTTCTGAATTGGTAATTTATATCGAAAATTAATACAAATAATGCCCTGCCTGTTATGATTTATCTATATAGGCAGGGATTTTTAATGTAAATTGCATTTTTCTCTTTTATTGAAAATGACAAATAAACCTTATTAAATGTTCCGTTACTATATACCCTTATTAAGTGTTTTTCTTTTATTTGCGAGTTGTAATGTGTGTGCTCAGAAATTAATTCCGGTTTCGAAGGGATGGTCTAAAAATTCGGTTAATGCAGTTGTATTTCGGCAGAATTCGTTGGTGACTCAGAACGGGATGCAGTTTATAGCTTACTATAATTCTGAAGGATTTTTAGAATTGGGGAAGATAAAGAGTAAATCGGATCAATTTACAACCTATACTACCTCTTACAAAGGGAATGTAAACGATGCGCATAATTGCATTAGTATTATGCTGGATGGTGATGGTTATCTTCATGTTTCCTGGGATCATCATGGGAATCCTTTACGATATGCCAAAAGTATACAGCCTTATTCATTGCAGTTAGGCCCTAAAATAGAAATGACTGGTAGTAATGAAACGAATGTAACTTATCCACAATTTTTTAGGATGCCAAATGGCAATCTCATATTCATGTTTCGTGACGGGCAATCCGGAAAAGGTAATTTAGCGATGAATTCCTATGATTGTAAAACTAAAACATGGGTTCAAATGCAAAGTAACCTTATTGACGGCGAGGGAAAGCGAAATGCTTACTGGCAGGCTTGTGTCGATCAGCAAGGTGTTATTCATATTTCCTGGGTATGGCGCGAATCTCCTGATGTGGCTTCCAATCATGATTTGTGCTATGCGCGGTCCAAAGATGGAGGAATAAGCTGGGAGAATTCTCAAGGCCAAAAATACTCACTTCCCATTACAGCAGCTACAGCAGAATATGCCTCACACATACCTCAAAACAGCGAGCTGATAAACCAAACATCAATGACAACTGATGAAAGTGGACAGCCGGTTATTGCAAGCTATTGGCGTGAGCAGAATTCTGATATTCCACAATACCATATAGTTAATTGTAGTAATGGTAAATGGAATACAATCAACCTAAACTTTAGGGAAACGCCGTTTTCATTAAAAGGAGCCGGAACCAAACGTATTCCTATTTCCCGACCTCAAATTTTAGCAAAAACAAAGCATAAAACATCCACCTTTTATCTGATTTTTAGAGATGAAGAAAGAGAGGCAAAGGTGTCAATGGCGATTGGGAATACATCAGAACAAGGGAATTGTAAAGTGGTTGATTTGACTGACTTTTCGGTTGGATCATGGGAGCCGTCGTTCGATACGGAATTGTGGAAAAATAAAGGAATAATTAATCTTTTTGTACAAAAGGTGGAGCAGATTGATGGAGAAGGAAAGGCTGATTATGAACCTCAGATGGTGAATGTTCTGGGAGTAAAGAAAATTGACAGCTATTCAAAATGTGATACTGTGCCTGTAAAACTTAGAAAGTAAATAAGTAAAAAAAAGCATTGATTCATTCATTTTAATGAATTTGTCTTAAAAAAATCAGCAAACCTGCTTAAACCGAAACATTATAATGTTTTAAAAATAGCTGCAAGTGTTGATTTTAACGATTTCTTATACATTTCAAAATAAAAGCGATTCATATTTAAGTATGAATCGCTTTTAATATTTATCTGTGTTTTTGTTTTACTTCGTGTTCTGATCGATAATCAGCTTAATAGCCCGTTGACAAGCCGGACAAAATTTATCGTGACGGGTAAACATGATACAGTTGGGAGCACTTCGGTATAAGCCTGTTGACTTGTATTGAGCTCCTTCAAAAGCACCAACTTTACCGTTGTATTTCATATTTGCCAAAAGCTCATCATCCCACGATCTTTGTTGTATGAAGAAATTTTCCATTATTTTTTCATCAACCTTTGCTTTTCTTAGCTCAACTCTTTTTTTCTGAACAGCAATGCTGTGTTCATCGTACTTCTCCTTTTCCCAGGGAGTTGGTATTGGAGTGTCTGGTGTTACAATATCCTTCCATTTTATAGTTTCAGGATCAGCATTGGCAGTTACGTTTAGTTCCCAAGGTTCCAAATGCTTGGCATCCATTTCGTAAGCCGTTGCGGATGTGTAGTATTCATCAGCCAAATCAGCAAAATGATGACCAAATTCATGTACGAATAAATATTCCTGAAAAGCATTGTCAACAGCAGCTGTGATATACAAGTTGTAGATACCGCCACCGCCATAAATAGAATCATTCATTAAAATAGCTGTAAATTCGTAAGGAACTGCGGCCGCCGCATTGCGAATTGTTTTGTTGTCGAAACCTAAAGCGTATCGTTCCGAATCGAAAGCACCGTAAGTAACCGAAAGTGCCGAACGTTTATGAATATCCTGATGAGGATGATTTACTCCTGAATCGGGAGATGGTGTTTCCACAGCTCTGATCGAAAATTTATCCTTAAAGGAAGCATATGGCTCTGTACTTAAAAGAACTTCCGCAAAACGTTGTGCGTCCTTTTTAAATTTACCCATATCTTCTTTGGCGTATCCTTCTCCCAAAACAACAATGTCAACTTGATTTTCAGGCTTACTATTCACAACAATATCAATCGTATTATAGTGATTTTTTACTGGGCTGCAGAAAGAACGGTAATGCTTTGGATTTACTTTATAGATCCATACAGGATCAAAACCATTATTAATATTGCGTTTAAATACAGTGATGTCTACTTCATTTTTCGGCCATGGAAAACGAAGTGATTCCTGAAAACTTCCCCATTCGGTTTTTGCCTCGGGTGTAGTTTCCCATTCGCCGTAGATGCTTGCAAATCCTCGGGAATAAAGCAACTTACCTGTTATTGGATCTTTTACTTCGAAACAATATTTCCCCAGATTTAGTTCGTCGATTAGTATGGTTTTACTGCCAGACCATTCACCATCATTTACCATTTGATCGAAGGCGAAGTGTTCTTCACCTGAATTCCCTACATGATTATAGTCCAGACGCATAGTAGCACTCGTAAAATAATCAGCATATTGAGCCATTGATGAGAAGGAGATACCAATTAGCATAAGAGTAAATACAAAAATCTTTTTCATATGATTATAATTTGTTTTTTTAGTGTTTCACAGATGTTGCAAGTTAATGATTATCTGTTTTCCGAAAAATGCGATTCGTCATATCTGAACGGAGGTCTTAAATTTGATAATAAATTAGGAATTAAAAGCTTTCTTGTTTCAAATCATTGACTTTACTGATTTTCTATTAAATTTAGTTTTTCAAAAATAAAATCATTTTATGATAGGAACACTGGTTAATGTAATTGCCATATTGATAGGGGGAAGTTTGGGACTTTTGTTTCGGACCAGAATTCCCGATCGAATGTTTAAAATTGTTTTTCAAGCCATTGGTATTTTTACACTTTACCTTGGCGTAAACATGGCTCTAAAAGCGAACGAGCTGTTGCTGATGGTGTTCAGTTTGGTGGTTGGATCATTAATTGGCGAGTTTTTACGTTTAGAGGATCGGGTTGAGTACTTGAGTGAGTTGTTGAAACGGAAAATAGGAAGTAAGGATGATAAATTTTCAACCGGATTTGTTACATCATTTATGCTGTTCTGTTTGGGAGCAATGACAATATTGGGAAGTATGGAAGAGGGAATGGGCAAGGAGCCGACTCTGCTGTTAACTAAATCGATGATGGATGGATTTTCGGCTGTGGCTTTAGCTGCAGTTATGGGAGTTGGAGTTTTATTTTCGGTAATTCCTTTGCTGATTTATCAGGGAGGATTAACCTTGTTGGCGGCCTTGTTTGGGGGAGTAATACCGGAAGCCATAATCACCGAAATGGCAGGTGTTGGCGGCGTTTTAATCATAGGATTAGGAATTAGTATTTTAGAAATAAAAAAAATAAAGGTTTTAAATATGCTTCCTGCCTTATTGGTGGAAGTATTGTTGTGCTACATTTTTTTAACCTAGCATGAACTTGAAATCCGTACTCATACTTATTAAGTAAACTTTATGATGTTAGGGAAGATTAGGAGTTAAGCAGGTATCAGTCGGTATAAGATCTTTTTGTAGATTTGTATTCAGAAGAAAACGCCAAAGGCAATCAAAATACATACGATTTGAAAGAAGAAATAAAAACTGCTCTAATTCAGTTATTTGAAGAATGGGCTGATGACAGAGTAATTGAAACGGAAATTTTACCTCAATCAGGTTCCTATCGCGAATACATTCGGTTAATAGGAGAAAAGAGAACTGCATTAGGAGCTTTCAATGCTGATAAAAAAGAGAATAAGGCTTTTATAAGTTTTAGTAGATTTTTTGCAGGAAAAGGTCTTTCGGTTCCGGAAATTTACTGCGAAAATAACGAAAAGGACATCTATCTTTTACAAGATTTAGGCAACACAACTCTGTTCGATTATATTTTACACTTAAGAGTAGGGGAAGGTTTTGCCAACGATTTGGTGCAGATTTATAAAAAGATCATTTCTCAACTGATACGTTTTCAACTCGAAGGAGAAAATGGATTGGATTATAGTGTTTGTTATCCTCGGGATAGTTTCGATAAGCAATCTATGATTTGGGATTTGCACTATTTTAAATATTACTTTTTAAAGTTGGCTAAAATTCCATTCGATGAGCAGTTGCTTGAGAATGATTTTCAAAAATTCTCGGATTACTTGTTGGATGCTCCCCGTGATTATTTTTTATACCGGGATTTTCAATCCAGAAATATCATGTTGGTAAATGGTGAGCCTTGGTTTATCGATTATCAGGGAGGAAGAAAAGGAGCCTTGCAATACGATTTGGCTTCTTTACTATACGATGCCAAGGCAGATCTGCCACAAGATGTTCGGGATGAATTGTTAGCTTTTTATTTGGAAGAAATCCAAAAAATTCAGAAGGTTGATCCAAAAGAATTTACTTCTTTTTTTCAGGGATATGTATTGATTCGTATCATGCAGGCAATGGGAGCTTATGGATTCAGAGGTTTTTATGAACGAAAAGATCATTTTTTAAAATCGATTCCATTTGCATTAAAAAATTTGGCAACGATATTGGGCAGAATGGATATCCCTGTTGAACTACCTGAATTGGTGAAGGCACTAAAAGCAGTTATTTCTTCTGATTTTTTGAAAAGTGTAGGTAGGGAAGAAAAACCAAAACTTCATGTTGAAATAAATAGTTTTTCGTACCGAAGAGGAATCCCATTAGACAAAACAACCAATGGAGGTGGTTTCGTTTTCGATTGCAGAGCCATTCATAATCCGGGAAGATATCAGGAATACGTTGAGATGACGGGGAAAGATCAGCCGGTAATTGACTTTTTCAGGGAGCACAGCGAAATGGATGAATTCTTAGGTTCGGTATATAGTATTGTCGACATGAGTGTGGATAAATACATCAGTCGAAATTTTGCAAATTTACAGGTGAACTTTGGTTGTACCGGAGGAAGACATCGTTCTGTTTTTTCGGCAGAGAGTTTGGCAAAACATTTGCGGGAAAAGTTCGATGTGAACATCAGTTTAAGGCACATTGAAAGAGAAATAGAAGGAAGTTAATATGAGTAAACGTTGTAAATTATCTCCTGAGGAGTACGCCGAAAAAGTATGCAATTCAGCGAATTTTGTTTGCAAAAAATGCAATCGGGTGGCTAAAAAAGCCAAGAGTCTGTGTGATGCGAAAAAGAAAAAGGAATAAGACTGTTCACTGATATTTGTAAAGATGTTGAATGCAATGATTTTTGCTGCAGGTTTGGGCACCCGCCTAAAACCATTTACCGACTCGAAGCCAAAAGCTTTGGTTGAGTTGGCAGGAAAACCACTTTTGGAAAGAGCAATATTAAAATTAATAGAGCTTAAGGTTGACCGTATTGTAATTAACGTGCATCATTATGCCGATTTAATTGAAGATTTTCTTCGAAAGAATAACAATTTTGGTGTTGATATTCGTATTTCAGACGAAAGAGAAGAACTACTGGATACAGGAGGTGGATTAAAGAACGCCACTGATTTATTTATTCCTGACGCACCCGTTTTAATCTATAATGTAGATGTTTTTTCTTCCTTGAATTTATCTGAACTAATCAATTTCCATAAACTGACCGGGGCATTGGTAAGTATGGTTGTGCGGGAAAGAAACAGCAGCCGGTATTTGTATTTTAATAAGGAAAATCAGCTGACAGGCTGGAAGAACTGTAAAACAGGTGAAATTAAGAAGACTGGAGAGGATATGAGTGATTCAGAAGCACTCGCTTTCAGTGGAATTCATGTGATTAGTCCGAAGCTATTTTCATTGATTAGAGAGGAAGGTAAATTTTCCATTATCGATATGTATTTGCGCCTGGCAAAAAATGAAAAGATTTTGGCTTTTAAAGACAGCTCTCAAATATGGACAGACCTTGGTAAACCTGAGGATTTGGCCTGGGCAGAGGAGCATCTAAAATAAATTGTCTATTTTTGGCACAAAATAATTAAGACGGGTAAGTGCTTGCTTCTAACTGTCAGAAGATACAGAGCCGTGTTTCAATAGTAGATATGGAAAAAATAAACTTACAGGATATCATTTTTGTTATCAATCCTCACTCCGGTACTAATTCGGGTAAAATTCTTGAGAAATTTAAAGAGCTTGCTCCGAAAGTAGATTATTTTATCAGCAATTCTTTGGAGGAATTTGATGTTTTTCTTAATGCTAAAGCGGAGAAATACAAAGTACTTATCATTTGCGGAGGCGATGGTACGATAAATACAACACTAAAATATTTGATTAAATATCCCAAGCTAAAATTAGCTGTTTTGCCTAATGGTTCAGGCAATGGTTTCGCCCGTGAGTTAGGTTTTGATGGTGATATTAAAAAATTACTCGATCAGATTTTAAAAGGAGGAACGGAAAAGATTGATGTTTTAAAAATAAACAATGAACTATGCGGTAATATGGCTGGTTTAGGTTTTGATAGCTATGTGGCAGCAGAATTTGAAAAGATGCCTGCACGAGGACTTAAGACCTATGTTTATTGCACCATTCAAGCGCTTTTAAAATACAAACCCATACAAGCAAAAGTAACTGTTGATGGTTCTGTTATTGAAGGCAAATATCATATGATCAACATTGCCAATACGCGGCAATTTGGGAACAATGCTTTAATTGCTCCAAAGGCGATCTACAACGATGGTTTGCTCGATTTGGTTTTGATAAAAAAGATTCCCTTTTATGTAGTACCGAATTTCGTGGTTTGTTTGTTTTTAGGAAAGTTGAAGAACTCGAAATATGTGCAGTTTGTAAAAGCCAGCCGTTTGGCAATTGATTCAAATTCTAAAACCTATCATGTGGACGGAGAGCCCAAAGCCTTAACCGAGACTTTGAATGTAGAAATTCTGAAACAGATTGAAGTGGTGAAAATGAAATAGTAACATTATAAAATAGAGATGCATGTTAGATTGGTTGCTTAGTTTAGACAGAGAATTGCTATTGTTTTTCAATGGCCATCACAATCCGTTTTGGGATGCTTTCATGATGCTGACATCGGGAAAAGTAATTTGGTTTGTGTTCTATTTTGTTATAATTGCTGTCGTTCTTAACACATTTGGCTGGAAAAAGGGAGGATTGATCATCCTGAGCATGATTTTGGTTATTGTCCTATCCGATCAAATTGCTTCGAGTGTATTTAAACCTATTTTTAAGCGGTTCCGACCTTCCAGAGATCCATCACTAAGTCATTTGGTTCACATTGTAAAAGGATATACGGGCGGAAAATATGGTTTTGCTTCCTCGCATGCTTCAAATTCATTTGGATTAGCCGTATTTGTTTCCTTGTTATTCAAGAATCGGGCAACAAGTGTATTTATAATATTTTGGGCTGTTTTGGTATCCTATTCCCGAATTTATCTGGGGGTTCATTATCCCGGAGATATCATTGTTGGTGCATTAATAGGAACTTTATCTGCATATTTTGTGTATTCACTGCTGCGAAAATATTCCAAGCCAAGTTTAATTTGTAAACCGGTGCAGCGAACTCACGCTGTTGCGCGGATTCACCAAATACCACTGCTGGGCAGTCTGCAAATTATAGTAATGCTTTTGTCGGTTTTTTACATCTTAAAATAACCGGCAAGCAATTTTTAAAAGTTGATTAAATTGAATTAGTTCATGAAAAATAGATTGTTTTATTTACTGTCAGCCGGATTGTTTTGGGTGGCTTTTTTCTTTGTTTTCCGATTCATATTTGTTTTGTATCAATGGGATTTACTCGAAGGTGAATCTTTTTTTGAAATAGCACAGGCTTTTATTTCAGGTGCCCGTCACGATTTATCCTTAATGGGATATATTCTTCTTTTGAGCGGATTGATTTTGACATTGACTTTCTGGTTGCCGGCGAAAAAGCTGAAAGGCTTGTTTACGCTAATTTATGCGGCAGTTGGGCTTATTTTCATCATGATTTTGATTCCTAATTTAGAATTGTATAGAAATTGGGGCTTTCATTTGGATGCAACAGTTCTTAGTTACCTGAAAACACCAAAGGAGGCAATGGCTTCAACTACGATCGCAACGCATTTAATATTGTGGGCTCTTTTTATACTTACAGCGACTGTGTCCTATTATTGTCTGCGCAGATTTGTAATTCGGAAACTTAATCAAATTGAGCCAATCAACTACAAGTGGATTCCCGTATTGCTATTCATCACTGCCGGTATGATTATCCCGATAAGGGGAGGTTTCGGTATTGCTCCTATGAATGTAGGTTTTGTTTATTTTTCTCAAAGCACTTTTGCAAACCATGTTGCTGTTAATCCTGTATGGAATTTTTCTTATTCTTTAAAGAGGATGGGGAAGGATGGCAAGTTGTTTAAGTTTCTAAAGGATGATCAGTTGAAAAGCACGATTGCCGGCTTAAAATGCAATTCTGATTCTGAAAGCCTGCAGGTTATTCGCGGGAAGAAGCCTAATGTTGTGGTGGTGATGCTCGAGAGTTTTACAAGCAAGGCAATTGGTTCGTTAGGAGGATATCAGGGGGCAACGCCTAATTTCGATGCACTAATCCAAGAAGGCGTTTTGTTTTCTAATTTTTATGCAATTGGTGATCGTTCAAAGATTGGAATTGTAGGACTTTTAAGTGGATACCCATCCCTGCCGCAGCGCAGTGTTATTTCCTATACCAAGAAAACTCAAAGCATTCCAAGTTTATGCACGACGTTTACGAAGCAAAATTATTCTTCAGCATTCTATTATGGCGGCGATATTCGTTTTGCGAATATAAATTCATATCTCATGAATACCGGCTTTGAGAGATTGGTCACCATGTTCGATTTTCCGGAGGATTTATACAATTCAAAATGGGGTGTTCACGATGAACATCTGTTTGATTGCCTGTTAACAGATATCAAAAAAGAGACAAAGCCATTTTTTAAAGTGTTTTTCACCTTAAGCAGTCACGAACCTTTTGATGTTCCCATGGAAAAGGTGATTAAAGGGAACAGCGAAGATGAGCGATTCTTAAATTCAATTTATTATACAGACAAATGCTTAGGCAAATTTATCAGCGATTTTAAACAAACAGAGGCCTGGGAGAATACCATAGTGATATTGGTTGCCGATCATGGCACCAGATATATTGATAAAAGTGTACCAAGTGATTTTATAAAGTATCAGATACCTATGTTGTGGTTAGGTGGTGCTTTAAAGCAAAAAAATCTGGTGATTGACAAATTAGGCTGTCAGCCTGATATGGCGAATACCCTCTTGTCTCAGTTGGATATGAATGCCGATGAGTTTATTTTCGGAAAAGACTTGCTGAACGCAGATCAGAAAGGATATGCTTATTTTGATTACAACAACGGCTTTGGTTATATCGACGAAAACGAAAGAAGCGTATTCGATTTAACGTCGAATAAGTACGTTCATGAAGAAGGTGAAAGTGCCAACAGCAGAGAGAACTGGAAAGCCTTATTGCAGTATTTGAATGAGGATTTTCTGGCCAGATAGTTTTAATCCATACAGCAAACAAAAAGCCGTTCAATTTGAACGGCTTTTTTTGTGTCTTATACCAGTTTGTAAAATTTTTATAAAAAAGAAAGGATTGATGCATTAAACACTGCCCCAAAAGTTTGTAATATCGCTGTAATTTGAGCGAGTGTTGTCAATTTGCAACTAATATTTGATTATTATATTTGCATGTTAAATAAAGATGTGGTAAGTTTATAGGTGATCATAAAAATAACTGATTAGATCAGTAGGATATAGATTATTTGTAAGCTTACATGTATAGTTTTCCGTAAGCAAAGTCCTCTTTGTAAGCTTGCAGGGCACAATCTAAGATTAATAATTTGAGATGTGATGAAAAAAAAGATAATGAAAAAAATTCAAAAGGTATTATTGATTTTGTTTTCAGCAGTTGCTTTGATTATTTTTTTTGATACAAAAACAAAAGCCCAGATTGCATTACATTCTAACATGAGTTACTCTAAAATTCGGAATGATGTATCGATTGAAAATAAGAAAGCATTATTAGGATACAATTATGGTATTGCAGTGCAGTATTATCCTTTTCGAAATGCACAAAAATTATCAGTAATTAATGAATTCAACTTTAGTAGAAAAGGATATCGTCAGAATTTTGAGGAAGAGTACGAGTTTAAGTTTGATTATTTATCCTTTCCAATATTGGTGGATTATTCACTTTTTCATAATATTTCTTTGCAAACAGGAGTGGAATTAAGCCAAATGATAGATGCAAATATTGAAGGATGGAAAGATACCTACAATAAGTTCGATTTGGGCTTGGTGCTGGGTACAAGTTATTATTATAAAAAAAAGTGGAGTTTATATATTAGATTTACTTATGGAGTTCTTCCTATTCTTGATTATTACAATATAGATGATCTTGGAAATTTTAATGGTAAAATTCATGATTTAAAGAATATTTCAGTCGCATTAGGAATTAAATTTAATATTACCAATGAAAAAATTACATGTAAATAATATCAGACTGTTTGTATGTTTTATTCTAATAATTCTTACATCTTGTACTTCTGAATTTGTGCCCGATCCAATAGATCCTCGACTCCCCAAATACACCGAAAAAGGGAACAATGCTGCCGGAGCATATATTGGTGATGAAATTTGGAAATCGGAGGTTTACATTAGTTTTCCTTCTTACGGGAACAGCAATAGACCCTATATAAAAGCCTGGCAGGAACAAGACAGTTTAATGATTGTATTTTCTGGAAGTACAAAAGGAACGCAGGCATTTGTAGAATTCCATTTAAAGGGTTTAAATATTAGCAAATTTGACGATTTAATTGATTTGAACGGCCAAAAAATAAGTTTGGATGAAAATCAAAATGCAGGATATTACATTGAAAATTATGCACCGATAATCTACGATAATAAGGGAATAGGGCAGATATATTTTAGAAATGTGCGATTCAACAATGATAAATCTGCAATAATTATTTCAGGAACATTTGGGTTTTCCTTATCTGAATACGATCAATGGCCATTAAAAGTAAGTTCCGGAAGGTTCGATTATAAAATCTTTAAGACTGATTTTTATCAGGATGTATAATGGTTTTGACAGATAGTGGTGAATTTGTATGGCATTTAAAATAAAAAAGCCGTTCATTGTGAACGGCTTTTTTATGACTAGTCAATAACTCCTGAGCCAATCAGTTCTCCTTCATCGTACCAGGCAGCAAATTGTCCCGAAACAACAGCGCGTTGTTCTTCATCAAACAGAATGTAAATACCTTCTTCTTTGAAATAGATGGTCCCCTTTTGCAAAGGCTGTCGGTATCTTATTCTGATATCGTATCTTCTTTCGCATTCTTCAGTCGGCATTAAATCTTCACGAATCCAATGCACTTCATTTTTAGGAATGAAGAGCGCTTTTCTTGCCAATAGCGGATGCCCATGTCCCATGCCTACGTAAACAATGTTTTTCACCACATCGGTTCCGATCACAAATAACGGCTCTTTTTTTCCTCCAACATTTAGGCCTTTTCTTTGACCCACAGTAAAAAAGTGAGCACCATTGTGTTCCCCTACAACAGTTCCGTGTTCAGGTTTGAATTGATACGGTGCCGAAATAGCCGCCAAAGCATCCGATTTTGGGATGATCTCATCTGCCTTATCGGGCATAATTTCAATGATCTGTCCTTTCATCGCTTTCAGCTTTTGCTGCAGGAAAACCGGAAGATCAACCTTACCCACAAAGCAAATGCCCTGAGAATCTTTTTTCTCGGCAGAGGCCATTTTTTCGCGTCGGGCAATTTCCCGAACCTCTGGTTTTATAATGTGTCCGATCGGAAACATCGCTTTTGACAATTGTTCCTGCGATAATTGACAAAGGAAATAAGACTGATCCTTATTATTATCCTCTCCGGCGATTAACCGATGAATCTCTTTTCCATCTTTTAGTATGGTTTCCTTTTGGCAATAGTGACCGGTAGCTACATAATCAGCTCCCAGTTCCAATGCCTTTTTCAGGAATACATCAAATTTTATTTCCCGGTTACAAAGTACATCCGGATTGGGAGTACGTCCTTTTTCATATTCCGAAAACATGTAATCAATCACTTTCGCACGGTATTCCACACTCAAATCCACAAAATGAAATGGGATTCCCAATTTTTTAGCCACCATTTGAGCAAACAGTACATCTTCTTCAAATGGACATTCTTCGGATTTTAACCCAACCGTATCGTTCCAGTTCTGCATAAAAAGCGCTTCCACCTCATATCCCTGCTCAATTAGTAAATGCGCAGCAACACTGGAATCCACTCCACCCGACAATCCGATTACAACTTTTTTCTTCATTCGTAATTTCTCCTTCTTTTCAGAGAGCAAAAGTATTCAATTTTTGGCTTAGTGCCAATTGTCCCTGACGAATTGCTGGTAATTTAACACCTAAAATTAGTTATGTGTTTTTTTTGAAAGTAAAAATGAATTAACTTCGATATGGTTTTTATGTATGGGTTCCATTTTATAAATCCGTATTTATTTGAATAATAAAAAGTTTAAAAGATGAAAAAACTAAGTTTTACTTTGTTGCTGATTTGCGCAGCTATATTTGTTTCTGCACAGGAGAAACAAGATACTTCTTATTGGAAAAAGGGAGGTTTGGCATCACTAACATTCTCACAAACATCTCTTACCAATTGGTCGGGTGGTGGTGATAATGCCATTTCAACCAATGCGCAGCTAAATTTGTTTTCGAATTATAATAAAGGAAAAAACAGTTGGGAGAACACTCTAAACCTGGAATATGGTTTGGTAAAACAAGGCGATCAAGGCGTTCGTAAAAGCATCGATAAAATTGATTTTACAACCAAATATGGTCACAAGAATGGTGGCGAGTGGTATTACAGTGCTTTGTTGGATTTTAAAACTCAATTTGCAAAAGGCTACAACTATTCGAATACCGAAGGAGAATCTGATGTAAAAGTATCCAACTTTTTGGCACCTGCATATATTACTCTTTCTTTGGGTATGGATTACAAACCAAGCGATGTGTTTTCGGCTTATATTTCTCCTGTTACCGGTAAAATGACCATTGTTAACGATGATGAATTATCTGATGAAGGAGCTTTTGGTGTTGATCCCGGAGATAAATTCAGAGCAGAATTTGGTGCTTTTACCAAGTTGGCTTTGAATAAGGATTTGGTTGAAAATGTAAATTTGAAGAGTGCCTTGGGCTTATTCACAAACTATTCCGAAAACTTTGGGAATATTGATGTTTTGTGGGATGTAATGATTAATATGAAGGTGAATGATTTCCTGACAGCAACAATAAATACATCTTTGGTTTACGATGATGATGTTGAATATGTGAATAAGGATGGTGTTAACAAAGGTCCAAAAATTCAGTTCAAAGAAATTATAGGAATCGGATTGGCCTACAAATTTTAAGCTGACAAACAGGGAGTGTACTTCGTTAAATGAATATAAAGCGGAAGAATCATTTGTTTGATTCTTCCGCTTTTTCTTATCTGCGAACTAATGATATGCCTGTTTTTTCTTCCACAAATTGAAAGTAATTGTACAGTTTGTAATTAATTTCGAGGCCGTAATCTTCCAAAGGATCGTATTCTATATAATTATCAATATAGGGATTCCCTTGCATAAATAATTGGTTCCACTCCAAAACGTAAATTTGATTCCAGTTTTTGTAATAGTTGTCCGAATGCGCAGTTTCAATCATATTTCGCGTAGCAAACCACGATTCGAATCCTGTATCTAAAATCAGTAACTCGTATTCAACACTATCCGTTACGGCTATTTCATTTTCTTGATCCTGAACAGGAACAGGAGTTTTGAATGCAGAATAGCTTGAACATCCATAAACAATCGTAAAAATGAAAAATAGATATGCAATTCTTTTCATGACAATACTAATTAAGAGATCAGACAGATAAAATCACAGCAATTAGAGAGTTCGTTATTTAGAGCCTGTAATGATAGTTACGTGTATGATTATTAAAATGTTGCGGTATTTGTTGTTGATGAAGATGAAAAATAAATTTTGATAAGACATGAGTAGGTTTTATTAGCATTCGACCTTGGTTTTCCTGATGTTTGGGGGTAATTTAATCGAGGAAACCAATCTGCAGACTATTTTATTTTTACATTGCTTCTCACCTCATCATTATTATCACTATTTTCGGATTAAATATAGATTAGAATATGTCCGAACTTTCCATATATCGAGCTTCAGCAGGGTCAGGAAAGACCTATACGCTTACCAAAGAGTATCTAAATTTGGTTTTTGAAGATCCCTTAAATTATAAAAGTATTCTTGCTGTTACCTTTACCAATAAAGCTACAGATGAGATGAAGTCCAGAATTGTAAAAGAAATTTATCTTCTGTCAAAATCTGATGATTCTCCTTATGCTAAAGAATTAAAAGAAAAACACAATCTGAATTCTGTTGAGCTGGTTTCCAGAGCAAAAGAAATTTTAAACAGACTACTTCACGATTACTCCCGGTTTTCAGTTACTACCATTGATAGTTTCTTTCAGAAAGTCGTTCGATCTTTTACCCGCGAAATCGGCCTGCAAATGGGTTATAATATTGAACTGGATCAGCGCAGGGTTTTGAATGAGGTTGCCGATTTACTTTTTACTGATGTAGACAGGGATCCGCAGTTAAGATCGTGGCTTACCGATTTTGCAGAATCGAAAATCAGAGAAGGGAAAAACTGGAATTTCAAACAGGAAATTTTGGAAGTGGGAAATGAAGTTTTTAAAGAAGACTTTAAGAATTTCTCAGATAAATTAATTGATAAACTTTCTGATAAAAAATTCTTGACAAATTATCGTAAAATCTTAAAAGAGATAAAGGATGAGTTTGAGACTTTTTTCAATAAAATAGGAGAGGAGACAAGGAGGATATTGACTCAGCACGGACTAGATATTACTGAGTTTGCCTACGGAAAAGCAGGAGTTGCAGGTTATTTGTCAGGTTTAGGTAAGGATGGAAAGATGGATCCGGGAATCAGAGCCCGATCGGCGGTTGATACTCCTGATAAATGGACAACAGGGAAAGCAAGTTCTTCAACAAAACAAGCTGTTGGAGAGGCTTGCAATGCCGGATTAAATGATTTGTTGAAAAAGGCCGTTAATCATTACGATGAGCAGTCAATGTTGTACAAGTCAACGGATAAAACATTAAGCTACATTTATACATTAGGAATACTTACAGACTTATCTAAAAAGGTTAGGGAGTATTCCGAAAGCGAAAATATTTTTCTTCTTTCGGATGCGGGTCGTTTGCTTCGAAGCATCATTGGAGATAATGACACGCCTTTTATTTATGAAAAAATAGGGAATGTATACAAGCATTTCATGATAGATGAATTTCAGGATACATCGTCGATGCAGTGGGAGAGTTTTCGCCCCTTGGTGACAAATTCTTTGGCCGAAGGGAATCACTCTTTGGTTGTAGGAGATGTAAAACAATCCATTTACAGATGGCGGAATGGTGATTGGAAGATATTATCGGAACAATTGGATCAGGATTTTGAGGGTTTTGGTGTGAATGGCATGACGCTGAATTACAACTGGCGAAGCTCTAAAAATGTGATCAATTATAATAATTCGGTGTTTGCACTTGGAGCACAGATTTTGCAGAACGAATACAATGCCTCTATTCCAGCAGATATTTCGGATGGATTAAAAGAGGAGCAGGAAAAAATTACAGGTGCTTATCAGGACGTTTATCAGCATTTTCCTGAAAGTAAAAATAAATTTCCAGGATATGTAAAAGCCCATTTTATTGAGAAAGAAAATGATTCAGATTGGATTGAGAAGGTGTTGGAAGATTTACCATCGAAAATTGAGCAATTTCAGGAGATGGGTTATCAGGCAAGAGACATTTCTATTTTAGTGCGAAATGGGAAAGAAGGGGGGCTGATTGCTGATACTTTAATGGCTTATCGCGCAAGCGAAAATGCAAAAGAAGGAGTCAATTACGATGTAATATCGAATGATTCTCTCTTCCTAAAGAATTCTTCTGTTATTAGTTTTCTGACTCATTTGCTTACCTATTTTGTATATCCTGATGATAAAATAAATCTTGGGTTTTTAAAGCAGGAATATCAGGTTTACATTCAAAATCAGGAGCTGGAAGATAAGGATAAATTGTACACTGTTTCTAAAGATGAAAATACATTTGAATCTGTTTTTCCCAATGAATTTACGGATAATATTCCTGAATTGAAAAGACAGGCTTTGTATGATTTAGTCGAGAAATTAATTCATATTTTTAAATTGAATGATCGACCACAGGACTTTCCGTTTTTAGAGGCTTTTCAGGATTTGGTGTTGGGATTTACAAAAACAGATGCGCCGGATTTGAATTCTTTCGTGGATTATTGGGCAGAGAGAAAAGACAAGGAAGTAATTTCAGTTTCAGATCAACAGGATGCAATTCGTATCATGACGATTCACAAGTCGAAAGGTTTGGAATTTAAAGTGGTGATTTTGCCATTTTGCAATTGGGATCTGGACAATACCCGGCACACAAATATATTATGGTGTCAGCCTAAAGTAGAAGGTTTTGATGTTTTGGATGTACTTCCGGTTCGATATAGCAGCAGTTTGAAGGAAACCATCTATTATCAGGAATATTTTACTGAAAAACTGCAGTCGTATATTGATAATCTGAATCTTTTATATGTTGCTCAAACCAGAGCCGAAGAGGTTTTTATTAGTTATTCACCACTTTCGGGCAAGAGAGATTTGAGAAATATTTCAGACTTACTTTTGTTCATTTTCGAAAACTCAGACAACTATTCTTCTGATTTTAATGGGAATAAAATTGTGTCTTTAGCTCAAAACTGGAACAAAGAAGGCAAATATTTCGAATTGGGAGAATTGAAAGTCAGAGTTTCCGAAGAGCCTCAAAAAACAAAAGAGAAGAGGAGCGAGTATCCTGCTTCTTTGCTCGATGACCGGTTAAAGTTACGGGCGCATTCGGCAGATTATTTTGATTTCTCGGAAGCAGAATCAGTGGAGACCTTTTCACCGGTAAGCAGAGGAAATATTCTGCATCAGCTGTTTCAACTGATCGAATACAAAGAGGACGTTGACAAAGCGGTGATTCAGTTGCAGTTTGAAGGGAAACTGGATCAGATTCAAGCTCAGGAAGTTTCACTTTTTGCTAAAGAATTATTAAATGGCCCAATTGTGTCTGAATGGTTTTCGAAAGATTGGACGGTGGTTAACGAGAGAGATATTCTTTTGGGCAAAGGGGAAGTGCAGCGGCCAGACAGAGTTATTTACAAAGGAAAAGAAGCGGTTGTTATCGATTTTAAGTTCGGAAAAAATAAGGAGAATAGTCACAAAAAGCAGGTTTTAGCTTATAAGAAATTGATTCAACAACTTGGATTCGAAAAGGTGGAAGCATTTGTTCTCTATGGAAAACTGTCTGAAATAGAGGAAGTATAATTATTATTGCTTCCAAATTGAAATCCTGTTACCTTGCACAGTCAAAAAAAAATATCAATGAAAAATATTGTATTACTAATAAGTGCCCTATTTTTAATCACTTCCTGTGATTTAATTGTTGGAGGTGTTAATTTAATTAAAAAAGTTTCGGAAAAGAAAATAGAAACACACGAGAATAAGGTGAGCGAACAGTTAACGCCTAAAGTTAAAAACGGAACAAAGAAGTATTATTTTGGGACTGGGGAATTGAAATCCATCGTTGAATATAAGGATAACAAAAAAGTAGGCATAAGTACTACTTTTTATAAAACAGGTGAAAAACAGTATGATATTCCCTATGTTGATGGAATGAAACATGGTGTTGTTTTGTGGTATTATAAGGATGGAAAAGTTTATCGGGAAACCAATTACGAGAAAGGAAAAAAGAATGGATTTCAGAAGAAATTCTGGGAAAACGGGAAATTAAAATCTGAACTTTTATACAAAAATGATATGCTTGGTGTGGGCTTGAAAGAGTATGCCAAGACAGGAAAGGAGAAGTCGGAACCTTATATTAAAGTGGAGAAGATTGATCTTTTAAAAACAAAGGAGGAATATGTTTTTAAATTCCGGTTGAGCAATGGGCGGAATAAAGTACAATTTTATCAGGGGAAATTAATCGATGGGAAATTTTTGCCAATTGGTACCCGAGGTCTTGTTGAATTGAAAACCACTGCAGGAGTAGGTGAATTAAGAATTCCTATTTCTAAAGGGTTTAATATTGAAAAGAACATTCCTATTGTGGCTGTGGAAAAAACCACGTATCAAAATGATCGGATTTTAAGTGTTATGGTTCCTGTTTCCATTCGCAATCCTAATTAGATATTAATTTAATGATCGATATAAAGCTCCTTTTGGAGCTTTTTTTGTTGAAATAAACACTGATTTTCCTCATGAGATTAATGTTTGTAATTTGTTATATTTAAGGTAGATATATCACACTAACTTACAAAATCGAAACTTATGACCAGGAGAACTATTGTTGCTATGCCCGGTGATGGAATAGGTAATGTTGTACTTAATGAAACCATTAGAATCTTAAATGCTGCTGGATTTGAAGCAGATTACATAGAAGGAGATATTGGCTGGGAGTTTTGGTGTAAGGAAGGGAACCCTCTTCCTAAGCGCACTATTGAATTGCTCAAAAAGCATAAAATAGCATTGTTTGGTGCAATAACATCCAAACCAAAAGATGATGCAGCTAAAGAATTGGCTCCGGAATTGCAGAACAAAGGACTGGTGTACTCAAGTCCAATTGTAGGTTTGCGTCAGTATTTTAACCTTGATATCTGTATTCGGCCCTGCAAAACCTACAAAGGCAATCCGTTAAACTTTATCCGCAGAGGCAAAGGTGGGCTTATTGAAGAACCAATAGTTGATGTCGTAATTTTCAGACAGAACACAGAGGGTTTGTACGGCGGGGTAGAATGGTCAAATCCCGATAATATTGTTTATGCAGCACTAACTTCACATCCTAAATTTGTGAAGAATTTTGGCAGTGTGCCAAGGGAAGATTTATCCATTTCCACAAGAATTTTCACGAGAACCGGTACCACCAGAATTTTAATGGCAGCTTTCGAGTACGCCAAAAAGAATGGATATAAATCGGTTACGCTTTGCGAAAAACCAAATGTTATTCGCGAGACTTCAGGAATGATGTTCAAGCTGGCACAGGAAATTCAGAAGAAAAAATTCCCTGAAATTGAACTGTGGAACACCAACATTGATGCTCAAATGATGTGGTTAACCAAAAATCCTGAAAATTATGGAGTGATTGTAGCTGGTAATATGTTTGGAGATATTGTGTCTGATGGATTTGCAGGACTTATTGGAGGTTTGGGATTTGCGTGCAGTGCGCAAATGTCTGATGAAGGAATTGCTGTATTCGAGCCAACTCATGGTTCTGCTCCCAAATATGCTGATTATCCGGTTTCGATAGTAAATCCTATTGCTATGGTAACATCAGCTTGTATGATGTTGGAGTATCTGGAAGAAAAGGAAATAGCAGCAAGAATCAGAAAAGCGGTTGCTGAAGTGATTGAAGAGGGGAAGGTACAAACCTATGATATGATGAGGATGACAGGCAGCGCAGATGTGATTGATAAAGGTGCTGCATCCACTCAACAGATGGCAGATGTTATTATTGAAAAGTTAAAAACGAAACATTCCAATAATCCTGATTATGAATATGAGAAAAGTAGTTAAGGAATTGTGGCCCGAACTCGATTGGATTGAAGATGCGGTGTTAAGAGAAAAAACGACTAAAGTATGGGAAATTGCTTTGGAAAGAAGTGTATTGTCCGCTGAAGATCTTCTAAGGATTCCTTTTACGCTTTTATGCGGCCCTGATCTTAAAGTGAGTTTTATGGATCATAAGCAATGCGTAGTGCATATTGCAAAAGAAAGCGGCGAAAAAATGAATTCCTTTTTTAAAGACGAGTTACCTGTGGATATGGATGTTTTACTTTCCGGAGCTATTCTTTGTGATGTTGGTAAGTTGTTGGAATATGTTTTGGATGAGGAAGACAATGCAGTTCAGGGCACATATGGAAAATACATCCGTCATCCGTTTTCAGGGGTTTCATTGGCTGAGGAGTGTGGTATTCCACCCGAGGTTTGCCACATTATTGCAACCCATGCAGGAGAAGGAAATATGGTGAAAAGAAGCACCGAAGCTTACATTGTTCACCATGCCGACTTCATGACTTTTTTGCCTTTTAAAGAAAGATTAAAAGTGTAATACCAATTTAATTTCAAAATAGACTTTAATTAAAATGAATTAATTTTTAGCTGTATCGAGGCAAAAAAGTAAAGCATAGCCAAGTTACGATGCATCTTTTTTAACGAAAATATAGCTGAAAAGAAACATTTTATAAGGCATGTTTTGATGTTAATTTGGTATAATTGTCTAAGAAATAAAATCATGCAAATAAACTCCGGTCAATTAATCTACCGGAGTTTATTTTTTTAGAATAGCACCAACACTGCTTACAAAATCAGGTATCTGATCTTTCGAAGCCCATTGTAGTTCATGCTGAAACAGATCGGTCATTATTTTGCTTACATTAAAACCAAAGGCAACCAAATTGTAACGCATTTTGTCAGGGATACAACATTCTTTTCCCAAAACAAGCCCACACGTAGAGCAAAGCTCACAGCTATTAGCAGCAATCATTTTACCCTCTGTCAGTTCAATTTCCCGAAGGTAAGTTTGAAGTTCTTCTTTAATAAAATTGTAAGCATGCAAAGCTTTGTCTTCCCCATCTTTTATTTGATGCGGAGATGTGAAAAATAGATATAGTGATATATTTGGATAATCCTGAGCATAAATAGTAAAGGGAGGGCAGTTTGGCGGGCAGGTCCATTTCTGAGAATGATTAGGGCAGCCATTTTGGCAATAGGTATTAAACTTTTCGGGGTTTAAGTAGGATAAAATCTCATTCGTTTTAAGCTTAAGATGCTTAACGTGAATTGTTATTGGAGAGTTGCGAAACTGTTTCTCCAGGCTGTCCGTTTTGAAATTCTTCATATTTGAATTGTTTTTAGATGTCGTAAATTTAGTTGTTTTGATTGCTGGCAGCGATAAGCTTTTATAGATTTATTAGTATAAATTTTAACTGTTTAATAATTTTGGAGTGCAAAGGATTTAAAAATGAGTTTTCTACTTATACTATTTTTGTATCTTCGTACCTTAAACTCAATCCAAAAACTTTATTTATGCTCTCATTTGATGCGATCGTTGTATTAATCGTGTTGGTTTTTATTCTAATATCATTCTATAAAGAATGGGTTGGGCCTGCTTTTACTTTCCTGATTGGAGTTGTTGTTCTTGGGATTTTTGGGATTCTTACTCCTTCAGAGATACTTGGTGGATTTGCTAATGATCAGGTTTTTGTCATTTTAATGCTCTTGTTGATTGGAGACATTATCAGGGATTTGGGTATTGTTGAAACCCTATTTGATAAGGTATTTCAAAAAGCCACTACTTATCGGCAATTCATGGCACGCATGATATTTCTGGTGGGAGCTTTTTCAGCTTTTTTAAATAATACACCTCTTGTTGCCGTTATGATGCCATATGTGCACAATTGGAGCAAGCGCAATAATATTTCTCCATCGAAATTATTAATTCCATTATCATACGCAGCTATATTAGGAGGATGTATAACTCTAATTGGTACATCCACAAACTTGATTGTCAATGGTATGGTTATCGATCAGAAAATTATACCTGCAATGAGTTCTCTTGATATGTTTAGTTTTGCATATGTCGGAATTCCAATGATGCTTATTGGGTCGATTTACCTTTTATTGGTAAGTAAGAAATGGTTGCCGGAGAAAGAGGATGTGTTGGGTGAGTTTTCTGAAAATTCGCGAAAGTATATTGTTGAAGCGCATGTCAAATCCAATTCCGGTTTAATTGGAAAATCAATTGAAGAGGCTGATTTAAGAAATTTGAAAGGTCTTTACCTTTTTCAGATCAACCGGGGTGATGTAAGAATTGCTGCAGTTTCTCATGAATACAGGTTGGAAGAAGGCGATCGTTTATTGTTCGCAGGCGATACCGAAACCATTGCCGATTTGGTGCTTCCCAATTCAGGATTAACGCTTCCTACGGTTGGGATGCTGACTCATAAAAAGCATATAGAGGTGGTTGAAATTGTAATTTCTCATAACTCAACCTTGATATCCAAAACAGTTAAAGAGGCTAATTTTAGAGGTCATTTTGATGCTGCAGTAATTGGTATTCATCGAAATGGTGGGCGTGTAAGTGGTAAAATTGGAGAAGTAAAACTTCGTGCCGGTGATGTATTATTGCTTTTAGGAGGAGATGATTTTGTTGATCGCTCACATCTGGTTCAGGATTTTTATTTTATATCAAAAGTTAAGGAATTCAGAAAGCAGGAAGCTTATAAAATATGGTTGCTGCTCGGAGGAACGGTACTGGCAGTTGTCTTGTCAGCCTTAAAAATAGTGCCTCTGTTCATGACTTTAATTGTGATGATTATCGTTATTCTGGCCTTGAAAATTTCTAATCCTAAGGATATTGCATCGAGGGTTGATTTTAATCTGGCTTTAATTATTTCTCTTGCCTTGGCATTTGGCACAGCCATGATAAAATCCGGATTGGCGGAGATCATTGCTGACCTGTTAATTTCAGTCTTTATCCCATTAGGAAGAGTCGGAGTTTTATTTGGGATTTATTTGATTACATCGGTGCTTGCGGCCTATATAACAAATAAGGCTGCCGTTGCTATTGTATTCCCTATTTCGCTTACAATAGCTTTAAATCTTCATTTAAATCCAGAACCATTTGTTTTGGTTGTAGCATTTGCTGCGGCTGCAAATTTTATGACTCCAATTGGTTATCAAACCAACTTAATGGTTTACGGACCAGGAGGGTATACCTTTAAAGATTTCTTCAAAATTGGATTCCCTTTGACCATTATTTATATGTTGGTTACTGTATTGATACTGTCATACATCTATTTTTATTAATTGATAATTCCACAATCCTTAAGGATTGTTAAGCATAAAAACCTATGAATTTTAGTAAAAGAAAAGAACTTCTTTCTTCTGCCATAACTGCATCCCTAAATGCTGGAAAAGAGATATTGGAAGTTTATAATTCTCTAGATTTTGAAATCCAGACAAAATCAGATGATAGCCCGTTAACCATAGCTGATCAAAGAGCGCATCAGGCAATTGTTTCGATATTGGATGAACTTGGCATACCCGTTTTAAGTGAAGAAGGAGAACATTTGGACTACGATATTCGGAGGAATTGGGATTATTGCTGGATTGTAGATCCTCTGGATGGAACAAAGGAATTCATAAAAAGGAATGATGAATTTACCGTGAATATTGCTCTAATAGAAAATAAAACATCAATTGCAGGAGTCATATATGTGCCTGTGTATAAGCAATTGTATTTTTCCGATAAGGAAATGGGGTCATTTAGAATGGATGATATTGAGGATTGGTCTGGAGATTTGGATCAATTAGTAAAGCAGTCAAAAAAACTTCCACTCTCTCAAAATCGAAATTCGCTTCGTGTGGTTGGATCTCGTTCTCATATGAGTAAGGAAACCAAAGATTTTATTTCTAATTTACAAGAGGAGCATGATGAGGTTGAGTTAATCTCAAAAGGGAGCTCTTTAAAACTGTGTATGATTGCTGAAGGAGAAGCAGAGGTTTACCCTAGATATGCACCTACAATGGAATGGGATATTGCTGCAGGTCATGCAATAGTTTCGGCTTCGGGAGGAAAGGTTTTGCATCTAAATTCCGAAGAGGAAATATCATACAACAAAGAAAATCTATTAAATCCTTGGTTCATTTGTAAAAGAGAATACTAAACAAACAATACATACAAACACAACAAATTTAGGGAATGAAAAAATCAATACTTGCCATATTGCTTTGTCTGTTTATTGGCAGCTTAATGGCACAAACAAATAAAACTCCATTAAGTCATGCTGACTATGATCATTGGAAAAACCTTAAAAATCAACAGATATCTGCTAATGGAGAATGGATCACTTATGAAGTAAATCCTCAGAAAGGAGATGGATATCTGTATTTGTATCAGGTAAGTACAGGGAAGTTGGATTCTGCAGCCAGAGGATATCATGCGATATTTTCACCGGAAAGTGAAATTTTAAGTTTTAATATTAAAGCTCAGTTTGATACCATCCGACAAGCGAAGGTGAAAAAAGTTGAAAAGAAAGATTTACCAAAAGACTCTTTGGGGATTTGGAATTTGAAGGAGAATAGTATTCTGCGTTTTGCAGAATTGGAGTCGTTCAAGATGCCGAAAGAAAAGGGTGATTGGATGGCCTTTTTATTGAAAATGCCTGAGGAGGAAAAGGATTCGTTGGCTGGCGATTCAATTGAAAAACCAGAAAAGAAAACCCAAGGAAAGAAGGGAAGTAAGGACAAAGAAAAAATTGAAAAGGGAGAGTTGGTCATCTTAAATTTCCAGTCAGGGAAAGAGTATCGGCACAAAAATGTTTCTGATTATACCTTATCTGAAAATGGCAATGCTGTTTCTTTTGTTCAGGTAAAAGGGGATAGCATTCAAATTTCGAAAGTGAATTGGTTTACTGCTGCTGGGGAGCAGGTAAAAACGGTTTTTGAAAAGGAAGGAGTTGCATTGAAAACATCTTTAGCGCCTAATGGAGATCAGCTTTCTTTTATTTTTTCTTCTGATACTCTCAAGAATAAAACTTTTGCACTGTATTATCAAAATGCAGAAAATGCTCAGCCAAAAGTAATAGTGGATACCTTAAGTAAGGATATTCAGACTGATTGGACGGTAAGTGAAAATGGGGAAATATATTTCTCAAAAAATGGAAATAAATTGTTTTTTGGAGTTGCTCCCAGACCTCTTAATGAACCAAAAGACACTTTACTTGATGAGGAAAAATATCATGTTGATGTATGGAACTGGAAAGATCCTTTGTTGCAGCCTCAACAGAAAGTACAAGCCGAAAAAGAGAAGAAAAGAACTTGGTTGGCCGTGTATAATCCATTGGAAAATAAAGTTTTGCAATTGGGAAATGAAAATTTACCTGAGGAGAAACTGTATGATGATGGAAATTCAAAATTAGCACTTGGATCTTCATCATTGCCTTACCAGCAATTGACTTCGTGGGATGATTGGTATTCGGATTACTATTTGGTTGACACAAAATCGGGAAAGAAAGACTTGGTTTTGGAAAAGAAGAATTCACGTGTGAGTATTTCTCCTGCTCAGAAGTACTTGATATGGTTTGAAACCCAGGATAGTATCTGGTATACATATCAAATTGAGAATGGTAAAACCGTTGCATTAACAAAAAAGATTAAAGCTAATTTTTATGATGAAATTCATGATACTCCGAGCGATCCTAATCCATATGGAATAGTAGGATGGACAAGAGGAGATAAAGATGTAATTATTAGTGATCGATATGATTTTTGGAAGTTGGATCCTACCGGTGTGAAAGGTTCGGAAAATATTACCAATAGCTTTGGCCGTAGAAACAAGATTCGCTTCGATTACGTGAAATTGGACGAAGAAGAACTATTTATTGATTTGAAAAAGCCGGTTCTTATGAGTGCATTTCATGAGTTCACTAAGAAATCAGGCTTTTATCGCTTACAACAAGATGAAGAACCCGAAGAATTGGTTTTTGAGGATGCTGGTTTCAATACTCCTTTGAAAGCAAAGAAAGCTAATCGGTTGATTTGGACACGATCTACTTTTAAAGATTATCCAAACTTGTGGACTGATAACATGAGGTTTACAGATCCAAAACAAGTGTCGGATGCGAATCCTCAGCAGAAAAATTACCTGTGGGGCGATGTTGAATTGGTAAAATGGACTTCAGGCGATGGTGAGGAGTTGCAGGGTTTATTGTACAAACCCGAAAATTTCGATCCAAATAAAAAATATCCAATGCTGGTTTATTTTTATGAGAGAAGTTCTGATGCATTGCATCGTCACCATGTGCCGCAGCCTAACTGGTCTATTATTAATCCAAGCTATTGTGTGAGTAATGATTACCTGATTTTTATGCCTGATATAACCTACCATAAAGTGGGCTATCCAGGCGAAAGTGCATATAGTTCTATCGTAGCAGGAACTTTGAGCATGATGGATCGTTATTCTTTTATCGATAAGGAAAATATTGGTTTACAGGGGCAAAGCTGGGGAGGATATCAAATTGCATATTTGGTAACAAGAACAAACTTGTATAAATGTGCAATGGCCGGGGCTCCCGTATCAAATATGACATCTGCTTATGGCGGAATTCGTTGGGGAACCGGAATGAGTAGAATGTTTCAGTATGAACATACTCAAAGTCGTATTGGAGGAACTCTTTGGAACAGTACATTGCAATACATCGAGAATTCACCAATATTCTTCGCACCAAAAATTGAAACTCCCTTATTAATGATGCATAATGATCATGATGGTGCAGTGCCCTGGTATCAGGGGATTGAATTGTTTGTAGCGATGCGTCGTTTGCAAAAACCATGTTGGCTGCTGTCTTATAATGATGAAGATCACAATCTGAAAAAAAGACCAAACAGGGTTGATTTGTCTATCAGAACCATGCAGTTTTTTGATTACTATTTGAAAGGAAAGCCAGCACCGGAATGGATGATTGAAGGTATTCCTGCTGTTAAAAAAGGGACAACGGATGCTTATGATTTAAAGAAATAGATCTGAAAAATATTTAAAATGCGTTCTTTAGGGACGCATTTTTTGTATTTGGATTTTTTTCAATTGAGTCATCAAAAAAACACCTCAATTCCGGATGGAAAATGAGGTGTTCGAATTAGTGTTTGTAAGTGTGTTGTTGTGTGTTTGTTGTTGTTTGACTTCGGTTGTTAACCTATATTTTCAAGTTCCAGTTGTTTTTTGTACTGTTGTGTTAACTTTTCAATCATTGTACTGGTCATGGCTTCCAAATCATATTCTGGTTTCCAGTTCCAATCTGCTTTTGCTTTCGAATCATCAATCGAGTTAGGCCATTTTGAAGCAATTTCTTGTCTGAAATCAGCTTCGTATTTTATTTTGAAACCGGGATAAATCTTTTGAATAGAAGCAACCATGTCAGCAGGAGAAAAACTAACGCCTGCAAGATTATACGATGTTCTTACTTTTATTGATTCTTTTGGAGCATCCATCAATTCTATAGTTGCACGAATGGCATCTTCCATAAAAATCATTGGCAATTCACAATTATCATTTAAGAAACAAGTAAATTCCTCTTTCAATACTGCTTTGTGATAAATATCTACAGCATAATCTGTTGTTCCGCCACCGGGTAAAGATTGGTAACCGATAATGCCTGGATAACGAATTGAACGAACATCCAGTCCGTAACGTAAAAAGTAATATTGTGCCCAGTTTTCACCTGAAGACTTGCTGATCCCATAAACAGTTGCAGGATTCAGAAATGCATCTTGTGGTGTGTTATCCATGTCGGCTTCATCGCCAAACACAGCAATTGAACTTGGGTAGAATACTTTATCAAGGTGATTCAATCGGGCAACTTCCAATACATTAAAAAGGGTTTTCATATTGATGTCCCAAGTTGCCAATGGAGCCTGTTCACCTTTAGCCGATAAAATAGCTGCCAGATGATAAATTTGATTTACGCCATATCTTGTTACAACAGATTGAATTTGTTCAAAATCTGTAGCATCAATCAACTCAAAAATACCTTCGAAATTAGGATCCCTTCTTAGATCAGAGGCAACGACAAAATCTTTTCCAAATTTCTCTTGAAGAGTTTTTGTAAGAACCGAACCGATTTGTCCGTTTGCTCCAATAATTAAAATTACATCCTTTTTCATTTGATCTTATCGAATTGGTATTTTGTAATGTGTAACCGTTTTATTTGCTAGCAAAGTAAAGCTGTTTCCATATTATTTCATACATTTCCTGAATAATTAGGTAATAATTATTGAAAATATAAACTTTAGCCATTTATTTTACTTGTGGTGATTGTGCAAACGTTATAAAAGGAGTAATTTTTTCTGATATGGAGAATTTAGATCAAACAGATAAAACGATTCTGAGGCTGCTTCAGAACGATTCAAAAAAGACAGCAAAAGAAATTGCGTCGATGCTGAGTCTGACAGTGTCCCCGGTTTACGAGAGAATCAGAAGACTCGAGAATCAAGGGTTTATTAAAAAATATGTTGCAATTCTCGATAAAACGAGAATAGGAAGAACTGTTACCGCAATGTGTCAGGTTTCCATGCGATATCACAATGAAGCTTTTATTGATGAGTTTGAAGAGCAAATTCAGGATTTACAAGAAGTACAGGAATGTTATCATGTTGCCGGACAGGTCGATTTTATTCTAAAAATACATGTTCGAAGTCTGGAAGAGTATCATGAATTTGTTCGGTACAAGCTGTCAAAAATTAAAAATATTGGTGTGTTGAATAGTACATTTGTAATTAAGGAAATCAAGCAAACGTCTGAGTATTATATACGCTAGCAGTTTTTTAATCAAATAATTTATATCTGTTTCTGATAAATTCTTGATGTTGTTTTAGTAACTTGTGGTATACTATTTTGGTTTTATTAAGTAACATCTTAATTTATGCCTGATAACAATCAACATATGTCCCCTGATGCATTCGAAAGATTACTTTCCGAATACAAGGAAAGAATTACTGAGTTGGAAAAGCAAGTTGGTAAATTGAAAAAGGAAAGAGATCATTACTCTAAAAGCCTTAAAAAAACAAATGCGGTTAATAGGGCTGATCTTCTTTATAATACTACAAATCAAGGAATAATAATTCGAAATAAGGAAGGGAAAATAATTTATGCAAATCCTTCTGCATCAAGAATTTTAGGGGTTGAAAAAGAATTTTTACTCGATATTGAAAGTTTTGAACCAAGAATAAAGAACATCCTTGCAGATGGTTCTTTAATGACCATGGAAACGCATCCTGCAAAAATTGCCTTGATGACAGGTAAAGAGGTGACTAATTCAATACTTGGTGTATATAATCCTCAAAAGCAGGCCTACATCTGGATTAGTATTACTGCAACGCCTTTAATGAATAAGGAGACTGGATTGAGTGAAGAAGTTTTTACCATATTTGAAGATATTACCGAAAGGTTAGCAGCAGAGAAACGTTTGAAAGAAAGTGAGGCAAAAGCAAATGCCTTGCTGGAAACAATTCCCGATTTAATTTTAAGAATATCAAGGGATGGAAAGGTGATAGATCTTCATGGAGAGGAGAAAGGATTATTCCGAAATGAAGAATCAATTATTGATTTGGATATCCGAAAAGTATTTGAGGCGAATTTGACTCTTGAGTTTATGCATTCTTTGGAGGCTGCTTTAGATACCGGAAAGGTACAGGTTTTTGATTATCGGCTTAGAATCGAAGAAAGAGGCGTTTGTTATTTTGAGTTCAGAATCAGCAGCAGTGGAGATAGAGAAATTACCGCAATTGTAAGGAATATTACAGAGCAAAAAAAAATGCAGCGTAAATCCATCGAGGCCACCAGAAGGTTATCTACTTTAATGGGTAATCTTACGGGTATGGTTTATAGATGTTTGGCAGATGAGTTTTGGACCATGTTATACGTTAGTCAGGGAGGCTTAAACTTAACTGGTTATACGCCAGAAGAACTTAATTACAATTCACATATTGCCTACAATGATATAATATATCCCGAAGATCGGGACTTTGTTGCACAAGTTGTAAATGAAGCAAGCTCAAAAAATAAAAGATTTACAATCGAGTATAGAATCATTAGTAAAGGCGGGACACTTAAATGGGTGTTTGAGCAGGGAATAACTATAAAGGATAAAAATAATAAACCTTTATTTATTGAAGGCTATATTGCCGATATTACCGACAGAAAGATTGCTGAACAGAATTTAATACAAAGTGAAAACAAGTTTAGAATACTCTTTAATTCTTTAAACGATGCTGTTTTTGTTCATCCATGGCATGAATCTAAATTTCAAAAATTTGTTGAAGTTAATGACGCCGCTATTAAGCGTTATGGTTATTCCCGGGAAGAGTTTTATCAGCTTACTCCGGCAAATTTAAGAGTAAAAGAAAAAAAGTTAGACAAGGGGATGAATACCATAAGAGAGACTTTGCGAAAAAAAGGAAAAGTCTCTTTTGAAACGAATCATCTAACCAAATCGGGTGAAATTATTCCAGTTGTGATTAATTCTAATTTAATAGATTTAAATGGGACCAGATTCGTTCAATCTATTGTTCGGGATGTTGGTTATCGGAAGATATCAGAGGCCCGGTTAAAACATAAAACGGAAATAGAAAAATTGCTAATTGATATTTCTGCTGATTTTATTGGTTCATCTTTAAGTGATGTAGATCAGTTGATTGACCGTGCATTAAAGAACATTGGTGAATTTACGAATACAGATAGAAGTTATGTGTTTTTGTTTGAGGAAAATAGAATTACATTGAGTAATACTAACGAATGGTGTCGGGATGGTGTTGTTTCCAAGAAAGAAATTTCTCAGAATTTGGCTGTTGAAAATTTCTATTGGTGGATTGAGAAGTTTAATCAACGGGAACACCTTTATCTTCCTTTATCGAAACTTTCATTAAAATCGACTCAGAAAAAGATTGGTAATTTTCATTCCGATCTTAAATCACTGTTAGTTCTTCCAATATTATCTCATGAGTCCTTATTAGGTTTTGTGGGCTTCGATTCCGTTTTTCATGATAAAGAATGGGATTCAGAAGACATCAATTTACTCTATACCTTCGCTGATGTGTTGGCTGGTGTAATCAGCCGGAAAAAATTTGAGCAGAAACTTATATTTGCAAAAGAAAAGGCTGAGGAAAGTGACCAATTAAAATCTACATTTTTGGCATCTATGTCTCATGAATTAAGAACCCCTTTAAATGCTATCATAGGATTTAGTGGATTAGTAAACTCTAAGTCTTCTATTGATAAAATAGTAAAACGCAATGAGATCATAAAATCAAGTGGACAACATTTGTTGAAAATAATCGAATCGATATTTGATGTATCGCTTCTTCAGGCGAAAGAAGCTAAAGTTAAAAAAGAGGATTTTTCTCTGGCTGAGTTGTTCTTAACGTTACAGCAATATGTAAAATCAGAGATAAATAAGAGCAATAAGTTTAATTTAACAACGCGGTTAAAATGCATTCCCGATGATGATAGTCTGTATTTGTATTCGGATAAAACAAAATTGATACAATTGATAACTAATCTTTTGAATAACGCAATAAAATATACACAATCAGGAATAATTACGTATGGATATCAGGTTGAAGGATCGGATATTACCTTCTATGTGTCAGATACTGGAATTGGTATTTTACCGGAGCACACAAAAATTATTTTTGATATTTTCAGACAGATTGAGGAAACTGGTGTGGGCATGCAGTCAGGAGTAGGTTTAGGATTGGCAATTTGTAAGGAGATTTCGAACTTGTTGGATGGAGAATTATGGCTCACCTCAGAAAAGGATAAGGGAACAACTTTTTATTTTAGATTAAGAAATGTGGTTCATTCACAAATTAGAAGAATTAAAAGCTTGGAAGCCGGACTTGTACCACCTTTATTAAAAAACGAAACGATTCTTGTTGTTGAAGATATTGAAATTAATTATATGCTGTTAGATGAAATTTTAACACCCACTTCTGCCAAAGTGATCTGGGCAAAAAATGGAATGGAGGCTGTAAAAATTATAGAAGATAAAACAGATGTTGACTTAATATTGATGGACGTTAAAATGCCTGTAATGGATGGGTATAGGGCATCAAAACGGATATTAAAGATGAACCCAAATATTCCGATAATTGCGCAAACTGCATATGCCTTGAAAGAAGATAGAGAGAAGATGATCGAGAAAGGTTTTAAAGGATACATATCAAAACCAATCGATAAAGATGTCCTATATAAGCTTTTGTATGAGTTTCTTAAGCCCAGGATGATGTCGGAGAAGAAAAAATAAAGAGCAGACTTTTAATGCCTGCTCTTTTTAGATTATACAGTCCGCTATTTAGCTGCAATGCATTGAGTGTCAATATTTAGTTTTGGCTCGAAAAGATTTGCTATTTTTTCCCATCGTACCATTTTAAAGTTCTGGGCAATTGATTTTTCATCCTTTTTATTAAACCCATCCTGAACAACAAACATCCCTGCCGGGAATTTTTCGCCAAGATTTAGGTTAATGATATCAATGCCGTCTGTTTCTTCCACACCGTCAATCAGTCCATTATCAATTCTAAAACTACCTAAATAGTTGTGAGGTGTTTTGCGTTCAAATACAGCATAAGAATAGTTTCCCTGACTGGAGGCAATTAGGTATCCAGATCCATTCGATTGTTTGTAAATGCACAAACCTTCGATATCCTCATAAATGTTTTCATTTTTATCTACCGTACTCTGGGAAAGAAGCTCAAATCCTTTTGTACTGTTTGGATCTATTGATATTTTCCAAATTCCTTTGGCTTCCTCTCCTATAAAAAGTATACCAGCCTCGTCGTCGGAAACCATTCCTTCTGTTTTACTGGCAAGTTTTAGTCGTCGAACCAATTTCGTGGAAATCTTTTTGCCTTCCGGCACGATTTCCCATTGTTCAATATTTCCAAAAGTGCTGTTCACAAAGGCGTAAAGTTGATCCTGATTTTTAGACAGGCAAAAACCATAAACTTCATCTTTCATTTCAACAGGAATGGCATTTTCAAATTGATGTAAACTGCCGTCTTTTTCGATGCTGTAGAAATTCAGAGTGTTTGAGCTTCGGTTCGAACAGGCTGCAATGTCAATTAAACCCTGCCCAGTTTTAATATTTTGACGGATGTCAACATTATTCATATTACCATCTGCATAGTAAAATAGTTCATTGCCATCTAAATCATATACAGCTAAACCGCCTTTTTTATCTGTACCTATAATTCTGCTTTGTTCCGGAGAGTCAGGGTTTACCCATATTGCAGGATCATCAGCAGCATCTTCAGTTGCCAATCTATTTTTCAGTGCATCCGTTTCGCCGTCTGCTTCAGTAACTTTTTCAATCAGTAAAGAAGCTTTTCTCGAACCTTCGCTTGAGCGATCGCATGAACAGGCAATTAGGAGCGATGCAGTTATTCCTAGTAGAATTATTGTATTTGGTCTTTTATGCATAATAAAATTTGTTTTTGCTTAGAAATTCATTTTTAAACCAATATTCGCTTTAGCGCCATAGTATTCAGCTTGCTTGGTGTGACTCTTGTCTCCTTGGTAGTAGCGTAAAGGTTCGTTTAAGATGTTGTTTACCGATGCGAAAATGCTGAAATTGGAATTGATGTTGTAGCCAGCGCTTACATCCATATGTGTTACTTTATCATAGTAGCTGTCGTAAAATGCAGATTCTCCCCACTCATCAATAAAATCATCAGCATATTGCAATGATACACGTACATTTAGTTTTTTACCTTCGTAAAATAAAGATAAATTAACGTTGTTTTCTGGTGTTCCTACTATCGATAAATCCTCATTTTCTCTACCCGAAATGTTCACGTTTTTCATTTTTGAATGAGTGTAGGTATAGTTGGCATAAAATCCCATATCACTTAAGAAACCTGGTAGAAAATCCAATTGTCTTTGAAAAGCAAACTCAAAACCATAAAGGTCAGCATCACCAACATTAATAGGTTGGTAGAATTTGTCCCAGGTCTTCCCACTGTAGCTGAAATCTCTGTGTTCAATGGTGTTCGAAATATCACTTAACGATTTGTAAAAGAAACCACCGGAAAGTAATCCAACATTTGAGTAGTAATGCTCAGCCATTACATCAAAGTTCATTGAGTTGGTTGGATCCAGTTTAGGATTTCCTATTTCAATTTCATTATCTTCCTGTTTAATTTTGCTGTGCGGAACCAAATCGTAGTATTTCGGGCGTGAAATAGAGTTTGTCCAGGCTAGTTTTAGTTTTGTATTCTCGGATAGCGACAATTTTGCAATTACACTGGGAAGAATGTTGGTATAGTCGTTCTTTTCTTTTGCAGTAGTGCTAATCGTTGGATCGCCGTCAGCAGGGATATCCAAAATTCTACCGGAATATTTTAATTTTGTTTGTTCTGCACGAAGACCAAAAATCATTTTAAGTTTTTTTCCAAAATCCTGATCCAAACGAACATATCCGGCGTAAACATCTTCTTTTGCTTCAAAGTTACCGGCTTCCTCTTCAACATTTCGGGTTTGGTTATACTGATTATCGAAATTTAATCCTCCAAGAAATTGTTTGGATGCAAAGTGTCCGGCAGCATAATCTCCGGCCATAAAATCACTTTTACTGGCATCATATTGATTATTTAAGGCATTACTTATAAAGCCGTTTTCATCATTTGGCTCAATATCATTAAAGCTGTTGTCTCTGTTTTTCTCTTTGCTTTTTAATCTGAAACCAGTTTGAAGAGCGTTCTTGTTTTTTCCGCTGAGGATAGGAAATTTGATATCAACTTTTAAATTTTTATCAATATCCTCTGTGTATTGAAATTGTTCTGTAAGTTCTTTTAAGCCAAATTCGCTGCTTAAATCTGCTAATTGAGGATCGTTTACTGAAAATGCTGGTTTTTTTGTAAGAGATAAATTAGGTGTAATCGCAACTTTTTTAGCTCGTAAAGTAACGTAACGTTCATTGGGGCGATCTTCAGAAGCCTTGGAATAACTACCTTTCCAATCAATTTCGATAGCTCCAAAGTGGTGTTCTCCATTTAAAGCAAAGTTCATTGTCTGCTGATCTTCCAGTCTGCGGTTCTTGTTGGTTCCCCCTTTGGTTTGGCGACGAACTTCGCTAATCCAACTTCCATCTTCTTTTTGCTCAATGTCTTTGTATTGTAAACGAAAACGGTTCTCCCAGTCTTTTCTGTGATTGTAAATGGCTTTGAATTCGATTTTATGATTTGGGTTAAAATTGTAATCAAAAGAAGAAGAATAACTTTGGCGAATCCGCTGAACGTAATAGGTTCTAATCTGAAAATCGGATGCGTAAATGGCTCCCTTGTCATCCTTTTCCCACTCAGTTTCAATATTGTCCGATCCCAATTGATTGTCCTGGTATGAGGCAGAGAATACCATACCAAGATTTGATTGTGTTCCTGTTTTAAAGCGGTTGCCATATAGAGCCGAAAGAATTAATTGAGGATCATCACTTAAAAAATTATATCCGGTTCCAATACGTGCAGAAATTTGTTGTTTAAAAGGATTCGAGCGGGTGATAAGGTTTACAGAACCACCAATTGCATCAGCTTCCATATCCGGAGTTATCACTTTGTTCACCTCAACAGTTTGAATCATATCCGAAGGAACAAGGTCAAGCTGTACCGATCGAATTCCAGCTTCGGCAGAAGGGATACGTTCGCCATTAATGGTAACTGAATTGTATTCTGAAGCAGTACCGCGAATGTGACCAAACCGGGCTTCTCCTTGATCGTACTCCACGTTAATACCTGGTATTCTTTTTAGGGCATCCCCTATATTATTATCAGGAAACTGCCCAACCTGATCCGAAGAAACTATATTGGTAATGTTTACGTTGCTTTTTTGCTGATTCAAAGCACGTGATTGTTCTTTCAGGAGTCCTTGAATCACAACTTCCTGCAATGCTACACCTTCCGAAAGACTAAAGTTTTCGGTTAGGGTAGTTGATTCTTCAAATACTATTTTTTTCTCAACACTTTCATAACCAATGTACGAAATCTTAAGAGTGTATTCTCCTGGGATGATATTGTTGATGCGATAAACTCCGTTATTGTCTGATGCAACACCTTGGTTTGTCTCTTTTAATACTAATGTTGCCCCTGGTAATGGGTAGTCTTCAGAATCGATAACACGACCGGTTATTGTTGCTGTTCTTTTTACGTTAATTGCATTGTTTTCGGCAATAGTGCTTGTGACCGAAAATAAGAATACAACTAAGAGATTTAAAGTAATAAATAATGTTTTCATTTTAAAGATTTTAATTTATTGATGAGCTTATTGGATATTTTTCCATAGATTTTTAAACACTCAAAACTAGGTTTTGATTTACGGGTAAGGATTAGCTTAGTATAATTATTTTGTAAACTTATTGTGAAATGAAAAATACATTCATTAAGAGAATGTTATCAATTTGGAGGTTTTTAACTGATCGATAGGAGCGGGAGAATTGTTGGTGTTAATTCTAATTTTGAGAATTCATTTATTTTGAACAGATTTGTTATGTTCTAATATTAATTATATCGTGAAATATTTATTCTATTCCAGTTTATTTTCATTTCTGTTTTTAGGGGCGTGTCGTTCCAACAAATCAATTAATGAACAATTGAAAGTTTCTAATGCTTCAATTGTTTATCAGCCCGTTTTGGTTTCTGATTCTCTGTCGGTTAAGGTAAATGAGCAGTCGGGCTTGATGTGGTACAATAATTTGTTTTGGATAAACAATGATAGTGATTGTGAACCAATGTTATATGCCTACAATAGGGATGGAGTAATTAAAAAAGAGTTTGAAATCACTAATGCTAAAAACATTGATTGGGAAGACTTGGCTGCAGATCAGAACTACATTTATATTGGGGATTTTGGTAATAACTTTGGTAATCGTAAAGATTTGCGTGTATTAAGAATAAAAAAAGATGATCTGGGAACTTCTGAATTGTCAAAAGCCGAAGCTGATGTGATTGGAATTGAATGGGCTGATCAAGAGGATTTTACCATGCGCCTGCAAAAACATGATTTCGACTGTGAAGCCTTTTTGTCATATGGAGATTCTCTTTTCTTTTTCACAAAAAACTGGGCCAATTACAAAACCAGATTGTATTCGGCTACTAAAAATATTGAAGCTCAGAAATTAAAGGTAAAGGCTGAATTTAATGCAAATATGTTGGTTACTGGTGCTGATGTCAGTTCAGATGGAAAGTTGTTGGCGTTGGTAGGCTATAAAGATTATTTAAGTTATATAATCTTATTTTATGAATTTGAAGGCACCAACTTTTTTGGAGGGAAAAGTTTACGCATAGATCTAAGTCCTCTTGGTAGAGCACAAACCGAAGGTATTGTTTTTGGTGAAAACGACTCTTTGTATATCTCTACAGAGCAAACTAAATTACCCCAATCAATTTATAAAGTGGAGTACGAGCAGTGGATGAAAAACTAAAATGACCAAAGTTATTACCTTGATCATTTTATATTTTATTGTTTGTAAAACAATTATTTCATTCTAAAGTAACGGTCGCAAACAGGATAGTCCACCTGGTTGTTAATATTTTGCAGATAAGAAATCACAGTTTCTGCATCTGTCATGTTTTGAACTTGACCAGATTCAGGGAAGTATTTGTCATATACTGCCGGAACGTAATCGTTTAGTCCAAGTTTTAGTATTGTGTCATCAGATAATCTTTGCCCTTGCATATTTCTTATTTCAATTTCTTGATCAATCTGTTGAATCTGAATGCCTGAATAGTAAAATCCTGATCCGCTTCCTGCCAGAAATTTTTTAATGTCAAGAACCGTCATTTCATAAATAACTGTTCCGTTGCTAAAAGGAGTAATTTCGTAAATTTCTCTTTTGGTGATATCGCCTTCGTTTAAGTTTGACCGAATTCCGCCAGTATTCTGAAAACAAACATCAACACCCATTTGAATTCGTAATGCATCTGTATAAAAACAGCCAACCATACTAGTATTATGATCTCTTTTTGAAACCCCGATTACTTCTGTTAAATAGTCTTGATTGTTGTATCCATCAATTGTTGTTTTTAATTCAGAATCATATTCCTGATATGTGTTTAAATTAATAAGTTCATCGGTAATTGATTCTATTTTTTTGTTGACAATGGTAACTGATATCTTTCCAAGATAATTTAGATTGCTGCCAGCCTGATAAATAGGTATCCCATTTACTTTAGTGTTAATTTTATCGTGACTATGTCCTCCAATAATTAAATCGAAATAGGGAAAGTTGTTGGCTAGCTGAACATCTCCTAATATTTGGTCATTGCCATTGTATCCTAAGTGACTAAGAGCAATATATATATCTGACTCCTCCTCATTTTTAACGTTTGAATAAAGAGAAACAATGTCTTCAGGCCGGTCGAAATGAAATTGTTTAACTCTCCATGGATGAGTTGATGGGATTGTTACATCTTTTTTTCCATTGGTTTCAATTAAACCCAGGAAAGTTATTTTGATATTTTCCTTGGTAATGGTTTTGTATTCAAATGGCTCAGGAATATCTGTAGTTCCCTTGTCTACATTTGCACAAACCCAAGCAAAATTAGATTGTTCCATTCTGTTTTTTAGAATTTCGGGCCCGTAATCAAACTCGTGATTCCCCAAAACGGCAACATCAAACCCAATTTTATTCATCACATCAATCATTGGATATCCTTTTTCAGGATGATTGTCAACAGTGGGATTTCCTGAAAACAAATCACCACTGGAAACTACGATCACATTGGTTGATTCTCTCTCTTTGTCAACGATTTGTTTAATTTTTGAGAAATTATCCAATTGACCGTGCGCATCATTTATACAAAAAACGGTCAATTCCTTTGGCGTAAAGTCAGTAGGATTATCTGGCGAATTACTGTCTTTGGAACAAGATGCAAACGCGAGAATAAGCAGGTAGAGAAATAAGAATTTAATGTTTTTCATTGTGTGATTTGATCTGTAAGTATAATTGTGTGTTATTTTTTGTAAGATTAAAGAAAAATTTAAACTAATCATAATGATTTAGTCTTTAAAGAATATATTTAAAAGCATTTATTCTAAACGAGAATCAGTTTAAATAATATTCCTATTTGATTTTGAAATCCTTAAAAAGCGTGTAATTTTGTAGCCCAGTTTACTGAACAACCAAAAATTAGGATTTTATCATTGGTTAAGAAGAACGATTTGAAAGACAAGTACAAAGAAATATTCGATAAAGGAACAGATTTACCTCTGGTTGAGGATTTCTATACCATACAAGGTGAAGGATATCACACGGGAAAGCCAGCTTATTTTATTCGCATTGGAGGATGTGATATCGGTTGCCGGTGGTGCGACAGTAAGATTTCATGGAATCCGGCAGAACATCGCCTTATTTCTGTTGAAGAAGTCGTTCGAAAAGCTGTTGAATCGCCTGCTAAAGCAGTTGTTGTTACAGGAGGAGAGCCTTCGCTGTACAACTTGGAACCACTGTGTACTGAATTAAAAAAGCACAATATTGAAAATTTCCTGGAAACTTCCGGAGCATATGAAATAAGCGGAGAGTGGGATTGGATTTGTTTGTCGCCAAAGCGAAATAAATTGCCTGTACCATCTTCTTATGAAAAAGCAAATGAGCTGAAAGTTATCATCTTCGATTTGGAAAAAGATTTTGAATGGGCTGAGGAGTTATCAAAAAATGTAGGAGATGATTGTTTGTTGTATTTGCAGTCGGAGTGGAGTCAGTATGTTCACAATATAAAGCCAATTGTAGAATACGTAAAGAACAATCCAAAATGGAATATCTCCTTGCAGTCGCACAAGTTTATGAGAATACCATAATAATGGGTAAATAAAATATAAAAAAAGCTGAATCATTTATTGATTCAGCTTTTTTAGTTTTGATGAAGAAATACAATTCGAAAAGTTAATTGAATTATTTTTTCTTGACTACTAATTAGTATAGGACAATAAAATAGAAAAAGGCAATCAGAAAATCTGATTGCCTTTTTACCAGCTTCCAAAGAAGCTTCTTTTGGGAAAGTTATTGTGGTTAGAATGAAACCCCAAATACCAGGAACAGGTTTTCTGCCATTGGGTTAGCGATAACAGAAGCTGATACAGGTAAAGAGAATTTTTCGGTAATTGCAATTTCTTTTGATGCAGTGAATCCCATATTAACAAAGCCTGCAGTATCTCCGTAAAACCCTGATTCACCTTTAGATTCGTCTGCGTCAATTGGGGTAAAACCTGCAAATAAGTCAATAGCAACTTCTTTGTAAGTAAAACCGTAGCCTAATTCAATATAAAGTGAATTTTGCTGATCACCATTTATATCTTGGTCGGCACCCCAGAAATTCATGGCAGCTAAAATGCTAATTGGAAATCCGTCACTCCCGTTAAAAGCCAAAGTAGCTTCCATGATATGTCCGGTAGATGCTTTTTTATAATCAAAATAGCTGTTGTTTACAGCAATTCCATCAGTTGGGAAAAAATAGTCAGTAACAGTTGCAGTGAATAAATCATCCGCAAAAGTGTAGGATGCATAAAGATCAGCTTCAGCTCCGTCAGCACCATTTTGTGCGTAAGAACCCCAGGCTCCAAGAGCGAATCCGCCGTTACTGTATTCAACAGAAGGCTGAATTACCGGACCTGTTGAAAACTGTGTTCCTCTCCATACATATCGGTTCATTAAGTCTGCCCCAAACGAAATTTCTCCTTTTCCTGATTCTTCCTGTGCAAACAGGCTTCCTGTTACTGCAAGAGTGCAAATAAGTAACACGAAAAATTTTCTTGCTTTCAACATAGTAATAGATTTTAGATTAATAAATGTGGTAAATAGTTAATATGAATAAAATGTGGTTTCTGATTTTTTGTGAATTTTGCTAACTCACCCCCTCTTTTGAAGGGGGTGATGTTGGCTTGAATCAACTAATTTCTATCCTAACCCAATTATAAATGGGGCTCTGGGTCAAAAGTATTAAAATAAATCAAGAAAGCAATCGCTTTTGTGGGGGTGAGTGGCGAAAAAAGAATGTTTTTTTGATGCAAAGGTTTTAAATGAGGGGGTGTTGTAAAAAAAACATTTTTTAAATTCCATATTGAGGTTTTTCTAATGTTTAAATAATTGTTTTTGATATTGAAATTAGTTGGAAAGGAGGAAATTCTGAAATGGGAGGCAGGTTTTTGGCATGGTGTTTACTTTTAAGTTTTATTCCTTGTGAAGGAGGTTTTTAAGTTGTCTTATTTTTTATTGATTATAAATTATGATGTTTTAGCAGAAATCTTTATTGTGTCTTGTTAAAAATCAAGATATTCGTATTGTGAAATTATATTCAATAAATAGAAACAATGGAAAAATCGATTAAAGGAACTCAAACAGAGAAAAATTTATTGAAAGCCTTTGCAGGAGAATCTCAGGCAAGAGGTAGATATACCTATTTTGCTAAACAGGCAAAAACAGAAGGGTATGAGCAGATTGCAGCCTTGTTTTTAGAAACGGCAGAGCAGGAAATGCAGCATGCAAAACGATTCTTTAGCTTTTTAGAAGGAGGAGAAGTGGAAATAACTGCATCTTATCCTGCAGGAAAGGTTGGAACGACAGCTGAGAATTTGAAAGCCGCAGCTTGCGGAGAGAATGAAGAATATACGGAATTGTATCCTGAATTTGCTCGTATTGCTGAGGAGGAAGGTTTCAAAAAAGTAGCTTCGGCTTTTAAATTAATTGCTAAGGTTGAGCAGGTACACGAAGAGAGGTACTTAAAGCTATTGGCTAATTTGGAAGAGGATTCTGTTTTCGAAAAAGAAGAAAGTGAAAAGTGGTATTGTAGAAAGTGTGGATACGTTCATGAGGGCAAAAAAGCACCAAAGAATTGTCCGGCATGCGAGCATCCTCAGGCATATTTTGAGATTAAAGGAGAAAATTACTAGTGCATTATATGTGAAAAGAGACTCTAACGAGTCTCTTTTTTTTTATTCTTTTAACAGGTCTGGACGCAATCGCTTCGTTCTTTCGTAAGCTTGTTCTTCTTGCCATTTTTCAATTTTTTTATGGTCTCCCGATATCAATATGTCCGGTACCTTCCACCCTCTAAATTCTGCGGGGCGGGTGTAGAGCGGTGGAGAAAGTAGATTGTCCTGGAATGAATCTGTGAGAGCAGAAGTTTCATCGCCCATAGCACCAGGGATAAGTCGGATTACGCTGTCAGCAATAATTGCCGCCGCTAATTCCCCTCCGGTTAAAACAAAATCGCCAATCGAAATTTCTTTAGTGATAAAATGATCTCGAATTCGCTGGTCAATGCCCTTGTAATGCCCGCAAAGGATCATTATATTTTCTTTTATCGATAAGGTGTTTGCTGTTTTCTGATCGTAAAGATCACCATCAGGTGTGGTGAAAATGATTTCGTCGTAGTTTCTCTGAGCTGTTAAAAATTCAATTGCCTTAACGATTGGCTCTAGTCTCATTACCATTCCAGCTCCGCCGCTAAATGCGTAGTCGTCAACCTTTTTGTGCTTGTCTTCAGAATAGTCGCGAATGTTGTGGATATGGATTTCGGCAATGCCATTATCTTTTGCTCTCTGAATTATGGAGTGATTGAGTGGACTCTCCAGCAGTTCTGGAACAACGGTAAGTATATCGATTCTCATTTTTTTTAAATTTTGTGTAAAAGTATGTAACCCAAGCTTGGCTTCCAAGAGAATTCGAAATGTGATCCATGTAATTTCAATAACAGGACAATGTGACATGCCTTTTTGCACTTAAGTAGACAATATGTCGTATGAATTGGACGTTTTTATGCCATTTATCAGGAAAATATCTGCTTGGTATAAACTTTGGAAATAACAGGATGGAAATGAATTCTGGGTTCCGGAGCCCGGAAAAGATAGTATTAATTTATAAAGGTTAAACGTTATGACAATTTTAAGATACTCAAAAGGAACAAATGATTTTTTCACAAATCAAATAATGGATCAATTGTTTAGGGAAACAAAAGGAAGTTTGAAAAATTCAGAACAAAGAGATGTTTCTTTTAATCCACGCACAAATGTTGTAGATGAAAAGGAAAAGTTTGTGATTGAAATGCTTATCCCGGGCTTTGCAAAAAAAGATGTGGCCATAAGGGTTGAAGATGGTTTTTTAAAAATTACTGCAAAGATGGAGGAAGTTGCAGATAGAACATATTTAAGAAAGGAATTTAGCGCAACTAAATTGGAGAGAACTTTTAAGCTTTCAGAAGGAATAGATCAAGAAAGTATTTCGGCAGAGGTGCGCGACGGAATTTTGTTTGTAAGTCTGCCTAAATCCAAGGTGGAGGAGCCAAAAATTAAGGAGATTACAATTCAGTAATTGGAATTTCAGATTGCTGTTTAGACTTTTGTCAGATCTGGAAATGCTAATTAGAAAGTCATAATTTGTTGGCTGAATTGTTTGTTTTACAAATAAAATAAAAATGTTAGATTCATTAATTTGTTAGTTTTAATTGAGAGGTTCATGTAGTACATGAGCCTCTTTGTTTATAAGGGAAAGAAAAATGTTGAAAATCTTTGAGGATTAACACTTAATTAGTTAAATTCGTAAGGAATGAACCTAAAATTCCTTTGGAAATTGTATTGTTAACATGGCACTTAAATTATTGAGTTGCTAAATCTAATGCAAACTACATGAAAGCAAAAGATCTATCGAACCTCTCACATGAGAATGAAGCGAATGAAAATTTAGAAACACCTGAAGTAAATAGTGATTCTCATGAAGATGAATCTGTTGAAGAAAAAACTGCAGATGATCAACCTGTAATGAAGGAGGCTCCTGAAGACAAAAAGGAATCTTCCGGGATAATAAATGAGGAAATGAAAACAGAAGGGGTGCTTCCCGAAATGGAAGTCGAAGAAAACGAAGATGTTTCTGTGACTGAAGTTACGGAGGAAACACCTGTTGATATTTCTGAAGATCAGAAAGAGGCAGTGGAAGTGCAGGCAGAACCCGATTACACGATAATGGAAAAAAGTGAGTTGGTTGACCGCTTAACTCTTTTGTTGGAGCATAAACCTGCAAAAGGTTTAAAAGGCAAGCTGGATGCGATAAAACACAATTTCTATAAAAAGCACAATGAAGAGCTTGCTGCAGCCAAAAAGAAATTTTTGGAGGAAGGGGGAAAAGAGGAGGAATTTGATTTCGGGAAAGATGAATTGGAACTGAAGATGAAGGAATTGCTTCATGATTATAGAGGGAGCCGGATCGTTCAGACCCGAAATCTGGAAGAGGAAAAGGAGACCAACTTACGAATTAAGTATCAGATAATTGAGGATATCAAGGATTTGGTGAATAGAAAAGAAGCTTTCGATAAAACTTTTCAGGAATTTAGAGATTTGCAGAAAAAATGGCACGATACCGGTATGGTTCCGCAGGCAGCTCTTAAAGATTTGTGGGATAACTATCATCATCATGTTGAGAATTTTTACGATTATATAAAAATTAATAAAGAACTGCGCGATCTGGATTTAAAAAAGAATTTGGCGGCTAAGGTTCGTTTGTGTGAGGAGACTGAAAAATTATTGGAAGATCCATCGGCAGTGAAGGCTTTTAATACATTGCAAAAATATCACGAACAGTGGAGAGAGATTGGGCCGGTTCCCCGGGAACAAAAAGAAGAGATTTGGGAACGATTTAAGGAGGCCACAACAATAATTAACCGAAATCATCAAGAATTTTACGAAGGCTTAAAGTCGGAGCAAAAAACGAATCTTGAGAAAAAAGAGGCTCTGTGTGATAAAGTGGAATTAATAGCTAATTCTAATATTGAATCTCATAAGGATTGGAACACGAGCTCTAAGGAGATTTTGGAACTGCAAAAAGAGTGGCGAACTATTGGTTTTGCACCTAAAAAAGACAATAATAGAATCTATCAGCGATTTAGAAGTGCTTGCGATCTGTACTTTGATAAAAAGCGTAAGTTTTATTTGAAGCTGAAAGATAAGCTTGGTGATAATTTGGAGAAGAAAATAGAATTATGTGAGCTTGCTGAGAGTTTGCAAGACAGTACAGATTGGAAGGAGACAACAGACAAATTCATCGCTATTCAAAAAGAATGGAAAAAGATTGGGCCGGTTCCCAGAAAGGTTTCAGAGGAATTGTGGGTTCGGTTCAGAGCCGCATGCGATAAGTTTTTCAGCAATAAATCGAAACATTTTGATCATGTAGATACTGATCACGCTGAAAATTTGAAGCTTAAAGAAGCCGTAATTGATAAGATTCGAAATTTCCAATTAAGCGAAGATGATGATGAGAATTTGACTGTACTTCGCGAATTACAGAAAGAATGGACACAAATAGGTCACGTTCCTTTTAAGAAGAAAGATAAAATACAGGAAGATTTTAGAAGAGCATTAAATGCTATTTACGACAAGTTGGATCTGGAAACAGGAGATAAGGAAGTTCAGAAATTTCAATCGAAAATTGATAATTTCCTAAATATGAATCATTCCGAAGACAAAATTATTGGCGAGAGAAATAAAATTGTCGGTAAAATTAAGCAGTTGGAAACTGATATAGGCTTGTGGGAAAATAACATTGGATTCTTTTCTGCTTCAAAAACATCCGATTCCATAGTTCAGGAAATTGAAGAGAAAATAGAAAAAGGAAAACAAAGTTTGAAACTTCTTCAGGAAAAATTGAAAGTTATTGACGGATTGGTTTCGTAGAATAAATAGATCGCAATAAATATCATCCTCCATTTTTATAATGGAGGATTTTTTGATTGAATACAAAAGCATTGAAGGCTCTAACTATCAGATGTATTTCAGTCGAATTTAAGGAGGAATGAAATGCTTGTGTTTTCTTATTTTCTATCTGGAAAATATCTGAAAAACCGGATTCCCTAAATTTGATCTTGTGAAACATGGAAATAGTTTCCTAAAAATGCATAAATTAACTACTTTTGCACCTTTAATAATTCATAAAACGTTCAGCAAGTGTCAACAACCAAATACATCTTCGTTACAGGTGGGGTAACCTCCTCATTAGGAAAAGGAATAATAGCATCATCATTGGCTAAATTATTACAAGCCAGAGGTTATTCTGTTACCAATCAGAAACTGGATCCTTACTTAAATGTAGATCCAGGTACATTAAATCCTTACGAGCATGGTGAGTGTTTCGTAACCGATGATGGGGCTGAAACCGATTTGGATTTGGGACATTACGAACGTTTCACCAACATTCCTACTTCTCAGGCTAATAATGTTACAACAGGTAGAATTTACCGTAATGTTATTAATAAGGAAAGAAAAGGAGATTTTTTGGGGAAAACAGTTCAAATCATTCCTCATATTACCGATGAAATTAAGAGAAACATCAAAATGCTTGGTTCCAAGCATAAATTTGATGTAGTAATTACTGAAATTGGTGGTACTGTTGGAGATATTGAATCTTTACCCTACATCGAATCTGTTCGTCAGTTAAAGTGGGAGTTGGGACGCGATGCCATTGTAATTCACCTTACGTTGGTGCCATATCTTGCTGCTTCGGGCGAACTAAAAACCAAACCTACTCAGCATTCTGTAAAATCATTGTTGGAAACCGGTGTGCAGCCGGAAGTTTTGGTACTGCGTACAGAGCACGAATTGCCAAATGATGTTCGTAGAAAGGTAGCATTGTTTTGTAATGTTGAACCAAATGCAGTAATTCAGTCGATTGATGTGAAAACAATTTATGAGGTTCCTTTAAAAATGAGAGAGGAAAAACTCGATGTAATTGTTTGCGAAAAGCTTGGTTTGGATTTAAGAAAAGAGCCTAAATTAATTGAATGGACTAAATTTTTGAATCGTTTACAAAATCCTAAATCAGAAGTTAAAATTGGTTTGGTAGGAAAATACGTTGAATTACACGATGCTTACAAATCAATTGCGGAGTCGTTTTTACATGCGGGTTCGGTAAACGAGTGCAAAGTAAATATTCAGTGGATTCACTCCGAGAAATTGACGGATAAAAATTATCAGGAAGAACTGAAAGGCCTAAAAGGTATTTTAGTTGCTCCGGGTTTTGGTCACAGAGGGATAGAAGGAAAGATTCTTGCTGTAAAATATGCCCGCGAAAACAATGTTCCATTCCTGGGAATTTGTTTGGGTATGCAGGTATCGGTAATCGAATTTGCCCGCAACGTATTAAAGTTGGAAGATGCCGATTCCTTAGAGATGAATCCTAAATCTCCTTATCCGGTAATCGACCTTATGGAAGAACAGAAAAACGTAACTGAAAAAGGCGGAACGATGCGTTTGGGAGCTTACGATTGTGTTTTGAAAGATGGTTCGAAAGCATTAAAGGCATACGGACAAAAGGAAATATCAGAACGTCATCGTCACCGTTACGAATTTAACAATGAATATTTAGAGCAATACGAAGCTGCCGGAATGAAAGCCACAGGAATGAATCCTGATACAGGTTTAGTTGAAGTTGTTGAGTTGGAAGGACACAAATGGTTCGTTGGGGTACAATTTCACCCCGAATACAAGAGTACTGTTATCAAGCCGCATCCTTTATTCGTAGAGTTTGTGAAAGTGGCAATGGAGGAAAAATAAGAGCACCTCGGGTGTATGATGTATTTAAGAACCTTCGGTGAGGTATTTTAAGCAGCATATGTACTCGTTACTTCTAGGAACATAAGATTAAAAAAATACAAAATGGATAGAAATTCGATTTTTGGCTTGTTAATCATCGGAGCGATTTTGATTGGGTATACTTACCTGACAAAGCCATCCGAAGAGGAAATCAAGGCCATAAACACCAGAGATTCAATTGCGCGGGTTGATCGTTTGCATAACGAACAGCTTGAAGAGGCCAGATTGGAAAGTCTGAAGGCGCAATATGCCGAAGTAAAGCAGGATTCGGCAGCAATTCAAGATGCCTACGGTGCTTTTGCAGGTGCAGTAAATCAGCAGGAAGAATTCATTACTCTCGAGAACAAATTGGTAAAGCTAACTCTGAACACAAGAGGTGGACGAATTCAAAATGTTCAGCTAAAGGAATTCCAGACACACGATTCTTTGCCCTTGTTATTATGGGCTGAGAAAAACTCTAAGTTTGGATTAACCTTTTACGCAGAAAACAAACCAATGAATACTCAGGATTTGTTTTTTGTTGAAGCAAATGGTGCTGATGCAGTAGATGCAACTACTTCTGAAAAAGGAGTTAGTATGCGATTGATGGTTGGAGATGACAAGTACATTGAATACAAATATACTTTGGCTCCTGATTCTTACATGCTTGATTTTACGGTGAATTTGGTGGGAATGCAGGATGTGATTTCACGCAATTCAAATTTCGTTACTTTCAATTGGCAGGAAGATATCCCAAGACAGGAAAAAGGACGTAAGTTCGAAAATCAATACACAGCTTTGTACTACAAATTCTTCGAAGATGAAGTAAATAGTTTGTCTGCAGCAGGAGAAAAAGAAGAAGATTTAGCAACAAAAGTAAAATGGATTGGATTTAAGCAACAGTTTTTCTCTTCTGTTTTAATTGCTGATGAAGCATTTAAAGGAGTGAAATTGAAATCTGTTGATATGGATGAAAACTCTCCGATTTTAAAGAATTTCTCTGCCGAAATTTCATTGCCATATCAAGGAACTCAATTGGAAACTCATCCAATGAAATTCTATTTTGGTCCGAATAAATTCAATACTTTACGTAAGTATGGCAAGGATATCGATATGCATAAGCTGATCGATTTGGGCTGGGCTATATTTGGTTGGGTGAACAGATATTTCGTGATTCCTATCTTTAACTTTTTGGAAGGATTTATCGGAAATTACGGTATTATCATTCTGATTTTAACCATCATTATTAAGTTGCTTTTGGCACCACTGACCTACAAGTCGTACATGTCAACAGCAAAAATGAAGGTGCTGAAACCTCAGATTGACGCAATTAATGAGAAAATACCGAAAGACAAAGCAATGGAACGCCAGCAGGCAACTATGGCTCTGTATAAAAAAGCAGGAGTAAACCCAATGGGTGGATGTTTGCCAATGTTGGTACAGTTCCCGTTCCTGATTGCCCTGTTCCGGTTCTTCCCGGCATCATTCGAATTGCGTCAGAAAAGTTTCCTTTGGGCAACCGATTTGTCTTCATACGATTCAATCATGACATTACCTTGGAATATTCCTTGGTATGGCGATCACGTAAGTTTGTTCTGTCTGTTAATGGCAGGTACCAACTTGGTGTATACTCGTATGAATAGTCAGATGACCCAGTCGTCGAATCAGATGCCAGGTATGCAAACCATGATGTATCTGATGCCGGTAATGTTCCTGGTATGGTTCAATAATTATGCATCAGGTCTTTCTTACTACTATTTTATTGCCACACTGTTTACCATTATCCAAACCGTTGCCATCCGTAAATTTATGGTTGATGACGATAAGGTATTGGCCATGTTGGAAGCCAATAAGAAAAAGCCGGTTAAGAAATCAAAATTCCAACAACGATTGGAAGAAGCGGCTAAACAAAGAAGCAAAAAATAAGACCCTATTTTATTGAGATACAGAAAGAGCTCCAGCATGGGGCTCTTTTTTTGTTTTGCAGTTCCCTCTCCTTCAGAAGAGGGCTAGGGTGAGGTGTTTTTTATTTAGAAAGGTTAGGTTGAGGTAGGGCAAGGCTGAGGTATTTTAATTTCAGGAGAAGACACATAACTTCCTGAAGGGAAGCGTCCCGGACAGTTAGCAAGTGCTTCCTGGACAGGCGTGAGTGTCTCACGGACAAGAATTAGAGCTTCCCGGACACAAACCAGGCTTTCCCGGACAAAGAATGAGTGTTTCCCGGACAGAAAGTAAGATTTCCCGGACATGGGCAGGACAATCACCGACCGAAATCTAATAGCCATTTTGGGTAGGGAGATAGAGAACTTGGGTAGGGAGGCATTACAAAAGGGGAACCGAACAGATTCCCCTTGGCGTGGCCTAAACCATTTTTAGCGTGAGCAACTAAATGTATTTCAATTAAGCCGGTTCGGCATTCTTTTCGTTCTCAATTTTTGTTCTGCGATATTCCGCTTTCCTGTCGCGTTGGTATTTGCTTGCATACAAACGCGCATGATCCTCGTCTTTGCGGAAAGCAAATTTTCCATACTCCCTTATTTCGTCTACAAGAGCTTTTACAAGAGTGTGGGCTTTATCGCGTATTACTTTTATCTCATCATCAACATACATATTGCCGTTTACCTCAGCCAACAAGGTGCTCAGGCGTTCCGATTCTGCAATAGCGATGTTGCACTGCTCCATATCGAAACCGATAGCCTGCAAAGGTGCCGGATTTTCTTTCCCCAGCGAGCCCAAACGCGCCAAATCCATTACAGCATCGGCATTCGAGTCGCCCTCGTTAATGGCATCCAGAATCTCCTGCAAGCGCGCATCGTTGCGGTAGGCAAACCTCATGGTGGCATACAAATCACTAATTAGCTCGTTCATTTTAGGAGCATCGGCTTTCCATTTCGCCATGGCTTCTTTGCGCACAGTATTCTGATTTTCCCAATTCAGTTGAGCCGTAAGCAAAGCACCCGTTAGTACCTTGCACTCCTCAATTTTTTCGGGCGTTAATCCCAAAGGAGCCAATACAGCAACATCTCCCTCAGCCACATTACACAGTTTTTTGGCTTCGTGAATAAATATTTCGTAAGGAAGATTAGAGTGCTTTACTGCTTCCCGCGCAACAGCCTTAATCTTTTCCAGGCTGTCCTGATAATTTTGTAATTCCGACATATTTGTTTCGGTTTTAGGGTAAATAAAATAACAATTTTTTTACTGATGTTTTGTTTCATTCGGTGCAAATACCGAAGGGGTTTTTAGCAAAACAGTATTGAAAGTAGGAAATTTAAGTTAAACCAAAAAACGCTTTCTTGAAAAAACTATAAATATTATGATTTTAAAATGTGTCAAGTCGCGGCACCCTCAGTAAACAGTGGTGATGCAGGTATATTGAATATAAAATGTTAAAAATATGTAAAATCATAATTCAGGAGATTCAAGAGTGTTAATTGGCTTATTGCATGCAAGTGTATTTTTATTCCTGATTAAGAGATTGATTTTATCAACGAATGTAATAATTGCTTGTATGTTTGCTTTGCTGTGCCGGTAAAGTAGGATGTTTTATAATTGAGAGCAGGTAATCTTCTTTTATTTACAGATAATAATGAGCATATTATTTTTATTTATTTTGAATATGATTACTTTAGGATTTTTGATAAAGGATGAGGTTTGGATTTGTTTTCGCTTTAGATAGTTGTAGTTCACTCCAATTGGAATGAAGGGAGAAAATAGGGACAATTGATTATGTATAAATTGGGGGCAAGTGTAAAGAACGTATGCACTACTTGATTATCGCAAAGAAGATAAAGATTAAAATGAAAACAAGCCAAGATATAGATTGTATAATAGCGACAGACACTGTCCTATTCTTTGATATGGATGGAACTTTAGTTGACACAGATTTTGCAAATTTTCTGTCGTATAAGAAAGCTATTGATTCAGTTACGATGAATGGGTTTGAGTTAACATATAATCCAAACAAAAGATTTAATCGGAGTATTCTAAAAAATGTAATCCCAAACCTGAGTTTAATAGATTATAAAAGAATAATTCAAGAAAAAGAAAAATTTTATACTGACTTTTTAAATGAAACTAAACTAAAAAAAGAAGTTCTTGATATTCTTAATAAATATTCCAGAACGAATAAAACAGTTTTAGTTACAAATTGTCGTAAAGACAGAGTCTTATTAACGCTTTACCATTTCAAACTAACTGAAAAATTCAGTAATATTTTTTATCGGCAACTATCTGAAAATAATACTAGAATAAATAAGTATCAAGAGGCTATAAGTAGTCTAAATATTTTACCAAATTCTGTTATTGTCTTTGAAAATGAAAAATCTGAGATTTCTGATGCAATTAATGCAGGTATCTCTATTAATAACATCTTAATTATATAGATTATGAATGGCCTAACACTCGAAACCAATGAATATTTAAATAAAAGTATTCAAGTATTTTATCATTCAGATTATTCTGGGGGGTGTGGAAGATGGAAAATTGAAAAAACAGTTGAAAATGTTATTTGTACTCTTAAAAATGATATTACACCTTATTCGGATGTTGTATTGCAAAAGGCGGTTCAACACCTAAGTGGTATCTTATTTAAAGATTTGCCAGAAATTCTTCAACTCATAAAATTAAAAAAACTAACAGTGTGTGTTATTCCAAGAGCAAAGGTGGATTATAATCCAAATCAATTATTGTTTAAATCAACTATTAGCAATGTTGTTAATCAATTGAGTGGTTTTAGTAACGGTACAGACTACTTAATTAGGCACACAGATACAAGAACAACTCATAGAAATAGAGCTGGTTATGGTGGAAATGGAGATATGCCTTATCCTGGAATCACAATAAAAACTTGTACAATTTCGAATTATATAGTAGATAAGGATATTTTATTGATCGATGATTTATATACAAAAACAATAAACATTGATGAAGATGCAATACAGGCACTTTTAGATAAAGGAGCAAGGTCTGTTATATTTTATGCCATAGGTCGTGCAGTTTAGTTAATTTTGGATAAAAAATAAAATAAAAATGGTTTATACAGAGAACGCACTTAATATTTTAGCAGCAAAGACCTTTAAAGGTATTGGTAGAGCTTGGATTGTAAAAAATCTAAATGATAATAAAGATGAAAAGGCTATAATCTCATTATTAAATAATGTTGCAAAAGAAGACTACCAAGTTACTCTTAGTGACTTTGAGGAAAAAAAGACTATTATTAAGAATATCATTAAAAAATTAGATGGTTTTATGGATGGAGTTGTTGCGATTGGTGACGCAAACTTTCCACCACATAGAGGCAATGTAAAAAATAGTGAACAACCTATATTTATATTTTATCGTGGGAATCTATCACTTTTAAATGTAAACAATAAAAATATTGCTGTTATTGGATTACTGAATCCTGATGATAATATTGAAAAGATCGAAAAAGAAGTAGTTGAGGAACTCGTTAAAAATAATGTAACAATTGTAAGTGGATTAGCTTTAGGTTGTGATACAATTGCACATAAACAGTCATTACAATCAAAGGGCAAAACTGTAGCCATATTACCTAGTCCTTTAAACAATATTATGCCAGCAACAAATAAGGATCTTGCAAAAGAAATTTTAGAAAAAGATGGTTTATTATTAACAGAATACCTAACGGATGCAAAGTCAAAAATGGAATTGGGTAGTAGATACCAAGAAAGAGACAGACTTCAGGCTCTTTTTAGTGATAGCATTATTCTTTCAGCAAGCTACTCAAAAAATAATCAAGGAAAGGATAGTGGATCAAGATTAGCAATGGGTTATGCATTTAATTATTCTATTCAAAGAGCAGTTATCTATAATCCTGAGATTGATTTTAATAATCCTAAATACGACTTAAATAGGCAATGTATAAAGGAAGAAAAAGATATTATTGTAATTAATCAAAGCAATTTAATTGATTCTGTAAAAAAAATAGTTTCTAAAAGTGCATTTACAGAAAAGAATCAACCTATTCAGCAAAATTTATTCGATTAATACAAAAGATAAAACACCAGTAACCGAGATACTTCTTGCAAAGTTATAAAGCTCATTTATTTTTTAATTTGAACTAGTCTACTTAGTAGATTAGTATCAAGAATAGTCTCCTCCCACCCGAGGAGATTTTTTTATGCTCCAATTTAGCTTTCTTCTAAATAAATTTTGGCGGAAATTATAGGGTGTAAAACTCTGGTGAGCAAGCCAGTGAAGTTGGGAAGTTTTCAAAATATCTCCGCAAAGGCTTCCGTCTTTTAGTCCTCTTCTTATACGCAATAAACAAACAATCTCATTTCCTAAATCAAATTAGCCATGGCTAAATTTACCAAAGAAGATGCGCTTAGTTATCATGTAGGCACACGTCCCGGAAAAATTGAAGTAGTACCCACCAAACCCCATTCCACCCAATTGGATTTATCGCTGGCCTATTCGCCGGGAGTTGCCGAACCTTGTTTGGCCATTGAGAAAAACCCTGGAGATGTGTACAAGTACACAGCAAAAGGCAATTTGGTGGCGGTAATTTCGAACGGAACGGCTGTTTTGGGATTGGGCGATATTGGTCCCGAGGCCGGAAAGCCGGTAATGGAGGGAAAAGGATTGCTGTTCAAGATTTTTGCCGATATCGATGTGTTCGATATTGAGGTAGACACCAAAGATGTGGATGAGTTTGTGAAGATTGTGAAGGGAATTGCACCCACCTTTGGCGGTATTAATTTAGAGGACATAAAAGCACCGGAGTGTTTCGAGATTGAGGACCGGCTAAAAAAAGAGCTGAAAATTCCCGTAATGCACGACGATCAGCACGGTACTGCCATTATTTCGGCCGCCGGATTGCTGAATGCGGCCGAACTTCAGAACAAAAAATTGAGTGATATCCGACTGGTGGTAAACGGAGCCGGGGCATCGGCAGTGGCCTGCACACGCTTGTATATTTCGCTGGGAGTAAAGAAAGAGAACATTGTAATGGTCGACAGCAAGGGGGTAATTCACGAGTCGCGCACCGATTTAAGTGCCATTAAAAAGGAATTTGCTACCCGTAAAAATGTTCACACACTAAAGGAAGCTTTAGTAGGGGCAGATATGTTTTTGGGTTTATCGGTAGCCGATGTGCTCACGCCCGAAATGATAAAGTCGATGGCCGCCCGACCCATTGTTTTTGCCATGGCCAACCCAAATCCCGAAATTGCTTACGATTTGGCCATGGAAACCCGTAAGGATTTAATTATGGCAACCGGCCGGTCCGATCATCCCAATCAGGTAAACAACGTGCTGGGTTTCCCCTTTATTTTTCGGGGAGCACTGGATGTAAAAGCAACGTCGATTAATGAGGCCATGAAGATTGCTGCCGTGCGTGCTTTGGCTGCTTTGGCAAAAGAGGATGTACCCGATATGGTGAACATTGCTTATGGGGAAATAAATATGAATTTTGGTCATGATTACATCATTCCCAAACCTCTCGATCCAAGATTACTGACCATAGTTGCTCCGGCTGTTGCCAAAGCTGCAATGGATTCGGGAATTGCTCATGCTCCCATTACCGATTGGGAGGCTTATAAATTACAATTGGAAGAGCGTTTGGGCCGCGACAACAAACTAATGAGGGCTTTAACCGATAAAGCCAGACGGAGTCCGAAACGGGTGGTATTTGCCGAGGGAACTAATTTTAAAGTTCTGAAAGCAGCTCAAACCGTATTGCACGAAGGAATTGCTCAGCCTATTTTACTGGGAAATACGGAATACATCGAAAAATTAATTCAGGAAAACGATATGGATTTGGGAAATGTACCTGTTATTAATTGGCGGGGAGCAGAGGAAAGAATCCGAAGAGAGGAGTACGCAAAGGTATTGTTTCAGAAACGCAGCCGAAAAGGCTTAACTTATTCCGAGGCTCTCGATAAAATGACGGACCGGAATTATTTTGGTGCCATGATGGTTGAAATGGGAGAGGCCGATGCTTTTATCAGCGGATCGACTTCGAAATATGCCGATACCATCCGACCGGCAATACAAACCGTTGGTATTAAGCCGGCAATCAATCACATTGCCGGTATGTATTTAATGATGACCAACAAAGGACCGATCTTTTTTTCTGACACAACGGTAAATCCCAGGCCTGAGGCACAAACTTTGGTTGATACGACCTTACTAACTGCCGAAGCGGTTCGTAAATTCAATATCGAACCGGTAATTGCATTGGTTTCCTATTCCAATTTTGGATCGATTCGTGAGGGAAGTCCGGTGCGGGTGCAGGAAGCTGTGAAAATTTTGCATCGTGATTACCCAAATCTAATTGTGGATGGTGATATTCAGATGAATTTTGCGCTGAATAATGAACTCAGAACCAAAATGTTTCCATTTTCGAAGTTGGGGAATCGAAAAGTAAACACGATTATTTTTCCGAATTTAAGCAGTGGTAATATTGCTTATAAAATGATGCAGGAATTGGCTGGAGCAGAGGTGATCGGTCCAATTTTGCTGGGAATGAATAAGTCAATTCATATTGTTCCTCTCGAAAGTTCGGTTCGCGAGCTGGTAAATCTGGTTACCATTGCTGTGGTGGATGCGCAGGGACAGTGAACAGTGACAAGTACTTCAAGTAACAAGTAACAAGTACTTCAAGTGACAAGTAATAAGTAACAAGTTGCAAGTAACAAGATGCAAAACAGTTGAAAAGCTTCAGTTGAATATTTTAGGATTTTCGGCTGAAGATTTTCCATTAATCGGTTTATTTGTTCGATGAGTGGTCGACAAATATTTTTTTTTTCTTTATTCAATCCATGCATGGAAGCGACTGAAATCGCTTTGTTTAAGATTACCAATACAGGATTCTACCGGGATGCGAAAATTGGATATTAAAATAAGCTAAACAAAGCAGGCTTGTTTAATTTTCCTTATCCATTGAATATCAGGGAAAAGGATGTGTTAGTCATTTAATAGTCTCCCCTTACCAAAATTGTTTAGATTCTTTCTAAGTAAAGATCCTTCAAATTTGTTCCTTAGCAAAAATCTCCCGAAATTTTATTTGCTGTTCAAAGAATATGTGAATGGCATTGAAGAAAAAAACAGTCTGATTTTCTTTGATGAACAAAATAGATTCCGGATTGTTTTGTAATAAGACAACAGGCAAAACGATTTTATTGTTTTTCGAACGTTTTTCTGTTCGATTAATTGTTGATTGAAACGATAACGGTACAACATCTTTCTGTGACCGAGGAAGCGAAGCTGTGCCCATTCAGACAGAAAACCAACCGCTCCTCCACGAGAGTAGATGCAATAGTCTTCAACCAACTATAGTCTATTTTCCTGCAGACCTTATTCACTTGTCAACCTTAATTCAACTAACATGCAAGCCATCAAAAGACCTTACTTTTGGCATGCGATCTATACACGGTCGCGGGCTGAAAAGAGGCTTTATCAAGAATTGTGCTCGAAAAATATCGAGTGCTATCTTCCTTTACAAAAAGAGCTTCGACAATGGAGTGATCGTACGAAGTGGGTGGAAGAGCCTCTTCTTCGGTCATATTTATTTGTGAAAGTCAGCGAAAGAGAATACTACAACGCAATCAACTCAAGTTTTGCAGTTAGGTATGTAACTTTCGGCGGCAAAGCTGTGTCTATACCCGAACAACAAATTGAAGCACTTCGGCTTTTTTTAGAAGATCAAAACCGTAAGGTTGATCTATGTTCAGATCATCTGGAAAAAGGAGAGTTGGTTGAAGTTGTTGCAGGTCCTCTAAAAGGCATTCAAGGCGAAATCACACAAATAAAGGGGAAGAATCGTATTGTTATCCGCTTCGATTCTTTAGGAACTTGTGTTTATACAGATATCAGTCTGGATACCATCAAACAAGTTCAACCAGTCACGCATTAAAATTCCAGCAAATCTTATGAATAAAATTGAAATAGTTACCACAATAGGTATGGGGTATATCGGCCTTCCTACGGCTGCGCTTATTGCAAAAAGCGGCATGAGGGTTTATGGAGTGGATGTAAATCCGAAGGTAGTTGAGGCCGTGAACGAAGGCCGGATTATTATTGTTGAGCCCGATTTAGATCGTTTGGTGAAAAGAGTGGTGGAGGAAGGTTATTTAAGCGCTCATCTGCACCCCTTAGAAGCAGATGTGTACACCATTGCTGTACCTACTCCATTTAAAGGAAATCATGAGCCGGACATTTCATATGTTATGGCGGCAAGCAATGCCATTATTCCTTTACTGAAGGAAGGTGATTTGTTTATTATTGAATCAACATCTCCGGTAGGGACAACTGAGAAGGTAAAAAAAATGATTTATTCGAAGCGTCCCGATTTGGAAGGAACAATTTTTATTGCTTATTGTCCTGAACGGGTATTGCCCGGCAATATTATTTATGAATTGGAACACAACGACCGGGTAATTGGTGGTATTAATGAAGAATCGACGCAACGGGCCTGCGAATTCTTTCAAAAATTTGTAATAGGTGAATTGCATCGTACCAATTCAAAAACTGCTGAAATGTGCAAATTGGTTGAGAATTCGTCCCGCGATGTACAAATTGCTTTTGCCAACGAACTTTCAATTATTTGCGAAAAGGCGGGTATTAATGTCTGGGAGTTGATAGAATTGGCAAACAGGCATCCCCGGGTAAATATTTTAACGCCGGGATGCGGAGTGGGAGGCCATTGTATTGCTGTTGATCCTTACTTTATTGTTTCGGAGTATCCCCTGGAAAGTCAGATCATTGGAAAAGCCAGGGAAATTAATAATTACAAGGCTTTTTGGTGTGTTGAGAAAATTAAGAATGCCAGTCTGCAATTTCAGCTGAAACATGGATACAAACCCAAAATTGCCTTAATGGGAATGGCATTTAAGCCAAATATTGATGATTTGCGCGAATCACCTGCCAAGTACATTGCGCAAAAAGTAATCGGATCCGAACAGAACGGAATCCTGCTTGTAGAACCCAATATTGATTCGCATCCTGAATATGAACTCTCTGATTATAAAAATGCTTTTGATGCTGCAGATATGATTGTTTATTTGGTAGCACACAGTGAATTTTATTCGCTGTCCAAAACAAAGGACAAACTCATTTTGGACTTTTGCGGCGTAACAAACAAGCAAACAGAAGAGATTGAAGCTGTACCTGTAGAAGTTGTTGTAAAAGCTTCGAAGCATAAGTAAACAGTTAGCAGTAATCAGTTACTATCTACTAGTTACTGTCTGCCAATGTACCGCTCAGGAACAACCACATTTTTTAGGAGCGGAACAGTAAAAAATATTCACTTTTAAATGAACCGAATTATGAACGGGAATGGAAAATACAGGGTGTTGTTGGTTTTTGGAACCCGCCCCGAAGCCATAAAAATGGCTCCACTGGTAAAAGAATTTCAGAAGTATCCCGATGATTTTGAAACGATTGTTTGTGTAACCGGCCAACATCGCGAAATGCTCGATCAGGTGCTCGAATTGTTTGATATTCAGCCCGACTACGATCTTGAAATTATGAAGTCAGGTCAGGATCTATACGATATTACCAGTAGAGTGCTTATTGGAATGCGTGAAGTGCTGAATGAAGCCAGACCCGATTTGGTATTGGTGCACGGCGATACATCCACATCTTCGACAACGGCTTTGGCAGCTTACTATCAGCAAATAGCAGTTGCGCATATCGAAGCAGGTTTACGAACCAATAATTTGTATTCGCCATGGCCCGAAGAGGGCAATCGTCAAATTACCGGACGGTTGGCACAATGGCATTTTGCTCCTACCATTATGGCTCAAAAAAACCTGATGGATGAGGGGATCAGCAAAAACAGAATTGTTGTTACGGGCAATACCGTTATCGATGCTTTGCAGTTGACCCTTACCAAAATTCACCGTTCGTCGCGGGTGGTAATGGATATAATTAACGTATTGCAGGCCAAAGGAATTCCTACCAGTTTAGTGGCCGACTGGGTATACCGTTCGCGGAAAATGGTTTTGATAACCGGACATCGCCGTGAGAATTTCGGGAAGGGATTTTTAAATATCTGCGAATCAATTAAATTTTTAGCGGCGAAATATCCTGATGTCGACTTTGTGTATCCTGTTCATTTAAACCCGAATGTTCAGAAACCTGTTTACGAGATTTTGGGTAAGAATCCGGTTAACGGAGATGCTGGTGCGAAAAACATTTTCCTGATTGATCCGATTGACTATTTGCCATTTGTTTACATGATGGATCTTTCTTACTTGATTTTAACCGATTCGGGAGGAATACAAGAAGAGGCTCCGTTTTTAGGAAAACCGGTTTTGGTAATGAGGGATACAACGGAGCGTCCCGAGGCCTTGTCGGCAGGAACAGTAAAATTGGTTGGTACTGATTCTTATCGGATTATTGAAGCTGTGGAAATGCTTTTCGAGGAGGATGCCATTTACCGTAAAATGTCAACAGCCAGTAATCCTTACGGTGATGGAAATGCTTGCATAAGAATAGTTCAGGAATTGAAAAAAGCGATTGCAGTTCGGGAAAGAATTGTTGCTTAACTACATTATAAATGTCCGAATTAAAGAGTCAAACCATAAAAGGCGTATTCTGGAGTTTTCTCGAAAAATTTGGAAGTCAGTTAATTTTGCTGATTTCTCAGATCATTCTTGCCAGATTACTGGAGCCGGAAGATTTTGGTTTGATTGGGATGCTGGCCATTTTTATTGGCGTTTCCCAGGCCTTTATCGATAGTGGATTTGATAATGCACTCATACAGAAAAAGGATGTGAATCAGACCGATTATTCAACGGTTTTTTATTTTAACATCGCAATAGGTTTTGTTCTCTACTTCCTGTTATTTGCTGCCGCTCCTTATATTGCCGACTTTTTTCATCAGCCTTTGCTGATAGATTTAACGAGGGTTGTTTGTCTTGTTTTGGCAGTAAACTCTTTTGGCTTAATTCATTTGGTGAAGTTTAAAATTGAAATGAATTTTAAGTCCATTGCTCAGGTGGTGGTAATTGCCAACTTTTTATCGGCTTTTGTAGGAATAGGAATGGCTTTACTCAATTTTGGTGTTTGGGCGCTTGCTGGTCAAATTATTGGAATCTATTTTTTTAGAACGGTATTGTTTTGGGTAAAAAGTACGTGGCGGCCTTCATTTATTTTTTCCATTCAATCATTTAATCAGCTGTTTCGTTTTGGTTCTAAACTGCTGCTGTCCGGCATTATCAGTCAAACTTTCGAGAACATTTACTTAATGGTTATCGGACGAATGTTTTCGGCATCAGCTCTCGGGTTTTATTCACAAGCAAAAAAGTTGCAGCAAGTTCCGGTTACTACATTGGCACAGGTGGTGGGAAATGTAACTTTCCCGGCTTTTTCAAAAATTCAGGACGATAACGAAAAGTTGAAACAAGGATTTCGAAAGCTGATTAAACTTTTGGTGTTTATTAATTTTCCTCTGATGCTGGGGTTGGCTGTGATAGCCAAACCATTATTGGTATTGGTTTTAGGAGTAAAATGGCTGCCGTCAGTACCTTACTTTCAGTTGTTGTGTATTGCCGGAATGATCTATACCCTGCACACTTCTAACTTGAATATTTTAAAGGTGAAAGGCCGGTCGGATTTATTCCTGATCCTCGAAGTCGTTAAAAAATTGATTGTGATAATTGCTATTGTTATCGGATTGAATTGGGGAATAATGGGCTTGGTGATCGGCCAGATCTGTACCTCTTTTATCAGCTTTTTCATCAATGCTTTTTTTACAGGAAAATTGATTGCCTATACCATACCAAATCAACTTAAAGACATTAGTCAAACCTTTTTAATAAGTCTTTTAATGGTTGCTTTTATGATGACAGGTTGGTTGATCGATAATGAAATTATTTCTCTCTCTTACCAGATACTTATTGGTATCGGATCTTATTTACTATTGGCCACGGCAACAAAACAAGAAGCTTTGACCGATGGATTACTGATTTTAAAAGAAGTAATACCCCTAAGAAGATGGAAAAACATAAAATATTAGTTACCCGGCCTCAATTGCCGCCATTAAAGGAATTTATCCCTTTGTTAGAGGATATTTGGGACAGCAGGTGGCTTACAAATAATGGCAAATACCATCAGGAATTTGAAAAACAATTGGCTGTTTTTCTTGGAGTTCCCTATGTATCCTTATTTTCCAATGGAACGCTGGCCTTAATGGCGGCGCTGCAATGTCTGAAAATAAAAGGGGAAGTAATTACTACGCCATTCAGTTTTGTTGCCACAACCCACTCTTTATGGTGGAATGGAATAAAACCTGTTTTTGTTGATATTGAAGCTGATTACTGCAATTTGGATGCTAAATTAATTGAGGCGGCAATTACACCGGAGACCACGGCTATATTGCCAGTTCACGTGTACGGAAATCCATGTGATGTTGATGAGATTCAGAATTTAGCCGACCGGTATGGCTTACGGGTAATTTATGATGCAGCTCATGCTTTTGGAGTGAAATACAAAGGATCCAGTGTTCTGAATTACGGCGATTTATCCATACTCAGTTTCCATGCAACAAAAGTTTTCAATACGATCGAAGGGGGAGCCATCATCTGTCATGATTTGAAGACAAAAAGGCGGATTGATTATTTGAAAAATTTTGGGATTGCTGATGAAACAACAGTTGTTGCGCCGGGTATTAATGCTAAAATGAACGAATTGCAGGCGGCTTACGGAATTTTACAATTGAAATATTTCGACTCGGCCATTGACGGCAGGCAGCACATTACAGAAAAATACCGCGAAGGTTTGAAAGATATAGAAGGGGTTCGCTACCTCGAAAATCCGGTGGATGTTGAGTACAACTATTCCTATTTTCCCGTTTTTATCGATGAATCGGAGTTTGGAAGATCGAGAGATGATGTATATGAAGAACTGAAAAAGCACAACATCTACGGGCGAAGATATTTTTACCCTTTAATCAGTGAATTCTCAGCTTACCGGGGATTGCCGTCAGCAAAAGGTTTGGATATTGCTTACGAGATATCACGACAGGTAATTTGTCTTCCCTTGTATCCTGATTTACCCGATGAAGTGATTGATACTGTTGTGTCTGTTCTTAAAGGAATGGCACGGGTTGAGAGAAGAGAAATTCCAGTCGAAATATTCAATCAAATTAAAAGAAAAATAGATTAGATCTATGAATAAAAAAAGAATCTTACTGCTTGGGGGATCTTATTTTCAGGTGCCGTCTGTTCTTGCTGCAAAGAAGTTGGGTTATCATGTAATTACCTGTGATTTTGTTCCCGAAAATCCGGGGCATCAATATGCTGATGAGTATTACAATATTAGCACTACCGACAAAGAATTAGTGCTCGAATTGGCTGGAAAATTGAAGATTGATGGAATCGTAGCCTACGCTTCGGATCCTGCGGCACCTACTGCAGCATATGTATCCGAAAAAATGAAGCTGCCGGGAAATTCATATCAATCGGTGAAAATTTTGGCTGAGAAAGATTTGTTTAGGAATTTTCTTCAAAAGAACGGGTTTAACCTGCCAAAATCAAAAGGATTTGAAAGCCTGGCAGATGCCTTGCTTGAAGTAGATGATTTTTCCTTTCCGCTTATGGTAAAGCCAGTTGATTCATCGGGAAGCAAAGGAGTGGGGAAAATTCATTCAGCGGGTGAGCTGGTAAGCGCTTTTGAATATGCGATGAGTTTTTCCAGAACCAAAAGGATTGTGATGGAGGAGTTTCTTGTAAAGAAAGGGCCGCAGATTCATGGTGATGCATTTGTGTGCGGCGGGAAAATATGTTTTTGTTATTTGGGCGATCATCATTTCGATGAAAAAGTAAATCCATTTGTTCCCTACTCAACAACCTTACCTTCGATCCATTCAGCAGCTATTTTGAGCAGAATAGAATCGGAACTGCAACGCTTGTTTGATCTTCTTGAGATTAAGCAGGGAGCTTTTAATATTGAAGTGAGAATTGATGAGGATGACCGAATTTTTTTAATGGAAATCGGTCCTCGCAACGGAGGAAATTTAGTTCCTCAGTTAGAGCAATATGCCAGTGGATTTAATATGGTTAATGCTACTGTTGAAGCGGCCATGGGAAAGACAATTACTGTTGATCACATACACAAAGAAGGCTTTTTTGCTTACTATGTTTTGCACAGCGACCGCGATGGCATTTTAAAGGAAATTAATATATCTCCGGATTTAGCTGAAAACATTCTGGAGAAACATATTTTTAAAAATATTGGTGATTCTGTGATATCTTTTCAAGGATCGAATGCAACCATTGGCGTTCTCTTACTGCAATTTTCATCGAGGGATGAGATGTATGAAAAGATAGACAACAGCGAAAAATACATTCAGATTGAACTCGAATCGGAAGGAATAATTTTTGTGAATAATGTGAACACAAATCGCTTAGCTATTTAAGATGAAAGCAATTGGCGGCTATTTTGAGTTGGAAGTGGTTGGCGGACCGGGATATTACCCGGATCTGCTGCACTTGAATACCGGCAGAAATTGTCTCGAATATTTGCTTCGGGTGGGTAATTTCAAAAAAATATACCTGCCAAAGTTTTCCTGTAAAGTGCTTTTGGAACCCATAAAAAAGTTGAATGTAGAAGCGGAGTTTTATTCAATCGATCAAAATCTGAATCCTGTTTTAGATTTTTCACCAAAGAAGGATGAGGTGATGCTTTACATCAACTACTTCGGAATTAAAGATGCTGTGCTTGAAGCTTTGAGTCATCAGATTGGGAACCTGATTGTTGACAATTCGCAGGCGTTCTTTTCTGATAAAGTATTGGCCTTTGGAACATTTTATTCGGCCCGTAAGTTTTTTGGTGTTCCTGACGGCGCTTATTTGTCGTGCAATTTGGTTTTGGAGGAAGAGTTAAAAATGGATTATTCGTGGGATCGAATGTCGCATTTACTAAAGCGTTTGGAATTAGGTGCTGAAAGCGGCTATTCCGATTTTCAGAAGAATAGTTTAAAGCTGTCGGGGCAGCCAATTTTGCAGATGTCGGAGCTAAGCAAGTCTCTTTTGAGCCATATTGATTATTCCAAAGTAAAACAAATCAGAGAAGAAAACTTTCGGTATCTGCGTCAGCAACTGTCCGGTGTCAATCAATTCGATTTCTCCGATTTGCTTGTGAATGGTCCAATGGTTTATCCTTTGTATGTGGAAAATGAAAATGTGAGAAAGGAATTACTTCAAAATAAAATATTTGTAGCCAGCTATTGGCCGAATGTTCTGGAGGAATGTGCAGCAGATAGTTTGGATTACAAACTGGCAAAATACATACTTCCTCTTCCAGTCGATCAGAGATACAACAGGGAAGATATGGAGCGGATTTGTAATGTATTACTGGCTGTGTTGTAAAAAAACATTCAATAAATTCATAAAATATGACGACCCCTTTTGTTAGTATAAAAACGATTACCTACAATCATGAAAAATTTATTGCGCAGTGCATTGAAGGAATCATGATGCAGAAAACCAATTTCCCGTTTGAATACATTATTGGTGAGGATTGCAGTACAGACGGAACGATGAAAATTGTTCAGGAATATGCGGCTAAATACCCTGATGTAATTCGCATCATCACGGATGAAAAAAATGTGGGTGCTGCAGCAAATGATCATCGGACAGACCTTGCCTGCAAAGGGAAATATGTTGCTTTTTGTGAAGGCGATGATTTTTGGACCGATCCGTATAAATTGCAAAAGCAGGTTGATTTTTTAGAAGCGGATCCAGATTATGGAATGGTACACAGCAATTTTTCATGTGTTAAAGATGGAAAAACAATCAAGAGTCTTCGGGGTGAGGAAATGTTGCCGGTTGGTAATATTTTAGATGATGTATTAAAAGGAAATCATATAGCAACAGCAACGGTATGCATGAGAAATGATTTGCTTCAACGAATCAATATCGGGAAGAAAATTGTTGATGAAAAATGGAAAATGGGTGATTATCCTTTATGGATTGAGACGGCAGCCGCAACGAAAGTTCATTACATGAAAGACGATACCATTACTTATCGGATTCACGACGATTCGGTGACCCATAAATTAGATTGGAATGGAGATTATCGATTTTTTAAAGACAGATACATTATTAAAAAATATTACATCGAGAAATTCAACCGCAGGCATTTACTGCCTTTTATATCAAATATTTATCATAGAGAACTTTTGAAATATGCTATTTTCTTAAAGAAAGAGGATTTAAGGGAGGAGTGCAGTACCTATTTTAAAGAAAAAGCCAAAAGGAATGAATATTTATATCGAATACTTTCAAAATACAAAATGTTCGATCCTATTTTTTGTTTTTTGTATACATCAAGGAAAAAACTTAAGATTATTGCTTAGGCATAAATAATAAATTTTTCACATGGATTGCCAATCAGTAACATACATTTCAACTGACAAGAAAAGTCCAAAGAATATAGGGCAAATTGGGACGGATATGCTTGCGATAATGCAGCCCTATGTATTTCCTTATATTGGATATTTTCAATTAATTCAGGCGGCCAGTGAAATTGTTTTTTACGATGATGTGAACTACATAAAGCAAGGCTGGGTGAACAGAAATCGAATTTTATTGAATGATTCAGATTTTTTATTCACGATACCTGTGGCTAAAGGCAGCCAAAACAAGAAAATTAATGAGGTGAAACCCATTCCGGATGAGAAATGCAAAAGGAAATTTTTTCTGCAAATGAAATATGCCTATTCAAAAGCTCCATTTTATAAGGAGGTGATGGAGTTGATAAAAAAAGTTTGTAAGAAGGAGTACAATAATATTGGAGATATGGGAATTGATTCAATTTTAAGTGTTTATGATTATTTAGGCAAAACAATTAAATGGAGTAAGTCATCAATTAGCTCTCCTTTAAATGCGGATAAAGAAAAGGCAGATAGATTAATTGATATCACAAGACAGTTTGGTTACAAGGCTTATGTGAATGTTATTGGGGGGCGGGAATTATATCAAAAGGAATATTTTAATAACAAAGGAATTGATTTGTACTTTATTAAAACTGGAAAAGTTGAATACGCTCAGACAGGAAAAAAGTTCATCCCCAATCTATCGATAATAGATATTTTAATGTTTAATGATAAGGAGACTGTATTGCGGTTTTTGAAGAGTTATGTATTGATATAGTCTTTAAAATTGTGAAATGGAAGTCTAGATTAGCTTTGCTGTAACTGGTAAGTGTTTTGATTCGATATGGTTAAAAATAAGGGTGATATGTGTTTGCAAGGGAAGAAATTGCTAATACTTGGAGGTACATCTTTTCAGATTCCAGGTATTTTGTATGCAAAAATGGCTGGTTATTATGTGATTACTTGTGACCATACACCTGAGAATCCAGGGCATCAATATGCTGATGAATATATTAATTTGAGAACAACAGATTTAAAGGGTGTATTGAATGTATCAAGAAAATTGGCGATTGACGGGGTTTTGGCTTTTGCCTCAGATTCTGCAGCACCTACGGCGGCTTATGTAGCGGAAAAAATGGGGCTTCCCGGAAACCCGTATAAATCGGTGAAAATTCTTTCTGAAAAAGATTTGTACCGTAATTTTTTGTTAATGAATCAGTTTAAGACACCAAAATACGGTGGTTATAATACGCTGGAAGATTTTTCAAATTATTCAACAGAGTTTACTTATCCGGTTCTTGTTAAACCAGTTGGTTCTTCTGGAAGTAAAGGCATTTCAATGGTGAATGATTTATGGGAAATGGGAAACGCAATTGATTATGCGATGAATTTTTCCAGAAGTAAGCGTTTTATTGTTGAGGAGTATATTGAGAAAAAATACCCTCAGCTCGATGGAGATATTTTTGTTTACAATGGTAAGATTGCAGCATACTATCCGGGAGATCAAAAGAATGATATCGAGGTAAACCAATTTGCACCTTCAAGTATCAATTATCCTTCTTTATTGCCTGAGAAATTACATGAAAAAATAAAACTAGAACTGCAAAGACTGATTCATTTGCTGAAAATCAAATTAGGAGGGTTTAAAACCGAGGTAATTATTGATGGAAACGACCAGGTTTATTTGATGGAGATTGGTGCTTATAATGGAGGGAATTGGATTTCGGAAATTATAAAATGTGCACGTAATGTTGACATGGTTAAAATGAGTGTGGATGCCAGCATGGGTGCAGAACCAGAGATTCAAAGCCAAAAGGAGATGGATAAGTACTACACCATTTATGTGATTCATTCCAGTAAGGATGGAAAATTCCGATCTGTAAAATTGCATGATTCGATAAAGGATTATGTGTTGGAAATTAAAATGATGGTTGAAGAAGGGGAAGATGTTTTTCGCTTTTGCGGCTCAAATTGTGCGCTAGGAATAGGCTTACTTGAATTTCCAAATCCAGATACAAGGGATCAGATAATGAATAAAATAGGAGAGCTAATTGCAGTTGAACTGGAATAGGAAGAATAAAGCCATTGGCAGTTGCTTTGAGTAGATGCTCTATTCCGCACAAAAGTCTTTTGAATCAATGGTGCAGCAGAATTAAGTGCCAACTATTTTCTAAAAGAGAAGCTTTTAAGTGAAATTTTACAGAGTAGTATTGTGCAGAGTTGGGCTTACGCATTGATCAGACTTATGGCTTACTTGTTGAAGATCGAATTTATAATGTTTTAAACTCGCTGATGTAAATATGAAGTACGTTGAAACAGCATTTTGGATGCTGGCTTTTTTTGTGGCTCTTTTCTTAAAGAGTTATACAATTGGCGGCCAGGAAATGGCTTACATCTGGAAGTTACCATTACTTATTTTTCTATTTGTTGGCGTTTTGGGACAGAAAGTCCATTTCAATTTTTTGATTCTCGGTTATCTTTTTGCAATTAAGAATCTGGTGAATACTTCTTTTTTCGATTATCCGGTTGATTCCATCATCAATTTCTCTAAATACTTAACCATACCATTGGTGGCTCATTGGATTTATTTGAATATCAACAGTGTTGAAAGCCTGAAGAAATTACGGATGCTGCCGGTTTATCTGGCTGGCTTTCTAATTATTTCAAATATTCCTTACTATTTGGGTGTTTTTTCGGCTCCGGTCAGTAAAACCATGCTTTGGATGGAGGATACCTCTTTGGATGGTTTGGTTGGAATATTGGGAGCCCCGCATTATACATCGGCTTTATTATCGATAGCCTGTATTGTTATACTTGAGTTTATTGTTAATAAAAGAGGTGATATGCTCATGAATTTTGTGTTGGGACCACTTTTGCTTTTAGGATTATTTTTTCTTTTTAAGACCTATACGCGAACCGGTTGGCTCATGTTTGTGGTAGGAGTCAGCATTCTTTTTGTACGAAAAATTACTTTTAAAGAAGCGGGTAAAATATTGGCTCTTAGTGTTCTTTTATTTGCGGGTCTTATTGTTTTGTATCAAACCAACGAAGGCTTTCGCCGCAGAGTGATGGACGACAGGGCAGGGCAGGAAGATAAATCGGCTTATGAAACTGTAGGTTCCGGGCGGTTGCAAATTGCTCAGGTATATTTGGAAAATTTGTACGAAAGTAATTTTGTGACCTATTTAGTTGGAATGGGAATGCAGGAATCGCAAAACAGATATGAGAAAAAGGATGGAATGCCTCTTTTTGCACACAATGGTTTTGTTCAGACTATAGTTGACAATGGAATACTCGGTTTTCTACTTTACCTGGTGTTCCTTTATTCAATTTTCAGCGAAATTTCCAAATCGAACAGTAGTCACAACCAATTGACTGTAGCAATCTTTTTTATGTTTATTTCCTGTTTGGTAACGCAGCAGGCAAATTACTTTTTATTGGATCTGTTTCTTTCTCTGTTCATCGGAATTTCATTGATCGAAGATAGAATTAACCGTTACATTGAAATAAAACACCGGCTTTCATCAGCAGATTTGAAGACACACTCAACTACAATTTAAAATATGTATCATTTTCGTTTTATCACTTTAAATGATCTGAAGGAGATTGATTACTTCGGGAATTTTCCAAGCAATCAGTTCAACTGGATTTACAATTGGTTTTCTGTTTTCGAAAAGGTTGAAAACAATGTGCTTGGATATAACAAAAAAGCCTACGTCGTTGCTGCTTATAAAGAGGAGAAACTTACTGCTGTAGTTCCTCTTGTGAAATTGTACAGAACCTATTTTAAAGTGGTTAACATTGAATTTTTAGAGTTTATGGGACAGCAATGGTCCAGTCTCGGGAATGATATTTTGAAGTTTGATGATTTGGAAGAATGTTTTTCGAACGAATTAATTTCGTGGATAAAAGCCAATATTAAATTTCACTTTTTATTTTTAAAATACTTGCCCGAATCATCAGTTTTGGCCAACAAATATCGATTGTTTCATTACGCTGGAGCGCCTTTTGTGCAAGTCGGTAAATACGATAGTTATGAGGCGTTTTCGGTCAGGGTATATACAAGAAAGTTTCGCGAAGATTTGAGCAGAACCTTGCGGAAAATTAAAAAAGATGGTTTTGAGTATAAGCTAAGTTTTGAGAGAATTGATGATGAGAGTTTGGCTGAAATCAGACGGATTGCGAAATCGAAAGAAGTGGACGGGAAAAACTTTTTGTATGAAGATGCTGAAAAAGAACGGTTTCATTTAAAAATATATGAAAGTTTTCCTTCGCAGGTAGTATTCGTGAAATTTAATCAGCAAGCGGTAGCTTACGGAACAAGTATCGATTGGAATGGCGAAAGAATAGGAATTGATGCTGCCTTTGATCGGGATTATAGAAAATATGGTGCAGGAATTCATTGTATAGATGCGCTGATACAGCATAGTTTTAGTGAAAAAAAGCAAAAAATCTCTTTTGGCATGGGATTGGATACCTACAAATTTCAATTTACAGATCAGATTGATCGCTATTTTATGTGTTACGATTATAAACTTCGACTAAAATCTTTGCTTGCATTGCCTTATTTTTTGTATCGCTTAAAAAAAGAAGATCAAATGGTGACGGAGAAACTTTTGTTGGCTGAAGGTAAATAATCAGTTAGCCAAAGTTAGTGATGAATGTAAATTTAAGATGATCTTGTTACAAAGAACCAAGGCGGTTACAGAAATAAAAGTATTTGAATCTGTATTTTTTTTCCAAAAACATATCGTAAAAAACCGGTCAGTTTTAATTCTTTAAAGCATGTACAACTTTCAATTTATTTCACTTAAAGAACTGGAGGAAATTGATTATCACGGCGATTTTTTAAGTTGTGATTCCAACTGGATTTCCAATTGGTTCTCAATTTTTAAAGACGTTGAAAACAATGTATTGGGTTACAAAAAACGACCTTACATTATTTCTGCGTATTGCAATGGGAAACTGGCAGCAATTGTTCCTCTTGTAAAGTTGCAGCGGATTTACTGCAAATGTCTAAAGCTTACATTTGTTGAGTTTTTGGATCAGCAGTGGTGCAGCATGGGAAATGACGTGATCTCTTTAAAACCTTTGGGACTTGATTTTGCCGGTGAACTAAAACATTGGATAAAAAAGAACATTAACTATCATTTTATTTTTCTTAAATACCTGCCAAAATCATCCGTTTTAAACGGGAAGTATAAGTTATACCATTATGCAGGTGAACCTGTTATTCCGATGGTGGAATATTCAGGATATCAGAATTTTTTGATGGAGGCCTATGCGAAGCGGTTTAGGAAGCAATTGGATAGAACTCTTCGGAAAATAGATAGGGATGGATTCAAATTTGAATTGTCTGCAGAAAAGATCAATGAATCAAATTTCAAGGAAATTAGAAGACTGGCAAAATCGAAAATTGTTGATGGGAAAGGCTTTGTATATGGTGATTCCAACAAAGAAAAATTCTTCCTTAAAATGTATAAAAATTATTCATCTGAGGTTTTGTTTGTGAAATTTAATAAGATCGCTGTGGCCTACGTTATCAATATCGACAAAAATGGAAAACGATTGGCAATTGATTGTGCTTTCGATAGGGATTATAAAACCTATGGGGCCGGCATCCATTGTATGAATTGCAACATTCAAAACAGTTTTAAGAAAGAGCAGGAAAAATTCTCATTTGGAATTGGTTTAGATGCTTATAAGTTTCAATTTACAAAGCAGGCAGAGCCATCTTACATGTGTTTTGATTTTAAATATCGGTTGAAATCTCTTTTGGCCTTGCCATATTTAATGTATCGGGTAAAAAAGACTGATCATGCGGTGGTTAACCAACTAAAAAAAGTTCATTGTCATGCAGAGGATTAAAAAAGTGATAGGCGATTTTTTGGGTTTTGTGGTGATTTTTTTCTACAAAGGAGTTGCATTGCAAAAGTTTGACAAACATGTTTTGTCTATCTATTTTCACAACCCGTCTCCTTTTTTATTTCAAGGAATAATTCTGTTTTTAAGAGCGAATAATTTCCATTTTATCAGCGGGAAGGAATTGTATGATCTTGCACTTGGCAGAGAGGAGTTGAAGGAAAGGAAAGCCTTTGTTTCGTTTGATGATGCATGGAAAGGGAACTTAAAATTGATTCCAATAATTGAGAAATATCAAATTCCAATTTCAATTTTCACACCTGTTAAACCGGTTGTCTCGGGGAATTATTGGTGGGAATACGTTCCCTATCTAAAAAGTAAGTATCCCGAAATAAGGGGGGCAGAGGATTTAAAAAAGATGAGAAACAGTCAGCGGATGGAATATGTTCGAAATGCTGTCGCAGAACGTGTATTAAAGAGATCGGCTGTAAATCTGAAAGAACTGGAATACTTGCACAGGCATCCGCTGGTTACCATCGGATCGCATAGCTATCACCATCCAATTGGTATTCAATGTACCAATGAGGAACTGGCATTTGAGTATTCCGAATCGAAAAAGATTTTAGAGAGCTGGTTGAATACGGAAATTAATTCGTTCGCATATCCAAACGGCGATTACGATGAAAGGGATTTTGAATTCTTAAAAAAGAATGGCTATAAAATGGCTTTTACTACGAATCCGAATCTTAATCGGGAAAATAATGGAATGTATGAACTTCCCAGAGTTTCTATCAATACAAAAGGAGGGAAATACGAGAACATTGCACGCATGTTGGGTTTGTGGCATCAGTACATTCAACCTTTGCAGTTGAAATTAAAATCAGAAAACAGGAAAGTCAGCGTTCAAATCATAGATCAGTATTCTTGAAAATGAAACTGTTTTTCACCTTATAAACTTCATATTACATTTCTAATGAAAGAAGTATTATTTATTGCTCCTGGGAATACAAAAAGTAAAGGTGGAATCGGCTTGTGTGTAAATAATTATTCGAAACACATCAAACCATTTAAGCTGATTGTTACGCATCGATTCAACTCAAAAGTGTTGAATAGTATTTGGTTCCCTGTTTGTGTAATTGAATTGATATTTCGCCTTTTAAAAGATTCAGAGATTAAAATTATTCATATTCACGGAGCATCGAAAGGTAGTTTTTACCGCAAATACATTCTGTTCTCGATAGTTCACAGGCTGTTTAACAAGAAACTGATCTATCATATCCACGGAGGTGGGTTTCGCGATTTTTATTTGGAATCACCGGTATTTATACAAAAGAGAATTCGTTATGTGATTCAGTCTGCCGATGTTGTTTTTTGCCTGACTGAAAAGTGGAAGCATTTCTTTTCCAGCGCTTTTCATCCGAAGCGTGTGGTGATTTTAAACAACATGATTATTCCTCCGGCCGAACCCAATAAAATAGTGTTGAATGGCAAACTTCAGTTTCTCTTTTTGGGCTTAATTGGTGACAATAAGGGAATATTTGATTTATTAAAAACCATTTCGAAAAACAGAACCAATTTTGAGGGGAGACTAAGCTTAAAGATTGCCGGTAATGGAGAAGTGGCCCGGCTAAAAAAATATATTTCGAGATGGAAATTAGAGAATCTGGTACAATTTGAGGGTTGGGTAGATGCAGAGAAAAAAGATCAGTTGATGCGCTCATCGCACATTTTTATTTTGCCTTCCTATAAGGAAGGATTGCCCTTATCTATTTTGGAAGCAATGAGTTATTCACTGCCAATAATATCAAGTAATGCGGGAGGAATCCCTGATTTAATTTACAAATACAAGAATGGCATTTTAGTTGATGCCGGAAATGAGGAAGCGATAAAAAAAGCCATTTTAAAACTACTAAACAACCATAATTTGATACAGATTTACTCTGAAAGGTCGGCAAAAGGGAGTGTTGACTTCTATCCTCAAAGCGTTTTAAAAACTCTATTTTCAATTTATCATGAACTACAGAGCAGTAAGGGATTACTTATTGAGCAAAATTAAGTTTGGTTACCGGTTTTCAAAAGAATTACAGCGGATAGCCGACTTATACTCAATTAGCGAATCTCAATTATTAGAACTGAAAAATCAGGAATTTGTAAAGCAATATCAAAATGCATTTACCAATTCTAAATTTTATAATAAGCTTTATCAGGAGCACGGATTGAACTTAAATTCAATCCAGTCAACTGATGATGCAAAATTGATTCCTATCATCACAAAAGAAGACATACGCCATAGGGTTGATGAATTGCTAACCTGTAATAAATTGTTTGTTTATACCGCTTATACCAGCGGAACAACCGGATCGCCGTTAAAGCTGTACCGCGATTATCAATCAGTTTGTAAAGAGTATTCTTACGGATACTATTTTCAAATGTCGCACGGTTATCAATTGGGCGATAAGGTGATTTCGATTAAGGGTGATTTAGATCAGAGAGAAATATCAAGATACGATCGCTCATTAAATACCCTTCATTTGTCGAGCTATAATCTGAATGAAAAAAATATTAAGAAGTATTACCGGTTAATTAAAGATTTCAGTCCCAAGGTAGTAAAGGCATATCCATCCTCTCTGCAGATTCTTTCGGTAGAATTGTACAAAGCAGGACTCGATTTGCAAATTCCACTGGCATTTACGTCTTCCGAAGTGCTGCACGATTTTCAGCGAAGCATTATTGAAAAGGTTCTGCAAACGAAGATTTTTGATTGGTATGGGAATTCCGAACAGACCATCTCTTTAGGTCAGGTAAAGAAGGATTTGTATCAGGATATTCCTTTGTATGCTCATATTGAGGCGAAGGAAAAGTGCATCATTACTACGGGTTTTATTAATAAGTCTTTTCCGTTGATTCGTTACAAAATTGATGATGTGATAAAACTGAAGTGCGGTAGCAGCTGCATTCATTGTTGTACCAGCCGTATTTTAGGACGGGATAATCAGTACATAGAACTTAAAAACGGGCAGCAAATCGGCCTTTTGGATCATGCTTTTAATTTTAGCAACGTAAAGAACATTCTGGGAGCACAAATAGTTCAGAATGCAGCAGGCGAAATAGATTTGAATATCATTCCGGATTACAATTTTACCGAGGGCAATAAATCAGAACTAATTAAGAATTTAACTCAACTTTTGGGTGCTGATTGCAAGATTCATTACAAAGAAATCGGCGAAGACCAAATTATTCGAACAGCATCAGGGAAGTACAACCTGATGGTTTCAAAACTTGATTCTCAGCAGAAAAATCAGGTGATAAGAGAAATTATGCAGGAGACTTAAACCATAAACTTTGAATATGACATATCGATTAATCAAAGATTTGATTGCCTATAAAATTAAGTTCGGAAGTGGTTTCGAAAGAGAACTCAGAAAAATTATTGATTTGAGTAATTGTTCGAAGCAGGAGTTATTGGAATTAAAAGAGCAGGAGTTTGTAAAACAATTTAAAAATGCTTTCGAAAACTCAAAATTTTATAAAACGCTGTATCAGTCTCATGGTTTAACCATCAATTCGGTTAAAAGTTTATCTGATGTCAATAAATTGCCTGTTATCGATAAATCGATCGTTAAAAAGAATACTTCGGATATTTTAACCAAATCAAAATTTACTGTTTTTAAAGCCTATTCGAGTGGCACAACCGGAACACCTCTTCAGGTATACCGGGATTTTTCATCTACAATAAAAGAATATGCTTACGGACATTTTTTTCAGCAAAAGCACGGGTATCATTTAGGCGATCCTGTTGTTTCCCTTCGAGGTGTACTGGATCGGAATACAGTTTCTTATTTCGATAAAAGCAATAATGTTTTGTACATCTCCAGTTTTCATTTGGGGGCGGATGAGATTGGCAGGATTCATAAAATGATTACGGATTTTCAGCCTAAAGTAATAAAGGCATATCCAAGCTCAATGCACATATTGGCCACAGAATTGTACAAAGCGAATTTGGAATTAAGCATTCCGCTTGCATTTACTTCATCGGAGGTATTGCACGATTTCCAAAGAGAAATTGTAGAGAAAGTTTTCCATACCAAAATATTTGATTGGTATGGAAATGCAGAACAAACAGTTGCTTTTGGGCAGTTTAATGATTCTTATTATCATGAGTTTCCATTGTATTCTCATACCGAATTTGCCGACAATCATTTAATAACAACCGGATTTATCAACAGGGCATTTCCTTTAATTCGTTATAAGGTAGATGATATAATTCAATTGGCACCCACAAGTAACGGAACCTGTGTGGTTCAAAAAATAGAAGGTCGTGATGATGATTATGTGATTTTAAAAGATGGTCAGCGAATTGGACGATTGGATTTGGCTTTCAAGAAAATAAATCAGCTTCTGGCGGCTCAAATTATTCAAAATACCGTGGGAGAAATAACCGTAAATCTAGTCCCTGATAAAGGGTTTACAAAATTAGATTGCACAAAACTGGAACAAAACTTAAGAGCTTTATTGGGGGCTGATTGCAGAATCAGGTTTGAAAAAATTGAAACGCAGGGATTGATCAGAAGCCACAGAGGGAAGTTTAATTTAGTTGTATCTCAAATTGAAAAAAAATGAGCCTGATTCAGAAGCAGATTGTGATTGTTGGCGCGGGACCACAAGCTTTATTTTTATTGCGGGAATATAGTCGGATAGGATATTTGGTTACTGTACTGGGGCGCAAAAACGAAATTGCCATGTATTCCCGTTACGGCATAAAATTAATTGTTGATACAGAAGAAGATTTGATTGGCAAATTGACTGATTTAGCCTCGAAAAATCAGATGCAGGATTGTATTGTTGCGAGTGGTTTTTACCTGTCTTTTCTGATGAAGAATTTTCCCGGGTTTTTCACTCTGTTTAATGTTGTACCTAAGGATAAAGAGGCTTTATCTATTTTTTTAAACAAACTGCATACCTACCAATTGGCTGAGGAGATTAATTGCAAATACCCAAAATCAATTCTTCTGAGTCAATTGAATCATGATACCGATTACAGGCGTTTTAAATTTCCGCAAATAGTAAAGTGGAATCAGGATATCTATTTGTATGAAAAACCAGCCTTCAAAACCTGTTTGGTGCACAATATAAAAGAGGTAAAGAATCTTTATCAAACTCTTGGCGAACGCGAAAAACAATCGCTGGTTATGCAGCAGTTTTTGGGAGCAGATTTGCAAAATAATTACTCCTATGGAGCTTATTTCGATCAAGGAAATTTAGTGGCAGGCATTTGTGTGAATGAAGTCCGGCATTATCGTTCGGGAGTCTCTTCGGTTGTGGAAGAATATTGTGGCGGATTTGCCGAAATTATAGAAGAAAAATCCATTCAATTAATTGGCAAAACATTATTTACCGGTTTTTTAGATGTTGAATTTAAAATTTTTAATGGCGAGCCTTATCTTTTGGAGGTGAACCCCCGGCCGTTTGGTTTTATCCGGATCATGAAACTGAAATATCCTGATTTGATCCCCTATATTTTAGGAGAGTGCGTTAGTAATCAAAAGAATTCCAAACAGGTTCAATGGATGAATGTTCTGCGCGACATGGTTTTAATTGCTAAAAACCCGGGAAAGATAATGCACATGTTCTCAGTCCTGTTCAACTTCAGCAGCAGAACTTTTGATGTGTGGGATATCGGTGATTTGAAACCGTTTTTCCGACAGGTGAAACGCTGAAAGAAGACCAACAAAGAAAATATTCAATCAGATATGCAAGGGAAATCGCAAAAGCAATGCGAAGAAATGCAAGAGCAACGTGAAGAAATGTATGGGAAAGTAGAAGAAATGCATGGGAACGTCGAAGAAATGCCTGATCAACGCGAAGAAATGCATGGGAACGTGGAAGAAATGCAAAAGCAACATGAAGAAACGCATGGAAACATAGAAGAAATGGATGGGAACATGGAAGAAACGCAAGAGCAACCTGAAGAAATACAAAAGCAACCCGAAGCAATGCAAGAGCAATGTATCAATGTACAAAGTCTGCATCTGAAATAAATACCAAACCAGTTAAACCATCAAAATCTCATGATCTCTCTTTGCCTAACACTCGACTACGAACTTTTTGGTTCTGGTCGGGGCGATGTTTTCAAGCACATTATTCAGCCAACCAATAGAATGTTGGGTATTTGCGAACAGCACAAGATTAAACTGACTATATTTTTTGAGGTGGTAGAATACTGGAAGCTGAAGGAAGCTTACGGGAGTGGCATTACAATGGGATATTCGTCGAATCCTGCAACTGCCATGAAAGAGCAAATACAGAGAGCTTATCAATTGGGGCACGATGTACAATTGCACCTGCATCCGCAATGGATTGATGCAAAATATGAAAAAGGGGAATGGCTGCTGAATTTGGATTACTGGAGGTTGCCTGAGGTGCCCGATCAGCCGGACGAAACCATTAGCATGGGATTGCCGGAACTAATCCGAAAGGGAAAAGAGACTTTGGAGTCCATTCTGCAACCGATAAATTCTGAATACAAGTGCAACATACTTCGGGCTGGAGGGTACAATATCGATCCATCTGACCGATTGCTGAAAGTTCTTAAGCAGCATTCTTTTATTGCAGACAGCTCGGTTTATTATGGGGGAAAAGCGGAAGGCAATTTGTCGAGATACGATTATTCAAATATTTCAGAAACCAAAGCTTATTGGTATGCATCCAATAATTCTTTGATGAGTTCAAACGGAATTAGCAGTGGATTTTTGGAACTGCCAATTTTTGCTCAAAAGCGAAGACGAATCCTAAAATACGATGCAGTACGCATAAAATCTGCAATGCAGAATAAAGCCAATTCCTTGGAGAAATTTAAAAACAACAGCGCAAAGAAATCAAAATGGGAGACGGTTCAGTTTTTGCTTCAGGAAGAGGCCTTAACCTGGGATTTTTGTTTGTTCTCGAAAGGGAAAATGAGAAACTTTTTAAAAGCGGCAATCAGGCTTCAGAAACATTCAGCAATACTGTTTCATCCCTTTATTTTGGTTGGTCATCCAAAAGATTTTTATTACCCGGATGCCTTACTTTATTTAATACACCAAGCCGGAAAAAGTGAAATAACATTCTTGACTTTGACCGAATTGGTTGCGAAAATAAAACAGCAGTAAGTAAAAACACCTCAAAATTCCCTTAAGAGGACTTTTCTCACGGAACAAGTTTTCTCAGCACATCTATAATTCAGAATATATGTACAAAGCAAGTTTCCAGAAACTTAGAAGCTATATTGAAAGTCAGGAATACAAAGGCTGGGACCCATACGATGGCCTGAATTCCAAACTTTTTCAGTCCATTCCTTTTGCGCAAAACAGCAGGTTAATGCGATTGATTTGGATTCAGGCATTTAAAAAAAGTCCGGTAAATTTCCGGGGTCTTACCAGAGTTGAGAAGGCTTACAATCCAAAAGGTCTTGGTTTATTTCTTAGTGGATATTGTAAGCTCTATCAATTTGATCGAACACAGGAAGTAAGATCCCGGATTCATTTTCTGAGCGAAAAATTATTGGAAATGCAATCGAAAGGATGGTGGGGCCCCTGTTGGGGATACAATTTTGATTGGCAGGCAAGAGCCTTTTATCAACCCAAAGGCACACCATCGGTAGTGGTAACTACCTATGTGGGATGCGCATTGCTGGATGCTTACGAAATATTGGGAGATGAAAAGTTGTTGGAGACCGCCATACAAATCAAAGATTTTATCCTGAAAGATTTGAATCGAACCTACGACGGAAACGGGGATTTCTGTTTTTCCTATTCTCCATTGGATCAAACTCAGGTTTTTAATGCTTCTCTTTTAGGAAGCCGGATGCTGTCGAGAATCTATCATTATACACAAGAGAAGGAAGTTTTGAATTGTGCAAAGCAATCGGTAAGGTATTGTATCAAGAACCAAAACTCCGATGGATCCTGGTCGTACGGTACTTTGGCTTATCATCGGTGGATCGATAATTTTCATACCGGATTTAATCTCGAGGCCTTATCCGATTATCGCAGATATACAAAGGATTCTTCTTTCGATCAGCAAATTCAGTTGGGATTGGATTACTATTTAGCCAATTTTTTTGCCGAAGACGGAACGCCAAAATATTACAGCAATTCAGTTTATCCGATTGATATACATTGTCCGGCTCAACTACCCATTACACTATGCAGCTTAAATGTGTTGGAAGAGAATCAGGAATTGGTTGATCGGGTTTTACAATGGACCATCAACAATCTTCAGGATCAATCAGGTTATTTCTATTTCCAGTCAGGGAAACGCCGAAAAAACAAGATTCCTTACATCAGATGGGCACAAGCCTGGATGTTTTTGTCCTTATCGAATTATTTAGTTGAAACCATAAAAATACCGGAATATGAAACGAGCCATGAGAAAAGGCTCACAAACACATGAATGACTGTTTGGCGAGTTCCATATGGCAAAAACTTAAAATTATACTCATATGAAAAAGAGAATTACAATAATGAATTCGCCGGTTGATGTGTTGACGATGAAGGAAACTCTTCACCTGATCGATGATTCGATCCGGGAGAAAAAGCCAATTCAACACATTGTGGTAAATGCGGCCAAACTGGTGCACATGCAAACCGATACCGAGTTATACAAATCGGTAGTAGCCAGCGATATTATTAATGCGGACGGAATGGCTGTTGTTTGGGCAGCTGGATTATTAGGAGAACCTTTGCCGGAAAGAGTTTCGGGCGTTGATTTAATGCAGGAGCTGGTTGTTTTGGCTGCCGAAAAACAATACAAAATCTTTTTTTTCGGCGGCAAAGAAGAGGTGGTTGCCGAAGTGGTTCGAAAGTACACATCTGTTTTTGGAGAAGAAATAATTGCCGGTTTCCGAAATGGGTATTTTAACAAAGCTCAGGAAGCAGATATTGCAGCACAAATTGCAGCATCGAATGCAGATATTTTATTTGTAGCCATAAGTTCTCCAACCAAGGAGATTTTTCTAAATACTTATAAAGATCAGTTAAAAGTGCCTTTTATTATGGGCGTTGGCGGTTCGTTTGATGTAGTAGCCGGAAAAGTAAAAAGAGCACCTCTTTGGATGCAAAACTCAGGTTTGGAATGGTTTTACCGCTTTTTGCAGGAGCCCCGCCGAATGTGGAAAAGATACTTAACAACCAATTCTCTGTTTCTCTACTACATATTTAAAGAACGAATTCAAAAATTTTTCAGATAAACCTACACTTCATTTTTACAGAAGCAAGTGTGCATCTCTATTGTAAAAAATACTCAACTCAGAATACAGACAGCTGTTGACCAACCATCAACTTGAAAAGCTGGCTGTGGTCTTTTAAAATTTCACTTTAAAACCTTAAAACCATGATTAAAGGAAGAGAACAAACCCTTGCACGTTTGAGTACTCTCATGCAAGTAGGTTTATCAGTTGCTTGTTATTGGGTGGTGGCATGGGCAGTTACTACCTATTTAAGACCGGTAAATATTGATATTCACGATAACAATACAATTTACCTGCTGATTATCGCCATTTGGTACACGCTGATAAAGGAGCTGAATCTGGGTAAAATGCTTCGGGTAAAAACCTACTCCGAATTGTTTGCCGAATATTTTGCCATGGTTGTAATAAGTTCAGGATTGCTGCATTTAGGAAGTTTATTCCTCACTGATTCCGTACCAACATTAATTCTGGCTTTGTTTGCCTGTTTAAATCTTGTAGTGCTTTTTGGCTTTCGGATGTTAAGTTACCGGATATTTAAATTGCTGAGAGGGAAAGGCTTTAATACCAGAAATGTTTTAATTGTTGCAGATGATGAATCGTATCTGCACTTTATCGACCGAATGCTTTTTATTCGCGATTGGGGATACAATGTTTGGGCGATTATGTCGGATGGAAAACACATCAAAAATAAATACGAGTCGCACGTTCGGGTTTTGCACGAGCATTTTCAGCTAAGCGAGATTATCGATGCCAATGTGGTTGATGAGGTAATTTACTGCAAAGGAAAGTTTGATAATGAAGAAGTCCGGGCTTTGATTTATGCCTGTTCCGAGGTTGGAGTTACGTTTCGTGTTTATTCCGAATTGTTAAGTGTTGTTAGTCAGCGATCTCATCTTACTTATTTTAAAGAACTTCCTTTTTTGACGTTCGCCAATAATACGAAAAATTACTTTGCCCTTAAGGTGAAGGAAATGCTCGATTTCCTGTTTTCATTTGTTATTGTGGTATTGATTTCTCCTGTCTTGTTAGCCATATCTGTGGCAATAAAAATTGAAGACGGAGGTTCCGTTTTTTTCCGTCAAAGGCGGGTAGGCCTGAATGGACGTATTTTTCATTGTCTGAAATTCAGAACAATGGTGGAAAATGCTGAAGCCTTGCGGGTGAAACTTGAAAATCAGAATGAACAGTCAGGGCCGGTTTTCAAAATTAAGAATGATCCCAGGGTAACCCGTGTTGGTAGATTTCTTCGAAAAACATCTTTGGATGAGCTGCCTCAGTTCTTTAATGTTCTCAGAGGCGAAATGTCGATTGTTGGTCCACGGCCGCCAATTCCTTCCGAAGTTCAGCAGTATCAACGCTGGCAGCGCCGGCGATTAAGCATGAAACCAGGAATAACATGTATCTGGCAAGTGTCTGGCCGCAACAATATTCCTTTCGAGGAATGGATGAAACTGGATATGCTTTACATCGATACCTGGTCGTTAAAACTGGATTTAATACTATTTCTCAGCACCATTAAAGTTGTGTTCACTGGTGAAGGGCAATAGTTAATCTCAATATATTTAAACTAGAATCAACAAAAAAACCAAGACCATGAATAAAAAATATTTATTTCTGATGAGCCTCATTTTAGTAATGAGTATCATTTCCTGTCGATCAAAAAAAGATTTGGTTTACCTGCAGGACACCGGTGCTGAGATATTGGCAGGCGAATTTACAACAAATGTTCCCGAGTATCGGATCAAAACAAACGACAATCTTTTTGTGAGTATTAAATCCTTAAATCCTGAGGTGAATCAATTGTATAATCCCGCCCAAAGCGTTGGCGGAATAGGAGGCTCTCAGCAATTATACAGCCAGCAATCCGATCAGTATTTAAATGGTTATCAGGTAGATTCAAATGGAAATATCTCCTTGCCTATTCTGGGTTCGGTCGGAATTGCAGGACTTACTCAGGCCGAGGCTCAAGCCAAGGTTCAGGAGAGGGCCGACGAATACTTAAAGGATGCCAGTGTTAAAGTAAAACTCTTAAATTACAAAGTAAGTGTAATGGGGGAAGTCACGAAACCAGGTGTTTACTACAATTACAATAGCAGCCTAACTGTGCTGGAAGCCATTAGTATGGCCAATGGAATAACTGAATATGCAAAAATTGACCGCGTTTTGGTGATGCGAACCTCTGAGAAACAAAGCGAAACGTTTCGCTTGGATTTAACAAAGAAAGATTTTCTAAAATCGAAGGCATTTTTTCTACAGCCTAATGATGTTGTGTATGTGGAGCCTCACAGAATTAAAAATACGAATATGAATTCGGCCGTTTACAGTCTTTTACTGTCAACAGTATCAACAGCTGTATTGATTACCAGTTTAATAATAACCAACAACTAAGCCGTTTCGCTTGGTGTTTATTCTAACACAAAATTTATTTCAATGAAATATATAGATGAAGTAATGGATTATTTTGATCAAAAAGATAGTCCGGATGTGAAGGAATTTCTATATCGACTGCTATCGCAATGGAAGATGTTTGCGGTATGCGGAGCCTTGGGGATATTGTTGGCTTATTTTATTAGTAAGTACTCGAATCCTGTTTACATGATGAGGAGTTCTCTCCTAATTCATGTTGATGCAGGGGAAACCAGCGCTCAAAGTATGTTTGAAGGTTATAAAATTCAGGACAAAGCAAACATACAAAATCATTTAGAAATTCTAAAATCATATACCATTAACCGGAAGGCAATGAGAAACTTGGGTTGGAATCAATCCTGGTATAAAAAGCAGTTGTTTTCCGATAGAGGTTTGTATAGACATGAACCATTCGAAGTTCAGCAAATGGACGGAGATAATATATGCAGCTTACCGATTTCGATTGTTCAGATTGATAAGAAATCTTACAAGATTAAAGTAGATGGGAAAGCGGATTATAAAGGAGATGAAGTACATGTTAAATTTGACAAGACCGCTTTTTTCGATCGGCCATTTAAGAACAATTACTTTCATTTTATAATTAAGCCTAAAAAAGAGGAAATTGATAAAAATGAAAATTATTTTTTCGTTTTCAACAATTTGGATGCGCTTACTCTCGCGTATATGGAGAGTATGACTATTAGCGTAGCTGAGAAAAAGGCTGAACTGATTCATCTTCGGATTGATAATTCGGAACCCGAAAGAGGAGTTGATTATTTAAATGAATTGAATTGGGTTTACATTCAATTTGGTTTGATTGAAAAAAATAAGAAATCTGAAAGTACAGTGCGCTTTATTGATTCTCAGTTAGAGGGAATCGTGGATTCTCTTCAAATGGCAGGCCAGAGTTTTAGCAATTTCAGATCAAAAAACAGAATTGTTGATTTGGGGCAGGAGGCTGGCGTAATTGTAGCAAAAGTGGAGGATCTTGAAAGTCAGTTGTCCAAGGCTCAAATTACTTTGGATTACTATAAAAATCTGTTGCGTAATTTAGGCGATGTCAATCAAATGAAACAAGTAATAGCTCCTTCTATAACCGGGATTACAGATCCATCATTAGATGCGTTAGTGGCCAAATTGACTGATTTGTATGGAAAACGGGAAGTGCTTTCTTATAGTGTTCAGGAGAAAAATCCAAGTCTGGTTATCCTGAATAAGGAAATTCAGTTGATTCAGCAAAGTTTAGAGGAAAATCTTCAAAGCATGGTGGCTAACTCTCGAATCGAAGTGCAGAGTTTAAGCGCAAGAATGGAAACCGTTAGAGAGCAATTGGCCCGAATGCCAAAGCACGAGCAAAAACTGGTTAGTATGAAAAGGAACTTCGATTTAAACAACGAACTTTATACTTTTCTACTGAAAAAACGAGCAGAAGCTGCTATTGCCAAGGCATCTAATGTGTCCGATTCGCAAATAATCGATCCGGCAAGATTGGCGACTATCGTCAAAATTAAACCCAAAACAGCAATTAATTTACTAATAGGCATGTTTTTGGGGATTGGTCTTCCTTTTTTAATCATTATTCTAAAAGAATTCTTTAATGATAATATCCAGAACAAAGAAGAAATCATGAAGAAGACACAACTTCCTATTTTGGGGACTATTGCTCATAATAAATACAGCGAAGCAGTTCCTGTGTTTTATCATCCCCGATCGGCTATATCTGAGTCTTTTAGAACCTTGCGGACAAATCTAACTTATGTACTGCCCAATAATCCGACTAAAATTATTGGAATTCATTCAACCATACCCGAAGAAGGAAAATCATTTGCGGCGGTTAATTTGGCAAGCATTGTTGCCATGAATAACAAGAAGGTTTTATTGATTGGTGCAGATTTGCGAAAGCCAAAAATAGAATCCGCTTTTAATTTGGATAATGCGCTTGGTTTAAGCACCTATTTAATCAGTCTTAGCAAATGCAGTGAGATCATTCAGAAAACACACATCACAAATCTTCACTGTGTAACCTCCGGACCGGTTCCTCCCAATCCGGCTGAGTTACTCGAAAATGGCAGATTTGAGCAATTGTTATGCGAAGTGGAAGGGAAATACGATTATATATTTATCGACAATGCGCCTCTTTCCATGGTTACGGATGGAATCATCACGGGTAAATTTGCAGATGCTAATTTATTTGTTCTCCGACGGGGATTCAGTCATCGGGAACAGATTAATTTTGTGAATCAGTTGGTAGTAAAAGGCACTTTATCAAATGTTTCCTTGGTATTAAATGATGTTGCCATGAATGGATATCAAGGCAAATCATCCAGAAACTTAAGTGGTAATGGTTACTATTATGAAGACAGTTCGCCGGGAATCGTTAGGCGGTTGTGGGAAAAGGTCTCCAGTAATTAAAAGAGTATCTTTAAATGGTCTGAATTAAATTCAGACCATTTTTGTTTGTTATTCATTGAGAAAGAATGAAATAAATCTATATTTTTATAATATATTGTTACTTAACTCTTTTTATATGATTATTGCAGTAGATTTTGACGGCACAATTGTACAACACAAATACCCTGAAATAGGGAATGAGATTCCTTTTGCTATTGAAAGTCTGATGGCTTTGCAGAAGGAAGGTCATCAAATTATTTTATGGACGTACAGAACGGAAGAAAATCTCTTTGAAGCGGTTGATTTTTGCGAAAAAAGAGGCTTGGAATTCTATGCTGTGAACAGCAATTATCCTGAAGAGGAATTTGATGACACCATCAGTCGCAAAATTTATGCTGATTTATACATTGATGACCGCAATTTTGGTGGATTACCGGAATGGGAACACATATTCAGAAGTATTTCCACACAAAATTCAGTTTTGGTTAAAGAATCCAAAACAAAAAAAATGTTCATTCGTCTGCTCGATAAAATTTTTGGTGATTAATGATTCTTCGTCAGCTAATTTAACTTTCTAAAAGTCATATTAGCGAACGACGAATGTTTGGTTGCTGATTTCTTTTCCCATTGAAGAACGGGTTAATGTTTCTCTTTATTCAAAGTGTCAATAATCAAATTCAGATTAATAGGAAACCTGAATTTTAACTTTCTTCTTTTTAATGAGTTCGTTTTTAAGTTTCCGGGCCAATTTTTCTCCCATTCCTCTTTTTACAGCAACGAATGATGAGTGATCGAGAACATCAATTTTCCCCAATTCCTCTTTTTTCAGATTTCCTACCTTACAAAAGAATCCAACCAAGTCAATTTTATTTATTTTCTCTTTTTTTCCCAAACAAATGTAAAGAGTTTCCCATTCTGGTTCTGCTGGTAATGGTTGATCTGCCAGTTCAAGAATATCAATGTCTTCAGGGATAAATTCTGGCGGTGTTTCGTCCTGAGCCAGCACCAGGTAGGAAGTTCCTTCTGCATTCATTCTGGCTGTTCGTCCGTTTCTATGTGTAAATGCTTCTTCTACTCTTGGCAGTTGGTAGTGAATCACATTTTTAATTTCAGGAATATCCAATCCTCTCGAAGCAAGATCGGTAACAATTAGCAGGTAATGACTTCCATTACGAAATTTTAGAAGAGCTCTCTCCCGATCATCCTGTTCCAATCCGCCATGAAAAACATCACACTGAATTCCTTCATTTAAAAAATGTTTTCCAATTCGTTCCACAGCATCACGGTGATTACAGAAAACCAGGCTTGGCTGATTTCCCAAATGACAAACCAATTGAAAAAGAGTTGCCAATTTGTCTTTTTCTACAGATATTACTTTCTTTTGATTCAAAGCAATTGGTTTCGCATTGGGAATAAAGTCCAGTTCGATGAGTGAATTAAGTCTGGTAAACTCCGGAATATCTATATTATTAGTGGCAGAAGTCAGCACCTTTTTAATTTTAGACGGCAGAGCTAGTGTAACTTCCTTCATTTCTTTCTGAAAGCCTAATTCAAGAGATTTATCAAACTCATCTAATATTAGAGTTTTAATATTTCTACAATCAAAATTTCCTCTTCGAATATGATCTGCAATTCTTCCTGGAGTACCGATAAGTACAGCTGGTGGTGTTTTTAAATTATTTTTTTCGGTTGACATTGGATGCCCGCCGTAGCAGCAATTCACTTTAAAATCAGTCCCCATACTTTTAAAAACACTCTCTATTTGCAAAGAAAGTTCTCGTGCAGGAGTCAAAATCAGGGTCTGAACAGCATCAATTTTAGCATCCAGTTCAGCAAGCATTGGTAACAGAAAAGCTAAAGTTTTTCCCGACCCTGTTGGGGATACCAAAAGCAGATCGCTGTTTTTGGTATAGGCTTTTGCGCATTCTTTTTGCATCTCGTTCAATTCCTGAATCGATAGCTTCTCTAAAATTTTTTTATTATTCATATTTTTTGCTTGCATGGCGCAAAGATAACAAAAACTAGATGGCGGAAAGTTGGGAACATCGAATAGTTGGAAATAACTTTCAAACGTGTATTATTTAGTGCTTTTTTTGCAGGAAATCAAGATTCGGAATTTTTATTCAAGACTGAAAAGTTGTAGGTTTGTGAAACAAATCACATTACTTCAGACTTGTTATTATGCAAGGAAAAAACCTACTCTCTTTTTATCAGAAACAAAAGAAAATAAAAGAGCTGAAAAGCCTTCTCCCGGAAGTTTTTGCAGAAGATCAATTAGATATTCAGAAGCTTAAAATTTATTTGGAAGCCGATCAGTTTGTGGATGAATCGAACTATGGTTTAGGCTGGTTTGGAAAAGAAAAGGCCGCATCACAAGTCAGTGAAGAAAGTACCGGTAAACTGGTTCTAGACAAATCAAAATCAATTCAGCCAAATAAAACAAAAAATCAGTTTATAGAAGGTGATAATTTAGAAGCCTTGCGCTTATTGCAGAAAGAATATACGGGGAAAATAAAGTTGGTTTATATCGATCCGCCGTACAATACGGGTAATGATTTTGGTTATAATGATCGCTTTAAAATCCGTTCGAATCAGTATTTGGAATTTCTGAATGGTTCTGGAATTGAACGGGTTGATTCCTGCCTTAAAAATCAGATTGAAAGTGGGGAAGTTCACACCAATTGGTTAAACATGATTTATCCGCGACTGGTTTTATCGAGGCAGCTGTTAACCAACAATGGTGCAATAGCCATTTCTATTGATGAAAGTGAAAAGGCCAACGTACAACTGATTTGCAATGAGGTTTTTGGAGAAAATAATTTTGTGGGTTGTTTCATATGGATCAATCGATCGAACTCCAATACCTCGGGCAATTTATTTGCCGCAAATCATGAATATATTTTGTTGTATGCCAAATGTTCAAGTGAATTAAAATTGAAAGGGGAACTCAAGGATTTATCCAATTATTCAAATCCTGATTTCGACCCAAATGGAGATTGGACTCCTGATAATCCCTCAGCGGCAAGTGGCAATTCCAATTCCCGTTTTGCAATTACAAATCCATATACAAATGAAGAATATTTACCGCCTGCTGGCCGATATTGGGCTTTTTCGAAACAGCGCGTTGCAGAATGGTTCGATTCAGGAAAGTTGATCTTTCCCAAAGAAGAAGGCAAGCGCTTTTTATTAAAAAAGTACAAGTCGGAGCTGAAGAGTATTTTCAATCCCATTTCATCGATTATAACCGATATTCCTACTAGTAAAGGAACTCGGGAATTGAAAGAATTATATCCCGAAGGCTTGCCCTTTAAATATCCAAAACCAACTGATTTACTGCTTACGATATTAAAGCAATTAAGCGAAGATGAGGATTTGATTTTAGATCTTTTTGCCGGCTCGGCGTCAATGCCTCATGCTATTTTCAAATTAAACGAAAAGCAGTCATCTAAACGCCGTTTTATTTGTGTTCAGAATACCGAAGCGGTAAAGGAGGATTCGGATGCTGGCAGAATGGGTTTTTCTACCATCTCAGATCTGGCGGGAGATCGAATAGTAAGAGCCGGAAAGTTGTATCCTACAATTGATACAGGGTTCCGATTTTATAGAATTGAGGAATAAAACAAAGAGAGTAATGCCGGTATATTTTTGAAATTCAAACCGCTTTCATTCTTCATTGGGCTTGCTCCGATATCGTTATACAGAAAGCTTTTACTGAAGTGATACGGATCGGGATATTTTTACAAAATGGATATTGAAAATCTAATTTAGTTTTTATACTTTCGAGATAGATTAATCAAATATACAACAAGCATATTTGCAGAGATTTAAATACTTACACAACAACAATATAACAAAACGACAATGACTAAAATGAAGGCTCTTGTAAAGTCCAAAGCAGAAAAAGGCTTGTGGATGGAAGAAGTTGATGTTCCTAAAGTAGGAGTAAACGATGTTCTTGTAAAAATTAGAAAAACAGCTATTTGCGGTACCGATCTTCACATTTATAAATGGGATGAATGGGCACAGAATACCATTAAACCGGGAATGATTATAGGGCACGAGTATGTTGGAGAGGTAGCTGAAATTGGAGCCGGTGTTACTGGTTTTAAAATTGGCGATCGTGTAACAGGCGAAGGGCATATTGCATGCGGACATTGCAGAAATTGTAGACGTGGACGTAAACATGTGTGTGAAAACACTGTTGGGATCGGTGTAAACATAGATGGTATTTTTGCCGAATACGCAGCCATTCCTTCATCAAATCTGATGAAAATGAGTAATAAGATTAGTGATGAGCTTTTGGCGATCATGGATCCATTTGGAAATGCAACACACACCACCCTTTCGTGGCCAATAATAGGAGAAGATGTATTGGTTACAGGTGCTGGATTAATTGGAAGTATGTGTGTGGCAATTGCAAAATTTGCAGGTGCAAGATATGTTGTGGCAACAGAAACGAATCCTTACAGAATAGAGTTGGCCAAGAAAATGGGGGCCGATCGTGTTATTAATCCTTTAACAGAGAGTCTTGACGACGCAATTAAGGAATTGGGAATGATTGGATTTGATATAGGATTGGAGTGTTCAGGTGCACCAGCGGCTTTTGGCGATATGGTTTCGCATATGTACAACTCAGGTAAGATTTCTTTATTGGGTATTTTGCCTGCGCAAACAAAGGTGAATTGGAACGATATCATTTTTAAAGGACTTCAGTTAAAAGGAATTTACGGACGTGAAATGTACGAAACGTGGTACCAGATGGAGCAGATGTTGATGAGCGGATTGGATTTGTCTCCAATGATTTCTCACCGATTTAAAGCTTCTGAATTCCAAAAAGGATTCGATATCATGGAAGAAGGAAATTGTGGGAAAGTGATTCTCGATTGGGAATAATTTTTCATTAAAATCAAGTGTAAAGCTCAGGGGTTGCCTGGGCTTTTTTTTTGCGCGTAAATTTATCTGTATGAGAACGAAAATATAGTTTGAACACTCTTTCAGCTTCATCAAAAATTAAGGTCGGGTTTTCCCTACTTGATATATCCATGAAGTAAATCTATTTTTAGGCTTTTAACTGACAGGGCATAATTTTAAGATATTTTTAACGAAAAAAACATCATGAATAGTGAAGAGAAAACGATAAAAGAGCGCTTTTCCAGAGCCTTTTGGGTAGCCAACTCTGTTGAGTTGTTGGAAAGAGCTGCATATTATGGAGTATTCATTGTTATAACCATTTATTTATCAAGGATACTAAGCTTTTCTGATGTGGAAGCAGCCTTAATTTCAGGTTTGTTTTCAGGAGGATTGTATTTACTGCCAACTTTTAGCGGTGCTTTAGCCGATAAAATGGGTTTTAAAAATGCCTTGTTACTGGCATTTTCCCTTTTGAGTATAGGTTACGCAGGCCTGGCCGTTTTTCCAACATTATTGGAATCGGCAGGATTGGTTGAATATTCTAAAATTACCGTATTTACCGGATTAGAGCATAGTTCTCATAAATGGTTTATTATTCCAATTATTGTTCTGATAATGATTGGAGGATCTTTTATTAAATCAGTAATAACAGGAACTGTAGCAAAGGAAACAACAGTAGCTAATCGTGCCAGAGGATTTTCTATTTTCTATACCATGGTGAATATTGGTGCTTTTTCTGGAAAAACCATTGTGAAACCATTGCGTGAAGCAATGGGGAATGAGGGCCTAATTACCTTAAATTATTTCTCGGCTGGAGCAACTTTGCTGGGATTAGTAGCTGTGTATTTCTTTTTCAAGACCACTCGTCACGAAGGAGAAGGCAAGAGCATGACGGAAATTTGGCATGCTTTGTTAAAAGTACTTTCGAATGGCCGGTTGGTTGCTTTGATTTTGATTGTCACCGGATTTTGGATGGTGCAGCATCAACTGTATGCTACCATGCCTAAGTATGTGTTGCGTATGGCAGGAGAGGGAGCATCGCCATCGTGGTATGCCAATGTAAATCCATTAATTGTTTTTCTTTTTGTAGGATTAATTACTCAGTTGATGAGAAAGAAAACCGCTTTATTTTCAATGACCGTTGGTATGTTTATTATGCCTGTGTCGGCCTTGTGTATGGCCGCAGGAAATTTGTTGGAGGTTGAATCGATTGATTTAGGGATTTTTAGTCTGCATCCGGTTGCTTTTATGATGATTATTGGTATTGTATTTCAAGGTTTTGCAGAATCATTTATTTCTCCACGATTTTTAGAATATTTCTCCTTGCAAGCACCCAAGGGGGAAGAGGGGATGTATCTTGGCTTTAGCCATCTGCATTCATTCATCTCCTCTATTTTAGGATTTGGTCTGTCCGGATTTTTGTTGTCGAAATACTGTCCGGATCCAAAATTATTTACAGATCATGCGGTATGGGAGCAAGCTTCGGCTCATGCTCATTACATTTGGTACTATTTTGTTGCCATTGCTGCAACTTCAGCTGTTGCCCTTATTGTTTACGGACGAATTACAAGAAAATTGGACGCTGAAAATGAATTAGCAGCCTAAGTTTTTACGATGATAAAATACAGAGCCACCTTTTATAAGATGGTTTTTTTATGGGATAAATTGCTGAAATCTCCGTATTTTAAGAAAAAAACAATAGAAAGCTGGAAAATTATGGAACAGGAATTTTACCGCATACTCATAGCTGCAATTCACAAGCCTATAAAAGAAGCTGTAACATTAAGCTTTCAAATACCCGATGAGCTGTTATCGGTTTTTAAGTTTTATCCGGGACAACACCTTTGTTTTCGGTTTGTTGTAAATGGAGTGGAAGAGCGAAGAATGTATTCGCTGCACAATTCTCCATATGTAAAAGCTTTGTATCAGGTAACAGTAAAGATTCAGAAAGACGGATTGATTTCCAATTACATGGCGAACAATTTAAAAGCAGGAGATATTTTAGAAGTATCTGTTCCTCAAGGGGATTTTATGGTGAAACCAGATGAGAAGGCGGGCAAGAACTATTATTTTTTTGCAGCTGGAAGTGGAATCACACCCATTTATTCGATGCTTACATCCATAATGCTGGCCGAACCAAACAGTAAAGCGTTTTTGCTTTACGGAAATAGGAGTGTGCCCGGGATTTTGTTTGGCAGTGAATTATTGGAGTGGCAGGCAAAATATCCTGAGCGATTGAAAATTACCCAAACTCTTTCGAAACGATTTTTAGATTTTTCCATCACCCCCTGGAATGGAAAACGTGGCCGGATAAATGAGGAGTTGGTGAAAACCTTTCTCTATGAAAATCGATCAGATGCCGAAAAATCAGAATACTATATTTGTGGACCAGATGGAATGAATCAAATGGTTCAGGATGTGCTTATTGATATGGGAGTTTCATCAAAGGACATTCACTTCGAGTATTTTTCAACTCAGCACATTGAGTACGAAGAGGGCCTGACAGCAGTGAAGAATGCCCTGGTGGATGCAAGAATCAGGAATGAAAATTATCAGGTCCGTTTAGCGGAAGACGAAACCATTTTGGAAGGATTGAAACGAATTGGCGCGCCTGCTCCCTATTTTTGTCAGGGCGGTATTTGCGGTACCTGCAAAGCTCATCTGATTGAAGGGGAGGTGAAAATGAAAACAACAATGGCTTTAAGTGACGAAGATTTGAAGAACAATAGAATCCTAACCTGTCAATCGTTGGTGCAGACTGCCAGGTTGAAAATTGAATTTAAATAATATGGAGAGGTGATTTTGTGCCAAAACAGCACAAAACTCACCTTTAATTTACTCTTCAAATATTTTTGATGCTTCCTCTAACAACTGCTCTGTAACTTCAGCAATATTGTATAGTAAAACCAATTTCTGACGTTCTGTCCCCCGCTCAATTTCGATGATTTTGTGTCCCAAATCATCAATAAATTTTTTAAGACTTTGGGTTGGATTGCAGGCTTCCAGCTTTTGCATACCTGTAACAGCTTTGCCAAGTTCAGTTTCTACATTTCTAAACATTTCCCATTGATCATCGCCAATGTAATTTTTTGTGTCACGGTGCGATCCTAAGGCTGATAAATAGGAAAGCAATGCATGATTGAGATACGTTAAGGCAAAGGCGTGTTTTTGAAACTTCTGGTGCTTTTTGGGTTCCAGTTTCATTCCCCGCCACGATAACGCAAGTGCATTATCGGCCTGATGAGCACGATACCTTGCAATTCGATAATTTAAATCATCTTCATTCGATTCTTTGTATTCCTGTAAAATGAAAGTGAAATAGTTTCGGTTTTTTTCCAGGGCGGTTGAAAGTAAATTGGGAAGACGTTTGTATTGCCAATCGGGCCACATAAAACGAACGACAAGTATTGCCAAAATGGCTCCAATAATTGTATCCATTACTCTTGCTCCCATAACAACAATCCCTTTTCCTGCAATCAGATTAAAAGCCGCTATTACAAAAATGGTTACAAATACAACCGCTAAAGCATAGTTTTTTCGCAGCCATACAAAAAATGCATAAGCAGCTACCAGCAGCAAAATTACCTGTCCGGCAAGAGTAGGAAGTATTTGTACAAATAACACACCAGCTACTACGCCGCTTAAAGTGCCGACAATTCTTTGAAACAGGCGTTTTCGGGTTTCACTGTAACTAGGCTGACAAACAAATAAGCTGGTTAATAAAATCCAGTATCCTTTTTCCAGATTAAAACCCAGAATAAGAAGGTAGCCAATTAAAAAACAGGTGCTCAGGCGAATGGCATACCGAAAGCGTGGGTGCGACCAATTCAATTGTTCGCGCAGCTTTTGCCATAAACTTTTGCTGTCTCGGTCTACTTTAGGAAGCAATCCAGAATCCACATAGAAATTCATGCTTTGCAATGAAAGATGAGATTGCGTAAGGTTCTGAAGAAGTAAGCTAAGATTGGTGCTTTTTGCTGTTGGGTTTTGCTGTTTGATTTTATTTTTCATGGCCGAAATGGTCCATTTTAGCGAAACCGGATGATGATAGCTTGTTCCCATTAATAAGCTTTTCGAAACTTCATGGCACGCAAGAGATAATTGCAATAGCAACTGCCCCAGTCCTTCCAGAACTTCGAGATTATCGGGTTCATCACTTAACAGATCGTATCGTTCGTGACTTGAAGAGGCTCTTTCGTGTAAACTTTGCAAGAGTACAAATTTGTGCAGGTAAGGGCGTAGTTCATTCGGATCATCGATAGCATCGGAATAAGAGTTGAGTACATTTTTGCACCTTTCCAGCGAGTTGATGAACTGAATATTTAAGGTAGCCAACCGGCCTCGTATTTTTTCCTGCGATTTGGAATCACTTGGGAAAAGCCGCGCTTTTTCCTTCATGTACAAGCTCAGATCCTCGAATCCCTGGGCCAATTGCTCTTCCAATAGTCTGTTAGGACGGAGAACTAGTAAAATAAGAGAAAGGATTCCATAACACAAGGCACCTGCAGGCAAAAGCAAGGGTTGCCAGTACCAATTTGGTGAAATATCAGCACCTAACATAGTATAAATGGCAACGAGCAAAGCTCCGAATGTAACCCCTCTGTACCGCTCACCCAGTCCGCCCAAAACAATAAATGTAATTGTAGAACCAATTAAACCAATGCCAAACAGAATTGGGTAAGGCAGCAGTAATTCCACCGATAAACTCGATATAATAAAGCTTATCAGGGTAAGAATCAGTGTTTTCACACGTCCTTTGGGATGATCATCGGTTTCGGAAAGAGCACCGGCCAGTGCACCCAAAGCAAGGGTGAAACCCATATTTGCAGAACCGGTAACAACAAATGGAATCAGCAGAATACTCATGGCAGTTGCCGCTTTTAGTGCCAGCAATCTGTTTGGATACCTCCATAAATTCTTAATCATGAATTCATACCATCCTTTACCCTGAAATCTGTCAAGTGTCAATTTGTTCTTCATGTATCGGTTTTAATTTTTCAGATACAAAGATAACAGAAGCAAATAAGTATACTGCCCGATCGTATTAATTTAGCTTTGAAATCTGCTAAGTCCAATCAGTGTTGAAGATTTGTATAGGGGTGCAGCAAGAACTTCTTTTTTGATTGGCATCAGGATAAGCCCGCCAAACAAAAATTAGTCTTCTATCTGTGGCGTAAACGCCGTTTCTATTATCTAAAGTCACAAATACATCAAAAATTATATTGTTCTTTTAATATAAGAGATGTAAAGCTCTTTTTGTGTGATGAGCATTAGGATCTTATGTATTGACTGATAGTTCGTATGTGAAAAATGAATGTTAATCAAAAGGATACATAAACTTAACATTGATATGTTCGGTTATTTGATATTTTGTATATTTTTGATGCTCAAAACAACCATTTTGTATACGCTTCTTGAAAAGTTTATTTCAAACTATTTTTTATTTACTACTAAGCCTATGTTTTCATTTTACACGTGTAAGAGGTGGTGTCTGGTGACATTACTTACTTTATTTATGATGTCTGCTCAAGTCAGTTTTGGGCAAGGATTGGAAAATTTTGATACTTATCCATATTCATCAACTGCTTACTCTAATACCATTCCTGATTGGATTGGGGTTAATGGGATTAAATGGAGTTTGGATGTAGGAGCAAAAGGTGCAGGCATTACCGGCATCACCCCTTTAATTGGATCAAATGGAAAGAACGGATTTCCGAAAGGTGGAATTTTAACTTCATCATCCATTGCCAAAGGAATAGGAAATTTAAGTTTTAAGTACAAAAAAGCTTTTTCAAGTAACTCTCAAATTTCTATTTACATTAATGATATCTTAATAGAAAGCATTAGCGCAGAAAGCAGTGATGTTGCAGTTTATACAAAAGAAATAAATGTAGACGGCGACTTTACCTTTAAGTTTAAAACAACCGAACGTACTTTAATAGATGATATAGAATGGACTGCCTATGGAAGTGCTCCAGTTCAGAGTTCAGCAAAGGCCATAACATCATTTTTAATTGATGGCAAAGCCGGAATCCTTAACGAAGGGGCACACACAATTGGTGTTACCTTACCGGAATCAACGAATGTAACAGCCCTTAGCCCGGTAATTAAAATCTCCGATAAGGCATCTGTTTTGCCGGCAAGTGGTGCATCTCAGGATTTTACAAATACAGTGACTTACACGGTAACTGCCGAAGATGGTTCAAACCAGACATACGAGGTGACAGTAAATCTGGAAATTCCTGTAGTTTCAAATTTATTGATTAATGAACTGGATTGCGATCAGGTTAGCACAGATACAAAGGAATTTGTTGAACTGTACGATGGAGGAGTTGGAAATACTTCTTTGGATGGATACATTTTGGTTTTATACAATGGAAGCAATGATTTGTCTTATGCAACTTACGATCTGGCCGGGCAAACTACAAATGCACAAGGTTTTTTTGTCATTGGAAGTACTGAGGTCGAAAATGTTAATTTGTCTCCGTCAGGTTTTTCCCTTCAGAACGGTGCCGATGCAGTTGCTTTGTATAAAGCACCGGCAGCAAATTTTCCAAACAATACAGTTGTAACAACAGAGAATGTAGTCGATTTTGTAGTTTATGATACCGACGATGCCGATGATGCTGGATTGTTGGCAGGTATAACAGCAGGCGAACAGATAAATGAGAATGCTTCGGGCGATATGGCGAATCATTCGATATACCGGGCAAGCGATGGAGAAGGCGGAGCGAGAAACACCACAGCTTTTGTTGCAGGGATTCCAACTCCCGGAAAATCAAATGGCGGTGCCGGTACCGCTGTAACAGTTAATTTGGCTTTATCTGCAGTATCAGCCAGCGAAGCCGACCAAACAGTAATTACGTTAACGGCTGCCGCAAGTAAGGCCGTAAGCGAAAGCCAGACTCTTGATGTAACAATTTCAGGAACTGGAATTACTACAGGAGATTATACGCTGTCAGCAGCACAATTCACATTTGCAGCAGGCGAAAGCACGGCAAGTGCAAGTCTTACCATTGTTGATGATGCCGATGTTGAGGGCACCGAGAGCATGACAGTTTCCATTTCGAATCCTTCTGCAGGAATTCAGTTGGGAACAAATGTTAGTGCTTCAATTAGTATTGCTGATAATGATGGAAACACCGGAAGCATTTTGGCTAACTACGTTTATTTGGCTCCGGAAACCAATGGAGATGGAAGTATTGTAGTGAACCTAACACCAAAAGAATATGTACAGACAGTAAGTCCAAGTCATCATATGGGAAGTGTGAAAATTCCGGCCGATTATTACAGCAGTGCTGTTGGATTTAACGGAACTGCATTGCGTGAGCATATTCATACCATAATTGAGACCGGAGCAGAAGCTCAATCGTACAGCACCGTTTGGAACATGTGTGAAGATGGAGATCAGAATCCGAAAGATGCTTCGCAAGTTTGGCAGATGTATGTTGAACAGGGAATTGCAAAAACAGCACATGTATCGGGTATTACAGGATGGAACAGAGAACACACCTGGGCTAAGTCGCATGGCGATTTTGGAACTTCAGATGGGCCAGGTACCGATGGTCACCATTTAAGAGCTACCGATGCTCAGGAGAACAGTGTGCGTGGCAGTCGTGATTTTGCCGATGAGGCTCCGGGATATACTCCTCCTAAATCGGCAAGAGGTGATGTTGCCCGTATGATTTTCTACATGGCAACCCGTTGGGATATGACCGTTGATGATCAGTGCAAGGAAACTGAATCGGCAGCCCGTCACGGAAAGCTGTCCGATTTATTGAAATGGCACGAGGAAGATCCTGTTGATCCGTATGAAGTAAGAAGAAACAATGTGATTTATGGGTATCAGCACAATAGAAATCCGTTTGTTGATCATCCTGAATTGGTGCAGTACATTTTTGGTGAAGCTAAGGTGCAAACTTGGAATGGTGGAATTGGTACAGAGCCAGCTAAAATTAAAATTACAGGAACATTGGCCGATTTCGGTATGGTTAAATTTGGTGAAGAGTCGGTCGTTCAGACCTTCACAGTTTCGGCAAATTCATTAAGCGAAAATGCAAGCATAACATCACCACAGCACTTTTTGATATCCAAAGACGGCAACAACTTTTCTTCTTCTTTGGCTTTGACCGTGGCAGATGGAATTATTGCAGAGACCACTATATCTGTGAAATTTGTTCCTGAATCGGCTGTTTCAGCAAAAGTGTCAGGAGATCTTCAAATTACAAGCGGCACAAATTCTAAATCGATAGCTGTATCGGCTGTAGAGGGAGATCCTGCATTGGTTCCTCTTGCATTTTTACAAGAGGATTTTGAAACGGATACGCACAGCAATTGGATCTTAAAATCGGAAATTGGAGACAGAAATTGGGCAATAACAGAATTTTCAAGTAATAAATACATGCAAATGTCGGCCTACAAAGCTACCGGTGAAGTGACTTCGTGGTTAATTTCTCCTGAATTGGATTTGGATGCTTACAACAATGAGAAACTGAATTTTAAAACCAAGAATGGTTATTTTAAAGGACTTGCATTAGAGGTGTTTATTTCTACCGATTATGATGGTGGCGATGTAAGTGCAGCCACATGGCAGAAATTGGCGGCAACAATTGATGAAAGAAATAATGCGGCTTACGGAGCCGACTTTGTTGAATCGGGCGATATCGATTTGTCTGCATACGAAGGAACTGCCCATATCGCTTTTAAATATACCGGCAACGGCAGTTCTGTTACTACAACCTATCAGGTAGACGATGTGGTGGTTGAAGGGAATAAAATTCCATTAACTGGAAGTTTTGGAAGCAATCTTATTGCTGATCTGGAATTTCCGTTTACTGAAGTTGGAGCTGTTAGTGAGCCGATGTTGTATGAATTAAATTTTGATAAAATAGAGGGAGATATCAGCATTCAGGTCAGCGATAATTATGAAATTTCTTTAGATGGGATTACTTATGAATCAAAGGTGAGTGTTGATAAATCAGAAGTTTCACCAGTACTTATTACGGTTCGCTTTGCACCCAAAACAGCTGTGATTAACGGCTCTTCAGGAACGATTACTCACAAAGCAAAAGCTGCCGAATCGCTTGAGGTTCCTGTAAGCTCTTTGGCATCAACCGAAATTGCTGACGCTTCAACTTTGGGTAGAGATAAAACCCTTGATATTGTATCGTGGAATGTAGAGTGGTTTGGCTCTCCTGCAATGTCGAAACATGCATCTTCGTTCGATGAGCAGTTGACTGCTGTTTCAGAGAAAATTATTGAATTGGATGCCGATATTTATGCCATTCAGGAATTGGTCTCCGATAATGTAAATGGTGATTTTCTGCAGGCTTTGGTCGATAAGTTGAATGTTTTGGCGGGAGAAGATTTGTATGCGGCCAGTATGGGTGCAAGATATTCTCACGACGATTCAGCTCCAAGTACAGACTATCCGGCTCAGCGCATTTGTTACATCTACAACCAAACAACTGTAAGTAATTTAGGCGATTTCTCGATGTTTTCTGATTTATACCCCGATACATCTACCGCTTCCATTGATGGGTACACAGGCGATGCTTCCAGTTTTTGGGCTTCGGGACGTTTGCCATATCTATTCGAAGCAGAGGTTTTCATCGACGGACAGAAAGAGAATATCAAGTTGGTGAACATTCACGCCAAGTGTTGTCAGGATAGTCACTCCCGAAAATTGGCTGATGCTAAATTTTTAATGAATGAGTTGAATGCGAACTATTCCAACGACAATTTGGTGATTCTGGGTGATTACAACGATTATTTAGAAGGAAGTATGACCAGCGGGGCTGCATCTCCTTATGCATCATGGTTCGAAACCAAAGATTATTTCGATCATGTAATAACTTCAAGTACCAATATCGACCACATTACGATTTCGAATGAATTGTACGATGAATATCAGGTTTTGACCAACAATACAAGTGAGGAGAATGTTAGCATTTCCGACCATCATCCTATATTGCTGCGATTAAAATTACGTTCAGACAAAATCAGTAAAAAATCGCAAAATATTACATTCGCTGATTTGGCTGACAAAACTTACGGTGATGCTGCTTTCGAATTAGTAGCAAGTGCATCATCAGGACTGGAAGTCAATTTCGAATTGGTTTCAGGCCCGGCAACCTTATCCGGAAAAGAACTGACACTTACGGGAGCTGGAACAGTTGTTGTAAAAGTAGTGCAGGCAGGTGATGAGAACTACGAAGCGGCAGAAGCAGTAAGCAGAACGTTTATCGTAAATAAGGCTTCTCAGGATATCGCTTTCGCGGAATTGACAGACAAAACCTACGGTGATGCTGCTTTTGAATTGCAGGCAAGTGCATCATCAGGATTGGAAGTAAGCTTCGAACTGGTATCAGGGCCGGCAACCTTATCCGGAAAAGAACTGACACTTACCGGAGCCGGAACAGTTGTTGTAAAAGCGGTGCAGGCAGGTAATGAGAACTACGAGGCAGCAGAATCGGTAAGCAGAACGTTTACCGTAAATAAGGCTTCTCAGGATATCGCTTTCGCGGAATTGACAGACAAAACCTACGGTGATCCAGCTTTCGAATTGGTAGCAAGTGCATCATCGGGATTGGAAGTCAGTTTTGAACTGATTTCAGGTCCGGCAACCTTATCTGGAAAAGAACTGACACTTATGGGAGCTGGAACAGTTGTTGTAAAAGCAGTGCAGGCAGGTAATGAGAACTACGAAGTGGCAGAATCGGTAAGCAGAACGTTTACAGTTGCTGGAAGTAAAGAAAATCAAACCATTACTTTTGTTGCTCTTGCAGATAAAACCTTTGGTGATCCTGCTTTCGAATTGGTAGCAAGTGCTTCATCGGGATTGGAAGTCAATTTCGAACTGGTATCAGGCCCGGCAACCCTATCCGGAAAAGAACTGATACTTACCGGAGCCGGAGCAGTTGTTGTAAAAGCGGTGCAGGCAGGTAATGAGAACTACGAAGCTGCAGAATCAGTAAGCAGAACGTTTACTGTTGAAAAAGCAAGTCAGACGATAACCTTCGAGCCTATTGAAGGCCTTGTAGTTGTTGGAGAGCCAATTCAATTGAGTGCCGTTTCTTCGGAAGGATTAACGGTTGCTTTCGAGCTGTTGCAAGGTAATGGTGAACTTAATGGATCTATACTTACACCAACTTTACCAGGCGAATTTAAAGTTCGGGCTCATCAGGATGGAAACGCTAATATTGAGTCCGCCGAAGAATTTCAGTTTTTTACTGTAAGTCAACCAACAGGATTGAAAGAGATTTTTGAGAAAATCGTTAAGATTTATCCGAATCCATCACGCGATTTTGTGAGTATCGATTTACCCGATGCCGATGTGATTAAAATCTTAATCTTGAATAGTCGTGGGCAGGTAGTGAAAACCATACAGCCTCATGAAAAATACAGAATTAATATTCAGGATCTGGTTACCGGAACTTATTTTATATCCATTCAAACGGATCAATTTATAGTAACGAAACGACTCATGGTTGTTCGCTGATAATCTAAGGAGGGTGGCTGATGCCACCCTTTTTTATTCCCACAGACCAGGCTGATAGCTTGGTCTGTTTTTTATTTCTTCTTGTCTTTTATTTCTTCTTGTCTTTTATTTCTTTATTGTTTCGTTTGCTAAACGATGTTGTTTTTGTAGATTCGTATACTGAATATCATAAGTGTTCATTACTGCACCATATGGATCGATAAACGAAATAAAGCCCATAGTTTTATCTTGAAGTTTGCGAAAATACGATGAAAGTCACTAATAGAATAAATAGGTAATGAAAAAGGTCGTTCTGATTTTAATTGGATTTGTTTTTTTAATCTCATCCTTGTTTGTTGGGAATCCTTTTGATTTTTCAAACTCAACAATTGATAGAATTGCTGTTTTTCTGGTGATGACTTTAATTCTAATAATTTTCTTTGGACTTTACAGACAGATACGAGAAATAGACAATAAAGCTCTTAAGAAGGTGAATCTTGGAATTATGGGATTAATAGCAATTCCTTATTTTTTAATTGGACTCTGGTCATTAATGCTGACAACTTCAAGTTCTTATCCAATTTGGCAAGACGTTTCAATTTACACAAATGTAGAAGGCGAAAAAGTGATTAGTCAATGGAGAGAAACTAGCGGTTCAATTTATGACTATAGAGATAGAAGAGTAATTTATGAGTTTGGACAACTTAGAATTTCAATTAACTGTAATATTAACGCTTTGAGTGGAAAATGGCAAGAATATTTAATTAACAAGGATTCAATTAGCTTAGTGAATTTTGACAATGAACGATAAAGTACTTTCGCTAAAACGCGCTCATATAACGTAGGCAGGTATCTGGTTTGCGAGGGGTTTGTACTTTTGATGAGCAACGGCAATACAGCTATTTTAGAATAGTTATAGTTAAATGTAATCCTAAAATAGCTACCTTTCCTTTTTATAAAATTTAAACCATCAATCACCTAAGGCGCATACGTTACATAGCGCCATCCGTTAACCATTATTAGAAAAACGAAACGAACGAATGAACAATATGCCTGAAAAATAAAATTCTCAACGATACTTAACATTTATGTTGCGTGGCATACAATACTCAGACACATAGTATTTAAAAGTAAAATGGATAAAAATGAAAAATGCACTGATTATAATAGATATTCAGAATGATTATTTTGAAAATGGAACAATGACTCTTGTTCATTCGGATAAAGCCTGCCGGAAAGCAAAACTTCTTTTAGACAAATTTAGAGCAGAGGCATTACCCGTAATTTTTATTCAGCACATTGCAACACGACCTGATGCATCATTCTTTTTACCAAATACAAAAGGAGCAGAAATTCATCAGACAATCAGTCCTTTAAAACGTGAGAAGATAGTAGTTAAACATTATCCAAATAGTTTTAGAGAAACAGACCTGATGCAATATCTTGAAGAAACACAAATAACGGATTTGGTAATATGCGGTATGATGACCCATATGTGCGTTGATGCAACAACAAGAGCCGCAAAAGATTTTGGATTTAATATTTCTGTTATTGGTGATGCTTGTGCAACAAAAGATTTAGAATACAATGGAAAAGTTGTTGAAGCTAATGATGTTCAGAATAGTTTTTTATCAGCATTAAATTATTTTTATTCAACAGTTCAAACCACAGAAGAGTATTTAAATCAATAATTGGGTGACTATGTTTGTTGTAGTATAGACATACAACTGAGTTTACTCCATCTGCAACGGGTGATGAATTGAAATTTTTTTTGGAAAATTAGAAAAGCACGAGCACACAACAGCTTGTTTGCAATTAAAAAAAAACGAATTGCTTACTATAAAAACATACAAAGCTGAACTATTTCCAGATTTGATTGAAAGAATTTGGGTTGCAGAGAATAAGGAAACAGAAGTGGAATTAATGATTCCACCAAACCAGTACGTTAACTTAATTTTTACACTGAACAATTCTACATACAAACGAGATGAAATATCAATTGAAGTCTCGCAAATAGAAGGTATTTCTACTAAAAACACAGTATTAGTTTATCCCGCCGGGACTAAAATAATTGGAGTAAGATTTTTTGCCTTTGGTTTATATCCTTTTATTCAGATTCAAGGAAAAAGGCTAATTGATCGTTCAATTTATTACCCTCTTGAAACAAAAGGAATAAAGGACATTCTTAATTGTTCTATTAGTGATTCGGATACTGTATTAATTGACAAGGTTTGCGAACTGTTACGTGATTTATATTGCGAAAAATCATGTGATGCAGTTTTTCAAATAATGGATTTTTACAAACAATTCAGGTGGAATGATGAGGCATGTTTTATTGAAGATTATTGCAAAAGAACAGGAACAAATTACACAACACTCAACAGAAGTTTTACCCAAATTGTTGGAATCACTCCTAAGAAATTTGAGCGGCTGATTAAATTTCGCAAATCGCTTTGCAGTTTGATTGACAGTAAGGATAATTTGACCTCAATAGGAGCAAATTCAGGATATTTCGATCAGGCACACTTCATTCGTGAATTTAAAATGTTCGTAAACCAAACACCGTCAGATTATCAAGCATTAATAAAATTGGCTGATAGGGAAAGCAAAATCATCAATTATAACTTTAAATTATTTTAACCTGTTTAAAATATACAATTTCTTAAATTTAGCAGCCCTTACCTTTGCGCTGTAATTATAATTTAGAACGGTATGAAACTCCATGACGAAATGATTGTTCCAGCATGGAAAGTTCTTCCGAAACAAGTTCGGGACAGGCTATATGACAACTTAAAAACAAATTATAAACACATGGAAATAAAAAATATAATATTTGATTTTGGAGGTGTATTGATTGATTGGAATCCGAGATACCTTTATCGCAATGTATTTCAGGATGAAGTAGAAATGGAATACTTTTTAAAGGAAGTTTGCAGTACCGAATGGAATATCCAACAAGATGCAGGTCGCTCGTTAGATGAAGCAACTGAAGAATTAGTAAAAAAATTCCCTCAATACGAAAAAGAGATTAGGAATTATTATTCTGATTGGGAAAAAATGATTGGAGGAGCAATCGAAGAAAATGCAGCTCTAATAAAGGATTTGAAAGATAAATACCGCTTATTTGGGCTCACGAATTGGTCGGCTGAAACATTTCCAATAGCATTTGATCAATATCCTTTTTTTAAGGAATTAGAAGGTATAGTAGTTTCAGGAACTGAGAAACTTATAAAACCTGATGCACGGATATATCAATTGTTACTTACCCGATATGGATTAACCGCGAATGAATCATTATTTATTGATGATAATCAGGAGAATGTTGATGCAGCAAACAGACTTGGTTTTAAATCAATTCCTCTGTTAAAGGGAGTAAATTTGAAAGATGAACTTGAACGTTTAGGATTGTAAAAACTACACACAATATTTTGTATAAGCAATGGCAGAAAAAATGCTGATTTCAAGCTTCGAAGCCCGCTCAAACTGCACCTCGGTTTGGTAGGGAAGTGCCATGCAATCTGCTGTTATACTTATACAAAATGTTATGCCACATACAACAAGCCCCGTATTAAATGGATAAATTTATTGAAAGTATCGATAAACAGATAGAGTTTAATCAAGGGAAAAATATCTTCCTTGATAAGCCTGAAATGTTTCGCTTTATTAACGAAACAATTAATGCAATTTCGAACATAAATGAATTAAACAGAGATTCCGAAAAGTTTTTAGTCGATTATGCCGCTGATAAAGCCATTGAAGAGTTTTGTAGGGTAAACCAATACTATTCATTTGATACAAAATCAAAAAATGAGCTGAGAAATATTTATACCTGTTTATTTGCAGATATCCGGACCGGAATGATTTCTACAGAAAGTATTTCAAAAAATCATTACAAAAGGCTAAAAGACTGGATTAAAAACAGCAATTCATTTGCCGAAAAAATTTATTTGAATGCCGGTTCAAAAGTTGAACCTGTTGTCTGTTCAGAATACAGTCCTGATTTGCAAATTGAGATTCTGCAAATTGAAAGGACACAATTAAAAGAGCCGGTTTTGGATATAGGTTGTGGAAAACAAGGGAATTTAGTCAATTACTTGTGTGAGAATGGCATCGACACATATGGTATCGACCGGTTTTCTTTCACAAGTAATAATTTTTTCAATTTTGATTGGCTGGAATATGATTATGGAATAGAAAAGTGGGGAGCAATAATCAGTAATCTTGGATTTTCCAATCATTTTAAGCACCATAATTTAAGAGAAGATGGAAACTATATTGAGTATGCAAAAAAATATTTGGAAATATTAAAATCGCTTAAAATAAGTGGTGCCTTTTATTATGCGCCCGATCTGCCATTTATTGAGCAATATCTTGATTCCAGACAATTTAGGATTGATAAAAAAGAAATTGGTGAATATGATTTTAAAACAACAAAAATAATACGATTAAAATAGAGCACGACAGCATACCATCAACCGCAGACGGAATTGAAAACACGGGAATTGAATAATGATTTACAGTTTGTCATGAAAAAATAAAATAGGACATCAAACTTAATTATGTATTGTTGCTTTTTTTTATATTTGCAGACTTTATTTTTTACATAAAACATTCAATAATGAAGACTTTAAAATATTTGGTATTGCTTTTTGTTACAATTGCCATTTGCTCGTGTGATAAAGATGAGAATGAAATTTCAAAAGCTGATTTCAGTGTGCTTGGAATCACAACCATAAGTGTAAATGACATTACATACAGCATTGATGACAATCTGCTGTTAAAATTAGAAGATTCCAGGAATATTGCTGTTACAGGAAGCCAAATCACAGAATCCACCAAACACTGTGTAATAGAATATTCAGTACTGTCAACTACAAAAGAAACGCCTTTTGTTTCAGCAAAAAGTTCATGTTCGGGGGTATCTGTTGATGTTGATTCAAATACCTCCTCTGATGGAGTAACACGTATTATTTTAACTGTTAGCAGAAGTGGGTATAAGGAACAGGCAATCTATAAATTTAATTTTGTAAAAATTTAAATGGATTTTTGTAATTGCAAAAGATGAACAAAACCGAAAAAGTGTGTTCAAAAAATGATCAGAATAAAAGAGAACGGTCAGGCTTTTCAGCCTGGCTTTTTTTGTCCAGACAAAAAGATGGCTCATTTGCGTGGCAAAAAGGTCGTCCAAACAAAAAGTTGTCGTATTTCTCAGGGAAATAAGCCATCCAGACAAAAAAATGGCTTATATGCGCGGCAAAAAGGTTGTCCAGGCAAAAAGTTGTCGTATTTCTCAGGGAAATAAGCCGTCCAGACAAAAAAATGGCTTATATGCGTGGCAAAAAGGTCGTCCAAACAAAAAGTTGTCGTATTTCTCAGGGAAATAAGCCGTCCAGACAAAAAAATGGCTTATATGCGCGGCAAAAAGGTCATCCAGGCAAAAGGTTGACGTTTTTCTCAGGGTAATAAGTCCACCAAACAAAAAGATGGGAAAAAGAAGTTCTTTTCGCCCGGGGCAGGTTTGTGCTTAAAATTCTTGGGTAAATTTCTTGAATCATACAGGTGTTGGCATATCGGGTATTTTTCGTAATTTGAATTATTGTAATTACCTACCACATAAGCTATGTATACTAACTATTCATCAAAATTACTAAGTTCTCTTCAACCGATGGAGAGCATGATATCTACTTTACAGGAAACGCTTGTTTCAATTGAGCAAAACAAGGCTGTTTCTGATAATTATTCCGATTACCGAAAATACAGCGAAGAATTTAAGAAATACGTTCACTCTTATTTTTATGATTTAAATAAACTTGATGTTTCGGAGTTTTTCGATCAGTTTGCAGAGATTAAAGAATACATTTCCGGTTTTGAAGAGCTGGTTGAAGAATTTCAGGATAAGGACCGGTTTTATGCTTTGCCTGCGGATGGAATCTTTTTGAAAACAAGAAAACTGGGAAAGTTGTCTCTTCTTAAGGTCAGTTGGGGATTACTTAGTGTAAGAAATCAATTCCGATCCTTATTTAAAAAGGAGCCAATTCCTAAAAATTACTGGAAACACAAAATTCACCGGAGGCAATTGGCCGAACTGATTTATTTTGTGCGGTTTTTAGATGATGTGAATCCGATTGTTGAGAATATACTTTCATTCCGACAGGATATTTTTCAGAGTATTAAGGCAATTGATCAACAAATAGAAAATAATTTACTCGTAAATAGTAAATGGATTGAAAATGATTTTGCTCTTCAGTTAACAGAACTGACACAACAGATTGATGCCAAAAAGACTGAAATTGAATTGAAATTTAAAGAACTGAAAAAGGCTCTGGATTTGTTGTATGCCGAATTGCATTCGAAAACAGGAACTATTGAGTTTTCGCCCGGCAAAATTCAATCGGGGAAGCTGGCGAAAAAAGCAGATGGCAGCATAAAGAAGCAGGAGAAATTATTTGCGGATTGTAACAGTCGAGTATTTGCTTTGTTTGAACATTGGCGGCTTGTTTACGAAATTCGTTTTTCAAATTTATTCATCACAAATATTTTCAATCAGCGCGAAGCTCAATTAAAAAGTACTTTAGAAGAGGTTTTGCTTGGCGACGATTCTTTTTTTGTGAGTATTTTGGAAGGTGCATTAAAAAAGATTCAGAGCAAAAGCGATTTGAAGGATGTTGAAGATAATTTACTGGCGAAACAATTGCTGGCCGGGAGAATTCCAACTTATATTGAGAAATTGATGGAAACGGATTTTGCTCCGTATTTTGATCTTTTGAAATTGGAATGTTCCAAAGAATTTGAGAAAATACCGTCAAGCTATTTACTGCCAAATAAAAAGGGTTGGCATAAAGATTCAGGCTCAATAAAATTGAGGGAAACCAATGTGGATGATATTGTAATTGGATGTATTGATGAAGCGATCGCCAGTCCTCTAACAATTCAAAAAAACAGCTTAGTCAACGGCATTCATCAGTCTTTATCAAACACAAGCGAATTGGCGGGTATTGTTGAATATGCCTTGGAATATTACAATGCCAAAGATCTGGAGAACACAAGTAATCAGCTTGCAGAGTTTGCTGCAGGCATCGAACGCGCTGTGCAGAGAGCAAGAGAAAATAAGCAGTACAATATCGAACTGTCAAGGGATGTATTGGATGAAATTCGCAGGATTAATTCCAATTTCAAATCCGAACTAACGACTGCAACCACTCTGGATAATCTGGATCAGAAACAGACGGAGATGATTCGGAAAAAAAGAATCAGGGATGCTAAAAATGTTCTGACGAATAGCCTGTTCTTTTTAAAAGAAAATTTGGGCAAATCTCAGGAACAAATTCTGGCTTTAAGTAAGCAAGTCAGATCAAAATACACGGCATACCGCGAAGTTTTGGGTTTGTCTGAAAAAAAGGAAACCATTGGCAGTGAGTTATCCAATTACTTATCCGAGACGGAAATTTCCATTGCCCGATTGCCTTTGATGTATCAGCGTTTATTTAAAATTGCACCCATAGCAAATGCTAAATTTCGAATTGAGAGGCCCAAGGTTATTTATCAGCTGGAAATTGCTTATAGTAACTGGACAAATGGGAAGTTTGCTCCCACTTGTTTGGTAGGAGAGGCGGGCAGTGGAATAACTTCAATGGTAAGTGTTTTTAAGGAGAAATTTGGACATCAGTACGCATTTTACAGGTTCGAACTGAACCGTAAAATTAGCAGTGAAGAAGATTTCATTCAGTTTTTACAGACTGTTTTCACGGATTTGGAATTTAACTCGATTGACGGATTAATTGAGGAAATTCAGAATTTGAAAGGACGAAGAATAGTTGTAATAGAGAATGTGCATCAATTATTTCTGCGTAAACTTCATGGCTTTAAAAATCTATCGGATTTTTTTAGGTTGATATCACAAACCAATGCTCAGATTTTTTGGTTAAGCACTTGTTTGCTTTATACATACAAGTATCTTGATTACACCTTAAAAATGAGTGATTATTTTGGATATGTTGTCAGTCTGGATAGTTTGAATAAGGAGCAATTAACCGAGATTATTATTAAACGGCATAGGTTTAGCGGGTTTAAGCTTACGTTTTTACCACCGGAAGAATTTCACCCCAAGCGTTCTTTTAAGAGACTGTCGGAAGCCGATAAACAGACCTATTTGGAGCTTGATTACTTTAATCGCCTGTACAAGTTTGCACAGAATAATCTTTCCTTGGCACTTATTTTTTGGATGAGGTCGATTGTAAGTGTAGAGGATAATAATTTTCATTTGCAGTACAAGCATCTGGAGTATTCTTTTTTTAACACACTAAGCACATCTCAAATTGCCACTTTGCATGCATTGGTTCTTCATGGAGGACTTTTGCTCGAGGAACATGCAGCTATTTTTGCCTGGCAAAAGGAGGAGAGTTTCGCTCATTTAATGGTCTTTACCGACGATGGAATTTTAATTAAAAGAAATGAGGTGTATCATATAAATCCATTAGTTTACAGACAGATCGCAGATCATCTGGCTGTTTTGAACTACATACACTAAAAGCATTTAGGAATAGAAAATAATTGCAGGATAAAATGAAACCATTCCTGATTAAATAATTATTAACACACACATGATTACTATTTAATCAGGCTAAGTTCCATCTGATAACTGTATGAAAATCGTAAACAGATGAAAAAAATAATAAGCATATTTCTTCTTATCGGAAGCTTTTTTATAGGCACTCAAACTTTACTGCCGCAAAAACAGATTGCTGATTCTATCGTAAATACTGAGCTTGTAAAGGGTGATTCAGTTGTTTCATCAACCGATAATGTTATTAAATCAATTGGTAATAAATTCGATGCTCCGGATGTTTCAAATATCATTTCTTTTTCGAAGATATTTTGGGCCTTGGTTTTTATTGTTATCGGATATTTAATTGTCCGTTTTTTGACCCGAACCATCGAGATTTGGTCTGAAAAAAGCCCCGATAGAAGAGTGAAAGGCAAGGCAATTGTTCCGGTAGTGAAAATTATTTGCTGGATGGTCATTTCTTATATTATCGTGAAGGGAATATTTAATCCTCCATTGGGATCCTTGATTGCTTTTGGTGCTTCGGTGGGCGTTGCCGTAGGTTTTGCCGCCCAGGATATTTTAAAGAATATATTTGGAGGTTTTGTGATCATTATCGACCGTCCGTTTAAAATTGGTGATAAAATTGAAGTAGGAAGTACCTACGGAGAGGTTCTCGACATGTCCTTGCGATCCACCCGGGTTCAAACTGCTGATGATTCAATTGTTACTTTGCCCAACGGCGAACTGATGAATCAGTCCATCTCCAATTCGAATTCGGGCGAAACCAACTGTCAGGTAGTTGCCGAAATTTATTTGCCAATTACTATCGATACACATCAGGTACGAAAAATAGCTATGGAAGTAGCCCAGGTTTCAAAATATGTGTATCTGGCCAAGCCAATCGCTGTTATTTTTGTGAATGATATTAAACACGATAAGCTTTGCTACAAAATGCGGCTAAAAGCTTATGTGATGGACATCCGGTTTGAGTTTGCCTTCAAAAGTGAATTAACTGAAAATGTAATCAAGGAATTTCTGAATTGTGAGATTCTTAGCTCGGAGAATTCTATATAATAGCGGGTTGTAATGAGCAGGTGACAAGGAATCAAGTAGTGATAAAAACGGCATTGCATGTTGACTCACTATGCTTGATTCTTCCTGCTAAAAAAACAATTTTAAATCTGAGTAATTTTTAAGGGTTCTTCTTGTCGAAGATAGACTGTTTGATGCGGGAATGGAATTTCAATTCCTTCTTGATCAAATTGTTCTTTAATTGATTTTAATAAATCGCATTTCATTACAAAAGCTTTCGCCGAATCTTCAGCCCAAACATATGCTCTTAACGTAATACTCGAATCGCCCAGGTTAATAACCCTTACAACTACCTGATCTTTATTCTCATTCTTTTCTTCCTCTGTTCTGTTGTCATAAAAATTGGGGTGGTTCAAAGCTTTATTCTGTATAATTTCAATCGCTTTGTCGATGCTGGAAGAGTAACTGATTCCTATTTCCAGAAAGGAGCAGATTTTTGCATCGGTAATTGATGAATTTAAAATTGTTTCGGAACTAATAACCGAGTTGGGGATAATTACTCTTCTGTTTTCAGGATTATTAATTACGGTATGGCGCAAAGTAATATCTTCAACTGTGCCGTGGTGTAATTCCCCGATTTTAATGAAATCGCCAACGCGAAAAGGTTTAAAAATAACAATGAATATGCCACTGATAATATTTGAAAAAGCTTGTTGGGATGCAAATCCAAGAATCGCGGCCAAAATACCGGCGCTGGCCATTAAACTTACACCAACACTTTTCAATTCAGGAATCGAATAAAAAACAATGATAACAACAATTGTAAAAATGAGGAAACTAACCGCATTTTTTAGAAAACTGTAATTGGTTGGATCAACATTTAAGAGATCTGAAGCTTTTTTCAGCATGCGGCTCATGAAAAATTGAATGAGTTTGGACAGCAAAAAACCGGATGTAATTGTAACAAGAATAAAAAGTAATTTATATCCAATTCCAAGGTTTTTTAATAAAGCTTCAAATGTTTCTATCATTGTTGTAATATATTTGTTAACCAGTAAATGATTTGTTTAATTTAAAGATACAATTAATCATACCTATTTTGTCATGACAAAGAAAAAAACAAGTCGCATTTCTGTAAAAACCGGAATGGCTCCGGGAACCTTGTTGCATATTGGATCCCGTGAACTTGAGCATGCTTCGGTTCAGGTGAGACAGTATAATTCTGAAGAAATTAAATTGACAGAATATACAACTGATTTGGATCAGATTAAATATGATTTTAAGGAAGCTAACTTGGTTTCCTGGATTCATTTTTCTGGGATTGATATTCCGGCTTATGAGAATATAGGTCAGCAACTTGACATTCATAACCTGACCTTGGAGGATGCTCTTAATTCGCATTTGAGGCCAAAATTTGAGGATCTGGATCACTATAGTTTTTTATCCTTAAAATTGATGATTCCAAAGAAAGGAGACTATAAGTTTCAGTCGGTACCTGTTCATCTTATTTTAGGAGAAAATTATGTGATTTCCTTTATGGATACCCACTATGCAGTATTGGATTCCTTATTCAGCCGCTTGGAGAATAGTACACGAAGAATACGATTGAAAGGAGTAGATTATTTGTTTTTTGCCGTTGCAGATACTGTTGTGGATAACTATTTTCATATCATTGAAAATTGGAACGATCAGCTGGCTGAATTGGAAGAATTCATCGAAAATGAAGATTCGGATTTTGTTCCGAGAAAAATTCAGGATTTTAAGAAACAAATAATGAAGGCCCGGGGAAGCATTTTACCTTTGAAAGAGGCTTATGATCTTTTAATTCAATGTGAATCAGACTTGTTTGTTGAAGAGAATGTTAAGTTTTTCCGCGATACGCAGGATCATATTTTGTTTATCATCGATCAGTTGGATTACCTGCGCGATTACCTCTCAAATATTCGCGATACATATCAGTCGGAACAAAATAATCAGTTAAATAATACCATGAAGTTTCTGACTTTAATAGCAACTATTTTTATTCCGCTTACTTTTTTGGCAGGTATCTATGGGATGAATTTTAAGTACATGCCTGAGCTTGATTGGAAATATGGCTACTTTAGCATACTTATTGTCATGATTTTGGTTGTAGTGGGAATGGTGTGGTACTTCCGGAAAAAGAAGTGGTTGTAATATACAAAAGAGCCTTAATTTGTAAACTTCAAATTCAATAAATTGATAAACCTAACAGTGCCACAATGAGATTTATTATTTTTTAGCTTTACCATTCTTCCCATTGTGAAATAAATAAATTGAAAGAGCAATATGACCAATCCAAAACAGTTTGTGAGCAGCGAAAATAGAGATAATAAGGAACCAAATTCCTTCGGGCGTAATTTGATTTTTGTTAAGAAGGCTTCGGGTGATGAGGAACCTTTTGCAATTGATAAGTTAGAGCGTTCGCTGCAAAATGCAGGGGCAAGTACAGTAGCAATAGAAAAAATTCTTGTGAATATTGAAGATTGGATTTTTAATGGAGTTACTACCAAACAAATCTATTCGCGGGCCTTTTCAATTCTGCGCCGCGAAAAAAACACTTCGGCCATGCGTTACCGCTTAAAGAAAGCAATAATGGAGCTTGGCCCGACAGGATACCCTTTTGAGCAATTTATCGGGCAATTGTTCAAAAAACAAGAATTTGAGATTGAAGTAGGAGTGGTGGTTGAAGGTGTTTGTGTGACCCACGAAATGGATGTAATTGCTACCCGAAATAAGGAGCAGCATTTGGTTGAATGCAAATATCATAAAGATCAGGGCAAACATGTTAGTGTGCAGGTGCCTTTGTATGTGCGTTCGCGTGTGAACGACATCATCGAAAAAAGAAAGGATATGCCCGAATACAAAAACCTTTCCTTTACGGGATGGGTTGTTACAAATACCCGTTTCTCACCCGATTCAGTGCAGTACGGCACTCGTAGCGGTTTGCATCTGTTAGGATGGGATTATCCCCGGAACAGAGGTCTGAAAGAAATCATTGAAGAGCTTCGTCTTTATCCTGTAACGATACTAAGTAATCTTACAAAAAAGGAAAAGCAGGATTTGATGGATCGAAACATCCTTACCTGTTTGCAGCTAAAAGAAAACTTTCATTTATTGGATTCGTTTGCCTTAAGTGAAAAAAGGCAAAAATCATTGAAAAATGAACTTACTCATGTTTGTGGATAGGGGTTCAGATTGATTTCTTCGGAAATAAAAGAAGGTATCCGAAACGTTTAATTTTCCTTTCTTGTTTTAGATGCCTTCTTAAATGTTTTTCTTATTTTGCTTTTCAGAAACAAGCTGCGAAATAAGACTTTGCAAAAGGAATAGCTTGTAGTTTATTTGTTTCGCTTGTCGGATTAAAATAGTAAAATGGAACAAAACCGCATTCATATAAAAAACATGGTCTGTCCAAGATGCATAGCTGCAGTGGAGATGGTTCTTAAGAAGTTGAACCTTAATTTTATTGAAATAGACTTGGGGACAGTGGTGTTGGAGCGGTCGTTAGCGGAGAGCGAAAAGCAAAAGCTGAAAGTTGACTTGGAAGCAATTGGCTTTGAACTTTTAAACGACAAGAAAGCGCAATTGATTGAGCAGGTTAAAAGTGAAATTATCAAAATCGTTCATTATCAGGAACAAGCCATTCAGGTAGGAAATTTAACCGATCATTTGCAGAAGACTATCGGACATAGTTATGCTTCACTTAGCAAGCTTTTTTCCGAATTCGAAGGTAAAACAATTGAAAAGTACCTGATTCTTCAAAAAATAGAGAGAGCAAAAGAATTACTCTTTTACGAGGAATTGAGTATTAGTGAAATTGCTTATCAGTTAAATTATAGTTCCAGTCAGCATTTTTCTAGACAATTTAAATCGATTACCGGCTTAACACCTACCGAGTTTGGTAAAAACAAGAAAGCAGGAAGGCGTCCAATAAATGAGATATAAAACTCTTTTTTTTCTAAAAAGTGCACATTTTTTTGGGAATTGTACACATGTGTTGTGTAAATAGGACTTATATTTGTCTTGTAAATCATCAGTAATGCTAAAAAAAATCAGTCATTTACTATTAGCCTTGGTTATATTTGTTGTTACAACAGGTATTACTATTTCCACACATTATTGTGGAGGTAATGTAAAAGATGTGTCTTTTTTATCAGCAACAAAAGCTTGTTGCGAAATTCCGCAAGGCTGTTGCCATGATGAAGTTTTCACCGTGAAAATTGAAAATGATTTTTCAATTTCTTCTTATTCTTTTGATTTCGAGCAATTGGAAATTGTATTGCCGGTTTTAATTGAACTTATTAAGGTAGAAGTACCTCTTAAAGCCGGAAATAATTTCCTGGCCTATATTGTTCCTCCACCCAAAATCCAAACTGTACTTTCTCGTTTACAGAATTATAGATTATGATTTAGAACTTATCTTTATAAGATTCGTTGAAATTACTATGTCTTGTAGTTTCTTGCGTTTCCGTAATTTTAAAGGTTTAAAACAAATCATAATATAATAGTTATGCTTAATAAGCTTATTCGTTTCTTCCTTGAGAATAAACTGGTTACATTTTTGGTGCTAATCGTAATGGTTAGCTGGGGAATTATTAACTCTCCCTTTGGTTGGGATACCGGCATTTTGCCAAGTGATCCTGTACCCGTTGATGCAATTCCTGATATTGGAGAAAATCAACAAATTGTCTATACGGAATGGCCGGGTCGGTCACCTCAGGATATTGAAGATCAGATTTCTTATCCGTTAACAACATCCCTTTTGGGAATTCCAGGCGTTAAAACAATTCGAAGCAATTCTATTTTCGGTGTTTCAAGTATCTATATTATTTTCGATGAGGATATAGAGTTTTATTGGAGCCGTACCCGAATTCTCGAAAAATTAAACTCTCTTCCTTCCGGAATCCTTCCAGAGGATGTTTCTCCTGCTTTAGGGCCCGATGCAACGGCTCTTGGGCAAATTTACTGGTATACATTAGAAGGAAGAGATAAAGATGGAAACCCGGCCGGAGGTTGGGATCCGCATGAGTTGAGAACCATTCAGGATTTTTACGTTCGTTATTCATTGACTTCGGCCAAAGGAGTAGCTGAAGTCGCTTCCATCGGAGGTTTTGTGAAGGAGTATCAGATTGATATTGATCCGGATGCAATGAAGGCGAATGGGGTAAATATCAGTCAGGTAATGGCTGCGGTTAAGAACAGCAATCTGGATATTGGAGCCCGTACCATTGAGTTCAATAAAGTAGAATATTTAATAAGGGCTTTAGGCTATATCAAAAGTCTGGAAGACATTGAAAAAAGCGTTGTTGTTGTCCGAAATAATATCCCCATCCGAATAAAGGATGTTGCGAAGGTGAATTTTGGTCCGGCTACCCGTCGTGGTGGTTTGGATAAAGGAGGAGCAGAAGCTGTTGGTGGTGTTGTGGTAGCACGGTATGGAGCTAACCCTTTGCATACGATCGAAAATTTAAAAGATAAAATTGCTGAAATACAACCAGGATTGCCGTCAAAAATATTGGCAGATGGTACACTGTCAAAAGTAACAATCGTTCCTTTTTATGATAGAACAGGATTGATAAAAGAAACCCTTGGAACACTCGAGGAAGCGATTTCCCTGGAACTTTTGATCAGTATTTTAGTAATTATTGTGTTAGTGCTAAATCTCAGGGCTTCTTTTCTAATATCAAGTTTGCTGCCCCTTGGAGTATTAATCACCTTTATTGCCATGCGTCAGTTTGGAGTCGATGCGAATATCGTTGCTCTATCGGGTATTGCAATTGCAATTGGAGTCATGGTTGATGTGGGGATTGTTTTTACCGAAAACATCATCAGGCATGCCGATGCAGTTGAAAATATTGGAGCCAAAGGAAAAAAACTCTTGGAAATTGTTTATACTGCTACAACTGAGGTTGCAGGGGCGGTTGTAACAGCTTTGGCAACTACTGTCATAAGCTTTTTGCCCGTGTTTGCCATGGAGGCCGCAGAAGGGAAACTTTTTAAACCACTGGCATATACCAAAACCTTTACCATGTTGGCCGCCTTGTTGATAGGTTTAATTATCATTCCAACATTGGCCCATCTGGTGTTTTCAATTCGTTTCGACAAAAACAAATACTCTAAAATCTGGAACAGCCTGATAATTTTGGCAGGCATTGTTTTGTCGGTTGTTTCAGGGAAATATATCGCAATGGCTTTGGTTGCATATGGCTTAAATGGTTTGTTTGCCGATAAATGGAAAGAGGCCAAAAAGTCGTGGGTGAATTTAATAAATATTGCCATCACAATTGTGGTAGTTGTATTCTTCCTGACCAAGGCATGGTTGCCTTTGGGAGCAGAGAACAGCCTGTTTGCTAACTTCTTGTTCGTAATTGCAATTGTAAGTGTCGTTTTAGGTGCCTTATCATCAGTCGTGTTTTTTTATGCGAAAATTCTGAAATGGTGTTTAAACAACAAATGGAAATTTTTATCGGTTCCCATCCTGTTTGTGGTATTTGGAATTTCAATATGGCAGGGATTTGACAAACTGTTTGGTTTTATGCCTGATTTTGTTCAAAATACCGGTGTTTATAAAAAACTGGATGCTGCCATTCCGGGAATTGGTAAGGAATTTATGCCTTCGCTTGATGAAGGATCATTCTTGTTTATGCCAACAACAATGCCACATTCCGGAATACAGGAAAATCTTGATGTGATTGCCGTTTTGGATAAAAAGATCAATTCGATTCCTGAGGTGGAAAGCGTAGTTGGAAAATGGGGACGTGTAAATTCTGCTCTCGATCCGGCACCTACTTCAATGTTCGAAAATTTGATCAATTACAAGTCGGAGTATATGCTGGATGAATCCGGACACAGAATGCGGTTTAAAGTAAACAGGAAAGATGCGTTTGTGTTGAAGGATGGCTCTACATACAATCCCAGGGAAGAGGGGTTTCGTTTAATCGGGAAAGAAAATCTGATAGAAGACAACAATGGAGAGTATTTCCGTCAATGGCGCAAAGAAATAAAATCGCCGGATGATATTTGGGATCAAATCATCAGTCAATCATCAATTCCAGGATTAACCTCTGCCCCAAAACTGCAGCCAATTCAAACACGTTTGGTGATGCTGCAAACCGGAATGAGGGCACCCATGGGAATCAAGGTTTTCGGTCCCGATCTGGAGTCAATAGAAAAGGTTGGATGCGAGATTGAAAAACATCTGAAACAAGTGAAAGGAGTACAGGCCATGTCTGTTTTTGCCGATCGGGTGGTGGGGAAACCTTATCTGGAGCTCGAAATTGACCGGGATGCGATTTCACGATACGGCATTTCTGTTAAAAATCTGCAATCGGTAATCAGCAGTGCTATTGGAGGAATGCAATTGACAACAACAGTGGAGGGAAGAGAACGATTCCCTGTTCGCTTGCGGTATGCGCGGGAATTTCGCGACAATCCTGAAGATATAAAGAAGATATTGATTCCGGCATCGAATGGCGCTCAAATTCCGTTAGGCGATTTGGTAAACATTCATTACATCCGGGGGCCTCAGTTGATTAAAAGTGAAAATACCTTTCTGGTAGGATATGTAATTTTTGATAAAAAAGAGGGATTCGCAGAGGTGGATGTGGTTGAGAATGCACAGGATTACCTAAAAGAAAAGATATCCGAAGGAGAATTTAATCTGCCTGCAGGTGTCAGCTACGTTTTTACCGGAAACTATGAGAATCAGATTCGCGCAACGAAACGATTGATGATTGTTGTGCCAATTTCATTACTGATCATTTTTCTGATTCTTTATTTCCAGTTTAAATCTGTTGTATCAACAACGTTCATATTTACTGGGATAATTGTAGCCTTGTCAGGCGGATTTATTATGCTTTGGTTGTATGGTCAGCCTTGGTTCCTGAACGGAGAGTTAGGCGGCATTCACTTAAGGGATTTGTTTCAGGTTCACACCATAAATCTGAGTGTGGCAGTCTGGGTAGGTTTTATTGCTCTGTTTGGTGTCGCCACTGATGATGGCGTTTTGATTAGTACCTACATCAAACAGCTGCAGGAAAAAAGGAGTCCTAAAACAGCAAAAGAGGTTCGTGCTTTGGTTTTGGAAGCGGGTTCAAAACGGGTTCGTCCTGCAGTTATGACAACAGCAACAACCATTATTGCCCTGATTCCAATTTTAACATCAACAGGAAAAGGTTCCGATATTATGGTGCCGATGGCAATTCCACTGTTCGGAGGAATGACCATTGAGGTGCTGACGATGTTTGTTGTTCCGGTTCTGTACAGCATGTGGCAGGAAGCTAAAGTTACCAAGGAGTTAAAAAAACTAAAGGGATAGAATCATGAGAAAAATAAATAGAATTATCACAGTCCTGTTTCTTTTGACATCTTCTGTTGCCTTTGGTCAGCAGGAACTGTCAGCTTATCTGAAAATGGGAGCAGAAAATAATCCGGGACTGAAGGCCCGCTTTAAGGAGTATATGGCAGCACTTGAGCTTGCTCCTCAGGTGAAAGCACTGCCGGATCCCCAGTTGGCATTTGCTTATTTTATAGAACCTGTTGAAACAAGAATGGGGCCTCAGGAATTTAAATTTTCGCTTTCGCAGATGTTTCCTTGGTTTGGAACTCTTAAAGCAAAGGAAAATATAGCGATTCAGAACGCTAAGGCTAAGTATGAAGTTTTTCTGGATACCAAATCAAAATTATTCAGTGATATCAGTGCAAACTATTACAACATCTATTTTAATAAGAAGGCCATTGCAATAACCAATCAGAACTTTGAAATTCTGAGTGTATTTAAAAAGCTGGCAGCTGTAAAGGTAGAGGCTGGTTTGGTTTCAGCTGTTGATGGGTATCGAATAGAAATGGAAATTGGCGATTTGCAAAATCAATTGGCTCTTTTAACCGATAAGCAGGAGGCATTGGAGTTTTCTTTCAACAAACTGCTGAATACTGATCCATCCAATGAGGTAGATACTCCGGATGTTCTGTGGGAAGACGATATTCGTTTTGCAAAAGAGGCCTTGTTGGATTCTGTGAGAAGCAACAATCACAAGTTGCTGGGAATAGCGCTTCAGCAGGAGTCGTTGAAATACCGAAAAATACTGGCAAACAAACAAGGCAAGCCTGATTTTAATTTAGGATTTGAGTATACTATTGTTGGGAAGGGAGATAACAATCTGGCAGGAAAAGATGCTTTTGTTTTCCCAAAGGTTGGGATCACAATTCCTCTTTACCGGAACAAATACAAAGCAATGATTAATGAAGTTGTTTTGCTCGAAACAGCCAAAGAGATGGACAAAGCCAATACACAAAACATGTTGGAATCCATATTCGAAAATTCATGGAAAGATTATAAAGACGGACATAGAAGAATTGCTTTGTACATCTCCCAATTAGAATTGGCTAATAAATCGTTAAATCTGTTGGAAACTGATTATGCCACAGGGAATAAGAATTTTGAGGAGATTTTAAGAATGGAAAGAAAAGTTCTGAAATACAACTTGGAATTGGAAAAAGCCAGAGCAGACAAACAGGCGGCAATAGCATTTATCAACTACTTAATGGGTAAATAAACAGTTCTGTTATGAAACGAGCCATAAGAAAAAGTACTCATAAAGTAGAATAACTATTTGGCGAGTTCCATGTGACAAATGAAAACAAATTATGAACACATGAAACGTCCATGCCAAAGCAATTTTGAAATGCAGGGAAATGATTGGTTCAGCATGGTAAGTTCCATATGGCAGCTAAAAGACAAATTATAAGCATATGAAAAAAATAATCAACAATATAAAAGAGAACTACAAATTGGTAATTTCGGTTTTGGTAATTGGAGTTTTACTCGGACTGATATTTTCCGGATCATCAGATAAAACAGTTACAGGTACAAATGCTGTTGAAGGGCACGAAGGGCACAATCATGAATCTGAAGATCCAACTACCTGGACCTGTTCCATGCATCCGCAAATAAAACAGGATAAGCCAGGAAAATGTCCGATATGTGCAATGGATTTAATTCCTCTTATCAATAGGCAATCGGCAGGAGATGATGTGAGTCCAAATGAAATTGTGATGACAGAATCTGCGGCTAAATTGGCGGCGATTCAAACGATGAAGGTTCAGTTAGGTGTTCCTGAAAAATCGGTTCGTATGCAGGGGAAAATTCATGCAGATGAAAGAAATATATCGGAATTGACGGCTCGTTTTGGAGGGAGAATAGAGAAGCTATTTGTCAACTTCACAGGACAAACAGTTCGTAAAGGCGACAAACTGGCTACTATTTATTCTCCAGACCTGGTAACAGCGCAGCGAGAATTGTTGGAGGCAATTAGTTTTAAATCATCACGTCCGTCCTTATATCTCGCATCTAAAGGGAAATTGAAATTATGGGATCTTACCGACAAGCAAATTGAGGAGATTGAAACAAAAGGAGAACCAATGCTGTATTTTGACGTGTTGTCTCCAATTTCGGGAACCGTTACTGTGCGGAATGTTGCCATTGGCGACTATATAAAAGAAGGAACCAAGTTGTTCGAAGTAGTTGATTTATCGAAACTTTGGGTGATGCTGGATGCGTATGAAAGTGATTTGCCCTGGATAAAAGTGAATGATAAGCTTGAGTTTACAGTGCAGGCGATGCCAGGTAAGAATTATGAAGCTAAGGTGACTTTTATCGATCCGTTTATTGACGGCAATACCAGAGTAGCAAAAGTGAGAGCAGAGGTTTTAAATAAAAATCAGCAGCTTAAACCGGAAATGTTTGTGAACGGGATTTTGAAATCTAAAACTGAGAAAGGATTGAATAAAATACTGATTCCGAAATCCGCAGTGCTTTGGACAGGAAAAAGATCTGTTGTGTATGTAAAAGTTCCGAATCGGGAAACCCCGTCATTTTTGTATCGGGAAATAGTTTTAGGATCCGAAGCAGGCGCATTTTTTGTTGTGAGTGAGGGCTTGAAAGAGAATGAAGAAATTGCAATAAACGGAGTCTTTAAAATTGATGCTGCCGCTCAGCTAATTGGGCTTCCAAGTATGATGAATCCTGAAGGAGGAAAAGTCTCAATGGGTCACAATCACGGAGACATGGATGTCGGTAATTCGATGCAAAAAATGGAAGGCACTGTGGTGGATGAAAAATTTAAAAAGCAATTAACAGGTTTTTATAACGAATATTTGTTGCTCACAAAAGCTTTTGTTACCTCCAACCCATCTTTGGTTAAGCCTGCCACGGAATCCTTACTGTCAAAACTGAGTACTATTGACATGGAGCTGTTAAAAGGAGATAAACATATGGAGTGGATGACCAATTTAAATGTACTTGAGGTCAGCTTGAAAGCGATTGCTGCCAGTAAAGATATTGATGCGCAAAGAACTGCTTTTGCCCCATTTAACCAGGCTTTGTATAAAAGTATAAAATCTTTTGGTTTGGATAAAGTAACAACTTACTATCAATTTTGCCCCATGGCTGATGATGATAAAGGAGCTTACTGGTTCAGCAATTCAGAGGAAATACAAAACCCTTATTTTGGAGATATGATGCTCGGATGCGGAGAAGTGAAAGAAATTATTAAGTAATTTTTTTAAGAGGAGAGGAATATCTCTTTTTAATAATGCAGTTTAAACAAATAGTTAATAAAAAAAGTAAATATTATGAAATTAAAACTAATAGGATTAATCGGATTGTTTTTAGTGAGTGGGCTTAGTTTATCTGCTCAGCAAACAAGTAAAAAATTTAAGGTATTTGGTAATTGTGGAATGTGCGAAAACCGAATCGAAAAAGCGGCTTTAGCGGTGGATGGTGTAACACTGGCAGATTGGAACAAGGAAACGAAAATAATTGAGGTTGCTTTTGATACAACCAAAACAGACATTCACAAAATACATATGGGCATTGCCAATGCAGGTCATGATACGGAAATGCATAAGGCTAAAGATGAGATTTACAATAAATTGCCGGGATGTTGTAAATACGATCGGACGAATGCTGAGATGAAAAGTGACGAAGGACATCATCAGCATTAATGGAACAAATGGGTTTGGTTTTATTGAAGTGTAACCCGTAAATTTTCCTTTCAGGATGAAAAAAGGAAGCCCGGCTTGTATTGGTCGGGCTTTTATTTTGTTGGTGGAGTAAGAAGCTTAGAAAATAAATGTATTGTAAATCAGTCTGATATCCCACATCTCAAACCTAAGAATCTATTGTTGTGCTTCTTAGGTATAATTACTTAATGCATTTATAGACAATAAATTTATTGTCTTCTGCTATAACCTGAACCGAAGAGAACAAAGGCTCCAAATGTACTTTGTAATTTAAATGTTTATTCGCGACAATCTGAAGGTTTCCACCTTTTTTCAGACAGCGGAAACATCCTTTAAAGAGATGAAGGGGAATTTGGATGTTTATCTCAAATTCGAAATGAAAGGGTGGATTTGTTACGATTAAATCAAAGGTGTTATCATCAAAAATGGTTAGCTCATTATTAAAATGATGATGTATATTTTCTCCTTGAATATTTAATTTTGCTGAAGCAACAGCCAGGTAAGAATCATCCATTAAATGGATTTCAGCATCAGGCAATTCTTTGAATATTTCATTGCCAATAATTCCATTTCCAGAGGCTAAATCCAAAATACATTGATCATTATCATCTATTTCAAGATGTTCCAAAAAAAACTGTGTGGCATAATCAATATGTTGTGCCGAAAACACTCCCCAATACTGTTTGTAGTCTTGGTTGTTGTAATTTAGTGAGGTGATGAGCTCTTTTTTAATGATGCTTTTCTTTTTAGTAAGCACTAATAGACGTGCTTTTTTTACCGCTCTGCTTTGTTCCGTTACATCGAAATATTCCTGTGCTATTTGTAATAATTTAGGACTAAAATGGCGGGTCATGAATGCACAGATTACGGTAATATCTTCACTCGAATTGCCTGCAATCTGTTCAAGAAAAAGCTGAAAAAGCTCTAAAGATTTAGGCACATTTACCAGAGCGAAATCCAGTTTGTTTTCAATAGGGGAAAGCGGATCTGAAAAATGAAGCATCGGAGCATTGTGTGCTTTCAAATTGGCATCAATGGCTTTTTGCTGGCTTTTTTGAGTAAATACAATTGTAGGGGTAAATGAATGTAAATAGCAACTCAAAAAACCAAATCTGTCACCATAAATACCCAAATTATTTGGTTTTTTTTCCAAATCAGTAAACGCTTGCAAAAGATATTCGTCTGCTGCACTCCAGGCCTTTAATGATTTATCTTCGGATAAATCATATCTTTTAATCTTATATTTTTTCTCCTCAAAATTCATTTGTCAATATGTCTTAGTATGTTGATTTACAATTGGCAATAAGTCTCATTCTTTTTGCCAATTATAGAATTGATCCTTTTGTTTCGGATAGGAACAAGTGCAATTACGGATATTTGTCCGTCAGGTTATACCATTATTTAAAATACTTTGGTAGAATGCGATTGCGGATTCCCGGAATTCTGTAACAAAATCAGGCCTGCGAAGATAGAGATTAGATGCGACAAATGAATATGTCCCTGCACTTTCTAATTTCCGGACTTTTTTTTTCGGTAGAACTCCAAATGTCCGATGGAAAAAGCCAAAAATGAACTCATATTGGAAATCCGAACAAAAAACGGACACGTTAGCATCTCACTAAGCAATTGTCTGAAAAAGAAAAAGTGTTATTTAATTATGAATGCATGCATGATTACCCTAAGAATAGCTGGAAAGCTGCCAATGATTCATGTGATAAACTCAATGGTAATTTTGCAGATGCTAAGAAAGAGTGTATGCGATATGAAGAGAAGATTAAAGAGTTGGGATAAAACTTTTTTGTAGGTTCCAGTGTTTGTAGTCGTATCCCATACTTTAGGTTAGAGTCTCTTATTTAAAAGCATGCCTGTTTATCTATATTCTGTTACTCGATTCTCTCTCAATCAGTTTTACAGGCAATACAATTGTTTCCTGATAATTTCCGGTTTTGTTGGTGATGATATCAAGTAAAAGTTCGGTTGCTTTTGTGCCAACATCAAAACCAGATTGCTCTATTGTTGTGAGCGATGGGTTTAGGTATTCAGAGAATGGTTCATTGCTGAATCCGACAATTGCCAGGTCTTCTGGAATTCGAATGCCGTTTTCTTTCGCATAAAGAATGATACTTAGAGCAGAAGTATCGTTGGCCGCAAATATAGCATCAGGAGGATTGGGTGATTCCAATAGTTTTTTTGCACATGCCATTCCGTCCTCTCTGGTTAACGGGCTTTCAATGATAAGTTCCTCTTCGATTTTGATACTGTGTTTGCGGAGAGCTTTTAAATAGCCTTGCAAACGGTTAATGTAAATGTTTAAATGCTGCGGTCCGCTGATGTGTGCAATTCGTTTGCATCCTTTCGAAATAAGATGTTCGGCAGCTAAAAAACCACCTTTAAAATCATCAACGACTACCTGGCTTGTTTCCAATTCGTCACAAACCCTATCGAAAAATACCAGCGGAATACCTCTGTTGGTGAAGGTTTTATAATGGTCGTAGTTTTTAGTATTGATCGCTATCGATGAAATAACTCCGTCAACACGACTGGCAAATAGTGTTTGAACACAGTCGGACTCTCTTGCTTCCTGATCGTTTGATTGACAGATGATAACATTATAACCTTTTGTTCTGGCCAGTTCCTCGATACCTGTAATTGCCGAAGAAAAGAAGTACCGGCTTATTCTTGGAATAATGACACCAATGGTATTTGTGCAACTTGTGCGCAGGTTAGAGGCTAAGGCATTTGGCTGGTAACCTAGCTTTTTAGCCATGCTGCGAACAGCTTTTTTTGTTTTGTCACTAATTCTCGAATTGTCGTTTAAAGCTCTGGAGACTGTAGATCCTGAGATGTTTAATGCTTTGGCTATGTCGTGAATGGTAATGTTACTCTCTTTTTTCATCGTAATGTTGTGCAGTAGTTAATCCATTACAAAGATGCATATTATTTTTATAAATGAATGCGGAAAAGTGCAATAAAGGATGTTTAGTTGCATTAATATATCGTTTAGTGTTTTTATGTTTTAGGTGCAAAAGCTTCTGTTTAGTAGTGCTGTATGTAGTTTTACTTTCTATTTTTGATGCGGTTTATGCTTGTGGAAAATAAAAAAACGGACAATCGATTGCGCAGATCGATAACATTTTATTTCTTTGTAACGAACAAGTTGAAAAATACTTGAGAATTTAAGTTGTCAAAACTGAAGAAATAAAATTTATAAACACAGATATCATGGGATTGAAATACGAAGAAAGATATGCAACACATCCTGCAGATGCAAAGAGTTACGATACAACCCGATTACGGGATGAGTATTTGGTTCAGAATTTAATGGAAGAAGGAAGCATTCATCTGACCTACTCTCAGTACGACAGGATTATTGTAGGCGGAGCCGTTCCGGTAAAAGAAGCATTGACATTGGAAGCAATCGATCCATTAAAAGCGGACTATTTTTTGGAGAGAAGAGAATTGGGTGTTGTGAATGTTGGCGGAAAAGGCAGCGTAAGTGTTGACGGTGCAGTTTATGAGCTGGACTACAAAGAGGCCCTTTATGTTGGAAAAGGCAATAAGGAAATCGTTTTTGCCAGTGCGGATGCTGCTTCACCTGCCCATTTTTATTTAAACTCGGCTCCTGCCCACGAGGTTTTTCCAAATGTAAAAATCGGACACGAAGATGCTATTGTTGTTGAGTTGGGTGAGCCTGAAAATTCAAACCGCAGAACATTGCGCAAATTGATTGTTTCGGATACCATCAAGACCAATCAGCTGCAAATGGGAATGACTGAGCTGCATCCCGGAAGTGTTTGGAACACCATGCCTGCCCATACACACAGCCGAAGAATGGAAGCGTACTTCTATTTTGAAGTTCCCAAAGGACAGGCTATTTGTCATTTTATGGGCGATCCGAAAGAAACCCGTCACATCTGGATGGCCAATGAAGAAGCTGTTTTTTCACCTACCTGGTCGATTCACTCGGCAGCAGGAACAAGTAACTACACATTTATTTGGGGAATGGGCGGCGAAAATCTGAATTACGGTGATATGGATGTTTGTCAGCCGGATGAATTGCGTTAGTATGAATTAGTTTGTTGTGTATCATTGTAAAATATAAGTTATGATTTTGGATTTATTTAAGTTGGACGGCAAGGTTGCTTTGGTAACCGGAGCTACTCATGGTATTGGAATGGCTATCGCAACAGCATTGGCCGAAGCAGGCGCTCAGATTGTAGTAAATGATATTTCGAAAGAAAATCTGGATCGCGGAATCGCCGATTACGCAAAAAAAGGCATTGATTGTAAAGGTTACATTTTCGATGTAACAGATGAGGCCGGAGTAATTGCGGGTGTTGACCAGATAGAGGCAGAAGTCGGACCGATTGGAATTTTGGTAAACAATGCAGGTATTATCATGCGGGTGCCAATGCAGGATATGGAAGTGAAAGATTACCGCAAGGTAATTGATATCGATTTGGTAGGTCCTTTCATCATGGGCAAATATGTTGGACGAAAAATGATTGAACGCCGCGAAGGAAAAATCATCAACATCTGTTCGATGATGAGTGAGCTGGGACGCAACGACGTTTGTGCTTATGCATCGGCAAAAGGCGGTTTAAAAATGCTGACTAAAAACATGGCTACCGAGTGGGCAAAATATGGTATTCAGACCAATGGAATCGGACCTGGATATTTTGCAACCTCACAAACAGCCGCCATCCGCGAAGACGGTCATCCTTTTAACGAGTTCATTATTAGCAGAACACCTGCTGCACGTTGGGGAGATCCTGAAGATTTGGGAGGTACAGCAGTATTCCTTGCATCAAAGGCATCCGATTTTGTAAACGGACATGTGGTTTACGTTGATGGTGGTATTTTGGCAACCATTGGCAAGCCTTCGAATGAAGAATAGTAAGTTGTAAAGGAAGGGATGAGGAGCGCATTCATACTCTTTATATTCCTTTTTTATTACATCAAATACATTTGTGTTTCAGAAAATAAAATACTTAGTATGATAAAATCTTGTTTTTTTGCCGCTGTAACGGCTGTGATTTTAAGTGCATGCAGCTCGTCTCCTGTGCTTGAGTTAAAGAATGAAATGGCACAGGCTCGTAAAGATGCACCTGTTGTTGTTAACAGGGCAGATGTAAAGAAATTAGTTGGAGAAATACCAGAGGCTAAATTGCCGGTTGTTACCGATGAAGAAGGAAATACAATACCTTGCCAGATTGATGATATTGATCAGGATGGAAAGTGGGATGAACTGGCTTTGGTTTGTGATTTTGAGGCAGGCGAAGTTAAAAAAGTAAGAGTCAATTTCATGTTGCCGGAAAAAGCGCCGAAATATCAGATGCGCACGAATGTTAGATTGGGTGTCGGTTCAATCGAAGAGGGATTTGAAGGAACAGATTATGCTTTATCACCCAAAGGATTTATGGGGCTGCCTGTAATTTATCAGGCAGAGAGTGTAAGTTGGGAAAATGACATTATGGGATTCCGAAACTATTTTGATTGTAGAAATGCCAAAGATTTATTCGGAAAACTGGCTCCTGAAATGATTATGGATAAGATTGGAACCCAGGAAAGTGGGTCGTATCACGAACTTTCTGATTGGGGAATGGACGTATTGCACGTTGGTCCGTCATTGGGTGCCGGAGGATTGGCTTTATTCCATAAAGATTCTTTGTATCGCTTGGGTTCAGTGGATTCTTTTGAGTTTCAATTGATAACTCGTGGTCCTGTACGGTCCGTTTTCGAGTTAAATTTGAAAGGTTGGCTTGTTGATGGTGTGAAATTGGATGCTCAGGAAAAAATAAGTGTATGGGCTGGTAAATATTGGTTTCAGAGTGATGTGCTGGTGAAAGGATTGGATGATGAAGCAGAATTGGCAGTGGGGATTGTAACCAGTTATTTAAAGAACAACAAGCCATTCTCATTTTCAGCGAATAGCGAATTTTCAGCTGTTGCCACTCATGACATTCAATCCATGCATGAAGATTATTTAGGAATGGGAATTTTATTAAAATCAGATGAAAAAGTACGCGAAGGTGATGCTCCCGTTTTGAGTGAAGAAATAGTAAAGGGGAGTCGCTGGAATCAACCTGTGGGGCAAACACATTTCGTAACTCAGAAGATTAAAAATAATCAGACAGCCACTCATTACTTTTTTGCTGTATGGGAACAAGAAAACATAAAATGGGCAGAACAGAAAAATTTTGAGGATTTGATGAAGACTCAAGCTGAAGAATTAAGTTCTCCGGTTATGGTTTCAATAAAATAGGCTGTAATGGGGGTGGATCATTCTGATTATCAGCCCGCACAAGAGGCTTCAGGTAAGGTTCTTGATATCATTAAGAGCCTAAAGTATAAATGAAAATTACTTTTCGTATTGAATTAATATTAGTAAAATAACTATGGAAAAACCAGCAGGAAGCTATCGGTATAGAATTCTGGCAATGCTCTTTTTTGCCACTACGATTAATTACATGGATCGTAGTATTATGGGAGTATTAGGACCAACCTTAATGGAACGGTTTAGTTGGACAAATACAGATTACGGTTATATTAATATGGCTTTTAAGGCTGCTTATGCAATTGGCATGATAAGTATGGGAGGCTTAATTGACCGGTTTGGAACTAGAATAGGGTATACTTTGTCTATTGCTATCTGGAGTATTTTTGGAGCATTACATGCTGCAGTTCGTCCTGCTTTTGCATTGGTCGGATTTATTAGTGCACGATTTGGTCTTGGAATTGGTGAGGCTGGTAACTTTCCTGCAGCGGTAAAAACAGTAGCAGAATGGTTTCCTAAAAAAGACAGAGCCTTTGCTACCGGTATCTTTAATGCAGGATCGAATGTTGGAGCAGTATTGGCACCAGCTATTATTCCATTGGTTGTTGCTGCAAATGGTGATAATTGGCAGTTTGCATTTCTTGTTACAGGAGCATTTAGTGCGATTTGGGTTGTTTTATGGCTTAAAATTTACAAACGACCAGAGGAGCATCCTAAGGTTTCAAAGGAAGAGTTGGCATATATTTTACATGATTGTAAGCCTGAGGATAGTAATCAGCCAAAAGAAGCAGAAAAGTTATCTTGGTCCAGGGTTTTACCTTTAAAACAGACCTGGGCATTTGCTATTGGTA